>JBFXKG010000021.1:0-78317 GCA_050174015.1 Candidatus Krumholzibacteriia bacterium
TTCACGCGGCCAAGCGCGGACTGTGCCGAACCCGCGGCAGCCGGCAACTCGTGTGCTCGTTCATCGAGCACTCTGGGCTCCTTTTTTTTTGATAAGTGAGGCCCTTGTTTATGCCGTTCTCAATAACCTACAACTTGCGGGTGGGGACTACGCCGGGGGGCGACGAGATTTGCAGCGCCATGGCGTCTCCCACGGGATACCGACTGATTCCCGCGATGGGCAACACGAACCACTATACCAGCTGTCCCCTCACCCTTCCGCAACCGTTCACACCGCCGTACTACTGGAGCGTCCAGGCGGTTGATGGAGCGTTTGTCGGCTCGGCATTCGCATCGAAAATATCCGCTAACCAGGTCGCCGGCGTGCCCGGCCAGGAAGACACCATTCCCACCGCTTTCGCGATCCATTCCAATGCGCCGAATCCCTTCAACCCGCGGACGACAATCAGCTACGACCTGCCGCGCGATGCCAGGATCCGCCTGGGCGTGTACGATATCGCCGGGCGGCTGGTGCGGATGCTCGTGACGGGGCAGCAGATCGCCGCAGGCCGGCGGCAGGCGGTTTGGGACGGGCGCGACGGGACCGGCCGCGCGGTGGCTTCGGGCGTCTATTTCTGCCGGCTGGATGCGGGCGACTACCGCGCGACGGTCCGGATGACGCTGGTCAAGTGAGGCCAGAGACGAGTTGTGGCCAAGGCCTGGGGTGCGCCTCACGCGTCTCCGGCCCATCCCGCCCCGGCGATGGATCCCTCAGGGAATTGAAAAACTCTCTCAATTGGGAGTTGCCTTTTCCGGTTCCACTTGGAGCCAGTTTTCATCTGTAGGTATTATCCCTAGTCAAAACCCCATCCACGCAGAAAAGGGCCTTATCTTGGCTCGGTCGCCTTCATGTTTTTTGATAATGGTATCCAAAATGCTCCCTGGGGGACCTACATCCCCGAAGACAGCCTTCAATCCTGGTTTTCAGTGCAGTTAAGGAGTTTCAGGGTAGACCGCTCCTGCTTTCTGGGCACCGCCACCACCGCCGCAGTGCCAGGCGATGACCGTTTCGGGCTGCACCAGGGCCAGCGGCCGGCGCCATCCCGCCCAGGCCCGCATCAGGACGATCCAGAACAGGCGATCCCGCAACTGGAACTCGGGCTTGGGGTTGCCGTGCCGCAGGACGTTGATCTGCCGGCGAAGCGCCAGGTTCTCCAGGAGCAGGTCTCGCGGCGGGGGCGCAAGAGATCGCGCAGGAGGTTGATGATGATGTAAAGCATTGAAATGTTATCGGTTAACCCCTCCAGGAATGAGCTGGAATCCGGCATTCATATCGAACAACGCCCCGAATTCCCAATCTGTCGCCAAATTATCTCCATCATTCCCACAAAAACCTTGCAAAATTAAACAGCATCTTTAATAATACAAGCATGAGGCGAGCGTATGAAACTCTCTTGCAGGAATATCTGACCCGGTTTCCCTGCGTTGCGGCCATCGGGGCGCGCCAGTGTGGAAAAACCACTCTTTTGCACTCGTTGGACGATTCCTGGCAGCTTTTCGACCTGGAACGGGGAGCGGATTTCCAGGCCGTGGGAGATGATCCCGACCTGTTTCTGAGCCTTCACCCGGATAAGGTCGCAATCGATGAGGCCCAGATTCATCCGGCCCTTTTCCCCGCCTTGCGGGTGGCCGTCGATAGGGACCGGGAGAAGGTGGGACGGTTCATCATCACGGGTTCCAGTTCTCCACAGCTGTCCCGTTCCATTTCAGAATCCCTAGCCGGCCGGGTAGGTATCATCGAGATGTCGCCCCTGAGCTGGTCCGAGGTGATCCCCTCTGATCGGCCAGGTCTTGTCGATCTCCTCCTGGATCGAAAAACCAGCACGGAAGATCTGGTGAAACAGATCAGGCCCCGCGGCACCCTGAAGGAATTGTTCGATTTCTGGTACAAGGGTGGGTATCCGGAACAGTGGATCAAAGGCGATCCCCGTTTCCGCGACCTCTGGCACGACCAGTACATCAAGACCTATGTCATGCGCGATGTCGCGCGCCTCTTCCCCGGTTTGAACCAGGAGAAATTCCGGGTCTTCGCCCGGATGCTGGGCGGGTTGTCGGGCCAGACCGTGAATCAGGCAGAGGTGGCCCGGGCCCTCGGAGTCACCCCGCCGACCGTGAGGGATTACTTCGAGATTGCCGAGGGGACCTTTCTCTGGCGGTCGCTCCCTTCTTTTGTGCGCAACGTGACGAAGAGAGTGGTCAAGCATCCCAAGGGTTACCTGCGGGACAGCGGCCTCGGTCACCATGCTCTGAGGATTCCGGATGTCACCGCCCTGCTGGCCCATCCCCAGGCGGGCGGATCATGGGAGGGGATGGTCGTCGAGGAAATCTGCCGCCAGCTCGAACAGCGAGGCATTCAGTTCGATGTTTTCCACTACCGGGTCGGTGGTGGCGCAGAGGTTGACCTTGTCCTGGAGGGGACTTTCGGTTTGATCGCAGTGGAGATCAAGCTGGGGCAGCGAATACGACTCCAGTCCCTGCGCGGGCTGAGGGATTTCGTCCAGACCCATGGTTGTCGTTTCGGCATCGTGTTGAGCAACGAAGAAAGGCCCCGGATGATTACCGAGGAGGTGGCGGGAATACCGGTGCGGTGCTTGTAGGAGATCTGAGAGGCAATTCGTCACTCCCGTCCTACCCGGGGGAGCCAAATCCATTTTCCGCGGGATTCCAGAGGCATGCCGGTTCACGACTCGGCCCGGAGGCGAGAGCCTCCGGGTTTTCGTATATCCAGGCGCGGCCTGCTGTCACGACTAAGCCGGTCGGCCGTGAGTGCGAGCCCATTTCCCAGATGACGTTGATGATCATCCACTTGCCGCTGGCCTTGGTCAGGTGGATGTAGTCGATGCCCCAGGCGGCCTCCACCTTGACGGTGGCGATCATGGCGGTGTGGTCCAGGATCCCCACCTTGCGGGGGGAGGACTTGGGGTCGTACATGCCGTCCTTGTTCAAGGTGGTCTTCAGCATGGTCCAGCTTCCTTGCGGGGAGTTTTGAGTCTCAAAAAAATGTGAAAAAAGTCCCGTTTAGATAACGCCGTCCTGGGGATCTGTCCACAAGCCTGTGGGGATTCTCTCGTCAAGACAGAGGAAGCTGGATTTGCCGACTTGTTTCCGGCTGTAGCCCGTCGGCGCCCTTGCTCACGCGCGGTCGGCCAGTGACCGCTCGGACACGACCCGGGGAGCGTAGTAACCGCCCATCACGCCGGCGGGCGACAGGACCAGCTGCCAGACCTGGTTCTTGCGCGCGCGGAAGGATCCGGCGCACGATAGGAGGTAATAGGTCCACATGCGCCTGAACCGCTCGTCGTAACGGTCCTTCAATTCGTTCCAGGCGTTCGCGAAGTTGCGGTGCCACTGCATCAGGGTCTGATCGTAGTGGGTGCCGAAGTTCTGCCAGTCCTCGAGGACGAAGAGCCCCTCGCCGGCGGTGGCGATGTCCAGGGCCGAGGGCAGGACCGACCCGGGGAAGATGTAGCGGTCCATGAAGGCCTCGGTCTGCCGCACCGAACGATTGCCCCCGATGGTGTGCAGGAGGAACAGGCCGTCGGGAGCGAGGCAGCGGCGGACCACATCCATGAAGGTTCGGTGATTGCGCGGTCCGACGTGTTCGAACATGCCGAGGGAGAAGATGCGGTCGTAGTTGCCGGTCACTTCGCGATAATCCTGCAGGCGGACCTCGACCGGCAGATCGGCGCAGGTCTCGCGGGCCAGGTCGGCCTGGCGGCGGGAGATGGTGATTCCCACGACTTTGACCCCGTAGCGTTCAGCGGCGAAACGGGCGGCTCCGCCCCAGCCGCAGCCGATGTCGAGGACCTTCATGCCCGGCTCGAACCCGAGCTTCCGGCAGACCATATCGAGCTTGCGCTCCTGGGCCTCGTCGAGGTCGCGGGCCCCGTTCCAGTATCCACAGGTATAGATCATCCTCCGGTCCAGCATGCGCCGGTACAAGTCGTTGCCCAGATCGTAGTGCCGGCGTGCCATACCGGCGGCGCGGCGTATCGTCTGACGGTTGAACAACCGCGCCTTGAAGGCGGCCCAGAACCAGGTGCGGGATCGGACCTGTTCGTCCAGCCGGGCTCGCAGGACGCGTGCGAAGAATTCGTCGAGACGGTGGCAGTCCCACCAGCCGTCCATGTAGGCCTCGGCGAGGGCGAGGGATCCTCCGGCGATGACCCGACCGTACAGCCGGGAGTCGTGGACGCGAATGTCGTGGGGGTCGGAGCCGTCGATCGTGATGCCGGCGTGGTTCAGCAGGTCGGCGATTTTTCCGCGGAATTCGGATTCGGCCATGGCGCACTCCCTTGTTTCGGTTGGGATTCAAGGGGTTGTCATGCCAATGATATAGCAACGGTCTCGGGAGGGCAACATCCGGACCGAGGCGGGCGGAAGGATGCATTGCCGAGCCTCTGGTTCATGATTCTCGAAATCCTGGGGTAGGTCCCCCCTGGTTCAATCTTGGTCTTCCACTTTTTCCACTTCGACAGACGAGATTCTGAGCCAGTCGCAAAAATCCTCGGCTTTCATTTCACCTTTGGAAAGAGCCAGAACAGCCAGAACGGCATCAGGCTCCGAAGCCGTCAGACGGTAACCGTTCAACTCCAAAAAAACACCCGCAGCCGCAAATGCCGTTCGCTTGTTTCCGTCAACGAAAGGATGGTTGCTGGTCAAGGCGTAGGCATAGGTGGCAGCCAGAAAAAAAACATCAGCTTGATCATATTCGAAGTGGTTGCGGGGAGCCGCCAGCGCCGACTCCAGGAGTTTTTGATCCCGAAGACCTGGTGCGCCACCATGCTCGGCCAACAGCCGGCCGTGGATGGCCAAGATGGCCACTTTCGAGAGCCAGAAGGGATGGCTCATTTGGCCAGTTCCCGAAGGGCATTCCGAAACCGGCTCATGAAGCCTTCGGCCGCTTTCATGGTCTTCTCGAAGTCCGGGTCGTAGGGCACCAGCTGGTATCCCTCCGGAGTCTCGGTCAGGTAGATCGAATCGCCCTCCTGGACTCGGAGAGCCTTTGCTGCTTCTGCCGGAAGGGTCAAGCCCAGGGAATTCCCTACCCGTCTGATTGTGAGTTTGATCATGTTGGGCCTCCTTGGCTGGTTTTACATATGTTATAACATTTTGGGCAAGGTGTCAAGACCTTGGGGGAACGCGAGGGTCCGAGGCGGCTGGACGCTTTTCGCTGGTGGTTCGTGGGGTGTGACCTATACGTCACTGGACCTGGGGGCAACCGGTCTTGCCGTTGTCCCGGTCAGGCCATCAGGAGGAGGGCCTCCCCGATATGCTCTCCCTGGTGTAGCGGGTCGTTCGGGATCTTCCTAGATATCCTCTAGGAGCGATTTCCCCTCGACCGAACCGATGGAGATGAAAGCCATGATCTCTCCACGATCCCCCCTCAGGCATTTTCCCCTTCTGACCCTGGGTCTGGTCGTCCTTCTCCAGGGACCTCAGGCCAGCGGTGGACCCCGCCCTCCGGAAATGCCGGTGATGGACCGGGCCCTCTCGGGCCAATCGACGTCGATCCATCTCGTACCCGCCGGATCCTGGCCTTACGGTCCCGCCCTGGCCGTCGATTTCGACACCGACAGGAACCTGATCTACCTGGGGTCGGGGGGCGCGGTGCTGATCCTGGACGGTTCCGACCCGACGGGACCACAGTTTCTCAACGATGAGATCCGCTCCGGCGGCCTGGTGAAGGACCTGTTCTATGACTCGGCGACCGGGTTGCTCTTCCTGGCCTGCGGGGAAGGAGGGCTGGAGATCTGGAACCTGTCCGACCCGGCGACTCCGAAGCGGCTGAGCGTCACCGAGGTGCTGTACTTCGACGTCGAAACGCCGGTGGAAAACGTCGACGTCTACTCCCACTTCGCCATCGTGGAGTGCGCATGGGGCTACGTGCATTCCCTCGACGTGTCGGATCCCGCCCATCCGGTCCAGGTGAGCTTCAACGGAATGATGGGGAATCCCGCCCGCGATCTTCATGTCTCCCAGGCTGACGGTCAGGCCCATACCACCGGGGCCCAGTACTACCAGAGGCTCTCCATCCAGCCCGACGGTCAGCTGCTCGGCAGCGGGGCCAAGGACTTCACCTATGGGCCCTATGCGGTCTTCGGCACTCCGGACGTGGGTTTCGTGGGATACGGCGGAGATCTCTACCTCGTGGACCTGCTGTCGGGGGGATGGCCCCTGTGGTCGGTCGTCGACCTCGGCGGCCTCACCGACCTCGTCGTCGAGAACCGGCGGGCCTACGTCATCAACAACGGTGGGCTTCATATCATCGACGCCACGCAATACGGCGCCCCCGTGGTGGAATCGTCCCTCATGTTGCCGGGTTACCCCGACCGCATCACCCTCGAGGCCGACCGGGCCCTGGTGGTTTCGGGGCAGGAAGGCCTGAGCATCGTGGATGTCGGCGACCCCACCGCTCCCGCCATCCTGGGTGGGTACGACGTGCCCTCGGTGCCCTGGGAAACCCGGGTCGTGGGGGATTACGCCTTCATGGCCCACGCCTACGAGGGGCTCATGGTGCTGGACATCGCCGATCTCCAGGAGATCGCCCTCGTCGGACAGCTGGACACTCCGGGTGAAGCCAGGGACATGTGGATCATCGGCGATCTCCTCTACCTGGCGGACTGGGACGGCGGACTCCGGATCATCGACATCTCCACGCCGGCCCAGCCGGTGGAACTGGGCGCCCACGAGGAGTTCGACGCCTGGCGTGTCCGGGTCGAGGACGGCATCGCCTACGTCGTCGAGGTGATCCCGAACGAGGCGGGATGGGTCCACGTCCTGGACGTGGCGGATCCGGGGGACATCAGGGAGCTGGCCTCCCTCCAGGTCGGGTCCCTGCCCTGGGACGTCCTCCTGTACGGTGATCATCTCTACGTCGGTGAGAACGACGGGCCGTTGCGCATCCTGGACGTCTCGGATCCCGCCGCCCCCTTCCAGGCGGGCACCTTCCCGGCGACCCAGGTCTTCGCCATGCGCGAACGGGACGGAATCCTCTTTCTGACCTCGGGCGCGACGGTCAACGGAGGTTTCGGGATCCTCGGTCTCGAGGACCCCCTGCATCCCTCGCTCATCGGGAGGTACGGGGACTTCGGGTTCAGCCCCTTCTACCTGGATGTGGCGGGGGACTTCGCCTATCTCGGTCTGCTGTACGATGATCTTGCCCTCTTTTCGATCGCGGATCTTTCCGACCCGATCCTGCTGGACGAGTACCGGATGTCGGACTCGATCTTCCAGATCCTGGCCAGGGATGAGCACGTCTTCGTCAGCAACGGAGGCGCCGGGTTGCAGGTCGTCGAGAACCTGCTCTTCGCTCCCTCGGAAGCGCCGTCGCCGGTGCCTGGTCGTCACCCTCTCGTCAGGATCCA
This sequence comes from Candidatus Krumholzibacteriia bacterium, assembly GCA_050174015.1. Classification (GTDB taxonomy): domain Bacteria; phylum Krumholzibacteriota; class Krumholzibacteriia; order LZORAL124-64-63; family LZORAL124-64-63; genus JAHJTW01. The sequence goes on from JBFXKG010000021.1 coordinate 7,406, forward strand.
CCCCAATCCCTTCAATGCCCGCACCGCGATCCGATTCGATCTCGAAGCGCGGGAGCCTGTGAGCCTGCAGGTGTTCGATCTCGGCGGCCGCCTGGTCAGGACCATCCTCAGGGACGTCGTCATGCCCGGGGGGAGCAACGAGGCCGCCTGGGACGGCAGGGACGAGAGCGGTCGGCAAGCGGCCAGCGGGACGTACGTCTTCCGGCTCGAGGCCGGGGACCAGGTGGAGACGAAGCAAGGGGTTCTCGTCAAATAACAAGGGGCGAGGGGATTTTGGGCTCTAAATGATGATCTTTTGGGCTCCAGAGGGGTTCGATTTGAACCCCTCTGGAGCATGATTCCCATAATCCCGGGGCAAGTCCGTTACCGGGCTAGTCCTTCCCCGGGGCGCAGAAGCAGGAGCTTGGCGGCTTCCGCTCGGTGCGGCTCCAGGCCGACTGCACGGAGGTCGCGAACGTCTCGGCCTCACGGTTGTTTCCCTGGGCCGCGAGAGCCTGTTTCAATCCCAGCAGGGACCATCCGTTGCCGGGATGCCGTTCCTGATCCTCCCGGTAAAGCTGCTCGGCGGCTGCATATTCCCCCGCCTCCAGCAGCAGCGCGCCCATGGAGTGGCGGACCGGGAGCATCCAGGCGGGCGGTTCGTCATAGATCAATCGATCCTCGGCCTCGATGCCCTTGCGCAGGGCCGCCCAGGCCTCGTCGAGCCGACCTTCCCGATACGCCGTTTCTCCCTCGAGCATCGCCCGGGCGATCGGCAGGACGTCATGGACGCGGTTGTTGAAGACCCACCAGTCCTCGGGCACCAGGGCGGCCGCCGACTCGAACTTGGCCGCTTCAGCTCGGGCTTCGGCCGTACGCCCCAGTACGGACAGGGCGATCCCCCGGGCGTAATGGTGGACGGCCCGGGTCACGAGACGCCATTCCGGCGGCTCGGGCTGGTTCAGGATCTCCTGCCATTTCCCGAAGCGGATGAGGACGTGGTAGGACGTCGGCATGATGCCTTCGATGAGCCCGGCGAAATCCCGCAGCACCTGTTCGGGCACGTCGTTTTCGAGGTCCCGGGCCGCCTTCATGGCGGGCTCGAAGCGGGCTTCCATCATCGACGCGTAGGCCAGGAAATGCAGGTTGTGGGCGTAGTAGATCATGTAGATGGTCGGAGATGCGGCGTCGGTGAAATACGTCCGATCCGCAGCCACCGCGCGAACGTTCGCGTCGGCGGCGTCGGCGTAGCGGCCGACGCGCGCGTAGATGTGGGAGGGCATGTGGACCAGATGACCCGCACCGGGAACACGGTCTTCCAGCCGCTCGGCGTAGGGAACGGCCTTCTGGGGAGACGGACCGGCCTCCATCGCATGGATGTAGAAGTGGGTGGCGCCAGGATGATCCGGTTCGGCGCGGAGCACGCCCTCGATGGCGGCGGTGAAGTCGGTCGTGTTGCCTTTCGGCTCCAGGTCGGGCGTCCAGTAGTCCCAGGGCTGGAGGTCCATCAGGGATTCCGCGTAGAGGACGGCCACGTCAGGGTCCGCCGCGAAGCGTGCGTAGACCTCGGCCATGGCCGAGGCGTAGGCCTCGTCGTATGGGCGTTGTTCCGCCGGAGCCGGCCAGGTGTAACGCCGGGCCACCGCCTCGACGAGGGCCTTTTCCACGGCGGTCTCGTCGTCGAGCAGGGAGAGGGCGCGCTGGGCCGCCTCATGCCCCCGCCGCCAGCGATCCTCGGTCATGATCGGATCGTTGATGTTCATGCCCGCGGCGTAAGCCACGCCCCACCAGGGCATGGCCGCCTCGGGGTCGAGTTCGGCCGCCGCCTGGAACGAGCGGGTCGCCTCGTCGTGGTTGAATCCGTAGAGAAGCAGGAATCCCTGGTCGAACCATCGCTGCGCTTCGGCCGAGGACGTGGTGATCGGCCTGCTGTAGGTGTCGACTCCGGGGAAGATTTTGGCGTGCTGGTCCGTGGTTGCTGCGGTTCCCGCGCCGGCGAAAGCCGCGGCAACCAGAACAGTGAAAAGTATCGTTTTTGGGCTGGGATTACGCATGGCGCCCTCCTTTTTCAAATGGACTCCGGCGGATCGCCGTCCGCCTCATAATAACAGACAATAATTGTCTGAAATAGAGAAAATCAGGACCCTGGGGTTCCGGACCCGCCAGCGTCCCCCGTTGCCACGGAGCCGGTGGATTTGTATTGTCAATTCATCGACGGCCCGTTACCAACCCCCACCTGGGCGGAGTCTTCCACTTCAATATCCGCGTTTCTCCTGTGGCAAGGGGGCATGGCCATGAAGAAGATCCATATTCTCATCCTGATCGTCATCTTGTCGGTTCCCGGCACCATCCAGGCCCAGGTGGAGGCCGACTGGGATACCTTGCAGGTCCAGCTGAATCGGGGCCTGCCGCGCGAGGCGCTGGGAATTGCCGGCGCCATCCGGGAAAAGGCCACGGCCCGCAAGGATCATGACACCTGGACCCGCGCCCTGGTCGAGGAAGCCCGCCTCAACCTGGGCCTGCAGGCGGTGGAAACCGCCGCCGAGAACCTGATGGCCGGTCCCTGGCCCGACGATCCCCACAGCCGCGACGTGCTGAACCTGGTCAAGGCCCGCCTGCTGCTGGAATACTTCAACCGCTACTCTTGGCGATTACGCAACGGGATCGAACGCACCGACCCTGATCCCGCCGACCTGTCCACATGGTCGGACAGGCAGGTTGCCGAGGCCATCGACAAGGCCCTGATTTCGGTGTGGGAGAATCGTCTGGCCTGGGACAGCCGCGGTCTCGAGGGCTGGGAACTCTACTTGGAGCAGAACAACTACCCAGCTCGCGTCCGGGGCACATTGCGCGACGCCGTGACCTACCTGTGGGCTGGGTTCCTGACCGACAGTTCCCTGTGGTCGCCACGCCAGAATGTCCAGGCGGTCCGGCTGGACCTGGAGCAGCTCATGGACGCGGACCGTGACCTGCGCGGCCTGGATCGGGTAGCCGATCCGGAAACCCATCCCCTGGAGCGCCTGACCCTGATCCTGGCCGACCTGCGGCAGTGGCATCTCGGCGCCGGCCGCCCGGAGGCAGCCCACGAAGCCCAGCTGGAGCTGCTGAGCAACCTGCGCGATCACTTCCCCAACTTGTCCGACCAGATCCGCCTGCGGCAGAAGCTGGAATCCCTGCAATCCGACCTGGACCCGGCCCTGCCTTGGTGGTCGTTCGGCCAGTGGCGGCTGGCCGAATTCCATCGCCGTGAGAACCAGCCTGGCTCCCTCGGCATGGCCCACCTAGCCGCACAAAAGGGCGCCCGGCGCCATCCCGAGGCCATCGGCGGCAAGCTGTGCGCCCGGATTGTGGAGGAAATCGAAGCCCCCGCCCTGTGGGTTGAGGCCATGTCCCAGGACGCCGCCGGCAAACGCAGCATTCTGCTGCGACACAAGAATCTGAAGCGGGTGTACCTCAGGGCCTGGCGCTTCGATCGGGAAGAGGCCGACCCCCTGCACCGGCGGCTGCTGGATCCTCCCAGCGAGAAGGAGATCCTCGCCTGGATCAACAGCGGCGAGTACGACCTTGCCTGGTCGGTGGACCTTCCGGTGACCGAGGACTTCCGTTCCCACCAGACCTACACGGGCCTGCCCGATTGCGCGCCCGGTCCCTACGTGGTGGTGGCCTCCGTCCGCGAGGATTTCCAGCCGCAACGCAACGAGTTCACAGCCATGCAGGTGCTGGTCAGCGACCTGGTGCTGCAGACCTCCCTGCACGGCGGCCAATGGGAAGTCCAGGCACTTTCGGGGGAAACGGGACAGCCTCTGGCCGGGGTCGAGCTGGAGGTCATCCCCATTTCCCTCGGCCGCCGAATAATGGAGCCATCTTTCCGTTTGCGTTCCGACCAGATGGGCAAGGCCGTGGTATCCCTTGAGGGCGAGGACAAGGTCATGGTCCTGGGCCGCCTGGGCGATGACCTGGCCCTGGTGAATCGGCTGCGGCCGGACACATCCCGGCCCAATCCCGTCCGGCAGCAGTGCTTCCTGTACACCGACCGCAGCGTCTACCGCCCGGGCGAGGTGGTATCCTGGAAAGCGGTACTTTACGTCCATGACAGGGAGTACCTCGACCACCGGGTGCAGCCCCACCGGGAGTTCATCCTCCAGTTCAAGGACCCCAACCAGCAGGAAATCGGCAGCTTCACCGGAAGGACCAACCGCTTCGGGTCGGCATCGGGACAGTTCACCGTGCCCGAGAGCGGGCTGCTGGGCCGCTGGATGCTGGAAATTCCGGGGGTCGGCAAGGCCCAGGTGCGGGTCGAGGAATTCAAGCGGCCCACCTTCGAAGCCGAACTGGACGATCCGGCAGGGCAACCCCGCCTGAACCGGCCGGTCAACCTGACGGGCCGGGCGGTCTACTACTTCGGACAGCCCGTCACCGAAGGGCAGGTAACCTGGACCGTGACCCGCAATCCTGTCTTCAAGCCGTGGGCCAGGCGGCGGCCGGAACCCGGGGGTAAGGCGATCCTGGCGTCGGGCTCGGGCAGCCTGAAGGACGACGGGACCTTCGCCATCACTTTCACCCCCGAGGCCGATCCCCGCCTGGACGGCGAGGAGGCTGTTTCCTACGTGTTCAGGGTCGAGGCCGATGTCACCGCTCCGGGCGGCGAGATCCGCACCGCCACCCGTTCCTACCGTCTGGGCTTCGTGAGCGTGGAGGCCTCGTTGTCCGGCGAACGGCAATTTCTGCTGGCCGGCCAGGAGGATCGCCTGCTTGCCCGGCGCACCAACCTGGACGGCAGTCCCCAGCCGGGGGCGGGTCGCTGGCGGCTGCTGGCCCTGGACCAGCCGGCGGTCACACCCCTGCCCGCGGACCTGCCGGTGGAGTTCGATCCCAGGGCCTTCGTGACCCGGGGGGACACCCTGCGGCCCCGCTGGAATTCCCATGGTTACGGTCTGCAGCAGATCAGCGCCTGGAGGGACGGCCAGGAGATCGCCACGGGCGGGGCGGTCCACGGCGACGACGGCCGGGCGGAAATCCTGCTGCCGCCACTTCCGGCGGGGGCGTATCGCCTGCGTTACGAAACCGATGACGACCAGGGGCACAGCGCCCAGGCCGTCCACGATTTCGTGGTCGCCGGCCGCCGGCGCACCCCCCTGGCCATGCCCCTGGTCCTGGTGGCCGAAACCGGCTCCGTCCGGGTGGGGAACACCGCCAGGGTGCTGGTGCACTCCGGGCTGACCGGTCAGCCCCTGCGCCTGCGGATGATCAGGAACAACACCCTGCTGAGGGACGAGATCATGGTGGCAGGGCAGATGGACGAGCTGCTGGAGATCCCCGTCACCGAAGACCTGCGCGGAGGGTTTTCCCTGTACCTGCAGGGGCTGCGCGACTTCCAGCAGATGCAGCAGGAAGTCACGATCTTGGTGCCCTGGGACAACATGGACCTGAACGTCGAGTTCCTGACCTTTCGCGACCGCATCACTCCCGGCGCCGCCGAGACGATCAAGCTGCGGGTGACCGGACCCGACTCGCAGGCCGTGACCTCGGGCGCGGTGGAAGTTCTGGCCTACATGTACGACCGCAGCCTGGACCTGTTCGCTGCGCACAACCCGCCCCGGCCCTTCTGGATTTTTTCCCAGCTGCCCTCGGATCTGCGCGTGGACAGCAATCTGGGCCGGGCGGCCGCTCGCCGCGTGGGCTCAGGCTACCTGCGCGGCTCGTCGCCCGGCGTGCCCCACCTGCACCCGGACAAGTTGAAACTTTACCCCCGACGCTCCGCCGATGGTCTGGACCCGGCCATCGTCAAGCTTCTCAGCGATCTGGACATACCCATCGCTCCGGTCTTCGAGGTGGAGGGCGCGGAGTACATGGTAGAAGTCAAGAGCGCCGTCACCGAGCGCTCCGTCACTGAGGACACCTTCGAAAAGTACGCCATCGACTCGGTGGAGGATGCCCTGGCCAGACAGGGCGGGGTCGTGGCCCGGGCCGGCGAATTATTCATGCGTGGCGGACGGTCCGGCGACCTTTCCTATTTCCTTGACGGCGTCCCCGATCCCGATGCGGCCCTGCGCGAGAACTTCAGTCCCACCGCGTTCTTCGCCCCCCATGTGGAATTGGACGATGAAGGCACCGCCGTCATCGAATACCAGGTGCCCGACGCGGTGACCGACTGGACAGTGTGGGCCCACGCCCTGACCCCCGACCTCCGGAGCGGCTCGGCCCACCGCAACACCAGCAGCCTCAAGGACCTGCTGGTGCGTCCGTACCTGCCCCGCTTCCTGCGCGAGGGCGACCGGGCGGTGCTCAAGGTGCTGGTGGACAACGCCGGCGAAAACGAACTGGGGGGAAAGGTGCAGATGCAGCTGACCGACCCGGAAACCGGCCGGGACGTGTCCCGGGATTTCGGATTCACCGGGTCCAACCGGCTGGAGCGTTCGTTCAAGGCGCCCGCCGGCCAGAGCGCCGTCCTGTCCTTCGACCTGGTGGCCCCCCGCGGCTGCGGCCAGGTGACGGTGCAGGTGGTGGCCCGGGCGGCCAATCAGACGGACGGCGAGCGGCATCTGCTGCCCGTCCTGCCTGCGCGCACGCACCTGATGCAATCGCGCTTCGTGGCCCTGGACGGCAAGGTCCGCCGCGAGATGTCCTTCCCCCTGATGAGCGCGGGAACGGACCCCACACTGACCAGCGACCAGCTGGTGGTCACGGTAGACGCCCAGCTGTTCCAGGGCGTGCTGGCGGCCCTGCCCTACCTCAGGGACTACCCCTACGAGTGCACGGAGCAGACCCTGAACCGGTTCCTGGGCACGGCCATGGTGGCCGGCGTCTTCGCCGGGCATCCGGCGGTCAAGGAGATGGCCGCCAAACTTTCCGGGCGCGAAACGCGCCTGCCAGCCTGGCAGCAGGACGACCCCAACCGGCGCCTGCAGCTGGAGGAAACGCCTTGGCTGGTGCAGTCCCGCGGCGGGGGCGAGCAACCGGGCGACCTGATCAACCTGCTTGATCCGGCCACGGTGGCCGGCCAGCAGCAGGAGGCCCTGGCCCGCCTGCGCAAGATCCAGGATCCCGCCGGTGGCTTTGCCTGGTGGCCCGGCGGCCGACCCTCGCCCTACCTGACCCTTTACGTGTTGCAGGGGTTGTCACGGGCCGGGGAATTCGGTGTGGACATTCCCGGCGACCTGGCCGCTTCCGCCTGGCGGTACCTGCACGTCGAATGTCTGGGCGAGCGGGTCGACCGGGCCATTTCGGACTCCACCGACTGGACACTCCTGACCTTCCTGAACTACCTGCTCAGCGGCCTGGATGCCGGAACCCAGGCCGCCACGGGATTCACCGGCGACGAGCGGCGCCTCATGCTGGACCTCTCGTTCAGGCACTGGCGCGAGCATTCCCGCCTGCTGAAGGGGCAGTTGGCCCTGACCCTGCTGCGTGACGGAAGGGACGCCGACGCCCGGTTGGTCATGGCTTCGGTCATGGACGGGCTGATCAGCGACCCCGAACTTGGCGCCTGGTGGGCTCCCGAGGACCGAGCCTGGCTGTGGTACAACGATACCGTCGAGGCCCACGCCTTCGTGCTGCGCGTGCTGAGCGAAGTGACCCCCGAAGACGGTCGCCGCCACGACCTGGTCAAGTGGCTGCTGCTGAACCGCAAGCTGGGCCATTGGAAATCGACCAGGGCCACCGCAGAGGTCATCTACGCCCTGGTGCACTATCTCGAACAGGAGGGAGCCCTGGGCGTGCCCGAACGGATCGCCGTGCTGGTGGGCGACCGTACCTGGAACCTGGAATTCGATCCGGCCGACTACACCGGCACCGACAACCATTGGGTGGTGCCCGGTCCCGAGGTCGATCCCCGGAGCATGGCCACCGTCGTGGTGGAGAAGTCGACGCCCGGCCTGGCCTTCGCAGCGGCCACCTGGCACTTCAGCACGGACAACCCGCCCGCCCAGGCCGACGGCGACCTGCTGGGCGTGACCCGCAGCTTTTTCCGGCGATGCGAAAGGGACGGCCTGTGGGTACTGGAACCGCTGGGAACGGGAGAAATGGTCGAGGTGGGCGACCAGGTGGTGGTGCAGCTGGACATCACGGCCCTGCATGCCGCCGAATTCGTACACCTGCGCGATCCTCGGGCTGCGGGGTTCGAGCCGGAGAGGATGGTCTCGGGCTACCGCCGGGACGGAGGAGTTGGGCACTACTTCGAGGTGCGCGACTCGGGTGCCAACTTCTTCTTCGACCGCTTGCCCGCCGGCGTCTGCACCCTGGAGTACCGGCTGCGAGCAACGATGGCCGGCGACTTCGGGGTTGCGCCCGCCCAGCTTCAGTCCATGTACGCGCCGGAGTTCACGGCGCACTCGACCGTTGGGCACTTGGAGGTGAAGCCCTGACAGACCGTGCCGCTATTGCAGGCCGATGTTTCCCGGATCATTCGGCCGCACTGCCATTGCAGGGCGGCGATTCCGCCACCTGAAGGGGGGATCACGGCACCCGTCTAGAAGAATTCGCCGTTCACCGCGATCGCATGGGTTTCGCCCAGGTCCACCGAGAAATTCAGGGTCCTGGTCGGTCCGTTGGGCCGCTTGGTGATCTCGACCGACCAGCTGCCCTCCGGCATCCCGAAGATCTCGCACTTGTTGTTGACGATGAGGGCCCCGAAGGCGAAATCCTCCAGGAACATGTCGATCTGGCTCCCGCAGGTGTTCGTGATCTTCAGGTAGCTCTCTCCCTGCGTGACGAGCTCGCAATCCCCCACCGAGGGTTCCGCAGGATCGTCGCTGCAGCTTGGGAACGAGAGGGACATCACCAGGACCATGAACAGGCCGAAACCCCTGATCCAGTTCATTCCATTCTCCCTTCGCATTCGATTATCTGACCAGAGTCACGCGCCCGCTGTCGATCCTCTCCCGGGTGCGCAGCTGAACCAGGTAACTTCCGCTGGCCTGGCCCACGCCGGCGTCGGAACGGCCGTCCCAGGTCACCCGGTGTTCGCCTGCGTCGAGCCCGTCCAAGGTGAATGAACGGACCCGGCGACCGGTCAGGTCGAAGACGACCAGCTCCCCGCGAGCCGGTTTCGCCAGGGAGAAGACCAGTTCCGTCGCCGGATTGAAGGGATTGGGCCGGGCCCCCAGGAAGGACGTCGCGGCGACCGGGATCTCGGGCTCTTCGCGGGGCAGCGGTTCCTCGTTCCTGACCACCCCGATGATCCAGTTCGCAGCCGCTTCCACGACCGTGTCCCGGGAGTTGGCGACGTCGTCCGGTTCCAGCCAGACCGGTTCGTCCACCGGGAATTCGAGATGAGTCAAGGGGGCGTCGAGCGCATCGAGCCGGGCGCACTCGGCGACCGCGACGACGGAGATGAGGTTCAGACCGAGCCCGTTGGATCGTGGCGAATTGAAAGCGGCGGCGGTGGTCTTGCCGAAGACCCGCGCCGTGGGGTGATAGGTCAGGCGGAGGGCGACCTGATCGCCCGAACTGACGCAGGCGGGCCCGGTGAGCACCGCGATGGGCCGGTCGTAATACCTGTCCGCAGGATCGGAAGGGATGACGTAGCCCGGCCAGGAGGACTCGTTGCACAGCGCCAGGTGGTCCTGGGGATCGCAGCGGTTGAACCACTCGATGGTCGGGGTCTCGTCCCGGAACAGGAGACCCAGACCCTCGTCGCTGAGGAACATGTTGCCCCCGTGGTTCTTCCGGAAGTCGATGATCAGCCCGGCGGTGTCATGGTTGCGGGTGAGGTCGTCGATGGCGTCGTGGAAGAACCAGCCCGCAGTTCCCGTCCAGCCGAAGACGTAGATGTAGCCGATCTCCCGCCCGCCGCGTTCGATGACCCCCCAGGTGACGACCTGGTCCATGGTCGGATTGGGAAAGGGAATCCCCACGCCGATCTGTTCGCTCCCGTAGAGATGGCCGTTGTACCCATCGACCGCCAGGGTCGAAAGGTGGACCGTTTCGCCGGTGGAGTACTTGAGAACGTCCATCGTGTCGAAGAGGTGCCAGTTGGCGCCCACGGCGGCGGTCCAGTGGTGGTCCCAGCCGGAGGGCGAACTGCCCCACAGGCCGGTGATGGGCAGCTCGGCGGCCATCAGATCGGCGAGGCAGTCGCGCCAAGGCCGGCCGTCGTAGCCCAGGATCACGTCGCCGGGTTGCAACCCGAGCGGGTTGTTGGGGGTGACCCGGTAGACCAGGCCCGTGCCGTCGTCGAGTGCGGTGACCGCTGCCCCGAGCTGGCCGGAGCGGAAACCGAGGCCGTCGGCGCAGAGAAGGGGGATGCCGCGAACGGGATCGGTGGCGCTGACCCCGATGTCCCAGGCGCGCGAATGGGACTCGCGCAGGCTCAAGCTCAGCCGGCCCAGGATGCCGGCGAAACGTCCGCGGCTCACCCCGCCCGCCACTTCGGGCCGGTAGTGGGCGGTCAGATCGAGCCAGACGTCGTCGATGTCGTGGAAGCAGGCGAAAGTGGCGTCGACGTCGTCACGGAAGAGGTCGAAGGCGTCCACCTGCTGGGCGGGCGGGATCCCCGGGCCCCAGGTCGCGTCGATGATCGCGGCCCAGTCGGCGGCCGTCTTGGGTCCCGGCATCCAGGGAACCGGGTGGGGGGCTGCGACGCGCGGGGCCAGTTCCAGATCGCGGATGTGGGTGGGGTGGACGGGGTCACCGGGAACCGTGGCGGCGGCGAGAGCGAGAATGCCGAGCAGCGCGATGGTCATGGCGGACCTCCAGGGAAGGGCCACCCTGAGGATAAGGCCCCGATCCTCGGTCTGGCAACCGGCTTCAGTTAATCCTGCGCACGAGGTCGAAATTCCGCTCGTAGAAGGGCATCAGGCGCGGGACCTTGAGCAGCAGGGCCACGAATCCCACCGCGGCGAAGGGCAGGACCGCCGTGAAGCTGGCCTGCAGGATCGCCAGGACCAGGCCCAGGATCACGATGCCCTCCCTCATCGCCCAGATGACGATGTGGGCCGTCTGGAACGGTTCGACCAGGCCCACCAGACGCTTCTCCTCATCGGACAGCCCCTCGAACAGGCGGACCTGTTCGGCGCTCGGCTGACCCAGGGGATTCCGGTTGGTGGCCAGGACGGCCGCGGCGGTGGGGACCTGCCTGATCCGGTCCTTGAGGCGGGTCGGAGCCAGCATGATGCGCTCGACGACCAGGGAGGCGCCCAGGGCCCCGATCGCAAAAACGGCGAAGACCAGGGGCAGGAAAGCCGGCAGTTCCGCGGGTTCGGTGCCCGTTTCCACGGCGCGGCCGGTCTGGCTGAACATGATCCAGGCGATGAACACGTAGATCACGCAGGCGGCCAGGAAGGCCCCCCAGATGATGTTGAGGACCTTGGCCTTGGGCGAGACCGTCCGGATGAATTCCCTGCTGAGCATGTCTTCTCCTGAATTTCGCCCTCCGGGGGCCTCCCATCTTTACCGGGGCTCCATTATCAACGAGAATTCCCTCCTCACCAACACCTGATATCCTGGTCGAAAGGCCGCCATGTCCAGCCCTTCCCCTGGAATCATGATGCTGGCCGCGGCGGCGGAACACGGTGCGACCGATTCGGGCCGGCGGAATGGACGTTGCGGGGCTTGACCTACTGTTCCACCAGCTCCACCCGCCGGTTCTTGGCGCGGCCGTCCTCGGTGTCGTTGGCGGCCACCGGGGCGAGGGGACCTGCACCGGCGGCCCGCAGGCGTGCGGGGTCGATGGCGTGGGAGCCCGCCAGTTCCTTCACGACGGCTTCGGCGCGACCCTGGGACAGCTTCATGTTCATGTCGAAGGCGCCGGCGTTGTCCGTGTGTCCGACCACGTACAGTTTCAAGGCCGGATCGGCCTGCAGCATCCTGGCGATTTCCCCGATGGCCTGCCTGGATTCGGGTTTCAGGTCGGTCTTGCCGGTATCGAAGAGGATCTCGTAGACCGCCACGTGACCGGTGCTGCGCAGACCGTCGGCCAGGGCCTCGGCGTTGACGGTCACGTCCTGCTTCATGGCCTCCCGTTCCACCAAGGTCAGGAAGTAGGCCCCAGGGTGAGTGGTGGTCAATTCCACCCAGTATTCCCGGCCGTCCTTGACGATCCTGAAGACTTCGCGGCTCTTCTCGGCGTGAACTGTGGTCCCGCCCAGTTCCTGCACCGCCGCCTCGTAGTTCCTCTGGATCTGCAGTTCGCTGGGCTTGGACTTGGCGGTGGCCTGGGGGTAGTAGCGCAGCTTGGTGAACCGCCCCTCCACGGTCTCGGTCTTTCCCTCTCCCAGTTTGAAAACGAAGGCGTCGAACTCCCTCAATTCGCAGCCGTGGATCCAGTACGTCGGCATGCGGGTGAAAAGGGGATGGTCCTGGCAGCCCTTGCTGTCCGTCTGTTCGGCGAGGGCAGGTGTGGCGGCAAGGCACAGCAGACCGAGCAGGATGAGCGCTGATGTCTTCATGATGGACCTCTCTGCAATGAGAAGCAGGAGCGAGCCGGGCCGTTGACCGTGGGGGCCTCCACCGTTGGCGTGGGGCCCTCGTTCAACCCGCCGGCAGGAGGGATTCCTCGGAGGGTCGAAATAATGCTATCCCAGGTAAAGAGTTACGACAACAAATGATTTCACCAATTCAAATGAGGGTCTGGGGGTATGGAGGCGACATTCACTTGGCATGGTCATGGATTTGCATGAAAACCCGCATACCAGGTTACGAAATGCACCAATCGTAACGGGATCTACCAATCATCTGATCCGCCGGTAGTTCACCTCCATGGCATCCAGCCGCCTGAAGTGGCGGTCCAGCCGCCGCAGGAATCCCTCCCAGCTGCGCGCTCCCGGCCGCGACCAGACCACCTCGGCCAGGGCGCACATCCGCGGCAGGGCCATGAACTCCACCCCATCCGGCGAGTCGATGTACTCGGTCCAGATGTTGGCCTGGGCGCCCAGCACGTGCCGGGCCGCGTCCTCGTCGAGTTCCGCGGGGGTGGGTTCGAAGGAGTAGACCTTGGCCAGGGTGGTCAGGCCCCCGAAGGCCACCGGCTCCCCGGCCGGATCGGCCTGGTAATGGTCGAAATAGCAGTGCGAGACGGGCGCCATGATGACGTCGTGGCCCTGCGTGGCCGCGTCGATCCCGCCCTGCATGCCGCGCCAGGACATCACGGTGGCCTGGGGCGCCAGGCCCCCTTCGAGGATCTCGTCCCAACCGATCAGCTTCTTGCCGTATCCGTCGAGGATGGTCTCGATGCGCCGGACGAACCAGCTCTGCAGTTCGTGCTCATCCTTCAGTCCTTCGCTGCGGATGCGCTCCTGGCAGCGGGGGCATTCTTTCCAGCGGGTCTTGGGACACTCGTCGCCGCCGATGTGGATGTAGGGGCCGGGGAACAGCTCGGCGACCTCGCCCAGCACTCCTTTCAGGAAGGCGAAGACCGAATCGTTGCCGGCGCAGAAGACGTCGTCGAACACGCCCCACAGGGTGGCGGGTTCGAAGGGCCCGCCGGTGCAGGACAGCTCGGGGTAGGCCGAAAGCGCCGCCAGGGCGTGACCCGGCATCTCGATCTCGGGGATGACGGTGATGAACCGCTCCTGCGCGTAGCGCACCACCTCCTTGACCTCCTGGCGCGAGTAGGAGCCGCCGTAGCGCGTTCCGTCGAAGCGGTGGGGCTGGTCGCCGTAGTGGCCGATGAGGGTCTCGGGGCGATAGCCCCCCACCTCGGTCAGGCGTGGATACTTCGCGATGGGCATCCGCCAGCCCTGGTCCTCGGTCAGATGCCAGTGGAAGGTGTTCAGCTTGTGCAATGTGAGCAGGTCCAGGTAGCGCTTGATGAACTCGACGTCGAAGAAGTGCCGGCAGACGTCCAGGTGCATGCCCCGGTACCGGTAGCGCGGCCGGTCGCGGATCTCGACGCACGGAATGGTCCAGGAAGCGGGAGCCGCCCCGTTGGCAGCTTCGATCTCCGGGGCCAACAGCTGCAGCAGGGTCTGCACCCCGTAGAAGAGACCGGCAGGCCGGGGGGCCTCGATCACGACACCACTTTCGGCGACCTGAAGGGCGTAGCCCTCGGCGCCCAGTTCCGGGTCATCGGGGATGATGCGCAGGGTGACCGATCCTGCATCGGCCGAGGCGGCGCTGGTTCCATCTGCGGGGGAGAGGCCGGGGCGGATACCCGTCGCCCGTTCCACCTTGGCGGCGAGGTAGGCGGCGACTCCCTGGGCCTTGTCGTCGGCCTTCAGGGCGAAGCCGGCGGCGAGCCGGCACGACCCGGCGGCCGGTTCGATCGAGGCCGGGACGGGGATGATGCCGAGGGATGGATTCGGATTCACGCTGTACACCCCCGACAGGGTCCCACACCCTGCGCTGGTTGCGAGGATCAGAAGAGTCGTCAGGTGGATCGCCGGGGATTTCATGGGGGCTCCCCTTGGTGCCGGCCTTGATCATAGGGGGATTGGTCGCTCCAGGAACAATAATCCCGTGCGGGAGTGGAGTCGATGCCTTTTTCCTGGCGGAAAAGGGGGCTCCGGCGATCGCCGGAGCCCTTTTGGTGATTCCAAGTCTGGCGGGGAGGGCCCCCGGGGGACCGGATCAGGCGAGCACGCCCCGCCTCTTCATCGCCCTGGCGTACAGCCACAAGCCCAGGGCCACGAGGAAGATCACGACGGTGAAGACGAAGCCGCCGGTTCCCATGATCTTCATGCCGTCGGACAGGCCGAAGTTGTAGATGGCGGTGACGACCATGCAGACGAAGGACACCAGCAGCACCGGCGCCGCCAGGCCCTTGCGCAGCAGGATGAGGACGCTGCCCAGCAGGCTGCCCCACACGGCCAGGGCCCAGAAGGCCTCGACCCAGACCGGGAAACCGTAGAAGTAGTCGAGCTGTTCGGGGGTGAACTTGGCCATGTAGGCCTCGTTCCGGGTCTGGGTCATGAGATAGTCGTAGGCTCCCATCAGGTTCCAGAGCAGGGTGACGACGCCGACGATCCACACGTGGACGGGGATGCGGGTTTGGTTCGCCATGGATTCCTCCCGGGGTGGTCGGGGAAAGGGTGAAACGCGAAATAGGATATCAGATTAGGCGGAAATGCCAAGAACCGGAACCTGGCGGCCCGGTTCGGCAACGGCGCCACCTTCAGCGGGGACGACGAGGAGGTTGCGGTGCCCGAGATCATCTGCTACGAGATGGTGGACTGATCCTGGGGCCTCGCCGGCAGGTGATACCCTTCCTTTCAGCTCCCAGGATGCACCGTCCTCGGGTCACTTTGCATTTTCCATCAGGAGGATCCCATGCCTTCGATTCGTCCACTTCTGCTCGTCCTGGTTCTGGCCGCTCTGGCCACAGCCGGCCAGGCCGCCGACCGCACCCAGCCCCGCCCCAGCCTCGAGCGGATCGCCGTGGATCCAGCCCTGATCGACGTGGGGGACGGGGACACCGTGGTCATCCGCTGGGGCGAGGGTGACCGGGAGCGCATCAGGATCCTGGGTATCGACACGCCGGAGATCGCCCATGCCTCGCTGGGATGGTACGACGACCAACCGTACGGCCCGGAGGCGACGGCCTTCGCCCAGGGGGTGTTCGCGGTGGCGGAGACGGTGGAGCTCCTGCGGGCGGCCGAGACCGACGGTTACGGCCGCACCCTGGGCTACCTGTTCGTCAACGGGCGCAATTTTTCGGTGCTGGCGGTGGCTGCCGGTTATGCCGTGGAGACCGTCAGCCACTATGGCGACAACGGATTGCCCGCCGAGGCCGAGGCCGTGCTGGCGGCCTCCCGGTCGGTGGGCCCGGTGGCCTTCGAACCTCCCCACCAGTTCCGGCGCCGCATGCGCGAGTTGAACGACTGGCGGGAGGCGAAGGAGGAGCAGGAGAACATGCAGCCGGCCGGCGGCTCTGACTGAGGCGAAGGGAACGACTTCGTAAGGAGCCGGGATGGCCAAGCTTCCACTCATCCTGCTGTTGTTCAGGCTGCTGATCGGCGCCGCATTCGCCGGCCCGGCGGAGTTCACCCTGGGCGCCGACGTATCCTTCCTGCCCCAGGTGGAAGCGGGCGGCGGGGTGTTCCGGGAGGACGGTGTACCCGTCGATCCCCTGGTGTTCATACGGAACTGTGGTCTGGAAATGGTCCGGCTCCGTTTGTGGCACGCCCCCGCAGACGGGCATTCCGGCCTCGCCGAGGCCCTCGCCCTGGGCCGGCGGGCGAAGGCGGCCGGTCTGGGGATCCTGCTGGACTTCCACTACTCCGACACCTGGGCCGATCCCGGCAGCCAGACCAAGCCCGCGGCCTGGGCTGGGCTGCCATTTCCCGACCTTGCCGACAGTATGCACACGTACACCCGGGACGTCCTTACGGCGTTCGCGGATCTCGGGGTCGCACCCACGGTCGTCCAGATCGGTAACGAGATCTCGCCGGGAATGCTGTGGGATGACGGCCGGGTCGACGGCGGTTTCGACACGCCGACCCAGTGGGCGCGCCTGGCCCAGTTGATCCGGTCCGGCATCGCGGGGGTGGACGAAGCCCTGCCCGGGGCCCTGCGGCCGCAGGTTATGATCCACCTGGACCGGGGCGGGGACAACGGCGCCTCCCGCTGGTTCTTCGACAACCTGATCGCCCAGGGGGTGGATTTCGATCTGATCGGCCTGTCGTATTATCCGTGGTGGCACGGTGACCTGGCCGACTTGGAAGGGAACCTCTCGGATCTTGCGGGCCGCTACGGCAAGGGGTTGATGGTCGTGGAAACGGCCTACCCCTGGACCCTGGGCTGGTTCGACGAAACCCACAACGTGGTGGGCCTGCCGGACCATCTGTTGCCTGGTTATCCAGCCACGCCCGCGGGGCAGGCGGCCTTCCTGACAGCGGTTCTGGATGTCGTCCAGGGGGTGCCCGATGGCCTCGGCCGGGGGCTGTTCATCTGGGCGCCGGAGTGGATCGCCGCCCCGGGGTTGGGTTCCTCCTGGGAGAATCTGGCCCTCTTCGACCAGGAAGGTCGGGCCCTGCCGGCCTGGAACTTGGACACCGCCGCGACCCTGGTCCGGTGAGGATTCAGAACCACCAGGGATCCCATTTTGGGTCTAGGACCACCACCTACCCCGGTTGTATATTGGGCCGATATCGGCCACGTGTTCAGGACCCCCGACTGGAGGACCATGCGAGCGAATTCCTTCGGAAAATTGGCGGTGTATTTCGCCTTGTTGGGTCTGGTGGGCGGGTGCTCCCGGGATTCGGGTTCGGGGGGAACCGGGATGGCGGGCCCGGGCGGAGGTGGACCCAGGGCGCCCCAGACCATCCCCGTGGCCGTCGTGGAGGTCCAGCCCCGCGATCTGGCCCGGACGGTTGCCGTGACGGGGCCCATCGAGCCCATCCGAACGGTTGCGGTCAACGCCCAGGCCTCGGGTACGGTCCTGGAGGTGCTGGTCGAGGAAGGGGACCGGGTCGGGACCGGCCGGCTCATGGCCAGGCTCGATTCCCGCGAGACCGAGGCTCAGCTGGCTCGGGCCCGGGCGGTGCTGGCCAACGCCGAGGCCGCCTTCCGGCGGGCAGAGGAACTGCTGGCCAACGAGCTGGCCACCGCGGAGGAGGTGGACGCGGCGCGGTCCTCGTTCGCCATCGCCAGGGCCGACGTCCAGCTATGGGAGACGCGGCTCGCCTTCACGCGCATCACCGCTCCGGTCTCGGGCGTGGTGACGGCCAAGCGGGTCGAGAAGGGCAGCACCGTTTCGGCCAACGGGGCCATGTTCACCATCGCCGACGATTCGCTGCTGGTGGTCCGGGTCCGGGTCTCGGAGCTGGACGTGGTCCGCCTCGAACCGGGACAGGGAGCCGACGTCCTGATGGACGCTTATCCCGGGCGGCGGTTCACCGGGCACATCCGGCGAGTGTTCCCCAGCGCCGACGCCGCCAGCCGCCTGGTCCCGGTGGAAGTGGTGCTCGATGCGTTGCCGGACGGGGTCCAGGCCAAACCCGGATTCCTGGCGCGCGTCGAGTTCGCGCTGGAAAGCCGCAAGGACGTGCTGGCGGTGCCCGCGGCGGCCATCGGGGTCAGCGAGGGCAGCCCGTTCGTGTACGTCGCCGCGGGAGACACCCTCAGCCGCCGGACGGTGCAGACCGGTCTGACCACCGAGGGCTGGATCGAGATCATCCGAGGGATCGTCCCCGGCGAGGAGGTCGTCACCTCCGGCCACGTGAACCTCAGGGCGGGAGCCAGGGTCAGGATCTCCGGCGAAGCCGGTGCCGCCGGGAGCACGCCATGACGGAGCCCGGACGACGAAGCGGCCTTTCCAGCCTCTCGATCCGCCGGCCGATCGGGGTGCTCGCCTGCGCCTCGGTCGTGGTCGTGGTCGGACTCTTCTTCGCGGGGAAGCTGCCCCTGGACCTGCTGCCGCAGATCATCTATCCCCAGATCCGCGTGCGGGTGACCTATCCCGGCGTGGCGCCCGAGGTCCTGGAGGAACAGGTCACCAAGGTCCTGGAGACGAGCCTGGCGACCACCGAGGATCTGATCCTGCTGGAGAGCGAGACCAGCGAGGGCGACAGCGACATCGACCTGCATTTCAACTACGGGACGGACATCAACTTCGCCCTGCAGGACGCCTCGAAGAACCTCGACCGGGCCCGCGCCCGCCTGCCGATCGAGGCCGAACCCCCGGTGATCCGCAAGATGGATCCCTCCCAGATCCCCGTCTTCGAGCTCGGCTTCAGCTCCCCCACCCGAGACCTGGTGGACCTGCGCAACTGGGTGGACCTGCGCCTGCACCCCCAGCTTCTGACCGTCGAGGGAGTGGCCGGGGTGGACGTGGCCGGCGGCCTCGTGCGCGAGATCCGCGTGACCCTGGACCAGGAGCGGCTCCGCTTCTACGGCCTGACGGTGTCGGGGGTCATCGGCCGCATCCGGGCCGAGAACCAGGACATCGCCGTGGGGAACGTCACCTCCCCGAGCTTCGAGATCGTGGGCAAGACCGAGGGCAAGTTCGAGAGCGTGGAGGACATCCGGAAGGTCCTGCTGACGGTGCCGGGGTCGGCCCAGCGGATCCCCCTGTCGGAGATCGCCGAGATCACCGACACCCACCAGGAGCAGCGCCTGTGGGCCCGGCTGGACGGGATCCCGGCGGTGAAGCTCTCGGTGAGCAAGCAGCCGGACGCCAATACGGTCAAGGTGGCGGAAGGGCTGGCGGACCGGATGGCCCAGCTGGTCGACTCGCGCTTCATCCCCGACGACATCCACTACGAGATCATCTCCGACCAGTCGTTCTTCATCCGCAACGCGCTGTCGGGGGTGCGCGACGCGGCGCTCATGGGGGCGGCCCTGGCCATGCTCGTGGTGCTGCTGTTCCTGGGCAGCCTGCGCAAGACCTTCATCATCGGGTTGTCGATCCCCCTGGCGGTGCTGGCCACGTTCATGATGATGGGCCTGGGGCACCTGACCTTGAACATCATGACCCTGGGCGGGCTGGCCCTGGGGATCGGTCTGCTGATCGACAACTCGATCGTGATGCTCGAGAACATATTCCGCCACCGGCAGCAGGGGGTCACGGATCCCGAGGAGGCGGCCCACCGTGGATCGGCAGAGGTGGCCTCGGCCGTGGTGGCCTCCACCCTGACCAACCTGGCGGCGGTCGTCCCGTTCCTGCTGATCACCGGCCTTTCGGCGCTGATCTTCAGGGAACTCATCCTGACCATCTCGTTCGCCATCGTGGCGTCGCTGGCGGTCGCCCTGACCCTGGTGCCCATGCTCTCGGCCCAGCTCGCCAAGATCGAACGGACCAGCAACCTGACGCGCAACCCGGTCGTGAAGGGATTCAACCGGGGACTGCTGAAGTTCACGTCCGGCTACCGGGCGGTCGCGGGGGGAGCGGTGCGGTGGCGCTGGCTGGTGATCCCGTTCGCATTCGCCTGCCTGGGTGGAGTGTTGTTCCTCACCCGGGATCTGGGCAGCGAGTTCCTGCCTGCCGTCGATGACGGCAACGTGGGGGTGTACCTGCGAATGCCCCCCGGCACCTCGCCCGAGCGCACCAACGAGGTTGCCCTGCAGCTCGAGGAACTGGTGCGGACCATGCCCCACGTCCAGCACGTCTTCGCGACCGCGGGGGGATTCCTCTTCGGCGGTTCGACCATGGCCCGGGGCGGCCGGGGGTCCCTCGGCGTGCAGCTGAGCCCGTCCAGCCAGCGGCGCGACATGCCGGCTTCGCGCTGGGTGGCCGATCTCCAGAAGAAGATCGCCGAGCTGGGGATACCGGGCGCCCAGGTCTTCGTGCGTCCGCCGCGAATCCGCGGCCTGCGCACCAACCAGGCGGACGCGGACGTGGCGGTGTCCGTCCAGGGCGACGAACTGCCCCAGCTGCAGGCTCTCGCCCAGCAGATGCAGCGGCGGATGGCGGCGGTGCCCGGCCTGACGGGCGTGGAGCTTTCCACGGAGGAAGCCAGTCCGCAGCTTTCCATCGAGATCGACCGGCAGCGCGCCGCCGATCTGGGCCTGGATGTGGCCCAGGTGGGCCAGACCGTCAGGACCGCCCTGGACGGGACCATCGTCACGCGTTTCACCGAGCAGAACAACGAGTACGACATCAGGGTGCGCCTGCCGCGCGAGGCGCTCACCAGTCCGGAGAACCTGGGATCCATCGCCCTGTTCCCCGGCAACGACGAACCCATCTACCTGAGGGACGTCGCCGACGTGCGGCTGGGCATCGGCCCCACGACCATCCTGCGGGTGAACCAGAACCGCCAGGTGAGGGTGACGGGGGACGTGGACGACCAGACCGCCAGCATCGGCGAGGTCACCGCCGGGGTGCGCGCCGCCCTGGCCGATCTGCCCCTGCCCAAGGGCTACTCCCTGATCTACGGCGGCGAGGAGGAATCCCTCAAGGAGAATCAGCGGAATCTGAACACGGTCATCCTGCTGGCCATCTTCCTGGTGTTCGTGGTGATGGCGGTCCAGTACGAGAGTCTCAGCGACCCGCTGGCCATCCTGTTCTCCATCCCCATGGGATTGATCGGGGTGGGCCTGATCCTCTGGTTCACCGGGACGCCCTCGAGCGCGCCGGTGCTGCTGGGGCTGATCCTCCTGGCGGGCATCGTGGTGAACAACGCCATCCTGCTGGTGCAGTACGTGGAGATCGCCCGTCGGGACAAGGGCCTGCCCGTGGAGCAGGCGGTGGTGGAGGCGGGGGCGGTGCGCCTGCGGCCGATCCTCATGACCACGACCACCACCGTGATCGGCATGCTGCCGCTGGCGCTGGGGCTGGGCGAGGGGTCGGAGCTGATGCAGCCCCTGGCCCTGGCCGTGGTGGGCGGGCTGACGGTCTCCACGCTGCTGACCTTGATCGTGGTGCCCTGCGCCTACCTGATCGTGCATCGGCTGGCGGAGCAGTTGCGGAGGCTGGTGGTGGGGGGGTGAGGGGAGGCGAACCAGCCGGGCTTCAATAATCGCCCGGATCGAACTGGACGTCCCCGATACCGGGGAAGAACCGGGCCTTGCGCCCGATTCCCAGGCAGGAAATCTGATCCGTTTCCAGATTGAAGAACAACAGGTTCGGGTGGTGGACCCCTTTGGTCGAAAACCTCGTTTCGAGGATGGGGTGGGCGGCGATCAGGATGTCCTTGGTTTTCTGGTCGTACTGGCCCACAAGCACGGCTATGAGAGATTGTTGCGGTTGGCCTGAGGACTCCTGATCAATGGCTCCCTCATTGGATCGACCGGCATGCCCCGCCCCAGGATCAAGGCCGATTTCAAGGCCGCTCTCCCAAAGGGCCCGGTGGGTCTCCCGCGCCGAGTTGAATTCGGTGCGAAGTCGCCAGCTGTTCCTGCGGTTCATGTTGGCTCCAATCCGGCAGAAATATCGATACGCATTTGCCATATTCCCGACACCATTGGATGGGCCCAATCACCTTTCCCTCCTGAAGGGGTTCCATCAATGCTCAGGGTCAGATTTTGAGGTGCCGAACCCCTTCAATCCGGCCACCGAGATCTCCTTCCTGGTGCCTGAAGGAGGGTCGCCCGTCGAGCTGCGCATCGATGATCTCACCGGGAAGCTCGTCAGGACGCTGGTCGACGGATTCGAACCGTCGGGCATGCGGACGGTGCGCTGGTCAGGCAAGGACGACGCGGGACGGTCCGTCGCCAGCGGAACCTACTTCTACCTGCTGACGGCACCGGAATTCTCCGAGGTGAAGACGATGGTGCTGCTCAAGTAGGTTCTCCTTCGAGAGCGCCCGGACGCACGATCAGGGGGCGCGGTTCGCACCCCTCAGATGATGAAGTCGGTCGCCAGGAACTTCGACCTGCGCTCGCGCACGATGGCCGAAACGATCTCCTTGTTGGCCTCCGTCTCCCTGGCAGCCACCATCGTCCGGATCGAGAACACGCGCAGGGCGTCGGACACCGAGAGGGTCCCCTCGGCGCTGTCCTTGCGGCCGGTGAAGGGGAACACGTCCGGCCCGCGCTGGCACTGGCTGTTGATGTTCACCCGGCACACCTGGTTGACCAGAGGGTCGATCAAGCGCGCGATGACCTCGGGCTCGCGACCGAAGATGCTGAGCTGCTGTCCGTAGTCCGACTCGATGACGTACCGGATGGGATCCTCGATGTCGGTGAAGGACAGCACCGGGATGATCGGTCCGAATTGCTCCTCCTGGTAGACGCGCATCCCGGGGGTGACCGGGTAGAGGATGGCCGGATGGAAGTAGCTGCCGTTGATGGTTCCCCCCTGGGGGTTGACGATGCGGGCCCCCTGCGCCACCGCATCCTCCACCATGGCGTGGAGCACGGCGGTCTTGCCCTTCTCGGCCACGGGGGTCACCATGACGCCTTTCTGCCAGGGCATGCCGAAGGGCAGCTCGGCGACGGCCCGCGCCAGCCGGTCCAGGAACTCCCCGGCGATCTTCTCGTGGACGAACAGGATCTTCAACGCGGTGCAGCGCTGGCCGTTGAAGGACAGGCTGCCCAGGACGCACTCGCGCACGGCGACGTCCAGGTCGGCGTCCGGCAGGATGATGGCGGGATTCTTGGCCTCCAGACCCAGCACGCAGCGCAGGCGGTGCGGCTTGGGATGGGCCTTCTTGAGGGCGTCGGCGGTCCGGCTGGTGCCGATCAGGGCCAGCACGTCGATCTTGCCCGAGGCCATCAACGGCGGGATCACCCGGCGGCCCTCGCCGGTGACGACGTTGACCACACCCCGCGGGAAGACGTCACGGAAAACCTCGAGCAGGGGCGTGTAGAGCAGCACCCCGTGCTTGGGCGGCTTGAAGACCACGGTGTTGCCCATGATCAGGGCGGGGATCAGGGTGGTGAAGGTCTCGTTCAGGGGATAGTTGAACGGACCCATGCACAGCACCACGCCCAGGGGGCTCCGGCGGATCTGGGCGAAGATGCCGTCCCGGATCTCGAACCGCGATGATGCCCGGTCCAGGTCCTTCAGGGCGGCGATCGTGTCGCGGATGTACGTGATGGTGCGGTCGAACTCCTTGGCCGAATCCTCCCGCGACTTGCAGACCTCCCACATCATGAGCGGGACGATGCGGTCCTTCACCTCGCCCATCCGGACCGTGAACCGCTCCAGGTGGTCGATGCGTTCGGCCACCGTCATGGTGGGCCAGGGGCCGCGCCCGTGGTCGTAGGCGGCCACCGCGGCCTCCAGGGCCTCGAGGGCGGCCTCTTCGGTGAGCAGGGGATACTCGCCGACGGCCCCAGGTCCGGGTTCCTTGCCGTCACCGACCGGCAACGGCGAGTAGACCTCCTGACGGGGGCCGTTCCACGCGCGCAGTTCGCCGTCGATGAGGTAGCGGTCCAGGACGACGGGGATGGCTTCGCGCATGTCGGAGGGGTACTCGCTCCAGGGGGGGAAGACGTCGGCGACGGCGGGGTTCCGGTTCATGGCGGAAGGCCTTTCTCGGGGGTTCCGGGACTCGATTCGGGATCCTGTTTCCGGAGCGGCATGATACCACGACCCTGGGGGCGAATATAGACGCCCCTCATTTTGGTCCGTCATACCCCAGAAGGGTTCACTTGAACCTCTCTGGGGTATGATACTTCAAATCCGTGAATGGCTCCTAGAAGATGACCAGCGGGAAAACCAGCAGGAACAAGGAGTAGGGATTCGGGGCGCCGAGGTCCTCGGTGGTCCAGCCGCTGCCGTCCGGGATTCCGTCACCGGAGTTCGGGGCACCGTGGTCGTCGTGGTCCCAGCCGCTTCCGTCCGGTATGCAGTCACCGGAATTGGGGGCGCCGGGGTCCACCGGATCGGGGCCGAATTGGTTGGCGTACCCGGCATTGGCAGCATCGAGAGTGGAGGCGACATCGACCGCTCCGACGGGGTTGGTCTCCCCGAATGCCGTGGAAATCGCGAGGGTGCCGATCATCAGCACCATGGTCATGGAAACAGCCGTCTTCATGGCTACTCCTTCCAGGACTGTGACCTCCCCACCGCCGGTCTCCTAGCAATCGGTGATCCAGGTTCCACGGCCACCCATGGGGTGAGGTAACGATCAGGCATTGGCGGACATCGCAAGAAACAGGGTTCCGGCTTTTGAATGTGGCCGCGCAAAAAACTGCGGGCGAGCCCCCTTAGGATCGCAGGAACCTCCGAGGGGAAAGCGGCCGGTCTCGTCATGGTGCCGTTGTCAGGCTGGGCAGGTGCATTCACTTTGCCCGGTGGAATCCCCAACGCCCAGTTGATGGATCATCCAGCCCATTTGTGGTATACTCAGACATCCGCGGCCACGGTGGTAGTGATTGGCAGCAACCGCTCCGCCCGACTCTCCATCATGGTGGTTGACCGATGCTTCGTCCCGGGTTCATCCCAGAATTCGATTCCCCCCGCACGCTTCTGCTGACGCTGCTCCTGATCGGGTCGGCATGGGTCTGTTCCACCGTCCCCGTGCTTGCCGCCGGGACCCTGACCATCACCTGCCTGGACGTGGGCCAGGGCGACGCCACCCTGATCGAATCGCCCAGCGGCATGACCCTGCTGTTCGACGGCGGGGACAACGGCAAGGGCGGCGCGGTCGTCGTTCCCTACCTTCAGGCCCGGGGGATCACCAGCCTCGACTACATGGCCGCCAGCCACTACCACGCGGACCACATCGGGGGGCTGGACGAGGTCTTTGCGGGCATCCCCGTCACCGGGGCGGTCCTGGACCGGGGCTATTCCTACACGACTCTGACCTACGATGCCTACGCCGATGCGGTGGCCTCCCGGCGGCAGGCCTGGACGTCAGGCCAGGTCATCGATCTGGGCGAGGGCGTGACCGTGACGTGCGTGGCGCTGAACGGCAACGGGCTGGAGCCGGCGCCGTTCACCAACAGCACCAAGGAGAACGAGTACGACGTCTGCCTCCTGGTCCGGTACGGGGGATTCGACTTCTTCGTCGCAGGCGATCTCACGGGCGGCGGGCTCGGCTATGACGACATCGAGTCCAGCGTCGCGCCTCTGAGCGGCGATGTGGATGTCTACCGGGTCAGCCACCACGGCAGCGCATCCAGCAGCAACGTGAACTTCCTGCAGGCCTCCCAGGCGGAGGTCGCCGTCATCTCGGTGGGATCGAATTCCTACGGCCATCCGGCCCAGTCGGTGCTCGATCGCCTCGCCCTTTACGGCAGCTACGTCTACCAGACGGAAACGGGCAGCGGGGGGACGTTGCCCTCGACGGACCTGAAGGTCGTGGGCGGGCACGTGGTGATCACCACCGACGGCATCCAGCAATACACCGTGGCCGGTGACGTCTGGACCATCGACGAGTCCGGGGCGAGCCCGGTGGATGTCGGCGTGCCCGGAGCCGCCGTCCTGGCCGGCAACTATCCCAACCCGTTCAATCCGACCACGACCATCGCCTTCGAACTCCCCGTCCAGGAGCGGGTGAGGCTGCAGGTGCTCGACCTCCGCGGACGTCTGGTGAGGACTCTCGTGAACGGCGAGTCCCAGCCGGCCGGCAGCAACCGAACCGTCTGGAACGGTTGCGACGACTCAGGACGGCAGGTGGCAAGCGGCACCTACTTCTATCGTCTCGAGGCCGGATCGTACCGTGAGACAAAGAGGATGGTTTTGATCAAGTAGACGAGGTTGACCGGTCCCACAGCCGGTCGTATGATTCCCGGCGTATGGTGATTGTTCTCTAGGCAACCGCGCGTCCCGGACCTCCTCCGGGTTTTCGCTCCCACAGGGAGCGCTATTCGGCGCGCCGTTGCTCATCCCCGTTGAATTGTCAGTGAAGGAAACAGCCTGGGCGGCCAAGTGCGCGCCCGGATCAGGCAATTGATAGGTCATTCAAGATCGACGGGAGAAGAGAACCATGAACCACGACAAGTTGATGCGGATCATCCACGACGTCTTTCACCCTTCGCTGCCGCGGCTGGGTCCCGGTGACGAAACAAGCACGAGACGGGCGCTGGAAATGCTATTCGGTGCGGGCCTGGAGGGCCTCGGTGAGGATTTCCGGGTCCTGGACGTCGGCTGCGGGAACGGCGCTCAGACCCTGCATCTGGCGGCGATGCTCCCGGGCAGGATCACGGCGGTCGACGACCATCAGCCGTACCTGGACGAGCTGGTGCGGCGGGCCCGGGCGCAGGGATTGGCCGGCCGGATCGAGACCCGCTGCGCCGACATGAACGGGCTGGACCTGGGCGGAGAGACCTTCGACCTCGTCTGGGCGGAAGGGTCGATCTTCGTCATGGGCGTGCCGCAGGCCCTGCCGGCGTGGCGGTCCTTCCTGAAGCCGGGCGGCTGCCTGGGCTTCACCGAGCTGACGTGGCTCGAGGACGGGGTCCCGGACGAGTGCCGGGAGTTCTTCGCGGTCGAGTATCCTCCCATGACGGGGATTCCTGATCACCTGTCCGCGATCGCCGAGTGCGGCTTCGACCTGATCGACCGGTTCACGTTGCCGGAATCATGCTGGCTGGAGTCCTTCTACGATGCGGTGGAGAAGAGGCTGGAAACCTACGAGCCGCTTTTCGCCGACCAGGAGAGCCTGGCGATCATCGAGAGGATCCATACGGAGATCGGGATGTATCGCAAGTACTCGCGCTGGTACGGGTACGTGTTCTTCCTGATGCGCAAGAGGGATTGACGGCCGGGTAGAGGCCTTCAGTCCCGGAATTCGGTTCTCCGGCCCCGCGCCTGCCTCGCGGGGCCGGAGTAGAATATGGGAATCATTTTCAAATAATCCGTTGACAATCAAATTCCCACTGGTACAATGGGGTTTAGCTCGACCGAGCGCCATTCCCTGATTTCCGCCCGAAACCATCCATTCCGGCCACCTGGAGCAGAGGACCCTCATGATCGGCAAGACCCTTCTGCACTACGAGATCAAGGACGTCCTGGGCAAGGGGGGCATGGGGGAGGTCTACCAGGCCCGGGACGCCAAGCTGGGCCGGGACGTGGCGCTGAAGATCCTGCCCGCCGAGTTGAGCGGCGATCCCGAGCGGGAGGCGCGTTTCCACCGGGAGGCCCGCGCCCTGGCCAGCCTCCAGCATCCCAACGTGGCGTCGGTGTACGGCTTCGAGGAAGTCGAGGGGCTGCGGTTCCTGGTCATGGAACTGGTGACGGGTTCGGAACTGACACCGCGCATGGACAAGGGTCCCATCGGTGTGAAGGACGCCCTGGCCATCGCCCGCCAGCTGGCCGCCGGCCTCGAGGCCGCCCACGAGAACGGGATCGTCCACCGCGATCTGAAGCCCGCCAACATCATGGAAACCCCCGAGGGCGAGATCAAGATCCTGGACTTCGGCCTGGCCCAGGCCTGGTTCGGGGATGGCCCCGACCAGAAGAATTCCTCGACCACGCCCACCCTGACCGCCGCCATGACGCAGATGGGTGCCATCATGGGCACCGCGGCCTACATGAGCCCGGAGCAGGCGCGCGGCGCGGCGGTCGACCGGCGGACCGACATCTGGGCCTTCGGCGTGATCCTCTTCGAGATGCTGACCGGGACCAGGCTCTTCAAGGGCGAGACGATCAGCGACACGCTGGCCGCCGTCCTGCGGGCCGAACCCGACTGGGGCCTGCTGCCGGTGGCGGAAGCGCCGGAGCTGTGCCGCCTGATCGAGCGCTGCCTCGAGCGCAATCCCAAGCAGCGGCTGCGCGACATCGGCGAGGCCCGGATCTTCCTGCAGGACGGGGGCGCCAGCGGCTCGAGCCTGAGCTTTTCTCGCCTGGACCTGCGTGCCGCCGGCTCGGGCGAAAGCCGCAGGGGCGCACCCGCGTGGCTGGTGGCCGTGGTGGCGGCGGCCGCCCTGGCGTTGGGCGGAGTCCTGGGCTGGCAGGTGCTGGCACGCCCCGCGCCCGCGCCCTTGCTGCACACCATGATCCCCGCGCCAAAGGGGACCGATTACGACCTGCGGGGCACCGCGCCGGGTCCGGCCGCCATCGCGCCCGACGGGACCATGGTCGCCTTCACCGCGATGGGGGAGGGCGGGACCTCCCAGCTGTACCTGCGCCATCTGGATCAAGGCGAGTCCGTCCTGCTGTCGGGCACCGAAGGGGCAGCCTATCCGTTCTGGTCGCCGGACAGCCGGTTCATCGGGTTCTTCAAGCCCGGCGAAGGGAAGCTGCAGAAGGTCGCGGTGGCCGGGGGGCCGCCGGTGACCCTGTGCCAGGCGCCCAACGGCAAGGGCGGCTCCTGGAACGAGCAGGGGCAGATCATCTGCGCCCCGGACTTCAACAACGGGATCTTCCTGGTGCCGGACATCGGAGGAGATCCCGTCCAGCTGACCAAGGTGGGGCCGGACCACGATTCCCACCGGCATCCCCGCTTCCTGCCGGGAGGCAAGGAATTCATCTTCGTCGGGCGGGCCACCGCGGGGAACGTCCACAGCGTCTTTCTGGCTTCCACCGACACCTCGGTCACGCCCCGGATCATCGGTCAGTCCCAGGCCAACGCCGAGTACGCCGACGGCCGCCTGATGTTCGTGCGGGAAGACGTCCTGATGGCCGCCCCCTTCACTCCCGACCAGGAGAAGGTGACCGCGGGGGCCGTCCCCCTGGTGGAGAACGTCCTGACCCTTCCCGGAGCCGTGGTCGGACTCTTCAGCGTTTCCCGCGCGGGGATGATGGTCTTCCAGACCGGCATCTCCAGCCAGGTCGGGCAGGTCATCTCCTTCGTGGATCTGGCCGGGGGGGCGATCGAACCGATCGGCGAACCGGGACAGGTCTTCCATCCCTTCATCTCCCCCGACGGGACCCAGGCCCTGCTCGAGGTTCAGAATGCCTCCAACGAGGGCATCGATCTGTGGCTCATGGACCTGACCACGGGGCTGCGGACCCGGTTCACCTTCGCCGCCGGGGACGAGAAGCACCCCGTCTGGTCGCGGTCGGGCGCGGACGTGTTCTACGCCTCGGTGGAGAACGGTTCGTTCAGGATCATGCAGCAGCCGGTGGAGGGGCAGGGGGGCGCGGCCATCCTCCTCGAATCCGCCCGGGCGATCGTTCCCACCAGCGTGAGTCCCGGCGACCGCTTCCTGTTGTTCGAATTCGAGCGGGAGGACGGGGATGCCGAGGTGCGCCGCATGTCCCTGGAACCGGGCGTCGAGGACGTCGTCACCCTGGCCTCGGTTCCGGACGGGACCCTGGCCGGCGGGGAGTACTCGCCCGACGGCCGCTGGATCGCCTACCACACAGAGTCGGCCGCCGGATGGGACGTCTTCGTCATGCCCGCGGAGGGCGGAGCCCGCAAGTGGCAGGTGACCAACGACGGCGCCGTTTACCCGAAATGGAACGGGGACGGCACCGAGCTGTGGGTCTCGAAGTTCAGCGGGGACCTGCGCGTCTATTCGGTGGACGGTTCGGGTCAGACCTTCCGGATCGGCGGATTCACCCAGAAACTGACCGTGACCGACCCCTCGGCCGAGGGCTGCAACTACGATCTGCATCCGGACGGCCGGCGCATCCTCCAGACCGGGGCCGACCCCGGTTTCCGCTCGGAGGTCTCGCACCTGCACCTGGTGACCGACTGGCGGCGGGGGCTGGCGCGGTAGCGAAAAGGGGAACCGGGGCCCTCACCCGGTTCCGGGCGGGGGCCTTATCCGGGGTCCCGTTCACTTTCGTCGGATCGACCGTCATCGTACAGGCCGATGATCTTGACCACGGTTCCGGTCTCGTCGCGCCCGAAGGAGACCCGGAAGTAGTCCAGGCCGATCAGGCGGAACAGATCCTCGCTCATGGGCTCCATCCTGTAACGGGACCGGCCGGTCCGCTCATAGTAGAGGTTTCCCTCCTCCAGGAAAATGCGGCGGGGGCCAAAGACTCCGACGTACTGCTCCAGCGCGTCCTTTGACGGTTCCCAGGGATTCAGGCGGCTGTCCAGGTCCGCCAGTCCCCACCGGTACGACGCAATGATCGGTTCATCCTCTTCGGCCGCGATGAGCTTGCGCAGGGCGTCGGCATGGGCGGTGTCGAGCGCCTGCTCGGCCGGAACCGCGATGTGGGGGATGACGCCCACGCCTTCCCATCCCTCGTTGTTCTCGGGGTTGTAGGCCCTGCCGTAGGGGACGCGGATGCCGACGCGGAATCCCTCGAAATCGAAGATGTACGTCGCCACAGTGTGTCCGCCGCCGCCGGTGGTGTCTCCCACCACGGTGGCGCGCTCGAGGTTCCTGAGGTCGAATGTGAACTCTTCGGCGGCCGAAAAGGTGCGCCTGCTTGTCAGGATGTAGACCGGTTGCTCGAGCATGCGATTGCCGGGAACGTAATCGGCGCTGTAGGACTGGACGGTCTTCTTCTCGGCGCGGATGTCCCAGTTGATCAGATGAGCCTTCTCCTCGAACAGGTAGCCGCAAAGGAAGCGGATCATGGAAGCCGAGCCTCCGCCGTTGGAGCGCAGGTCCAGGATCAAGGCGTTGCAATGGGAGAGAAAGTTCATGGCGGCGGCAGCGGCGGCGAAGGCCTCGTCTCCGTGGGAGAACTGGTCGAATCGCAGGTAGCCGATGCCTCCGGACAGGATCTCGGCCTTCTTGAAGCCGAAGTTCTGGGCGCGGTCGAGTCTCCGCCGGCGTTCGTCATCGGCGGGGTCCGGCTCGCCCTCGGCGGATGGGGCGGCGGGGTCCAGGGGCGGCATGGCGGCGATCTGGAAGTGGCCGTCATGGTTGATGGCCTGGGCTTCCCGGTAGAGTCGTTCCACGAAGGGCACCGGATCGGTCAGGTCGTCGTAATCGCCGTTGGCGAGATTGTTCCTCAAGCCCGTGACGATTCGCTGGGCGGGCTCCTCCAGGACGTAGATGGAATCGATGACCGCGGTGATGCTGTCGATGATGGCCGCCCGGATCCTGGCATCGATGCCGGGCAATTCTCCCGGCGCGGCGAACTGGGCACTCGCCGTTCCGGCGAGCGACATCACGATCAGCGCCACCGCGAATATCCTGGACCCGGTGGTCTTGATGGCCGTGACGGGAATCGGTTCCTTCGGGTACATGGCATCAGGCCTCCACGGGTCAGGTGTTGGTTTTTTGGGGGGGATCGGGGAGTTCATGATCATCCCTGAAGGAGTCCTACGGGAGGGGAAGGCGGATGTTTCGGTCTGGGGGGGGCATTGACATCACAGGTCATTCCCGTTACCATTGGCCTACCGTTGGGGGTGGCCGCCTCCTCGAGAGAGCCGCGGCCTGAGATACACCCTTGGAACCTGAACCGGATCATGCCGGCGTAGGGAAACGGGCCGGAATCGGCGCCTGACGGAAGGCGCCTTTTTTTATGCCCCCGCTTCCTCTGCCTGGCCAGCCCCAAGAGGTCTGCCATGCGCACCATCTTTCTCCTTCTCGTCGCCGTGCTCGTCGGCGCCCTGCCCTCCCTCGCCCTGGAACCCGCTCCCGCCGACACCGCCGTGGCCAGGCTGGACAGCGTCACGGTGACCGCCAGCCGCTACGACCGCGGCGCCATGGTCAACCTGACCAACATCACCGCCGCCGAACTGAAGCTGCGCGAGCCCGACCTGGAGCTGCCCATGCTGCTGCAGTCGGTGCCCGGGGTCTTCTCCTATTCGGACGCCGGCAGCGGCCTCGGCTACACCTACCTGCGCGTGCGCGGCTTCGACCAGCGGCGGGTGGGCGTGCTGTTCAACGGCATCCCCTTCAACGATCCCGAGGACCACCAGGTGTGGTGGGTCGACCTGCCCGACCTGGCCGCCAGCATCCAGGACATCCAGGTGCAGCGCGGGGTGACCAACTCCATCGGCGGGATGACGGCCATCGGCGGGACGGTGAACATCGTCTCGGCCGCCCTGACCGAGCGCCCGGGCGGATCCTTCTCGCTGAACACCGGCAGTTACGGTTTCTCCCGCCAGATGGTCGAGTACCAGACCGGCGAACTCGAGGGCGGCTTCCGCTCCCAGGTGCGGCTGTCCCGCCAGGAGAGCGACGGCTACCGGCAACGCAGCGGCCACGAGGGCTGGGGGATTTTCTGGTCGGGGCAGCACGCCACCGAACGGATGACCACCCGCATCAACGTCTATACCGGCCGCGAGCTGACTCACCACGCCTGGGACGCGGTGCCGCAGTCCCTGCTGGAGCAGGACCGCACGGCTAACCTGGAGACCTATCACAACGCGGTGGACGACTTCCGGCAGCCCCACTACGAGCTGCACAACACGCTGTACCTCTCGGAGAACTGGACCCTGACCAACCGGCTCTACTCCATCCAGGGCGAGGGGTTCTACGAGAACTACAAGGACGACCAGGAGGCCTCGGCCTACGCCCTGGACCGGGCGCTGGGCCTGGATCCCGATGCTGAAACCGACGTGATCCGCCGCAAGTGGGTGCGCAAGGACCACATGGGCTGGGTGCCGTCGCTGCGGTGGGAACAGGGCCGGGGCCGGCTGCTGCTGGGCGGGGACTGGTACACCTTCCATTCCGACCACTGGGGCGAGGTGCTGTGGGCCGAGGGCTTCACGCCGGCCGACTTCACCACTCCCCTCAAGTACCACGAGTACACCGGTGACAAGGACGCCTTCTCCCTCTACGCCAATCAGCGCCTGGAACTGGGCGGGGGCGTGTCCGCCACCGTGGACCTCCACTTCCAGCACAAGAGCTACAGCTTCATGCAGAACGAGGTGGGCAACTTCACCGGCGATCTGCGCAACGCCTACACGGTGGACTGGGACTTCTTCAATCCCAAGGGGGCGTTGAACTGGGCCGTGCCGGGGACCGTGGCCGGGGGATCGCTTCAGACCTGGGCCTCGGTGGGCCGCAACCACCGCGAGCCCACCGACAACGAGCTGTTCGACACCTGGCAGGGCGGGGACGACCTGGGCGTTTCGCCGCTGTTCCGCAACCGTCGCGAGGTCACCGGGCCCGGTGGCGAAGTGCAGTACGTCGAGTGGTCGGATCCCTACGTCAGCGAGGAAGAGGTCACCGATTACGAACTGGGCCTGGCCTGGGCCGGCGACCGGGTCAGCCTGACGGTGGGCGGCTACTGGATGGACTTCACCGACGAGATCGTGCCCTACGGCGGGGTGAACGACGACGGCAGCAGCATCCGCGGCAACGCCGGCAAGACCCTGCACCGGGGCTTGGAGGCGGGCGTGCGGGCCCGGGTAGCCCCGGGCCACGAGCTGTCCCTGGCCGCATCCCGCAGCTGGGACGAGTTCGACGAGTTCGTCTTCCACGACTGGGACGGCTCGGTGTACGACTACAGCGGCAATCCCATCGCGCTGTTCCCCGCCCACCTGCTGCAGGCGGCCTGGGAAGGGCAGTGGGACCGGGGCGTGCGCACCCGGGTGCGGGTGCGGAACACCGGCCGGCAACACCTGGACAATTCGGGGGAGGCGTCCCGGACCATCGACCCCTGGACCACCGTCGACCTGTCTCTTTGGATCGAGCCGGGGGCCCTGGGCCTGCCGGGACTGGACGGACTGGCGGCCTTCGTGCATCTTAGGAACCTGGCCGACGCCGAGTACGAGACGTGGGGTTACTGGTACGGCGAGAACTACCTGACCCCGGCCGCCGGCCGCAACTTCGTGGTGGGAATGGATTACGACTTCTGATGACACCTTATCCCTACGACCGCGGCGGGGCCGAGAACCACGTCTTTCCGAAGAGGGGCCCCCGGGCGGTGGTCCTGTGCAGCGGCCCGGAACCCGATCCGGGGATCCTGCATTACTGGCTGCACGGCGCCGACCTCTTCATGTGCACCGATGCCGCGGGGCATCCGTACGACCTGTTGCCCCGCACCCCGGACGTGGTCATCGGGGACTTCGACAGCCTGGCCGGACGCCTGCTGGACGGGCGCCTCGGCCCCCGCTACCTGCAGGTCATCGACCAGTACACCACCGACAGCGAGAAGGCCCTGCTGTTCCTGGTGGACCAGGGCTTCGAGGAGGCCGTCCTGCTGGGGGCCACGGGCTGGCGGCTGGACCACACCATTTTCAACTGCCATCTGCTCGAACGCTTCGCAGACCGTCTGCGCATCTGCCTGGTCGGCAAGGAAACGGACACCGTCCGGGTGGGACCCGATTCCCACATGTCGTGGGACCTGCCCGAGGGCATGGCGTTCAGCATCCTGCCGCTCAGCGGCACCGTCACGCGCGTGACCATCGAGGGGGCCGAATACCCCCTGCTGGGGGAGACCCTGGCGCCCGGCGGCCCCGCGACGATCAGCAACCGCATCGCGATGTCCCCGCTGCTGCTCTCGACGGGCGAGGGATCCCTGCTGGTGTCCTTCTTCCGGCATGTCGGCGACGACGACGACGAGACATGATCCGGGGCCCGGGATGACCTGGCTGGCCGGGGCCGTCTACGCCGCCTTCCTGGTCTTCATGGTCCTGCGCCTGGTGCGCAGCCCGGTGGGCGATGCCGCCGACTACATCGTGGCCGGACGCCGCCTCACCCTGCCCGCCTTCACCGCTTCGCTGGTCTCGACGTGGTACGGCGGCATCCTCGGCGTCGGCGAGTACACCTGGCGCTTCGGCGTGAGCAACTGGCTGGTCTTCGGGGCGCCCTACTACATCTACGCGGGGGTGTTCGCCCTGGTCCTGGCCGGACGCGCCCGCCGCAGCGAGGTCCTCACCCTTCCCGATCTCCTGGAACGCCGTTATGGCCGCGCCCCCGCCCTGATCGGCGCGGGCACCCTCTTCGTCATGACCGCTCCGGCGGCCTACGTGCTGATGCTGGGGGTGATGGTCGGCTTCATCACCGGCTGGCCGCTGTGGGTCGGCGTGGTGATCGGGACCGCCCTGTCGGTGGGCTACGTGTTCAAGGGCGGCCTGCGTGCGGTCGTGGCCACGGACATGGTTCAGTTCGTGCTGATGTTCCTGGGCTTCCTGGTGCTCGTCCCGGTGTGCGTGATCCGCTGGGGCGGCTGGTCGTTCCTGCAGGCGAACCTGCCTGCGGCCCACCTGACCTGGGACGGCGGCCTGGGATTCCAGGCGATCGCGGTGTGGTACTTCATCGCCATGGCCACCCTGGTGGAGCCGGCCTTCTACCAGCGCTGCTACGCCGCCCGCACCGAGCGAACGGCCCGCCTGGGGATCGGCCTGGCCATCGGGTTCTGGATCGTGTTCGACTTCCTGACCACGACCGCCGGACTCTACGCCCGCGCCCTGATGCCCGACCTGGCCGACCCG
Organism: Candidatus Krumholzibacteriia bacterium; assembly: GCA_050174015.1. Taxonomy (GTDB): domain Bacteria; phylum Krumholzibacteriota; class Krumholzibacteriia; order LZORAL124-64-63; family LZORAL124-64-63; genus JAHJTW01. The sequence continues at coordinate 42,832 of JBFXKG010000021.1, forward strand.
GTCCAGGCGTTCCCGGCCCTGGGCGCCCTGGCTCTGCCGCCGGCCCTGCAAGCGGTGTTCACCGTGGGTCTGCTGGCCACCATCATGTCCACCGTCGACAGTTACGCCTTCATCGGGGCGGTGACCCTCGGGCGCGACGTGTTCGGCCGCTGGCGCGGTTCATCCGAGGAGGGGGTGCTGCCCCTGATGCGCTGGGCCCTGCCGGTCACCGCCGCGGTCTCGATCGGCCTGGCCCTGTGGTCCGGCTCGGTGGTGACGCTGTGGAAGTCGCTGGGCTCGGTGGGGACGCCGGTGCTCCTGCTGCCCCTGGCGCTGGCGCATTCGCCGTGGCGGGTGGATGGGCGGCGCGTGACGGTCTCCATGGCTGCGAGCGGGCTCGTGGCGCTGGCATGGCTGGCCCTGGGACGCGGCGGACCGTGGCTGGGCGTGGAGGCGATCTTTCCGGGGTTGGTGGTGTCGGTGGGCATGATGCTGGGGGGGAAGGGAGCCGTCAGCCAATATTCTGCCCATCAGGATCAGTGAGCAGCCCCGTTTATTGCGGAGCCACCGTAATGTAAGTTCGACCAGTTCCGTCGAAAATACCTGACGAATTTTCCACGCTACATCAAACTCTCGTGAAGGAAAATGGCAATGGAACGGCCTTGGGGTGGGCGTGCTGTCGGCCGGCCCCTTGGCGCGGGTGTTGCAATGGAGATTGGGATATCGTTGGGATTATTGTCTGAGAGACGCGAAACTGCCTCATATGAGGCTATTTCGGTCACGATGTTGTGATCATTCTGGTCGACGCCTCCCGGATCGGTGTCGATGTACAATGACGGATCTCCGGAGAACTTCCGAATCGGACATGGCAGTCCAGGAGGACCTGACTCCAGCTGAGGCGCCCCTCCACAACAACTTCATGGTCTCGGTTCAGGCCCTGCGCAAGGACCTTGTCCGGACCATCTACTACCTTCTGCAGATCAAGGAATGTCGGGTCTACCGGAAGCTTGGATATGGTTCAATGGCGGAATATGGAGCGAAAACGGCGGGTCTGACAGGCAAGCAAGTGACAGCATTCCTGACCTTGGCCCGCAGGCTGCCCAGATTTCCCGAAGTTGAAACGGCCCTCACCGAAGGTCGGTTGTCGTGGACACAGGCCCGGTTGATCACCACGAGGGCCGATCCGGCCGACCAGAGGGAGTGGATCGAGGCTGCCCGGGGGATGACAGTCCAGCAGCTGGAGGTCTTGCCGGCGCTTTCGGAGAATGCGCCGGCTGCCCCTGAATCGGCTCCCGCCGAGGAGGCCAATCCTGGCAGTCCTCCCGCGCCCACACCGTCCGGGCCGCCCCGGATGCCGGCCATCCCGACCGCAAGGGCACCCCAGCGAAAACCACCCCATCCTCCGGAAGCAAGGCATCACGTCACCCTCGTCTTCGCGGGGGAGGAGTACGCCGAGTTCTGCCGGATGGTTGAATCGGGACAAGCAGCAGGCGCAACCTCGCGCGAATCGCTCATTCTCGATACAATGCGCGGCATGGCCCCGCCTTCCGGCGGGGCCAATGGCCCACGCTATTCGCTGATCATCCTCCTGTGCCCCGACTGCGGCGCTGCCGCATTGCCCACGCCTCGCGGCGAGGTGACCGCCTCGCCGCCCCTCCTGGCGGCGGCCCGCTGCGACGCCGTCGTGGAGGATCAGGAAGGCCGCCGCCGGGCGGTCATTCCGCCCCGCGTCCGCCGGACGATCCTTCGACGCGCCCGCTACGCGTGCGAGTACCCCGGCTGCTCGAACACGGGATTCCTGGAGATCCACCACCGCGTTCCCGCGGCCCAGGGCGGCACCGATGAACCGGCGAACCTGATCGCCCTGTGCGCCCGCTGCCACCGCCGCCTGCACGAGGATGAATGGGCCGCGAGAGCGGCCCTCATGCATGATCCGGCGCTTTGATGTCAGCGGTGTGGTATAATCATGGAGAGGTATGACGACGGATATTCCCATCTCAGAGGCGGATCATGAATCTGAGTGCGTGGCTATTCTCCATTCCCCGGTTCGTTGCGGCGGTGGCGATTGCCCTGTGCTTGTTTCCCTATGGGGCGGGTTCCCGGACCATCAGGGTGGAGCGGGATGGCAGCGGGGATTTCGCGACCCTGCAGCCCGCGTTGGATGCCGCCGCGGCTGGGGATACGGTTCTGATTGGGCCGGGGGAGTATCCAGAGCTAACGACCCAATACTTGCCGGATAACGGGGGTTGGGTTGATGTCGTTGGGTATATTAAATCCCCGGGGATCGTGCTAATTGGTGCAGGCATGGATTCGACAATATTGGGACCATCCAGTTTTGTCCCAGGCTCTATTGGTTTGGCATTTATTATCCTTGGAGACCTTTCTCTTGAAGGATTGACCGTTAGGAATGCATATGATGGATTGCATGTTGATAGCGGGAGAATTTTCGTAAATCGCTGTAATTTTTTCGGAAACGATGCCGGGATTTTGTGGTATTCAACAGATGCCGGTGGAGGGGTTTGGGATTCACATTTCGAGTCGGATATTTTGTATAGTACTGGGATTCTGCTACTGGGCACGGGGACAGATGTCCAGATTGAGGGATGTACGTTTGATGGGTGTTCCATGAAGTTTCAAGGGCTTCACGGCGTTGTTGTTGAGAACTGCGAATCCTATAACGGAAACCTTGGCGCCCAACTTCAATCCGGGGCCAGTGTCCAGTTTGTTAACTGTCTAATCTACGGCAAAACGGGGGTGGGAATCGGTTTGGTTCCGGGCAATTGCCATGCAATGATTTCGGACTGTGAAATATCTGCTGGGGTTGATGCTGTATTCGCATATGGGGCTGGCAACAGTTTTTCCATCCGAAATTCAATTCTCACGGGAGGATCACGCAGTATTGCATATCTTGAGGGGATTGGTTCATCATCGATTCAGTTCTGTGAGTTAAGGAGGGGGGCAGGTGATTACTCGGTATTATGTTCCCAGCATTTTAGCACTGGAGGAGTCACGCACGACCTCCGTGGCAATTTCTGGGGAACTACCGATCCTGATCAGATCGCTGAATGGATCTGGGACGGACACGACGACCCGGTATGGGCCTATGCCGAAGTCCTCTACACCCCCTTCGCCACAGGTGACAGCGATTTAGTCGTATCCCTAGCTCCCCAGGACTCAACCATCATCATCCCGGAGACCGGCGGCAGCTTCCTATACGACGCCAGCATTGAAAATAACACCGGGGCCGACATTGTGGCGGACTTGACCATCGAGGCCGTTCTTCCTGATGGCACAGCGTACCCGGTGATGACGCTTCCGGGGGTGACCTTGGCAGGGGCCTCGGTGCGGACCCGGATCGGCATCGTCCAGGAAGTGCCTGGCGCGGCTCCGGCTGGGACCTACACCTATCGGGTTATGGCGAGCCTGGGCGACACCCTGCTGGTGGACACGGCCGAGCTTCCGTTCGAGAAGCAGGGAGGGGCGGTGGCGGCAGCCGGAGCCATGAGCTGGCCCGTGACCGGCTGGCTGGATGATGACCGGCCTCCCTTTCAGGCGGGAGCGGTGAAGCCGGTCCTGCACGGCCCCGTCCCCAACCCCTTCAACCCCACGACCACGGTGGCCTTCGAGCTGCCCACCCAGGAAGCCGTGAGCCTGCACGTCTTCGACCTTCAAGGACGGCTGGTCAGAACCCTTCTCCGCAGCGAGGTCGTCCCCCAGGGGCGCCACGAGGCCAAGTGGGACGGCAGGGACGCCTCCGGCCGGCAGGCGGCCAGCGGGACGTACTTCTTCCGGCTCGAGGCCGGGGGCCAGATTGAGACGAAGCGGGCGGTTCTCGTAAAATAATGCCCAGCGTATGGCCGCCTGCGGGGGGCATATCGGTCGCGGGTCGTTGACCAACTGGGTCCACCGAACCTGCGAGCTTCTGATTCTGGTCTACGAGGCCCATCTGCAGTCGGTTCTTTCAAGCGACGACCTGGCCATGGACGAGACTCGCATCAAGGCGGGCCACAAGAAGAACAAGCCGCCGGGCCCCTTCAATCGAAGAGGGGCGAACCCTCAGCCAGCGAGGCCAGGGGCACGGCTTCGACTTCATCCGAAATCGGGAAGCGCTGGGAACCCGGGTAAACGACAGCCACTTTCCTCAGACCGAGGTCCTTCAAACCTTGCTTGATCGAAGGAGTCAGCTTGGGGGTGTCGGTTCGCTTGCACTCGACCCCGAAAAGATCGGCATCCCGCTGGATCACCAGGTCGATTTCAGCTCCCTGGTGGGTTGACCAGAAATACACCAGATCATGGGCTTCCGACGCAAGAACCTGTTCGATCACGAACCCCTCCCAGGAAGGGCCGATCTTGGGATGGGTCAGGAGCTGTCCCATGTCCTTGATTCCCAACAGCTGGTGAAGCAACCCGCTGTCGCGGATGTAGATTTTCGGGGACTTCACCTGGCGTTTCCGGATATTGGCGAAGTATGGCTGAAGCTGGCGGACCATGAACGCATCGGTCAGGAGATCCAGGTGGCGGCGCGTCGTGGATTCATTCACGCCCAGGGCCCGCGCCGGCTCGGCGGCATTCCAGGTTTGTCCATGGTAATGCGCCAGCATGGTCCAGAATCGAAGCAGCGCGGTGGCAGGCACCCGGACTCCCCACTGAGGAAAATCCCGTTCCAGCAGGGTCTGAATGAAACTTTTCCGCCAGATGAAGCTGTTCGAATCGTCCGCGGCCAGATAGGAAAGGGGAAACCCCCCACGGTGCCAGAGATCGTGCTCCGCGTCGGCTCCCAGTTCGGAAATGGTGAACCCGCCCAGAATGATCATTTCCATACGGCCGGCCAGACTTTCCGAGGTCTGGCGCAGAAGATCGCCGGAGGCGCTCCCGAGGAGAAGGAACTTGGCGGGATGATCCGGTCGGTCGGCAAGGACTCGCAGGATGGGGAACAGATCCGGGCGTCGCTGGACCTCATCAATGACCACCAGGCCCTTCAAGGAGGAGAGAGCGGTCATGGGTTCGTCAAGGCGGGCGAGGTTTGCAGGGTCCTCCAGATCGAAATAGTTTGGAGAACCGGAATCCAGCAACCGGCGGGCGAGGGTCGTTTTGCCACACTGGCGTGGACCGACCATCACGACGACTCGACTTCGGTCGATTGCGTTTCCCAGGGTGTCCTGGATGTTTAGGCGTTCGATCATATGACCAGTTTACCATGAAAATCAAGAATGTAAAGCAGGAATTTCATGGTGATTGCTAAATATCCTCCCGAGGCCTCGTTCCCTACACCTCCGTCCCAAGCCATACCTCATCCGAACAGGATTTGGATTTCTCACAGCAGATCCAGATCGCTGTCGCGGTTCAGGTCCCCGGTAGCAGCGGAACCGAACAGAATGATGCGATCCGGACTAACGGCTTCCCGAATCCGTCGTGTCACTTCATTCAGCAGGGTATCATCGACCTGGAGTTTTTGGCCGCTCATGGGTATCTCCTTTGGTGGCCCATTGTTACAGATATCACCCACGGTGGGTGATTGCACCCATCAATCGATTCAAGCCGGATTTCTCGCAAGTCATAAAGCCGATTGCAGGTACTTTCAGCCCGCGGCCTGACTATATAACGCGGGTCCCACTGTTACCCGGATGGTGGGGGACGTATCTCCGGGATCCGGGAAAATTCCGAAAATCGGCTCCAATTGCCCATTTAGAGCTCAATTTCTGCAATGTAGGCCCCCCGGGGGGCCGAAAAGAATCCTGCATAGGTGGGGGGGCTTGGCGAATGGGGAGTCAGCCATGACGCCCCGTTCCTCACCCCGCTGGAGATTCTGGATCGACTGGCGCATCTGGTGACTCCGCCCTGGATCCACCAGCACCGCTGCTGCGGCGTCCTGGCGCCCGACGCGAAACTGTGCCGGGCCGTCACCTCCAACACCACCGGCGGCGGCGAATCCGGCCCCGATCCCCTCCCATGTGATCAGCCCCACAATTTGGCCAATCCAGGAAAACAGGATATAATAAGTCCTGTATGCTGTGGGCGCGGCCCGCCCATCCCCGCACCCTCCCAAGGACACGTGAACCATGGTCCGATCCGCTTTTCTCGTACTGATGATCCTGTCGGCCCTGCCTGCGGCAGCGCAGGTCGGGTCGCAGGAGATCATTGCCGGCCTGGACCGGCCCCTGCGCCTGGTCTCGCCCCCCGGCGACCCACGCCTGTTCGTGGTCGAGCGCCCGGGCACCATCCGCGTCTACGACCAGGACGGGACGTTCCGCGACCTCTGCCTGGACATCAGCAACCTGGTCTCCCTCGACTCCGAGCGGGGGCTGCTGGGCCTGGCCTTCCCCCCCGACCATGCCTCGACCGGACGCTTCTACGTCAGCTACACCGATTTGGGGGGCGATTCGCGTGTGGTCCGCTACACCATGGGCACCGATCCGGACCTGGCCGATCCGGCCAGCGCCCAGCTGGTGATCCAGGTGGGGCAGCCACAGGCCAACCACAACGGCGGGCACCTGGAGTTTGGGCCGGACGGCCTGCTGTACTTCGGGCTGGGCGACGGCGGCGGCGGCGGCGACCCGCAGAACAACGCCCAGAACGATCAGGTCCTGCTGGGCAAGCTGCTGCGGCTGGACGTCTCGGGCACCGGCCCGGGCTACGCGATCCCCCCGGACAACCCCTTCGTGGGCCTCCCCCCGCGGGACGAGATCTGGGCCAAGGGCCTGCGCAACCCCTGGGGCTGGTCGTTCGACGGCCTGACCGGCGACCTCTATATCGCCGATGTTGGCCAGAACGAACTGGAAGAGGTGAACGTGCAGCCGGCCGGCTCGAGCGGCGGCGAGAACTACGGCTGGCGCCTGATGGAGGGCTCGTCCTGCTTCAACCCGCCGGCGGACTGCCCCCAGGCCGGTCTCACCCTACCGGTCCACGAGTACGGCCACGGCGGTACGCCGTTCCGTTGTTCGATTACCGGAGGTTACGTGTACCGGGGCGCGGCCATCCCTCAGCTTGCGGGGCGGTATTTCTTCGCCGATTTCTGCAGCGCCCAGATCTGGTCGCTGACCTGGACCTCCGGACAGGGCGCGGGCGACGTGCGGGAGTGGACGGACCTGATCGCCCCCGAGGGCGGCTTCGGGGCGATCGCGGCCTTCGGGCAGGACGCCTTCGGGGAACTGTACGTGCTGGATTACGGCGGGGGGACCGTGCATCGGTTGGTTGCGGATTTGGCGGGGGTGCCCCAGGGGGCTGGGCCGCAGCTTGACCAGAATGTGCCGAACCCGTTCAACCCCAGGACCCGCATCTCGTTCAGCGCGGAGGCTGCCGGCGGCCCGGTCCGGCTGGCCGTCTACGACTTGGCAGGGCGCCTGGTCAGGGTCCTGGCGGCCGGCGCACGCCCCGAGGGTGCCGGCACCGTGGACTGGGACGGCACCGACGGGCAGGGCCGGGCCGTGGCGTCGGGAGTCTACCAGTACCGGCTGGAGCAGGACGGGCGGGTGGTCATGCGCAAGATGGTCCTGCTGGAGTAGTCCGCGTCTCCATTCCGATTTGATCATCGGGCCGCCCAGCCCGAGGGAGACGGACCATTCTGTCCGCTCGGGAAGAGAGACCGCGTTCCGCAACCCCAAACCGGGCCATGCGGCGGCTCTTGCCTCCGGTTTCCGGTCTCCCGATTTGAAATTGGATGATCGCGGTGGTACAATCCCCCAGAATGGAGCGCGATCCAGGGCGTCAGAAGGCACGACAATGCAGTTGGATTCCCCATTCCTGAACCATGCAAGCCGGATATTGGTTGTTCAGCTTCTTCTGGCGCGCTATATCGCGCAGTCCTGCACCCTACGGTTTTGCTTTGCATTTCTTTCTTTGTTGATCCTTGTAGTGACGCCCGGATGGGCGGTTGATCAAAATGATTCCTTTAAATTTCCCGACGTCATTGGAACGACCGAGTGGACAACATACACTTGGGACGAAAAGATTGCCCTGACGACCGTTCCAGATAGTGTATTAGCAGGAATGAGCACCGACGAGGTTGCTCAGTTGTGTCTTGAGCATCCGTTTAGGCATGGGTTTATGGCCACAGATATCCCGGCACGAGGGATGGACTATGTGGTTGGCGTTTCCAATTGCTACCAGGAACTCCTCAGGCGAAGTGATTCGGGGCCGACCTTGGTGCGCCGATATACTGAGGCGGTTGCCAATCGGCCGAGTCAAGTCATGTGGGATCGCGCCAGTGTGCGGTATTCAATGGATCTCTCGGTTTATGAACTCCTGCTGGCCAGGGATGAAGTGATGGCTTCGCTATCCGGTGAAGACCGGGAGATTTTATTGCGATTCTGTATGTCCGATTTTGAAACGCGCCAGGGGTATTTGCCGAAAGGATTTATGGGGATATTAATTTCTAAATTGCTGGTTCAGCTAGAAGATGGCGCAAACAAGACTGCAGCGACGCCGGAATTCCGCCGACTCGAGGACCTGGCGAATGGCCGTTGCCCACTCTATAGGAAGCTTGCGGCTGATATTTTGAGCTTCAAGAACAAGTACTCAGAATAGTAATACGTGAATGGGGAGTCAGCCTCGACGCTCAGTCCTTCTTGTCGTCGCTGAAGATCCTCCGCAGGGTATCCAGATCCCGCTGCCGGTCCTCCAGGGACTCGTGCTGCTTGAGGGTCGAGACCGAGCGGCCCAGCACCTTCTTGATGAACTGCTGCAGGCTGCGCTCCACGGCCTCGGCGATCTCGGCCGACTCCTTCTTGGCGATGAACCCGACTTGCTTGTCCTTGAGGTCCTCGAGGTAGGATTTGAACTCGGCCACGGTCGGACGCAGGTCGACGTCGGCCCACCACTGCTGGAACTCCTCCAGCTCCTCCTTGATGATCTTCTCCGCATGGGGGATCTGTCGCCGCCGCGCCTCCAGGTTGCCCTTGATGATCTCGTCCAGGTCCTCCAACCCGAACAGGTAGACCCCGCCGATCTTGGCCACGTCGGGGTGGATGTCCCGCGGCACGGCGATGTCCAGCAGGAACAGGGGCTTGCCCTTGCGGTGCTCGACGGCCTCCTCGACCATCTCCGGCAGGATCACCGGTTCGGTGGCGCCGGTGGTCGAGAGGATGACGTCCGCCTCGGCGATGGCCTGGGTCAGCTCGCTCCAGGGGCGGTGGGAGACCAGGCCGCAATCCGCGCCGTCACCTGGCACCACGGTGAGATCGGCCGCGTCGCCCAGTTTCCCGGCCCGCTTCTCCTCGGCGAGGGTGGCCGCGAGCTGACGCGCGCGGTCCTCGCTGCGGTTGACCACGACCAGGCGGCCGATGTCGTGCTGCAAAAAGTGGCGGGCGGCCAGGCCGCCGGTCTCGCCGGCGCCCACCAGCACCGCGGTCTGCCTGCACAGGTTGTCGAAGAACTTGCGGGCCAGTTCCACGGCGGCGAACGCGACGCTCACCGCACCGGTGGAGATGCGGGTCTCGGTGCGCACCCGTTTGCCCGCGCGGAACGAACCCTGGAAGGCGCGCAGCAGGCCGGGGCCCGGCTCCTGGTGGCCGCGAGCCAGGCGGTAGGCGTCCTTGAGCTGACCGCTGATCTGGGGTTCGCCCAGCATCATGCTCTCGAGACCGGCCGAGACGGCGAACAGGTGCTTCACGGCGTCCAGACCCTCGAGGTAGACGGCCTCCTTCGAGAAGAACAGGTCCACGTCCGCGCCGACGGCGGCAAGCACCATGCGCAGGATGGTCTTGTGGTCCCGGCCCTCCAGCACCTCGAGGTAGATCTCGGTCCGGTTGCAGGTGGACACCGGGATGACCGACACTGCGCCCTCGACGTCGGCCAACGCGCTCATCAGGCCGAGAGCCTGTTCCTCGCTCAGGTGCGCCCGCTCGCGCACCTCGGTGGGGGCGTGCTTGTGGTTGACCGTCCACGCGTGCAGGGAGGTGGGGCCGATCATGGATCCTCCCTGGACAGGACGAGCTCGGTGGTCGGCGCTCCAGCGCGCCCGAGGTTCCCGAACGCGTCGCCGAAGCTGCGGAACTTGTGGAAGGTCGGGAAAAAGTGGTGGACCAGCCCGGTCGAACCCATGACCACCAGGAAGGCGATCACGGCCAGGACGTTCATGCGGCGACCGCGCCAGCCCAGGAAGCGGTTGCCCAGCAGGCCGAACGAGTAGGCCAGGAAGACCACCCAGGTCATCAGGATCTTGGGATCCCAGGGGGACAGGCGCGAGGCCATGTCCGGGGCCATGGCGGCCATCTCCTCGGCCAGATGGTACATCCACAGGTGCCCCAGGGTCAGGGACAGGAACAGGATGGGCACCGCCAGCTTCACCGCGCCGATGCTCATGCGTTCGAGGATCTCGAGCGAGGGCATCCGCCGGAAGAAGAGACCGAACTGGCGGCGGCCCAGCTGCCGGGCCAGGAACAGGTACAGCACGGCGTAGAGGAAGCTGAGGCTCAGCGCGGTGTAGGCCAGGATGGCGAGCATGGCGTGGCCGGCGAACCCCATGTCCTGCAGGTAGGGGTTGGTGTCGATGCGGGTCTGGCAGAAGGTGCTGGCCAGCAATTGGAGGAACGCGGCGGTGGCGACCACGATGAACCCGGTGTTCTTGGCCTCGATCCGCCGTTCGATGACCAGGTAGGTGGCCACCAGGGCCATGGCCAGGGCGGAGAAGAATTCCAGGGGGGAGCCCAGGGGCACCCGCTCCAGGACGACGCTCTTGACCACCAATCCGGCGACGTGGAAGAGCACGGTGGCTGCGGCCGCCCGCGAGCACCAGCGCCGGGCGGTGGGATGATCGCCGAAGAACAGCCACAGGTACATGCCCAGGGTCCCCAGGTAGAACAGGGGCAGCAGGACCTTGAAGGCGACCAGAACTCCGTTCATCGTCAGGCCTCGCGGGTGGATGTGTCGGGTCTGCGTTCGAGGTGGCCGAGCACGGCGGCGGCCACGGTTTCGGCTTCCTTGCAGCAGGAGTTGACGGAAATTCCCCCGTAGGAGCTTCCGGTCAGGAACAGGCCGCCGAGGCGGCCGGCGATGTCCCGGGCCCGCTTCAGGCGGGCCAGATGCCCGGGCACGTACTGGGCGATGGCGCGCTCATGGCGGATGACCCGGGCCATGGCGGGGCTTCCCTGCAAGCCCAGCAGGTTGCGCAGCTCGCTGAGGGCCAGGTTCACCAGCCCGTCGTCGTCCAGGTCCATGACCCGGGGGTTGGACGCCCCGCCCGCCATGCAGCGCAACAGCACCATGCCTTCGGGCGCGCGGCCGGGGAAGATGCTGCTGGTCCACAGCGCGCCCAGCAGATCCCGCTTCTCCCGCGTGGGGATGAGCATGCCGAAACCGGCCAGGCCGTGGGTCACCCGGTCGCGGGGGAAGCCCAGCGCGATCACCGACATGGGGGCGAAGGGGATCTGGGCAAGCAGGTCGCCCAGTTCGCCGCCCAGGGCCCGCAGGTGCCCGGCCGCAGCGTGGGCGGGAGCGGCGTGGACCACGGCGTCGTAGACGCCCAGATCCCCGTTCTCGGCGATGATGGCCCACCCGTCCCTGGTCCGGGCGATGGTCCGGATGTCCTGCCCGCACAGCACGGTGCAGCGAGGGTCGGATTCGAGCGCCGCGGCGCAGGCGCTGATCAACGCCTGCATCCCCCCCCGGAAGGAGGTCAGCTTGCCGCTGGGGCCCGCGTCGGTCTTGTTCTTGCGCTTCTTCGCCAGGGCCATCATGGCCTTGAACAGCCCGCCGTAGTCCCGCTCGAGTTCGATCATGCGCGGGAACGCCGCGGCCAGGCTGAGCTGTCGCGAGTCGCCGCCGAAGACGCCCTTGACCATGGGGTCCAGCATGACCTCGGCGAATTCGTTCCCCAGGCGGCGCTTCCCGAACTCGTGGACGGTCTCGTCCGTTTCGGGACGTTCGGCCGCCTGGCCCAGATCCTTGCGGGGACGGACGAAGATCTCGCCGGCCAAGCGCAGCTTGGCCCCCAGCGGCATCAGGGGCGACTTGACGAAGGCCGGAGGGGAAAGGGGGATCTCCACCAGCTCGCCCTTGATCAGCAGGAAGCGGTGACGGGTCAGGTCCGAGCTGGGCAGGAGCTGATCGGTGATGCCGACCCGTTCGACCAGGCGCAGGGTGGCGGGCTCGTTGTCCAGGAACCCGTTGGGACCCCACTCGAGCTGCCAGCCGCCGTCCTGCCTGAGGGTGCGCAGGTTGCCCCCGGGCTCGCGGTCCTTCTCGATGATCGTCACCTGCACGGGGCGGCCGCGGCGGGAGGCCTCGTCGAGCAGATCGATGGCGGTGGCCAATCCCGCGATGCCCCCGCCGATCACCGCGATGCGGGCCGCGGGTCCGGATGCGCTGTCAGGCACGGTGCAACTCCCCGGCGAAGGCCTGGTCGGCCAGCATGGCCGCCATGGACTTCAGCCACTCGTGATCCAGGTTCAGGGCCGGGCCGCGGTGGAACTCGGTGATGCCGAAGCCCTCGGCGTCCTGTTTCAGCTCGTCGTCCAGCTCGATCAGGGTCTCGATGTGCTCGCAGGTGAAGCTCACCGGCTGCACGAGCAGCCGCCGGCAGCCGTCCTGGGCCTTCAGGCGCACGGCCTCGGTGACCTCGGGGCCGAGCCATTCGATGGGACCGACCCGGCTCTGGAAGGAGGGGACCGCTTCGGCGCCCAGAACCTGCCGCGCCCAGGGGCCGTGGCCCCGGTCGGCCAGGGCCCTCAGGATGCGCAGCTGGACATCCCGCACGGTCGCCAGCGTGAAGTCGAGGTAGGGGTCGCCCTGGTCGATGAACCTCTGGGGCAGGGAGTGGGCCACGTACACCAGGCCGCATTCGCGGGAGGGGAGGCCGGCCTCGGCCCAGGCGGTGAGCTGCTCGATGCCGGGCCGGGCCAGCGCGGCCAGGAACCCGGGGAGCATGCCCCAGCCGCTGAGCATGTGGATGCGGGCGGTGGGAGCGTGCCGCCGGATGGCGTCCTGGACGAAGGCCAGGGTGCTGCCGTTGGTCGCGGACGAGTACTGGGGGTACATGGGCACCACCAGGAACTGGACCGCGCCGGCGCCCAGCATCTCGGCGACCGTTTGAGCGGGATAGGGGCGCCAGTAGCGCATGGCGATGCCGGGAATGATCTGGAAGCCGAACCCCCCGAGCAGATGGGACAGCTCCGTGGCCTGCATCAGGGTGGTCTCCATCTGGGGGGAGACGCAGTCGGGATTCATCTGGCGGTACCGCTCGCGCACCTTGGGCGCGCGGAACGTGGAGATCGCCCAGCCCAGGACCGGGGCGATCAGCCGGGGCGCCGGGAAGATCAGGGGGTCCTTGAACAGGTTGCGCAGGAAGGGCCGGACGGCGTCGGGGCCGTCGGGACCGCCCATGCCGCACAGGATGAGCCCCGTCTTGACCGCGGGGTCGAGCCGGTTGGCGGGAAAGATGTCCGGGCCCATCAGAGCCATTCAGTAACCTCGGCCGTCAGACCGTCCTGGAGAAGATCGGCTTGCCCTTCCCCTTGCCCAGATACGCGTCCATGATCATGGCCACGTTGCGCACGAAGTACCGTCCCTTGGCCGTGATGCGCAGCCCCTTGTCGTCCACCTGGGCCAGGCCGTCCTCGACCAGGGGAGGCAGCGCCTGGAGGCTGTCGGCCAGCAGTTCGTCCACGGGCTTGCCGTAGGCCTGCTCGGTCAGGGCCCAGGGCAGCTCCAGGTTGCACATGAGGTTCAGGATGGTCAAGCGCCGCAGCTTGTCGTCCTCGCTGAGGACGTGCCCCTTGACCACGGGCAGCCTGCCCGCGGCGACGGCGTCGGTCCAGCCGGGCAACTCGGCGTCGTTCTGGGCGAAGCGGTCGCACACGTCTCCGATCCCGCTCATGCCGAAGGCCAGCATGTGGGGCGCGGGCTTGGTCGCGTAACCCATGAAGTTGCGGTGCAGGGCCTTGTTGCGCAGGGCCGCCGACAGCTCGTCCTCGTGCTTGGCGAAGTGGTCGATGCCGATCCAGGTGTAGTCCGCGTCGGTGAACATGTCGACGGTCAGCTGGAACAGCTGGAACTTGTCGTAGCCCTCGAGCATGATCGAGGTGTCGACCTTGTTCTGCTCGGGCCGCACCCAGGGCACGTGGGCGTAGCTGAAGCAGGCCACGCGGTCGGGGCTCAGGCCGATGATCTCGCCCAGGGTGGCCTTGAACGACTCGCGGGTCTGGCCGGGCAGGCCGTAGACCAGGTCGATGTTCACGCCCTCGAAGCCGGCGTCGCGGCAGCCCTGATAGACCAGGAGGGTCTTGTCGCGGGACTGCCTGCGGCCGATGGCCTCCTGCACCCGCGGCTCGAAGTCCTGGACGCCCAGGCTGATGCGGTTGAACCCGGCCTCGTGGAGGAACGCCGCCTGCTCGGGGGTGGCGATGCGCGGATCGATCTCCAGGCTGACCTCGGCGGCGGGGGCGAGGTCGAAGGCGGTCCGGAACAGGTTCAGCGCGCGGTCGGTCTGAACCTCGTTCAGGTAGTTGGGGGTGCCCCCGCCCCAGTGCAGCTGCACGACGCGACGCCCGGTCCCGATCAGATCGGTGACCATCCCGATCTCCTTCTCCACCAGGTCCAGGTACCGGTCGACGGCGCCCTTCTCCCGGGAGACCAGGGCGTTGCATCCGCAGTAGAAGCAGTGCTTGGCGCAGAACGGCAGGTGCAGGTAGACGGCGAGTTCGTCCCCGGGACGGCGGGCCAGGTCGGCCAGGGCATCGCGGTATTCGGTCTCGCCGAACGGTTCGGTCCAGGCCGGGACCGTGGGGTAGCTTGTGTACCGCGGCCCCGGCTTGTTGTACTTGTCGACGAATTCGGCGGGAATGTGCAGTCCCATGATCTATTCCTTGCGGTAGCCCCGGACGGTCTCGACCAGGGTCTCGACGGCTGAAATCGGGGTCTTCGGCAGGATGCCGTGCCCGAGGTTGAACACGTGGCCGCTCGCGGCGGCCCCCTTCGCGCAGATCTCCAGCGCGCGGCGCCTGATCTGCTCCCTGTCGCCGTAGAGGCACAGCGGGTCGAGGTTGCCCTGGACCGCCTTGCCGCCCATCTGGTCGATGGCCAGCGAGAGATCCTGGGTCCAGTCCACGCCGAAGGCCTCCACGTCCAGGTCCTTGATGAGATGGTTGTACGGGGCGCTTCCCTTGAGGAAGTAGATGCGGGGCACGCCCGAGTCCTTCAGACCGTCCAGGATGCGGCGCACCACCGGCAGCACCATAGCCCGGTAATCGGCCGGATGCAGGATGCCGCCCCAGGTGTCGAACAGCTGGACGGCGTCCACGCCCGCGTCCACCTGCATCCGCAGGTAGTCGAGGATCTGGTCGCCCAGCTTGTCCAGCAGCTCCTGCAGCAGCTCGGGCCGGCTGTAGAGCATGGTCTTAAGATAGGCGTAGTCCTTGGATCCGCCCCCCTCGATCAGATAGGTGGCCAGGGTGAACGGGGAGCCCGCGAAGCCGATCAGGGGCGTGCGGTCCCCCAGGCCCTGCTTCATCAGCTTGATGGCCTCGGCGACGTAGGGCACGCCCTCGAGGGACGGGTAGCGGCGCAGGCCGCGGATGTCCTTCTCGTCGCGGAGGGGGCGTTCGAGCTTGGGCCCGCCCTGGCTGAAGTCGAAGGGGGCGCCCATGGCCTCCAGCGGCGTCAGGATGTCGCTGAACATGATGGCCGCGTCGAACCCGAACCGGCGGATGGGCTGCAGGGTGACCTCGCAGGCGGCCTCGGGGGTGCGGCACAGGTCGTTGAACGAGATCTTCTCGCGCACCTGCATGTACTCGGGCAGGTAGCGTCCGGCCTGGCGCATGACCCAGATGGGGGTGCGCTCGGTGGGTTCGCCCCGCAGGGCCTTCAAAAACAGGCTGTTCTTCAGGTCGGACATCGGGTTCAGCTCCAGGATGAGAAGGTGGCGGCGACCGCGGCGACGGTCGCGTCGATCTCGTCGTTCCCGTGCGCGGCGCTCACGAAGCCCACTTCCCAGCCCGAGGGGGCCAGGTAGACGCCGCGGTCGATCAGGGCGCGGTGAAGGCGGCCGTAGGTCTCCATCTTCGCGCCGTCGATCGCCTCGATGGCGCGGGGGGCGTCGGGCTGGAACACCGTCCAGAACAGCGAGCCCTGGCGCACGACGGTCGCGGTCACGCCCGCGTCGGCTGCGGCCTTCTCCAGGCCCGCCTGAAGGCGGGCGCCCTTGCGCTCGAGGTCCTCGTAGAAGCCGGACCGGCCGATCTTCTGCAGGGTGACCAGGCCCGCGGCCATGGCCACGGGGTTGCCGCTGAGGGTGCCGGCCTGGTAGACCGGGCCGGTGGGAGAGACGTGATCCATGATCTCGCGGCTGGTGGCGTAGGCGCCCACGGGCATGCCCCCGCCGATGATCTTGCCGTAGGTGCCCATGTCCGGGGTGATCCCCAGGACCTCGGCCGCTCCGCCTCGGGCCACCCGGAAACCGGTGATGACCTCGTCGAAGATGAGCAGGGCGCCGTGCTTGCGGGTCAGGTCCCGGCAGGCCTGCATGAATTCGGGCCGCTGGATCAGCAGGCCGCTGTTGGCCGGGAACGGCTCGATGATCAGCGCCGCGAGCTTGTCGCCGTGCGCGGCGAAGAACGCCTCGAGGGCCGGGACGTCGTCCAGGGGCAGCACCGCGGTGCTGTCGGTGAAGCCCTTGGGGACCCCGCCGCTGCTGGGCGTGCCGAAGGTGGCCAGGCCGCTGCCGGCCTCGACCAGCAGGTGGTCGGCGTGGCCGTGGTAGCAGCCGGTGAACTTCAGGATGAGATCGCGGCCGGTGAAGCCCCGGGCCAGGCGGATGGCGCTCATCACCGCCTCGGTGCCGCTGCTGACGAACCGCACCTGGTCGAAGTGGGGCAGGCGGTCGAGGAAGGCCTCGGCCAGCAGCACCTCGCGCCGGCTGGGCGCGCCGAAGCTGGCCCCCTCGGCCAGGGCCTCCTGGATGGCCGCGTGGACCTCGGGGTCGGCGTGGCCCAGGATCAACGGTCCCCAGCTCAGGCACCAGTCGATGTAGCTGCGGCCGTCCTCGTCGGTGAACCGGCAACCGGCGGCCTCCCGGAAGAACAGGGGGTCGCCGGGCACGGACTTGAAGGAACGCACCGGGGAGTTCACGCCCCCGGGCAGCACCTTGCGGGCTCTTTCCCACCAGCTGGCGTTGCTCATCCTGCTAGATCCATCCTTGCTTCAGGGCGTCGCGCCCGTGATAGGTGATGATCAGGTCGCTGCCGGCGCGGCGCATGGCCAGCAGGTTCTCGCGCACGATGGCCTCCTCGTTCACCAGGCCGGCCTTGGCCGCGAACTTCACCATGGAGTACTCGCCGCTGACGTTGTAGCAGACCACCGGGCAGAGCACCTCCTCGCGCACCCGCCGGACGACGTCCAGGTAGGCCAGAGCCGGCTTGACCATGACCATGTCGGCGCCCTCGGCCACGTCCAGCAGGGTCTCGAGCACGCCTTCGCGGGCGTTGCGGGGATCCATCTGGTAGGTCTTGCGGTCGCCCTGGGGGGCCGAATCGCAGGCGTCGCGGAAGGGCCCGTAGTAGGCGCTGGCGTACTTGGCGCTGTAGGCCAGGATGCTCGTGTTCACGAACCCGTTCTCGTCGAGGATCTCGCGGATGGCGCCCACCCGGCCGTCCATCATGTCGCTGGGGCTGACGATGTCGCAGCCAGCCTCGGCGTGGGACAGGGCCATGCGGGCCAGCTGCTCGACGCTGGCGTCGTTCACCACGGCGCCGTTCTCCAGGAAGCCGCAGTGGCCGTGGCTGGTGTAGGCGCACAGGCAGACGTCGGTGACGGTGATGATGTCCTGGCCGAACTTCTCCTTCAAGGCGCGCAGGGCCTGCTGCACCACGCCCTTGCTGTCCAGGGCGGCGCTGCCGTGCTCGTCCTTCCTGCTGGGGATGCCGAACAGCAGGTGGGTCTTCAGGCCCAGCTTCAGGTCGGCCTCGACCTCGGTGACCAGCTTGTCCACCGAGACGTGGTTCACCCCGGGCATGCTGGCGATCTCGTCGCTATGGCCCTTGCCCTCGACGACGAAGTGGGGGGTGATCAGGTGGCGGGCCTCGACGCTGGTCTCGGCCACGAGTTCGCGCATGATCGGGGTGGCGCGCAGGCGCCGGGGACGCTCCAGCAGGTTCATGGCTCGCTCTCCAGGTTGGCGTTGAGGGGGGACGGGTCCAGGCCGGCGGCCCGGACCATGGCGCGAAGATCGGGTGTTGCGGCGACCGTGACCGCAAAGCCGGCCTCGCGGCAGGCCCGGGCGGTGGTTTCGCCGATGGCGACGGCATCGGGACGCGATTCCCAGGCCGCGGTGAAGGCCCGGACGGTCGAAGGGCTGCAGAAGAACACGACGTCGCCCGGCCCGCAGGGCCCGGCTGGCAGGTCGGCGGGTTCCACCGGGACGGTGCGGTAGAGGGGCAGCTCGCGGACGGTGAACCCGGCCTCCGCGAGGATGGCGACGGGTTCGTCCATGCGCCGGTCCGGACCCGGCAGCAGGATCGCAGAGGGGGGAGTGAACCGCGCGCAGAACTCGCGGGCGAACGCGGCGCCGTCCTTCTGCTGCGGGTCGAAGTCCACCGCGAATCCGGCGGTGCGCAGGGCCGCGGCGGTGCCTGCGCCCAGGGCGCCCAGCCGGGCGGCGCCGGAGGTCAGGCACGATTCCAGGAAGGCGCGCACGCCCTGGGGGGAGGTGAAGAGCAACCAGTCGAACGCGGCAGGATCCAGGTCCTGGGGCAGGGGAAGCTTCTCGAACCGGATCAGCGGCAGATCCACGCACGCGATCCCGGCGCCGGTCAGGGCTTCGGCCCAGATCCGGTTGCGCGCGGCGTCGCGGGTCAGGATGATGCTCCGCTCGGTGGCCATCAGCTCCGGCTTCTCCGGTGGTCCTGGATGCGGCTCCAGGCTTCTTCCATCAGGTCCTCGGGTTCGCCGCCGGTCAAGGTCAGGCGCAGGGGCGAGGGATCGTCCACCTCGGCGGCCAGGAACAGCTCCAGCTTCCAGCCTTCGGCGGTCCGGGCGACGTTGGCGCCGAAGGGGATGTGGCAGCCGCCCTCCAGACGCAGGAGCAGCTCGCGCTCGGCGGTCACCCCGCGGGCGTCGTCCAGGCAGTGCAGCATCGACAGCGTCGAGGTGAAGGGTTCCTCGTCCCGGCACTGGATGCCGAGCATGCCTTGCGCGGGGGCCGGGACGAAGTCCGCGACGTCGAGGGGCCGGGCGAACAGGTCGTCCAGCGGCAGTTCCAGGCGCAACAGACCGGCGCGCGCCAGCAGGATGGCGTCGTAACGGCCTTCGCGCAGACGGTTCACCCGCGTGGGGACGTTGCCGCGCAGGTCGGCGATCTTCAGGTCCGGGCGCAGGCGCCCCACCTGGGCCTGCCGGCGGGCCGCGCTGGTGCCCACGGTGGCGCCGTCCTTCAGGGGGAAGGGCTCGCCGGCGTCCAGACGGGTCTGGTCGATGCTTTCGGGGCGGGCCAGCAGCATCTCGCGCGGGTCCTCCCGGCCCACCATGGCGCACAGCACCAGGCCGTCGGGCATGTCCGTGGACAGGTCCTTCAGGGAATGCACCGCGAAGTCGACGCGGCCGGAAAGCTGGGCATCCTCCAGCTCCTTGGTGAAGAACCCCTTGCCCTCGAGCTTGCTGAACGGGACGTCGTCGATGCGGTCGCCGGTGGTCTTGATGATGGTGACGTCGGTGTGGATGCCCATCTCCTGCAGGAGGCCGGCGATGGTGCGGGCCTGCCACAGGGCCAGGTCGCTGCCGCGGGTGCCGAGGCGGAAGACCTCGCGGTCGGCATTGGTGTCAGGAGCGAGAGACAATGGTCGTCCTCCGGATGGATCCCGGATCGCCGTCCGGGGCAGGGGCCGTTTGACCGAAAACTCCCAATAAAATAATAATTTTCCTTATAATTCCCAGGAAATTCCCCCCAGTCCGGCATTGATGGGGGGGGTGGGGTGTGGTAGGTTGGTCGCCCCATCAACCAATGTTATGAAACCGCAAAGGTATGACCCGAAGTGCCCTGTTCAGTCCACCACGCACCCTTCTCCGAATCCCTCCTCGACCAGGTCGCCCGGGACCTCTGGGCCCTGTGCCCGGAGGCGGAGGGCGGCGACCTGACCGGCGCCATGGTCCTGCTGCCCAGCAGCCGGGCCTGCCGCACCCTGGAGCACCGCCTGCTCGACCTGGAACTGGAGCGGAACGGCCGGGGATCCCTGCTTCTGCCCGCCATCCTCACCGACCGGCAGTGGGCCAGGGAACAGGCTGTCCTGTTGGGCCTGGACCGCCGGGACTACCCGGACGACCGGCTGCGCCCCCTGATCCTGGCTCCGGTCCTGGCCCGACGGCCCTGGCTGGCCGACCGTCCGGAGAGCGCCCAGGGCCTGGCCGCGGAGTTCATCCGGCTGTTCGACGAGGCCCGGTTCGAGCGCTGCGACGAGCGATTGTTGCGGGGCAGGACGCCGCTGGATAATTCGCTGGCGGCCTCCGGTACGGAGGAGGCGGAGGCGATCCGGGCGGACGGCGCCCGCATCCGCGAGGTCTGGGATCTGTACCGGGGGCTCGTCCCCTGGGATGCCGCGGACGAACAGGTGGCCGTCGCCGAGGCCCTGGCGAAGGGGGCTTCGCGGCGGCCTGGGCCGGGCCCCGCGGTGGTCCTGGTCGCCGGGTTCGGCAAGCTGACCCGGATCCAGGCCGACCTGTTGCGGTCGGCCCTCGAGGGGTCCGCCGAAGGCCGGCTCTACCTGCCAGTGCCGGACGATCCCTTGAGCCGGGCCTTCTGCGCCACCTGGGGGATCGAAGCGGACGGCGGCGGGACTTCGCCGGGGCGGCCGGCAAGGTCCGGTCCCCTGGGCCCGGCGCTCGCGGTGGCCTCCAGCCTGGCCGGGCCGGGGGACGGGGATGCAGCGGGCGCGATCCTGTCCCGGGCGAAGGTCCCCCTCCAGGGGACCCTGCGGGAGCGGCTGGCCGAGGTGGGCGAGGCGCCCGGTCTGCTGGGCCCCGGCGGCCGATTGAACCTCCTGCCCTGCCCCGACCCCGAATGGGAGAGCCGCCTGGCGGCGCACCTGGCCATCGAGGAACTGCAGGCGGCGGGGACGCCGCCGCGCATCGCCATCGCCGCGCCCGATCCCCGTCTGGCCGCCCGCATCACCGCCCAGCTGAGGGACGCGGGGGTCGACGTGGACGAGACCTACGGCCGGCCCCTGTCCACCCTGCCGGCGGGTCTGCTGGTGCGGTTCATCCTGAGGGCCGCCTTGACGGGGCTGCGGCCCGAACCCCTGCTGGAGGTGCTGGGCCATCCCTTCGTGCGCCTGCCGGTGAGCGAGGGAAGCCACGGCGGCTGGACCCTGCGCCTCGAGCGGATGTTCCGGTTGCAGGACGGTCCTCCCGGCGGTCTGGCCGGGATGCTCCGCCGCGCCGAGGACCATGACCAGAGCGTCCGGGATTTCTTCGGTCGGGGGGGGGCTGGGATGGCTTCCTTCGTCCAGACGGTGGGCGAGGCGTTCGACCCGTTGCTGGATCTGGCCTTAAGAGGGGCGCGCCCCTGGCCGGAGCATCTGGCCGCCCTGAAGAGCACCTGGAAGATGTTGACGACGAACGGCGAGAAGCAGGCCGACATCGCGAGGCGGGTCGACGTCGAGTCGCTGGGCGAGTTGCTGGCGGTGCTGGAAAGGGAGGCGGGGGTGCTGCCTCCGACGGAGCCGGCCGATTTCGCGGCCGACCTGGGCCGCCTGCTGGCCGAGCAGCAGGTGCCCGCGCACCGGGCCCGCAACCTGCCCGTTGTGGTCACCGGGTTGCTGGAAGCCCGCCTCGAACGGTTCGACCACCTGATCCTGGCGGGCATCAACGACGACGTCTTTCCCTCGCGGTCCCCGCAGGAGCATCTGCTGACGCCCCTGGCCGCCGGGAGGCTGGGGCTCGGCGACTGGCGCGACCACCTGGGCCGGGAGGCCGAACTGTTCCTGCGCCTGCTCCACAACGCCCCTCGGGTGACCGTCACCTGGAGCCGGGAACAGGAGGGCCAGGACCTCCTGCCGAGCCCGTTCGTGTCCCGGCTCCTGCTGGCGCTCGGCACGAGCGTGGAGGACCTCGGAGAAGTCCCCCCGCCGGCGGCCTGGCGGAAGGAGACCGCGCCCGTTGCGGAGATCAGAGGGCGCCAGGAATCCTTCCGCTTTGAACCCACCCCGGTGAGGGCGCAGGATGGAGCCCGGCCCCAGCTCAGGCTCAGCTGGTCCGCCCTGCGCCAGTGGCGCGAGTGCCCCTACCGCTACCTGATGGAGCGGCGGCTGGCCCTGCGCAAGGAGGAGGAACTCCGCAAGGAGTTCGGCAAGCAGGATTTCGGCAGCCTGGTCCATGACGCCCTGAAGGACTGGCTCGTCCCGGGCGGCGAGGGCCAGAAGGCCCTCCTGGCCGGCGACGAGGATGCGGCCCTGGCCGTCCTGACGGCGGCGGCCGAGGGACGGTTCGGGCCGGGCTCTCAGGACCTGCCGGTCCGCCGGCTGTGGCTGGCCTCGTTCGTCCGCGCCTTCCCCGGGCTGATCGCGGCGGAACGGACCCGCATCACCGAATGGGAACCGATCCTGCTCGAGCACGGATTCCGCATGGGCCTGCCCGAGTTCATCGCCTGGACCCGGGACCTGGCCGCCGGCGTAGGTCTGGATCCCGCCGACCCCGAGGACCTGCCGGGCTGCGCCTGGGACGAGGCGGAATCCCGGGCCGGGGGGATCGAACTGCAGGGGACGATCGACCGCATCGATCGGCACCGGACTCTCGACGCCTTCGCGGTGCTGGATTACAAGACGGGCAAGGCGCCGGCGGCGAAGAAGGTCCAGGAGCTCGACGACCTCCAGGTCGTCCTCTACAGCGCCGCCCTCGAGGCCGGAGGCGCCGAACCATTGCCCGGCCAGGCCCGGGTCCTCGAATCGTCCTACTACCAGGTGTCCGAGGAGAAGACGGGCCCGCCGGCCAAACCCCACCTGGACGGGGCCTCGCCCGAAGGTCGCCTGCTGCTGGCCCGGGGATCCATCCGGCTCATCGAATTGGCCCTCGGGGCGGCGGCGGCCGACGTCGGGTATCCCCTGCTGCCGCGGGAACGGAAGAACGAGGGCGAGGCCAAGCTGCCCTGCCGGTACTGCGATCTGAGGGGCGTCTGCCGGCTCGAGGAGCACCGGGACCGGGGGGACTTCCCCGACGTCCTGTGGCGCAAGGTCGACGCGCTCATCAACCGGAAAGAGGGCTGGCTGTGAACCCGTCAGGCGCAGGCATGACGCCCAAGGACCAGGCGAAGCTCGTCCAGGAAAAGGCCGGGCGCCCCGACCTCTCGGTGATCCTCAACGCCTCGGCGGGGTCGGGCAAGACCCACGCCCTCATCAACCGGTTCCTGCGCCTGTGCATCGAGGGGTCCCGGGAACGCTTCGGCGGCCGGCCCACCGCGCCGGCGAGCCCGCGGTCCGTGCTGGCGATCACCTTCACCCGGAAGGCCGCGGTCGAGATCAAGAGCCGCCTGGTCGAGCGGGCCCTCGCCCTGGCGACCGTCGAGCCCGCGGAACTCGAGCGCATGCTGCGGGACCTGTTCGAGAACCGGAGGGACCCCGCGCCCACGCCGGGGGAGATCGAGCGGGCCGCCGGGCTCTACGAGCGGGTCCTCGAGAACCCCTCCGGGCTGAAGGTCGGGACCATCCATCATTTCTGCCAGCTGATCCTGGGCCGGTTCGCGGCCGAGGCCGGGCTGGATCCGCGGTTCACCGTGGTGGAGGATCCGGACGAGCTCATCGACGAGGCCCTCGACCTGATCGAAGGGGAGATGGCCGCCGACGGGGATCTCGCCCGGGCCTCCGTTCCCCTGGGCAAGGATCCGGTGAGCGTCCGCAAGGCCCTGCGCGAGGTCTTCACCGAGCAGATGCGGCTGCAGCGGTGGATGGTCAGGGCCGCCGACCCCACCGATCTGCCGGCCCGGCGCCTGGACGTGCTGCCGAAGCTGCTGGGCGAGATCCAGGCGGCGCTGTTTCCCGATCTGGGCGCAGGCGAACAGCCCGGTTATCCGGCGTTCCTGGCCCGTGTGACCGCAGAACTGGAAGCCTTCGCGGGATCCGGCCTCGATGCGGTCCTGGCCGCCCAGGGTGCGGACGACCTGGACGTTCCGGCCCAGAACACCCTGAAGATCCGCGAGGCGGCCGAGGACCTGCTCATCGCCTGCCGGGATCAGATCGTGCGCCTGAACGCCGCGGGGGCCGGATCGGCGGCGGTCGAGGCGGAGGCTGCGGCCCTGATCGAACGGGTCCAGCTGCTGCTGCTGAAGAAGGATGGCGGCCTGCGCGTGTTCTGGCGGGGCAAGGACGAGGACCGGAAGCTCCGCTACCACGTCCTGGTGGCGCAGGCCGCGGGCGGACTGCTCCAGGTTTTGCGCGAGGTCGCCTACCTGGACATCTACCGGAAGAACCGGGCCCTGCTGCACCTGGGGCTGCGGGCCCTGGACCTCTACGACGACCTGAAGCGCCGCGACCGGGTGGTGGACTTCCAGGATCTGGAGGACATGGCGCGCCGGCTCATGGGTTCCGAAACGAGGGCCATGAGCATGCTGTTCCGCCTCGACGACTCCATCACCCACATCCTGGTGGACGAGTACCAGGACACCAACTTCAACCAGCGCGACATCCTCGAGCCCCTGGTCACCGACTTCCTGGGCGGGGGTTCGGAACAGACCGCCGCGCCCACGGTCTTCTTCGTGGGCGACGCCAAGCAGTCCATCTACGGGTTCCGGGGCGCCGAGCCGGGCATCTTCGCACGGTACACGGAGGAATTCGAGGAGCTGGGCCGGGGCCAGGACCCCGAGACCGTCATCACCGCCACCCTGCCCGCCAACTTCCGCAGCCTGGGCGCGATCGTCGACGCGGTGGGAACCCTGTTCCGCCAGGGCCGGCTCGGTGACGCCCTGGGGCCCGAGGGCCGCAAGGACGTGGTCCAGCAGGTCGTCCGCGATCGGAATGCGGGCACGGTCCTGCTGGTTCCCCCGATCGCCGGGGACGGCGTTGAAGGCGGGCGGGACGGGGACCAGATCGCCGCGGAGGCCGCGGCCGCCTGGGTCCGTGACCTCATGCAGGATCCCCCCCCGATCAGGGAGGGACAGGACGACGCGAGGGAACGTCCCCTCGAGTACAAGGACATCCTCGTGCTGGTGCGTTCGCGCACCGGCATCAGCACCTACGAGGACGCCTTCCGCCGGGCGGGCATCCCCATCTCGCCCTCGGGCCGCGGCATGCTCGCCAGCAGCCGGGAGGTCCAGGACCTGCTGGCCCTGCTGCGCTGGCTGTCCTGGCCGGACGACGACGTGGCCCTGGCCACGGTGCTTCGCAGTCCGCTGTTCCGGCTGACCGACGCCCAGCTTCAGCAGGCTCTGGTCAGGCGCGGCCTCACCATGCCCGACGGCAAGGGAGGTTTCCTGCCACCGAAGGGGTTCTGGGCGACCCTGCGCAAGGTCACGGGCGACCCGGTGATCACCGGGGCGGTGGAGCTGCTGGAATCCTGGCGCAACCGTGTCGGCTTCGACACCTGCCACGACCTGCTGCGGCGCATCTACAGGGACGGCCACGTGCTGGAACGGTTCGGCGAGGCCCTGGGCCCCCAGGCCGTCTACAACCTGCTGCGCATGTTCGATCTGGCCCTGGGCCCGGAGGTCTCGGGCACGCCCACGGTGCGCCGCCTGGCAGACCTGATCCAGCGGGCCGACAGCCGGGGCGGCCAGGAGGAAGGCGCCGTTCCCCAGGAACTGGACGGAGGTCGCGTGCGGTTCATGACCATCCACGGGGCCAAGGGGCTGCAGGCGTCGGTCGTGCTCCTGGTCGATGCCGACCGCAAGTCGGGCAAGGAGAGCCCGCGGATCAACCTCGTTCCAGGCTGCGATTCCAGTCCGCTGGTCTTCAAGGTGAACAAGAAGGACCGCACGGGCTTCGATCTGCCCGGGGAGGGCGCCCTCGGGGACGATCTGCTGCAGGTGTCGGCGCGCCAGGCCCAGAGGAGGGACGCCACCGAGGAGGCGAACCTGCTCTACGTGGCCATGACCCGGGCGCGCGACCGGCTGGTGGTCCTGGGCGGCGACCGCCAGGGAACCGAGAGGGAGCACGACAGCTTCCTGCGCATGCTCCTGGACGGGGCCCGGGAAGCCGGCCGGCAGGACGACCTGATCGGGGATCTGTCCCCCGAAAGGTCCCCCGGGGGGCCGCGCCCCGCCGTCGCGGGCTCCTGGTCGCCGGGCTGGGACATGAAGGTCTGGCAGCCGCCGGTGATGCGGGAGCGCGTGCGCATCCTGACCCCCTCGCAGATACACGACGCTCCGGTCCCCACCGGACAAGGGGGCGGGGTCGGCGGGCAGGGCGAAGGCAACGTCGAGGGCATGCGGCGGGGGCTCGTCGTCCACAGCCTGCTGCAGGCGGCTGCGAACCGGGGCTCGATGCCGCCTGGGTCGGGGCCCGAATGGGAGGAAGCCGCGGCGGTCTTCGGCGACGGGCGCTGGGCGTGGATCTTCGCGTCCGACGGCGCGGGCTGGCGCGGGCTGAGCGAGGTGCCGGTGATCGGCCTGCACCGGCCGGCGGGGCCCGAGCAGCCGGAGGAGCGGATCACCGGGGTCATCGACCGCCTGATCCTGCGGCCCGGCCGCGCCGACATCATCGACTTCAAGACGAACCGCTGCGCCGGAACCCCCGACCTGCTGGCATTGCTCGTGGAGCACTACCGGCCGCAGCTGGAACTCTATGCGGAAGTGGTGGGGAAGACCCGGCCTGGCTTGAAAGTGCGCGCCTGGCTGCTGTTCACCGATCCTGATCTCGAGGCGGGAAGCCGCCTGGTGGACCTCGGTTGAAAAGTAACCGGGGACCCGCTCCTGCGGCATCCCCGGTCGTCGGCCCGGTTGCATCCCTGCGGGGGGCCTTCGGCTTCCGTTCCCGGTCGGCTATTCCGCCTTCTTCAGTTCCTGACGCAGCTCCTTCAGCTCCTGCCGCAGCTGTTCCAGCTCCTTGCGCACCTGGTCGAGGTCCTCGGAAGGGGGAGCGAGGCGCTCGATCTCGATCTCGCGGTCGGGGCGCGCCCGCCGGATGATCATCTGATGGCCGTCCTCGCCGTCGAGCATCATCTTCATGCGGGGGCCGGTCAGATGGAGGTCCTTTCCCTCGAAGAAGACATTGCCGGGCCCGCGGGCGAACTCCGATTCGGGCGCCTCGCCCAGGGTCACCTTGAAGGACTTGTCCTTGCCCTCGCGCTTCACCGTGAGCTCGATTTCCTGGTCAGGTTCGGTGTCCGCCATGGCCTCGTGCAGGTCGGCCGTGGAGGCGATGCGCTCGTCCCCGACCTTCATGATCACGTCGCCGGCCTTCAGGCCCGCCTTCTCGGCGGGGCCTTCGGCCACGACCTCGGTCAGCAGCACGCCTTCGCCGTCCTGCACCCCGAAGTAGTCGCCCAGCTGGGGGCTGAGATCCTCCATGTGGATGCCCAGGAATCCACGGTCCTCGGCGCCGCCGGAGAACACGTGGAAGTTCTCGAGGTTCTTCAGGCCCTCGAGGTCGAACTTCTTGCCGTCCTCCATGAACCAGGTCATGCCCTCGTGTTCGCCGACGGTGACCTCGAAGGTCTTCTCCTCGCCGTCGCGGAGCACCACGACCTCGACCTTCTCGCCGGGTTCGGTCTTGCGGACGGCCTTGGTCAGGTCGCCGTTGTCCTCGATGGCGCGGCCGGCGAATTCCAGGATGACGTCGCCGTCCTGGAGGCCGGCCTTCTCGGCGGGGCTGTCCTCCATGACATCGTTGACCAGCACGCCCTGGCGGTCGCCGAGCTGCAGGGCCTTGGCCATGCTGGGAGTAAGGTCCTGAAGGGAGACCCCGAGGTAGCCCTGCCCGTCCTTGGCCAGGGCGGCGCCCGCGAGCAGGAGTGTGAGGGACGACAGGATGAGAATCGTGCGTCCGGCAGCCTTCAACGCAAACATGGCGGGTTCCTTTCGCGCAGACCGTTCAGGGGGATACGGCAGTGCAGATAGGTGAATACCGTTGCGGGGGGCTCCGGGTTCCGGGATTTCGGCGAATTCGGGAAAAATCCGTCAAATCCAGGCAAGGGAAGCCGAAAAATGACAATCATCACCAAGTACCGTCCATCCGGAAAGGAACCCCCCGATGGCCGCAATTGCATGGTCCCAGGAGTTCGAGGTCGGAGTCCCGGAAATCGATGCCCAGCACCAGCATCTCGTCGAGATCGTCAACAGGTTCGAGGACGCCCGCGCCCGGGGGAAGGCCACCCGGGTCCTGGGGGAGATCCTCCGGGAACTGATCGGGTACACCCAGGAGCACTTCGCCTTCGAGGAGGGCTACATGCACATGGTGGAATATTCGGGACTGAAGCTCCACCAGGCCAAGCACCGCCAGCTGATCGCGAAAGTCGAGCGATTCCAGTTCGATTTCGATCAGGGACGGCGGATATCCATCGAAATCCACGACTTCCTGAAGTACTGGCTCCTCAATCACATCCAAGAGGACGACAAGGCCATCACCACCGCCGGGGAACCGGCCGCGGCTCAGGTTTGACCCCCCGCCGGCGGTCCCGGGGCTGCGGGCGGGCCCCCGGGTTGCCCGAACCGGCTCAAATGTTTACCATTTTCAGTTGTCCCTGGCCCCAGGTCCGGAACGCCCGCACCCCCTTGAACCACCGAAAGTGACCCGATGCCCGTCGCCCTGCTGCCCGTCGCCCTGAACCTGATTCCGGTCCCCGCCTACATCGGCCCGGGAGCGGGGTTCGCCCTGGGCGGATCCTTCCTCTTCGCGCTGGCCGGGATCGCCCTGGCGGCGGTCGCCCTGCTGGCCTATCCGGTCCGGGTGACGCTGCGGTCGGTGCGCGGCCGCAAGCGCCGCGGCAAGGCGCGCGTGAAGCGGGTCGTGGTCCTGGGCCTCGACGGCCTGGATCCCGTGCTCGCCAGGCAGTGGATGGACGAGGGACACCTGCCCCACCTGGCCCGCATCCGCCACGAGGGCACCTTCCGGCCCCTGGGCACCACCTGGCCGGCCATGTCGCCGGTGGGATGGTCCACCTTCGCCACGGGGGTGGACGCCAGCGGGCACAACATCTTCGATTTCCTGAGCCGCGACCGGCAGACCCACTTGCCGGTGCTGTCGTCCACGAGGGTGAAGACCCATCTGAAGCGGCGCAAGCTGGGACCCATCCCCTTGCCCAGCACCGAGCACCCGTTCGAGCTGCTGCGCCGCAGCAAGCCCTTCTGGAAGACCTGCGCCGAGAGCGGGGTGGCCAGCTCGATCCTGCGCATCCCCATCACGTTTCCGCCGGACCGGTTCGGCGGCAAGCAGCTGTCGGCCATGTGCGTGCCCGACCTGCGCGGCACCCAGGGCACCTTCACCCACTTCACCGAACCGGGCGAGGATCATCGCGGCCGCACCACCGGCGGCGAGCGGCGCACGCTCGAGGCCGCGGGTGCGAACCGGTGGCGCGGCGAGCTGCCCGGGCCCGACCGCAGCGACGGCACGGGACCCGTGACCGTTCCGGTGGAAGTGACGGTCGATCCGGCGGGGCCGAGCGCGTTGTTCGATCTCGGCGGCGAGGGCTTCACCCTCGGGCCCGACGAGTACTCGGGTTGGATCTCGGTGGCCTTCAAGGACGGCCGGCGCACCGCCCACGGCATCTGCCGGGTGCGGGTGACGGCGTTCGCGCCTCGGTTCTCGTTCTACGTCACGCCGCTGAACATCGACCCGCAGAAGCCGGCGATGCCCATCAGCAATCCGCCCCAGTTCTCGGTGGCGCTGTCCCGGCTCCAGGGACGCTTCGCCACCCTGGGCCTGGCCGAGGACACCTGGGCGCTGAACGAGCGGGTCATCGACGAGCAGGCCTTCCTGGACCAGGCCTATGCCATCCACGCCGAGCGCGAGCGCCAGTTCTTCCACGCGCTGGACCGGCAGCCCGACGGGGTCGTCTCGGTGGTGTTCGACGCCACCGACCGCATCCAGCACATGTTCTTCCGCTACCTGGATCCCGACCATCCGGCCAATGCGGGCAAGGACACCGCGATCCACCGCAACGCGGTGTTCGACCTGTACCGTCGCGCCGACGACCTGGTGGGCCGCACGCGCAAGAAGCTGGGCAAGAACGACGCCCTGCTGATCGTCAGCGACCACGGCTTCAAGCAGTTCCAGCGGGGCGTGAACCTGAACGCCTGGTTCCGCCGGCACGGGTACCTGTACCTCAAGAGCGATCCGGTCGACGGGCCGTTGCCCCTGATCCCCACCGGACGCCGGTTCGAGGTCGGGGACGTCGACTGGACCCGCACGCGGGCCTACACCAACGGCCTGGCGGGGTTTTACCTGAACATCGAGGGCCGGGAGCAGGACGGCTGTGTGCCGCCGGGTGAGGCGACCGCGCTGAAGCGCGAGCTGATCAACCGGCTGCGCGGCCTGCCCGATCCCGAACGCGGGGGCGAAGCCATCACCGAGCTGTGGGCGAGCGAGGACGTGTATCCCGGGCCGTACCGCGAGAACGGGCCCGACGTGATCGTGGGCTACAAGCCCGGCTACCGCGCCGACTGGGACGCGGCGGTGGGCGCGGTGACCGACCAGATCGTCAGCGACAACACGCGCAGCTGGAGCGGCGACCACTGCATGGATCCGCGGCAGGTGCCCGGGGTCGTGTTCAGCACCATCGCGTTCGAGAACACGCGGCCCAGCCTGGCGGACATGGCGCCGTCGGTGCTGGACCTGCTGGGTCTCGAGGCGCCCCGGCACATGACCGGGCGCAGCATCTTCGCAAACGGAGCGGCCGCAGCGGCCGAGGAGGCGGCATCGTGACACGGGTGGCGGGGTGGATGCTGGCCGGGATGATCCTGGCCACCGGAGTGGCCGGCGGGGCCGGCACGGCCGGCGCCGCGGACGGGCCGCGGGTGCTGGTCATCGGGTTCGACGGGATGGATCCCATCCTGCTGGAACGGTTCCGGGCCGAGGGCCTGATGCCCAACTTCGAGAAGTTCCTCGCCGGCGGCGGGCAGCTGACGCCGTTCGGCACCTCGACGCCGCCGCAGTCGCCGGTGGCCTGGTCGAACTTCATCACGGGGATGGACCCGGGCGGGCACGGGATCTTCGACTTCATCCACCGCGATCCGGAGACCCTGCTGCCGTTCTTCTCCACCAGCGAGGCCAAGGGGCCCACGCGGTTCTGGCAGGTGGGCAAGTGGAAGATCCCGCTGGGCGGCAGCGAGGTGAACAACCTGCGCCAGGGCACCGCATTCTGGGAGCTGCTGAGCGACCGCGGCGTCGACGCCACGATCTTCAAGGTGCCGTCCAACTTCCCTCCGGTGGACTGCGAGGCCCGGTCGCTGTCGGGCATGGGGACGCCCGATCTGACGGGCAACTACGGCATCTCGACCCTGATCACCGACGACCCTCCGCTGGACCGCGACCTGGGCGGCGGGCGCGTCGAGTCGGTGTACCTGGAGAAGGGCGCCTTCACGGCGAACCTGGCCGGACCGGCCAACACCTGGCTCGAGGGCGATCCCGAGGCCCTGACCCCGGTGAAGGGCCGCGTGGACCGGACGCAGAAGGCCGTGTGGCTGCAGGTGTCCGACCACCAGATTGTGCTGAACGAGGGCGAGTGGAGCGGCTGGGTCACCGTCCAGTTCGAGATGATCCCGCACCTGAAGTCGGTGCAGGGCATCTGCCGGTTCTACCTGATGGACACCGACCCTTTGCGGCTCTACGTGACGCCCATCCAGATCGATCCCCTGAAGCCCGAGATGCCCATCAGCACGCCCGAGAGCTACAGCAGGGAGATCGCCGAGCGCACGGGGCCTTTCTACACGCAGGGCCTGCCCGACGACACCAGCGCCCTGGAGAACGGGTTCTTCAGCGACGACGATTTCGTTCGGCAGAGCGGACTGGTGCTCGAGGAGCGGATGGAGCAGCTCGAGGCCGAGCTGGACCGGTTCGCCGCCCTCGAATCGGGCTTCCTGTTCTACTACTTCAACTCGCCCGACCAGACCTGCCACATGGTGTGGCGCAACATGGATCCGGGCAGCCCGACCCACGCGGAGTCCGACGGGCGCCACGCCCATCGCATCGCCGACGTCTACGCCGAGCTGGATGCGGCCCTGGGCATGGCCGTGGACCGGGTGCCGCCCGACACCATCATCATGGTCATGAGCGACCACGGGTTCGCGCCCTGGAACCGCGCCTTCCACGTCAACACCTGGCTGCTCGATAACGGCTACCTGGCCGTGCTGCCGGGGCACAAGCCCGGGGACGTGGAGATGCTCATCGGGGTGGACTGGTCCCGCACGCGCGCCTACGCCATCGGGATCAACGGCCTGTACCTGAACCTGAAGGGGCGCGAGAAGGACGGCATCGTCGAGCCGGGAGCCGAGCAGTTGGCCCTGCTGGCCGAGCTCAAGGCGAAGCTGGAGGCGGTGACCGATCCGCTGGACGGCCGCCGCGCCATCAAGACCGCCGACCGCGCCGACCAGGTCTACCACGGCGCGATGCAGGCCACCGGCCCGGACATCGTCATCGGTTATTATCGCGGCTGGCGCGGCAGCAACGAATCGGGCCTGGGCCGGATCATGCCCGAGGTCTTCAGCGACAACCTGCTCAAGTGGAGCGGCGACCACTGCATCGCCGCCGACGAGGTGCCCGGCATTCTCATGGCCAACCGTCCCATCATGCGTCAGGATCCCGCCCTGGTGGACATGGCGCCCACGATCCTGGATCTTTTCGGGATCACCCCGCCCGACGAGATGGTCGGCGGCAGCGTGTTCAAGTCCAGATAGGAGGTGCCGCATGTTCGGAGGCGGCGACAAGATCAAGCTCGACAAGGAACTGCTGGCGCGCGTGCAACGCTGCGCCGAGATCGCGGGCTACGCGTCGGCCGACGAGTTCGTCCGGCACGTACTCGAGCGCGAGATCGCGAAGTTCGAGGAAGGCGGCTCGTCCGAGGACGAGATCCGCAAGCGGATGCAGGGCCTGGGTTACATCTCGTGACGGGAACGGCGTGATGGACGTGGTGAACAGGGGCGTGACCGCCGTCTACGACCTGCTGCTGGGACCGCTCGGGGGCCATCCGGCCTGGGCGATGGTTCTGGTCGCGGTGGTGTCGGCGGTGTGGGCCCTGCTCCTGTTCAAGGCGGCCACCCCGCAGGACCGGCTGGGCAAGGCCCGGGACCGCCTGTTCGGACACATCTACGAGATGGGCATGTACCAGGACCACCTGCGCGTGCTGGGCCGCATCCAGAAGGACCTGGCGGTGGCGAACGTCCGGTACCTCGCGTTCACCCTGCCGGCGCTGCTGGTGCTGGCGGTGCCCATGGTGCTGACCATCGCGCAGCTCGAGGGACGGTTCGCCCACCGGCCGCTGCAGGCCGGGGAGTCCGCGGTGCTGGCGGTGGATCTGGTCGGCGACGGACCCGCGTCGGAGGGCGTTTCGTTGACCGTGCCCGAGGGCGTCACGGTGGAGGCGGGCCCGGTGCACGACCGGCTGACCGGCTCGGTGGCCTGGCGGCTGCGGGCCGATGCCGAGGGCTCCTTCCCCCTGGCCGTGGTCCAGGGCGGCAGGACGGTGGCCGAACCCGAACTGATCGCCGGCGGGGGCCTGCCCCTGCTGGGGCACAAGGCCGGGCGGGGGCTGATGAATGCCGTCCTGTGGCCGGGCGCGCGGTCGCTGCCCGGGTCCGGGCCGGTGGCGGGCTGGACCCTGCAGCTGCCCGAACGTGCGACCGCCTACCTGGGCCTGGAGATGAACTGGCTGGTCGCCTTCATGGTGCTGTCGCTGGGAGCGGGCCTGGCGTTGAAGGACGCGTTGCGCGTGTCCCTGTGACCTGTGGAACGGAGATGATGATGCGGATGCTGCGGAATCTCTCGATGGTGCTCCTGGCGGCGGCCCTGGCCCTCGGAGTGGTGGTTTTGGGTGGATGCGGAGGCGAAAGCCAGGAGGCCGGCCCTGGCGGGGGAGCGGCCAAACTGCTGGTCATCGGCATCGATTCGGCCGACTGGCGGCTCCTGGACCCCATGCTCGAGGAGGGGCGCCTGCCCCATTTGGCCGCCTTCATGGATCAGTCGGCGTACGGGCGCATGAAGACCTTCTATCCCCTGGAGAAGTCGCCCCTGCTGTGGGCCAGCATCACCACGGGGGTGCTGCCGGAGGTCCACGGGGTGAGCCACTTCGTCAAGGGCAGCGACCAGAAGCCGGTGAACGATTCGGCGTGGTGGGCGCCCGCCCTGTGGGACATCCTGGGCGCGGCGGGCAAGTCCACCGACATCATCGGCATGTGGACGACGTACCCGGCCCGGCCCATCAACGGGGTCATGGTCAGCGACTACCTGCCGTACGGGGTTGGGCGGGAAAGGCCTCTAGCGAACCTGGTGTATCCCGACTCGCTGACCGAGGCGGTGGTTTCGCTGCGGGTCGATCCGGAGTCGTTGACCGACGAATTCTTGGGTCGGTTCATCCCTGCCGACAAGATCGAGACCGCCCGCCGCGATTATCCGCAGCGCATGGAGGAACTGACCGCCGCCCTGGCGGCCGACATGGGCTACGTCGCGGTCTCGGAGTACCTGGCCCAGCATACCGATCCGGACCTGTTCTTCTTCTACCAGCGCGGCCCGGACATGATCAGCCACCACTTCTACCACTACATGAAGACCGACGAGGGCTTCGTGCGCGTGGATCCGGCCGAGGCCGAGATCTTCAAGGACGTGGTGAAGAACTACTACGTCTGGTCGGACGAGATCATGGGCGAGGTCCTGAGCTGGTTCCCGGCCGACCGGCAGGCCGTCGTGCTGAGTGACCACGGCTTCTACGGCCCCCGGCAGAGCGGGGAGAAGGGCACCGCCGAGCACAGCGAGTGGGGGATCTTCCTGGTGCGCAGCCCCCTGTACCAGGCCGGGGTGAAGTTCGGGCACCTGGAACTGCTGGACATCTGCCCCACGATGCTGGCCCTGATGGGGCTGCCGGCGGGCAAGGACATGCCGGGGAAGATCCTGGCCGAGGCGGCGACTTCTGAGGGAGTCCGGCGGATTGCTGATCTGGAGAGGAACCGGGTGGATTCGTACCTGCCGTTGCGGCCGGCGGCCGGGCCGGAGGGGGAAAGGGATCCGCAGGTGGACGAGGAGATCAGGAAGCAGCTGAGGTCGTTGGGGTATATCAAGTGACCAGCGCCGTTCAGGGGGCGGCCTTGGTTGGGGTTTGGTGAGGGGTGGGGGAGACGTCCGGGGATCGCCTCAGGTGAGGGGCGGTTGCGGGAATTTTTATCGTTGGGGTTGGGTTGCTTCGTGATATACTGACCGGCGTAAGCTATTGGGGGGAGCCGGAATCGTTACCGCCAGGTTCACTTTGTGAAATGCCGGTTTTTGACAGAATGGCAGAGAGATTTCCTTTTGCAAGCAGAGCCCTGTAGAGTTTGTTGTTATGCAGAAATTGGAGTGGCTATTGAGCGCGGCATAAATAAAGGCCTTGCATTATCCCCAGTTTGATGTACGATCCTCTCCTCCAAGGAGGGGACCGATGGGAAGACCTGCTGGCAGTGCCGAGAAGCTGGAAGCTCGCCGGAA
>JBFXKG010000022.1:0-74023 GCA_050174015.1 Candidatus Krumholzibacteriia bacterium
TCCAGGCCCACCCTGACAGCCCGGATCCCGCCGCTCGCAACCCAGACGGTCCTCGGAGCCGTCCTGGCGTTCGGCGGATGCGGGCAGGAAGCCGAGGAGACCGTGTCGAACGAGCCAGCCTCCCGGGAATGCGCCTGGGTCCAGGAAGGCGGCCTCGAGGTCGTGCCCGACCTGCAGGCCCGCCTGGACGCCTACGTGCCGACGCCGCTGAACCCCGACCTCGGACACCTCGACGCCACCCAGACCGAGGTCCTGGGCAAGCTCGTCGAGGCCAGCAAGATCATGCACGAGATCTTCGCCATCCAGGCCACGCCCTGTCGGGACG
The DNA here is from genome assembly GCA_050174015.1 of Candidatus Krumholzibacteriia bacterium. GTDB lineage: Bacteria > Krumholzibacteriota > Krumholzibacteriia > LZORAL124-64-63 > LZORAL124-64-63 > JAHJTW01. The sequence goes on from JBFXKG010000022.1 coordinate 326, forward strand.
AGCTGCAGGCCCGCCTGGCCGGGCTGCCCGACGGGCAGCGGGCCATGGTCGAGCGGTACTTCCGCATCAACCTGGGGCCCTGGGACCGCCGCTTCCACCATGATCCGTTCGTGGGGGAATGGGTGCACCCCGAAGGGGCCAACTACTACCCGCTGGACCTGACCGAGCAGGAGAAGGCCCGCATCGGCGAGGCCGGGTCCGGGTTCGACGGCCTGTTCACCATGGTGCGCCGGGACGCCGGCGGCGCCCTGGTCGCCGTTCCCTATTCCGAGTTCTTCGGCGAACAGCTCGGGCGCGCGGCCGCCCTCCTGAAGGAGGCCGCCGGCCTGACCCGGAACGCCAGCCTGAAGGCCTATCTCGAGGCCCGCGCCGACGCCTTCCTGAGCGACGACTACTACGAGTCGGACATGCTGTGGATGGACCTGGACAGCGTCGTCGAGGTCACCATCGGTCCCTACGAGACCTACGAGGACGGGCTGTTCGGCTTCAAGGCCGCCTTCGAATCCTTCGTGACGGTGACCGATCCCCAGGAGAGCGCCCGTCTGGCGAACTTCAAGGACGAGTTGCCCTGGCTCGAAGCGAACCTGCCCATTCCCGACGAACACAAGAACCTGAACCGGGGCAGCGAGAGTCCCATCCGCGTGGTGGACGAGGTCTACTCGGCGGGTGACACGCGGGCCGGGGTCCAGACCATCGCCTTCAACCTGCCCAACGACGAGCGCGTGCGCGAGGCCAAGGGCAGCAAGAAGGTGCTGCTGCGCAACGTCATGAAGGCCAAGTTCGACCGGATCCTCACGCCCATCGCCGAGGTGCTGGTGGCCGAGGACCAGCTGGGCGACCTGTCGGCCGAGTCCTTCTTCCTGCACACCCTGTGGCACGAGATGAGCCACGGGCTGGGACCCGGCAGGATCGTCAAGGACGGCCGGGAGACCGAGGTGCGGCTGGAGCTGAAGGACACCTACAGCACCCTGGAGGAGGCCAAGGCCGACGCCATGGGCGAGTGGGACATCTTCAAGCTGGCCCGCGCCGGCCGCGACTACTTCCCCGCGCGGATCTTCGAGCAGCAGGCGGCCACCTACCTGGCCGGCCTCTTCCGTTCGGTGCGTTTCGGCATCGGCGAGGCGCACGGCCAGGCCAACGCCATCCAGTTCAACTACCTGATGGAGAAGCAGGCGATCAGCCACGAACCGGCCACGGGCCGGTTCTCGGTCGACGTGCCGGTGTTCGAGCGGGCCATCGACGAGATGGTGGGGGAGATCTGCATGATCCAGGCGCTGGGCGATTACGAGGCCTCGGCGGCCTTCATCAGCAGGTACGGGGGCATGGCGCCGGTGCTGGCGGAGGCCCTTCAGAAACTGGAAGGCATCCCGGTGGACATCGAACCGGTGTTCTCCGGCTACGACCGCTGACCGGCGTTCCGGTTTTCCGAGGGAAAAGGCCCCCGCCGAGGCGGGGGCCTTTCGCACGTGAGGCTACAAGCCGCGGCGTTCGAGCAGTCCGGCGAGGGCCGTGAAGGCCTCCGGGGCCAGGGGCCTCAGGGAGGCGTACCAGGGATGGCCCAGATCGCCGGGCAGGGGGGCCGGCACGGGGTTGAGGGCCGCAGCCTCCTGGTAGGCGGACCAGAAGCCCGCCACCGTGCGTGAGGCCGTCACCAGACGGTCCTCGCCCAGGTGGTCGGCGATGGTGGCGGCCATGGCGAAGCCGAGCTTGTCGAAAGCCCCCGAGGCCGTGAACCGGTGCGGCAGGTCGTTGGCCTGGCGGGCCATGACGTCGGGATCGGCGAACAGGGCCGCCAGGGCCGAATCGGCGTAGACCACGGCCATGTTGGCGGTTTTCGCGATGGATTCGGGGATGATCCGGACCTTGCCCAGGGTCGGATGCTCGCGGGCGAAGTAGGTCTCCGCCCGCTTCTCCAGGTAGGCGGCGACCCCTTCGTTCCGGACGAGGGTGGCGGTGGTGGCCAGGGCGTCCTCGCCCTCCATGGCGTTGGGATTCTCCAGGACGTCCAGCTGGAAGGTCCGGTAGGCCAGGGCGACGGCCTGGTCGATGGTCTGGTCCGCTCCGCCGGCCTGCAGCACGCCGGTGTCGATCAGGAGGGTGTTCTCCCCGGACCGGACCTCGGGCTTGGCGGGCAGGAAGGCCAGCACGAAGTCCGCGGGCAGGCGGTCGGGGTCGATCCAGCGCTCCAGGGCGTCCCGGATGTGGCAGTCGTGGGTCCCGGTCCGGAAGGGCGCGAGCAGTCCCTCGATCTCCTCCAGGTGCTCGTAGCTGTAGCGGTAGGTGCGGGCCATGGTCCGCCGGTTGGAATTGGTCTTCTGGAGCTCGTCGATCCGCCATTCGTCCTTGAAGGTCTCCTCGATCCAGTTGGCCACGTGCAGGGGCTGGACGTCGACCGGAGCCATGCTCCGGCCCCAGAGGGCGACCACGGGGTTCTCGCTGAAGGCGGCGACCTGCCCTTCGGAAGGGCGTTTCCCGGCGGCGGTCTCCCGGCCGAGGACGGCGAAGGCGTCCCAGGCGGAGAAATCGATGGTCAGCGGACAGTGCCGGGGGGTGGTCTCGCCGGGGGTCTGCTGGGGGGCGGAGTCGGCCGTCCCCTGATCGGGGGTATCGCCGCCGTTGCAGCCGGCGCCCAGCAGTCCGGCCAGGACCGCCAGTCCGGCCAGGAACGGCCTCCCGGTCCGAATCAGACCCCTCGCATTGTGCAGACCGCGTTCGTGGATTATCATTCGCAACTTGTCACTCCTTTCGGCGCCGGACGGCCGGGCGCCGCGGAAAGAAACCGCATGCTTCTCGTGAACGAAATATATCCCGCAATCTGCGGGGAGTCACGCCTCAGCGGCACGCCCTGCACCCTGGTCCGCCTGGCGGGGTGCCACCTGCGCTGCTCCTGGTGCGATTCGCCCCACGCCTTCGGGGGGGGGCGGCCCATGTCCCCGGACGCCATCCTGGCCGAGGTCCGGTCCCACGGGTTCGCCCTGGTGCTGCTCACCGGCGGCGAACCCCTGCTGCAGGCGGGGGCCGTCGAGCTCATGACCGTCCTCCTGGAAGCCGGGCATCCGGTGCTCCTGGAGACCAGCGGGACCCTGGGCCATGATAAACTCGTGCCCCTGTCCGCGGTTCCCTCCGGCGTCAGCCGGGTGGTCGACGTCAAGGCTCCCGGCAGCGGGATCGACCCCGCCCTGATCGACTGGGACGGCATCGCCGGTCTGGGCTCCCGGGACGAGCTGAAGTTCGTCCTGGCCGACCGCCGGGATTTCGACTGGGCCGCCGCCCTGGTCCGGGAACCGGGCCGGTTGCCCGCCGGGCCGGTCGTCAGCTTCTCGCCCGTGGCCGGAGTCCTCGGACCGGCGGTCCTGGCCGAGTGGATCCTGGCCGAAAAGGTGGACGTCCGTTTCCAGATCCAGCTGCACAAGGTCCTGTGGCCGGGCCGGGAAGGCGGGGTGTGATGGCGCGCGACCTGGCGGTGGTGCTGGTCAGCGGCGGGCTGGATTCGGCGGTCTGCCTGGGGGAGGCTGCCCGCGCCTTCGAGCCGGCCGCCCTGCACCTGAACTACGGCCAGCGGACCGAGGCCCGCGAGCTGAAGGCCTTCACCGACCTGGCCGACCACTACGGCGTCGAGCGCCGCCTCGTGGTCGACGTCTCCCATCTGGCCCTGATCGGGGGTACCTCCCTGATCGGCGACGGCCTGGAGGTCGAAACCGGGTTGCCCGTCCCGGGGGCGGGCGTGCCCTCGACCTACGTGCCCTTCCGCAACGCCCACCTGCTGTGCATCGGCGTGTCCTGGGCCGAGGTCCTGGGGGCGAAGGCCCTGTTCATCGGGGCCGTGCAGGAGGACGGCAGCGGCTATCCCGACTGCCGCGAGGAATTCTTCCTGCGCTTCGGCGAGGCGGTCCGGGCGGGAACGAAGGACGCCACGGACGTCGCCATCCGCACGCCGCTGATCCACCTGGACAAGGCGGCCATCGTCAAGCGCGGCCTTCAGCTGGGGGTTCCCCTGGAACTGACCTGGTCCTGCTACACCGACGAGGAGACGGCCTGCGGCCGCTGCGAGAGCTGCCTGCTGCGGCTGCGGGGCTTCGCGCGCGCGGGCGCCGTCGATCCCATTCCCTACGCCCGGGGCTGATCAGCCCCTCGCCGCGAACTTCCCGAAATCGAATTCCTGATAGGCGTTGCACCGGCTGCAGAGGTGGATCAGGTCGCGGCGGCCGTCGTCTAGGATCGCGCGCAGGCAGCGGGCGGCGTAGCCCTCCCAGATCTCCTGCACCGACTGCTCGTTCACGTCGCCGATGACGGCCTTCTCGTGCACGTCCCAGCAGCACAGGGTGGCCTTGCCGTTGGTGTAGAAGAACATCTCGTCCAGGACCTTCAGGCAGGGCTTCAGGACGACGTCCTCGGGCTTCTGGCCGGTCCACGGCCACTGGTACAGCGAGGTGATGACGACGTCGCTGCAGCGGGGGCCCCAGAACTCGCGGTAGGCCTGGACCTCGTGCGCGTTCTCGGGCACCTCGATCATCCGGACCTCGGTGAAGACCCGGTCCCGGTGGCCGCCCTGGTCCCACATCTCCAGGAACCGCACCGTCCGCTCCAGCACCTTGGCGTAGGAGATGCCCACCCGCGAAGGCTCGTAAGTCGCGGCGGAGAAACCGTCGATGGAGAAGCGCATGATGTCCACGCCGGCCTCCAGCAGCGCGGCGCCCAGCTTCTCGGAGACGAGCTCGCCGTTGGTGTTGAACTCCACGCGGGCGGTGGGATCGTTCTGCTTGATGTAGCGGACGATCTCGGGCATGCGGTTGTCCACGAAAGGCTCGTTGGTCAGGAACGGACGGTAGGTCACCCCCCAGCCGCGGGTGTCGTCGACGATCTTCCGCCAGGTGGCCTCGGGCATGCGGGCGGGATCGCGCACGATCTCGTTCTGGGGGCAGAACGGACACTTAGCGTTGCACTTGGTGACCGTCTCGAGCTGGATGAACCGGGGGCGATCGGCGACGGGCATGCGCCAGCGGGCGCCCTGGGCCGGGATCATCCCGCCGGCGGAACCGGACTGTCTGCGGGCTTCGTCGGGACGCATGCCTTCCTCCGTGGGGGTCGCGGGGATCAGAGCAGGGGGTCGATGATGGCCATGCTGCGCTCGGTGGCGCCGCGCTGGTCGAGCACGACCCGGCGGGCCTGACGGCCAAGGTCGCGCAGAACGGCGTCGTCCGCCAGGAGTTTCCGGGCCCGGTCCAGGGCCTCGGCCGGCGTCCGCAGGACGAACCCGACGCCGCGGTCGACGAGCTGGCCCGCCTCCTCCGCGTTCTGGATCACCGGCCCGAACATGACGGGCATCCCCGTGACCGCGGGCTCCAGGGTGTTGTGCACCCCGGTGGTGAAGCTGCCGCCGACGTAGGCCAGGCTGCCGGCGCGGTAGATCTCGGCGAGCACGCCGATGGAATCGACCAGGATCACCCGCGCGGGGTGGTCCGGTCCGCAGGCCGGGGCGTCCATCAGCGCCGAAAGCCTCAGGTGGGGGATGCGTTCGCGGTCCAGGCCCGACTCGAGCCCGGCCAGGCGGTGGGGCAGGGGTTCGTGGGGCGTCAGGACCACTCGCAGGTCCGCCTGGGAAGCCAGGAGTTCGCCCAGCACCGGCGACCACAGGGCCTCGTCGCGGGGCCAGGTGCTGCCCAGGATCAGCAGCCGGCCGCCGAGTTCGCCCAGGCGCCCGGACACCTTGCCGCCCGCCGCGGATTCGTAGCGCAGGATGACCTGCTCGGCCCGGGTGTCCCCCGAGACGGTGACGGGGGCGCGGACCCCCAGACCCTCCACGAACCGCACCCCGTCCTCCGGCGTGCAGACTCCGAGGTGCGCGAACCGGTCGAAGACGTCGCGGAACAGGGGGCGCGCCCAGGGATGGAGCCGGGCGCTGCGCGGCTGCAGGGATCCGGCGAGCAGGACCACGGGGACCCCCCGGCGCTCGGCCGCGAGCACCTGGTTGGGCCAGCAGTCGAACTTCACGAACACCAGCAGGCGCGGCTGCCAGGCGCGGACCAGGGCGTCCATGGCGCGCGGATGATCGAGGGGCAGGTACTCGTGCAGGTCGGCGCAGGGCCGCTTCCGGGCGAACTCGAAGCCCGAGGGGGAATAGTGGGTCACCGCCACCGGCAGGCCGGGCCGGGATTCCCGCAGGGCCTGGATGACGGGCCGGGCCTGCTCGTACTCGCCCACGCTGGTGACATGGAACCAGACCCCGCCGCGGACCAGGGGAGCGGCGGCCTCGAGGCGGGCCTGCAGGCCGCGCCTTCCGGCGAGACCTTCGGCCAGCTTGGCGGAATGGGGCGCGGCCAGCTCGGCGGCCTGGCACAAGGCGGGACTCAGGGAACGGTACAGGCGCAGGTGCAGGCCGGGGGGGCGGATCATCGGACGCCCTCCCCCAGGACGGCCGCGACGGCGGTGCAGACCTCGTCCGCCCCGATGCCGGTCAGACAGGCCAGGTCTCCCCGGTGGCAGGGGCGCTTGCCGTTGCGCGAGCAGGGCCGGCAGTCGAGGGAGCGCTCCAGGACGCGGCTGGCGGGCAGACGGGGGAAGTACCCGAAGGCGCGCACGGTGGGCCCGAACAGGGCGACCACGGGCGTGCCCACGGCCTCCGCCAGGTGGAGCAGACCGCTGTCGTTGGTCAGGACCGCGTGGCAGGTCCCGAGCCCGGCCGCGACCTCGGGCAGGCTGCCGCCGCGGATCACGTCGACCCTGTTCTCCGAGGCGGCGGCCGCGGCTGCCAGGTCGGACCCGGCGAACCAGGATTCCTCCCGCGGGCCGAGGAAGAGGCGGGCCGTCCCGGCGGTGCGGTCCAGGTGATGGGCGAGGACGGCCGCGAAGCGGTCCTCGGGCCAGCGCTTGGTGTCCCACTGCGCGCCGGGGGCGAGGCCCAGCACCGGCCCCGCGGCGGCGGCGGCCGGCCGCAGGTGGATCAGCGGGGGGACGGGGGCCGGGCCGGGACCGGCCGCGGGCGGCCGGTCCCCGGCGAACAGCTCGTCGAAGCGGTCGACCATGGTGCGGTCCAGGCGCGGATCGGTGCGGCCGCTCCGCAACAAGGCCAGGCGGGCGACGGTGTCCTTCGCCAGGCGCCGGTCGGGCCGGCGCCCCATGAGTCCCAGCAGCAGGTGGCCGCGCAGGACGTTGTGGGCGTCCACCACCGTTCCGGGCTTCAGCCCGGCCAGGCGCCGGGCCAGCTGCGCCACGGCGAGGGCGCTGGTGTCTTCGGGGGCCATGACCGTCCCCACTCCGCGGAAGCCGGCGGCCAGGGCGGCGAACGCGGGCTTGGTCACCAGGGTCACCGGATCGGGCCGGACGCCGGCGGCCGCCCGCTCGTCGTGCCGGCGGGCCAGGGCCCAGCCGAGCAGGCAGAGGTCGCCGAGGGATCCGAACCGGATGACCAGGGTCTGGGACATGCCCGCCTTTCGGGACTCGGGAAACGGGGAGTCGGGCCGCCGGGGAGCCGGAGGTCCGCGCGCCGGGATCCATCATCCCCGATGACGCGCCCCAGGAAAATGCTTTTCCCGGGCGGGGGATGCAAGCCTGGTCCGCCCGGGGCTTGCCGACCCGCGGGGGAACCGTTACCATCGCCGGCGTCAGCGTTCCCGAGCCCCGAACGGAGCCGCACCGCCGTTGGACCTTCTGCTGCTGGTGATCCTCCTTGGTCTTTCCGCCTCCTTTTCAGGGGCGGAGACGGCCTTCTTTTCCCTGCGGCGGGCGGACCTGGCCAAGCTCACCCGCGAGCACGGTGCGTCGGGGGCCCACGTGGTGGCGCTGGTCAAGCGGTCCCGCGATCTGCTGTCGGCGCTGCTGGTCGGAAACCTCCTGGTCAACACCGCGGCCAGCGTCGTGGCGACCGGTCTGATCCTCGACCGCGTCGGCGCGCGGGGGGTGGCGGTGGCCATCCCGGTCATCACCCTGGTCCTGCTGCTGGTCGGCGAGATCACCCCCAAGATGATCGCCCTGGGCACCCGGCGGCGCACCTCCCTTCTCGCCCAGGCGCCCCTGCGCCTGTGGGTGACGGTGAACCGGCCCCTGCTGCGCCTGATCGGGGCCCTGGTGGAGGGGATCCTGGGCCTGCTGCCCTGGCCCCGCACCGGCGCCCAGCCCCTGACCGTCAGCGAACTCCAGACCGCCTGCGATCTGGCCGTCGAGGAGGGCACCCTCACCGACACCGAGGGCCGTTCCCTGGCGCGCCTGCTCCAGCTCGAGGAACTCGAGGTCCTGCACATCATGACCCCCCGCACGGAGGTCGTCACGCTGCGGCGGGACCTGTCCCTCAAGCAGATCCTGGCGACGGCCCGCCGCGCGGGATACAACCGCTACCCGGTCCTGGAGCCCGGCGGGGACCGGCCCGTGGGCCTGTTCCACCTGAAGGATCTCCTGGGAATGACCGGCCAGGGCGACCGCCCTCTGGCCGGGCTCCTGCGGCCCATGCTCTTCGTCCCCGAGAGCAAGGACGTGGCCGCCCTGCTGGTCGAGATGCGCGGCGGCAGCACCCACCTGGTCGCGGTCGTGGACGAGCACGGGGACTTCACCGGGATCGTCACCATGGCGGACTGTCTGCTGGCCCTGATGGGCCCGGTGGCGGACATCGGCGGCCAGGATCCCGACGTGATCCCCCTCGGCGACGGCCGCTGGCTGATCAGCGGGGGCTGCGACCTGCGCGAGTTCGAGGAGGCCTGCGGGATTCCCCTGCCGCCGAGCCGCGACTACGTGACCGTGGCCGGCTACATGATGAAGGCCCTGGGCCGGGTGCTGAAGCCGGGAGACAGGGTGACCCTGCCGCAAGGGCGCCTGACGGTCCTGGAGATGGCGGGGCACCGCGTGGAGCGGATCAAGGTCACCCGCATCCTCGAATCCGGCAGGCGCGGCGATCCGGGAGGCGGGTCATGAACCCCGGCGCCGGTCCGGTCCTCTCCCTGCAGGCGGTGATCGCCGTCTGCCTGGTCAGCCTGGCCATGTCGGCGTTCTTCTCGGGCGCCGAGACCGGAGTCATGAGCGTCAGCCGGGCCAGGCTTCGCCGCCTGCTCCAGGAGGGCGGGCTCCAGGTGCGGTCCCTCGAGAAGCTGCTGGTGCGGCTGGAGGACCCCATCCTGACCTGCCTGATCGGGACCAACCTGTTCAACGTCCTGTTCAGCGCGCTGCTGACCATGGTGCTGACCCAGCGATTCGGCTCGCGGGGGGAGTGGTACGCGGTCCTGATCAGCGCCACCCTGGTGATCTTCTTCGGGGAGATCCTGCCCAAGGTCATGTTCCGGGAGTATCCCGAGCGTCTGACCCTGGCCGCGGCGCGGCCCCTGGTCTTCTTCTACCATGTCCTGGCCCCGGTCCGCTGGATCCTGCGCGGGTATTCCGGCCTCTGGCGCCGGGTGATCCCCGGCCAGGAGGAGGGCTCCGGCCTGGACAGGCGCAGCCTGAGCGTCCTGCTGCTCTCCAACTCGGTGCCCACGCGCCACGAGGAGCACTTCGCCCAGGTCATGAACCGGTTCCTGGAACTGGCAGACGTGAACCTGGGCCTGATCATGCGCCCCCTGGACCGGCTGGTGACGGTGGGACCTTCCGCCACGGTCGGCGACTGCCTGGCCATCGCGGCGGCCTCGGGTTTCAGCCGCCTGCCCGTCGCCGAAGAGGACGGCAGGAGCCTGCTGGGGTACGTCCTGATCCGGGATCTGCTCTTCCTGGGGCTGGAGGAGCACGCCCGCCCGGTGCCGCGGTCCCTGCGCCGCGGGTTTTTGCTGGTGGACGCGCGCATGTCCCCGTACGAACTTTTCGAGGAACTGCACGGCCAGGGCCGGCAGCTCGCCGTGGTGGTCGACCCCGCCGGGAACCCGCTGGGGATGATCACGCTTGAAGACCTGATCGAATCGGTGATGGGTTCGATCAGCGACGAGTTCGACTCCGTTGTTCAGGCGCTGCAGGAGGAATGAACGCCATGGAGATGAGCAAGCACGATCACGTCCTTTTCGCCTTGATCAGCCAGTACCAGACCCTGGCCATGGTGGGGCTGGGCAAGATCCAGAATCCGGCCAGCGGCGAGACCGAGCGGGACCTCGACCAGGCCAGGGCCTTCATCGACGTCCTGGAGATGTTCAAGGTCAAGTGCCGCCAGGACACCCCGGACCAGCTGTTGCGCGTGCTCGATGCCGCGGTCATGGACCTCCAGCTCAACTACGTGGACGAGCTGAAGAAGGACCGGAAGCGGAAGGCCGAGGCGCAGGAAGAAAGCGGGGCGGCGGATCCGGAAGGCAACCCCGGCGCGGCCGCCGACGAACCCGGGAACGCGGGCGAGGGAGAGACCTCTTGACCCATCCCCGATCCCAGGCGGGCCTGCTGCTCGCGCTGACCGTCCTGTGGGCGGCCGCGGTCGCGGGCCAGGAAACGGGCGGGACCTCCGGCGCTCCCGTGGCGCCGGCGGCGTCGGCCGATCCCGCGGGGATCGCGCCGCCGCCCCTGCAGGAGGCCATGCCCCTGGTGCGGACGACCTCGGGGATCCTCCCCGCCGACGGGCTGTACAGCATCGGCCTGGGGATCCGCACCTACACGACCGTCTACCTGATCTCGGGACAGCTGGAGCGCATCTCCCAGCGGGACCTCTTCCTGCTGGGCGACGCCGCCGTGCTGCCCTGGCTGCACCTGGGCTTCGAGATGCCCTGGCATTCCTGGTCGGACGGGAAGGGGTTCGTTCCGGAGACCGGGTCGGGGTTCAAGGACGGCCGCTGGCAGGCCACGGCGGGCCGGCCTCTCCTGGGCAAGTCCTTCCACGCCGCACTGGCCTTCGGCGGCAACCTTCCTCTGGGGAGCGAGAGCCGCGGTCTGACCGAGGGGATCTTCTCGCCCGAGGCCACCCTGGCGGTCACCTGGCGCCTCTGGGAGAACGCCCTGGTCCCAGAGGCCCGGTTCCACTTCAACTACACCCGCATCTGGAATCAGGCCGAGGACACCGGCTACGGCGGGCCGGGGGTCTACCAGCCCTGGCCCGGGCGGTATCCGTCGGCCGCGGATGCGGGCGGCCACCGGGGCAACAACCAGGAGCGGCTGGGCGCGGCCGTGGAGTTCCGCAAGCAGGCGACCAGCCTCTGGCTGGAGTACGCCCGGGACCGGTTCCTGGACAACCCCGGCGTGTCCGACGGCGAGCAGCTTTCCACGGTGGGCGCGGGCCTGCGCTGGGGGCTGGTGGAGGGCTGGGCCCTGCACGGGAAGTACCTGGTGAGCATCGCCGAGGACGATCCGCCCACCGACTGGTATCCCGCCTTCCCGGAATGGACCATGAGCCTGGCGGTCACCCGCCAGTTCGGTCTCGGAGGGCGCGACACCGACGATGACGGCCTGCCCGACCGCAAGGACCACTGCGTCGCCGTGGCCGAGGACCTGGACGGGTTCCAGGACGACGACGGGTGCCCCGAGGCGGACAACGACGGCGACGGCATCCCCGATCTCCTGGACGGCGACCCTGACGCTCCCGAGGACTTCGACGGATACCAGGACGAGGACGGGATCCCCGACTACGACAACGACGGCGACGGCATCAGCGATCTGCGCGACCTGTGCCCCGACGAGCCCGAGGACTACGACGGCCATTACGACAAGGACGGCTGCCCCGACGATTTCGTGGATACGGACCGGGATGGCGTGGAGGACCGCAACGACGGTTGCCCGGACGACCCGGAGGACCTGGACGGATTCGAGGACGCCGACGGCTGCCCGGAGGCGGACAACGACCTGGACGGCATCCCCGACGAGGACGACGCCTGCCCCGACGAGCCGGAGACCTACAACGGGATCGACGACCAGGACGGCTGTCCCGACTAGCCGGACGCGAGGCGGCGCTTGGCCTGCTGCCAGGAGGCTTCCATCTCGTCGATGGTCGCAGCCGGGAGTTGTCGGCCGCGCTCCCGGAAATCCTGCTCCACCAGGTGGAACCGTTCGCGGAAACGGCGATTGGCCCGGCGCAGGGCCATGTCGGGCTGAACCCCGAACCGGCGGGCGAGGTTCACTGCGGCGAAGAGCAGGTCGCCGACCTCGTGCTCCACGGCGGCCGGATCTCCGTCCGCGGCGGCCTCGCGCAATTCGTCCATCTCCTCGTGCAGCTTGGCCCAGACCCCGGCGACGTCCGGCCAGTCGAAGCCCACTGCGGCCGCGTCGTCCTGGTAGCGGTAGGCCTGGCGCAGGGGGGCGGTGCCGGCGGGCAGATCCTTCAGGACCGATTCCGCCTCGGGATCGATGCCCCTGGCCCGCTTCTCCTCGGCCTTGATGGCGTTCCAGCGCTCCTGGCTCTCGGCGGAGTCGCGGGCTTCGAGGTCGCCGAACACGTGGGGATGGCGGCGGATCAGCTTCTCGTTCCCGTGCCGGGCGACGTCCTCCATGGTCACCGGCTCCCTCTCGCTCAGGATGCGGCAGACGAAGCTGACCATGAACAGCAGGTCGCCCAGTTCCTCGCGCAGTCCGGGCAGGTCGCCGTCCAGGGCGGCCTCCACCAGTTCCCCCGCCTCGTCGAAGAGGTGGCGGGAGGCGCTCACCAGGTCCTGCTTGAGATCCCACGGGCATCCGCCGGGGGAACGGAGGGTGTCGATGGTCCGCTGGAGGGCTTCGAAATGGCCGGGCATGGGCATCCTTTCGGGCGGTCGGCTGGAGGGTCGCTGAAGGCGCCAAGGTAAATCACATTGGCCCGGGCCGAAACCTTTGTTATCCTGGTGAGTTGCCGTAGGAACGCGGCGACCCCAGCCGAACCGCAACCGGGAACGGAACACCATTGTCCGAGTGGATCAGGATCAAGGGAGCGCGGCAGCACAACCTGCGCAACATCGACGTGGACTTCCCACGGGGGACGTTGACGGCGGTCTCGGGGCTGTCCGGGTCGGGCAAGTCGAGCCTGGTCTTCGACACGCTCTACGCCGAAGGTCAGCGCTGCTACGTCGAGTCCCTGTCCACCTACGCCCGCCAGTTCCTCGACCGCCTGCCCAAGCCCGACGTGGACTGGATCGACGGGATCAGCCCCGCCATCGCCATCGAGCAGCGCAACGCCGTGACCAGCGGTCGCAGCACGGTCGGCACGGTGACCGAGATCAACGACTACCTGCGGGTGCTGTGGGCCCGGGTGGGCCGGATCCACTGTCCTGACTGCGAGAAGCCGGTCACCCGGGAGTCCCCCGCCACCGTCTGGCGCACTCTGCGCAAGGAGCGCCCCGAGGGCGATCCGGTCCTGATCTGCTATCCCCTGGTCTTCGCGGGCAAGGGATCGACCGCGGGCTGGTGGGAACCCCTGCTGGCCCAGGGTTTCCAGCGGGTGGTCGTCGCCGGCCGGGTGCACCGGCTCGAGGACGCCGCATTGCAGGAGACGGTCAAGCCCCTTCCCGATGACGTCTTCGACGTGGTGGTCGACCGCCTGAAACTGGAGACCAAGGCCCGTTCGCGCTTCGTCGAGGCCGCCGAGATGGCCTTCGCCCAGAGCGGGGGACAGGCGACCGTGCTGGCGGGCGACGGCTCCTGGCGCCTGGCCTTCACCACCGAACTGGCCTGCGCCGGCTGCGGCCGGGTCTTTCCCGACCCGACGCCCCGCCTGTTCTCCTTCAACTCGCCCGAGGGGGCCTGTCCGGCCTGCAACGGCTTCGGCAACAAGCTGGAGTTCGACGAGGAGAAGATCGTTCCCGATCCCGAACTGAGCCTGCGCGACGGGGCCATCAAACCCTGGAGCACCGAGACCTTCAGCCGGCAGATGACCGGCCTGCTCCGGTTCTGCGCCCGGCACAAGATCCCCACCGACACGCCGTTCGCCAAGCTGCCCCGCAAGCAGCAGCTGCTGGTCCTCGAGGGGTCGGACAAGAGCTACCAGGGCATCATCCCCTACCTGGTGCAGATGCGGAAGGAGATGAAGAAGGGCCATCACCGCTTCTTCACGCGCCGTTACATGGGGGACACCCAGTGCCGCAGCTGCGGCGGCAGCCGGCTGCGCGCCGAGGCCCTCGCCGTGCGCGTGCAGGGCATGGACCTGGGACAGATCGGGCGGATGTCGGTCGAGGAAGCCCTGGGCCGCATCGAGGGCGTCAGGCTTGCCCAGGCGGCGATCGCCGTGGCCGGCGAGGTGCGCGACGAGGTGGTGCATCGCCTGCGCTTCCTGGAACGGGTGGGCCTGGGCTACCTCACCCTCGACCGTCTCACGCGGACCCTTTCGGGGGGAGAGGCGCAGCGCATCCACCTGGCCAACGCCCTGGGCGCCCGATTGGTCGACACCCTCTACGTGCTGGACGAACCCACCTGCGGCCTCCACGCCGACGACGTGGACCGCCTGGTGGCGACCCTGCGCGACCTGGTGGCCGGCGGGAACACCGTGGTGGTGGTGGAGCACGACCTGGGCGTGCTGGCCTCCGCGGACCACTTCGTGGAACTGGGTCCGGGCGCGGGCAGCCGCGGCGGCGAGCTGGTCTATGCAGGGTCCCTGGCCGATCTGCTGGCCTCCGGAGACACCCTGACCGCGCGACACCTGCGGGGGGAAGTCCCGCCGCTGGGCCGCAAGGGGCCGAGGGATCCGGGCCGGCACTTCCTGCTGATCAAGGGCGCCCGCCTGCACAACCTGCGCAGCATCGACGTGAAGATTCCCCTGGAACGATTCGTGGCGCTCACGGGCATCAGCGGCTCGGGCAAGAGCAGCCTGCTCAACGGGTGCATCCACGACGGCCTGACGGCCAAGGCGGTCGGGGGGACGGGGCGCGGGGCGCCCTTCACCGCCATCCAGGGCGCCCACGGGGTGAGCAAGGTCATCCGCGTGGACCAGTCGCCCATCGGCAAGACCAGCCGGTCGAACCCGGCCACCTACCTGCAGGTCCTGGCCCCCATCCGGGAGCTTTTCGCCGGCACGAAGGAAGCCCTGGCCCGCGGGTATTCGGCCGGACGTTTCAGCTTCAACACCGCAGGAGGGCGCTGCGCCACCTGCCAGGGCCTGGGCTACCACCGGGTCGAGATGCAGTTCATGGCCGACATCGAGGTCCCCTGCGAGGATTGCCGGGGCAGCCGCTTCAACCCAGGCACCCTGGAGATCCGTTACAAGGGCCTGAACATCGCCCAGGTCCTGGACCTGACCGTCGAGGACGCCCTCGCCTTCTTCGGAGACGTGGCCGCCGTCAGCCAGAAGCTCTGGCTGCTGAAGAAGGTGGGCCTGGGCTACCTGCACCTCGGACAGCCCGCCCCGACCCTGTCGGGGGGGGAGAGCCAGCGCCTGAAGATCGCCCGTGAGCTGGCCATGCCCTCGGGGCAGCACAACCTCTACCTGCTGGACGAGCCCACCACCGGGCTGCACGCCGAGGACGTCCGGGCGCTGGTGAAGGTCCTGCACGAGCTGGTGGATGGTAGCCATTCGGTCCTGGTGATCGAGCACAACCTGGACCTCATCGGCCAGGCGGACTGGATCATCGACCTGGGGCCCGGAGGAGGGCGCCACGGGGGCAAGGTGGTCGCCCAGGGCACGCCCCAGGACCTCATGGCCGATCCCGAATCCCGGACGGGCAAGCAGCTGGCATCCCACCGCGATCGCTCCCGGCGCCTGGCCGGCCCCGGCGGCCGGGAAACCTGACCCGTCGATCCTCGCACCCCGAGCCTCCCTCGCACCCATGGCATGTGGATTGCAAAATCCATCCTGAAACGGACGGCAGCCCAGGTCGCCGATGTTTCAAGATGTTCCAGGGTAAAGGGTTGCGCAAAATGCGCTCTCGCGGCCGAACCGGTTGGGGAAAATAATGCCAGGAGTTCTTCGGAAATTCTTGCGCCCGGGAGGGGAGCCCCGGATGTCCGGCGAGGACTCCTCCCTGATCGTGCACTCAGAGCGTCATCCCTTGTCGGGAAAGGTCATGCGCGATGCCGACTGGCTGCGGGAGGAACCCTGGCAAGGGGCGCCCGCCGCCCTGGCGGAGATCCATGAGGAGGGGGACGTCAGCTGGAACCTGGCCTGCCGCGTCCTGCTGCGGGAGACGGTGGGGGGAACCTCGCCAACCTGGCGGCGGTGGCTCCTGGCGGCCGCCGCCCGCATCGAAGCTTCGGGGCAGGAGGCGAAGGTCCTGGCGGCGGGGCCGGATTCGTCCCTCGCGCTGGAGCTCAGGCTCGGACGGCCGAACCCCGCGACGGGATCCCGCATCGTCTTCCTCCAGGCGGTCGCCCCTCACGGGGAGGACCGGGATGCCCGGCCCGGCGACGCGGACCTGGCCGAGACGGTCTCGACCCTCAGCCACGAACTCCGGTCCCCGCTGACGGCCATCAAGGCCACCCTGGGGATGGTCCTTCAGGGCGAGGCGGGGGAACTCGGGCCGGATCAGACGCACTTCCTGAAGCTCGCCATGCGCAACATCGACCGGCTCGACCGCCTGACCACCGACCTGCTGGACACCGCGCGGGGCGAGGCCGGCAAGCTGGTGCTGCGCCCCCAGGAAGTCGACCTGGGTCCGCTGCTGCGCGAGGGCGTCCGCCTGCACGCCGAGGCCGCGCACAAGGCGGGTCTGACCTTCGACACGCGCGGCCTGCCGCCCAGCTTCCTGGCCTGCATCGACGCCGACCGCCTGCTGCAGGTGCTGGACAACCTGGTGGGCAACGCCGTCAAGTACACCGATGCGCCGGGGGTGGTCCGGGTCTGGGTGGAGCAGCGTCCGGCGCCGCCCACGGGACTGGCCTGGACCCTGGCCGAGCAGTGCTTCCTGCCCCTGCACCAGTTCACCCTCGTCATCGAAGACAGCGGACGGGGCATTCCCGAGGCGATGCGGGCGCGGCTGTTCGGGCGCTTCGAGCGGGCCCACGCCGAGGCCGGCGACAGGACTCCGGGCTCCGGCCTGGGGCTGCACATCACCCGGGGCCTGGTCGGGGCCCTGGGGGGGACCATCCGCCTCAGCACCCGTGAAGGCCAGGGGACCACCGTCTGGGTGCGTCTGCCCCGGGACCAGGAGTCGCTGCGCCTGTTGCAGGCGGCCGAACTGCTGGGCCGGGCGCTGGAGCAGCGGACCGGGTGGAACGAGGAGACCACCCTCGCCCTCCTGGACCTGCGGGAGGCCGACAGTCGTATTCAGGGTTCGGCGTCCCTGGTGACCGGATTCCTGGAGCGGGCGAGGAGGCGGGGTCTCGGTTCGGGGGTGGAACTGGCTCCGAGGCTGTGGGCGGCGGTCTGTACCGGGAACGAGGCCTGGGCGGAGGCCTGGGCCGCATCATGGGGGGCGGCGGATCCCGCGACCTGCCCGGCCTGGAGGCACGTCTCCCTGCCGGAGGGCGCCGGCGCCCGTCCCGTTGCCCAGGTGGTCTGAAGAATCCGGGTAAAGCAGGGAACCGGATCGGCCGAACACATGAGACAGTGGAACCCTTGGAATTCCGGCCCTGGCCGGTCAGCGGAGGCTGAGGCGATGGACAGCAAGTTGCATATCATGATCGTGGACGACGAGCCGGACATCCTCGAGACCCTGGCCTTCAGCCTGGGGAAGCGGGGATACACGGTGTCCACGGCCGCCGACGGCCTCGAAGGTCTGGACAAGGCCAAGCGCCACCCGCCCGACTTCATGATCCTGGACGTGATGCTGCCCGGCTGCAACGGCTACGAGGTCAGCCGCATGCTGAAGGAATGGATGGACAACGATCCCCAGGCCAAGGCCTTCCCCATCATGCTGCTGACCGCGCGCAAGGTCGGCTCGAGGGACCGGGAACGGTTCATCGAGACCTGGTCCCGGGCGGACGCCTGCATGTACAAGCCCTTCGAGATGGCCGAGGTGATGGACTGCATCCGCGAACTCAGCACCCAGGAGTCCGCCTGACCGGGGTCCCGTCCCGGAAAAAGCGCAGCGCCGCCTTGACAACTCTTTTGTCAGGGTGTTTTATTCCCCCTCCGCCGCAACGCGGAACCGATTCGGTGCCTAGGTAGCTCAGTTGGTAGAGCACATGACTGAAAATCATGGTGTCGGTGGTTCGACTCCGCCCCTAGGCACCACCTCCGTTTCCGGCAAGGCGTTACAGGAGCTGGTGTAGCTCAGCTGGTAGAGCAGCTCACTCGTAATGAGCAGGTCTGCGGTTCGATTCCGCACACCAGCTCCACCAAAGACAACGACTTGCGCGGATCTTGCGGGCCCCCGATAGGGGGCTCCTTGCGTTTCACGGGCGCCCGTCCGGCCTCCCCGTCTCAGACCCCCAGCAGCAGCAGCCACAGCACGGTCGTGGGCAGGGCGGCCAACGTCGTGCCGATGATCAGACCGGCGGCCAGCTGCTCGTCCCCGTCCATCTCGACGGCCATCACGTAGCTGACCACCGCGGTCGGCGTCGCGGCGATCAGGACCACCGCCTTGAGCTCCAGCCCGGACACGCCCAGACGGGAAAGGCCCAGCCAGACCAGCGCGGGGTAGAGGCCCAGCTTCAGCGCCGCGACCAGGGCGGTGGCTGGCCATTCGTGGCGCAGGCGCCGGATGTCCAGGGTCGCGCCCACCGAGATCAGCGCCAGTGGCAGGGCGGTGCGCCCCACCAGATCCAGCGACAGATCCAGGGTCCGGGGCAGCCCCGGTCCCGCGGCCGACACCGCGATGCCCCCGAGGCAGCCGAGCGCCAGGGGGTTGGTCAGGATCTTTCGGGTCCCCTCCCGGGCGCCGTCCCAGGGAGATCCGCCCTGCTTCCGGTGGGGAAGGGTGAGCAGGGGCACCGACAGCACGTTGTAGACGATGACCATCAGGCCCACCAGCACGGCCACCTGGCCCACGGCCTCGGCTCCCCAGGCGTTGTACACCAGGGGAAGGCCCAGGAAGACCTGGTTGCTTCGCACCGAGCCCTGGGCGAGGACGCCGCGTCGGGAGGGATTGGACCGGTAGGCCAGCAGGTAGACCAGGACGGCCATGATCACGGTGACCAGGAGCATCACCCCCAGGCCGGGGATGTTCGCGCTCTCACGGATCGGCGTGATGGCGGCGCTGCGGAACAGGAGGGCCGGCGCCGCCACCCAGTACACGAGGCGGGTGAGCACGGCGTTGCCGGCTCCGTCGAGAAAGCGGACGCGGCGCAGGCCCCAGCCCAGGCTGATGACCAGGAAGACGGGCAGGACGATGTTCAGGACGGTCATGACGGCTCCGGGTAGGGGGATGGCGGCGGCGGCCGCCGACCAAGATGGCCTGCCGCGCCGGGGGCGGTCAAGGGTCGAGGTGGGGTCGGGGATGAGAGGGCCGGCTGGCCGTTGGTGGCAGATTATTGTCAAACGGCTGCCCAGCCGCTGGCATTCGCAGGCTCGGCCCAATCCCTCAGGATTGCCGGATCCGCAGGCCAGCCGGGGGTTGGGATTTTTCTGATTTTCTTTCTTGCGTTTTCGCCCTTTTTTCGCTATAATTCTCTTTGATCCACTCCTCCCGGATTCCCAGGAGGAGAAGTATGCCTACCAACACCGTCCTTCCCGTCTTCCAGCGCGGCCAGACCGCCGCCTCGGCCCACGCCGCCCTCCAGCAGGCCGTCCGGATCATGGATCAGGCCCGCCACTGCGCCGTCCTCTGGTTCGCCGACGTCATGGCCCGCGGCCTGTACCGGGACCTCGGGTTCGCTTCCATCCAGATCTACGCCCGACAGGAGTTGGGCTTTTCCAAAACCAGGACCAACGATTTCGTCATCATGGCCCGCAAGCTGGACGACCTGCCGCAAATCAAGCAGTCCCTGGAGACCGGGAAGCTCGGCTACACCAAGGCCCGCGAGATCATCAAGGTCGCCACCCCCGCCACCGAGAAGGACTGGGTGAAGGCGGCCTGCACGACCCCGCGGCGCCGGCTGGCGGAGAAGGTCGCCAGGGTCAGGGCTCAGGCCGCCGACCTGAGGACCTCCCCCGGTCAGGGGGAACTGATCCCCGCGGCCCCGCACGAGCGGCGGCTGGCCGCCGCGGTCCCGGTCAAGGTGTCCCTGGAGATGACACCTGAGCAGTTCGCCAGATTCGAGGCCCTCCAAGAGAGGCTGACCAAGGCGGGGACCAGTGCAGATCAGGTCGAACGCATCCTCGCGGGGCTGGATTCGCTGCTGGAGGAATCCTTAAACCGTCACGAAGCCGGGGCCAAGGCCGGCGGGCAGGCTGGCGCCCAAACCGGGGCCCATTCCGCCTCCTCGACAGGCGACGCCACCGGAACCACCACCCAGGCGACCCCCGGGGGGCTTCGGCCATCACCACCGCCGACGCCTCCATGCCAGCCCCCCGGGGGACCTCTTTCCAGGTTCACGTGCGCCAATGCCCCGATTGCGGCCGTTTTTCGGCTTCGACCAGCCGGGGGGAGGTGACCTTCGGCCCGGTGGACGCCGGACGGGTGGCCTGCGATTCCCGGCTCGACGATCCCCGGACCGGGCGCAACACCGCGACCATCCCGCCGCGGATGCGACGGCGGGTTCTGGCCCGGGACGGCCACCGCTGCCAGGGGCCCGGCTGCACCAATACGCGGTTCCAGGAGGTGCATCACGTCCTGCCGCGGGCGCGGGGCGGCACCAACAGGCCCGACAACCTGATCACCCTGTGCAGCGCTTGCCACCGGCACATCCATGACAAGGCGCTGGGGATGCCGGCGCCTGGGCCGCGGGAAATGCCGGCGCCGGAGGCGACATCACATGGGTAACCTGCACCTGAGGGGAGGCGGCAGGGATGGGAGGCTCCAGATCGGGCAAGCCACATGGGTGGGGTTGCGCGGCGGGTGAACGAAAACCTGTTGAGGGAGAATGTGTTGAGTGGAGTCTGGCCTGCGGGGAAGGTTCCTGCCAGCCTGAGCCGCCGGGATTTGAGAGCCGACTCGGGCCTTGTCCAGGGGTACCGGCGGGCCCGGAATTTTGCGCAAAACTCATGCATATTTTGTCCTTGGCCCTGCCGAGGCCCCGGCGGTAGACTATATTTTCCACCTTGCGGGCCGGTTTTCCGCCCGCCCGTCGTCGCATCCTGGGGTTTCGGAGGTCGGATTTGTCCCTGCGCATCAGCATTTCGGGCATCCGCGGCGTGATCGGCGACGGTCTCGACGCCGTCACCGTGGCCCGCTGGGCCACCGCCTTCGGGGCCTGGCTGCCCCCCGGGCCGGTGGTCGTCGGCCGGGATACCCGCCTGAGCGGTCCCATGGTCTTCGATGCCGTGGCGGCCGCCCTGCAGTCCACCGGACACGACGTGTGGGACATCGGCCTGGCCACCACCCCCACCACCGAGGTGGCCGTCCAGGAATCCGTGGCCGTGGGCGGCGTGATCATCACCGCCAGCCACAACCCCGCCCAGTGGAACGCCCTGAAGTTCCTGCAGGGCAACGGCCTGTTCCTGACCGCCGGCCAGAACCGGGAGCTGAGGGACGCCTTCGAATCGGGCGCGGGGAACGTGCCCTACGACGAGCTGGGCGCCGTCGTGCGGCGAGAGGGGGCGGACCGCCGGCATCTGGACGCCATCGGGGCCATGCCCTGGCTGGACCGCGAGGCCATCGGCGCGCGGAAGCTCCATGCGGTGGTCGATGCGGTGGAGGGGGCCGGCGGGGTCATCGTTCCGGAACTCCTGGCGGACCTGGGTGTTCGCTGTACTCCGCTTGGGTGCGGGATGAGCGGCAGGTTCCCCCACGATCCCGAGCCCACCCCTGCCCATCTGGCCGAGCTCTGCGCCACCGTGCAGGAAAATGAGGCCGACATAGGTTTCGCCGTCGATCCGGACGTGGATCGTCTGGCCCTGGTCGACGAAAACGGCACGGCCCTCAGCGAGGAGATGACCCTCGTCCTTTGCCTGGACTTCCTGCTGGGCAAGACCCGCGCCCTGGGGCGCGAGCCCGGACCGGTGGCCGTCAACCTGTCCACCACCGGGCTGATCGAGAAAGTGGCCGCCCGGCACGGCGTGCGGGTCTTCCGGACACCCGTCGGCGAGGCCAACGTGGTGGAGGCCATCCTCGCGGAGGGGTGCCTGCTGGGCGGGGAGGGCAACGGGGGCGTCATCTACCCCGAGATCCACGCCGGCCGGGACGCCCTGGTGGGGATCGCCATGATCCTGCAGGCCCTGGCCGACAGCGGGAAGACCCTGGCCCAGCTGGTGGCGGAACTGCCCCCGGTGGCCATGGTCAAGACCAAGTTCCCGGCGGACGACCTGCCCGCGGGCGAGGCCCTGCGGAACGCCCTGCTCGCCCTGGGACCGGGAGAGATCGACGAGCGGGACGGAATGAAGTGGACGGGGGAGCGGGGCTGGGTCCACGTGCGCCCCAGCAACACCGAACCGGTGGTCCGGATCATCGCCGAAGCTCAAGACGAGGCTGCGGCGGCCGAATTGATCAGGATGGTGAAGGCCGCGGTCTGACGCGGCGTGTCCAGTGAAAGGAATCGCCCATGTGCGGCATCGTCGGCGTCACAGGCAGCAAGGATGCGGCCACGGTCCTCCTCGAGGGTCTCAAGCGCCTTGAATACAGGGGTTACGACAGTGCCGGGATCGCGATCCTGGGCTCGGACGGCCAGCAGGTCATCAAGGAGAAGGGCAAGATCGCAGCCCTGGAGGAGGCCTGCAAGGGCGAGGATCTGCGGGGCACCTGCGGCATCGCGCACACCCGCTGGGCCACCCACGGGGCGCCCAACCAGGTCAACGCCCATCCCCACATCTCCGGGCCGGTGGCCCTGGTCCACAACGGGATCATCGAGAACTACGGCGCCCTGAAGGTCAAGCTGACCAAGAAGGGCCACGTGTTCGCCTCGGAGACGGACACCGAGGTGCTGGCCCACCTGATCGAGGACTCCTACGACGGCGACCTTGTGCTGGCCGTCCAGCGCGCCCTGGGCGTGGTGGAAGGCGCCTACGGCATCGCCGTGACGCATCCCGACCATCCGGGCCTGATCGTGGGCGCGCGCAAGGGCAGCCCCCTGGTCGTCGGCGTGGGCGAGGGCGTCAATTTCCTGGCCTCGGACGTGGCGGCCATCATGGGCCACACCCGCCAGGTCATCTATCTCGACGACGGGGAGATGGTCTCCCTGACGCCCGAGGGGGTGACCACCACCACGATCACCAACGAGGCCATCACCAAGGAGATCCAGGAGATCACCTGGGACCTGGGGCAGATCCAGAAGGGCGGCTACGAGCACTTCATGCTCAAGGAGATCTTCGAGCAGCCCCAGACCATCCGTGACTCGTTCCGCGGCCGCATCCTGACCGACAGCGGGGACGTGAAGCTGGGCGGCATCCAGCTGACCGACTGGGAGCTGCGCAACATCCGGCGCATCGTGATCCTGGCCTGCGGCACGTCCTGGCACGCCGGGCTGGTCGGGGAGTACCTCATCGAGGAGTACGCCCGCATCCCGGTCGAGGTGGAGTACGCCAGCGAGTTCCGGTACCGGTCGCCCATCATCGATCCCGGCACCCTGTGCCTGGTCATCAGCCAGAGCGGCGAGACCATCGACACCCTCGAGGCCATGCGCGAGGCCAAGCGCAAGGGCGCGAAGGTGCTGGGCATCACGAACGTCGTGGGATCGACCATCGCGCGGGAGAGCGAGTGCGGCGTGTACATCCACGCCGGACCGGAGATCGGCGTGGCCTCCACGAAGGCCTTCACCAGCCAGGTCACGATCCTCGCGCTGCTGACCCTGCTGCTGGGACGGCGCACCAGCATCAGCGCCGACCTGGGGCACCAGATCCTCAAGGAGCTGGAGAACATCCCCGCCAAGGTGCAGAAGGTGCTGGACCACAGCGAGGCCATCAAGGATATCGCCAGGATCTACGCCGGCCACAAGAACTGCCTGTACCTCGGGCGCGGCGTGAACTTCCCCATCGCGCTGGAGGGCGCGCTGAAGCTCAAGGAGATCAGCTACATCCACGCCGAGGGGTATCCGGCCGCCGAGATGAAACACGGTCCCATCGCCCTGATCGATCCGGACATGCCGGTGGTCGTGATCGCCATCAAGGACGGCAGCTACGACAAGATCGTGGGCAACGTCCAGGAGGTGCGCGCGCGGGACGGGAAGATCATCGCCATCGTGACCGAAGGCGACACCGAGATCGCGGCCCTCAGCGATCACGTCATCACCATCCCCGACACCATGAATTTCTGGACGCCGCTGCTGTCGGTGATCCCGTTGCAGCTGCTGGCCTACCACATCGCCGTGCTGCGCGGCGAGGACGTGGATCAGCCGCGGAACCTCGCCAAGGCGGTCACCGTCGAGTAGGTCCGGGGGGGCGGACGGGAATCATCGCCAGGGACGAGCGGCGGTGACCTCCTGTTACCGCCGCTCTCGAGTTCAGGGCCCCTCCGCCATCCCTGGCTGCGGGGCCCTTCTCACGTCCTGGCGCTGATTCCCGACCGCCACCTTCGAGTCCTGCCTACGGTGACGGATTCGTGTCGACTCGCACGTCACTCCCCCGGCAAGCTCACACGCCATTTCCGGGCGAGAGGAACGCCGCCGCCCATTCCGTATCGCTGGGATTTACCGGTAGAGACTCTTGACGGTGCCCCAGGAGTTTTTGACGTCGGAGACACTACCGCAGGCCAATGGAACCGGGGTGTTTCCACATGAGAACATGGAGTTGATAAAAAAATCAGCGCCACAAGGATCGAACCACACATTGTGCCTCGGATTCAGGGGGACGCGGTCCGTACCGGACTCGGCAAAGTAAACCGGGATGACATCGTCGGAGTTGGTGGGATCCGCGCCCACTATGCGGAATTCGATCGAATAAAAGTCCAGATAAAAGACATCGAAGGTCGCGGCCAGCACCCGGTGCGCGCTGGGCAGGGGAGTATCGAACATCACGCTGAATCCGAAGAATTCCGGATCGCTGTCGTCGAAACTCCCGCCGCCCGAACAGCCGACAGGAAACGACAGGGTGAGAATGGAGTTTGTGCGGCCGGCAATCTGAAGGCCCATCTCCAAACCGGAGATAGAGGGAGAGGAAGGGCAATCGACGTAGACATTCATGGTGACATGGTCAACTAACGAGGCGCTTACGGCTGAATACCCGTCATCATCGCCGAGCAGGATGATGTCGTCATAGGTGTCCTGGCCAGTCGCCAGCGTGGGAAGGAGCAGGAATATCGGAAGAAGGATGATCGTCTTCATGATTGGGCCTTTTCCTGGTTTCACCGATAGAGGCTCTTGACCGCCCCCCAGGACGAGACTGTGGCGGGCAGGGGGCCGCAGGTGAAGGCCTGCTGGGGCAGGGTGACGTCGGTGCAGAAGGGATCGTTGATGGCGAAGTCCCAGTCCTCTCCATCGTGGTGAAGGGGCGTCAGGGGAATCACGATGAACCCGGGCTCCGCCAGGTAGGCGGGCCGGTCGCCCTCGACACTGGAGGGAACGGTGGCGGTCATCCGGAAGTACAGGGGCTGGAGGTCGAGGTAGAAGACGTCCAGGGAGGCGAGTTGCACGGCATCCACCGCATCAAGGGGGGAGGAATACCCGGCCATGATGTCGAAGGATCCCGGATCTGAGGGGCGAGGAATGCATTCCCCGAAAGCCGGAACGGGAAACGATGCGGCGACGGTGGTGTTGACCAGGCCCTCGACCTCCAGGCCCAGTTCGAGAGCATAGATGAAGGGATAGGACGGACAGAACATGATGACGTTCACGGTCACATGGTCGAGGAACTGGGCGTCCTGGCACTGGTAGGTGTCATCGGTGAACAGACCGATGTAATCGTTGATGACCTCTCCCTGGCCGAAGGTGGGGCAGGGGCACACGGCGGCGGCGAGGGCGAGGAGGAGGAAAACATGATACAGGTTGTGAAAATTGATCTTCATCATGACTCATGTTAGCTTGGTCGTGACCCGAATGTCAATACCCTGGGGATCCATCTCCCTGGGGGAGGCCAGGTTCCACAGTTTCCGATCGGAGACGGAATGACCCGCAAGATCATCCACACGGACAACGCCCCCGCGGCCATCGGGCCCTACAGCCAGGGCAACCTGGCGGGCGGCTTCCTGTTCACCGCCGGCCAGATCCCCCTGGATCCTGCCACCATGGAGATCGTCGGCAGGACCGCGGCCGAACAGGCCCACCAGGCCCTGATGAATGCCAAGGCGGTGGTCGAGGGGGCCGGTCTCACCCTGGACCACGTCGTCAAGGTCACCATGTTCATCCGGAACATGAGCGAGTTCGGGAACATCAACGAGGTCTACCGGGGGTTCTTCCCGGAGGATCCTCCGGCCCGCAGCGTCGTCGAGGTCTCGCGCCTGCCGAAAGATGTGCTGGTGGAAATCGAGATGGTCGCGTATGCTGGCTGAATGATTTCCGGGCCGGACCCGTGCTCGCCGCCGGCCAGGTCCCGGGAAAGCCCGGATGCTTCCCCGGAAGTCCGGGTTCGACGGGTGGGAATGAGTGTCGTCTGGTGACGGCCGGGGACTTCAAATCCTTCTGTCGGGCGCGTCATACCGTCCGAGGTGGGTTCGATTCCCACACATTCCCGCCATTATTTTCATCCGTTTCCGGAGAGTCCCCATGCGCGCCGTCGTGATCGCCAACCCCATCGCGGGCCCGGGTCGCGGCCGCCTGTCCGGCGAAGAGGCGGGCCGGATGCTGGCGGAGCACGGCGTGGACGCCCGGGTCCTCCGGACCGAAGCTCCCCGGGACGCGACGCGGCTGGCCAGGGAGGCGGCCGGCGTCGCCGACGTCGTCGTGGCGGTCGGCGGGGACGGCACCGTGCACGAGGTGGCTTGCGGCCTGCTGGGAACCGGCTGCCCCATGGGGGTGTTCCCCAGCGGAAGCGGCAACGACCTGGCGATCGGGCTGGGCATCAGGACCCCCGCCGACGGCCTGGCCTCCGTGCTGGAGGGCACCGGGATCGAGATCGACGGGTGCCGGTTGAACGACGACTTCTTCTTCAACTCGGTGGGGCTTCTGGGCAGCGGCGAGGTGTCCGATCGCGCCGCCGGGATGTGGCGCTGGCTGGGCCGCCGGCGGTACCCCCTGGCCGGGGCCCTGGTCGTCGCGAGCTATCCCGGTCAGCGATTGCAGTGGAGCATGCCGGGTGGACCGGGGCCGGCGGTCATCGACGACCTCTTCATGCTCGTCGAGGTGTGCAACGGCCCCTTGACCGGAGGCGGTTTCCGGTTCGCGCCGGACGCGGACTTCGGCGACGGGCTGCTGGACGCCTGCCTGGTCCGGAAGCTGGACGTGTGGACGGGATTGCGGCTGTTGCCCGCGGCTTCCCGGGGGAGGAGGCTCAAGCACCCGGCGGTCTCGCTGATCCGCAGCGGCGAACTCCAGTTCACGTGTTTCGAATCGGTGGCCTACCACCGGGACGGCGAACCCGGAAGGCTCCCCGCCGGCACCCACGTCCTGCGGGTGCTCGACGAGAAGCTGATCGTCCGTCGGCCCCTTCGGCCTGACAACCCCGCCGCCCCGGATGCGGCCTCAAGGTGAGATGACACGTTCCGCCGCCCTGCCGACAAGACGATCCGTCACCGGCCTCATGCTGCTGGGGATCGGACTGTTCTGCGGCCCGGTCCTCGCGCAGACCGCCACCCCCGACAGTCTGGGCCAGGCGGCCGATCTCCCGCCCGAAATCAACCCCGTGGCCGCCGATCTGTCGCCCGAGCCCGTCGACATCTGGGACACCGGGGTCAGCCCCACCGGGGCGGTCCTGATGAGCCCGCTGTTTCCCGGCTGGGGCCAGCTCTACACCGGGAACAGCTGGCGGGCGGCGCTGGCCTTCGGCGCGGAGATGTACTTCTGGACCAACCTGATCGTCAGGGACCAGCGGGCCCGGCGCGGCCGCCGGTTCGCCACCAACTTCCTCGAGGATTCGGCCAACTACCAGTACTACAACGCCGTCGCCGAAGAGGACTGGAACCAGATGCGGGACTTCGCCTGGTGGTCGGGCGGGGCCCTGCTCATCATCGCCCTGGACGCCTACGTGGGGGCCCACCTGTTCAACTTCGACGAGGATCCGGTCCCCATGCCGGACCAGTGGGACGACACCTTCGGGATTCCGGGGGCGGACATGCCCGGCGGCGCCCCCGCACCCCAGTTGACGGTTTTCCGGTGGCGAAAGACGTTCTGAACCTTATCTTTCAGGGCTGATCCGCGACCGGCCGCACCGGCCGACCACGCGGGACCAATCCAGGAAGAGGTCGCACCGTTCCATGAGCACCGCTCTCCAGCGCACGCGCAATTTCTGCATCATCGCCCACATCGACCACGGCAAGAGCACCCTGGCCGACCGTCTGCTCGAGATGACCGGCACCTTGCTGGGCAAGGAGCTGCAGGAGCAGGTCCTGGACAGCATGGACCTCGAGCGCGAGCGCGGGATCACCATCAAGAGCCATCCGATCCGCATGGCCTACAAGGACGCCGCGGGAGAGTCCTACGTCCTGAACCTCATCGACACCCCGGGGCACGTCGACTTCCACTACGAGGTGAGCCGCAGCCTGGCCGCCTGCGAGGGCGCGTTGCTGGTGGTCGATGCGGTCCAGGGGGTCCAGGCCCAGACCATCAACAACCTCTACCTGGCGCTCGAGCACGACCTGGCCATCCTGCCGGTCATCAACAAGATCGATCTGCCCGCGGCCCGGCCCGATTTCGTCGCCGAGCAGTTCATCGACCTGATCGGCTGCGATCCCGACGAGATCCTCATGGTCAGCGCCAAGACCGGCCAGGGCGTTTCCGCGCTGCTGGACGCCGTCGTCCAGCGGGTTCCCTCCCCCCAGGGCGATCCCGATTCGCCGCCCCGGGGCCTGATCTTCGATTCCATCTTCGATCCCTACGTGGGGGCCGTCGCCTACGTGCGGATGTTCGACGGGACGATCAGGAAGGGCGAGCGCATCCGCCTGTTCGGCAACGACAAGCAGTTCGAGGTGGGGGAGATCGGGTACTTCCGGCTGGCGCGCGTGCCCCAGAAGGGGCTGACCGCGGGCGAGGTGGGCTACATCGCCACCGGGGCCAAGGACGTGCGCAACGTCCGGGTGGGCGACACCGTGACCCTGGTCGAACGCCCCTGCGCCGCGCCGCTGCCGGGCTACACGGTGGTCAAGCCCATGGTCTTCTCGGGGATGTACCCGGTGGAGAACGACCAGTACGACGATCTGCTGGACGCCCTCCAGAAGCTGCAGATGAACGACGCGTCGCTGACCTGGGAGAAGGAGACCAGCGCCGCCCTGGGCTTCGGGTTCCGCTGCGGCTTCCTGGGCCTGCTGCACCTGGAGATCATCCAGGAGCGGCTCGAGCGCGAGTACGACCTGAGCCTCATCGCGACCCTGCCCAACGTGGAGTACGAGATCGTGATGAAGGGCGGGGAGCTGTCCCTGGTGGAGAACCCGGCCATGCTGCCGGACGTCCGGGAGATCCAGGAGATCCGCGAGCCCATCGTGCGGGCCTCGGTCATCACGCCCAAGGATTTCGTGGGACCGGTCATCCAGATCAGCCTCGAAAGGCGCGGGGTCCAGAAGAAGATGGAGTACCTCGACACCGAGCGCGTGAACCTGGAGTTCGACCTCCCCCTGAGCGAGCTGGTGGTCGACTACTACGACAAGCTCAAATCCGTGACCAAGGGCTACGCGTCCCTGGACTACGAGTACACCCGGCACCAGGCCGACGACCTGGTCCGGCTGGACATCCTGATCAACGGGGACATCGTGGACGCCTTGACCTGCATCGTGCACCGGGACAACGCCTACAACTGGGGTCTGAAGCTCTGCCAGAAGCTGAAGGAGCTGATCCCGCGGCAGATGTTCGCGGTGGCCATCCAGGCGGCGGTGGGCACCAGGGTGCTGGCGCGGACCACGGTCAAGCCCTTCCGCAAGAACGTGACGGCCAAGTGCTACGGCGGGGACATCACCCGCAAGCGGAAGCTGCTCGAGAAGCAGAAGGAAGGCAAGAAGCGGATGAAACAGGTGGGTTCGGTCGAGATTCCCCAGGAGGCCTTCCTGGCGGTGCTCAAGGTCGAACGCTGATCCAACCCCGGAGCGATCGATGGCGAAGAAGGACAAGGACAACCAGGAGACGACGGCTCCCGCTCACGGAACGGCGGGGAAGCCGGGCCGCAAGGGCAGGGTCAGGAAGGACAAGAACCGGAACGTCGTCGTGGAGTACGCCAAGGCCATCGGCACCGCCCTGCTGATCGCCCTGGTGCTGCGCCAGTTCCTGTTCCAGGCTTTCCGCATCCCCACGGGATCCATGCTGGACACCCTGCAGATCGGCGATTACCTGTTCGTCAACAAGTTCCTCTACGGCGCCAAGACGCCCGAGCGCATCCGCATCCCCCTGATCAACAAGACCCTGGTGGAGGGCCTGCCCGTCCTGAAGCTGCCCGCCATCCGCCAGCCGCGGCAGGGGGACATCATCGTGTTCGAGTACCCCAAGGACCGCAACCTGGACTACATCAAGCGCTGCGTGGCGGTGGCCGGCGACACGGTGGCCGTGCGGGACGGCATCACCTACGTGAACGGCGAAATCTACGAATCGAACTTCGCCGACCGGGACGGCGATCACTCGTGCATCCCCGCCTGGAGCGGCGAGCCGAACTGCCCGCCGCCCCACACCAAGCACGACCAGGCGGCCTTCCTGGGCAATCCCCGCAACCAGTCCTGGCCCTGGCAGGGCATGCAGGACCCCTACGTCGTGCCCGAGGGCCACATCTTCATGATGGGGGACAACCGGTACAACAGCGCCGACAGCCGGTACTGGGGTCCCCTCGACGTCGACCTGATCAAGGGGAAGGCCGTCTTCATCTACTTCTCGTGGGACGGCGAGAGGCACCTGCCGCGGGTCAACCGGATGGGCGACCTCATCCGCTGACCCGGACCGTGATCGGGGAGTCCCATGGGCCTGTACATCCACGTCCCGTTCTGCGGGTCGATCTGCTCGTACTGCCACTTCGCCCGCACCGACCGGCATGACGCCCCCCTGCGCCGCCGCTACGTGGAGGGGGTCCTTCAGGAACTGAGGCTGCGCCGCGAGCGTTGCAGCCTGATCGGATCGGCCTCGCGGCCGGTCACGACCTGCTATCTCGGCGGGGGCACGCCTTCCACCCTGGAGCCCGAACTGATGGCCGACCTGCTCGGCGGCACCCTGGGCGTCCTGCCCCTGGCCGCCGACGTCGAGGTGACGGCCGAGGCCAACCCCGAGACCCTGACCCCGGATCTCGCCGCCGCCTGGGTGGATGCGGGGATCAACCGCATCAGCCTGGGGGTCCAGAGCTTGAGCGAGCCGGTCCTGGACCTGCTGGGTCGGGCCTGCCGGCCCCGGGCGGCCCGCGAGGCTCTCGCGCTGGCCTGCCGCACGTTCCGGCGGGTCTCGGCGGACTGGATCCTGGGGCCCGGGGTGGACCGGCGGACCCTGCTCGGGGAGCTGAGCGAGGCCGTGGACCTCGGGGTGGAGCACGTCTCGCTCTACCTCCTGGAACTGCATCCGGGGACCCCGCTGGAAGGTGCGGTCCGGATGGGGCGGCTGGCCATGCCGGCCGATCCCGTGCTCGAATCCCTCTATCTGGCGGCGGGCGCCCATCTCGAGGGGCTGGGCCTCGATCAGTACGAGGTGGCGAACTTCAGCCGGCCGGGAGCCGAATCGCGGCACAACGGCAGCTACTGGCGCCGGTCCCCCTATCTGGGGCTGGGACCGGGAGCCCACGGGTTCTGGGGCGCCCGGCGTTACGCCAACCACCGGGGGCTCGGGGCCTGGCTGGCGGACCTCGACGAGGGGCGCGTTCCCGAGGCCCAGGTCGATCGGCTGGACCGCGCCGACCGGCGCCTGGAGGGGGCGGTTCTCGCTCTGAGGACCCGGGAAGGCGTCCGGGTGGACCGGTTGCCTCCGGGGGCCCTGGACCTCGAGCGCGGAGCCCGGGAAGGATTGTGGCGGATCGCCGGCGGCAGGCTGGTCCTGACCAGATCCGGGTACCTGCGCATCGACACCATCGAGGAGCGGATCGCCCGCGCGATGTGATCGCGGGGGGACGGGCCCGGGGCGGGTTGACACCCCGAAATCAGCGTGCTTACCTTGGGCGGCGGCCGGATTCCGGCAGGGACGAACCGCGGCGCACCGGCTGCAGGGACGGCGGAGATGAACCAGGCAGGCAGGACAACCGAACTCGATTCCCGGGCGATGGCCGTCCTCGACGCCGTCGTGCGCCTGCACTCGGAGACGGGGAAGGCCGTCAGCAGCGGGCTGGTGGAGCGCTACCTTGCCGATGCCCCTTCGTCGGCGACCATCCGGGCGGTCATGAAGTCCCTGGAGGACGGGGGCCTGCTCGAACAGCCCCATACCTCGGCCGGGCGCCTGCCCACCGACGCGGGTTACCGGGTCTTCGTCGACCGGCTGCGGCGGCAATGGACCTTCCGGCGGCACGAGGTGCCGCCCGGCATGATCCAGCTGGCGGAACGGTCCCGGCCAGGCCCCGGGGGCGCCGACCGGATCAAGCACCTCGCCCGGCTGCTGAGCCTGCTGACCCGCAACATCAGCATCATCGTGGGTCCATCCCTCGAAGCGGTGACCGCCGTGCGGCTGGAGTTCCTGCCGCGCACCCTCAACCGGGTGTTGATGGTCCTGACCCTGGATGACGGTCAGGTCCTGACCCGTCATCTGGACCTCGCGCAGGAATACGCCCCGGCGGTGGTGGAGGAGGCGTCCCGCCTCCTGAACGGGCGCGTGGCCGGCCGGTCCATCGCCGCCATCCGGAAGGGCGCCCTGGGCGGGGTGGACCTGGTCCAGACCCCGGTCACCCGCTGCGCCGCCGTCCTGGCCGATCAGGGGCGGACGCTGATCGACCAGATCGCGGGCCGGGACGTGGAGCTCGAAGGGGTGTCCCAGGTCCTCGAAGAGCCCGACTTCCAGGAGGCCGAGCCCCTGAAGGCGCTCCTGCGCTTCATCGAATCGCCCCAGGCCATCCGGGACACCCTGAGCCTGCTGCAGGGCAGCAGCACCGGTCCCTTCGGAGTCTGGATCGGGGCCGAGAATCCCGTCGGCGCCCTGCGCCGGTTCTCGGTCCTGACCTCGGAGATCGAACTCGGTGGCCGGCCCGGCCTGCTGGCGGTCCTGGGGCCGCGGCGCCTGCCTTACCAGCGGGCGTTCCACGGCATGGAGATCCTGCGCCGGTTCAGCGGGGGGCATCCGCCGGTTCCAACGATCTGATCGCGCGATCCCTGCGTACGGGGCCCGCCGCCGGATGCGGGCCGTCCGGGCGACGTGCGGCGCAACCAGGCAAGACAGGAAGGTAGCAAGAGGATGACCGGATCGAGCAGCAAGAAGGGCAAGAAGAAGAAGGAGGCGGCCGACGCCGCCGGGAATCCTGCGCCCGAGGCCATGGTGCAGGACGAATCCACCGCTCCCGGACCGCAGGACGGAGCCGCGGAGAATGCGGCGGCCGGGGATCCCGCGGACGAGGCGGCCCTGGACGCGGAAGTGGTGGCCGCCCCCGTCGAGGAGGCGCCCTCGGTCGAGGATCAGCTCCGGCGCGAGCGGGACGACTTCCAGGAAAAATGGCTGCGCGTGCTGGCCGAACTTGATAACGTGCGCAAGCGGGCCCGCCGCGACGTCGA
The DNA here is from genome assembly GCA_050174015.1 of Candidatus Krumholzibacteriia bacterium. Classification (GTDB taxonomy): domain Bacteria; phylum Krumholzibacteriota; class Krumholzibacteriia; order LZORAL124-64-63; family LZORAL124-64-63; genus JAHJTW01. The sequence continues at coordinate 33,745 of JBFXKG010000022.1, forward strand.
GGATGCGCGGCGCCATACCCAGGCCGATCTCCTGCGTTCCTTCCTCACGGTCCACGACAACATGGAACGGGCCTTGCAATCGCTGCGGAACGGCCCGGACAACGGCGACCGCGAGGGTTTCCTGCAGGGGGTCGAACTCATCCACCAGAATCTGGCGGCGTTGCTGAAGGAGCGGGGGGTGACCCCCGTCGAGGCCATGGGGCGGGAGTTCGATCCGAACCTGCACGAGGCCGTGGCTCAGCTGCCGCGCGAGGGCGTCGAATCGGGGCACGTCATCGAGATCGTCCAGCAGGGATTCAGGATCGGGGACCTCGTGCTGCGCCCCGCCCGGGTCATCATCTCCAGTTAACGAGGGCAGGATGAGCGCGAAACGCGACTACTACGAGGTGCTGGGAGTCGAGCGCCAGGCGTCCGAGGCCGAGATCAAGAAGGCCTACCGCCAGAAGGCCATCAAGTTCCACCCCGACAAGAACCCGGACGACGCCACGGCCGCCGAGAAGTTCCGCGAGGCGACCGAGGCCTACGAGGTCCTGAAGGATCCCCAGAAGCGCGCCCGCTACGACCAGTACGGACACATGCCCGAAGGTGGCGGCTTCGGCGGCGGGGGCTTCGAGGGGGTCAACGTCGACCTCAACGACGCTCTCGAATCGTTCCTGCGCAACTTCGGCATGGGGGGATTCGGGGACATGTTCGGCGGCGGCGGAGGGGGCGGCGGTGGCCGGCGCCGGGGCCGGGACCTGCAGGTCGAGATCAAGGTCACCCTGCAGGAGGCGGCCAAGGGCGCCCAGAAGAAGGTCAAGCTGGCCAAGCAGGTCCCCTGCCCCGACTGCGAGGGCAGCGGGGCGGCCGCGGGCAGCCGGCCGCAGACCTGTTCGCAGTGCCGGGGCCAGGGTCGCGTGCGGCAGGTCCGCCAGTCCCTCCTGGGACAGATGGTCACCGAGGGCGTCTGCCCCCAGTGCCAGGGACGGGGGTCGGTGGTCCAGGATCCCTGTCGTTCGTGCCGGGGAACCGGCACCATCCGCGGCGAGGAGACCCTGAGCGTCAAGGTCCCCGCAGGCGTGACCACCGGCAACTACATGGAACTCCAGGGGAAGGGCGACTCCGGCGGCCAGGGCGTCCCCGCGGGCAATCTGCGCGTGGTCTTCAACGTGATCGAGGACCGCGTGTTCCAGCGCCACGGCGACGACCTGCTCATCGACCTGCCGGTCTCTCCGGTGGACCTCATGCTGGGCACCAGGATCAACGTGCCCACGCTCGACGGCAAGGTCGCCCTGAAGATCCCCGCAGGCACGCAGAGCCACAAGGTCTTCCGCATGCGCGGCAAGGGCGTTCCCCACGTGAACCGGCCCGGCACGGGCGACCAGCTCGTGCGGGTGCTGGCCTGGACGCCCGATCGCCTGGACAAGGGGCTCAAGGCCCGCCTGGAGGAGATCCGGGAGGAACTCGCGAAGCTCGTGCCTGAACCGGGAGCCCATCTTTTCGACTGATCCTGCCCTGACGACCCCGAACCGGCCGGGCGGAGGTGGACCGTGCGACAGTTCTTCTGCGAAGGCGGCCCGGCGGGTCCGCCCCGTCCCGGCGATCGGGTCCTCCTGGACGAAGATGAGAGTCACCACCTGCGCACCGTCCTGCGCGGGGGCCGCGAGCTGATCCTGAACCTGACCGACGGCCGCGGCCATCGCTTCACCGGCCGGGCCGCCGGCGGCGACAAGCGCCGGGTCGGGGTGGAGATCCTCACCTGCGCCGAGGATCCGGCGGAGATCGCGGCACCCCGCCTGCATCTCGCGGTGGCCGTGGTCAAGGGCAAGCGTTTCGACTGGGCCCTGGAAAAGGCCGTGGAGCTCGGCGTCCACCACCTGCAGCCGCTGATCACCGACCACGGGGTGATCGAACCGGGCCAGGGCAAGCAGCAGCGGTGGCAGGGCATCCTGAAGGCGGCCCTCAAGCAGAGCGCCCGCACCTGGCTGCCGGCCATCGAGGAGCCGGCTCCCCTGGCCGACGTCCTGGCCGGGCTGACCGGACCCGCCTGGTTCGGGGCGGCGCCGGCCGAGTGGCCGACCGGCGGGCCCGCCCGGCCGGAGGTCTCCCCGGCTCCACCGGCCGAGGGCCCGATCCCTGCGACCCTGACCGTCCTGATCGGACCGGAAGGGGGCTGGTCGGCCGCCGAGACGGACGCCCTGCTGAGACGGGGCGCCGCCCCGCTTTCCTGCGGGCCCCACATCCTGCGCACCGAGACGGCCGCGGTGGCCGCGCTGGTGGTCCTGCAGCAATGGCGCGCCCGCTGGGCGGCGGCGGACCCGCCCGGCGCGCCGGAGGCTTGACAGGTCCCCGGCTGAGGTTTTTCATGGTCCGGTCGTGCCGCGTCCCTGCGGCCGGTGTTCCGGTTCACCAGGCTCAAGGAGAGGATCAGGCCATGGCCAGCGAGATCGCCGCGAAGTTGAAGACCGAGGTCGTTGCGGCCATGAAGGCCAAGGACAAGAGCCGGCTGGGCGTCCTGAGGATGCTCCAGGCGGCGATCAAGCAGGTCGAGGTGGACGAGCGCCGCGAGCTCGCGGACGCCGACGTGCTGAAGATCCTGTCGTCCTACGGGCGCAAGGTCCGCGACCAGATCCAGAGCTACGGGGAGGGCGGACGGCCCGAGCTCCTCGCCCAGGCCGAGGCGGAGCTGGCCATCGTCAACGAGTTCCTGCCCGCCGGGCTGAGCGATGCCGAGCTGGAAGCCGTCGTGCGCGAGTGCGTGGCCGAGGTGGGGGCCCAGGGGCCCCAGGACATGGGCAAGGTCATGAAGGCCCTCATGCCCCGGGTGGCCGGACGCGCCGACGGCGGCAAGGTCAGCGCCCTGGTCAAGAAGGCCCTGGTGGGCTGAGATGGATCCGGTCCTGCTCATCCCCCTGCCGTTCATCCTCATCCTCGGGTTCGTCGGTTTCCGGGAGGGCGTGGTCAAGCGCGTCCTGGAGATCGCCGGCCTGATCGCGACCATCATCCTGACCGCCCGTTTCGCCGCCGCGGTGCAGCCCTGGGTCATGGACCGCACGGGCGCCGGCCAGGGGCCTGCCCTGGTGATCACCTGGGCCGTCCTCTTCTTCGCGGGTCTGATCCTCAGCCGGTTTTTGGCCACCATGGTCAGCAAGCTCGTCCGCCTGACCGTCCTGGGCTGGGTCGACCGCCTGGGCGGCGCCCTGGCGGGCATGGTGATGGGCGCCTTCCTGGCCAGCGTCGTCGTGATCCTGCTCACCCAGGCGCCCGGGGGGCGGTCCCTGGAGGCGACCTACCTGGAGGACCCGGTGGGGCGGACGATTTACGGAGCCGCGCCCGGACTGTACCAGCAGGCCCGCACCCTTTTCGGGGCCAGGGCCGACGAGGTCTGGACCCGCGTGATGGACGAGGCCCGGGAGAGGGCCGCCGCCGCGGCCGCAAGGGCGGGGGAGGCCGTCGGCGGGAAGATCGAGGAGCAGAAGGAGCGCCTCGAGGAAAAAGCCAAGGAAGCCGTCCAATGATCCGGCCGGCTCAGCGCGGGGCCGGACGGGCCCCCTGCGCCCCATGATCCGCCTGCTCGAGATCACCGCGCCCGACCGCCAGGTCGCTCCGCCGGTCGCCGCCAGCCGCACCGCCTCCCTGCTGGAATGGTCCCGGATCACCGCCCAGGTCGCGTCCTTCTGCCTGAATCGCCGGGCCGCCGCCGCCGTGCGCCGCCGCCGGCCCTTCGTGGTTCCGGAGGACATCACCCTGCGGCACGACCTGGCGGACGAGATGCGGACGCTCCTGCGCGGGGACGCACCGGTTCCCCTGGTGGACGTGAGCGATGCCCTGGGGGCGCTGGAGAGGCCGGCGCCCTTCCGCCTCGAGGGTTCGGACCTGGTGCACGTCGCGGCGGTGGCGGAGGACCTGGACGCCTTCCGCAGTCACCTGCTGGCCCGCAGGGACGACTGTCCATCCTGGGGGGAGGCCGCCGTCGAGGCCACGGTGTTCTCGGGGCTCGCCGGCGCCATCCGCCGGGCCCTCGATCCGGGCGGGCGCATCCTCGACGGTGCGAGCCCGCTGCTGGCGCGCCTGCGCCGGGACGCGGTCGCCCAGGAGCGCAGCGTGCGGCAGGAGGTCGGCGCGGCCATGTCGCGAGCCCGGGGTTCGGGCTGGACCACCGGGGAGGAGGTGACCCTGCGGGGGGACCGCTTCTGCATCCCCCTGAGGTCGGGCGACAGCGCCCGTCTGCCGGGAATCGTCCACGACCGATCGGCCACCGGGGCCACCCTCTTCGTGGAGCCTGCCCAGGTCGTGAGCCTGACCAACGCCCTGACCGAGACCCGGCTGGAGATCGCGGCCGAGGAGGCGCGCATCATCTTCGAGCTCAACCGCGCGGTGGAGCAGGCGTCCGGGCCCTTGCGGGACAGCTGCCGCCTGATGCTGCTTGCGGACGAGGTGCGCGCCGGATTGCGCTGGAGCGAGGCGGTGGGGGGACGGCGCTGTTCACTCGATCCCGCCGGCCGGCTGCGGATCGCCGGGGGACGCCATCCCCTGCTCATGGAGGCCCTCGGCGCGGCGGTCTGCCGCGGGCGGGGGCAGGCCGAACCCGGCAAGGCGGATTGCCTGGCCGCCGGCCGCGACCAGGTGGTGCCCCTGGACCTGGAGGTCCCCGTGGACCGGCAGGCGGTGGTGATCAGCGGTCCCAACGCCGGCGGCAAGAGCGTCGCGCTGAAGACGGTGGGCGTGTTCTGCCTCATCGCCCAGTGCGGCTGGGACGTCCCGGCCCGCGAGGACACGATCCTGCCCCTGGTCGACCGGGTCTTCGCCGACCTGGGGGACGACCAGTCCATCGCCGCGGCCTTGAGCAGCTTCTCGGCCCACCTGCGGCACCTCGGGGAGTTCCTGAAGGAGGCGGGGCCGGGATCCCTCGTGCTCTGCGACGAGATCGGCAGCGGCACCGATCCCCAGGAAGGCACCGCCCTGGCGTTCGCCGTCCTCGAGGAGCTGGTGGCCCGCGGCGCCCGGATCCTGGCCTCCACCCATTTCGGGCTGCTCAAGGCCGCGGTGCACGACCATCCCCGGATGCTCAACGCCGCCATGGACTACGACGAGACCGACCTGCGCCCCCTGTTCACCCTCCGCATCGGCGACCCCGGCACGAGCCACGCCTTCGACATCGCCGAGAAGATGGGCTTCGGTCCCGACCTGCTGGCGAGGGCCCGGGCCATGGCGGGCGAGGAGAAGGTCCAGGTGGAGCAGCTCCTGGCGGACCTGGACCGCAGGGCGAAGGACCTGGCGGCATCCCAGCAGGAGGTCGCGCGCGAGGCGGCCCGGCTGCGGCGGCAGAACCAGGAACTGGAGGAGCGTCTCAAGGGCATCGGCAGGGAACGCCGGGAGGTCATGGAGGATTCCCGCCGGCAGGCGGACCGCCTGGTCCGGGAGGGAAGGCGCGCCATCGAGGCCGCGATCCGGGAGATCAAGGCGTCGCGGGCGGAGGCCCGGGTGGTCAAGGCGGCCCGCGACCGGGTGGAGACCCTGGCCCCGCCCGAGCCCGCCGACCCCGCCCCCCGGGGATTCGTCCCGGCGGTTGGCCAGCGGGTCAGGATTCCCCACCTGAACCTCATCGGCCGGGTCGGGGAGGTCCGGGGCGACCGCATCGTCGCGGAGGCCGAGGGGATGCGCCTGACCCTCACCACCGCCTCGGTGCGGCCGGTGGAGGGGGAACCCGCCTCGGCCGGCTCCGCGCCCGCCGGACCGTACCCGGCGACCGCCTCCACCGGACGCGCGGCCGGCTGGAACTGGAGCGACGAGGCCCCGGCCGCCAGCCCGGAGATCGACGTCCGGGGCGAAACGGGGGAGGATGCCTGGGAGAGGCTCGACCGCCTGATCGACCGCGCCATTCCGGCCGGCCTGGAAACCATCAACGTGATCCACGGGTTCGGCACCGGCCGGCTGCGCGACCACCTCCACGAACGCCTGAAGGCCGATCCGCGGGTCGCGGCGTTCACCGAATCGGGCCCGGGGCAGGGCGGGGGCGGCGCCACCAAGGTCCACCTGGCCGATCACTGACCGGTTTTTTGCAGGATTCCGATCTGCTTGATGGATTATCAGGGCCGATTTTGCTATCATTGATGGATGAGAGTCCCGGTCGCCCGGGTCAGGTGTCCGCCCCAATCAAGGTCCAGTCATGACACGCAAATCCTCCCTTTGCCGGGTCCTCCTTTCGGCCGCTCTGGTGTTCATCGCGGCGGTCGCCCTGGCCGACGCCCCGGCCGGGTACTACGCCACGGTCGACCTGACCAGCCCCGCCACCTGCCGGGCCACCCTGCACGACCTCATCGACGGCCACATCCGGTATCCCTACACGTCGTCGAGCACCGACACGTGGGACGTCCTGGAATACGCCGACGAGGATCCCCTCAACACCAGCAACATCCTGGACCTCTACAAGAACCACTCCTACGTGAAGTTCGGCGGCGGCACCGGACCCTACAACCGGGAGCACTCCTGGCCCAACAGCTACGGGTTCAGCAGTTCGGGGGACGTGCCCTACACCGACTGCCACGCCCTGTTCCTGTGCGATGTGAGCTACAACAGCTCCCGGGGCAACGAGTACTTCGACGACTGCATCTCCGGCTGCACCAGCTATCCCGCCGACACCTACAACGGGGAGTCCGGCGTGAACCTCAGCGACGCCAACAGCTGGGAGACCTGGCAGGGACGCAAGGGCGACGTGGCCCGGGCCATGTTCTACATGGACGTCCGCTACGAGGGCGATTCGGGGGAGGTCGACCTGGTCCTGACCGACAACCCTGCCCTGATCGTGGTGACCGACGGATCGGTCGCCTACATGGGCCTGACGGCGACCCTGCTCGCCTGGCACCAGGACGACCCGGTCGACGCCCGCGAGATGCGGCGCAACGACCGCGTCCAGCAGTACCAGCAGAACCGCAATCCCTTCGTGGACCATCCCGAGTGGGTGGATTACCTGTTCGGCAGCGGCGTGATCTCCGGCGTGGGCGACAGGGCGCCGGCCGTCGTGGCCGTGGGCATCGACCGGATCGTGCCGAACCCCTTCAATCCCCGGACCACCATCGAATACACCGTGGCCCGCACGGGCCCCGTCACCCTGGCGGTCTACGATCTGGCGGGTCGGCGCGTGCGCACGCTCGTTTCCGGCCCGATCTCCGCCGGCGAGCACCAGGTCCCCTGGGACGGCCGGGACCAGTCCGGGCGCGCCCTGCCCAGCGCGACCTACTTCTGCAGGCTGGAGGGGCAGGGGCAGGCGGTGACGGGCAAGCTGACCCTCTTGAAATGACGTCTCCCCGGCAGGGAACCTGAGAATCAGGATCACGCCCGCCTGGAAAAAATCGGCCCGCCGCCTTGCGGCGGGCCTGGTTTTTCTCCTATCATGTAAAATTCCCTGCAACACGGGGGCGCCCCCGCAGGACACCAATGGTGCGGGTCCAGGAAGAACATGGCAGCTGTTTTTTCGCCGGACATCATCGCCCGTGTCAAGGATGAGACCGACATCGTCGAGATCGTCCGCCAGCATGTGAGTCTCAAGCAGGCCGGCGCGGTCTTCAAGGGACTGTGCCCCTTCCACAAGGAAAAGACCCCCAGCTTCATCGTGACCCCCGGACGCAACCGCTGGCACTGCTTCGGCTGCGGGACCGGCGGCGACGTCATCTCCTTCCTCATGGAGGTCGAGGGGGTCACCTTCCCCGAGGCCGTGGAGATCCTGGCCCGCCCCCTGGACATCGACCTGAGCGACTGGCTCCGCCCGGACGAGGGGGAAGGGGAGCGCCGCGCCTTCCACCGCGCCAACGAGACCGCGGCCGGGATCTGGAAGGACGCCCTGTGGGACGAGGCGGCAGGCCGGCAGGCCCGGAACTACCTCCTGGACCGGGGGTTCGGCGAGAAGGTGCTGCGGGATTTCGACGTCGGCTGGGCGCCCCACAGCGGGGACTGGACCCAGCGGCAGCTCGCCCAGGCGGGCGTCGACCTGGACCTGGCGGTCCAGGCGGACCTCCTGCGGCGCAAGTCCGAGGGGGGCGCATTTGCCTATTTCCGCGGCCGGATTATATTTCCCATCAAGAACATCTCCAGGCAGGTCGCCGGATTCGGGGGACGGGTCATCGACCAGGGCGAGCCGAAATACCTGAATTCCGCCGACTCCGCGTTCTTTTCAAAGGGCCATCTCCTGTATGGGTTCGACTCATCGCGCATGGCCGTTTCCCGGGAAAAGTCAGCCCTCCTGGTGGAGGGTTACCTGGATCTGCTGGCCCTCGCCCAGATCGGGTTCAGCAACGTCGTCGCCACCTGCGGCACGGCGTTCACGCCCGATCAGGCCAAGCTGATCCGCCGGGGCGCGCCCGGAGTGGTCCTGCTCTTCGACGGGGACAAGGCCGGGTTGAAGGCGGCCGTCAGGGCGGCCGACACGGCCCTGAAGTGCGGGCTGGAACCCAGGGTGGTGACCTTGCCCAGGGGGATGGATCCCGCGGATCTGGCCATGGAGCGCGGCCGGGATGGTCTGCTGGAGATCCTCGATACCGGCGTCGGCTACGTCCCCTTCATGAAGGAGCAGGCCGATCGCCGGGAAGGGGACCGCACGGTCCAGGAGAAGGCGGTGCGGATGGTGCTGGACACCGTCGCCGGCATCGCCGATCCCCTGCGCCGGGAATACGTGCTCATGGAGACCGCGCAGGTCTTCGGCCTGGACCTGCAGCTGCTGCGGGGCATGGTGGGGGAGGAACCGGAGCCGGTCCGGCCCCGGAAGCAGGAACCGGAACAGCGGGACCGCCGGGCGCCGGCCGAGGAGCCGGGTGAACGGGATCCCGGCCCCCGCCGCCGGACGGGGCCGGTCGTCCGCCGCTCCCTCGCCCGCATCAACGCGCCGTCCATCGAGGCCGACATGTTCGCCCACATCCTGATGGACGACACGGGAGCCGCCGCCAGGGTCTTCCTGGCCGAAAGGAGTGAGCTGGAAATCGAGAGCCCCCAGGCCAAGGTGCTGGGTGATGAAATCGCCGCGTGGGAACAGGCGCACCAAGAGGGCGGCCCCGAGTCGCCGAAGGACTTCGTCCTGCAGCGCTGGAACTCCGTGGGCGACCGCGAGTACCGCAGCTTCATCAGCCGCCTCGTTGACCTGGAGCCTCGGCCCGCCGGGACGGATTACCGGCGGATCACAAGGGATTGCCTGCATCGCCTGCAGGCCGACCGCCAATCGCGCCTGGGCTGAACAGCCTCACGGGGGTCTGCATAGAACATGGATACGACGCACTTCGACACCATCATCAACAGGATCAGGAAGGTCGCCACGCAGAAGGGCGGCTACATCCTGCACGACGAGATCAATGAACTGCTGGCCGACGGGGTCGATCTCGACGCCATCGACCGCATCTACGAGAAGCTCGGCGAGCTGCAGATCGACTACTACGACACCGAGGATGAGGCGAGGGAGAAGATCTCCCGGCGCAAGAAGAAGGAAAAGAAGAAGGTCGCCGCCGCGCGCAAGGCCGTGCGGACCAACGTCAAGTACGACGACCCGGTGCGGATGTACCTGAGGGAGATGGGGCGCGTGCCCCTGCTGACCAGGCAGGGCGAGGTCAACCTCGCCCGGCGCATGGAGGACGGCCGGGTCGCGATCATCCAGGCCATCCTGCGCTCGTCCCACGCCATGCGCGAACTGAGGCAGACGGCCACCCAGCTCCTCAACGAATCGGTCCACGTGGACGAGGTCATCCAGCACGACACCAGCACCTGGAACGTCCACCTGTCGCCGAAGAAGGAGGCCAAGCGCATCCTGCGCACGCTCGACAAGATCGAGAAGTGGCAGAAGGAGAAGGACGACGCCCGGATGGAGCTGATCACCTGCGGCAACGCCGCCCGCGCCGCGACCCTGACGCGGATGATCGACGGCCGCACGCTCAAGATCCTCGAAGGCTTCATGGAACTGCACCTGGCGCCGTCCCAGGTCGAGCAGCTGGCCAACAAGCTGCTGCTGGTCTACAGCAAGGTCGAGGACCTGCAGGACCGCGTCGCCAAGGCCGAGGAGGAAGTGGGGCTGGCCTTCGGGGACATGGCTGCCGCCATGAAGGAAGCCAAGGACGACCCCGTCCGCAGCGAGGCCATCCACGAGGGCCACAAGGTCATCAAGAACATGCGCAAGCGCGTGTCGGACATCGAACGCGAGATCGGGCTGACCTGCGACGAACTGCACCGCATCGGGACCGAGATCGTCATGGGCAAGCAGATGGTGGATACCGCCCAGCGCGAGATGATCGAGGCCAACGTGCGTCTGGTGATCTCCATCGCCAAGCGTTACACCAACCGGGGCCTCGAATTCCTGGACCTGATCCAGGAGGGCAACAGCGGCCTCATGCGCGCGGTCGAGAAGTTCGACTACCGCAAGGGCTACAAGTTCTCCACCTACGCCACCTGGTGGATCCGCCAGGCCATCACCCGGGCGATCGCCGACCAGGCCCGCACCATCCGGGTGCCCGTCCACATGATCGAGGCCATCAACAAGGTCAACCGGGCCAACCGGCAGCTCCTGCAGGAGCTCGGGCGCGATCCCAAGGCCGAGGAAGTGGCCGCCTTCCTGGAGATGCCCCTGGAGAAGGTCCAGGGCGTGATGCAGGCCAGCATGGAGCCGGTCAGCCTCGACCGCCCCATCGGCGAGGACGAGGACAGCAACCTGAGCGACTTCATCGAGGACGATTCGGCCCCCTCGCCGGCCCGGCAGGCGGCCCACAGCATGCTGAAGGACCAGATGCAGCGGGTCCTGAGCACCCTCACCCGGCGCGAGGAGAAGGTCATCCGGCTGCGCTTCGGGCTCGGGGACGGGACGCCGCGGACCCTGGAGGAAGTGGGGACGATCTTCAAGGTGACGCGGGAGCGGGTGCGGCAGATCGAGGCCAAGGCCCTCAGGAAGCTGCGGCACCCCAGCCGGAGCCGCAAGCTCAAGGGCTACGGCGAGATGGTCTGATCCGGACCCGATTCGATTTGACCGCGGGGGGGGATTGGGTTATCTTCCCCCTCCCGGTTCGGGGGCCTATAGCTCAGCTGGTCAGAGCAGCCGGCTCATAACCGGCCGGTCCCAGGTTCAAGTCCTGGTGGGCCCACCACCGCCCACCGGCGGCGGCCCGGCGGGGAACCTCCAGGTTCCGAGCGGAAAGTCGATGGTGTGGGCGATTGGCTCAGTTGGTTAGAGCGCTCGCCTCACACGCGAGAGGTCACTGGTTCGAGTCCAGTATCGCCCACCATCGTTTTCCCGGTCGGATCCTCCGGGTGACGACCCCGGGCGGAACGCGCGGTCGACTGTCCCGCGTCTTCCTCCAGCAGATCAGACGAGTGATCGGAAAAAGGGCGCTTCGGCGCCCTTTTTCTCGTCCGGCCCGCTCCCGGGTTTGCCCTGTGGGTCCCGGGATGATACCATGCCTCATCCTTGCTTCACCCATCCCCGGGAGCGGATGTGGAAACCTCGGTCATGATCGACGTCCTGGTCGAACTGGCCCGCTGCGAAATGGAGCGGCTGGACACCCGCCATCGCCTTGACGGGGATCGGGCCCGGCTGGAATTCCTGGCCGAACTGGGCCGGGAATGCGAGGAAGATGCGGTCGAGGCCGAGGGCGAGGCGGTCCGATCGACGGTGAACCTCCGCCACCAGGAGGCCCGCATCGCCGAGCTGGAAACCGCCCTGGAGCGCAAGCGGGGTCAGCTCGCCGCCGCGGGCGAGGCGAAGCAGCGTCAGGCCCTGGAACGGGAGATGGCCGCCCTGCAGGAACGCATCGACCGGGATTTCGAGGAGTACTGCCGGCTCAGCGGCGAGACGGAGGATCGCCGTGGCGACGCCGATCGCGCCCGCACCGATCGGGACGACCGGCGGCGGCAGGGGGACGGCGAACAGGAGGCGATCCTGGCCCGCCGGGGGCTCCTGGAGGCCGCGGCGGCCGAGATCGACCAGGAGATCGCCCGGCTGCAGAACCTGTTGCCGGACGGGATCCGGCGGCAAATCGACCGGCTGTGGAGCAGGGGGCTGCAGGCCGTCGTCACCGTGAGCGGGCAGGCCTGCGGAGGCTGTTTCGCCCTGTTGACGCCGCAGCAGGCCATCGCCGCGGATCAGGGGAAGGACCTGGTCCGATGTCCCTCCTGCAGCAGGTTCGTCGTCCATCCACCCTGGCAATGAGAAACGGTACGGATCATGGAAAATGCACCGGCGGACAAGCCCGAAACCCTCGTCGATCTTTTGAAGACCCTCGAACGGAGCGCGGATCTCCGCGTCCTGGCGCGTGACTGCGGGCTCTCGGTCAGGGAGCTGCGGCGCCGGCTCGCCATCTGGAGGCGGGCCCTGAACGAGGAGGGGACGCCGGCGGACGGCCCGACGCAAGGGGACCAGTCAGGCAGGACGGCATCCTCGGGCCCCCGGGAGCGGGCCGCCGAGCGCCATGCCGACGCCCCCGACCTGACCCCGGCCGCCTCCATCCCCACCAACCCCCTGGCGGGTTCGCAGGCCCAGGTCATGGAGGTGTTCACCGACGGGGCCAGCCGCGGCAACCCGGGTCCGGCGGCCATCGGGGCGGTCTTCCGGCCCAAGGGCGGGCCGGCCGTGGCGGGCCACAGCGAGGCCATCGGCAAGGCCACCAACAACGTCGCCGAGTACCGGGCGGTCGTGGTGGCCCTGGAGCATTGCGTCCGCTGGGGCGTGGAACGGGTCCACCTGTACATGGACAGCGAACTGATCGTCCGCCAGCTGCACGGGGTCTACCGGGTGAAGAGTCCCGACCTGAGGCCCCTGTACCAGCAGGTCGTGTTTCTGGGCCGCCAGTTCACCGAGTTCAGGGTCTCCCACGTCAAGCGGGGCCGGAATGCCGAGGCCGACGCCCTGGCCAACAAGGCGCTCGACGCCGGGAAGTGAAGCCGGTTCGACCACTCGCGCCTCCTGCAGCCGGTCCGGATGCCTGCGGTCCGGCCCCTTTTGCGACCCCGCCGAGATTTTCCGCGACATCCCCGGACAATGAAGCTATCATGAATCGGTGAGAAGTCGGGGAGACAATCGCGTCTCTTCCAACCCCAGGTTCGGGAGGTACGAGGAAAGTCCGAGCTCCACAGGGCAGGGTGCTGGTTAACGGCCAGGGGGAGCGATCCCACGGAAAGTGCCACAGAAAATATACCGCCACGGTTCGCCGTGGTAAGGGTGAAATGGTGAGGTAAGAGCTCACCGCGCCTCCGGCGACGGAGGTGGCAGGGTAAACCCCACCTGGAGCAAGACCGAATAGAGGAGGATGAGGCTGCCCGCCTCGCCATCACTCCCGGGTAGGTCGCTAGAGGCTGCCGGTAACGGCAGTCCCAGATACATGATTGTCGCCCGGTCGGATTTCCGGCAGGGTAACAGGACTCGGCTTACGACCGGCTTCTCACGTCATTCCCTGGCTGCGGTTTTTCCCGCCGGCCTCATGGCCCCGGGCTCCGCCTCCTTTGCGAGACGGCGTCCGCCATTCAGTGGAGGGCGTGTTGAAAACGGATCCCGCATACCCGGTCGCACCGGCTCCCGGAGTCTTTTCCGGCCGCCCGTGGAGGCAGGATCTCCAGGTCGAATCCGGCCTGATCACCGGCATGCGCCGTGAACTCCCCCTGGACTTCCAGGTCTCCGACGCCCTCCTGCAGATCCTCGCCTCGCGGGGAGTGACCCAGGGGCGGGAACTCGACCGTTTCTTCTATCCCTCGCTCGAGCACATGCACGACCCCTTCGAGCTCCTGGAGATGGACGCGGCCGTGGCCCGCATGTTCGAGGCCGTGCGCAACGGCGAGCGCGTGGCCATCCACGGCGATTTCGACGTCGACGGCATCACCGGCAGCGCCCTGCTCCACGAGTCCCTGTGCAAGCTCAGCCTGGGCGGATCCCGCGTCCAGCCCGAAAGCCCGTTCATCCCTGATCGGGTGGTCGACGGCTACGGCATCGCCGGACGCATGGTGCGCGAGTGGGCCAACCGCGGGGTGACCCTGCTGCTGGCAGTCGATACGGGGGCTGCCGCGGTCAACGAGATCAGGCTCGCCCGCGAACTGGGGATGGAGGTCATCGTCCTCGACCACCACATCTTCGAGCAGCGCCCCGAGGCCGTGGCCCTGGTCAATCCCCGTCGCGAAGGGGCGACCTATCCCAACGCCGAGCTGTGCGGAGTGGCGGTCGCCTTCAAGTTCGTGCAGGCCCTCAAGCAGGCCGAGCCTTCCTGCCTGCCCGACGACTTCCTCGGTTCGGTGCTGGACCTGGTGGCCCTGGGGCTGGTCGCCGACCAGATGGCCCTGGTGGGCGAGAACCGCATCCTCGTCAAGAAGGGCCTGGAGATCTTCAACGATCGCGAAAGGATCAGGCCCGGTCTGGCCGCCCTGCTCCAGGTCAGCGGCCTGGACCGGGGATTCCCCGTGACTACCGGCGAGTTCGCCTACCAGCTCGCGCCCCGACTGAACGCCTGCGGCCGCATCGGCCGGGTCATGTCGGCCCTCGAACTGCTGCTGACCCGGGATCCGGAGAAGGCCAAGCGTCTGGCCGAGGAGGCCGACCGCACCAACTCCCGCCGCAAGGAGCAGGACCTGATCCTCAAGGACCAGGCCATCGACATGGCCGTCCCCTTCGTGGGGCGCGGGGACCCGGGATTGGTCCTGGCCTCGTCGGAGTGGCACAAGGGGATCATCGGCATCGGAGCGGCCCGGCTGGTCGAGCAGTACCAGCTGCCGGTGGTGCTGATCGCCGTGGAGGGAGACGAGGCCCGCGGCAGCGCCCGCAGCGTCCCCCAGGTGGACGTCAAGGGCATCCTCGACCGGTGCTCCCGGCACCTGATCCGCCACGGCGGGCACGCCCAGGCCGCGGGCATGACCCTCCGGGCCCGGGACATCCCCGTGTTCCGGGAGGCCTTCCTGGAGGCCCTCAGGTCCAAGCCCGATTCCGGCCCGGTGCCCGAGCCCTTCGACCTGGATCTGAACCTGGACGCCATGGGCGCCAGGGACATCACGCGGCTGGTGCGGGAACTGGAGAACCTCGAGCCCTTCGGATCGGGCAATCGCAAGCCGGTCTTCCTCTGCCGGGGGCTGCAGCTCCAGCGGCAACCCACGTTCCTGAGCGGCGGCGCCCACCTGCGGTTCGCCTTCCGCGGCCCCGCCCGCCCCACGGGGGACGACACCCCCGCCCTCGGCCGGGAGTTCGTGTCCTTCGGCAACGGGGAGGCCTGGCGGCGGATGGTCGAGCGGGAGCAGCTCGAGCCGCGCGACCTCCTCCAGCGGGAGTGGGACATCCTGTTCCAGGTGGGGCGCAGCACCTTCCGGCCGCGGTCCGGCCACTACGATCCCGTCCAGCAGCTCCTGGTGGACATCCGTCCGGCGGTGGGGCGTTGAAACGCGAGTCGCCCGCTGCGGCGGTCGACCTGACCGCCATGATGGAGGCCATCCTGGCCAAGGTCCGCATCTACAACCTGCAGGCCGACGAGGACAAGCTCTGGTTCGGATTCCGGTTCGCCAGCGAGGCGCACGCGGCCCAGCGCCGCAAGAGCGGCGAACCCTTCTTCACCCACGCCTTGACCGTGACCGACATCCTGGCTGACCTCAGGCTGGACGTCGACACCCTGATCGCCGCCATGGTCCACGACGTGGTGGAGGACACCCACTACGAACTGGAGGACATCCGCCAGCGCTTCGGCAAGGACGTGGCGCACATGGTGGACGGGGTGACCAAGATCAGCGGCATCCGCGGGGTGAACCTCGAGGCGCGCAAGGCCGAGACCTACCGCAAGCTGGTCCTGGCCATCGCCCAGGATCCGCGCACGGTGCTGATCAAGCTCGCCGACCGCCTCCACAACATGCGGACCATCTCGCACCTGGCCGCCGACCGGCAGCTGGACATCGCCCAGGAGACCATGGACGTCTACGTGCCCCTGGCGCACCGGTTCGGCATCGCGCGCATCAAGTGGGAACTGGAGGACCTGGCCTTCAAGGTGCTGCAGCCCGAGCGGTACTTCGAGATCGAGGCGGGCATCAACCAGACCCGCACCGAGCGGGAGCGGCTGATCCAGCGGCTGGTCGAGCCCCTTCAGCAGGCCCTGGACGAGGCCGGCATCGCCTGCTCCATCAAGGGCCGGCCCAAGCACTTCTACTCCATCTACCGCAAGATGAAGGCCCAGGAGATCGGCCTGGACCGGATCTACGACCTGCTGGCCCTGCGGGTGATCACCGGCACCAAGGCCGACTGCTACCACGCCCTCGGCGTCCTGCACAGCCACTATCCGCCCCTGGCCGACCGCATCAAGGACTACATCGCCACGCCCAAGGCCAACGGCTACCAGTCCCTGCATTCGACGGTCCGCATCCCCGGCGGCAAGTACATCGAGGTGCAGATCCGCACCGAGGAGATGCATCAGCGCAGCGAGATCGGCATCGCCGCCCACTGGCGGTACAAGGAGGGGGGCGGCGCCGACACCGAGGACCTCGCCGACATGGTCCAGTGGCTGCGGCAGATCATGGAGTGGGAGGAGGACGTCGACGACCCCCGGGAATTCATGGAGACCCTCAAGGTCGATTTCTTCGACGACGAGGTCTTCGTGTTCAGCCCCGGCGGCGACGTCTTCCAGCTGCCCCGCGGGGCGACGCCCCTGGACTTCGCCTTCCGGATCCACAGCGAGGTGGGTTTCCGCTGCATCGGCGCGAAGATCAACGGCCGCATCGCGACGCTGCGCTCGGAGCTGCACAACGGGGACACCATCGAGATCCTCACCAGCAAGACCCCCAATCCCAGCGCGAGCTGGCTGGAGATCGTCCGGACCAGCCGCGCCAAGCACCACCTGCGGCGGTGGATCCGCACCACCCAGTTCCAGGAGAGCGTGAAGCTGGGCCGGGACATCCTCGAAAGGGAGCTCCATCGCGGCAAGATCAGGACGAAGGACGACCAGCTCCTGGAGGTGGCCCAGCAGATGGGCTACACGGAGCTGGACAAGCTCCTGGCGGCCGTGGGGCGGGGCGAGGTGTCGGCGGCCAGGGTTTCCGGGAGGTTCGCGCCCCACGTCGAGTCCGCCGCCGAGAAGGTGATCTCCAGGGGCCGGGAACTCGCGGGCAACCTCCTGCGCAGGCCCAAGACCGGGGTGCGGGTGGCCGGTGAGGACAACCTCATGATCTCCTTCGCCCGCTGCTGCCAGCCCATTCCCGGCGACGGCATCGTGGGGCTCATCACGCGCGGGCGAGGCGTTTCCGTCCACCGGGTGGGTTGCAGCAACCTGAACGACCCCAACCTGGGCCCCGAGCGCCTCATCGACGTGACCTGGGATTCCCCCGCGGACCAGACCTACACCGTGAAGCTCATCATCCAGGCGCAGGACCGCCCCAACCTCATCATGGACATCAGCAACAAGCTGAGCCTGACCAACACGAACCTCAACAGCGGGGACTTCGCCACCGAGGACGACGTGGCCCGGGTGACCCTGGTGGTCGAGGTCCGCAACCTGAACAACCTGGAGACCATCATGAAGGCCCTCTACAAGGTGCCCGGGGTCACGCAGATCGACCGCTTCCAGCTGGGGGTCTCCCACACGTGAGCGGAGACAGGCCATGAGGTGCGTGATCCAGCGCAGCGGCCCGGCCGCGGTGACGGTGGGCGGCGCGACGACCGGGTCCATCGAGCGGGGTCTGGTGGTGCTGGCCGCCTTCGCGGCCACGGACACCGCCTCGGAGCTGGAGTGGATGGCCCGCAAGATCGTGGGACTGCGCATCTTCAACGATCCCCGGGGCAAGATGAACCTGTCCCTCCCGGAGGTGGGCGGAGGAATCCTGCTGGTCAGCCAGTTCACCCTCTACGGGGACTGCACCCGGGGCATGCGCCCCGGCTTCACGGGTTCGGCCCCGCCCGCCCTGGCGGCCGAACTCTACCGGCGGTTCGGGGGCGTCCTGCGGGCGGTCTGGCCCGAGGTGCAGGAGGGGGTTTTCGGGGCCATGATGGAGGTTTCCCTGGTGAACGACGGACCGGTCACCCTGATCGTGGACCGTGACGCCGCCGGAGACGGCGGGGGGGAGGGCGCGTGACCGCCCGGCTGACCCCCTTCGTTCCCTGGCCGCAGGGCCTGGTGCTGGTCCTCGCCTCCCGCTCGCCCCGCCGCGCCGAGCTGCTGGCCGTCGCGGGGATTCCCCACGAGGTCATCCTGCCCGGCGACGTGGAGGAGCGGATCGCCGCCCGGCTCATCGCGGATGCGGCGCATCCCGGCGCCTACGCCGAGGACCTGGCGGTCGCCAAGGCCGAAGACGTGGCGGCGCGGCATCCGGGCCGGCTGGTCCTGGGCGCCGACACGGTGGTCGTCCTGGACGACCGGATCCTGGAGAAGCCCCGCCACGAGGCGGACGCCCGCCGCCTCCTGGGGATGCTCTCGGGCCGGCGCCACACGGTGATCACCAGCCTGGCCCTGGTCCGCCGCGGGACCGGGACCTGGAGCGAGGTCGGCCACGAGCGGACCGAGGTGGATTTCCTCGAACTGCGGCCGGACGACATCGCCGCCTACGTGCGGTCGGGGGAGCCCATGGACAAGGCCGGAGCGTACGGCATCCAGGGTCTGGGCGCCCTGATGGTGCGCGGCGTCGCCGGTTGCTACTTCAACGTCATGGGGCTGCCGCTGGCCCGCCTGGGCGCCATGCTGCGGCGCTGCGGGGCCGCCGGGCGGCCGGGACCGGATCTCTGAGCGAAAGGTCGACCGATGCCGTCGTTGCCGTTTCCTTTCCCCGTCGTCCGCTGGGAGGACGAACAGGTGGTCCTGATCGATCAGACCCTGCTGCCGGAGAAGCTGGCCTGGCGCCGCTGCGGCGAGGTGGCGGCTCTCTGCCGGGCGATCCGGGAGCTGGCGGTGCGGGGAGCGCCCGCCATCGGGGTGGCCGCGGCCTACGGGATGGCCCTTTCCTGGCGGCTGGCGACGGCCGAGGGCCTGGACGGGCCGGCCAAGCGGGAGAGATTCCGGGACGACAGCCGATCCCTGGCGGCCACCCGGCCCACCGCGGTCAACCTGTTCTGGGCCCTGGACCGCATGGGCAAGGCGGCAGAGGATCTGTGGGGGCGGGGGCTGGAGGATGCGGCGGTGCAGGCCGGCCTGCTCGCCGAGGCCGGGGCCATCATGGACGAGGACCTGGCCAAGTGCCGGGCCCTGGGCCGGGCGGGGCAGGAACTCCTGCCGGACTTCTCAACCGTCCTGACCCATTGCAACGCCGGAGGGCTGGCGACCAGCGGCTACGGAACGGCCCTGGGGGTGATCTTCGCAGCCAAGGAGGCGGGCAAGACCATCAGGGTGTTCGCCGACGAGACCCGGCCCCTTCTGCAGGGGGCCCGCCTGACGGCCTGGGAACTCGCGACCCAGGGGATCGACGTCACCGTCCTGTGCGAGGGCGCCGCGGCCAGCGCCCTGCGCGACGGCAGGATCGACGCGGTGATCACGGGGGCCGACCGCATCGCGGCCAACGGGGATGCGGCCAACAAGATCGGGACCTATCCCCTGGCGGTCCTGGCCGACCGGCACGGCGTGCCGTTCTACGTCGCCGCTCCCGCTTCCACCTTCGACGGGGCAACCTCCGCAGGAGACGAGATCGAGATCGAGATCCGGGATCCCGAGGAGGTCCGGCGGCTGGCCGGGGTGCCCACGGTTCCGGAGGGGGTGGGGGCCTGGAATCCGGCCTTCGACGTCACGCCCAACGACCTGATCACGGCGTTCATCACGGAGGAGGGGATCCTGCGTCCGCCCTTCAGGGAGAGCCTGCGGGTCATCATCTGAGGGAAAGGACTGATCCGCCTTCCTTGACAAGACCTTGTCCCTTTGTTAGTTTTCCCCTCCTGCATCGGCCGGAGTTCCCGATTCTCTGGTAATGGAAGCGCCCCCTGACCCTGGTTAAGTTGTTTGGGCACAAGTGCTTTCGTTTGCAGATGAGGTATTGAGCGGTCTGCTGGAGACAGGCGGCGCCAGGGCGTCGTGGTGTGTCCGGCGCTTGTTTTCAGGTTTTTAGCCAGTGGAATCCGGCTATTCCAGGAGTAGAGCGCGTGAAAACCTACAGCATGAAACAGGGCGAAATCGCCAAGGACTGGCTGGTCGTCGACGCCACGGACGTGCCCCTCGGGCGCCTGGCCACCCAGGTGGCCACCTTCCTGCGCGGCAAGCACAAGCCCTCGTTCACTCCCCATCTCGACATGGGTGACAACGTGATCGTCCTGAACGCGGCCAAGGTCAAGCTGACCGGCCTGAAGCTGGAGCAGAAGGTCTATCTGCGCCACACCGGCTACCTGGGGGGCCAGCGTGAAACCCCGGTCAAGAAGCTGATAGCGACCAAGCCGGAAGAGGTCATCTTCCGCGCCGTCAAGGGCATGTTGCCCAAGACCAAGCTCGGCAGCAAGCTTCTGACCAACCTGCGCGTGTACGCCGGGAACGAGCATCCCCACGGTCCCCAGCAGCCCAAGGCCGTGGATCTGGGAATCCGATAGCGATGGACCTGCCCCGCGGGGCGTTTCGGAGGTAGCAAGTTGGAGGAAAGGTATTACGCGACCGGCCGCCGCAAGACCGCCGTGGCCCGCGTCTGGGTGACCCAGGGCAGTGGACAGGTCAAGATCAACGACCGGTCCGTCGAGGAATATTTCGGCGAGGCGGTCCGCAACCAGGCCCTCATGCCCCTGTCCACCCTCGGGCTGGACGGGCAGTTCGACGTCTGGTGCACCGTCAAGGGCGGCGGCATCACCGGACAGGCCGGCGCCTTGCGCCACGGCCTGGCCCGGGCGCTGGTCGTCGCCAACGAGGAATATCGTAAACCCCTGCGGAAGAGCGGCTATCTGACCCGCGATTCCCGCATGGTGGAGCGCAAGAAGTACGGTCGCCCCGGCGCCCGCAAGCGCTTCCAGTTCTCCAAGCGCTAGGCCGCGACAGCGACCCTGCGTTTGGCGATGCAGCCGTGGCGGCCCCGGCGGGCCGCCGCGCAAACCACACACCCGGCCGGAGGCGGGGGACTCGGTGGCGCCGGAGCCTGGAACAGGTTGCGGCGTTGTTCCCTGTCGAGGAAGGCCGGGGAGGCTCAACCTTTTGCGGAGGCGATCATGGCCAAGGTACCCCTGAAAGACCTGCTCGAGGCGGGCGTCCATTTCGGACACCAGACCCGCAAGTGGAACCCCAAGATGAAGCCCTACATCTTCATCGCCCGGGGCGGAATCTACATCATCGACCTGCAGCGCACCCAGAAGGCCCTCGAGAGGGCCACGGAGTTCCTCAAGGGCCTGGCGGCCAAGGGGGGGACCGTGCTGTTCGTGGGCACCAAGAAGCAGGCCAAGATGACCATCCAGGAGATGGCGGGCCGCGTCGACATGCCCTACGTGACCGAGCGCTGGCTGGGCGGCATGCTCACCAACCACCAGACGATCTACAAGAGCGTCCAGAAGCTCGAGGAGATCGAGGCCATGATGAGGGACGGCCGGATCGAGAACTTCTCCAAGAAGGAGCAGCTGGAGTTCAGCCGGACCTACGAGAAGCTGACCGCCAACCTGGGCGGCATCCGCAAGATGACCAAGCTGCCCGAAGCCGTCTTCGTGGTCGACACGGCCGAGGAGGACACCGCGGTGCGCGAGGCCAACAAGCTGGGCATCCCGGTGATCGGCATCGTCGACACCAACTGCGACCCCAATCTGGTGACCTTCCCCATCCCCGGCAACGACGACGCCATCCGGTCGATCAGCCTGTTCACCCGGGTGGTCGCCGAGTCCATCGAGGAGGGCCGGAGGCTGAAGGGCGAGGGCGTGGACAAGGATGCTGCGGTCGAGATGGCCGCCCCCAGGGCCCACGCCGCCAAGGCGAGCGCCTCCCTCGAGGCCGCCGAGAGCAAGGTCGACACCGCCGCTCAGGTCGCCGAAGACGCTGCGGACAAGTCCGCCGAATAAGGGCTTTTCGATACCGCGGGGCGGCGGGCGAGCCCCCGACCGCCCCGCGCGAATCAGGATTGAGGCGCCGGTTGCGCCGCATTCTTCCCGCCCAGCGGGAGCACCTGGAGGAATCATGAGTATCACCGCGAAGATGGTCAAGGAGCTGCGCGAGGCCACGAATGCCGGCATGATGGACTGCAAGAAGGCTCTTGCGGAATGTGACGGCGACATGGACAAGGCCATCGAGTACCTGCGCAAGAAGGGCATCGCCTCGGCCGCCAAGAAGGAAGGCCGGACCACGAGCCAGGGCATCATCGGCAGCTACATCCACATGGGCGGCAAGGTCGGCGTCCTGGTGGAGGTGGCCTGCGAGACCGATTTCGTCGCCCGGACCGACGATTTCCAGGAATTCGTCCACAACGTGGCCATGCACATCGCCGCGGCCAGCCCGGTCTCGGTGACCCGCGACGAGGTCGACGGCTCCCTGGTGGAGAAGGAGAAGGAGATCTACCGGGAGCAGATGAAGAACGAGGGCAAGCCCGATCACATCATCGACAAGATTGTTGATGGCAAGGTCGACAAGTACTACTCTGAGGTCGTGCTCCTGGAGCAGAAGTACGTCAAGGATCCGGACATGACCATCGAGGACTACCTCAAGTCCATCATCGGGAAGCTCGGCGAGAACATGCAGATCAAGCGGTTCGCCCGCTTCCAGATCGGCGGTTGATTCGCCCCCGTCCCTCGGCCCGGGTTCTCGCGACCCGGGCTTTTTTTTACCGGGCCCCGGGGGGGGCCGGTTCCGGAAAGGAAAGGTGGTTCGGCGTGAAGTTCACCCGGGTCCTCTTGAAGCTCAGCGGCGAGGCCCTCATGGAGGGGACGGAGCAGTACAGCCACGGCAAGCTGACGGCCCTGGCCCAGGTCCTCGCCCAGGTCCAGCTGGCCGGCGTCCAGGTGGGGATCGTGGTGGGCGCCGGGAACATCTTCCGGGCCCGCTCGGCCAACCTCGAGATCGTCGACCGGGTGACCGCCGACAACGTGGGCATGCTCGGGACGGTCATGAACGCCGCCATCCTGCGCGACTACCTGCGGGCGGAGGGCCTGAAGGCCAAGGTCCTCAGCCCCCGGGAGCAGCGCCCGCTGACCTCCGCCTTCGCCCGGGACACCGCCCTGTCCCTGCTGCAGGCCGGCTACGTCCTGATCTTCGCCGGGGGAACGGGCAATCCGTACTTCACCACGGACTCGGCCGCCTCCCTCAGGGCCCTGGAGATCAGCGCCGACGTGCTGCTGAAGGGGACCCAGGTCGACGGGGTCTACGACCGTGATCCCAAGCGGGATCCCGGCGCCAGACGCTACGACTCGCTCACCTACGCCGAGGTCATCGCCCAGCGCCTGCAGGTCATGGACTTGACGGCGGTGACCCTTTGCGCCGAACATGGGATGCCGATGTTCGTCTTCGACATTTCCGATCCGGCCAATCTCCTGAAGGCCGTCAAGGGTGAACAAAAAGGAACGTGGATCGCGAAGGAGTGACAACCATGAGCGCGGAAGTCAGGGAAAACGCCGAAATGGCCATGGATGCGGCCATCGACGCGGTCAAAAGCCGCCTTTCCAAGATTCGCACCGGCAAGGCCAGCCCCGCCCTGCTCGACGGGGTCAAGGTGGAATACTACGGGGCCATCACGCCCCTGAACCAGCTGGCCTCGGTGGCCGCGCCCGAACCCCGGCTGCTGTCGGTCAAGCCCTTCGACCGCTCGGCCATCGGGGAGATCGAAAGGGCGATCCAGGCCGCCAACCTCGGCGTCAATCCCTCCAGCGACGGGATGATGATCCGCATCCAGATCCCCGAGCTCACCGAGGAACGCCGCCGCGACCTGTCCAAGCAGGCCCGCGAGGTGGGGGAGGACGGCAAGGTCGCCGTGCGCAAGGCCCGCCAGGAAGCCAACGACGAACTGAAGGTGGAGCAGAAGGACGGGGCGATCACGGAGGACGAACTGCACAAGGACAAGGATGCGGTGCAGAAGCTGACCGATGCCTACTGCGAGAGGATCGACCAGATCGTCTCCGCCAAGTCCGACGAGATCATGGAACTCTAGGGGAGGAGGCGCCGCCGTGGGAGCCGAGGACCTGAAGCGCCTGGCGGAGCTCGACACCGACGCCCTGTTCGCCGCCGTCGCCGCACGCGGCAACCTGCCGCGCCACGTGGCGGTCATCATGGACGGCAACGGCCGGTGGGCGCAGAAGCGCTTCCTGCCGCGGGTGGCCGGGCATCGGGCGGGCCGACACGCCGTGCGCCGGTGCGTGACCGCCGCCGGGCGGCTGGGGGTCGGCGTCCTGACCCTCTACACCTTCAGCCAGGAGAACTTCGGCCGGCCCGAAACCGAGGTCAAGGCCCTCTGGCGGTTCCTGGAGGAGTCCCTCCTGGCCGAGCGCGAGGACCTGCACCGCCGCAACGTCAGGCTGGTGGCCACGGGCGATCTCGCCAAGCTGCCGGACGTGGCCCGCCGGGGCCTCGAGGATGCCGTCGCGGCCCTGAGCGGCAACTCGGGGCTGGTGCTCAACCTGGCCCTGGCCTACGGGGGCAGGCAGGAGATCGTGGCCGCGGCGCGCCGGCTCGCCGCCGAGGCCGCCGCCGGCAGGCTGGACCCCGCCGAAATCGACGAGGAGACCTTCGCCTCGCGCCTCTATTCCCCAGGGCTGCCCGATCCCGACCTGGTGATCCGCACCAGCGGCGAGGCGCGCCTGAGCAACTTCCTGATCTGGCAGGCCGCCTACTCCGAGCTGCTGATCACCCCGGTCCTGTGGCCCGACTTCTCCGAGCGGGACTTTCTCCTGGCCGTGGCCGATTACCAGGGCAGGGAGCGCCGTTTCGGCGGATTGCCGGCTGCCGAGGGCGCCAGGAGTCCCGGGGACGGCGATTCGGTCTGGGAGGCCGCGCGCTGGCAGCGTCTCCTGAAGGTCAAGCCTTGACCGGCGCCGCCGGCGGCGGGGAGTCCGGTTGGGCCCGGACCCTGGATCGCCTGCTGAATGCCGGCATCCTGCCGCGCCTGCTGGTGACCGTGATCGGGGTGCCCTGCCTCTACGTGATCACCCTGCGCGGAGGGATCTTCTTCCTCGTCCTGGTCGACTTGATCATCCTGCTGGGCTTGCGCGAGTTCTACGCGATGATGAAGGCCAAGGGCTACCAGCCCTTCGAGGTCCTGGGCTACTTCTGCGCCCTGGCCATCAGCTGGTACGCGTGGCGGCAGGGGGTGGCCGTGCCCCTGATCCTGACGGCGAGCCTGCTGGTGATCATGGTCCGCGAGCTGTGGCGCCCGCAGATGCACCGGTCCCTCGGACACATCGCCGTCACCGTGTTCGGGATCATGTACGTGGGCTGGCTCGGCAGCCATCTGGTCATGATGCGCCAGCTGCCGGCGCTGGTGGGGGCGGACGACGCCGTCGGGGCCCGGCTGGTCTTCTTCTCGGCGCTGGTCGTGTGGTGCACGGACACCGGGGCCTACCTGACCGGAGTGGCCGTCGGCCGGCGCAAGCTGGCTCCCCGCATCAGCCCCAAGAAAACCGTCGAGGGCGCCCTGGGCGGGCTCGCCGCGGCGGCCCTGGCCGGCTGGATCTGCACCAAGGGGATGGTCCCCTTCCTGACTCCCCTGGCCGGGACCCTGCTCGGGCTGGTCGGCGGGATCGTGGGCCAGGCCGGCGACCTGGTCGAATCCATGATCAAGCGGGATGCGGGCATCAAGGACACGGCCGAGCTCATCCCCGGCCACGGCGGGGCCCTGGACCGCTTCGATTCGTTGCTGTTCACCGTGCCGGTCTTCTACTATTTCTTCAGGTTCTTCATCGTCTGACCCGGGGCCGGGGGCCCCGATCCAGCCAAGGAGCATCGCCGTGACACCCACCAGCCCCCAGCGCCGCCGCGGACTCTATCCGCTGGACGGTCCGCGGCAGGATCCGGCTCCGCCGCTGGAGCTGGTGATCCTGGGCGCGACCGGATCCATCGGGCGCCAGACCCTGGACGTGGTGGCCCGGCATCCCGACCGCCTGCGGGTCTGCGCGGTCAGCTGCCACTCCCGCCCGGCCGAACTGGCGGAACTCCTATCGGGACTCGCCTCCTTCCAGGAGGGGCCGCCACCCCTGGTGGCGGTGACCGACCCGGCCGCCCACGCCGACGCGGCTGGGCTGGGGACCTTCGGCGCACGCCTGCTCCCGGCGGGGCCGGAAGCCCTGCCTGACCTGATCCGCGCAGCGGAGCGCGCCCAGGTGGTGGTCAACGGCCTGGTGGGGGCCGTGGGGCTCGCCCCGACCCTCGCCGCGGCCGAGCGGGGGCTGCGCATCGCCCTGGCCAACAAGGAATCCCTGGTCGTCGGCGGGGACCTGGTCCGCCGCGCGGTCGCCGTCTCGGGTGCGGAGATCCTGCCGGTGGATTCCGAGCACTCGGCCATCGCCCAGTGTCTGTCCGGCCGGAAGGACGAGGAGATCCGGCGCCTGATCCTCACCGCGAGCGGGGGGCCTTTCCGGACCCTGCCGGCCGCCGATCTCGCGAAGGTGACCAGGACCCAGGTCCTTGATCATCCCACCTGGAAGATGGGGCCCAAGATCACGGTGGACTCGGCCAGCCTGATGAACAAGGGGCTGGAGGTCATCGAGGCCCATCACCTTTTCGGCCTGCCTTACGACGCCATCGACGTCGTCGTGCATCCGGGATCCATCGTCCACTCCCTGGTCGAATTCGTGGACGGGGCGGTGCTGGCCCAGCTGGGAACTCCGGACATGCGCGTGCCGTTGCAGTACGCCATCGGGGGCGAGCGCCACTGGCCGCTGGAGTCCGCGGCGCTGGACCTGGTGACGGCGGGACCCCTGCAGTTCGAGCGTCCGGACCTCGAGCGCTTCCCGTGCCTGCGCCTCGCCCGCGAGGCCGGCCTGGCAGGCGGGGGCGCTCCGATCGTCCTGAACGCCGCCAACGAGGTCGCCGTGGCCGCGCTTCTGGCGGACCGGCTCCAATTTGTGGATATTCCCGGGATCATCGCCGCCTGCCTGGAGGAGAGCGATCACGGACCGGTCGCGGATCTCGAATCCGCGCTGGACATCGACCGCAGGACGCGGCGGGAAGCGGAAGCCCTGGTGGCCGCGCGCCGACCCTGAAGACCGAGAGGTTGCCTTGAGCAGTACCCTGCCGATCACCCTGCTGGCCTTCCTGATCACCCTGGGGCTCGTGGTCATCGTCCACGAGCTGGGCCATTTCCTGTTCTGCAAGATCTTCGGCGTCTACGTGAAGACCTTCTCCATCGGCATCGGCCCCAAGCTGGTGCGCAAGCGGTGGGGCGAGACCGAGTACGTCCTTTCGGCCATCCCCTTCGGCGGCTACGTCAAGATGGCCGGCGAGGGCATGATGGAGGAGATCCAGGACACCGGAACCTGGGAGGAGCGCAAGTACCCCCTGGGCACCGAGGAGGGCAACGCGGAGGCCGCGGGCATGGACGACCACATCCCGCCCGAGCGGCACTTCCACTCCAAGCCGGCCTGGCAGCGCCTGCTGGTCTTCGTGGCGGGTCCCCTGTTCAACGTCATCCTGGCCTACGTCCTCTACACCGGGCTGGTCTGGTCGAGCGGTCTGACCACCGTTCCCTTCACCACCGTCGGCGTGGTCAAGACCGATTCCCCGGCTGCGGTCGCCGGCTTCAGGGTCGGCGACCGGATCACCGCGGTCGACGGGCAGGAGGTGGCCGACTGGGGCCGCCTCGAGGAACTGCTCCTGCCGCCGGAACTCCGCAAGCTGAAGGCGGTCCCCGAGGTGCGGGTGACCGTCGAGAGGGAGGGCGCGCCCGTGGACCTCGCCCTGCAACCCGCGTGGGTCGATTCGAGCGGGTTCTGGTCGGTGGGCCTGGAGCCCTGGAACACGACCGTGGGCCTGGTCCAGAAGCAGGGACCTGCCGATCGCCTCGGCCTGGAGCGGGGTGACGTGATCCTGGAGATCGACGGCCAGGAGGTCACGTCCTTCAGCGCCATCGTCCGGCTCATCCACGACCGGGCCGACCGGGAGGTCGAGGTCGTCTGGATGCGGGACGGCGCGATCATGCGCGGCCTGGTCACCCCCGAGCTCAAGGAGATCGCTCCGGGGCAGTCGGTCGGCCGGGTCTTCATGGAGCCCTACTTCGGCTACGAGAAGGTGGGCTTCGCCCAGGCGTGCGTCCTGGGCTGGGACCGGACGGTGGGAACCATCCGGATCACGCTGCAGACCCTGGGGGACTTCGTCCGCCGCAAACTGGGCCTCGATTCGGTCGGAGGGCCCCTGCGCATCGGTCAGGCCGCCGGGGAGATGTTGAGGTGGAGCTTCTCCCACCTCCTGTACTTCGTGGCCTTCTTCTCGATCAACCTGTTCCTGCTGAACCTGATGCCCATCCCCGTCCTGGACGGGGGCCACGTCATGTTCCTTCTCCTGGAGGTGATGCGGGGAGGCAAGCCGGTCCCGGAACGATTGCAGGCCATCGCCACCCAGATGGGACTGATCTTCCTGCTCCTGTTCATGACCTTCGTGGTCGTGCTGGATGTCTGGAAGGTGACCGGGCATTGACGGCGGCGGGCCGGCCGGCCCGCCTCAGCGGTCCTCGGGCTCCGGGTCGGCCGCAGGATCAGGCAGGGGCCGGGCGATCCGGTCGGCGCGGGGGGCTTCCATCAGGGAGTCCTCTTCCGCTTCGAGGATCCTCAGCAACAGGTCGTTGACCAGCACCGCCCGTTCGGGTTCGGCGGGCGCCAGCTCGATGGTCCGTTCCAGGGAACTGTCGCCCCAGGCTGAGGCCAGGGAATCCAGGATGGCTTCTCCCAGGGGTTCGTCCATCAGCGCCACGGCCCTGGCGCGTTCCAGGACCACGACCCGCTGGACGTAGACCAGCTCGCCGGGGGTCAGGTCGGCGACCTCCAGCCGGGGCTCCCCCTTCTCGCAGCCGGCGGCAAGGACCAGAGTGGCGGCGAGGCACGCCAAGCCCTTCTTGGCGCGCGGGAACACGTGGTCTAGAATGGCGTTTCGATCACGCAGGAAGTACGGGGGCATGGCTTGCTCCTGTCGGCGACCAGCTCGAGACGGCCGCGGTCCGGTCCGCGGCTCGTCCAGGGGATGACACCGCAGTTCCGGTCCCGCTGCATCTTCCGGCGGATCCGGGCGGGCGGTGAAGGACGGTCCGTTTGACGAACAGGGATCCCCGGAATTTCTTTCCCGCCCCGCGGACCCGCCTCCCGGCGGTCCTGGCGCTGCTCTGCATCCTGCTGTCCTGGCTTCCCGCCGCGGCCGACGAGGAACTGGAGTTCGGACTCGAGACCCACCGGCTCGCCCGGATCGAGATCACGGGCAATGCGACGTTCCCGGAAAAGGAGCTCAAGGGCCTGCTGCGGATCCAGGAGAGCACCTGGCGACGCCCCCTGCACGTGGCCCGCTACCAGCCCCACCTGGTGGACGCCCAGCTGCGCATCCTGCAGACATTCTACCGGAATCAGGGGTTCCATCAAGCCGTGGTTTCCCTCGATTCGGTCACCACGGTCGAGGACGAGGGCGACGTCCTGCATATCAGCGTCCAGGAGGGCGAACGGACCATCATCGCCAGGGTGTCCTTCACCGGGAACGGGCCCCTGGCCGAGGACCTGCTCCGCGAGTCGCTCCACTTCCTGGAGGGGCGGCCCGCACCGGCGGACCGCAACGCCCTGGGCCGGGACATCTTCCTGCTGGGCGACCTCTACCGCCGCCGGGCTTATCTGGTTCCCGTCATCGAACCCGAGATGACCATCACCGAGGACCCGGAGGGGGAGGGGTACCTGGCTGACCTGGTCTACCGGATCGATCCGGGCACGGACTACCTGGCAGGGTCGGTCACGCTCGTCGGCAACCGTTTCACCCGGGACAACATCCTGCGGAGGGAGATCGTGGTCCGGCCGGGGGAGCCGGTCTACTGGGGGCGGGTCGAGGAATCCCGGCGCCGCCTGCTGGGCACCTCCCTCTTCCGCGACGTCACGATCAGGCCGGTGAACATCGACAGCCTGGCCGGGACGAGCGACCTCGAGGTCCAGGTCGTGGAACGGAAGCCGGCCTTCTACGAGCTGGGCGTGGGCTTGGGGAGTCTGGAGCGCATCCGGCTGCTGGCGGCCTGGGGCCACTACAACCTGTGGGGCACGGGCCGCCGGTTGCAGCTGCGCACCCGGGGCAGCTGGAACCTCGAGGACGTGGTCGGGAATTCCCTGAGCTTCGACGAGGGACAGGTCAACTTCCAGGTCGACGCGGACTACGTGAATCCCCGGCTGCGCGACAGCCGCTACAGCATGGACGTCAACGTCTTCATGAGACGGGACACCCGGGGCGAATCGGGCCTGAACATGCTGAGCCACGGCCTGAGCGTGGGCACCACCTGGAAGGCCAGCCGGCGCGTGACCAACAACGCCTACCTGGGATTGAAGATCACCGATCCGAAGGTCCATCCCTACGCCCCCGACGACCTGAAGGAGCGGTTCGACGAGATCGGGGCCGTGCTCAGCCAGGTCCGCAGCGTCAACTGGGGCATCTACATCGACCACCGCGACGACCCGTTCCGTCCCACCACGGGAATGTACTCGGTGGGGACCCTCCGCGTGGCCGGCGGTCCCCTCGGCGGCGACTACAGCTTCTTCAAGTGGACCGCCGCCTGGCACAACTACTTCACGCCGCCGACCGGGGGCGTCCTGGCCCTGCGGTTCCTGGTCGGCGGGGCCCGGCCCTTCGGCGGATCGCTCGACCAGGGACCCGACGGCGTCCCCTATGACGAGCGGTTCTTCGCCGGCGGGGGCACCACCGTGCGCGGCTACGGCCACAACGCCCTGGGTCCCCAGGTGGCCGACCAGGACGAGCTGGATTACCTCAACTTCTCGTCGGACGTCCTGCTGCCGGACAATCCGGCCCGGGGCGGCAACTACCTGATGCTGACCAACGCGGAGTGGCGCTTCCCCCTGCCGGTGCTCAGGCGCTGGAAGCTGTCGAGCGTCCTGTTCTTCGAGGGCGGCAACGTCTGGGCCCAGCTGCGCGACGTCCGGTGGCGGGCCTTTCGTCCGGTCAGCGATCCCGGCGATCCCACGGATCCCGGTTCGACCAAGGTCTGGGACTACCGCTACAGCTGGGGAACCGGCGTCAGGCTGGACACGCCTTTCGGACCCGTGAGGGTCGACGTGGGCTTCCCCCTGAAGCGGGTCCGGTACCTCAGCGAATCGCGGGACACCAGGGATCCGGCCCGGATCTGGCACTTCAGCCTGGGGTATCCGTTCTGATGCGGCGCCTGCGACCCAAGCACGTACCCATCCTGCTGGCCTGGGCCGCCGTCCTGGGGATCCTGGGCTGGCTGGGGACCCATCCCGGGGTGCTGGCGCCCTACGCCTCCAACCTGGTCAGCGTCCACCTGCTGCGCATGGAGGCCGGCGGCCTGCGCGTCGGCGACGTCCGGGTGCGCCCCTTCGAGGGGCTCGACCTGTTCGGGGTGTCCCTGACCCTGGTCGGCCGCGACGGCGGATTGACCCTGGTCTCGGCCGACACCGTGCTGGTCGACTTCAGCCTCGAGGAGGCCCTGGGCAGGGTTCCGCACCTGCGCAGGGTGGTGGTGGCCAATCCCCGGGTCTATTCCCGGTCCGGCTCCGCCGCGGACGGCGATTCGACCCGGAACCGGAAGGGGCACCCCGGGCCGGAACTGCCCGCGCTGATCATCGACCATCTCGAGGTCGCCGACGCCTTCCTGGAATTCTCCGGGGACGACGGCCGGCTGCGGGAGCGGATCAGCGACCTGGACTGGCGCGGCGCGGTCCGGACCGACGGTTCCATCGAGCTCGTCCTGCGGGGTTGCGGGCTGGACTGGGAGACCCACGACACCGTCCTGCGGAACCTGAGGGGGCTGGTCACCCTGGACGCGGAAAGCATCAGGACGGGCCGCCTGCTGGGGTCGTTGAACGGCGACCCCGTCACCGTCTCCGGAAGCAAGGGCTGGGACGATTCCCTCGACCTGAAGGTGACGGCCGCCGACGTCAGCATCCGGGAGATCGAGGACCTGATCGACATGGGTATCGGCTTTTCGGCCGAGGGGTCCGTCGACGGGACCGTGTACACCAGCGGGGACACCCTGGTCTACGCCGGCCTCTTCGAGGGGACGCTCGAGGGGTACGCGATGACCGGGCTGCGGGCCCGGGCCCTGATCCTGCCGCAGGAAGTGCTGCTGACGGAGGCCGCCGGGACGGTCAACGGGGCCGGTCTGGTCGGGTCGGGCCGGTTCGACCTGAGCGACCCCGAGGCGGTCACGTTCGTCCTCGACTGCCGGGCCGAGAACATCGATCTCGCCGCGGGCCTCGTGCCCGGGGTGGACGATCTGCCGCGGACCGACGGCCGCGGCCGTCTGCGCATCGAGCATTCCGACCGTCCGGAATGGACCCGGGTGACCGGGATGATGGAGGACGGCCGCATCGACGTCATCCCCTTCGACGACTGCACCCTGGACGTGGAGGCCACCCCCCGGGGCGTGCGCTTCAACAGCATCGTCCTGAAGCACCGTGACCTGGTGGCCGACCTGACCGGATCCACCGACTCGCTGGAGGTCTTCACCGGCCGGGTGGACTTCGTCAGCGGAGACCTCGCGTCCCTGCCCGATCACTGGGGCTGGCCGCGAC
Organism: Candidatus Krumholzibacteriia bacterium; assembly: GCA_050174015.1. Classification (GTDB taxonomy): domain Bacteria; phylum Krumholzibacteriota; class Krumholzibacteriia; order LZORAL124-64-63; family LZORAL124-64-63; genus JAHJTW01. The sequence goes on from JBFXKG010000022.1 coordinate 66,266, forward strand.
TCGCGGGCCAGGCCGGAGGCTCAGGCACCCTGAGCGGTCCGGTGGAGGACCTGGCGTTCCGGGGGCGCATCGCGGGACGTGATCTCGGTCTGGGCCGGATCACCGCGGACTCGCTGGACGCGAAAGTCCAGATCGGCGACGTCCTGGAGGCCCCGTCGGTCGCCGCCGCCTGGTCGGGCGAGGGACTCCGGCTGGGAGAGGTGCCCCTGGGCGGGTTCAAGGGCGCGGGTTCCGCCGGTCCGGGGTTCGCCCGCATGGACTCGTTCCGGTCCGTCCTGGGGGACACGGTCGTGGCCCTGGCCTTCACGGCGGACCTGGCCGACTCCCTCTCCCGCTTCGAGGTGCCCCGGTTCAGGGTGGATCTGGAAGGGACCTCCTGGCGTATTCCGCAGGCGGTGGGCTTCGACCTCGGGGACGGGTACTTCGCCCTTCCCGACGTGGAACTCGTCTCCCCCAGGGGAGCCCTGGCCCTGCAGTTCGAGTACCGTTCGGACGAGGCCGTCACCGGCACCCTGGACCTCGAGACCTTCGACCTGACCCTGCTGAACCCCTTCGTGCCCGCCGAACACCCCCTGTCGGGCCGGGCCACCGCCCGGGTGCGGGTGGCCGGTCATCCCGACGCTCCGGTGGTCACCCTTTCGGGGGACCTGACGGATGCGCCCTTCGCCCTGGCGACGGTGGATTCCCTGCACGTCGAGGGCGGGCTCAGCCAGGGAGTCGTGACCGTCCGGGAGTTCGACCTCCATTCCGATTACGGGCGATTGCGCGCCCTCGGTTCGGTGTCCCATCCCGGCGCCGGCGTGCAGGATTTCTGGGCCGGGGCGGCCTTGGACCTCGACCTGGAGATCCGCGACGGGGACTGGGCCTTCCTCGAGCAGTTCGCCCTGCCCGCCCTGGACCGCCTGGCCGGCCGGTTCGACGGCGATCTCCACGTGGGGGGCACCACCGCCGCGCCCGAGTGCTCCGGAGCCCTGACCAGCGCCCCCTTCCACATCCACTGGCTGCACCTGGACGAACTCCAGGGGTCGATCTGGGTCGACCAGGAGACCCTGGTCCTGGGCGACCTGAAGGGCCGCAAGGACGGCTTCGCCATGACCGGTCGCCTCGAGATCCCCGTGCGGCTGGACTTCCTCAGCGAGCCGGTCTCGCCCCCGGACGGTCCGCTGTTCATGCAGCTGGTCATCCCCGAGGGGACGGATCTCGAACCCCTGTCCCGGGCCACCAACGCCTTCGTCTCGTCCAGCGGCCGCGGGTCGGGGACGATCATCGTGGCCGGCCCCCTGGAGCATCCCCTGTATCAGGGCGAGCTGCAGATCAGGAACGCGGGTTTCGTCCTGCGGGACCTGGAAGAGGTCTATGCCGAGGCCTCCTGCGACGGCCGCTTCTTGGGCGACGAGCTCCTGGTCACGGACATCCGGGGCAGGGAGGGTCTGCGGGGCCGATTCTCCGGCGGCGGGCGGATCGTCTTCAAGGGCCTGGAACTGGAGACCTTCGACGTGCGGCTGGATCTGGACCGGTTCCTGGTCGCCTCGATCCCCGACCTGGCTGCGGTGGTGAGCGGTCGGGGGGCCCGGCTGACCGGGGTGAAGGTGGGACCCGACAGCCTGCTGGTCCCGAAGTTCTCCGGCGACCTGACGGTGGACAAGGCCCAGTACAGCGGCGATTTCAGCGAGAAGCCCGGCGCGGCGGACCCCCGCGAGGGCACGGTGGCCCCGGACTGGCTGGCCGACCTGCGGCTGCACGCCGAGCCGCGGGTGGCCCACATCGTCAACCGGGAGATGGAACTCGATCTGGGCGGGGACCTGAATCTCATCCGCGACGAGGCCGGCCTGAACCTGCGCGGCTCGCTGGACATCAACAAGGGCCGCCTGATCGTCTTCAACAACGACTTCGAGGTCGTCAGCGGCCGCCTGGACTTCAGCCGGGACGTGGGTTTCGACCCGCGCGTGGACATCCAGGCCCAGACCAAGTACCGCCTGCGCAGCCAGTATTCGAGCAACAGCGTGATCGAGCACATCGGTGTGCAGATCACCGGATCGTTGCTCCAACCCGTGGTCGAATTCAGCTCCGAGCGGGGTTATTCGCGGGAAGCCATCCAGCGGATGCTGCTGGGTCTGGAGCCGGAGGCCACCCCCGAGGGGGATGCGGGCCGGCTGACCAACTCCTCCATCACCGCGGGCTTCAACCTGCTGGAGCGGGAGATCGCCCGCGAGCTGGACCTCTTCGACACCTTCGAGATCCGGCAGATCCAGCGCCAGCGCGAGGCGGGCAACACCGGCCTGGACCCCCTGATCGGCGTCGGCAAGTACCTCGGTTCCGACCTCTACCTGAAGTACGCCCAGGGCATCCGCCAGGACGACCGGGACTTCCTCGTGGAGTATCAGATCAACGCCCACCTGCTGCTGCAGTCGGAGATCCGGCGGCGCATCGACGAGAACCAGGGCGAACCCACCTACAACCTGGACCTCAAGTACCGCTTCGAGTACTGATCCGGGACCTGGCCTTGAATCCCGCGGCCGGGCGTGGCATCTTGCCACCTCGGTGCGCAAGGAACCCCTGGACGACGGAGCGGACGTGAACGACATCCTCGAAACCCTCAATCAGGCCCAGCGGGAGGCCGTCACCGCGGGCGACGGACCCGTGCTGGTGGTCGCCGGGGCCGGCAGCGGCAAGACCCGGGTGCTGACCACCCGGGTGGCCTGGCTGCTGGCCGAAGGCCGGGCCCTGCCCGGCGAGATCCTGGCCTTCACCTTCACCAACCGGGCGGCGGGCGAGATGCGCGAGCGCATCGCGGACACCGTCGGCCGGGACCGGGCCCCGTTCTGGATCGGGACCTTCCACGCCACGGGCCTGAAGATCCTGCGCAGCGACGGGATCCACATCGGCCTCGAGCCGGGCTTCACCATCTTCGACTCCGACGACGGCAAGCGGCTCATCAAGCAGGTCACCGGGGACCTGCAGCTGGACCTCAAGCAGTTCAATCCCTCCGCCACCCGGTCGGTGATCAGCCGCCTCAAGAACGAGGACACGACGCCCGAGGAGGCCCTGGCCGCGGCAGGCAGCTACGTGGACAGGAAGTATGCCGAGCTCTACGCCGGCTACGAGGCCGCCCTGCGGCGGAACGGGGCCCTGGATTTCGACGATCTGATCCTGCGCACCGTCCACCTCCTGGAGCAGCACGAAACCGTGCGCGAGAAGTACGCCCGGCGCTTCGGCCACGTCCTGGTGGACGAGTTCCAGGACACCAACCCCCTGCAGCTGGTGATGGTCAAGCTGCTCTCGAGCTGGCACGGCAACCTGTTCGCCGTGGGCGACGACGACCAGTCCATCTACTCGTGGCGGGGCGCCCGCATCGAGAACATGGTCAAGTTCGACGAGTTCTTCCCGGGCGCGGCGACCTACCGGCTGGAGCAGAACTACCGCAGCACGGGCAACATCCTGGCTGCGGCCAACCGGGTCATCGCCAACAACAAGCAGCGCAAGGGCAAGAACCTCTGGACCAACGACCCCGACGGGGACCTGTTGACCGAGGAGGAGTTCCACGACGACCAGGACGAGGCCGCCCGGCTGGTGGACATCATCCGCGCGGAATGCGCCGGGGGACTCACCCGCAGCGACGTGACGGTCCTGTACCGCACCAACGCCCAGTCCCGGCCCCTGGAGGACGCCCTGCGCCGGGCCCGCCTGCCCTACCAGATCGTGGGCAGCCTGCAGTTCTACGAGCGCAAGGAGGTTCGCGACCTGCTGGCCTACCTGAAGCTGGTGGCCAATCCCGCCGACGAGATCGCGGCCCAGCGGGTGATCAACGTGCCCAAGCGCCAGATCGGGGACACCACCGTGGCCCGCCTGATGGCGCTGGCGGCCGGGGAGGGACTGACCCTTGGCCAGGCCGCCGCCGAGTCCGGCCTGCTGGAGCGCGAGATCGCGCCGGCCGCCTGCCGGCGCGTGCGGGCCTTCTTCGACCAGGTGACGGCCTGGCGAAGCCGGGCTTCCGAGGGGATGCCCGTCCACGAGCTGTTGCAGCTGATCGTGAAGGAGACGGGATACCAGGAGCACCTGGAGGCCGAGGATCCCGCCACCGCGGGCAGCCGCAGCGAGAACGTGGCCGAACTCGTCAATGCGACCGCCGGCTTCCACGAGTCCTCCGGCGGCGGCACCCTGGGCCAGTTCCTCGAGCAGACGGCCCTGGTCTCCGATCCGGACACCATTACCGACGAGCAGGGCCTGGTGCGCCTGATGACCATCCACACCGCCAAGGGCCTGGAATTCCCGGTGGTGGTGCTGGCCGGCTGCGAGGAGGACATCCTGCCCCACATCAACAGCGCCCGGGAGGAGGCGGGCCTGGAGGAGGAGCGGCGTCTGTTCTACGTGGCGCTCACCCGGGCCGAGCGCCGGGTCTACCTGCTGCATGCCGCCCGCCGCCGGCGGTTCGGATCCTGGCAGGAGAGCCTGCCGTCCCGGTTCCTGACCGAGGTGCCCGACGAGCTCATCGAACGGCGCCACCTGAACACCTACAGCCAGCCGGCCCGCCACGGGTCCCTGTTCGGGGACGAGGATCGGCCCGCCCGGCCCCGGCCCCGCCCGGCGCCCGCGGTGCGGCCCGACCAGTGGGGCAAGCGCAAGCCTGCGGGTCACGGCCCCGTCCGCCGCCCCGCCGCCGGGGCTGGCTGGGACGCCGAGGTCGACCAGTCCGGGGGTTACTACCAGGGCCAGATCGTCACCCACGGGATCTTCGGGTCGGGGGTCGTCGAGCGGGTCGAGGGCAGCGGGGACGACATGCTGGTGACGGTGGTCTTCTCCGAGGCGGGGCGCAAGCACATCAATCCCCGGTTCGCGCCTCTGATCCCCGTGGAGTGACCGGGACCGGGTTCACCGCAGGAGAGTCACCTTGCGGACCACCCGGTGTCCCGACGCCTCGAATTCCAGCCAGTAGACACCCGACGCGCATGGGGGGCCGTCCGGTCGGGGCCAGGTGAACCTGTGGGGCTCGCCGGCAGGATCGCCCGGGGCGCCGGTGGGTTCCAATTCCCCCAGCGGGGTTTCATCTATCTCAATCCCACGCACATCATATGCATTGACATTGACTTCCGAGAATTCCCTGAGAAACATCGAGAACTGCGATCCCGAGCTTCCGGCGGGGTTCGGGGCGGGCCCGACGACTTCGAGGAAGGCCGGGGGCGCGGGCGTCAGGCGCAGCAGGCTCATCCTGTCCGGATCGATCCGGATGCTGTCGATGGCGCAGCCGGCGTCGAGCCTGGTCACGGACTGCGGGCCCGCCAGGAACGCCGCCCGATCGACGGGGCCGCACCCCGTGAACAGCCTCACGGGGACGGCCAGTTCGAACAGGGGGGACCGGCGCTGGACCAGGGTCACCACCGCCTGGTGCGGCCGGGCGGGATCCACCCGGGCCTCGGCCTGAACCAGGGGCACCGCATCGGTGTCCAGCAGGGGGGCGAAGAACCCGCCGAGGGGCCTCCCGGCCGCGGCTTCGGCGACCGCGATCATCGCAGGGGTGTCCACGTTCGCCTGGGCCAGGGCCGGATCGGTGGCGTAATCGTGGAGGAACCGGAAGAACGCGTCCTCCCCGATCAGGCCGCGCAGAAGGTGCAGGACCCAGGCGCCCTTGTTGTAGATCAGCAGGTTGGGCAGGATGGGGGCCGGGTCGCTGAGGATCCCCTCCCCCGCGAACAGGTCGGGATGCCGGTTGATCCCGATGTCGTGCATGAAGTCGCGGTAGGCCTCCGCTCCGTATTCCCGTTCGATCCAGAGTGCCTCGGCATAGCGGGCGAAGCCCTCGTTGAGCCAGATGTCCGCCCAGCGGCGGGGCGTCAGGCTGTCCCCGAACCACTGGTGGGCCAGTTCGTGGATCACGATGGTCTCGTGGCGGCGATCCCCGGTGATGAAGAACTGGCTGATGCTCGTGGCGGTCTGGTGCTCCATCGCCCCGATCCACTTGATCTCGGCCTGGGCGTACTTCTCGCCCGCGAAGGGATAGGGGCCGGCCAGATCGGTCATCATCTCCAGCATGGCGCAGGTCGGCGCCAGGTCGATCTCCGCCTTTTCCCGGTCCTGCGGGAAGGCGTGGAATTCCAGGTCCACCGGCGGGCCCCCGGCCGGGGTGCATGCCTCCGTCCAGGTCACGTAGTCGGTCAGGGCGATGGAAACAAGGTAGGTGGCCATGGGATAGGCCTCGCGCCAGGCGTAGCGGATCAGGCCCGGTTCCGGCTCGGTCGTCGAGACGAGCGTTCCGTTGGAGATGAGGGTCAGGCCGTCCGGGACCGTGGCTGCGAGGCTGACCAGGGCCTTGTCCGAGGGATGATCCTTGCAGGGCCACCAGGAATGGGCGCTCCAGGGCTCCACGATGGTGGCCACCACCGGCCGGTCGTCGGCCGGATCGTCCGGAGTGCCGCCGTCGTGGGTGCGCCACATGAAACCGGCGTCGAACGACCCGTGTGGCAGGGGCCGGCCTTCCCAGGTGATGGTCAGGGTTTCGGGGCCGGCTTCGGCCAGGGGAGAGGGCAGGATGACGACCAGGCTGTCTCCCTCGTGGGTGAAGGGCAGGGGGCCGGCGCCCGAGGAGACCGCCGTGCAGTCCAGGACCGAGACCAGGTCCAGGGTGATCCGGCGCAATCGGGGCTCCAGGGCGCGCAGGCCGACGGCGACCAGGCCGGAAATCCGCCGCGCCTCGGTGTCGATCATCAGTTCCAGATCATAGCTCGAGACGTCGAATCCGCGGTCGTCGGACCGGGGCGGGGGCGTCTCGTCCTTGGGGGCGTCTCCGGGAGGGACCAGGGCCCAGGGGGCGAACCCGTGGGCGGGCGAGGGGCCGGGATGGGTCCGCCCGCCGGTGGGGGCCACCAGGAGGATCAGGCCGAACCCCAGGGCCGCCACAGCCGGGCAGGCCGGCCTCAAGGGCGTTCCTGGCCGCAGTTCCAGCAGGCCGAGAAGTTCCCCTCGACTTCCTCGCCGCAGGCCGGACAGCGCCAGGGCGGGGAGGGGTCGTCGGACTCCAGGTCCGCCAGGATCTCCAGGGCCTTCTCGCGGTCGGCCGCGTGCACCAGGAGCTTCACGCCCAGGGTCAGGTCCAGGTGGGGGCGCATCCCCCCGCAGTTGTCGGCCTGCACCTCCGCGGCCACCCCGAGGGAATCCAGGCGGCCCTTGGCCACCTCGGCGTCCAGTTCGTTGAGGTACGTGGCGACCGCCACCAATCCGTCGCGCATGGGCTGTCCTTTCGGGTCGGTTTCCTGTCTGAATCTACCATGCTCCGGGCCCGCGGCCAAATGCCGGGACTTCGCCCTCGAGCCGGGCGCCGCCGACCTGGACCAGGCATCCGGCAGGACCGGATTGCTGGAATCCCCGGCGGGCAGGGTTCATGCGAATTCGGAAGGAAGAGTGCCCTTTCTCTTGGTAAAAAACGCCTTACGGTCGCTTGCCGGCCGCCGATCCGGCGGTCCGTCCCAGTCCCGTCAGATCGGGCAGCCCGTCGTGGCGCCAGGCCATTCCGCCCAGATCCCCGCGCAGGCCCACCACCATCCGGCTCACCGTCAGGGGCAGGAGGACGCGCCCGTTCTGCAGGCGCAGGGCGGACTGCTCGGCGAAGGGGACGTCGGCGCCCAGGGTCGGATCGGCGGGCCTGGCACCCTGGCGCAGGGGGCTGGAGGCGTAGTCGGGCGAGCGGGATTCCTCCTGGAGCCAGAGAGCCCTGGCGGTCACCGAGGCCAGCTGACGGCAGGCGGAGCCCCAGACGTCGTCCACGGG
>JBFXKG010000023.1:0-72901 GCA_050174015.1 Candidatus Krumholzibacteriia bacterium
CGAAGGGGAACGTTGTCTAACGGTCGCTTGCACCGGCCGCCCGCGGCCGTCACGCCGCTTGCAGGGCAAGCGTCGCGCCGGCCCGGCCCTTCGGGCCTATGCGGGCGCCGGTGAAGCAAAACGTTAGCAGAATTGGTGTGTAACGGAGCATATTCCCCAAACCCCCTTAATTTGTCCAGAAACCGGTTGACTTTGATATAAAAAAGGTATAAATTTTATACAAAGACCTGCTGGAGGCAAAATGGAATTTGAATTCGATCCGGCAAAGAGTGAAGCAAACCGCGAAAAGCACGGCATTGATTTTGTCGAGGCTCAGTTGCTATGGCTTGATTCAATGCTCTTGGAAATTCCGGCTCGAACCTCCGACGAACCCCGCTTTTTTGTGATCGGGAAGATTGGAAACAGGGTCTGGTCTGCCGTTATTACGTATCGAGAAGATCGCATCCGAATCATTTCGGTCAGGCGTTCGCGAAAAGAGGAGGTTGAGATCTATGAAGGCGAATGAATTCGACGAAAAATTTGAAAGTGGTGAAGACATCACTTCCGATTTGGATATTTCCAAGGGTCGCCGATTGAACCAGGAGTCAAGGCGCATCAACGTCGATTTTCCGGCCTGGATGATTGAATCCCTTGACCGAGAAGCGAAGCGATTGGGGGTGACTCGCCAGTCGATCATCAAGGTTTGGATTGCCGAAATGCTGGAGAGGCGTGCTTCCTGATCTGCTAACAGGGGCTTGCACCGGCCGCCCGCGGCCGTCACGCCGCTTGCTGGGCAAGCGTCGCGCCGGCCCGGCCCTACGGGCCACCGGTGAAGCCAAACGTTATGAAGCCAGTCAACGCTTGGCCTTTGAATAGGTGTTATTCCGGTTCCGTATAACACCACCGCCACCTTGAGAAGCGCTTGGGCCCCCTGGACCCAGCCACCGAGAACCAGGCGCAGTGGTATTGGAGGGCCTGCCTCGATCGTGAACATTGCCGGGCTTTGACCACCCATCCCCTCCCTCGCCCAGAGCAGGTCGGCCCGACGACATTCAGCAGATTCCGGAGTCCCTTCAATCGTCCGGTGGGCAATCGCCTCTTGAGCTGGCCTGGAATTGCCTCACCGCGAAAAGTCTGGGTGGTGCTTTGGCCTGGCTTTCACCTGAATCGGAAACCGGAATTGCTCTGACCAGGTGGTCGCTCCGGGGGGATTCCGTTCAATCTGGGGCCCCTTCAGTCGTCTGGGTGGCGCATGTTCCGCCGGCCCCGGGGGCACCGCCTGGGTGAACCAACGGCCGAGGCCCTTGATTGAGACCTGAGACCGCGGTAGACTGATAGAGTGATTTCGTCTGGGGCCTATGAGGTTGATTCAGGCCTCACGTGCCCCATAACGGATCGTTGAAGCAGACGGCGCGCTTGTCACGGCCCTGGCTGGGCCAGGGGCGCGCCAACCAGCATTGCTGCTGAAACAAACGTTAGCGAAATGAAAATAGGATTGCCCTCTTGACGGCGGGCTCAAATTTAGTATACTCATTGTATAAACCGGGGAGTTGCCATGAAGACAAAAGTTGTTAAGTGGGGAAATAGTTTAGGCTTACGAATCCCCAAATCATTTGCCAAAGAAGTCCGGGTTTCTGAAGGAACCACAGTTGACCTTCTCATGGAAGATGGCCAATTGGTTATCCGAGTCGCGGAACAGGCTCGTTTTGACCTTGAGGACCTCTTGGCTGGGGTTACCGAGGAAAACCTCCATAGCGAAATCGATACGGGGGAATCCTTAGGCGGTGAAAGTTGGTAGCCCCTAACCGGTCCTCCGGGTACATACCAGACCGTGGAGATATTGTCCGGATTCAATTCAACCCCCAAGCAGGTTCGGAACAGGCTGGTCATCGGCCGGCGCTGGTTGTTTCGCCGAGGGCATATAATGGTAAGGTCGGTTTAGCCATATTCTGTCCATTGACCAACCATGTTAAAGGTTACCCTTTTGAGGTAGAGATTCCTGAAGGGTGCAAAGCAACCGGAGCAATCTTGGCCGACCAGGTCAAAAGCCTCGATTGGCGGGCACGCCATGCTAAGAAATTTGATAAGGCTTCGGAAGAAATCATGCTGGAAGTTTTGGCAAAAATTGGGGTCCTCGTGGGCCTCGGGGACATTCGCTATCAGTAGCTTGCACCTGCCGCCCGCGGCCGTCACGCCGCTTGCGAGGCAAGCGTCGCGCCGGCCCGGCCCTTCGGGCCTTTGGGTGCGCCGGTGAAGCCAAACGTTATACGAATAGATGTTGCGAAAAACACCAGTCAGAAGTACAGTTAAATGTACCACTGGAGGTGCGTTGAAATGAAGATTCCGGATATCATCCCCGTGACCGATCTCCGCCAGGATGCCGCTGCCGTCCTGAAAAAGCTCCAGGGCTCCGTCGGGCCCCTGGTGGTTACTCAAAGAGGGCGAGCAATTGCCGTCATCCAGAGCATCGATGCCTATGAGAAATCTGAACACGAGCGGGAGCTATTGAAGCTCCTGGCCATAGGTGAGAAGGAAATAGCCCAAGGTGAGGGGTTTTCATTGACAAGTGTCCTGAAGGAAGCCGATGCCTTGCTGGAAGAGGGCAATAGGTGAAAATCCGGTTCACTCCCTCGGCCAGGTCTCAGTTTCTCGAGGGGTTGGAATATATTCGCCAAGACCGTCCGGAGGCAGCCAGACGGTTTCGGGAAAAGGCGGAGTTGGTGTTACGCCGCCTGGAGGAATTTCCTGAATCCGGTCGTTCCGTTCCCGAGTTCCCAGATCTTCCGCACCGGGAGGTCATCGTCCGGCCTTATCGGTTCTTCTATCGGGTCGTGGGGGAAACGATATGGGTAGTCGCGGTATGGCATGGAGCCCAGTTGGTAGATGAGCCTGAGATTTGAGCATCGTATATCGGTCGCTTGCACCTGCCGCCCGGGACCGTCACGCCGCTTGCAGGGCAAGCGTCGCGCCGGCCCGGCCCTTCGGGCCTTTGCGGCCGCCGGTGAAGCCAAACGTTATACCAATATGATGGCCCCGAATCAGTTGCGCGGCCCGGGCAATTTGGGTTAAACTGATGGCGTACCTGGGAGGGTGCGCATGGCCACGATCGATTTTCTTCAGATCAAGCGCGAAGACCTTCTTGAAGTTGCTCAAAAACATGGGGTTACTTCGGTTCGCGTTTTCGGTTCCGTGGCCCGGGGTGACGACACCGAGGGCAGTGACATTGACCTATTGGTCACCACGGGATCAAAGGTTAGTCCCTGGTTTCCGGCTGGGCTTATTTTGGAGCTCCAGGATCTGCTGGGCAGGCCTGTCGATATCGTGACGGAGTCCGGCCTCAATCCCCTTCTTCGGGAGCGGGTTTTAATGGAGGCGGTTTCGCTTTGAAAAGCGACAAACTCTACCTTCAGCACATTTTGGAAATGATTGATCGTATTGATGCGGCTATAGCAATTGGCCGGGAAGCCTTCATTGCTTCGCATTTGCATCAGGATGCTGTGCTTCGGAATCTCCACACAATGACTGAAACGACTCAGCGGCTATCTGCAGGGCTGAAAGATGAACACCCAGAGGTTGAGTGGGCCACACTTTCGGCATTCCGAAACGTCTTGGTTCATGATTACCTGGGAATTGACATCGATTTGGTTTGGACTGTGGTCACCCGGGATATCCCGGACTTTAAGATGAAGATTCAAGAAATCCTGAAAGATCTTGCTTAGTTCGCTTATGGTTTAACGGTCGCTGGCACCGGCCGCCCGGGACCGTCACGCCGCTTGCAGGGCAAACGTTGCGCCGGCCCGGCCCTTCGGTCCTTTTGCGGCCGCCGGCGAAGCAAAACCTAGGTGCCTTGGGGAAGAACATGACCGTACGTTACGACAAGATCGGAGTCGGGTACTCCAATCAGCGAAAACCTGATCCTCGGATTGGTCGTCAAATCTTGGATGCGCTGGGCGATGCTCGTTCGGTCTTGAACGTGGGTGCCGGCTCCGGCTCATACGAACCGGCCCACGTGCCGACCTTTGCAGTCGAACCGTCGTATCAAATGATCCAGCAGCGACGGAACAAGAGGAATGTGGTTCAGGCCTCAGCTGAGGCGCTGCCGTTCAAGGATGCAGCGGTTGATTCAGTGCTGGCCGTTCTTACGGTCCATCATTGGTCGGATATTGCCCAGGGGCTTGGTGAGTGCGCACGCACCTCAAAACGAGAGGTGGCCATTCTTACCTGGGATCCAGATTTTTCGGGGTTCTGGCTGACCCAGGAATATTTTCCTGAGCTTCTCGCGTTGGATCGGAGCATCTTTCCGAGAATGGAGGAATTCCGCCGACACCTTGGTCCAATTCAGGTCAAGCCGGTTCCAATTCCGGCCAATTGCATCGACGGATTCTTGGGCGCCTATTGGTGCCGCCCTGAAGCGTACCTCAACGAAGAAGTTCGTTCCGGCATGTCGTCGTTCTCCCGAATTTCCAATGTTCCTGACGGGCTGGAGGAATTGCGAAAGGATTTAGCTTCTGGGTGTTGGCATCGAACACACGGGACACTTCAGGACCAAGCGGACTCTGATCTTGGGTACAGGCTGGTAACGGCGGCGGTGCATTGAGGCCGGCACCCAGCATCAAGTGGTTGCTGGCGACGTTTGACCCGCTGCACACCTTGGCTTCCGCAAAGGCGGACATCGCCTCAACATTTTCGCTCGACCTGCAGCAGGACTGGGACCTCTGGCATGCGATGAATGGTTCGGCGGCGAAAGAGATTTCTCGCCTGAAGCCTCTCGTGGGAGGTGGGCCGGGGGGCGCCAAATTGCAGATTGCACCGGCCGCCCGCCCCCGCCCCGCCGTTTTCGTGGCAAGCGGCGCGCCAACCCGGACCAACGGCCCGGACGCACGCCCGGGTGAAGCCAATGTTATGCTGATTTACACGAGGTCTGAATGAGGCGCCTGGTGGTCCTTTTAGCCGTGATTATCGTCGCTATTGTAGCGCTCGGCAGGTACGCCAAGTACACGACCCCCTATCGCAGGGGAGAAATCGACGCGATATTCATCCAATACTGCGGGATTGATGACTTCCGGGTTGCAATTCGCGATAGCGCCAGAATAGAAGGAATCAGGAGAAGGTTGAGATTGGAAGAGGATTCTGAGTTCTACCTCTGCGACTTCTGCGATCAAATCGTCTTCGTTGGCGAAGGGTTCCAAGACGAAGCGTCGATAAACTGTGCCCAGATGGTTCTCGGCGCCAAAGGAACTAAGCGTGTTAGCTATGCGACCCCCAGGGGATTGGGCGAAATATTGCAGTCATACCGGGACTCTCTGCATTATTTTGAGCCATGGGAGAGTCCGCAACTGAAATGGCCCGCGAAACGCGCCAAGCTGAAAAATTGACATTTCGCAGCATCACACCCATGAGGCCCCCGTACGTCAAGAGGGTGGCTGGTCGGTTGATTCGTCCTCGGCTCCGGCCGCACGCCACGGCGAAGGCGGAGGGAATTTCCGGCCCGGAATTCCCTGCTGACGGCCGGAACGGAGAAACCAGGAGGAGCGGTTCATGTCCGGCGATCTGATCATCGGTTGCGGCTACACCGGCCGCCGGCTGGCGGGCCGCCTGGCGCGGGAAAGGCGATCCGTCACCGGCGTGGTATCGAGCGCCGGCAGCGCCCTGGAACTCCAGGACCTGGGCGTGAGCCCCCTCGTCCTCGATCTGGATGCGGCGGCATCCGGCTGGCCTCCGCTCGACCAGGGCCGGATCTTCTATCTCGCCCCGCCTCCCGATCAAGGGACGTCCGATCACCGCCTGCAACGCTTCCTGGAAAATCTCCGGCTTCGGACCCCTGCACCACGCATCGTCTACACGAGCACGACGGGAGTCTACGGGGATTGCGGCGGCGACCTCGTGGACGAGGCCCGACCCCTGAACCCCACAACCGACCGGGCCCGGCGCCGGGCCGATGCGGAACGGCAGCTGCTCGACTGGAGCAGCGAGGGCGGCGGCGAGGTCGTGATCCTCAGGGTGGCGGGCATCTACGGTCCCGGTCGCGTCCCGGTGGAGTACGTCCGGGGGGGGAATGCGGTCCTGCGCGACGAGGACGCCCCGTTCAGCAACCGCATCCACGTGGACGATCTGGTGACGGCCTGCATCGCCGCCATGGAGCGGGGCGTGGACGGCCGGGCGTACAACGTCAGCGACGGTCATCCATCCAGGATGGGCGAGTTCTACGACCTGATCGCCGACTTGACCGGCCGGCCGCGTCCGCCCCGCATCACCTCGGCGGAGGCCGCAGGGATCATGTCGCCCGGCATGTTGTCGTTCCTGAGGGAGAACCGCAGGATCGACAACGGCAGGTTGCGGAATGAACTCGGGGTCGTTCTGAAGCATCCCTCGTTCCGGGAGGGGATACCCTCGAGCCTCGACGATCGGTCCTGATTCCCGTCCCGGGGGGTGGACTTCGGTCCCCCGCTTCGCTTAGTGTGAAAGGCCAAGGGATGGAAGTCATCCGTCCAGGGCCCCGATCCGGAAGGGCATGCCCCATGAAGAGTCTGCTGCGGGCGATGGCCCTGATCCTCCTTTTGCCGGCGATGTCGCTTGCCGACGGTCCCGGCTGGCACGACCCCCTGATCGACAAGCTGGCGGGAACCTGGGTCATGACCGGCGCCATCTCAGGCGGCCCGGTGGTGCACGACATCGAGGCCGACTGGGTCCTGAACCACTACTACCTGCGCCTGACCGAGACGTCCCGGGAAACGGACGCCGACGGCAGGCCCTTGTACGAGGCCATCGTCATGATCGGCTGGAATGACCCGAAGAGCCTGTACGTTTGCCAGTGGCTCGATTCGACCGGAGGCGGGGGACTGGTGGACGGCGTTTTCGGCCATGCGGTTCGCGAAGGGGACAGCCTGCCCTTCGTCTTCAACACCGGGCCCGACACGGCCATCCTGAACACCTTCAGCTACCACCGGGATCGCGACGTGTGGACCATGGCCATCGACAACCAGCGGGGCGAGGAGCGCAGGGAGTTCGCCCGGGTCACCTTGACCCGCGCCCCGGCGCGCCGGGCGGAAGAGTTCGGCAGGACGCCGGACCTCGCCGAAAAGGACAGCGGGCGACGTCACCGGTGGAGCAGGGACGAACATGGCTCGGTGGATCTGATCCCCTTCCTCGACCGGACTCCGGCGGACATCGAGTTGGCCGCCCGTGAATACTTCACCGAATCGACCGACGGAAATTTCAGGGTCGGGCCCAACCGCCCCAATCCGCATTCCTGGTTGACTCTGATGGCGCTCTGCGACGAGGTCTGCGATTTCGAGGTCATCAGTTACTCGAATGACGGAGAGGTCATTGCGACCTACCCCTTCACCGGCGTCGAACCGGGCGTCTATCGTATCCAGGTGGTGAGTGCAGGC
Source organism: Candidatus Krumholzibacteriia bacterium (assembly GCA_050174015.1). Classification (GTDB taxonomy): domain Bacteria; phylum Krumholzibacteriota; class Krumholzibacteriia; order LZORAL124-64-63; family LZORAL124-64-63; genus JAHJTW01. Next base: position 7,371 of record JBFXKG010000023.1, read on the forward strand.
GCGAGGGAATCCGGTACTTTGGTCTGGAAGATCCGTCACGAGGACGAGATCGTTCACGAATTCCGGACCCGTCAACCCAGCGGGGAATAGCATGTCGAACATCCCGGCGGTTTCACCTCAGGGCCGTTATGCCCGCGCAGCAGGCCTCCTCTATCTGATCATCATCGTGCTGGGAATCTTCAGCGAGGTCGGCGTCCGTTCGCAGCTCGTGGTGCGCGGGGACGCCGCGGCCACCGCCGCCAACATCATGCGGTCGGAGATGCTGTTCCGGGTCGGATTCGTAGGCGACATCGTGGTCTTCCTGTGCGACGTGGCGGTGGCGGCACTCCTGTTCGTCCTGCTGCGGCCGGTGAACCGGACGCTGTCCCTGGTCGCGGCGGGATTCCGGCTGACCGGAACGGCGATCTACGGGGTCAACCTGCTGAACCAGATGGCGGCCCTGATCCTGGTGACCGGAGGCTCGGTCCCGGGCCCCTTCACCCAGGACCAGTCCCACGCCCTGACCCTGTTCTTCATGGAGGTCCACCGGCACGGTTACGATCTGGGGCTGGTGTTTTTCGGGGTCCACTGCCTGGTCCTGGGCTTTCTGCTGGTCAGGTCGTCGATCGTTCCCCGCATACTCGGCCCGCTGATGGCGCTGGCCGGCGCCGTCTACATCGTGGGCAGCTTCACCCTCTTCCTGTTTCCCCTTTCCGCGTCGGCCGTCGCTCCCTTCTATGCGGTTCCGCTCATCGGCGAACTGGCTCTGTGCGGCTGGTTGCTGGTCAAGGCTCCAGGACCTTTCCATCGGGGTTGTCAACAATGACGCGGCTTCACCATTGGGGTTCGTTCCTTCTCGCTCTTCTTGCGGCGATTCCGGGGCCGGCCTTCGGTGGCGCCGATCCCGTCGAACCCTTCTGGTCTTCCTACCGAGTGGTCGAGGCGCCTGAAGCCCCTCCCTTCGAAGCCGACCTCGAGACTGAGGTCCTGTGGCGCCTGGATTGCGGAGTTGACTCCGGGACGGTGGTCGGCCGCATCGAAACGGCGGCGCCCGGCCCCGAAGGGACGGTGCTGCTGGGCGACGTCCAGCTGGTCCGCATCCTGGAGGTGGGTCCCGATGGGACGGTGCAACGGATCGCCGGCAGACCGGGGGACGGCCCCGGCGATCTGCCCGGGGCCTACCGCGTCTTCGGCCTGGCGGACGGTCGCCTCGGCGCCTGCGAGGGAGCGCCCGCGGGCGCCATCCAGTTCGGGGGCACGGGCAGGATCGTGATGATCGACCGCGAGGACCAGCCGGCGGGATTTCTGCTTGGCGCGGGAGAACCCGGATCGCTGCCGGTGGCCTCGGTTCGTGAGCTCCGGTGCGCGGCCGGCCGCCTGCTGATCTCCAGCAGCGGGATGAAGGTGGGAAAGGACGGCGCCTTCCGGATCCAGGAACTGGCGGAGATCGATCCAGGCGGCGGCGACCGGACAGTTCTGACAGGCCGGACCGTTCCGGAGAACATGAGCGACATGACCATCGACGAACGGTCCTACTTCGAGCCCTTCGCCTCGGGACGCTGCGACATCTCCGGCGAGGGGCGGGTGGCCCTCGCCCCGGAGCGGGACCAGTGGCTGGTGGTGATCCGGGACCCCGGCGGCGACGGGCTCGTGCTGCACCGGGAGTGGGCGTTGCGCCGGCGGTCGAAGGAGGAAGTCCAGGCGGTCCGGCAGGATCTGGGTGGAACCGAGGATTGCCATGCGCTGGACACCCACCCGGCGGTGGGCCGCATCCGCTGGCGTCCCGACGGGAGGCTCTGGGTGGAACCCCCGGGGGTGGAGCCCAGGCCCGGTGCGGCCGCCTGCTTCGACGAATTCGACGCCGAGGGCAGGCTGGTGCGCCGGATCCATCTCCTGGTGGACGGGTTCACGGCAGGCGATCGGATGGTGTTGATGGAGGATGGACGGCTGGCACTCCTCCGCGGGTTCGGTAATGAGGCCGAGGCGGGTGATGCCGGAGGGCCGGAGCCGGAGGTGGTCCTTTTGGCGGTCAGGCCCTGATCGGTCCCGAAGGGCGGGTCGGGGCCGGGGAACCTGGTACGATGGAGAGAACATGGAAATCCACACGATCGGCATCATCCACAGCCCCTTCACCTCGCGGGAAGGGATGCCCATCCAGCCTTCGGGAGCCCAGGGGATCAAGGGGCGGGTCGAAGTCCGGCCCGAGTTCGCACCCGGACTGCGGGACCTGGACGGTTTCTCCCACGTGATCCTGCTCTACCGGTTCCACCGCAGCGAGGGCCACGACCTCGAGGTGGTCCCGTTCCTCGACTCCGAACGGCGAGGACTGTTCGCCACGCGAGCGCCCCGCCGGCCCAACCCCATCGGGCTGTCGGTCGTCCGCCTGGAGCGGATCGAGGGTAGCGACCTGTTCGTCGACGGGATCGACGTCCTGGACGGAACGCCCCTGCTCGACGTCAAACCCTACGTGCCGGATTTCGATGCGCCGACCGATTGCCGCACGGGCTGGCTGGAACGGGCCGGCGGGAAGGTACAGGAGAGTCGATCGGACGACCGGTTCGGCGGGGACGGCCTGTCCCTGATCGGCGGCACCCGCCTGTACGCCCTGAGGCGGATGGTCCCCGAGGGCAGCGCCCGCATCCTCCTGAAGCTCGAATACGAGAATCCCACCGGCAGCATGAAGGACAGGATGGCGCTCGCGATGGTCGAGGCCGCCGAGCGGGACGGCCGCCTGCAGCCGGGCGGATCGGTGGTCGAGTACACCGGCGGCAGCACGGGCGTGTCGCTGGCCTACGTCTGCGCGGTCAAGGGCATCCCCCTGCGGATCGTGACCTCCGACGCCTTCAGCCGCGAGAAGCGGGACCACATGGCGGCCCTCGGCGCCCGGCTGACCATCGTGCCCAGCGAGGCCGGAGGGATGACGGCGGCGTTGACCCGCGAGATGGTGGAGGCGGCGCGGAAGCTGGCCGAAGCTCCCGGCAGCTACTGGACGAACCAGCTGCACAACACCGACCAGCTGGCCAGCTACGGGAAGATGGGCGAGGAGATCGTGCAGCAGACGGGCGGGCGCATCGACGCCTTCGTCCAGAGCGTGGGCACCTGCGGATCGCTGCGGGGAATCGCCGCCCGGCTGCGGGCCCATGACCCGGGAGTGAGGATCGTGGCGGTCGAACCCGCCGAATCGGCGGTGCTGTCGGGGGGGCCGACGGGATCCCACAAGATCGAGGGTGTGGGCGCCGGTTTCGTGGTGCCCCTGTGGACCGAAGGGGTGGCCGACGCCGTCGAGACCGTCACCACCGAGGAGGCGATGGCGACGGCCCGGTCGCTGGCGAGGATCGAGGGGATCTTCGCCGGCACGTCCACCGGCGGCAACGTGGCGGCCGCCCTGCGCCTGGCGCGCGGGCTCGGCCCCGACCGGACGGTCGTGACCGTGGCCTGCGATTCGGGCCTGAAGTACCTGAGTACCCCGCTCTACGGGGAGTCGTGAGCGTCGGTTCGCAAGCGGCGCCCGGGAAGCGGGAGCCCTCGTCCCGGAAAAGCAGAAGCAGGCCGAAGGGGAACGGCCTGCTTCGCCGGGATTCCGCGAAAGTCCAGGTGGGAACCATGCCCTATGGATACGGAATCATTTGATGACAGTCAACCGTCCCGTTGCCGAATTTCCTCCCGCCTGCAGCCGGTACACGTAGGGTCCGGAGGCCACGGACCGTCCGGCGTCGTCCATCCCCGACCAGCGGTACTCGTGGGCGCCCCCGCCGAGGTCGGCGGCGGCGGCCAGGGTGGCGATGCGCCGGCCGGCGAGGTCGTGGATGGCCAGGGTCACCGTGGCGGGCCGCTCCAGTTCGAACCGGATGGTCGTCGCCGGATTGAAGGGATTGGGGTAGGCCGCATGGCGGAAAGCCCCAGGGGCGGGAATCCCCGGATCGGGTTCCTCATCGCCAAGGGATCCGGCGGCGGCATCCCACCCGGGGTAGGGGAGCGTGGAAGAGGTGGACCAGGATCCCGAGCGTTTCGCCCCGACCACCGGGAAACCGTCGAAATCCAGAAGAGCGCCGAAGATCCCGTAGCTGTCCCCGTCGCCGGTGCTGCTTTCCCAGACCACCCCGATCCGGGAGTTTCCGCCGGATTCGAGCATGGCCAAGCCGGGGCGGCGCTGGACCTTGCTGAAGTTCTCGTTCACCTGGAAGGGTTCGGCCAGCAGGGGCGCTTCCGTCCGGTCGTACATCTGCAGGAAGATGTCGTCGCTGATCTGGGGGTGGGTGCGGGTCCAGGCCAGGACGATGCCGCCGCCCTCGCTGAGCAAGCCGTGGGCTCGATGCTGCTCGAACTCGTCGTTGCCCGGGGGATCGATCAGGCCGCCCCATGCGGAATCGGCCGCCGTGTATTTGCGGGCGTGGATGTCGTAAAGCATGTCGGCCGGATTCCGCTCCTGCCAGGTCACCAGGATGTCGCCCATCCCGTTGATGTCCAGGGTGGGCCGGCCCTGGTGGGCCGGGCCGACCGGCGGGGAGACCTGGAACTCCTCCTCGAAGGTCAGGCCGTAAGGGTCGAAGCGGCGGGCGCGGAGTTCGGCAATGGGATCGGCGGGGTTCTTCCAGCAGGCCCAGGCGGCGAAGGCGACCATGTGCCCGTCGATCTCCCGGACGGCGATGTCCGGGGTTCCGGTGGAATCCTCGGGGGGGATGATGGAGGCGGCCTGGTTGATCTTGACCGGAGAGGACAGGGGGTTCCCCATGCCGTCGAACAGGCGCACGTAGGTGTCAAGTTCGGATCCGCCGGGTTCGGTGCGCCCCCAGATCACGATGAAGTCCCCGTTGGGGAAAAGAGCCACGTCGGGCCTGGTGCGGGTGGTGGAGGGGCCGAAGACGTCCCCGTCCACCGACAGTTCGATCTGCTGGTGGACCTTGGTCGAGGAATAGAGCTTGGCGTAGACCCGGTGCTGATCCAGGCCCTCGAAGCTCGCCCACACGGCGACCCAGCGGCTGCTCCCGTTGGTGTCGCAATCGGGGGAGTGCTGGGTGCCCGAGCGGACCAGGGCGTTGACCGGGAATTCCCCGGTCCAGGGTTCCCCGTCGGGGTAGTAGGCGCGGGCCTGGATGTCCTCGGCCAGGATGGTCTGGGTGGACCAGGTCACCAGCATCAACCCGTCCTCGTTCATGGCGATGGCCGGATGGGACTGCCGGCCGGCGGTCCGGGTCGTGTTGACCAGGAACTCCGGCTTGACGGTGAAGATCGCGGCGGCATCGGCCCCGGCCGGGAAACCCGTTGACCAGAATGCGGTTGCGGTCAGGAAAACCAGGGCGGAGACGGTTGCCCTGGGAATGGGAAGTCCGGTTCGGGTCTGCATCCGAGCCACCCCTGGTTGTCGGGTCTTGAAATGGATCCTTGTAGCGGTTAAGGCGACCTCGTGATCCGTCCATGGATGCAACGATATTGAATTTCATGATTATAGCAGAAATGGACCTTATTGGTAAAGTATAATTCGAACTCCCCGGATCGGCCCGGGGGCAGGATGCCTACCCCCTCCTCAGGACCTTCTTCCGGAAGCCCTTCTTGATCCTGGCCGTCTCGGGCATCCCGACCAGGTAGGTCAGGCCGACATACAGGCCGAAGCCCAGCACGGCCATGGCTCCCAGGCCCACCAGGCGCACCGGGACGCTCTTGTCGGGGGTGAAGCCCAGCCAGTCGTTGGCGAACCGGGTGGCGCCCATGGCCAGGGCGGTAAAGACGACCATCGAGGCCATGGCGGTCAGATCCCGGGCGCGGAGGAAGCGGCCCCAGTAGTGCTTCAGGAGCAGATAGACGGCGGCCACCCGGAACAGGGTGGAGACGCTGCGGGCCAGGGCGATGCCGGCCGGTCCCAGGGAATCGATGAACAGGTTGATGAAGATGATGCGGGTGGCCAGGGTGACCCCCAGCATGATCAGGACCATCTTGAGCACCGGGGCCGTTTCGTCCGCGTACATCCCGAAGATGTAGATCTTGACGCAGTAGAGGCCGATGGCCGAGAAGGCCATGTACAGCATGACGTCCCCGATCACCTCGATGGAGGATTCGGGAAAGGCCCCGTGGTGCAGCATGATGCGGGCGATGTTCTCGCCCTGGAAGGCCAGGAACCCGATGACCGGCGCCATGAGGTACAGTCCCCCGCGGGTGACCCGGGCCAGGCTGAGGTACATCTCCTCCTTGCGGCCCTGGGCCATCAGGTGCGAGAACTCGGTGTACATGACGGTGGTCAGGCTGGAGGAGACGACCCCGGGCAGGATGGCCAGGATGCGGTAGCCGTACTCCATCTCGGAGATGGCGCCGGCGCCCAGGGTCGAGGCGTACCCGAATTCCAGCCAGATGAAGGCCTGGGTGGTGAAGAAGACCAGGAATCCCGGCCAGAACAGGCGGCCGGCCTCGCCCTTGGTCTTGCTGTCGATCTTCTCGCCCGCCTCGACCATTTCGGGCAGCTTGCGGTGGGCCACCAGCCCCAGGATGACGGAGGCGGCGGCCGAACCGATCAGCATGACCCACGCCAGCTCGTGGACGTTCCAGGGCGGGACCAGGAAGAAGAGGGAAACCACCACGCACAGGCGGCCCAGCAGGGGAATGGTCGCCGCGGCGGTGAAGTGGCGCCCCGCGTTCAGGACGCTGCCGCTGATGGACTCCAGAACCGTCACCGGGATGATGAACAGCAGGATGCGCAGCAGGTAGGCGGCCATTTCCGATCCGGCCGGGTCGAATCCCGGCCCCATGATCTTGACGAGGAGAGGCGCGGCCACCGCGAGGAGGATCGTGATGGGAAAGCCCCAGAGGAGGGTGTTCCTCAGGTAGCGGACCCAGGTGCGGCCGATCAGGTCCGGATCCCGGGAGTTGAGCTTGGCGGCCAGCCCGGGGATCAGGACGATGTTGGTGACCCGCTGGGCAGCCTCGGCGCAGCCCATGGCGATGCGGCGGGCGAAGAAGAAGCTGTCGGTGGCCTGCCCTACCCCGAACTTGTTGCCCATCAGCACCGAGATGACCGTGGCCAGCACCATGGCCAGGCTGCGCGACAGGAAGACGCCGATGATCGCGAATACGGTTTTCCGTGATGACCCGGGACGCGCCACGCTCTTGCACCTCGAAGATGTGAATACCAGGGAAGGGTTCCCGGTCATGGCCCGCCGGGGGGGAATGGTCCGGTCCGCGGGCAAAACCGGTGGCGGACCGGGCAACATGGTAACACCGATCCGGGATTTGTCGACAAGCCCTGATAAGGGGGGGGAATCTGGGATTTCCGCCCGGCCCCCGTCGAGGGGGGCCGGGCGATCGCGCGAATCGGGCGGGAACGTCTACTTCACCATGGTCATGGTCCGGGTCCGCTGGAAATCCCCCGCCTGCAAGCGGTAGAAGTAGACGCCGGCGGCCACCGCCCTGCCGGAGTCGTCCGTGCCCGTCCAGACGACCTGGTGGGTGCCGGCGGGAAGGGTCGCCCCGTCCACCAGGGTCGCCACCAGTCGGCCGGACACGTCGTAGACCTTCAGGCTGGCCTGCCTGATGTCCGGCAGGTCGAAGCCGATGGTCACCATGGGATTGAAGGGGTTGGGGTAGCAGGGGTGCAGCCGGCAGACGCGGGGGGCGGCATCGCCGGCGTTCCCCGAAACCCCGGTGCTCTCCCAGTCCGTGGGGTCGCTTTCGTTCCCCGCGAAGTCCACAGCCGTCACGAAGTAGCGATAGTCCCAGGCGTGGCCGGGGACGCCGGAAAGATCGTCCGTCCAGGTGGTGCCGACCACCTTCTGGACGAGCTCGGGATCGGCGACCTTGGCTCCGGTTTCGCTGCGGTAGACGCAGTAGTACCTCACGTCCGGCTCCTCGTTCTCCGACCAGCTCAGGAGGTTCCCCGCTGCCGCGAAAGCGACCTGGAAGTCCTGGGGCACGTTCGGCTCGAGGTTGTCGAGGGAGTAGCCGCTGTCCGGCGCGCTGTCGAAGAAGACCAGCGGGTCGGGCGTCACCGTCCGGATGAAGAACACCGACCAGCAGACCCCATCGGCCTTCGTGGAGTCGCAAAGGGTGGGAGCGATGCACTGGTAGTAGTCCTCGCCGTGGGCCGGCACGGTCGCGAGGTAGTCCCAGCCCAGGAGCTTGCCGTGATCGCCGCGCACTGCGAGCCCCTTGTAGGCGTCCTGGCGCCGGTACACCTCGTAGGCGCCGACGTCCACGGTGTCTCCGGGGGCGTCGAAGAACGAACGGGCGAAGACGATCCGCACCTGGCCGCCCTGGTCGTTGCCCACGTCGGTGATCCCCGTGATCGCTCCGGCCGGGACGTAGGTCCCGCCGAACCGGACGGTGTCCCCGGAGGCTGCGGTCAAGGTGTCGGGCGGGGGTGTGCGCCAGCCGAAGACATCCGCCCAGGCCAAGGCATAGGTTCCGACCGGCAAAGGGCCGAGAGTCTGATCCCCGGCTCCGGAGTCTGCGTAGCCGCCGGGACCCTCGATGTCCCAGGGCGCCTGGATGCCGTCGGGGTCGGGATCGACGATCACCACGGCGCCCGGCAGGTAGGTGCCGCGGAACGTGATGGTCTCGCCGGTCCCTACGGTCATGGTGTCCGGCGGTGGGGTGACCCAGCCGAAGACGTCGTTCCAGGCGATGGTGTAGGTTCCGGCCTCGACGTCTGGATAGGACTGGTCGCCGTTGGCCGAAACCGAGAATCCCCCGGGTCCTGCCAGGGTCCAGGGCGCGTTGACGGCGTCGGGCTCGGCGTCCACCACGACCGTCGTGGAGGGCGGGTTGATGACCGCGACGAAGGCGGATTCGGCGCCCGATGACCAGTCCAGGATCCGGAAATCGCCGACGTCGTTGTCCGCCGCGTAGATCATGGCGCCGGGCACCGACGGTCGGCTGCAGGGATGAAGGTAGAACTCGACGGTGCTGGTGTCCATCATGAGGCACTGGATGGTGGCCAGAAGCACGGCGGGCCGGCTGCGCAGGGCGTTCGGCCTGCCGATGGGAACGAAGTAGTCCCAGGTGCCGAGGAAGTTGGTGCCGGCGGCCAGGGTGGAGCTGAGGAAGTACAGCCCTCCCGTCGAGGTGTTGGTGATCCGGCACTCCCAGCCGGAGATGCCGAGGCTCGCCGTGGGGTTGGTCACGACGAGGTAGAGGTTGAACGGCGTGTAAAGCGGGACGTCCTGGGCGGTGATCGTCGCCTCCGGATCGAAGTAGAGGCCCAGAACGTCCGGACCGGGATTGATCTGGGCCAGGGCGCCGCAGGTTCCAAGGGTCAGGACCAGCAGCGCCGTCGGGAAGATGGCCTTCACTGACATGACGCACCTCCTCCCTCGACGAAGAGGATGCCGTCGCTGAGGTTCAGCACGTCATCCCAGTAGAAATCACTGCGGACGTCGTAGGGGCCGAACCAGTCGGCCGAGAAGATGGTGAAGTCCAGCAGGTTCACCGTCAGGTCGCCGTTGAGGTCGGGGCTGTGGATCTGGATGTCGAAGCCCGGCTGGGCCAGCGGCGAGCCGGCCACCATGACCAGCATGGCCTCGCCTCCGCCGGGGTTGGTGAATCCCCCTCCCCTCAGGGGACCGCTCCAGGTGGTGACCCCGGCGGCATCGGTGTTCGCGTCGGCCACCGCTCCGCCCTCGCAGAGCACCAGGCCGTTCAGGTCGGTCTTGAGCCAGAGGTCCTCGGCAGGATATCCGAAGATGGGCGTCATGGTCCCGTCGAAAAGGGTCAGCGTGATGGTGGCATCCATCTTGCCGCCGCCGTGCACGGTGGCCGCGGTCAGGGGGTCCCCGTTGCCGTCGGGCAGGACGAAGAGGGTGACGGGTGCGACCGCCGCGGTGGAGGCGTTCGAGAGGACGAGATCGGGCACACTTTCCCCGGGGGTGGATCCGATCATCCCGAAATAGATGAGAATGTCCTCGAGCAGGCGCGTGCGTTCGACGCTGGGCCAGGGGGCCTTCATGGGGTCGTAGACGTACATCAGGTCATAGGGCAGGTAGATGACCTTGTTGTAGTAGCCCATGGGATTGACGGCCAGGGACGCCGCCACGGTTCCCGGGAACATGCCGGGAGAACAACCGGGTCCCGTGAAGTCGGCCAGGGACACCGCGGTCGGCCCGAGCACCACCTGATCGAAGGTCTGGGGAGTCGGGCAACCGCCGAAGGCGATCCAGCAATAGGGGTTGAAGATCACCGGATTGCCGGGATTCGGCATGGCCGCCGGGGATTGCTGGCCGCCGACCATGGGGCTCACGTCGCAGGTGACCAGCGTGATGTCAGGGTGGCCCAGGAAGGCCAAGCCTGCAGGACCGTAATTCGCGGCGAGATCGCAGGCCAGGTGGTTTCCGGTCAGGAGGAGGTTCTTCCATTCGAAGGCGAGCCACTGGTTGAGCAGGCCGATGTCGTCGCCTGCGTCCGGCGACCAGACGTTGTCCGTGATGGTGAAGCTGCTCGCATTCCCGCACGAGTACATGATGGTCTCGTAGCCCTGGATCTGAGCTGCGGTGGCGCGTCCCCCCAGGCCGTTGCCCGCTCCGCTCAACGGCGAGTTGGTGTAGTAGATGTCGTAATCCTGGCCGGGGATCCAGCCCAGGTTGTCCAGGGTGATGCGCCATTCGTCCTCGCCGCCCAGGTTGCCGTAATCGTTCCACAGCAGGGTGCGCGGGTGCTCGTACCAGCCCATCCCGTCGCTCCGGATGGAGGGCAGGGCCCGCATGGTGAAGGAGGACGCATACCCGGTCCGAGTCGTGAAGTCGGAGAATCCGGTGGTGTCGGCGGGCAGGATCGAGAAGACGGGGCCGAAACCCGCGTCCTCCTCGGCGACGAAGCAGTAGTGGACCACGTCTCCGGGGAACAGGAGGCCCGTGTCGGACAGGTCGAAGATCCAGATGTTTCCGCCGGGGTACAGCTCGCTGCCGTAGACGTCGCCGACGGGCAGGGGTTCCGGTGCGGTGCGGAAGGGTGCGAAGAGGGGATTGGCGTGGATGAAATAGTGCATGATGGGGATGTTGGAAAGGATCGCACCCGGGGATGGGGTGATGGTCACCACCAATTCATCCCCGGGGACATTGGCCGGCGGCGGGGCCGTGTTCTCGGCCCGGTCGAAGGGAACGGCGTTGTTCCCGAGATTCACGTAATCGATGACCCCGATGGCCGGGAAGTTGTCCTGGGCCAGCTTGACCTCGGAGGTGGACATGGCGGGGCCGGTCCGGTCATAGACCCTGACCGCGACATTGTCGAAGTAGGGAGCGGGCGGGGCGTCGAAGGGGCCTCCGCCTCCGGTCAGGGGGTCATTCTGGTGGACTCCCAGGGCGACCTGGAACCAGAGACAGCCGGGTTCGAGGTGGTTGATCAGATCGGCGTGGTACCGGTAGTAGTTCTGGAGTCCGCCGTAGAAGTATCCCGAACGCCAGACCGCGGTCTGCAGGTCGGCGGGGTCCGAGCTGACGGTGGACCTCACCCGCCAGAGGTAGGTGACGCCGGGGTTGCCGGCGCCCAGGTTGAGGTGGCTCCAGACGTCGAAGTCCAGCATGGCGCCGTTGAAGGTTCCCCAGGTCGGCCAGGCCAGGGGAGGGGAGACGATCTGGTTGTTGAGGTAGTACTGGGGGCCCATCAGGCCGCCGTTGGGATTGATGGTGTATCCGTTGGGGCCATAGCACCAGGTGCCGCAGAGGGTCCCCCCGGTCCCGGGCACGACGACTCCGTCGTCGATGAAGGCCACCTGGGGGCTGGGATTCTCCACGCAGGGGTCGAGGTCGGCCAGCCCGGGCCAGATGAAGGCGAAGTCCCCGACCCCGATCTGCGGCGCGTACCACTGCAGGGGGCTTTCGCAATCCTCGACGGGGCCATGCGGCAGGCCGTCGAAGAGGACCTCGATCAGGTCGATCTGGGCCGCGCCCTGGGAAGGAAACTGGCAATCCTCGTCGTCCCAGGCGCCGTCGGAGCGAAACTCCCAGCGCAGCACGACCTGGTCGTTGCCGGGGCCGGTGAAGGCGGAGGGATCGACGGAAAAGGTCGCCGAGAAGGCCAAGCCGGTGGCGAGCCCGTTCAGGGTCTGCTGGATGTTGAAGGTCCCGTTGTCCACGTACCCCAGGTAGAGGAAGTCGTAGCCCGGTTCGAGGTCGTGGTTGATCTCGGCGTTCACGGTGACCTGGACTGCGGCGCCGGGATTCGGGGCGGTGCCCGTCCACTCCAGGACCTGGATCCAGTCCGGGCCGTAGCCGGCGAAGTCACCGGTCCCGCAGTCGAAGTCGTAGGTGCGTCCGCACCACCAGGAGTGATTGGGAGAGGTGAGGGGATCGAGGTTGGCGCAGTTGTAGTCGTCGACGTGCCAGTACTTGTTCTGCGCGGTCAGATCCTCGTGGGACCAGGCCTGCCAGTCGGGTAGACCGTCCGCATCCTCGAACTTGCCGTCGAGGGTTCCGGGACCGCCGTACACGTACAGGGTGCCTTGCTTGGCGGCCGCGAAGCCGCCGAGGGGGCCTCCGACCAGGATGTCGGGGTGGGAACCTCCGCCACCGGACGGGGCGTCCCGATCCGGTGGCCGGGCCGAGATGGAGCCGATCGACAGGAGCAGGAAGAGTGGTAGGAGCAGAGGAATCCGGAAGGGTCTCATGACATGACCTCCTTCGGGCTGTATGGCCGGCGCCGCTGGACGCGGACGCCGAAATGCCGACCGGCGGATCACCGGGCGGCGAGGGACAGCGGAGGACGTATCGTCATTCCGGGCGAGAAAGCGTCATGGGGGTGCAGCGTTCGCAGCAGAGCAGGATCTCAATATACTCCGGATTTCCCGGTTCGGGGGAATTTGGTGATAAATATTCCCTTATGGCCGTTTCGTGGCGTTGCCGGGCGATCCTTCAGGTAGCCAACGCCTTGAGCAGGCTCGCGTTGTCCGGGTGCTGGTCCATCATCTTCAGCAGGCCGCCCAGCGCCCGGGTCGGCTCCATGTCCACCACGCCGCGCCGCAGGCGGTTCAGGGCGGCGAGTTCGTCCTCGTCGTAGAGCAGGTCGTCCCGCCGCGTGCCGCTGCGCTTGAGATCCAGCGCGGGGAAGAGGCGCTGCTCGGCCAGGCGCCGGTCCAGGACGAGCTCCATGTTGCCGGTGCCCTTGAACTCCTCGAAGATCAGATCGTCCATCCGGGAGCCTGTCTCGACCAGGGCGGTGGCGACCACGGTGACCGACCCGCCGTTCTCGACGTTGCGGGCCAGGCCGAAGAAGCGCCGCGGGATCTCCAGGGCGCGGGCGTCCAGGCCGCCGGACAGGGTGCGGCCCGAGCCCGAGCCGTGCAGGTTGAAGGCCCGGCCCATGCGGGTCAGGCTGTCCACCAGGATGACCACGTCGTGCCCGCATTCCAGCTCGCACCGGGCCTGGGCGAGGCAAAGCTCGGCGAGGCGGACGTGGGCCTTCGTGTCCTGATCGTTGCTGCTGGCAAGGACCTCGGCCGGCACGCGGCGGCGGAAGTGGGTCACTTCCTCGGGTCGCTCGTCCACCAGGAGGGCGACCACGCGGGTGTCGGGGGCGTCGGCCGAGATGGCCACGGCCAGGTCCTCGAGCAGGCGGGTCTTGCCGGTCTTGGGGGCGGCGACGATGAGGCCGCGGGTGCCCCGGGCGATGGGGGCGAACAGGTCGACCAGCCGCATGGAATGATCGCCGCCGGCGCCCAGCTTGAAACGGCGGTCGGGATTGATGACGGTCAGGTCGGCGAACGGGGTGCGCTTGCCGAAGGCCTCGGGAGACATCCCGCACACGGTTTCGACGGTCTGGAGCTGGGGCCCCCGGTTCCCCTTGCCGGCGGCCCCTTCCACCGTCGCGCCGGTGATCAGCTTGAACCGATTCACGAGCGGCTGGGGTACGAAGGGGTCGTCGGCGGCGGGGCGGAAAGACTGGGCCGGGTTGCGCAGGAATCCACCCCCGCGGGGGAGCAGTTCGAGAACCCCGGAAACGGTTGTACTCATGATGATTCCGATCAAGGGACCGTCCGGTCGGTGCGGACGGATCCGGTCTAGAGTCCTGCCGCCACCCGGCGGAAGTGCAGGCCGGTGATGGCCAGGGTCATGGCCACACCGAGATGACGGGGGTGCCGGACCAGGGTCGAAGTCAGGAACCGCCAGTAGGCTCGCCGTCCCGGATGGACGATTCCCATGAGCCAGAGCGATTTCACGACAGCCCCCAGGTCGCTCCTGGTGACCGGTACGCGGGGGCCGCGCAGGCGGTGGGCGTCCAGGAAGGTCCGGATGCGCCGGTAATAATTGGCCGGCTCGTATAGTTTCTGCATCAGACGGCGGTAATTCTCAACCAGAAAATCACGGTCGAGGCGAGGTTCGAAGTTGAAGACGGCCCGGGTATTGTCCCCGAGGCTGTCGCCCAGGATGCGTCCCTCGCCGGCGAGCCTGCGGTAGAGCCGGCTGCGGGGCAGGGCCTGGAGAAGCCCCACCATGGCCGTCACCACGCCCGCTCTCTGGATGAACTCGAACTGCCGCTGGAAGATGTCCGGTTCGTCGTTGTCGAATCCGACGATGAATCCTCCCATCACCTCGAGACCGGCGGCCTGGATGGTGTGCACTGCGAGGGTGAGGTCGCCGCGCAGGTTCTGCAGCTTGCGGCATTCGCGCAGGCTCTCGAGGCTGGGGGTTTCCAGGCCCAGGAAGACCTTCTTGAACCCTGCGGCGACCATCAGTTCGAGGAGCTCGGGATCGGACGCCATGTCCACCGAGGCCTCGGTGAGGAAGACCATGGGGGTGCGGGTGCGACGGCGCCATTCGACCATGGCCTCGAGGAGGCCGCGACAGCGGCGGCGGTCGCCGACGAAGTTGTCGTCCACCACGAAGACGGGCCCCCGCCAGCCGCGCGTTCGCAGGTCCTCGAGTTCCGCGATGAACCGGTCGGGTGACTTGTAGCGGGGCTTGCGCCCGTTGAGGGCCACCACGTCGCAGAACTCGCAGTCGAAGGGGCAACCGCGGCAGGACTGGACCGACAGGGTGGCGTAGTGGCGGAAGTCGAGCAGGTCCCAGCGCGGCAACGGCGTCAGGGAAAGATCGGGGAACCGCGTCGCTTCATAGAGCGGCTTGACGCACCCGGCCTCCATGTCGGCGACCAGTTCGGACGCGATCTCCTCGGCTTCGCCGATAACGACGTGATCCACGCCCAGTCCGGGGTCGGAGGGGGATTCGAACAGGGGTCCTCCGCCGATGAGCGGCTTGCCGGCCGTGCGGCAGCGGCCGGCGATCTCCATCACGCCTTCACGGTGGACGATCATGGCGCTGATCAGGACGTAGTCCGCCCAGTGGATGTCCTCGTCCTTCAATTTGCCGGCGTTGAGGTCGACCAGGCGGCAGGACCAGTCCCGGGGCAGCATGCCGGCCAGGGTGATCAGGCCCAGGGGTGGATTGGCGACGCGCTTCCCCACGAAACGCAGGGCGTGGCGCAGACTCCAGAAGGTGTCGGGGGTGCGGGGTTCGACGAGCAGGATCTTCATGGGCGGCTCCGTTCAGGATCGCCGGTGGGGCGGTCGCGCCCAATATAGCAGAAGTGACCCGGACCGGCTTGGGGGAACTCCCGGTCCGGGTCGATGCCGCGGTGATCAGGTCCTGGCCGCGCCCTTCGCCCAGCGGACGACGGTCACGCACAGGGTGACCAGCAGGACCAGCGCGATGCCCTCGCCCAGCAGGCCCTCGAAGGCGTGCTCGTCGAGGACGTGCAGGCCGGCCATGTTGTCGGCGCCGAACGCCACGTTCAGGATGGCGTTGAACACGCCCATGAGGGCGCCGCCGGCGATCAGGCCCGAGGCGATCAGGATGCCGCGCTGGTGGCGGGTCTTCGGCGCCTCCTCGGAATCGCCCTTGCCCTGACGCTGGACCAGCCAGGCCAGGAACCCTCCCAGCATGACGGGGGTGTTGATCTCCATGGGCAGGTACATGCCCAGGGCGAAGGCCAGGGCCGGCACCCCGATGATCCGCAGGACGACGGCGAACACGACCCCCAGGCCGAACAGGTACCACTGCAGGGGCTGTTCGGTGGTCCCGAAGATCCCGACCAGGATCTCCTTCATGGCCGAGGCCTGGGGCGCGGGGATGCTGGAGCTGCCGAAGCCGCCCGGCTGCTGGGACAGGACCCACATGGCCAGGCCGCAAAAGACGGCGGCCACCGCGGTGCCCACGAACTTCAGGGACAGCTGCTTGGCGGGGGTGGCGCCGAGCCAGTGGCCGATCTTCAGGTCGCTGGCCAGGGCGCCGGCCGCGGCCAGAGCGGTGCAGACCACCCCGCCGACCATCATGGTGACGAACATGCCCTCGCCGCCGCTCAGGCCCATGTTGCGCATGACCAGCCCGGTGATGATCAACGTCAGCATCGTCATGCCGGAGACGGGGTTGGTGCCCACGATGGCGATGGCCCGGGCCGACACGGGGGCGAACAGGAAGGCGATGAAGATGACCAGGGCCGTTCCGGCCAGGGCGTAACCCAGGGCGCCGGACAGCCCGATTCCGAAGGTGAAGAACAGGACGGCGAAGAGGGCGAAGATCACCAGGCCGACGCCCGTCACCGAGTTGGGCAGGGAGCGGTCGGTGCGGGGCACAGCGGCGCGCTCGCGCTTGTCCTGGCTCTTCATGCCCTTGAGGTTGGCGCGGATGCTGCGCACCATCGAGGGCACCGACTGGAGGATGCCCATAAGACCGGCCCCGGCGATGCCGCCCACGCCGATGATCCGGACGTAGTACTTGAAGACCTCGGTGATGGTCATGTCCCCGATGGGCTTGATGCCCGGGGCCAGGACCTCGGGCACGTGCTGGCCGATGGCGTGGACGATGGGCACCAGCAGCCAGGAGGCCATGAAGGATCCGGCGCAGATGATCGCCGCGTACCTGAGCCCGATGATGTAGCCCACGCCCATGATGGCGGCGTTGTTCAGCAGGGAGAGCTTGAGGAAGTGGCCTTCCATGAACCTGCCGATCCAGACCGAACGGAAGTTGATCTGCTCTGCCATGACCCGCAGCACCAGGACCAGTCCGTCGTAGAGGGCGCCCAGGCCGGCGGCGATGGCCAGGATGCGGGCCTGGCCGCCGGCCCGCTCGCCCGACAGCACGATCTCGGTGGTGGCCGTGCCCTCGGGCCACGGGAACCGGCCGTGCATCTCGACCATGAAGTTGTGGCGCAGGGGGATCAAAAAGAGGATGCCCAGGCACCCGCCCAGGAACGAGACGGTGATGACCTGCCAGACCGACGGCTGGGCCACCCCGCTGGTGGGGTCGGCCGCCAGCATGTAGAGGGCGGGGATGGTGAAGACCGCCCCGGAGACCACGTGGCTGGAGTTGGCGCCGATGGACTGCACGAAGACGTTCTCCAGGAGGGTGCTCCTGCGCTTCTGCATCTGGGAGTAGCCGATGCCCAGGATGGCGATGGGGATGGCCGCCTCGATGCCCTGCCCGAGCTTGAGGGCCACGTAGGCCGCCGACATGGCGAACACGGCGCAGAGAATGAGCCCGAGAGTGACGGAGCGGGGGGTCACCTCCAGGACGTTCTCGTCGGGAACCACCGGGACGTAGCGCTCTCCGGGCTCGAGTGGCCTCCGTGCGTTGGCGGGCAGGCCGGCGATGGCATCCTTGGTCAGGTGGGCCATGGAACGTCCTTCCGGGATTGGCGCGATTCCGGGCTGGCCGGAACCGGAGCCGGTTGCGGGTCGGGCGGCGAGTCGAATCGATCCATGGTAGCCCAGGCACGGGAAACTGATCAACAAGAGTTGACGTGCGGAAACCGAACAAACCCCGGGCCCATCGGGTAGTATGGGATAACGTCGTCCAGGTCACTTTCCGGAGGTCGGATCATGCAGACCGGCATCACCCTTCCGGTCATTCCTCCCCGGTGATCCGGTAGCAGACGATTTCCATGGGATCGGCTTCTCCGCCGTCCTCCCCCGCCGGAGTGCCGCCGAACTGGGTGCTGGTGGCGTCGACGAAGCCCTTGATCACCAGGACCCGATCCTTGCCGATGAGAAACGCCCCGTCCTCGGTGGCGTCGCCCTCGCAGGCCACGCGCACCTGCCGGTCGAAGGTCCCGTCGGGAGCGAAGACGTCGAAGGTGGCCAGGATCCCGGGCTCCTGGTCGCGGGCCCCGCGGCTGGACAGGACCCAGAGGAACCCTTCCTCGTCGACCTGCAGGCTGCGGTTCAGCCAGTAGACGTCGCTGTCGGTGTCGCAGATCTTCAGCTCGTAGGCGAAGGGCAGCTGGCTGAAGTTCCCCTCCATGAGGTCGGTGATCCAGGCCTTGTCCTCGGCCGTGCGCTTGCGGGAGGTGAACTCCCTCTCGACGACGCGTTCCAGGGAACCGTCGGGGGCGTGGACCTGGATGCGGTAGCGGTCGCGGTCCGGGGCGGTGTAGATGCGCCCGTCCGGTCCCACCGCGCTGGCCCAGAAGAAGCTGGGCAGGTTCACCGCCTCGTCGTAGACGAACCGCGAGAAATCCCAGTCCACGGTGCGTTCGACCAGGATGGGGCCGATGGCCCCCGCCTCGTCCACCAGGGCGAGGTACATGCGGCGCACCTGGGTCCCGTCGCGGGGTCCGGGGGAGATCTGCACGCCGGCGATCATGAAGGAGCCGCCGCGGGATTCGGCGCCGCTGAGGGCCACGAAGCCCCCGTCGGCGGCGTCGCCGAGCCGGGGGGTGATCCCGGGCAGGGGATTGTTGTCCGCGTCCACCCGGACGAGCTTGCCGGGAAACTCCTGGACCGCCCCGACGGATCCGTCGGGCAGGATGACCAGGTCGCGGGGGCGGCGCACCTCGCCGGGTCCGTCCCCCTCGCCGAACAGGGTGCGCACGAGCCGGCCATCGCGGTCGTAGACGTTGACCCGGCAGAGCTGGACGTCCAGCACGTAGATCGAACCGTCGGGACCCTCCTCCGCCCAGGTCAGCAGCCCGAAGAAGTTCTCCTCGTCGTCGGGTCCCCCGGCACGCCACATCTCCTCGAGCTGGAGGGTGCGGATCCCGTGGGCGGGCGTGGGGCCGTTCCGGACGATCTCGGGTTCGGCGGACGAGGGGATGGCGGCCAGGAAAAGCATGATGACGGAAATCAGGAGCTTCACGACGGTCCTCCGTAAGGGGTTGCCGAGGGTGGGGTATAGGACGAAGGAAGGCCTGGGATGGTTTCAGGGGACCGGAGCCGGTCAATCGACCCGGTATCCCCCCATGTCCGTGCCCTGGGGCAGGCTGAGGATGGTGCGGATGAGATTCCGTTCGTCGGGATGGATCGCATTCCCGGGACCGTTGTCGAGGGCTCCGGACGAGCTGATGTACATCAGGTAGCCGGCTTCCGAGCACAGGGAATGATCGGCCACGCCCAGGACGTGCCCGAGCTCGTGCAGGGCCACCTCCTGGATGCGCTGGGCGACGGCCATGGTCCGGTTGATGTAGACCTCCATCCTTTCGGGCACCACGGCGCCGACGGTGTAGCCTCCCCCCGGCGCCAGGATGGAGACCTGACCGTTGAGGGTCGGCAGTTCGTCTCCGAAGCGGAAGATGACGTCCGCGGCGCCGGGTTCGTCGACGAGCACGAACAGCGAGGTCTCCATGGTGGTGTTCCACAGATCGACCATCCCCCTGCAGAGCTCCGCCAGATCGATGGCGGCCTCGTTGACGTGTTCTGGCACGTGGACTTGCAGGGGAAAGTCGCCCCAGCGGTAGAGGCGCAGGTCGGGCCGGTTGCCGGTGGGGTGGACGGTCTTGGTCATGGTGCGAAGGTAGTTGAGGTACTCACCGGAATAGTTGCTGCAGGCCGGGTCGATGGGGTGACGGGGGATGAGGGTGATGTCGGCGGGGGTTGCGCCGTCCCACAGGCTGGGCGCGATGACGTGGTCGTACCAGACCCCCGGATCGACCTCGACCGCCCGGGTCCCGACGGCGATCGGATCGATGTTGCGGACCGACTCGAACCGGAAGGCCCCGTCGGTATCGGTCGCCACCCGGCCCAGCGACGCGCCGTCCAGCCCGATCTCCACCGGGATGCCCGCCAGCGGCTCGCCGCCGATTCCCGTGATCCGGCCGAAGACCGGAACGGCCATGGGCACCAGCTGCGAATGTTCCCCTTCGACGGTGGACAGGTTGCCGTGGTCGTCCACCGCCCGGACCATGAACCAGGTCAGGGCGCCGGGAACCAGGCCGTGCCCGGCGACGGAATAGTCGGCGGAAAAGGTCATGCCGGTTCCGGTGTGGGGGAGGGTCCCCAGGGAGACGGCGGCGTCCCAGTTCTCCCCGGTGATCGGACCGGCCGTGCTGAAGGCCGTCCGGTATTCCACGATGGGATGATACGAGGCGTCGAGGGACTGCCACTCCAGGATGATCTCCCCGAGTTGCGCACCCGGTTCGACGGTGATCCCCGGCACGGGCAAGGGGATGACGGTGATGTAGTCGCCGTGGAACACCAGATCCTCCAGGCCGGCCACCGTTGCGGTCTCGGCGCCGGGATCCGGAGCGGCCATGTCGGGGACCTCGCCCCAGACGACGGTGTACTCGCCTCCGGCCAGGAAATGGTCCAGGACGGCGTCTCCGGTCCCCTCTGCGTGGAAGCCGTCGGGCCCGGTCAGGATCCAGGGGGCGTGGGCCTCGTCGGGGTCGGGATCGATGACGATGTCGCCCCAGTCCAGCGGGTTCTCTTCGTACCACCCGGAGAGGTTCAGCTGGATGTTGGGTCTCAGCAGGAAGGGGAAGGAACCCGTGAAGGGCGGCAGGTAACCGTGGACCTCGCCCCAGGAAACGTAGTAGACGCCGGTGACCATCTCGGGGAAGAAGGCGTCGTTGAGGCCGTCGAGCACCAGGTCGTCGGGTCCTTCGATGTGCCAGGGAACGTCGATGAAGTCGGGCCGGGCGTCGATCTTGATGGGTGCGGTCGGGGGCGGAAGCGCCACCCTGAAGGAGAAGCCGAAGGTCAGGGTCCGGCCCTCCTGCAGGGTTCCGGTCCTCACCGGCAACCCCTGCAGGTCCCATCCCTCCAGATCGTGGATGGTCAGGGCGTAGTCTCCCGGCGGCATGTCCGTCAGGAGGGTGTCGCCGGCGCTTTCGACCATCGATGCGTCCGGGCCGTGAAGGGTCCAGGCCGGCAGCAGCTCGAAGGGAAAGTGGAGGATCTCGATGGCGCCCGAGGGAGGACGGGCCATGAATTCCCCGGTGAAGAGGAGTTCGGCGCCGTCGCGGAGGGAATCGACGGCGGCGGCGGGGTCGGGAGCCAGCCAGCCCTCGAGTTCCAGCCAGGTGAGGGCGTAGGTCCCGCAGGGCATCGCTGCGAGCAGGGTGTCGCCTGCGGCGCTGATGACGGTCGAGTCGGGCAGGAGCAGAGACCAGGGGGCCGCGATGGTGTCCGGGTAGCAATCGATCAGGATCCGGCCGGATGGGGGAAGGGTGGCGATCGGAGCGGCGGGGTCGTCCTGGCATGAGGACAGGAAGACGCCGCCGGTCGCCAGGAGCAGCAGGAGAAGGGGCCAGGTCGATCGGGGGGCGGCCGGAGGCAAGGAATCCCCTCCTTCAGGGTCGTCGTCGGGGGCCAGGAACCCGCGGGATGGGTGGGCGAAAGGTCCGGTGCGGCCCCATGATGATAAGGGAACGGCCGGCCGGATACAATGTCCTGCCCGTGTGCGTCCCGCCCGGGTGAGGATCACCGGCCGGGGTGTCGGGTCGGCACGACCACCACGGGAACCCCGGTCCCCTGGAGGATGCCCTGGCTCACGCTGCCGAAGAGCATCCGTTTGACGGCGCCCTTGCCGTGGGAGCCGATCACGATGAGGTCCACGGCGAGCTTGTCGGCTTCGGCGAGGATCTTCTCCACCGTCGGACCCTGGATGAGCAGGGGCGTGCAGGGGATGCCGCCCTCGCGAATGCCCGCAGCCATCTCCTCGAGGGCGGCGTGATCCCTGTGCAGGTCCTCGGCGACCATGTCGCGCTTGAACTGCGGCCCGGCCGCGAACCCCACGAAGTCGGGATCGGGCTCGGCGACGTGGATCAGCCAGATTTCGGCCCCCAGAGGGCCGGCCAGGGCGGAGGCCCGGGCGACGACGGATTCGGAGGCATCGGAGAAGTCGACCGCGACCAGGATCTTCATGAGGTATCCTCCCCGTTTCCGGATCAACGCAGGGCTTCGAGCTCCTCCCACCGGGCGTAGAGGGGGGGCAGCTCGGCGACGACGGCATCCAGCCGGGATTTCAGGTCGGCCACCCGGGCAGGTTCACCGCGGTACAGGGCCGGATCGGCGAGCCTGTCGTGGAGGTGGGCCTGCTCGGCCTCCAGCTCCTCGATCCGCAGGGGCAAACCTTCGAGTTCGCGCAGCTCCTTGAAGGTCAGCTTCCGGGGACGCGCCGCGGGCGCGGCGGCGGCCGGCCGAGGCCCGCCGGCCTTCTTCTCCTTCTTCCTCTCCTCCTCGGCCCGCAGCCTCTGCGCCACCGAGACCCGGGCCCAGTCGCTGTAGCCGCCCACGGTCTCGGTGATGCGGCCGTCCCCCTCGAGGGCCAGGGTGCTGGTGGTCACGTTGTCCAGGAAGTCGCGGTCGTGGCTGACCAGCAGCAGGGTCCCGTCGAACTCCATCAACAGGTCCTCGAGCAGGTCGAGGGTCTCGAGGTCGAGGTCGTTGGTGGGCTCGTCGAGCACCAGGAGGTTGGCCGGACGCGTGAACAGGCGCGCGAGCAGCAGGCGGTTGCGCTCGCCTCCGGACAGGTGGGTGATGGGGCTGCGGGCGCGGTCGGGCGTGAACAGGAACTTCTGCAGGTAGGTGATCACGTGGAGGCTCCGGCCTCCGAAGGAGATGCTGTCGCCCCCGCTTTCGGCCACGTTCTCCTGGACGGTGCGGGTCTCGTCGAGCTGTTCGCGCTGCTGGTCGAAATAGGCGATCCGCAGGTTGCTGCCCAGTTGCACGGACCCCGCGGCGGGCTGCAGCTCCCCGAGCAGGAGTCGCAGCAGGGTGGTCTTGCCCGACCCGTTGGGGCCCAGGATGCCGACCTTGTCCCCGCGCATGATCATGGTGCTGAAGTCACGGACCATGATCCGGTCGCCCCAGGCGAACTCCAAGCCGCGGACGCGGACGACCAGCCGTCCGCTGCGTTCCGCTTCCTGGAGCTGGAAGTCGGCCTCGCCGGTCTGGGTGCGGCGAACCCGCCGCTCCTCGCGCATCTCCAGCAGGCGGCGGACCCGGCCCTGGTTGCGGGTGCGGCGTTCGCGAACACCCTGGCGGATCCAGACCTCCTCCTCGGCGAGGCGGCGGTCGAATTCGGCCCACTGGGCCTGTTCGGTTCGCAGCAGTTCGTCGCGGCGCGCGAGGAAGGTGTCGTAGTCGCAGGTCCAGTCGCGCAGGCGGCCGCGGTCCAGTTCGATGATGCGGTCGGCGACTCCCCGCAGGAAGGCGCGGTCGTGGGTCACGAAGAACAGGGTTCCGGTGAATCGCTGGAGTTCGCCCTCCAGCCAGGCGATGGCGTCGATGTCCAGGTGGTTGGTCGGCTCGTCGAGCAGCAGGACGTCGGGATCGCCGACCAGGGCCCGGGCCAGCAGGGCGCGGCGGCGGTTGCCCTGGGAAAGGTGGGAGAAGACAGCCTCGGGATCCAGGCCCATGCGGGTCAGCACCTTGTCGACCTGGTGGTCGAACTGCCAGGTCTCGCCGTGGGCGGCCTCCGCCGTGGCGGCCAGACCGCCGGTCACGACGTCCTTCACCGTGCCGCCGAGGCCGGCCGGCACCTCCTGGGGCAGGACCCCCATGCGCAGCTTCCGGGGCCGCAGGATCTCCCCGCTGTCGGGCTGGAGGTCGCCCGAGAGCAGGCGCAGCAGGGTCGTCTTGCCCTCCCCGTTGCGGCCCAGCAGGGCGATGCGCTCTCCCGGTTCCACCCGGAAGTGCACGCGGTCCAGGACGGTGGGGCCGCCCAGGGCCAGGGTGACGTCCTTCAGCTCGATGAGGGCCATGTCAGGGCAGACTCACGGGGACGCAGCGGCCGTCGAGGCACTCGAGGGCGGGGGCCTCGACGAACATGCAGTCGGAATTCCAGCTGTAGCGCCGGTTGAGGACCTCGTTGAAGGCGTCGTACTCCGCGATCATCTCGAGCAGGACGACGGTGTCCACCGCGGCGGCGTTGAAGATCTTGTAGGTCCAGGGGCCGCCGCAGGGCTTGGCGCCGAAGGGGACGGCCCGGCATTCGGACGCGTCGCCGCAAAGGGGCTCGCCGATGAAGGCGTCGATGGCGGCCTCCATGGCCGCCAGGCGGGCGCGGTCGGCGCCCTCGTCGAACGGATCCTCGTCCTTGCATCCCCCGAGGGTGGCAAGGACCAGGACTGCCGATAGAATGGTCACGGTTTTCATGGATCTCTCCCATCGACTCTCGGTCCGGATTTCCAGTCTCAATCTAGTTCAATTTCCCCCCCTTGGTAAGGGCGCAATCAGGCGTGGTCCGACGCCCCGAATCGTGGCAGAATAGGGATCATTTTTGACCCGAACCCCGGGGGATTCACCATGCGTGCGGTATGCTTGATCCTGCTGTCGTTGCTGATGCTCCCGGCGCCGGCCCATGCGGGAGATTCCGCCATGCCCCGGCGTCCGGTGGCGACCTATTCCATCGTGGCCCGCGATACGGTGACCGGACAGCTCGGAGTGGCGGTGCAATCCCACTGGTTCAGCGTGGGGGCCCTGGTGCCCTGGGCCGAGGCCGGGGTGGGGGCGGTGGCCACCCAGTCGTTCGTCGAACCCAGCTACGGTCCGCTCGGCCTGGAGCTCATGCGGCTGGGCCGCAGCGCGGAGCAGGCCCTGCAGGCGCTGACCTCGACCGACGAGGGCCGCGACGTGAGGCAGGTCGCCATGGTCGACGCATCGGGCCGGGTGGCCGCCCACACCGGTTCGCTCTGCATCACGGCCGCCGGCCACCACACGGGGGCCCAGTACTCCGTTCAGGCCAACCTCATGGAGTCTTCCACCGTATGGGACGCCATGGCCCGCGCCTACGAGGCCGCCGAAGGGGACCTGGCCGCCCGGTTGCTGGCCGCCCTGGAGGCTGCCGAGGGCGAGGGCGGGGATATCCGCGGGAGACAATCTGCGGCGTTGCTGGTCGTCGGCGGCGAACCGACCGGGGTGCCCTGGCGCGATCGCCTTTTCGATCTGCGCATCGAGGACCATCCCGATCCTGTGGCCGAACTGCGCAGGCTGGTGGACCTGCAGCGCGTCTACCTGAAACTGAACGAGGGGGACGAGGCCTGGACCCGCGGCGACGTGGAAGGCGCCATGGCGGCCTACAGCGAGGCCGGAGCCCTGGCGCCCGATGCTGCGACCAACGGGGAAGCGGCCTTCTGGATCGGTGTCACCCTGGCCAGCGACGGCCGGGCGGGCGAGGCCGTCCCGTACCTGCGCCGGGCCTACGCCCAGGATCCCCGCTGGGCGGAGCTGGTGGGACGCCTGCCCGCTTCGGGGCTGTTGCCGGACGATCCGCAGCTGATCGCGGCCCTGGTCCAGGGCATGAAGGGCCGTTGATGGTCAATCGGTCGCCTCGGGCGTCATGGTCAGCACCGGACAGGGCGAGGTCCTCACGATCTTGTCGGCCACCGATCCGAAGATGAAGCGGCGCAACCCCGAGGTGCCGTGGGTCGAGATGACCATCAGATCGGCCCCGATGTCCCGGGCGCAGGCGACGATCTCGTTCTGGGGCTTGCCCTCGGCGAGGTGGATGCGGACGGGGGTGTCGTCCGTGGAATGTTCGGAGGCGAGCTGCTCCAGATCCTCGCGGGCCCGCTGCAGCATGTGCTGCTGGTAGCTCGTGACGTCGAGGGTCTCGGCCGGCATGCCGATCTGGGTGGTCGGGCCGGCGGGAACCGGAATGGGCTCGACGCAGTGCATCAGGTGCAGCTCGGCGCCGAAGCGGGCGGCGAAACCGCGGGCGGTGCTCAGGGCGGCCAGGGAGGGTTCGCTGAAATCGATGGGGCAAAGGATCTTTCGAATGTCGATCATGATCCGCCTCCTGTCAGGTTCCGCGTACAGCCGTCCGGACTTGCCGGTCAAGAGCGCGGATCCCGTCCAGGGACGCTCGGGGATCTTGCCGGGCAAGCCCCGACCCGGTGATCACCGGGTTACCCACTAACTAACAAGGTTTGGCGATTCGTCAAGCCGGGAGGATGACCGTGAAGCGCTGCCCCTGGACCCGTCAGCCTGCCGCATCGGCGGCAGCCATCGCCCTGGCGATCATCACCCTGGCGGCCCCCGCCCTGAACGCGGCCGAGGAGGGCCGGAAGGTCACCGCCGGCGACCTGGGCGCCATCGGCTGGCGCAGCATCGGACCGGCGAACATGGGCGGCCGCGTGTCGGCCATCGGCCTGGAGCCCGGGAACTGCAGCACCTTCTACGTGGGATTCGCGGGAGGCGGCATGTTCAAGACCACCAACCTGGGAACCACCTTGAGCGAGGTGTTCAGGGACAAGGAGACCGCGAGCATCGGCGCCATCGCGGTGGCCCACGCGCCGGCGGGCTGGCCGGGCTGGGCGGCGATGGAGGCCCGGGGGGATACGGTGCCCGTCGCGGAGCGCGAGGAGCAGGGCCGGGGCCGCATCGTGTGGGTGGGCACGGGCGAGGGGAACGGGCGCAACAGCTCGTCCTGGGGCCACGGGGTCTACCGGAGCACCGACTCCGGGGCCGGCTTCGAGCACCTGGGCCTCGCCGAGACGCATAACATACCCGCCATCGCCGTCGATCCCGACGATCCGGAGGTCTGCTACGTGGCAGCCATGGGACACCTGTGGGGCCGCAATCCGGAGCGCGGGATCTTCAAGACAAGCGACGGCGGCCAATCCTGGCAGCACGTCCTGAAGGTGGACGACGAGGTCGGGGCCTGCGACGTGGTGCTGGACCCCCGGAATCCGCGGACGGTCTACGCCGCCATGGCCAAGGCCTTCCGGCAGCCCTGGAGCTTCGAGGGCGTCACCGGCAAGGGCGGCATCTGGAGGTCCGACGACGCCGGGGCCACCTGGACGCGATTGACCGAAGGCTTGCCCGAGCGCACCGGCCGCATCGGCTTGACGGTGTTTCCCGGCGATCCGGACGTCCTGTTCGCCACCATCGAGAGCGACCAGGGAGGCATCGGCCGCAGCGCCTGGGACGACCGCTCGCCCGCCGGCGGGCTGTTCCGCAGCGATGATCGCGGCGAGACCTGGCGCCGCCTCAACGAGCTGAACTTCCGTCCGTTCTACTTCTCGCGGATCGCCGTCGACCCGGTGAACGCAGACCGCGTCTACATGCCGGGCTGGAACGTGGCGATCAGCGACGACGGCGGCCTCACCTTCCGCAACAGCGGATCGACCGAGGTGCACGTCGACCATCACGCCATCGCCGTCTGCCCCGAGCATCCCGAACGGATCTTCCTGGGCAACGACGGCGGCATCTACGTCAGCCACGACAGGTCGGAGACCTGGGACCTGCTGAACCACATCGCCGTGGGCCAGTTCTACCACGTGGACATGGACATGAGCTCGCCGTTCCGGGTCGGGGGCGGGCTGCAGGACAACGGGTCATGGATCGGCCCCAGCGCCGTGAAGTTCAACTCCGGCGCCGACGGGAAGGCGTTCATCCTCAACGAGGACTGGACGGCGGTGTACGGCGGGGACGGCTTCGGCCTGGCCTTCGATCGCGAGGATACGGACATCGTCTACGCCACCAGCCAGGGCGGGAACCTGGGCCGCATCGACCTGGAGACCATGCTCGTCAGGCCGTTGCGGGCGGCTCCGGACGAAGGGCAGGAGAAGCTGCGCTGGAACTGGGACGCGCCGTTCCTCATCTCGCAGCACGATGCGAGCGTCCTTTACCACGCGGGAAACAAGGTCTTCAAGCTGACCGAGCGGGGCGATTTCTGGTACGCGATCAGCGGAGACCTGACCAGGCGGGAGGTCGATCGCATCCTGACCGAGGGCTCCAACGCCGAGACGTACGGCACCATCACCGCCCTGGCCGAATCGCCCCTGAAGGCCGGGGTGCTGTGGGCCGGCAGCGACGACGGGCTCGTCCACGTGACGAAGGATGACGGCAAGAGCTGGAAGGACGTCACCCCGAAGGATGGGGCCGGCCTCTACGTGGCCTGCCTCGAGGCCTCGCAATTCGCGGAGGATACGGCCTATTGCGCCATCGACGGGCACCGCACCGACGACTTCGTCCCGCGCATCCTGGTGACCGACAACGGGGGCGGCAAGTGGCGGGACATCAGCGGCGACCTGCCCCAGGGCAGCCCGGTGCGGGTGGTGCGGGAGGATCCCGGCAGCCGCGACGTCCTGTACTGCGGCACCGAGAACGCGGCCTACGTGACCTTCGACCGCGGCGGACGCTGGCTGAGGCTCGGCGGCAAGTCGCTGCCGACGGTCGCGGTCTACGATCTGAAGATCCATCCGCGGGACCGCAGCCTGGTGGCCGCGACCCACGGCCGCAGCCTGTGGATCATGGACCGGATGGAATGCCTGGGCGAACTGCCCGCCGTCAAGGACGAGGCCCTGCACCTGTTCGCCGTGCCCGACGCGGCGCCCGAACTGTTCGGGTTCCGGGGCTACGGCAGCGGGAACCGCGTGTTCCGGGGAGCGCCGGCGCCGAGCGGAGCGGTCATCACCTACTGGCTGCGGGACCTGCCCGAAGGCCCCGTCATGATCGCGATCGTCGATGCGGACGGGAAGGTCATCCGCAATCTGAGCGGTCCGGCCAGGCCCGGCCTGAACCGCACGGCCTGGGACCTGCAGTCCGACGAGAAGCACCGGTTCGGGGACGCCCGCAAGAACGGCCCGGACTACGTGGACCCCGGAACCTACACCGTCAAGGTGAGCATCGAGGGTGCGGCCGCGGAGACTCCTGTGGTCGTGGGACCGTATCCCGGTTACATCCCTCCCGAATCCAAGGCGGTCTTGCCTCCGCCGCGGCCCTGACCGCGATCCCAACCAGTGAGGCCCATGACGGGTCCCTCCCGGAGCTGAATGGAATTACGCTCCGTGAGGTACCCGTCATGGGCCTCACCGTTCCATTGGAATCGCCGTCAGGGGCAAAGAGAGGCAAGGCCTCCGAGATGTGGTCGAGAGGTCACTCCCACTGCACGATGATGTCCCGATCGGGCCAGAAGTTGTCCATTTCGAAGATCCAGCATTCGCCGCAGGAATCGGTTCCCTTCACGAAGGGGTGGGAGAACTCCGGTCGAACTGCCCCCTCCGGCAGGTAGATCTCGAAACGGGCGTGATCCAGGGGCCGGCCCCAGGCCCTGGTCGAGGTCACGATGTACCGTCCGTAGTCGTCCAGCCGTTGTTGTCGGTACTCGGTCCGAACTTCGAGACGGTGGCCGGGGCTGACCGGGATCCACCACAGCACACCCTTGCCGTCCGCGCGGTCCGCGAAGGAAAGAGGCGTCCAGTCACCGTCGGTGCGGGCTTCAAGCAACAGGGTGCGCGCCGTGCCCAGCCGCTCATCCTCGGGATAGGGGTAGAACAAGGGGACGATCTGTTCCCTCTCGCCGGTTCCCAGAAGGAAATAGCGGCCTTCGATGTGCAGGGAATCGGGTTCGATGGAGATGCGGATGATCTCCGAGACGAAACGGAGCGCCGTCCCGGGCGTTGGAGCCGCCGGCGGCGCGGCCGGGGACCACGCCGCCGTAAGCAGCAGGAGGATCAGGCCGGTGACGACCACCTTCACCGGTAGAGGGCCTTGACCGCCCCGAGGCTGGTCTGCTCGGTATCGACGATCAGCCAGCAGGGAGAAACGATGGTGCAGTCGTCCGGAGGCAGGATGTCCAGGTTGTCGATCCACACCACGTCTCCGGGATCGCTGTAGGTGCGCGCCTCGATCACCAGGCCGGTGTGGCCTTCGACGACGGTCCAGGTGTAGGAGGTGTAGTCCCACCCCAGGCCGGGGCCGTAATCGAGGTTGCCGCTCGCGCTGCCGTCGTTGGCCAGAGGATCGTCGGGCAGCGAGTCGTTCCAGTGGGCCCAGATCCTGCAGGAGGGAGAGGATCCCGGGGTGGTGTCGTACCGCCAGAAACCCACCGTGACCTGGTCCCCGTCGTTCAGGTCGTAGATGGTGGCGATCGCGGCGTAAGGAGTTCCGCTGGGCGAGTTGTCTTCCAGGCGCAGGGAGAAGGTGCCGGCGGAAACGGGGTCGGGAGCGGGATTGGGAACGTTGGACACCAGGATGGGTGGATCGCCGGTCCCCGACAGGAACAGGACGGTTTCTCCATTTTCCCAACCGCACCAGGGCAGGGGAATGGGGTTCGCCAGGCTCGAGGCTCCCGGCGTCAGCATCGCGATGATGAACAGGGATACGAACGCTGTTTTCATGATCCCCCTCCGATCGAATCGGAATCCGGGCCCGAAGGCCGACCGGTCGGGCCCATGAATGACAAGATAAAATCAAAATCTACCGCATGCCACCGCCGACGAGACCTTCCAGCGTTTTCTTCAGTTCATCCGCGACGTCCTGGCCGGCCGTCCTGCCCATGGCCGCGAAATCCACCGCCACGTCGGGCTTGGTCCAGGTGCCCCGGATCTTCATGGGCAGCCGCAGGGGCTGCGGCGGCTGATCACGGCTTCCGCCGAGCAGGCCGCCCAGGGCGCCGCCGATCCCCCCGCCGGTCCGGTCTCCCAGCAGCTTGCGGGTGTTCTCCTCGGTCAGCAGCAGGTCGCCAGTGAAGTCCAGGTCGCCTGCGAACCCGTACCCCCCGCCCAGGGTGAGCGCGCCCAGACCGGGGATGGTGAAGGACATCTCCTCCAGCAGAACCTGCTGGTCGGCCACCTTCACCGCGCCGGCGAGATCCTTCAGTTTCTCCTCCCGGTCGAAGGTGCGGCCCAGCTTCACGGCCAGCACGTTCAGGCCCTGCTGGACCGCTCCGGAGGTCATCAACCGGCCCTGGGTCAAGACGCTGACCGCATCGAGGGTCAGGCTGCGGCGGAAGGTGTCGGGGTCCTTGCCCCGGGCGGTGAAATCCCCGCCGAAGTCCAGGTCGCCGAAGACGCGGCCCTGCAGGGGGGTGAAGCGGCTGAGCAGGGAATCCGCCTGGATGCCGGTGGCCGCGAAGGATCCCCGGTAGCCCGGGACGAGCATGTCCTCGAGGTCGACCGCGGTTTCGCCGGTGATGGACCCCGCATAGACCGACCCCTGCACGTCCGAGACGGTCACGGTGCGGTCGGCGATGGCCACGGACCCGGAAATCTGCGTGAAGTCCACCCCGCCGTAGACCAGGCGGCCCATGGTGACGGCGCCGCGGCCGGTGATGTCGGGGAACGAGGAGAGAACGGCGGTCCGATCCCCACCCGTCGCCGATGCGGGCGCCTGGGCGCCGGGACTGGCGGCAGGGAACAGGTGGTCGGCATCGAGCACCGGAGCGTCCAGCCGGAAATCCAGGTGAGGGACGGTCGCGGGAGCGGGCTGTCCGGTCAGCTTCGCGGTGAGGGCCGTCACCAGGCCGCGCACCGATCCGGTCAGATTGAAGTTGCTGGGCTCGAAGGCCGCCCGGCAACTGCGGATGGTCAGGTCCCTGCGGTCGAACACCAGGTCGGCGTCCAGGTCGGTCAACGGTTCGAAGATGGTCGCATCCCGGTAGCTCAGGTCGGTGATCGCAAGCCGGCCTTCGGCCAGCAGTTCGGCGGGGCGGGACAGCAGGCCCTGCAGGCGGATCGACCCCACGCCGCGGCCCGCCAGGGCGGCCTTGCGTTCGGCCGGCAGGCGACCCTGGAGGGCGGCCAGGTCGGCGGTGGCCGCCAGCGAGCCCTCCAGAACGGCAGCCCGGGGATCGGTGAAGTCGGTGACGGTGCCCTGGAAGGTCAGGTCGGCGCCGGCGATCGACGCCTGGAGAGATGCGATGGTCAGGATCGGGCCGTCGCTGGAAATTCCGGCGGTCAGCGCGGCGTCGAGGCCGCCGAGACCGCCGACGCGGAGATCGCCCCGCAGGAGACTCCCGCTTTTCTCCTTCAGGTCGATGCGGGCCTCGTGATCCAGGCTGAGGCCGGTCAGGACCAGGGGTTCCGGGCCGGAGAGGGCCAGGCTGTCGACCCTGGTCTCGCCGGAGGTCAGGAGGCTGTCGCTGCCGCCGGGCACGACGCGCCAGGCCAGGGAGAGCCCCGTGCAGGTCGTGGTCGAGCCCGCCGCTTCGTCGCGGAAGATCACGCGGCCGCCGCTCACGGTGAACTGCTCGACGTCCAGGGCGGCGGGGGAGTCCGCGGGAGGAGCCGCCGGGGACTGCCCCGGTTCTCCGGCTTCGCCGGGGGCGAAGGTGAAGTTGCTGGTCGAGTCGCCGCGGACGATCAGGTTGACGCGCGGGTCGGCGATCACCAGGCGGTCGGCCTGGATCCGGCGGGAGAGCAGGGGGATCAACCGGAGCTTGAGATCGATGGAGTCCGCCCGGAACAGGGGGTCGCCGGGAAACCCCGGGGGGTTGCCGACGGTCACGCCCTCCAGCCGGACGCCGAGGCCCCCGCGCAGGGAGACCCCCGCATCGTCCACGGTCACATCCCGGCCCAGGGCGGCCGAAGCCCGTGCGACGGCCAGGTCGCGCAAGGTTCCGGCAGGCAGGAACAGGAGGGCGCCGACGAGCGCCAGGATGCAGAGAGCCAGCAGGGAGCCGGCGGACCAGCCGGCGATTTTCAGGGGTCTTTTCATGTCGAGGCGCCGCCTCCGATCTTGGATCCATGTTAGCACGGCCGGACGAGGGCGCAACTCCGGGCGCGGCTCCTTGACCGGATCGGGCCCCGTTCCCGCTCCCGTTCCCGTTCAAGTCCCACCGTTTCCTTCCGATACCCGGAATCAGGAGAACCCGACATCCGTCACGGGAGAGGCAGGCATTCATGGCCCCATCGCAGCCCGAAGTCCAGGCACCGGTCACGGAAGACGCCGCGACAGAGATCGCCGACATCCTGATCCAGGCCGGCGACATCGACGACCAGCAGCTCGAGTACGCCCTGCGCATCAAGTCCAAGCTGGCCAATCCGCGGCCGCTGACCACCATCCTCGCGGAACTGGGGATGATCACGCAGGAGCAGCTCCGGAAGACCCTGATCGCCAACCGGGTCAAGCTGCGCCTGGGGGCGCTGCTGCTCGAGCTGGGTGAGATCTCGGAGTCGGACCTGCGTGCGGCCGTCGCCCTGCAGAAGGAATCGGGCGACCGGAAGCTGGGCGAGATCCTCGTCGAGAACCACTTCATCGCCGAGGACGACCTGCTCCAGGTGCTTTCCGCCCAGCTGGGATTCCCTTACCTCGAAGCCGAGCGCCTGCAGGTCGACCGCGCGATCACCGGCCGGTTCAGTCCGGAGTGGTTCGTGCAGAACGAATGCTTCATCCTGCGGGGCGAGGACGGGGCCCTGCTCCTGGCGGCGAAGGATCCCCTGAACAACCGGCCCCAGCTCGAAGCGGAGAAGATCCTGAACCGGGCGCTGACGCCCTGCCTCGCCAAGCGGCACGTGATCGATCAGGCCATCCGCGCCATCCAGGGCGGGCCGTCGGCCGGCCGTGCGGCCGTGGACGTGGAGAGCGAACTGGTCAAGACCGTCGAGAGCATCCTGATCGATGCGATCGCCCACAACGCCAGCGACATCCACGTCGAGCCCATGAAGAGCCGCCTGCGGATCCGCTTTCGCGAGGACGGCGTCCTGGTCCCCCAGAAGGATCTACCCCTGGAGATGGCCCGGGGCCTGGCCAGCCGGATCAAGATCCTGGCCGGGGCCGACATCGCCGAGCGCCGCCGCCACCAGGACGGCCGCCTGCTCTTCGAGCACGAGGGCATGAACATCGACATGCGCGTGTCGTTCTACTCGACCATCCACGGCGAGAAGATCGTCATGCGCCTGCTCAACAACCGCAGCAACCTGCTGGACATCAAGGACATCGGCATGGCCCCGAAGATGGGCGAGCGGTTCCGGACGGATGTGCTGGACGTGCCCAGCGGGGTCACCCTGGTCACGGGGCCGACGGGCTCGGGCAAGACCACCACCCTGTACGGGGCCATCAACTATCTCAACAACACCAACACCAGCATCATCACCGCCGAGGACCCGGTGGAGTACGTGATCAACGGGATCAACCAGTGCTCCATCAACCCCAAGATCAACATCACGTACGAGGAGACCCTGCGGCACATCGTGCGCCAGGACCCGGACGTCATCGTCATCGGCGAGATCAGGGACCGATTCTCGGCCGACACGGCCATCCAGGCGGCCCTGACGGGCCACAAGGTGCTGACGACCTTCCACACGGAGGATTCGATCGGCGGCCTGCTCCGCCTGCTGCACATGGACATCGACGCCTTCCTCATCTCCTCGACGGTGGTCAGCATCGTGGCGCAGAGGCTGCTGCGGAGAGTCTGCCCTTCCTGCCGGACGGACCACGTCCTGACTCCCGACGAGATCCGGCGCCTGGGTTACGACCCCAAGGACGTCAGGCGGCTGGTGTTCGCTCGGGGCACCGGTTGTCAGGATTGCCGATTCCTGGGCTATAAGGGGCGGGTGGCAGTGTTCGAACTGCTGATCCTCAACGAGGAGGTCAAGGACGCCCTCATCCAGCGCCGGGCGAGCTACGACATCCGCCGCATCAGCATCGAAACCACGGGGCTGGTCTCCCTGCTGGAAGACGGCATCTTCAAGGCCAGCCAGGGTCTGACCTCGTTCGAGGAGATCATCCGGATGCTGCCCCGGCTTTCCCGTCCCCGTCCGCTCGGTGAACTCAACCGCCTGCAGGGAGCAAGATCATGAACAGGGACGTCTCATTGCTTCAGATGGTGGAGGGCAAAATCGCCTCGGGGTCGGTCACCCTGCCGCCCTGCCACGAGGTGGCGAGCAGGCTCCAGGAGATCACCGGGGATCCGGACTTCAAGCTGGACGACGTGGTGGATCTGATCGTGCGGGACGCGGCCCTGACCACGGGGGTCCTGCGAGCCGCCAACAGCGCCTACTTCGGCGGCCTGTCGGCGATCACGACGATCCGGGACGCTGCGGTGCGCCTGGGAGCGCCGGAGGTCTTGCGCCTGGCCCTGCTGGCCTCGGAGAAGGAACGCTACCGGGTCCGCTCGCCGCAGCTCGAGTCCTACATGGAGCCCATGTGGCGCCACAGTCTGCTCGTCGCCACCGGTTCACGCTGGCTGGCCGCAAAGTCGGGTTACTCGGACATGCAGAACCAGGCGTTCATCGGCGGATTGCTGCACGACGTGGGCGGGCTACTGTTGATCAAGGCCCTGGACGATCTCCTCGCAGCAGGAGAGGCCCAGGCCGATCCTGCTCCCGAACTGGTCACGGAGATCATCAACTGCGCCCACGCCAGGCTGGGGTACGAACTGGTGGCCGGCTGGGACATTCCCGAGATCTACTGCGAGGTCGTACGAGACCACCACGAGACCGACAAGTCCGCCGGCAGCACCCTGCTGAACGTCGTCGCCCTGGCGGACAAGGCCTGCTGGTTGCTGGGGGTCGGCCTGGAATCCGACCCCAGCATCGTGCTGACCTCCACGGAGGAGGCCTTCACCCTGGGGGCGGACGATCTGCTCCTGGCTCAGATGCAGGTCATGCTGGAGGATCACCTGGCCCCGGCGTGACGTCGTCCCCGGCCGAAGGCTCCGCATCCCCCTCGGGATCGTCGGAGCCTTCCCCGGCATCGGCATCGGCGACGGGGCCGTCCGTCTTCTTGTCGAGCTTGCGGGCCAGCTTCTCCTCCCGCTTCTTCTTCTTCGCCAGTTCCTTCTGTCTCTTCTGGAAACTGAAGTTCGAGCGGGCCATGCCGTCCTCCTTGCCTGTGCCTGGCCGAATCCCGGTGTCCAGGACCGGATCGTCCGGTTCCCGGGCCAGCCCCTGATGGGGCTAGAACCGTCGTCGTCCCCCGCCGCGGGTGACGGGCCGGCGGTGTCCGTGCCTGGGCGCGAGCTTGGGCCGGGGCTGGTTGATGGCGATGAACAGCCTCGGGTTGAATCCCCCGTAGTCGAAATCGGGCACGACCTGCTGCTCGATGGGGGAACCGATCTGGTCCTGGATCTGGCGCACCAGCAGGCTGTCGGTGAGGGCGGCAAGGTTGACGGCTTCACCCGTGCGGAGAGCGCGGCCGGTGCGGCCGACCCGGTGGGTGTAGGCGTCGAGGGTGTCGGGCATGTCGTAGTTGACCACCAGCTCGATCCCCGTCACGTCGATGCCGCGGGAGGCGATGTCGGTGGCCACCAGGACGTCATAGCGTCCCTTGCGGAACCCGTCGATGGCGGACTGGCGCTTCGCCTGGGTCATGTTGCCCTGGAGGGCGATCGCCCGGTGACCCTGACGGGCCAGCACCAGGGCCAGATGGCGGGCCCGGTGCTTGGTCCGGGTGAAGACCAGGGTCCGCCGGCCCATGTTCCTGCCCAGGATGTTCTGCAGCATTCCGCCC
Organism: Candidatus Krumholzibacteriia bacterium; assembly: GCA_050174015.1. Lineage (GTDB taxonomy): Bacteria > Krumholzibacteriota > Krumholzibacteriia > LZORAL124-64-63 > LZORAL124-64-63 > JAHJTW01. Next base: position 43,651 of record JBFXKG010000023.1, read on the forward strand.
TTCAGCTCCTCGCTGACGGGATAGAAGGCCTGCGACACGGTGGCGACGGGAATCTGGCGGCCGATGGTCACGGGCACCGGATCGTTCAGGATCTGATCGGCCAGCCCCCTGATCGCCGGCGGCATGGTGGCCGAGAAGAAGAGGTTCTGCCGCCGCGAGGGCAGCGCGGCCAGGATGCGGCGGACGTCGGGCAGGAACCCCATGTCGAACATGTGGTCGGCCTCGTCGAGGACCAGGGTCTCGATCCCGGACAGATCGACCAGGCCCTCCTCGTACAGATCGAGCAGCCGGCCCGGGCAGGCGACGATGATCTCGGCGCCGCCGCGCAGGCGGTCGATCTGGGGCCCTTTGCCCACGCCACCGTAGACGGTCACCGAACGCAGCTTGGTCCTGCGGCCCAGTTCACGGGTCGCCTGGTGGATCTGCTCGGCGAGTTCACGGGTGGGGGCGAGCACCAGGGCCCGGGGCCGGCCCCGGGGCCCGGCCAGCAGCCGATCCAGGATGGGCAGCATGAAGGCGGCGGTCTTGCCGGTGCCGGTCTGGGCGATGCCCAGGACATCGCGTCCGCTCTGGACGTGGGGAATGGCGGCTTCCTGGATGGGCGTGGGTTGGGCGTAGCCAGCGGCGACGATTCCCGCGTCGATGCGGGGATCGAAAGCGAATGTGGAGAATTTCAAAACTCAGATGCTCCTTGGCTCCATGGAGCCAAGTCACTCTCAGCTCGATAGATCTTGCAGGGTATTCCGCAAACCGGCCCGGACAGGATGTACGGGTCGGCAAGGGGATAATATAAGTCGGGGAGCGGGTTTCCGCCAGCCATGATCTTCCCGCAGGTGGGGCACCGCCCCGGAGTTCCCCGACATGGGGGCCGGGCGGCGTCCTTGCGGGCCTGATAATCCGGGCTAAAGAAAATTCCTGGGAAAACGATATTTACGAAAGATAACGGGGTTTCAGGTGGGAAAGGAGGGACCCTGGGGTCGAGGCCATGTTCCACGGGAATACCATCAGCCTGTGCAACGGTTTCATCTGCCTGCTCCTGGCGGGGCTGGCCTGGAGCCCGTTCGTGCGGGCGCCCCGATCCGGCGACGGCGGGGCGGGCCGCCGGCAGCGCCTGCTGATGGCCTATGGAACGGCGGGCGGGCTGATGTGCTGGCTCTCCCCGGTGTCCCGGGTTTACGAGTGGCCCGTCCTGACGTGGGCCGGCTATGGCCTGGGAGGAATGGTCCTCGTCCTGGCGGCGCTGACGGCCCGGGCGGCCACGGCCGGCGGACGGGTCCGCCGGATCCTGATCCTCGGCCACGGCCTGGCCATCGCTGCGCCCTATGGGGGTTTCGGCTCCCTGATCGCCGGCGGGAGCCAGGGGGCGTGGCAACTGGCCGCCGCGGGGGCGGCGCTGCCGGGGCTGGGATTGCTGGTCTGCCTGCGGAGGTGCGGGATCGATTCGGCCAGGGGGGAGAAGGAGGACGGGGGCTGCCTGTCCAGGCGGCCCTGGGGGCCGCTCGCCATCCTCCTGGTCATCATCGCGGGGACGGTCCTGACCTCGGACTGGATGGCCCGGCGGGAGGAAGGCCGGCAGCGCGCCAACCTGCTCGACCTCGCGTTCGACTACCAGAAATCCCTGGAGCACGAGGAAGTGGCGAGGCTGGGGCGCGGGCCGGCGGATGAGGACGATCCGGCCTACCGGCACCTGAAGAAGCACCTGTCCATCCTCCGGGGCTTCACGCCTGCCATCCGCTTCATCTACCTGATCGAACTGGAGGGGGAGGTCGTCCGCTTCCTGGTGGATTCCGAGGATCCGGGCAGTCCGGACGAGTCCCTGCCGGGCGACGTCCTGGCGGACCCCAGCCGGGAACTGCGGGAGGTCTTCCTGTCCGGGCGCCCGCTGGTGGAAGGCCCTCTGGCCGACGAGTGGGGAACCTGGGTCTCGGCGCTGATCCCCGTGGATTCGCGCGGCGGTGCGCCGGTGGTCATGGGCCTGGATCTCGATGCGGCCCGCTACAGGGCGGCGATCGAGAGGGAGAGGGCCAAGGGGACGATCCTGGGGATGATCCTGCTCCTGGCCGCATTGGCGGTCTGGAAGCTGAGGAACTGTTTCGGGGCGGCCGCCGACGGCAGCGTGGACGATTCCGGGCAGGCCCGGTTCCTCAGGAGGGGGGCCGTGCTGACGATCACGGGGCTGGGGGTGGCCCTGACCATGATGGTCCATCTCGGTGCGGAGCGCCTGGCCCGGGAGGACGCCGAAGCCGCGGTGCGTTACCAGGCCCGCCTGCATTCCCGGGTGCTGAGCGACCGCTACAACGAACTCATGCGGGAGCTGTTCGCCACGGCCCGCTTCATCGAGGGGTCGAAGGAGGTGGAGCGCGACGAGTTCCACGTGTTCGTCCATCCGATCCTGAAGACCACGTCCGCCTTCCAGGCCATCGAGTGGATTCCCCGAGTCGGCCGCGAGGAAAGGGACCTGCTGGAGGCAGGGGGCCGCCGGGACGGGTTCGGGGCCTACCGCATCACCGAGCGCTTCCCGGACGGCACCTTGCGCCCGGTCGGCGACCGGCCGGAATACTTCCCGGTCCATTATCTCGAGCCCTTCAAGGGGAACGAGGCCGCCCTGGGCTACGACCTGGGTTCGGACCCTCAACGCCTGGAGGCCCTGCTGGCCGCCCGGGAGGCCCGCGCCCCGGTCATGACCGCCCCCATCCGCCTGGTGCAGGACCGGCAGGATGAGCCCGGAGCCCTGGTCTTCCTGCCGGTCCATCGCGCCGAAAGGGCCGGGGATCTGCGGGGATTCGTCCTGGGTGCGTTCCGGCTGGGCAACCTGATCGGGACCTCCCTGACCAGCCTGGAGACCCGCGGCCTCCAGGTCGTGGTCCGGGACATCACGGACACCGAGTCCGGGGTGCGCATCTTCGGCAGGGGATCCGCCGGAAGGGGTGACGGGTCCCTGACCGCCGGCCAGGTCGTCCGTCTGGGCCGGCGGGACTGGCTGGTTTCGGTGGCCGCGAACGAGGATTTCCCGCCGGTGGCGGAGATGACGGGGAAGACCCGCATCCTGTTCCTGGGGCTGGTCATCACCGGCCTGCTGGTCTGCGTGGTGTGGTTCGTGCTCAACGGGAGGTTGCGGGCCGAGCGCCTGGTCCGCGAACGGACCGCCGAGCTGATGGACGCCAGGATGCGGCTTCAGCTGGCCCTCGAGGGGTCGCGGCAGGGGATCTGGGAATGGCACATCCCCTCCGGCAGGACGACGTTCAACGAACGCTGGGCCGAGATCGCCGGGTATTCCCTGGCCAAACTGGAGCCGGTGTCCATCCGGACCTGGACCGACCTGTGCCATCCCGAGGATCTGGCCGTCTCGAACGCCCTCCTGCAGAGGGTCTTTTCGGGGGAGCAGGAGCACTACCTCAACGAATGCCGCATGCGGCACAAGGACGGCCGCTGGATCTGGGTGCGCGACAGCGGGAAGGTGGTCACCAGGGACAAGGACGGCAAACCTCTGCTGATGGTGGGCACGCACCTGGACATCACCCGGCAGAAGGAGACCGAGCAGGAGCTGCGGGACCTCAACTCCGGACTGGAGGACGCGTCGCGGCGGGCGGAGGAGATGGCCGAGCAGGCGCAGGCCGCCAACCGGGCCAAGAGCCAGTTCCTGGCCAACATGAGCCACGAGATCCGCACCCCGATGAACGGGGTGCTGGGCATGAACGACCTGCTGCTGGACACCGACCTCGACGACGAGCAGCGGCGCTACGCCGAGCTGACCCGGTCCAGCTCGGAATCGCTCCTGTCGCTCATCAACGACATCCTGGACTTCTCGAAGATCGAAGCCGGCCGCCTGGAGCTCGAGAGCATCGAGTTCGACCTGCACCAGCTTCTCGACGAGTTCACGGCTCCCCAGGCCATCCGGGCCCACGGGAAGGGTCTGGGGTTCTCCTGCATCGTCGCACCCGGAACCCCCGACAGGTTCAGGGGCGACCCGGGCCGATTGCGCCAGATCCTGACCAACCTGGTGGGGAACGCCTTGAAGTTCACCGGTCAGGGCGAGATCACGCTGGAATTCCGCGGCCGTCCGCGGGATGACGGCGAGGTGGTCCTGGAGGTCGAGGTCAGGGACACGGGCATCGGCATCCCGGAGGACAAGCTCGGCGGGATCTTCGACAACTTCACCCAGGTCGACTCCTCCCACGGGCGCCGGTTCGGGGGAACGGGCCTGGGCCTGACCATCTCCCGCCAGCTCGTGGAGTTGATGGGCGGATCCATCGGCGTGACGAGCGAGGTGGGGCGCGGTTCGGCGTTCCGGTTCGAGGTGGTGCTCGCCGCGGCCGCGGATCGGGGGACTACGTGGGGGAATCTCGCCGGCCGCAGGTTCCTGGTCGTTCCCGGCCGCCCGGCCACCGGCGCGGCCATCGCCGCGCATCTCGAGTCCTGGGGCGCCGGATCCCTGATCGTCCCCGACGGGGAACAGGCCCTCGCCGCCTGGGACGCGCAGGCGCCTCAGGGGGAGCGGTTCTCCGGGGTCATCCTGGACGCCGTCCTGCCCGACATGAACGGCGTGGACCTGCTGAAGAGGATCCGGTCTGCGGGGGCGGGCGACGTCCCGGTCCTGGCACTGCATCCCCTGGGCGAACGGGCGCTGGCGGGAGAGCTCCGGGAGGCCGGCGCCGCGGGCGTGCTGACCCGGCCGGTCATGAAGCACCACCTGCAGCGGGAACTGGCGCACGCCCTGGGCCTGCAGACCCCGGGCGGGTCCGGTTCTTCGCCGGGGCAGGTTGCGGCCGGGGCGGATTGCCGGCCGCAGGACTTCCGGATCCTGCTGGTGGAGGACAACCAGGTGAACCAGCAGGTCGCCCTGGGATCCCTGCGTCGCCTGGGCTTCGCCGCCGACCTCGCCGAGGACGGCGAGAGGGCCATCGCCGCCCTGACCCGGATCCGTTACGACCTGGTGCTCATGGACATCCAGATGCCGGTGATGTCGGGGATCGAGGCCACGAGGGTCATCCGCGATCCGTCGTCTCCGGTCCTGGACCACGAGGTGCCCGTGGTCGCCATGACCGCCAACGCCATGGCGGAGGATCGTGAAGAGTGCTTCGCCGCGGGCATGAACGACTATCTCACCAAGCCCATCAAGCGCAAGGCCCTGGCCGACGCCCTGGGCCTGTGGCTGTCCCGCGGGGAGCCGGTGGATCTGGCCTCCTCCTGAGCGGGGATCCCGGGCGGGTCAGCTCATCCCCAGCCACCGCCACCACCGCGGCCTCCCGGGCAGCGGGACCTCGTTCTCGACCCGTTCCATCCCTCCATCCCCGGACAGGACCACGTAGCCCTGCCAGCTCTGGGGTAGGCCGAGGAACCGGGTCGGTCCCGCCTGCCGGTCGTGCCAGCGGTGATGGTGCCCGAAGAACCACCACTTCGGTTGCAGGTGGTCCGCCAGCGCCTGGAACGCCTCGATTCCGGGGGGACCCAGGTGGTCCAGGTCGTCGCTGTTGGTCATCCCGATCCCGGTGGGGCAATCGTGGCTGATGACCACGTCGATGCTGCCCGGCGGATGGGCCAGGCAGGCGGCGATGTCCTGCTCGGTGATTTCGCAACCGCGAGGGGTCGACCAGGCGTCCATGTACCGGGCGCCGCCGATGCAGAGCCAGCGCAGGCCGGCGATGTCCCGGGTTGTGTTGCGGGGCAGGTGGGTCACCACGTCGGCGTAATCCCGGACCAGGCGGTCGAAGGCCACGAAATCCTCGTGGTTGCCCTCGATGAACAGGACCGGGCATCCGAACCTGCGGCCCTTGCGGCGGAAGTGGTCGTGGAGATTGGGTCCGAAGAAGCCGAAATCGCCCAGGACGATGATGCGGTCGACGGGGCGGCCCTGGGTCCGGCGGGCGTGGGCGAGCTGGGCGTCGACCACCTCGTACCGGGCGTGGACGTCGCTCATCAGCAGCGTGGCGCCGGGCGCGGCGGTCATGGCGGTCAGGCTCCCTTGAATTCGTGGTCGAGGGAGGTCTGGACGGCCTTGAGGTGGGAGAAGACGGCCTTCAACCGCTTCCGCGAGGCCTCGTCCAGGGTCCCGGGATCGATGCGGTTGTCCGGCTCGAGGCGGTCGAGCACCAGGCGGGCCTGACGCCCGAGGCGCAGCTCCATGAGGAACCGGAAGTCGGCGCCCACCTCGGCGGCGGTTTCGGGCCGCAGGCGCCCGTCCCTGGCCAGCGCGTCCAGGCGCTCGAGGGTGCCCGTCCCCGCGACCCCGTGCTGGAGCGCCCGGAGCCGGGCGAAGTCCACGACCTGGGCGAGCACTCCCTTCACGTCGAAGGTCGCCCGGTCGGCCTCGCCCTTGTCGAGGGCGAAGCCCCCGAAGGTCTTCAGGGGCGGTTCGTAGGCCAGGATGCTGCGGGCCAGCAGGTGGATGAACCGGGGCTGCCGGGCGGTCTCCCCGAGCAGGTGCGACCGCAGGTCGTCGGTCAGGGCGAATTTCCCCAGGGCCCCCCGGAAGTCGAAGAAGATCTTGGTCTGCAGGAGGTCTTCGGCTTCCAGGGCCCCGATCCAGCGGGAGAAGGTCGTGCGCCATCCGGTGAGGGAACGGCAGCAACGAGGCTCGCCGGACATGATCCCGCCATGGCAGAAGGGGTAGCCGGCGCCGTCCAGGATCCCCGAGAGGCGGGCGCCCAGGGCCAGGAAGTAGTCGCGGATGGCCGGTTCGTCGGCGGGATCCCGGGGATCGGGGTAGATGACGGCGTGGTCCTGGTCCGCCAGGAGGCTCACCTCGGCGCGGCCCAGGCTGCCCATCAGCATGATGTCGAACGGGCAGGGTGCAGGACCCAGCTCGGCCACGGCCAGTTCCACGCCCTTGCGGACGGCGGCGTCGGCGTTGGCCGAGAGCATGCGGCTGACCTGCAGGGCGTCCGCCCCGTGGCTCATCATCAGGGCGGCCATGGTGGCCATGCGCCGGTTGGCGGCCGCCAGGTCCTCGCCGCTTTCGGCGGTCCGCAGGTCCAGCTCGCGGGGCTTGGCCAGGCGGGTGGCCACGGCCATGAACCCGACCCGGCCCTGGACCACCACCCGGGATACCGACAGCATGACGCGGACGAGACCGCCGTCCCGGGCCACGAGTTCGGTCTCGTAGCGGGTGGGGGCGCGATCGCCGGATGTGACCGCCTGCCAGTGGCGGCGCCCGCTCTCGATCTCCGCGGAGGTGGGCCGCACCAGGACGTCGGGGTCGAGCCCGGCGAATTCCGCGCGGTCGTAGCCGACGAGCTTCAGCATGCTCGCGTTGGCGAACAGCTCCTCGCCCCCGACCGACATGAAGATGGATTCGCCCGCCGACTCCACCAGGGAGCGGTACTTCTCCTCGGAGGCCAGCAGGGCCGCGGCGGTGAGCAGCCGCCCCCGCTCGGCCTGGAAGCTGGTGCGCAGGAGGATGAACAGCAGCAGGGAGACGGCGGCCAGGATCAGCAGGGCCGCGGCCTGCAGCCGGCTGGTCACCGCCGCCACCTCGGCGTCGACGTCCTGGGTGTAGACCCCGGTGCCGATGACCCAGCCCCAGGGGGCGAATCCCTTGACGTAGGACAGCTTGGGCACGATCCGCCGGGGGTCGTCCTTCCACTGCCACATGTAGCTGACGTAGCCGGCGCCTTCCTTGCGGACGACGTCAACCATCTCGACGAAGATGAGCTTGCCGCGGGGGTCGGCGAAGTCGGAAAGGTCCCGGCCCTCGAGGTCCGGGCGGTACGGGTGCACGATCATCAGGGGGTGCATGTCGTTGATCCAGAAGTAGTCCTTGCCCTCCTGCCCGTAGTGGAGGCTCCGGATCTGGGCCACGGCGGCGGCCTGGGCGTCGTCGCGGGAGAGGCGGCCGGCGTCCTCCTCGGCGGCGAAACGGGCCAGGATGTTCCAGGCGGATTCGGTCAGCTCCCGGATCATCAGGCGCTTCTGATCCATGACAGCCCGCTCGAGGGAGGGCAGGAAGGAGAAGAAGACCACACCGGAAAAGAGCCCGATGGCAAGCAGGGCGGGCAGGACGGTCCGCAGGGCCAGTCGCTTCATCGGATCTCCGCCGTTTGCGGGGTGGGAGTCGTGAACCTGAATCGCCGGTCAATGATAATCAAATAACAATAAAGTTGTAAATTTTTTAACAGCACTCTATTTTTCCCCCTTCAATGGCCGGCACGACGCGGTCCCCGGTCCCGTTCGCCCGGCTGCGGCGCCCCTGAGATTCCGGTCGCCCCGGCCATCCTGAACCCTACCCGAGGAGGACATCATGCTCCATGGTCCCGCGCAGGACTCAGGTCCCGACCCCGCCAGCGCCTACAAGACCCGCCTGGGGGTGGGGATGTTCACCATCTACTGCATCGTCTACGTCGGCTTCGTCCTGACCAACGTCCTGAGCGAGGGCCGGGCCATGCAGACCATCGTGTTCAGCGGACTGAACCTGGCGGTGGTCTACGGGATCGGGCTCATCGTCTTCGCGCTCTTCCTGGCCCTGATCTACAACCACCTGTGCACGCGCAAGGAACGGGAAACGGCCGGCGGCGGGGAGGCGAAATCATGAACCTGCACGGAACACCGCTCTCCATCGCCATCTTCGCGCTCTTCGTGGCCCTGGTATTGTACCTGAGCTTCTTCTTTGCGCGGAAGGCGAAGTCCGCGGCGGGCTACTATGCGGCCGGCGGGCAGATCCACTGGGCGGTCAACGGCATCAGCTTCGCGGGCGATTACCTTTCCGCGGCGTCCTTCCTGGGGATCTGCGGCATGATCGCCACCCTGGGCTACGACGGGTTCCTCTATTCCATCGGCTACCTGGCCGGCTGGGTGGTCGCCCTGTTCGTCGTCGCCGAACCCATGAAGCGGATGGGCAAGTTCACCTTCACCGACGCCCTGGACGCCCGGTTCGACAGCCGCGGCATCAAGCTGGCCGCAGCCATCTCGACGCTGGTCGTGTCCATCTGCTACCTCATCCCCCAGATGAACGGCGCCGGTTCGCTGGTGGAGCCCCTGCTCGGACTGCCCCACTGGGTGGGCGTCATCATCGTGGGGATCATCGTCATCGCCATCGTCTCGACCGCAGGCATGACCTCGACGACCTACGTCCAGTTCCTCAAGGGCGGACTCCTGCTGATCTTCTCGACCATCCTGGTGGGATTCCTGCTGGTCCGGGGGCTGACGACCGATCCGACCAGCCTGCCCGGGGAGGACGGCAAGTCCCTGCTGAACGTCCCCGACAAGGCCACCGCCGCCCAGCTGGCGGCCGGGGGTCTGGTCCAGGTCCATGCCTCGGGCGACCTGGTGAAGTTCGAGAAGGACGGGCAGATCTCCTGGTGGAAGCAGGAGACCGACGGCACGCTGGGGAAGACCCAGTGGACCGGGATCGGCCTGGTGAACGGGTCGCCGGACGGGCTCTTGATGCCCGTGGGCCGCCTCACCAGGATCGGCGGGCTCGAGGGGGCAGGCGGGGTGCAGGCGACCGGCTCGGTCACGCCCGTGGAGTTCCTGGCCTACCTGACCCATCCGGACACCCGGATCGAGCAGTGGCACCAGAGGACCGTCTTCGACGAGAAGGGGGAGAAGTACTCGGTCCACTATCCCAAGACGGTGACCGGAACGGAACAGATGAAGCCGGGCGTGAAGTTCAAGGTCGGCACGACCTGGGAGAAGCTCAACTTCGTGTCCCTGATGCTCGCCCTGTTCTTCGGAACGGCGGCCCTGCCCCACATCCTCATCCGGTACTACACGGTGCCCAGCCCGGCCTGCGCCCGCAAGTCGACCATCGTGGCCATCGCGGCCATCGGCTTCTTCTACGTCCTGACCCTGTTCATGGGCCTGGGGGCGGCGACCAGCGGCACGGTCAACCCCGCGGACAACAACATGTCCGCCCCCCTGCTGGCCATGTCGTTCGGCGGGGTGCTGTTCGCCATCATCTCGGCCATCGCCTTCGCCACGGTCCTGGGGACGGTGGCCGGCCTGATCGTGGCGGCCTCCGGCGCGGTCGCCCACGACCTCATGGACCGCTTCGGCGGGATGAACCTCAGCGAGGAGAGGAAGGTGCGCGCCGGCAAGGTGGCCGCCTTCGCGGTGGGCATCGTCGCGATCATCCTCGGCATCGTGTTCAAGGGCGTGAACGTGAGCTTCCTGGTGGGCTGGGCGTTCGCGGTGGCGGCCTCGGCGAACCTGCCGGCCATCCTGATGCTGCTGTTCTGGAAGAAGACCTCATCGTCCGGCATCGTGGCCTCGATCATCGTGGGCATCGTGTCGGCCCTGGGCATCATCCTCACCGGTCCGGCCATGTTCGCCGGCCCCTACGGCCTGCGGGCCGAGGACGCCTGGCACCCGCTGGGCCAGCCGGGGATCATCTCCATCCCCCTCAGCTTCCTCACCCTGGTGGTGGTGTCGCTGATGACGCCGGGCAAGAGAGCCCGCTAGGGACGTCGCGGAAGGGGGCCTGCCGGCGGGGCCCCCCTCGCGATCAGTCCAGCCGGGTCAGGCCCTGCCGAATCGCGTACTTGGTCAGCTCCGCGATGGAATGGATGTCCAGCTTGTCCATGACGGCCTTGCGGTGGGATTCCACCGTCTTGGCGGATAGGTGGAGGGCGGCGGCGATCTCCTTGGTCGACCGCCCTTCGGCCAGCATCTGCAGGACCTCGCGCTCCCGGGCCGACAGGACCCCGAAGACGCTTCCGGAATCAGCCTCCACGAGATCCAGGTAGTCCCGGACGACCTGCTCGCCGATGCCGGCGTCCAGATGGTAGCGGCCGGCGGCGACCGCAAGCACGCCCGCCAGCAGCTCGTCGAATCCCGCATCCTTCAACACGTATCCGCGGGCGCCTGCCCGCAGGGCTTCCTGGACGAAGCGGCGGTCGCTGTGCATCGACAGGATGATCACGCGGACGTCCGGCAGTTCGCGGGCCAGGGTCCGGGTCACCTCGATGCCGTTCATGCCGGGCATCGAAATGTCCAGGACCGCGACGTCGGGCCGGCAGGAACGGCAGAGATCCAGGACGGCCAGGCCGTTGTCGGCCTCGCCGACGATCTCGATGTCCTTGCGTCCGCCCAGCAGGGGACGCAGGCCTTCCCGGAAGATGCGGTGGTCGTCGGCCAGCAGCAGGCGGATCGTCATGGGCGGCCCCCGGTCGTCAGGGTGGTCAGGCGCACCCGGGCGCCCTTGCCCGGGACCGAGGAGATGTCCAGGCGCCCGCCGAAGTCCCGCAGGCGCTCCTCGATGGAATCGAGGCCGAAGCGGTCGGCGCCGGGATCGCGGGGGCCGGCGGGATCGAAGCCGCAGCCGTCGTCGGCGACCTCGAGGACCACTTCCGAGGCGTCGCCCTCCAGGGTGATGGTCAGCTTCCGGGCCGCGGCGTGCTTGACCACGTTGTGGACGAGTTCGCGGGCGCACTTCCAGAGCATGACCTTGAGGTCGTCGGGCAGGTCGATGCGCCCCTCGGCCCTCACCTCGACCTGCAGGTCGTGCTTGGCCTCGATCCGCTCGCCGAACCATTCCAGGGTGGGGCCCAGACCCAGCTCGTAGAGCACCGGCGGGGACAGCTCGAAGGTCAGGCCGCGGGTGTAGCGGATGGCCTGCTCGCTCAGGGAGAGCAGCTCGGCAAGGGCCCGGTCGTGGCCTCCCAGCATGGCGTCCCCCCGCAGCTGCTGCAGCCGGATCTTCATGACCGCCAGGGCCTGGCCCAGATGATCGTGCAGGTCCTCGGCGATCTGCCGCCGCTCGCGTTCCTCCGCGAGGCAGACCTCGCGGGCCAGCCGGCGCAACCCGGCGGTGCGTTCCGCCACCTGGCGCTCGAGGCGCTCGTTCGCGCTCACGATGGCGGCGTCGTCGCAGCGGTGCTGGAAGTAGGCGCGCAGCAGGTCGGCGAGGGAGCGGATCAGGTCGCGCTCCTCGCTCAGGAAGGGTCCCTCGTCGGCAGGGGGGCATGCGAGCCCGTAGGAGACGGTGACGTCGCCCCGGGTGCCGTCGCGGAGCCGGAAGGCCTCGCTCTGGAGCCAGGCCGATTCGACGAAGTCGGGGGTGGACCATTGCCGATCCCGCCAGCGGATGCGACCGCCGGCGCAGTCGGGATGCTGCCAGGCCGGCGGCAAAAGGGCGGCGACCCGGGGCATGACCTCGTCGAGGTCGCAGCCGGCGTCCTGGAGCAGGCGGGCGGTGCTGTGCAGGGCGGTCAGTTCCTTGACGCGCTCCTGGAGCTTCCGTTCGATGGATCCGGCCATCATCCCTTTCCTTCCGGTGGAAGGCCGCGGACGACCAATCTAGACCAGGGATTCCCCCAGCTCAAATCAGGAAATGCCTGATTGTCCCACCGCGCGCCCCGCGGCGATCCTTGATCGTCCGTCGGCGGAGACCCGGGCGGGCCGACCGAGGCGCCGCCCCGGGCGGATTCGGGTTCAGCGAGGAGGCTCCCATGTTCAACACCGGCAACACCGGCTTCATGCTGGTCGCCACCAGCCTGGTCATGCTCATGACCCCGGGGCTGGCCTTCTTCTACGGCGGCCTGGTCGGGCGCCGCAACGTGCTGTCGATCATGATCCAGAGCTTCGTCTCCATGGGGGTGACGACGATCCTGTGGTACGCGGTCGGATTCTCCCTGTGCTTCTCCGGCGGCGAGGGGGGGATCATCGGCGACCTGGACCACGCGTTCCTGCGGGGGATCGATCCCTCGACCCCGTTCGGCGACGGCCAGATCCCCATGCTGGTGTTCATCGCCTACCAGATGATGTTCGCGATCATCACCCCGGCCCTGATCACCGGCGCCTTCAGCAACCGGGTTCGCTTCCCGGCCTACCTGATCTTCCTGGTCCTGTGGCTGCTGCTGGTCTACTTCCCCTTCGTCCACATGATCTGGGGCGGGGGCCTGCTGGCCGAGTGGGGCGTGCTGGACTTCGCCGGTGGCATCGCGGTGCACAACATCGCGGGCATGGCGGCCCTGGCCTCGGTCCTGTACGTGGGCAAGCGCCGGGTGGCCGAGGGCGGCCCCCACTCCATCCCCCTGGTCGCCCTGGGCACGGGCCTGCTGTGGTTCGGCTGGTACGGCTTCAACGCCGGCAGCGAGCTGCAGGTCGACTCCATCACCTGCCTGGCCTTCCTGAACACGGACATCGCCGCCAGCTTCGCGGCGATCAGCTGGCTCATCCTGGAGTGGAGCCGCGTCCGCAAGCCCCGCTTCGTCGGCCTGCTCACCGGCGCGGTGGCCGGCCTGGCCACCATCACCCCGGCGGCGGCCTTCGTCCCCACCTGGGGCGCGGCGGTGATCGGCATCTCCGCGGGCATCGTCTGCTACTGGGCCGTCGAGCTGAAGAACAAGCTGGGCTGGGACGACGCCCTGGACGTCTGGGGCGTGCACGGTGTGGGCGGCGCGCTGGGCATCATCATGCTGGGCCTGATCGGCACCACGACCGTCAACGCCGCCGGAGCGAACGGCCTGTTCTTCGGGGGTGGGGACTTCTTCCTCAAGCAGGTGGCGGCGATCGCGGGATCGAGCGTCTACGCCTTCGGCTTCACCTGGGTCATGCTGTGGCTGATCGACAGGGTCATCCCCGTGAAGACCACGCCGGAGATGGAAAGTTCCCTGGACGAATCGCTGCACGGGGAGCAGGCCTATCTCGCCTGAGACGCAGGAACATCCCCTCTCGCTCGCACAGGCGCCCGCTCCCCGATGGGGGCGGGCGCCCGGTTTTCTTCCGGTCACACGGCCGGCCCCGTCTCGTAATCCAGGAGGGGCCGTCCCCATGCGTGCATTGGACGGGACCTCGCAGCGAGGTTCACCCCGGAGGCCGAGGAGGCGGATCTCCTCGTCCCCTTCCCATAGACGAAAGGTCAAGCCATGTTGAAATCCCGGAAGATAAAACCCGCCGCCCTGTACCTGTCCTGTCTCATCCTGGCCGCCGCCGGCGCCACCGCCCAGGTGGGCCCCCCGGGGGGCATGATCTACGCCCACGACATGGTCTACAGGACCGTGGCCACACCCACCGAACTGCCGGATCAGGGCCCCTTCGACACCATCTACGTCCTCGGCGACGGCCTGGTCAACGTCTCGGAGACCGCTCCCGGCGACCAGGACTTCAACGGAGGTCGCTGGGAGGTCCGCGAGATCACCTGGATCGACATCGAACCCATGCAGTACACCAACGCCGATCAGATCCTCGCGGCCGCCGAGAGCGGAGACATCGCCATCGGTGGTGTCGTGGCCCGGTTCGTTTGTCCCATGATCAGGAACCGCTAGCAGGACAGGACGGACAAGAAAACCCCCTGCCGGGTGAGCCCGGCAGGGGGGTTCCAGGGACGCAATTTCGACGGCACGACCCTACTTCTTCGGGTCGCCCGTCGCCTTGCTGTGCAGCTTGACCTCGACCTTGTCCTTCTCGTCGATCGAGGCGTAGTACTCCTTAAGGATCGCCAGCACTTCGGGACGGGAGAACTCGGCCGGGATGTCCCCGCCCTCGCTCAGACCCTTGCGCAGGGCGGTGCCGCTGAGGAACAGGCGGTCTTCCTTGCCGTGGGGGCAGGTCTTCATGCTGATCATGCCGCCGCACTTGTAGCACCAGAAGGTCCAGTCGATGGGCAGCATCTTGATCTCCAGCGCCCCCTCGGGCACCTCGCTCCAGATGTTCTGCGCGTCGAAGGGGCCGTAGTAGTCGCCCACGCCGGCGTGGTCGCGGCCGATGATCATGTGCGTGCAGCCGAAGTTCTGGCGGAACACGCCGTGCAGCAGGCCCTCGCGGGGACCGGCGTAGCGCATGTCCAGCGGATACCCGCCCTGCACCACGCTGTCCTTCAGGAAGTAGCCGTTGACCAGGGCGTCGATGCACTTGACGCGCACGTCGGCGGGGATGTCGCCCGGCTTCAGCTTGCCCACCAGCTGGTGGATGTACAGGCCGTCCATGATCTCCAGGGCGATCTTGGCCAGGTACTCGTGGCTGCGGTGCATGGGATTGCGCAGCTGCAGGGCGGCGATGGTCTTCCAGCCCTTCTCGGCGAAGATGCGGCGGCTCTCCTCGGGGCGCTGGTAGATGCCGGCGAACTCGGTGGGGAAGGTGGACTCGCTGAGCACCTTCACCGGACCGGCCAGGTTCACGGACTTCTGGTCCATGACCATCTTGACGCCGGGGTGCGCGGAGTCGGTGGTCTTGTAGACGTGCTCGCATTCGAAATTCTTGTCGATGGAGTACTTCTCGGTGACCTTCATCGTGGCCATGATCTCGCCGGTGTCGCCCAGCAGGGTGATCTCGTCGCCGTTCTTCAGGCCGTCGGCGAACGCCTGGTCCACGCTCAGGGTCACGGGGATGGGCCAGAAGACGCCGCCCGCGGTCATCATCTTCGCGCAGACGCCTTCCCAGTCGGCCTTGCCCATGAAGCCGGTCAGCGGGGTGAAGCCGCCGATGCCGAGCATGATGATGTCGCCGGTCTCGCGGCTGGTCATGGTGAACTGGGGGAGATCCTTCGCCCGGGCGAGCTCCGCATCCCTCGCCTCTCCCTCCAGGAGCAGGGGCATCAGCTTGTCGCTGCCATGGGGTTTGATCAGATCGGCCACTTTTTTCCCTTTCGGTTGATCCAGCCGCCGGACCGCTTTGGTCGGGGCCGTGGAAATTCAGACCACTGCGGGCCCAAATGACGGTGATTTTCAGTGAAAACGCAAATCAAAAGGTGCGGACACATTATCGGCGGCACGGGGAGGTTGCTGAGAATGGCATCCATTCCTGCCCCCCGGGGGACCGGCGAACGGCCGGGGGTAGGCGAACGGCGTTGAGTCCCGTCCGCGCGAAGGCCGGGACCCGGCATCCGGGGTTTGGCCGCAAGGTGTCCGCAGGCTACTTTCCCGCCATGATCAGGACCGTCCGCATCCTTGAACTCACCCGTTTCTGGGCCCCCCTGCAGGCCACCTGGCTCATGATGGCCGTGGAGGGGCCGTTCCTCGCCGCGATGATCGCCCGCATGGCCGAGCCCAAGCACAACCTGGCCGCCTACGGCGTGGCGTTCGCCCTGGCCATCCTCGTGGAGGCGCCGGTCATCATGATGATGAGCGCCGCGACCGCCCTGGTGGACGGGGCCGACAATTTCCGCAAGCTCCGCAATTTCATGCTGATGCTCAACGGGGGGATCACGTCCGCGATGCTCCTGCTGCTGCTGACCCCGGCCTGGGGCCTGGTGACGGACGGGGCCATGAACCTGGATCCCGAGGTGGCGCGGCTGGTGCGAACGTCCCTGTTCATCCTGCTGCCCTGGCCGGCGGCCATCGGGCTGAGACGGTTCTACCAGGGGGTGCTGATCCGGTCGGGGCGCACGCAGCTGGTGGCCTGGGGAACGGCGATCCGCCTGTCCGGGATGGGGTTGACCGCGATGGCGGCTTATCGATGGACCCCCCTGGAGGGCGCCTGGGCGGGGGCCGCGGGGCTGAGCGCCGGGGTGGTCAGCGAAGCGGCGGCCAGCTGGCTCATGGCGCGACCGGCGGTCAGGGAGGTGACGGGCGCGCCGTCCCTGCGGCCCCTGGGTTACCGGGAGATCGAACGCTTCTACCGTCCTCTGGCTTTGACCTCGGTCATCTCGCTGGCCGTCCAACCCCTGGTGACCTTCTTCATGGGCCTGGCCCGTTACCCCCTGGAATCGCTTGCGGTGCTGCCGGTGGTCACCTCGCTGGTCTTCATCTTCCGCACCCCGGGCCTCAGCTTCCAGGAGGCGGCCATCACCATGCTGGGCAGGACATGGGACAACGCCCCGATGGTGCGCCGGTTCGCCGTGATCCTGGGCGCGGGGGCGGGAACGGGCCTGGCGGTGATGGCCTGGACGCCGCTGGCGGGCGTCTGGCTGCACTCGGTCGCGGGGCTGAGTCCGGACCTGGCGGCCTTCGCGCTGCCGCCCATCCGGATCCTGGTCCTGATGCCCCCCCTGTCGGTGCTGCTGTCGCTGCAGAGGGCGCTCATGGTGGCGCGCCGGGACACCGGGCCCATCACCTGGGCGTCGGTGCTCGAGGTGGCGGGGATCGCGGCGGTGCTCGTGGTCGCCGTCCCGCTGGGGCACTGGGTGGGAGCGACGGCCGCGGCCGTGGCGTTCCTCATCGGCCGCCTGGCGAGCAACATCTTCCTGCTGCGCGGCATGGGCAGGGTGGGCTGAACCGGACGAATCCCCATCCCAACGCTGGGTTGAACCCCCCCGGATCATCGGTCATCCTGGCCCCGTTCCATTCGGGTTCCCGTGGAGGGGAAGCAGGGAGGATGATCGTGCTCAGATGGACGCTCGCCGCCGGGTTCTGCCTTGCGGCTCTCATGGATCCGGGATTGTCCGCCGGAGCGGCCGCCCAGCCCGCCGCCGCACAGGACACCACCACCGCCCGCATCGACGATCTGACCGTCACCGCCGAGGGCATGGCGTGGGGCGAGGGGCCCGTGCCGGAGGCGACCATCGACCGGGTTCCGGGCGGCAACCTCGCGGAGATCCTGGAGAACCTGCCGGGTGTCGCGGCGATTCGCCGGGCGCCCAGCGGCGCCGAGCCGGTCATCCGCGGCCTGAGCTGGGAGCGGGTGCTGACCCGGCTGGGCGCCGTCCCCCTGTACGGGGCCTGTCCCGGCCGGATGGACCCGCCGGTGACCTATCTGTCGCCGCCGGCGGTCGGCGGGGTCAGCGTGGCGCGCGGCGGCGGCGCCGTGGGGTTCGGCCCCGGGGCGACCGGAGGCGTGATCGCGGCCGATCCCGACTACGAGCGGCCGGCGGGCGCGCCGCCCGGCTTCTCGCCCTTGGCGGCCGCAGGCTACGAGTCGGCCCGCGAGGGGTTCTTCCTGCAGGGCGGGATCCGGGGCGGAACCGAACGCTTCGACCTGAAGGCGTCGGTCGGGCGCCGGCAGGAGAACGACTACGAGGCGCCGGGCGGGACGCTGGTTCCCGCGGGGCTCACCTCCACCAGCGCCAATCTGGCCGGCGGCCTGCGGCTGGACGAGAACCGGCGCCTGTGGGCGTCCGGGAGCTTCGTCCACGAGGAAGACATCGACTATCCCGCGCTGCCCATGGACAACATCGACACCGACTTCCTGGTGGGCAACGCGGGTTACCGGGTGCTGCGGCCGGGAGAGCGCATCAGCCGCATCGAGATCACCGGCGGCTCCAGCGCGGTCGACCACCTGATGGACAACAGCATGAAGCCCACGGCCGCGACCATGCCGTCGGTCACGGACGCGAAGACCAGGTCATGGGGCGGGCACGTGCAGGCCGACGTGGAGGGTCCGGGCAAGGCCCGCACCACCGTGGGCGTGGACTGGACCGGGTTGACCCGGGACGCCGTCCGCACGCGCATGATGACCATGAAGGACTTCCTGTGGCCCGATGCGATCCAGACCAACCTGGGCGGATCGGTGAAGGTGACCGTCCCCGCGGGCGCGGCCACGAGGCTGAGCCTGCAGGGCCGCCTCGATCACGTCGACAGCAAGGCCCGGGCAGCCGGTGCGGCCAGCCTGGGCGGGCTGACGGTGGTCCAGCAGTGGGAGGCGTCCTTCGGCCCGGACGCCCGCGACCACGATCGGACCGAGCTCATCGGGGCCGGATCGGCGATCCTGTCCCATGACTTCGACGACCGCACGGCGGGATACCTGCGCGGCGGGTACAGTTCCCGGGCCGCCGGCGTCACCGAGCGCTACTACGCCTTCGCGCCGGCGCCGGGCGGCTATCAGCTGGGCAATCCCACCCTGGACGCCGAGAAGAAGCGGGAGGCCGAGACGGGGCTGTCCTGGCAGGGCGACCGGGTGACGGTGGCCGCGAGCGCGTTCTTCGCGTCGTTCGACGACTTCATCCTGCCGCAGGTGATCGACCGCAGGGACGTCAACCAGGACGGCACGCCCGACGCCGTCAAGGGGTTCGTGAACACCGAGGCCCGGCTGTACGGCGGGGAGCTGGGGCTGGAGCTGCGGCCCTGCCCGCGGCTGCTGGTCCCGGTGACGGTGGCCCACGTGCGCGGCGAGAACACCGGCGGGGGGCGCGACCTGCCCGAGGTCCCGCCGCTGTCCGGAACGGTCGAGATCCGGTTCCTGGCCTGCACGGCGCGGGACGGCTGGTTGAGGGCGGGGGTGGACTTCGCCGCCGATCAGGATCGGGTCGACCCCCTGTTCGGGGAAGACCGCACCGGCGGCTATGCGGTGTGGCACCTGGGGGCTTCGGGAAGACCGCTGCCGGGTCTCAGGGTCGGCCTGCTGGTGGACAACCTGTTCGATCGCCTCTACAACGACCACCTGACCCGCGAGGCGGTGCTGCCGGTGGGCGGTTTGCTGCCGGGGCAGGAGGTGCCCGCGCCCGGGCGCAGCGTGCGGCTGTGGGCCCGCATGGACTTCTAATTCCTCACGCCGGAGGACGTCCGTCCTCCAGGATGACGGTCCGGCGGCCGTCCGGCCCGACGGCGGTGATCCCGGGCCGGGTGAACAGGTAGTCCACGTGCATGGACGAGACGTTGCGGCCGCCGGGCATGCCCTCGTTGCTGCCGAAGGCGATGTGGGCGGTCCCCGCGGTCTTCTCGGCCTCCAGGATGTTGCCGGTCAGGCGGGCGCCGGGATTCACGCCGATGCCCAGCTCGCAGATGGTGCGCGAGCCGTCGTCGGTGTCCATCAGGGCCTTGACGATCGCGAGGGTGTCCGCGTCGTCGCAGAGGACGTCGCCGGCCCGTCCGCCGGCGATGCGGATGGTCACGGGCGCGGGGACGGCGCCCTTGCCGGGAAAGCAGCCGTCGACGACCAGCACGCCGTCGGTCCCGGTCTCCACGGGGCAGCAGTAGATCTCGCCGCAGGGCAGGTTGGCCCCCTCGGTGACGGTGGCCTTCAGGTCGGAGATGAACCGCCGGCCGGCGACGTCCATCACCAGGTCGGTGCCGCCCGGACCGGTGATGAGCAGGGTGCGGGCCTCCTCCAGGGCGTCCAGCAGGGCGGTCGCGCGGCGGGACATCCCGTCGTAATCGACGGCCAGCGGCCCGTGGAGCATCATCTCCTCGTCGATGCCGGGGCTGTGCCCCATCCGGATCCGCCCGGCCCCTTCGATCGCCTTGATCCACTCGATGCGGAAGGGGACCTCGGCGGGGTCGCCCTCGATGGCGTTGACCACGACGTCGGTCTCGTCCAGCAGGGCGAGCAGGTCGGCGGGGGCCGCCTTCAGCGGCCGGCCCTCCGCCGGGAGCAGGTAGGTGCGCACGGCGCATCCGCGCGCCTTGGCCGCGGCGGCGAAGGCCTCGCCGCAGGTCCGGGTCGCCGGGTCGGTGACGACGAGAACCCGGTCGGCGGGAGCGAGGTCCAGGACGTTGGTCATGGCGCCGAGGGCCGCCTGGTTCATGAGGGCGGGTTTGTCCATGGGATCTCCGTGGGTTGGGGCCATCTCATTGATACGACGCCTGCTCGGGAATGTTCCCTGGCCGACCATCCACGTCCTTCGGTCGCAAAGGCGGACCGGTCGACCATTCCCCCAGGAAATCGCTAACGATCGACCCCCGGCGGCCGATAACCGTAGGGCGAAGGAGATCCCCCCGCTCCGTGCGGGGATGGGGTTTGGCCCACACGGGAGGATAGAGCAGTGAAGTGTCCAGCCTGCGGCAACGCGATGACCGAAGTGAAGGTCCAGGACATCACCGTGGACGTCTGCAAGGGCGGCTGCGGCGGCATCTGGTTCGACAACCGGGAACTCAAGAAGGTGGACGAGCCCCACGAGGCCATGGGCGAGGACCTGATGCACGTCGACCGGGATCCCGCGGTCGAGGTCAAGGCCAACGAGAAGCGCACCTGCCCCCGCTGTCCGGGCATGCCCATGATGCAGCACTTCGCCAGCGTCAGGCGCGAGGTCACCGTGGACGAGTGCCCCAACTGCGCCGGGTTCTTCCTGGATTACGGCGAGCTGAACCAGATCCGGTCCCAGTACGAGACCGAGGAGGAACGCCGCCAGGCCGCCGAGTCCCTGTTCGCCGACCTGTTCGACGACACCATCAACGCCGCCCTGCAGCAGAGCGAGTCCAAGCTCGAGAGGGCGCGGGGACTGGCGCGGATGTTCCGCTTCCTGCTGCCGAGCTACTACATCCCCGGCAAGCAGAAGTGGGGAGCGTTCTAGGACTTCGCCGCAACGTCTCAACGCAGCCTCCTTCCGCCCCCGCGGGGGGAGGTTGCGGCTTTCCTGGTGTGGAACTAATCTGATCCTGCATCGCGGACGAGGCCTCAGTTTTCCTGCGGCGAAACCCCTGACCACCCGGTGAGAGAAGTGAGCAGTCCCCAAGATCTCGTGCGACCCTGTGACATCAAGGGCATCCTGCACAGCCACAGCCGCTGGACCGACGGGGCCCATTCGCTGGGCTCGATGGTCGAGACGGCGCGCGAGATCGGGCTGGATTACCTGGGCATCAGCGACCACTACCACAGCGAGGCCCACCAGGAAGGGCTGGATCTCGACGCCCTGAGGATCCAGCTGGCGGAGATCGAACGACTGCGCCGCGTGCATCCGGGATTCGACGTCCTGCAGGGCATCGAGCTGGATGCGGAGCCCGACGGCTCGTTGCCGCTCGATTCGGAGACCCTGGCCCGGTTCGACTACGTGATCGTGTCCTTCCCCGAGAACGGCGGTTACGATCCCGGGACCTTCACCGAGCAGGTCATGCGGGCGGCGGCCCATCCGAGCGTGTCCATCCTGGCCCATCCGCTGGGCGACCTGATGCTGCGGCAGCAGAACGGGATCCTGGACATGGAGAAGGTGCTGGAGGCGGCGGCCGCGGGCAGGACGGCGGTCGAGGTCACCACCAATCCCACCTGCAGCGAGCTGGACTGGACCCACTGCCGCCGGGCGCAGGAACTGGGCGTGTTCATGTCCATCAGCCCCAACGCCCACCGGGCGGCCCGCCTGGTGGACTTCCGCCACGGCGCCGAGCGCGCCCGCGAGGCCGGCCTGGCCTGCGCGAGCATCCTCAACACCCTCACCAGCGAGCAGCTGAGACGGTACTGGGCCACCGGAGAGATCCCCCGCTGATCCTGCCGATCAACCGGCCGTCACCGGCTCGGTCACCCGCCACTTCTCCAGCATGTCCTTGAGCACGGCCTTGTTGATGGGCTTGCTCAGGAAGTCGTCCATGCCGGCCTGGAAGCAGGCCTCGCGGTCGCCGCTCATGACGTTGGCGGTCATGGCGATCACGGGGGTCCGGGAGCGGGGGCCGTCCAGCGAACGGATGCGGCGAGTGGCCTCGTAGCCGTCGAGGGACGGCATCTGGCAGTCCATGAACACCACCGCGAAATCCTCGGCCTGGACCATGGCCACGGCCTCCACCCCGTTGGCGGCCACCTTCACCCGGCAGCCCAGCAGCTTCAGCATGCCGGCGGCCACCTTCTGGTTGAAGGGGTTGTCCTCGGCGACCAGGACCAGGGGGGCGGTCGCCGGTCCGGAGTCCGCGTCCGGGGCGCTCTCGCCGGACTGCGGCGACCCCGGGGTGAAGATGGGTGCGGGGCTCATGGCGGGGTCGTAGGCCACCTCGCCCTGGGCGCGCCGGGGAACGCCGTCCAGGACCGAGGCGAGCTGGAGGGGGTTGACCGGCTTGTTCAGCATGCCCGAGAACCCCAGGCCCTGGAGGTCGCGCTCGCGCTGCAGGCTGGACAGGTTGGTCAGGAGGATGACCTGCGGGCGCACCTGCGGATCCAGCCCCTCCAGATGCCGGTTGACCACCGGCACCTCCTGCCGGGCCACGCTCTGATCCAGCAGGATGAAGTGCAGCGGGGGACGGTCTCCGCCGGAAGGCGGGTCGAGGACGGCGCGGGCCTCGTCCAGCCCGACGGCCACGCGGCACTGGTGGCCGAGCTGCCTGACCTGCTCGGCCAGGACCTCGCCGCTCAGGCGGTGGCCGGTGACCACGAGCACCTCGCGCGCGCCGCCGACGGGCTCGAGGATCGCCGCGGGAGCCGGCTCGACGACCTGCACCGGGATGGTGAACGAGAAGGTCGAGCCCCGGCCGGGCGCGCTCTCGACGGTGATCCTCCCGCCCATGAGGCCCACGAGCTGCTGGCTGATGGACAGACCCAGCCCGGTGCCGCCGAAGCGGCGGGTGGTGCTGGCGTCGGCCTGGGTGAACTTCTCGAAGATCTTGTCGCGCTTGGATTCGGCGATGCCGATGCCGGTGTCGCTGACCTCGAACCGCAGGGCCAGGCGACCGTCGTGTTCGCCCACGGGCTCCACGTTCAGGAAGACGTGGCCCTCGCTGGTGAACTTGGTGGCGTTGTTCAGCAGGTTGGTCAGCACCTGGCGGAGCCGCACCGGATCGAGGATGGCCTGTTCGGGACAGCCAGGGGTCAGCCGGCAGATCATCTCCAGGCCCTTGGCCTGGGCGGTGAAGGCGGCCAGGCCGGCGATCTCGTCCACGAGCCGGCGCAGGGGCGTCTCCAGGGGGTCGAGCTCGAGCTGGCCCGCATCGATCTTCGACAGGTCCAGGATGTCGTTGATCAGGTTCAGCAGGTTGGATCCCGACTGCCGGATCATCTCCAGGTACTGGCTCTGGCCGGGCGACGGCTCCATCTCGGCCAGCAGGTCTGTGATGCCGATGATGCAGTTCAGCGGGGTGCGGATCTCGTGGCTCATGTTGGCCAGGAAATCGCCCTTGGCCTTGCTGCTCTGCTGGGCTGCGGCCATGGCGGCGCGCAGGGACTGCTCGGTCTGCAGCTTGGCCCAGACGGTGATGAACAGGTCGGCCACCGAACGCAGCAGGCCGGTGTCCTCGTGCCGCCAGTCGCGCCGCTCGTCGGCGGCCACGGCCAGGAACCCGAACAGGGCGTTGTCCAGATGCACGGGCACGGCCAGCAGGGCCCCATCACGGGATACCCCGAGGTCGTCCCACAGCGCGTGCCCCTCGGGGGGCAGGTCGTCGCGACGGTCGGCCGTCAGGAAAAGCTTGTTGGCGAACATGTGGTCGGCCCAGAGGAGGTCCGCCGCGGCGATGCGACAGGCGCCAGGGCCCGCGGCCCCGGCCGAGGGAGCCCTCCAGGCGAACAGGAGGTCGGCGTCGCCCGTCTCCTGGTCGAAGCGGTACAGCATCCCCCGGTCGGCCTGGGCGAACGAGGCGGCCTGGGCCAGGGCGACGTCCATCGCGTCGGGAAGCGTGTCCTCGGTGCAGCGCATGAAGGTGTCGAGGATGGAAGCCGCGGTGCGCTCGAAGACCAGGCGGTCGGCCAGGGCCTCCTCGGCCTGCACCCGGTCGGTGACGTCGATGCTCACGCCCAGCACCTGGCGCCGGCCGTTCCCGAAGGGATCCAGGGGGGTCTTGACGGCGGTGACGTAAAGGTTCGCGCCGCTTGCGCCCGCCATGCTGGCCACGGGCAGCCACCAGGCCTCGCCGCGGTCAAGGGCGATCCGGTCCTCCTCGAGGAACGCCAGGGCCTGATCGCGGTCGGGATGCACCTCGGTCAGCAGGCGGCCCTCCACCTCGTCCACGCTCATCCCGTAGTAATCGGCCACGGCCTGGTTGCAGAGGGTGATCACTCCGTCGGCGTCGCGCGCGAAGATGAAGTGGGGGATCGCGTCGACCACGGCGCGGAGGAAGCCCTGCTCGCCGGTGCGGCCGCGCAGGAAGAACAGCCGGGCCAGGTCGACGCCCACTCCGACCATCGGCAGGAAGCAGGCGGCCCACTGCGTCATGACCGCCACGTGGAGCCCGTGTCCGGCTTCGGCCGAGGGATGGGTCAGGAACCACTGGCCGGCGGCCAGGGGAATGGCGGCCGCCAGCACCCCGAGCCGGAACCCCTCGTTGCGGCCGAGGACGCGCCCCAAGGTCACGATGAGCGCCATGGCCAGCAGGGCGCCGAGCGTCACGACGGAGACGAGGGGGTTGTCGAACGCCGCGGTCCCCCATCCCTTCGTCCAGGACCAGACGAGGACCGCGAGACCCGTGGTCGCGGCGGCGAGGAACAAGGCCCAGGCGCGGATCCGGTCGGCCGGTCCCCAGCGGAACAGCACCGCCCCCAGCAGGAGCAGCCCGGCCGAAGTCGCCCGCCCCAGGGCCATGGCGCCGGCGATGGCGGCCAGGCGGTCGGCGCCCGCCGGCTGGGCGGGAACGTAGAAGGCGCCCGCGGCGAACCCCGTCATGATCAGGGCGGTCCCGAGGATCAGGACGAACCGGCACTGGAGGAAACGACAGAGGACGAACCCCATGGCTCCGGCCATGAGGATGGCGGAAAGGGTGTTGAGGTCGGCGAAGGCCGTCCCGCCCCCGATGCGCCAGGACAGGAAGGGCAGGGCGCCGTCGCCGGGAAGGCCGGGGTTGAAGCAGACGCCGACCGCGGCCAGACCGACCGGAGCCAGGGTGCCCGCGAGGGCGAGCCCCAGGGCGGCCAGGTGCGCGATCCGCCTGCGGTGGGCGGCGGCAAGGTATTCGATGCGTGTCACGTCAGGCGTCGCCTTGTGGGGTCAGGGTGATCCGGCGCCGATCCGGGCGAACGACACGTCCCCGGGATTCGGTTCGGTATTTCATCGGCCCGCGGGGGGTGAACTTGAACGGTGGTTGGGATTTGGGAGGATTTTCCGGGGGCGGGTCCGGGCCTTGCGATTCGGGGGGCGGCGGCGGCTCCATCCGATGATGGGGGAGCACCGCCGGAAACCCAGGCTCCGGCCGGCGAGGCAAGGACAGGCGATGCCCGAACCCCACCACGAGACCAGCACCCGGCGAGCGATCAGGGGCGCAACGGCCGGTTCCCACCGGCGCGGCACGGGGGCCCGGAGGCGGGCGGAGGACGCGGCGGCTGCGGCGGCCGGATCCTTCGCCCGCGGTTTCATGCAGATGGTCGTGGCGACGGTCGTTGCGGCCGTGGTACTGGCGGCCGGGACGGCGGGGGCGGCGGGGGACGCGGGGCCCGGGACCGGGGATGCGCTCGCCGCGTCCGACACCCTGGTGATCACAGCACCCAGGGAGGACCTCGCCGAGGTCATCGCCGAGGTGGGGGCCCGGATGAGGCGGGCCGAAGCGGCGTCGCCGGGGTTGTCCTACACGACAACGGCCCGGCAGGTCGAATGGTACGGGCCGGACGACACCACCGGAACGGCCGTACGGACGGTCGCGGTGCGCCGCCACCGGATGGGACCGGACGGGGCGGTCGGTTCGGTGACCATCGGCTCGGTGGAACAGCGATTCGAGAACGGGATCCTGGTCGCGGAAACGCGCCGGGACGGGGGCGCAGCCGCCTGGCGCGAGGCGGCCGCTCCCCTGCTGGATCAGTTGCCCTTCGCCGACGGTGCGGCCGGGCGCTACCGCTACGAGGTCCGCGAACGGGTCCTGGTGGGCAACACCCTGCTGTATCGCATCGGCTTCGCCCCCCGCAACCGGCTCGACGCCCTGCCCGACGGGGAGGCGTGGGTGGACTTCGCGGGCTGGACGGTGCGGCGGCTCACGGCCTGGTTCCCCGAGGGACGGCCCCTGCCCACGGTGATGCTGGCGGGCGTCCCGGTCTACCGGATGGCGGTCGAGCCACGGGACGGCCGGTTCCTGCCGGTCGACGTGTGGCTGGAGCTGGAGGTGCGGGACGTGCCGCTCGTGGCGGAGCCACGCAGGGTGGGGATGCGGGTGGTGACGTCGGAGGTGGCGGTCCCGGGCTCCCTCGCCGGCGATTCGCCGGGACGCGACGACGCCCGGGATCCCCGCGAGTTCTGGCTGGACGAGGCGGCCGCGGCCGACTCGCTGGCGGAGTTCTGGGACCGGGTGGATGAACCGTGGCGGGAGCGCGTGCCGGGATTGCTGCGGGATCAGGCGCCGGTCCTGGCCGTGGCGGCAGGCGGTGGGAGTGAGGCGGCGCGGGCGTCGGAGCGGGCGGCGGCGCTTGCGGCGGCGGACGGAGCGCTGGCTGCGCTGGGGTCGCGGGGCCGGCCGTGGGTCTGGTCGGTGGGGCCGGCCTGGCCGCGGTTCAACCGGGCGCAGGGGCCGGTTTTCGGCGTGGACTTCGGGCTGCGGCGGGCGGGGGCAGGGTCAGTTCCGGTGGGCGAGCCGGTTTCGGTGGGCGGGCGGCTGGCCTGGGGGGCGGCGGCGGGGCAGGGCGAGGCGGCGGTCGCCCTGGAGACGGGTCGGGGCCGGTGGCGCTGGCGGTGCGAGGCTGTTGCCGCCGAGGTCCGGGCCTTCGCCGGTGACGGACGGCGACCGCTGCGGGATGCGGCCGCCTTCCTGTACGGGGCCGATCCCAACCGGTATTTCACCGAGCGGAGGCTGGGGGTCGAGGTGCAGTGGACGGCCGGGCCGGCCTGGAGGCTGCGGGCGGGGGCAGGCCTGTTCGACCAGCGGCCCCTGGAGGCGGCCACCCGGTGGAACCTGGCGGGGCGGACCGTGCCTCCCGGGGAGACCGTGGCGGCCGAGCGGGCCGAGGGCCGGCGATTCGAGGCGGGAGCCGGCATCGAGCGGGGCGCCTGGGGCGTGGAGGCGTGGGCTATGCGGGTCGCGCCCGGGGATGGCGGAAGTCGGACCCTCCTGGCGGTGGACGGCCGCTGGACCGGCTGGGACCGGGTGGGCAACCGATGGATCGTGACCGGAGGCTGGCGCCGCTGGTCGCGGCCGGCCCCGGCGCAGGACCAGAAGTGGCTGGGGGATTCGTCCGGGCTGTGGGGGTGGCCTGCCGGATCGCTGCGGGGCGACCGGGGGGCATGGCTGGCGGCGGAGGCGGGGTTGAACGTGATGCTTCCGGGGGCGGTGCAGCCGCTGGTCTTCCTGGGGGTAGGGTGGACCGGGAGGGCCGGCCTTCGGGGGTTCGCGGACGATTCCGGGGCGTCGGGCGGGTGGCGCGGATCGGTGGGGGCGGGCCTGGGCCGGAGGCTGGGGATCCCCGTTTTCGGGGACCGGCAGCACCTGCGGCTGTGGGCTGGATGGCCCGTGGGGCCGGGGGCGAAAGGCCCTGGTCCCCGGTGGATCCTGGCCCTGGAGGCGTCCGGCTGATTTCTTGACGGGGTCGGGGCGAGGGCCTATATTCTGCGTCCGCTCAAGTCCGGCGGGAGCGTGCCGATGTATGCCCCCGGGCTTTGGAGCCCCCAAATCGCGAATATGGTTCCTCGGTAGCTCAATGGTAGAGCATGCGGCTGTTAACCGCAGGGTTGTAGGTTCGAGTCCTACCCGAGGAGCCATCTTTTTTTGCCTCGAACCCGGGTGGGGAGAGGTTAACAGCAGCCCCGGTCCGGTGAGGATCGGGGCTTTTGTATGTCTGCGTGGGGGAAAGGCTTACGGGTCTGATAATCGGGTTTGGAAGGTCTCTTGGGGACAGGAGAAAAGAGAGAGGTCGCCGGGATCGAAATCCGGTCCCTTGGGTGTCTCAGAGTCTCGGATTCCTGCAAGGAGAGACATTTTGGTTAACAGCCAGACGGGGGCTGGTCAGCAAGTTCTTACGACACGGTTGGTCAAATTTGAGCAGCGGTCCGTAACGGGGAATCCAGGTCATATACCTTCCTGGTATTGTTCAGTTTGGGAGACAGTACGGCGCGGAATACACTTTCCACCCGACTTGCCTGTTCGCTAGGTGTACCAACCAAAAGAATCTCCAACGTCAGGGCATCAGCAAGGGCCTCTTCGTAGGCGCAGGAATTGAATTTCATGAGGTGTTTGCAAAGGGAGTTCATCCAGGCTTCCTGGCGAGAATCGAAGTGCGCCGGAACCCGTTCAATGAAACTTCGACTGCTTGATTTTCCGACGTACATCAGCTCCCCCTGGGGCTGATAGAACAGATATACACCATTGGGAAATTTTTTCAAAGATGCAAGTTCCGCAATTTCAACGTGACCAACAACTTTGCGCTGATGTTTCACGAGTGTGGTACCGATTTCATGAAGCAGATGATTAGCAAGCTCATCCACGGCCAAAAAAAATGAACATTCCAACAAAATCTTCCCTCCCCAAACGTAACAGTTCTCGACACCGCCGCCGACCTGAATGGGCCAAGCCCGAGGTCTGGTTCCGGATCGTCCATATCGCCCAGGAAGGCGCAGATAGGGCCCCTGTCGCCGCCTACCGCGAACAAACGGTGGAAATCGCCCTGGGGCCCAAGGGGGCGTTCCAGACCGGGATCGTGGGCGCCCTGAAACGGCGGGTCGAGCCTGACCAGACCGTCAACGCCCTGTCGGCCAAGGCCCGAAATCGGAAGCCGCCCAAGCCTCCCCAGACCCCGAAGGTGGTCGAGCTTCTCAGGACGGCCCAGGAGTGGCGGCGGCAGCTCGACGCCGGTGACGTCACGAACCAGGCCGAGATCGCCCGTCGAGAGGGCATTACCCGTGCCAGAGTCACCCAGGTCATGGGCCTTCTGCGCCTCGCGCCGGAGATCCAGGAGCACATCCTCTCCC
>JBFXKG010000024.1:0-66565 GCA_050174015.1 Candidatus Krumholzibacteriia bacterium
TCCAGATCCTCGTCGGACACTTCCCGGCCGATCTGGTTGGCGAAGTCCCGCAGCTGGTCGCGGTCGTGGACGAAATCCTCGATGTCGGGCAGGTCCGGCAGCTGGCCGATACCCTTCAGGCCCAGATGGTTGAGGAATTCGCGGGTCGTCCCGAAGAGCAGGGGATTGCCCACGGTCTGGGACCGCCCGACCACCGTGATGAGATTCCGCTCGGTGAGGGTGCTGATGGCCCCGCTGCTGTTGACGCCGCGGATCTCGTCGATCTCCAGCCGGGTGATGGGTTGCCGGTAGGCGATGATGGCGAGCACCTCGAGTCCGGCCTTGGACAGCCGGGTGAAGCGCCGGGCCTTCAGCATGCTCTCGACGATCGGGGCGTATTCCGGGCGGGTGGCGATCTGCCAGCCTCCTCCGAACTCCACGACGGTGAAGGCGTTTCCCGCAGCCTCGTACTCCGCCTCCAGATCCTTGACGGCCGTACGGATGTCCGCCGCCTCGGATCCGGGCAGCAGCTTCTTCAGCCGCGACACGGTCAGGGGACCGTCGGCGGCGAAGAGCAGGGCTTCGAGTTCCCGCTTCACGATTCACTCTCCATCTCGAGCAGCCCGGCGGCGGCTCCGGTCCGGTCCGCGTCGGGCTCCAGGTCGAGGGCCGGGCGCTGGATCCAGATCGGGCCGTGGATCTCGGTCTGCAGGAACATCAGCCGCCCCCGCTTGACCATCTCCAGGACGGCGATGAAGGTGACGATGACCTCCATCTTGATGGTGTCGCCGGAGAACAGATCCTCGAAGGCCACCACACCGTCGGCCCCGAGCATCTCGTCGATGAGGGACATCTTCTCGTCGACGGTGTAGGGCTCGCGGACCACGGCGTGCTCGTGGGTCTTCTGGACGCGGTCGAAGACCCCCGCCAGGGCGGAAAGGAGGTCGAACATCTCGATCCGCAACCGGGGCTGGAGATCGAGGTCCCGGGTGAACGGGAACCGGGACTGGCGCAGGTGGTAGAGCTGGCGCTCCCGTTCCTTGGCATGGAAGATCTCCGCGGCCTCCTTGAACCGCTTGTATTCGAGGAGCCTCTTCACCAGCTCGGCGCGGGGATCCTCCTCCTCCACCTCATCCGCATCGAACCGGGAGGGCATCAGCATCTTCATCTTGATGACCAGCAGGGTGGCGGCCATGGCGATGAACTCGCCGGCCTGGTCGAGGCTGATGCTCTGCATGACCTCGATGTGCCGGATGAACTGGTCGGTGATGCGGGCGATGGGGATGTCGTAGATGTCGATCTGCTCACGGTTGATCAGGTGCAGCAGCAGGTCCAGGGGGCCCTGGAAGAAGTCGCTCAGCTCGACCTGATAGGCCTCGCTGGTCCGGAAATACTCCAGGTCCGGCGGCAGGGAGTCGAGCGTCCAGGCGCAGCTGCCTGCAACATCGCCGGCCGGGGCGTCCTTGCCCGCGAACCGGGGATCGTTGGCTGGTTGAATCACGGGATCCTCCTTAATTCCGCAGTATCGCTAGCCGATTCCCATGATCCGGTGGACGTCATCCATCGTGCTGCGGGCGACCTTCCTGGCCTGCTCGCAGCCGTGGGAAATGATCTCGTCCAGCCGCCCGGGATCGGCCTCGTAGACGGCCCGCCGCTCGCGCAGGGGAGCGAAATGCTCGATGACGCCCTCGGCCAGGATCTTCTTGCAGTCCACGCATCCCCGCGCTGCGGAGCGGCATTCCTCGGCCGTCACGGCCGCCTGCTCCGGCAGGAACTTCTGGTACCAGGTGTAGACGGCGCAGACCTCGGGATGACCCGGGTCGCTGCGCCGCAGGCGCGCCGGATCCGTGAAGGCCGGCCTGATCTTCTCACGGATCTCGTCGGGGGTGGCGGAAATCTCGATGGTGTTGCCGAGGGACTTGCTCATCCGCCTGCCGTCGGTGCCGGGGAAGCGGGCGAACCGCGTGACCAGGGGATCCGGTTCGGGGAAGAGGTCCCCGAACAGCCGGTTGAACTTCCTGGCCATCTCCCGGGTCAGTTCGAGGTGGGGCAACTGGTCCTCGCCGACGGGAACGGCGTGAGCCTTGTAAACCAGGATGTCCGCGGCCTGCAGCACCGGATACCCCAGGTGGCCGTAGCTGATCTCCCCGCCCAGGTCCAGGTCCTTGACCTGTTCCTTGAAGGTCGGATTCCGCTCGAGCCGGCCCATGGTGATGAGCATGCCCAGCAGCAGATAAAGCTCCGCATGCTCCTTCACCTCGGACTGGATGAACAGCACCGACTTCTCGGGGTCCAGCCCGGCGCCCAGCCAGTCCAGGAACATTTCCCGGCTGTGGTGGCCGATCTGGTCGGCGCGGTCCAGGGCGGTCGTCAGGACGTGCCAGTCGGCGACCATGAAGTAGCAGTCGTACTGGTCCTGGAGCCGGACCCAGTTCTCGAGCGCACCGGTATAATTCCCCCAGTGCAGGCGCCCGGTGGGGCGGTTGCCGCTGAGGATGATTTTGCGCGCGCCTTGGGGTGATGTCTCAGCCAAGATCGGCAAACCTTTCCAGGTTTGGAAGATGAGCGTACTCCATTACCGCCTGGGCCTGCAGGCCCGGCCTCCTGACACACTACAGTATCATCCCCGGGGTGGACTGTCAAAGCCAAGCGGAGGGCCCGGAAGGGTCAGCGACGGGATCGCGGATGGGCCTCCCGCCAGGCGGCATGCAGCCAGGCCCGGTCGATGTGCGTGTAGATTTCGGTGGTGGCGATGTCGGCGTGGCCCAGCAGTTCCTGGACCACCCTCAGGTCCGCCCCCCCCTCGAGCAGGTGGGTGGCGTAGCTGTGCCGCAGGGTGTGGGGCGACGTGGTTCCGGGAAGGCCCGCGGCCTCGGCGGCGCGCTTGACCAGGTTCCACACCGAGACCCGGCTCAGACGGCCTCCTCTGGCGTTGAGGAACAGGGCGCGTGCCGGCCTCCCGCCCCGGGCCAGGGCCGGACGGGCGGTCGCCTGATAGGCGAGGACGGCCTCGCAAGCGGGGCCCCCGACGGGCACCAGACGCTGCTTCGACCCCTTGCCGTGCAGGCGCAAGGTCGCCTCCTGGGGATCGAAATCCAGCTGATCCAGGCCGCACAGTTCGCTGACGCGGCACCCGCAGCCGTACAGCACCTCCAGGATGGCCCGGTCCCGCAGGTCGGCGGGCCGGGTTCCCGGCGGGGAATCCAGCAGGCGTCCCACCTGGGCGACCGTCAGGTATTCCGGCAGCTTGCGCCCCCGCCTGGGGGCGATCAGGGTGGCGGTGGGGTCCCCTTTCAGGTCGCCTTCGGCCCCCAGGAACCGGAAGAAGGACCGCAGGGTCGACAGCAGACGGGCCCTGCTGGCCGCCTGCAAGGTCTCCGCAGCCTGGACCAGGAAGATCCTCAGATGGGCGTCGGTGACCGCACCGGGCCCGGCCAACCCCTCCCGCTCGGCCCAGCCCAGCAGGTGGGCCAGGTCGTTGCGCATCGCCTCCCGGGTGGCGGGGGCCAGCCCCTTCTCGGCCAGGACGTGCCCCAGGAACGCGTCCACGGCCTGGTCCCACGGCATGCCGGTCACGGCGCCTCCTTTCCGTCGGTCCGGGCGAAGAACTCGGCGATGACGGCCACGTCGTGCCGGTTCAGGCCGCGGACCTCCCCCAGTTCCGCCGGGCCGGCCGCCCGGATCCTCGCCACCGACCCGAAATGGTGCAGCAGGGCGAGCTTCTTGGCCTTGCCGATCCCGGGGATCAGGTCCAGTTCGCTGGCGATGGAGGACCGCCCGCGCAGCAGCCGGTGGTAGGTGATGGCGAACCGGTGGGCCTCGTCGCGCACCCGCTGCAGCAGGCGCAGGGCTTCGCTGTGCCGGGACAGGTTCAGCGTGCCCTTCTCCCCGTGGATGGTCTCCTCCTTCTTCGCCAGGCCGATCAGCTGGACGGCGTGGAGCCCGTGGGCGGCAAGGACGGACCGCGCCGCCGACAGCTGCCCCGCCCCCCCGTCGACCACCACCAGATCGGCGGGCGCATCACCCTTCGCCAGCAGGCGGGTATAGTACCGGTCGAGGACCTCGCGCATGCTGGCGAAATCGTCCACGCCCAGGACGGTCTTGATGCGGAACCGGCGGTATCGGCTCTTCAAGGGCTTGCCGTCCTTGAAGAAGACCAGGGAGGCCACGGTCTCCCGCCCCTGGAAGTTGGAGATGTCGAAGCACTCGATGGTGCGCGGCACCGAATGGAGGTCCAGGGCTTCCTGCAACTGGATGTCCGCCGGGGTGACCTTGCCCCGCCGGCCGGCCGTCTTCTGCATCACCGATTCCCTCAGCTTGAAGGCGGCGTTGGTGTGGGCCATCTCCACGGCCTCTCGGCGGCGGCCCCGCTGGGGAACGAGAAGCCTTACGGGACGCCCCCGGAGACCGCCGATCCAGGCCTGCCAGGAATCCGGATCCTCCACCGGGTGGCACAGCAGGACCTCCCCGGGAATGTCCCCCGCCCGGGCGTAGTACTCGCGCAGCAACTGGGCCATGAAGGCGTCCAGCCCCTGTTCCAGGCGGTCGGTGAAGAGGAAGCTGTGCGTGGTCAGGATGTGCCCTCCGCGCACCCGCAGCACGACCCCCGCCGCATCCATGCCTTCCCTGGCCAGCCCGCAGAGGTCCGCGTCCCCGTTGACTCCGTCCACCGGCCGGTGCCCGGCCGCGGTCTTCTGGAGGCGGGCGACGAGATCCCGCACCCTGGCCGCCTCCTCGTACCGGAGCCCCTCCGCCAGGTCCCCCATCCTGCGGGTGAGATCCTCGATGAGCTCGGTGTCCCGCCCTGCCAGGAACTTGACCATGCGCAAGGCCTTGTCACGGTAGCTGTCCAGGGGATCGTACCCCACGCAGGGGGCGCTGCAGCGGCCGATCTGCCAGTCGAGGCAGGGGCGCGGGACCGTCTGCTCCGGCAGGTCCAGATGGCAGGTGCGCACCTGGAAGGCGCCGGCGGCGAAGGAAAGGGCAGCCCTCATGGCCTTGACGTCGGTGAAGGGCCCGAAGTAGCGGGCGCCGTCGTCGGCCAGCCGGCGGACCACCGTGACGCGGGGATAAGGCTCCCCCAGGCTGATCCGGATGTAGGGGTACTGCTTGTCGTCCTTGAGCCGGACGTTGTAGAGGGGACGGTACTCCTTGATCAGCTGATTCTCGAGAACCAGGGCGTCCGCCTCGGAGTCGGTCACGATGAAGTCGAAATCGGCGATCTTCCGGACCAGGGCCTCGGTCTTGGGAGCCGCATCGGCGGCTCCGGCCTGGAAGTAGGAGCGGACCCGTTGGTTCAGGCGGGAGGCCTTCCCGACGTAGATGACCTTGCCGTCCCGGTTCTTGTGCAGGTAGACGCCTGGGGCCGCAGGCAGGGAAACCAGCTTTTCCTGCAGGTGCTTGGAAGTCCCTGATTTCTCCGGATCCCTTGACATCCCCTCGGCGCCTTGTTAAATTCCCCGCCCTGTGACGTCTTCAACGGAGGTTTCGGACGTGCCCCATAACAAGAGTTGCAAGAAGCGGCTGATCACGAACGCGAAGCGCAACGAGCGCAACCGCCAGAACCGTGCGATGATGCGCACCCAGGTCAAGGCCTTCCGCGCCAATATCGGCAGCGCGGCCGAAGAGGACAAGGCCAAGAGCCTGTCCGAGATGTACAGCCTCATCGACACCCAGGCCCGCAAGGGTCTGATGCCCAAGCAGCGCGCCGCCCGGCTGAAGAGCCGCATGGCCGCCGCGGTGGCCGCCGCCGCCAAGTAAGGGCAAGGCCGCATTCGCGGCCCTTCCGGACTTCGAGGTGGGCTCCATCCAGGGGTCCACTTTTTGGTGCCTGGAAACCAGGCCTCAAGCCCCGCCGCCGGATCCCATCAGGACGTCCTGGAGATCGAAGAGCCCCCTGTCGCGCCCGTTCACGAACCGCACCGCGGGCAGGATGCCCCGCAGGAAAGCCTGCCGGCTGTGGGCGCGGTGCGTCAGCACCAGGGTCTCCTCCTGGTCGCTGAACGTCCAGGTATGCTCCCCGACGATGCCGCCGAGGCGCAGCGAATGCGTGGGGACCTCGTCCCCCCCCCGGACATCGCGGTAGGCGGCGGCAAGCTGGCGGGCCGTACCGCTGGGCTTGTCGGCCTTGGCGGCGTGATGGGTCTCGACCTGTTCGGCGTCGAAGCCCGCGGGAAGGGTGCGCGCCAGCAACTGGAGCAGCATCCGGAGGGCCGGGATCCCGATGCTGAAGTTGGCGGCGTGGACCACCGGCCGGACCGCGGCGAATCCGGTCAGGGCGGCCTTCTGGTCCGGGGTGTAGCCGGTGGTGCCGATGACCAGCGGCGACCCCAGATCGCCGGCGCCCCTCAGCAGGCCCTCCAGGGCGGTCGCCAGGGAGAAGTCCACGATGATGCACCCGGGCTCGAGCGAGGCGCCCATCCCGGGCTGTTCGAGCAGGGGCAGGCGGGGATGGAATTCCCCGGCGGGCCGCCCGCGGCCGGCCTCGGTGACCAGGCCGACCAGGCGGCAGTCGGGCGCGGACTCGACCAGGGCCGCGACCAGCCTGCCCATCCGGCCCTCGGCTCCGTGGACGGCGACGGGAATCATGCCGTATCCGGACGGCCGTCGAGATCCCTGGCCATGAGGTCGGCGAGAGTGCTCTCGTAGAACTGGACCAGGTAGGTCAGGCTCTGCTCGTTGAGGGGCACCAGAGGCAGGCGCGGGTCCCTCTGGCACAACCCGGCCAGGCTGAGAAGTTCCTTCACCGGGACCGGATTGGTCTCCACGAAGCAGGCGGAGACGATGGGGTCGAAGGCGCGTCCCATGGGCCAGGCCTGGTTGATGTTCCCGTCCGCCCAGGCCCTCCAGAAGCGGACCATCGCCCCGGGCAGCAGATTGCTGACCACGCTGACGGCCCCGCGCCCGCCCAGGCCGAAGATCTGGAAGTTCAGCCCGTCGTCCCCCGAGAATACCTTGAGGTCGCACCGGGCGATGGCCTGCTCGATCTGGGCGAGGTTGCCGCTGGCCTCCTTGAGGGCCACGATGTTCGGTTCGGCCGAGAGCTGGGCGGCGGTCTCGGGCAGGATGTTCACGGCCGTCCGTCCCGGCACGTTGTAGAGGACGATGGGGATCGGCACCTGCCTGGCCACGGCGCGATAGTGCGCCAGCAATCCGGCCTGCTGGGGTTTGTTGTAGTACGGAGTGATCAGCATGGCGGCGTCGGCGCCCCAGGCGGCGACCTCGCGGGTGAGTTCCAGGGTGACGGCGGTGGAGTTGGATCCCGACCCCGCGACCACCGCGCACCTGCCGGCGCACATCTCGACGGCGGTGCGGACGAGCCATTCCCGTTCGCTGCGGGTCAGCACCGCAGCCTCGCCCGTGCATCCCACCGGAACGATCCCGGCGACCCCCGCGGCCAGCTGGCGCTGGATGAGGGCGGGCCAGGCCTTCCTGTCGATCTGGTCGCCGGCGAAGGGCGTCACCAGGGCCGTGTAGATCCCATCCGGCATCTGCCAGGTCTTCTCAACCATGCACGATCACCTCTCCGGAAAAACTGACGACCGCAGGGCCCCTGAGCCGGAGGTCGCCGGCGTCGTCGCCGACGGTGACGGTCAGGACGTCCCCTCCCCTGGTCTGCACCGGAACGGGGCCGGTGCGACCGTGGAGGTGGGACAATACCACCGCCGAAGCGGAAGCGCCAGTCCCGCAGGCGAGGGTTTCCGCCTCGACACCGCGTTCATAGGTGCGCTGGAGCACGCGGCCCGAACCGGGATCGCGGACGACCCAGTCGATGTTGGTTCCCCCGGGCCCGAAGGCCTCGTGGCGCCGGAAGAAGGGTCCCCAGCGGCCGACGTCCAGTTCCGCGAGCTCCTCCGGCCGGTCCAGGACCACGACCAGGTGGGGAACCCCCGTGTTGCAGAACCCGAGGCGCGGCCAGGGGCTGCCCGCGACCTGGGGATCCAGCTGCAGATCGCGCCAGCCGGGCAGGCTGACCTCCACGTCCCCGGGGCCGTGGATCGTTCCCCTGAGGACCCCGGACGCGGTGGCGAAGCGGGATTCCTTCCCGCACCTCCCCAGGGAGGCGGCGAAGGCCACCGTGCAGCGGGCGCCGTTGCCGCACATCTCGGCGGGACGGCCGTCGCTGTTGAAGTAGTCCATGCGGAAATCGTAGGCGGGTTCCCGCGCCGGTTCGGATGCCGGTCCGAGCACGATCAGCCCGTCCCCTCCCACGCCCAGGCGACGGTCGCAGAGGAACCCGACGAGTTCGGGAGCGAGGTCGATCCCCTCCAGGCTGCGATGATCGACCATGACGAAGTCGTTGCCAGCCCCGTGCATCTTCACGAAGCGGAGGGTGCGCCTGCTAGGGTTCATCGGGAACCTCCTGGACGGCGGTCGAATCGGGCTCGGCGATCCCCGGCCCCAGGCTGTCCACGCCGGCGGCCGCGGATGAATCGGCAGGCGAGGCCCAGGGCCAGATCACCAGGGCGGTGTCGGGCCAGACGAGGGCCGTCGTCAGGCCGGGTTCGACGGGAAGCGGACCCACGACCAGCAAGGGTTCCAGGTAGGAGCCGAGGGTGTCGCCCAGGGAATCGCCCAGGACGTAGAATCCCGGATCGCCGAATCCCGGGATCAGGTCCCCAGGAACCACTCCGAGGCTGGAATCCCCGTCCGCGTCAAGGAAGGCGATCAGGCGAGCCGACCCGGGGGAAACCCCGGCAATGGTGTCCCCGCCCGCCGCGCCGAAGAAACGGAACGTGGTGGAGTCGAAGGGCGCAGGAGCGGGCGTCCAACCCGAGTCCTCGGCGGCGGCGGCCAGGGCGAATCCCACGAGGCGTTCGT
Source organism: Candidatus Krumholzibacteriia bacterium (assembly GCA_050174015.1). Lineage (GTDB taxonomy): Bacteria > Krumholzibacteriota > Krumholzibacteriia > LZORAL124-64-63 > LZORAL124-64-63 > JAHJTW01. Next base: position 8,800 of record JBFXKG010000024.1, read on the forward strand.
CGGGCAGGGAGCGGGGGAACGCCGAGAGCAGCCACTGTCCCGGGGCGTCCAGGGGAAAGAGCTCGGTCAGCCCGGCGACGGCGACGTCGCCGGGTCCGGCGAGAACCAGGGTGTCGGGCAGCAGCCGGCGGGGCTCGTTCTCGCCCAGGCGGAGGTTCCCGTCCCCGTCGGCGAAGGCCCGCAGGAGATAGGGTCCCCCGGGCTTCGGCAGCCAGGAGAACGCGAACCTGCCGTCCTCCCCCGAGACGGTCCTTCGCAGGATGGGCTGCTGAAAATATTCCAGGGTGTCCGGAGGGATCGGGTAGAGCTCGACCACGGCTCCGGACAGGGCGGAATCCGCCAGGATCAGGGAACCCTCGATCCGGCCCCGGGGCAGGTCGCCCCCCGTGCTGAAGGCGAACCGGCGGCTCTTACGGTTGGCGACCTTGTGGGCGTCCTTCATGCCGCCGGCGATCTCCACCACGACCACGGTGTCGGGGGGCAGGGGTTCGGCCAGAAAGACCTCGGCGGTCGTCGCCCCGTGCCACTTCGTCTTGGTGTAGGTGCGCTGGGGATAGAGGAAGAGCCAGCCGGTGGCCGAGACGCGGCTCATCTTCTCGGAGAACTCGACGGTCAGGACGTCGATGGGACCGACCCCCGTGGCGGCCGAATCGGGCCGGGTGCCCAGCACCGTCGGGGGCGCCAGGTCCTCGGGTCCGCCCGGCGGCGGTTCCACGACGGCGCAGGCGGCCAGCACCAGGCAGCCGGCGAGAGCCGAACCGATGGCCCGGCCCGGCCCCTCGCAGCAGATCCGGCGGATGGCGCGCCAGGTCATGGATCCCCCGATCCGGCTAGGCCATCAGCGTGGCGATGATGGCCCGCTGGGCGTGCAACCGGTTCTCGGCCTCGTCGAAGACCACCGAGTGCGGCCCGTCCATCACCTCGTCGGTGATCTCCTCGCCCCGGTGGGCCGGCAGGCAGTGCAGCACGATGTGTTCCCGATGGGCCTTGCTCAGCAGGTCGGTGGTGATCTGGAAGGGCGCGAAGTCCTGCCGGCGCTTCACGGCCTCCTCCTCCTGACCCATGCTGTAGAAGGCGTCGCTGTAGATCACGTGGGCGCCCTCGACCGCCTCCCTGGGGTCGTGGGTGATCATGAAGGAGGCCCCGGCTGCCTCGGCCTTCTGGATGATGCCCTCGTCCGGCGTGTAGCCTTCGGGGCAGGCCAGGATGAAGTTGAACGGGAACCGGATCGAGGCGTTCAGCCAGCTGTTGGCCAGGTTGTTCCCGTCCCCGACCATCACCACGGTCTTGCCCTCGATGGTGCCGAGATGCTCCTCGACGGTCATGATGTCGGCCATGACCTGGCAGGGATGGGACAGGTCGGTCAGGCCGTTGATCACCGGAACGGTGGCATGACGGGCCAGCTGGACCACCTCGTCGTGGTCGAACCAGCGGATCATGATCCCGTCGCAGAACCGGCTCATCACCTTGGCCACGTCGTGGACGGACTCGCGGGTCCCCATCCCGATCTCCTTGTCGGTGATGAACAGGGACTCCCCTCCCAGCTGACGCATGGCGATCTCGAAGCTGACGCGGGTCCGCAGGCTCGGCTTGGCGAAGACGCAGGCCAGCACCCGGTTCGGATGGGAATGAGGGAGCTTGTGCGCGCGGGCCAGGGGCTTCTGCTCGCGGGCCAGGTCCAGGATCGCCCTCAGTTCGGGCAGGGTGTAGTCGTCGATGGCCAGGAAATCCTTCTTGGTCTTCTCGCTCATGGCTCACGCACTCCTCGGTGAACGGGTGTTCGGTGGAAACCCAGCCAAAATAGCGCATCGGGCCGCGAATTCCACCTCATTCGGAGCCCCCGGAAACGGTTTCCAGGAAGGTGAAGGGCGCCTGCATGGTGCTGAACGTGATCCCTCCGGCCGGGTCCGGCTGGGGGGCGTCGAACAGGCCGTTGAGCAGGGCCGGGAAGGTGTCCAGGGCCTCGGTCCCCTGCGGGAAGCAATGCTCGAAACCGGGCGGCAGATACCAGGCGTTGAAGATGCTCATCCGCTCGGTGAGATCCGACGCCTGGGGGTGGTCCCAGTCGAGCCGTGACCCGGGCCCGTGGTCCCCCTGGACGATGATGACGGGCGGACGGGGGGCGGTGGCCAGGATGCGGGCCACGGTCCTCTCGAGGCGGTCCAGGACGAAGCGAGCCTGGCCGGCGTAGAGCCTGCGGTACTCGGCGACGGCGTCGGCCGGTGCGGGCCGCTGGGCGTTCCGCCAGTGGGTTCCGTCGCCGTAGGAGAAGAGGGCGCCACCGGGGTCCAGGGGGCTTCCGTCGGCCGCCAGGACGAACGGCGGGTGCGGGGCCAGGATGTGGGTGAAGACGAAGCACGGTTCGGTGGCCGGAAGCTCATCCCTGATGCGCCCCAGATGCTCAAGGTTGAACAGGACCCGCTCCCGGTGCAGCCGGTGACCCAGGGAGGCGGGCGGGATCCCCAGCCGGGGCCCCACCAGGGACAGGATGCCCTCGTTGAGCAGGTACAGATCCGTGAAGGTGGCCCTGATGGGGGGCTCGAGCCGGAGGTCGGGGTCACCGAGACGCGAAACAGGATATCCCGAGGGCAAGGTGGCGACCCGGTAGCCCCGGCTCCTGAGCGCCCGGACCAGGCGGTTATCGCTCACCAGCCGGGCCAGGACCTGACGGTTGCGGCTGGTGGGATCGCGGATGTCCAGGAGCTGCTGCAGCGGCTCGAGGTTGAGGGTCGAGGCCAGGGACAGGGCCGTCTGGGAATAGTTGCAGTTGCTGCGCTCGATGAACCGGAAGCCGAGACGGCGCAGCTCCCCGGTGGTTTCGGACAGCGGGAGGTCGAAATCCCTTTCCAGCAGCGCCGGCTGGCCCAGGCCGTCCACGACGATGAAGTAGATGTCGGGGAGTTCCCCGGCCGCAGGGCCCCCGCCCAGGTCGGGCAGGGTGCCGAACAGGTCGGTCGGGCGAGGGTCCGCCAGGCCGGAGCGCTGCAGGGCGGTCGCGATCCCTGATTGGAGGACGAGGGCGGCCAATGCTGCGTTGGCGATCACGGTGGCGGTGGGCACCCATCCGGGACGGAAACGGCTCGCGGCAGCACCGCCGCACCCGAGGATGAACAGGACCCCGGACCAGACCGGGCCGAGGACCCGCCCCCAGACCAGGATGGCGATGAGGGGACCGGCGGCCAGCCCGGCTCCGGCCAGGGACCGGGTGAACGGCCGCAGGCCGGCCGTCAGCGTCGAACCGGCCAGGACGTAGAGCAGGCTCAGGGGCAGGCCCGCGTCCCAGGGGACCAGGCGGAAGTTCGACGCCTGGAAGCGCAGGACCGGCAGGAAGCAGACCAGGATCACGAACCAGGGCAAGCCCGGGATTTTGCGGATGAGGGTCACGGGGCCGGCCGCAGGGCCGCTCCTTTCGGCGGGCTACAGGATGTAGCGGCTCAGGTCCTCGTCCTTGACGATGTCGGCCAGGCAGGTCGTGACGTATTCCCGGTCGATGGTCACCTCTCCCACCGTCTCGGCCGGCACCCGGTAGAGCAGGTCGTCCAGGAGCTGGGCCATGATGGTCTGCAGGCGCCGGGCCCCGATGTTCTCGAGCCTCTTGTTGAGCTCGGCGGCGAGATGGGCGACCTCGGCCAGGGCGTCGGGGGTCACCGTGAGCCGGCAACCGTCGACATCGAGAAGGGCGGTGTACTGCGCGATGAGGGAGCCGTGGGTGTCCCGCAGGATGCGGACGAAGTCATCCTCCCCCAGGCTGTCGAGCTCCACCCGGATGGGGAACCGTCCCTGGAGTTCGGGGATGAGGTCGCTCGGCTTGCTCATGTGGAAGGCGCCGGCGGCCATGAACAGGATGTGGTCCGTCTTGACGGCCCCGTACTTGGTCGAGACCGAGGACCCCTCCACGATGGGCAGCAGGTCGCGCTGGACCCCCTCGCGGCTGACGTCGGGCCCGGAGCCGCCGCCCCCCTTGCCGGCGATCTTGTCGATCTCGTCGAGGAAGATGATGCCGCCGTTCTCGACCAGCTCGATGGCCTCGGCGGTGATCTGATCCATGTCCAGGCGCTTGGCTGCTTCCTGTTCGCGCAGGATCTGGCGGGCCTTGGCCACGCTCACCCGCCTCTCCGTCTTCTGCTTGGGGAAGAGGTTCTTCAGGCTGTCCCCGAAGGAGGCGTCGAACTCCTCCCCGGCCGCGGTGAAGATGTTGGCGATGGGGACCTTGCTCTGCTCGCTGGCGACGGTCACCTCCTTGTCCTCGAGGGCGCCCTCGCGCAGCTGGTGCTGGATCTTGGCCCTGCTGCGCTCCCAGCGGGCCCGGCGGTCCGCGTCGGCGTCCATCCCGGACAACGGCGGGAACAGGGTGTCCAGCAGGCTCGATTCGACGGCCTGCGTGATGGCCTCTTCGTGCCGCGCCTCCGCCTTGCGTCTCACCAGGGAGATGGCGTTCTCGACCAGGTCGCGGACCATGGAGTCGACGTCCCGTCCCACGTAGCCCTTCTCGGTGAACTTGGTGGCCTCGACCTTGAGGAAGGGCAGATCGGCGAGCTGGGACAGGCGCCGGGCGATCTCGGTCTTCCCCACCCCCGTGGGGCCGATCAGGATGATGTTGTTGGGAACGACCTCGTGCCGCATGGCGGCCGGCAGCTGCATCCGGCGCCACCTGTTCCTCAGGGCGATGGCGACCGACTTCTTGGCCTCGCCCTGCCCGATGATGTAGCGGTCGAGCTGCTCGACGATCTCGGGGCAGGTCCACATGGAGCGGTGTTCGATCTGCTTGACCCTCATGCCGGCTCGCCCTCTCCCCCGGGTGCGGCGGCCCCGGGCCCGGTCAGTTCCAGCAGGGTGATCGTCTGGTTGGTGTAGATGCAGATTTCCCCGGCGATCTCCAGGGCGGTGCGGCAGATGTCGCGGGCGGAAAGATCGGTGTGCCGGGACAGGGCCCTGGCGGCGGCCAGGGCGTAGGGCCCGCCGCTGCCGATGGCGGCGAGGTTGTCGTCGCTCTCGATGATGTCCCCGTTGCCGGAGACCAGGAAGAGCTGCCTGCGGTCCATGACCAGCAGCATGGCCTCCAGACGGCGCAGGATGCGGTCGGTCCGCCATTCCCTGGCCAGTTCGACCGTCGCGCGGCGAAGGTGCCCCTGGTAGCGCTCCAGGTGGCCTTCGAACTTCTCGAACAGGGTCAGGCCGTCGGCGGCGCCGCCCGCGAAACCGGCCAGGACCTGCCCCTGGTAGAGCTCACGCACCTTGACGGCGCCGTGCTTGGCGACGGTGCTGCCCAGGGTCACCTGGCCGTCGCTGGCTATGGCCCCGCAGCCGTCCTTGAGAACGGCAAGGACGGTGGTCGATCGGATCTTCATTCCTCTCCCTTTTCGGCGACGGGCTTGCCTGCGCGCACGGCGCGCGGATGGGCCCGGTCGAAGACTTCCCGCAATCGCGCCCGGCCCAGATGGGTGTAGATCTGGGTGGTGGACAGATGCTGATGGCCCAGCAGGTCCTGGACGATCCTGATGCCGGCCCCGCCGTCCAGGAGGTGGGTCGCGAACGAGTGGCGCAGCGTATGGGGGGATACGCCCTTCAGGCCGGCAAGTTCCGCCGCATAGCGCGCCACCATGGCCTGGACCGTCCTCGGGGCGATCCTCCGTTCCCGCCGGCCCGTGAACACGGGCCGTCTGGCCGCATCGGAGCCGAGGCATCCGTCCAGAAGATCCTGCCAGGCAGCGCCTTCCAGTTCACCTTGAAGGTATTCCCTCAAGGCGGCCGCCGCCAGGCCGTCCAGAGGAAGGATCCGTTGACGGTTCCCTTTTCCCGTCACCCGGAGCCGGGCCCCGGACCAGTCGAGGGCGCCGAGGTCGAGGCCCACGGCCTCGGAGAGCCGCAACCCGAGCCCGTAGATCACCTCCAGGATCGCCCGGTCCCGCCTGCCCCGCCGGCTGGTGCGGTCGGGGAGATCCAGCAGCGCCGCCATGGTTTCCACCGGCAGGTCGTGGGGCAGCTTGCGCCGCCGGCCTCCCCGGCTCTCGACCAGCCTGCCCGGGATCTCGGCGACCTGGCCGGTCAGCTGGAGGTAACGGTAGAAGGTCCTGATGGCGGCAAGCGCCCGGTCGATGGTGGCCGGCTGGCAGCCCCGCCTCCGCATCCCGGCCAGATGGGTCCGGATCAGGTCCTTCCCCTGCTCGAGGCCTTTCCAGCCGCCGTCGATCCTCCCGGGATCGAGCAGCTCGAGTTCGACGGCGGTGGCGAGATAGGCGTGGACGTCGCGGAGATAGGCGCCGACCGTCCGGGGACTCATTCCCCGCTCGACGGCCAGGTGGTCGCGAAACGGCGTCAGGCGTTCGGCGATCATCCGCGTGCTCCTTCCCGGCGGTGATCAGGTCCCGGCGACGGCAATGTACCACGGCGGGATGGGGCTCACAAGATCCCGCAACCGGGCCAGTCGCCCAGGGCGGTCAGGGCGCGGGCCGCCTTGGCCGCCTTCCGCTCCTGCTTCCCCTTGACGCGTTCGGCCAGGTCCGGCAACAGCCCGAAGTTGGCGTTCATGGGAGTGAACCGGGCCGAGGTGGCGTCGAACAGGAAGCCGTGCAGCAACGATCCCAGCATGCTGGCCGCGGGCAGGGGCGGCAGGACCTTTCCCCGGATCCGGGCCAGGACGTGGAGAGCCGTCACCAGGCCCGACGCGATGGATTCCACGTAGCCTTCGACCCCGGTGATCTGCCCGGCGACGAACACGTCGGGCCGCCCCCTCAGGGAGAAGTCCCTCTCCAGGCAGCGGGGCGAATCGAGGAAGAAGTTGCGGTGCATCTGGCCGTAGCGGACGAATTCGGCGCGCTCCAGGCCGGGCAGGGCCCGGAAGATCCGCTTCTGCTCCGGGAACTTCAAGCGGGTCTGGAAGCCGACCATGCCGTAGAGCGTCCCGGCCAGGTTCTCCTGCCGCAGCTGGATCACCGCATGGGGCCGCCGGCCGGTGCGGGGATCCTCCAGACCGACCGGCCGCAAAGGACCGAAGGCCATGGACAGCTCCCCCGAGGCGGCGATCTCCTCGATGGGCTGGCATCCCTCGAAGAGATCCGCCCGGTCGAAATCCTTGACCGGGATCTTCTCCCCCGCGATCAGGTCCCGGTGAAGGGCCAGGTACCCCTCCCTGTCCAGGGGGATGTTGAGGTAGTCCGCATCCCCCTTCCCGTACCTGGCGGCCCGGTAGAGGACGGAAAGGTCCAGGGACTCGAGCGTCACGGTCGGGGCGATGGCGTCGAAGAAGTGGAGGGCCGGCCTTCCCGTCAGCTCCCCCAGCCGGGCGACCAGTTCGGGGGTGGTCAAGGGGCCGGAGCAGATCACCCAAATCCGGTCCGGTCGGGGGTCGGGCAGCGCCTCCACCGGTTCCCTGACCAGTTCGACTCCCGCGGCGCTCCCCAGCAGGGACTCGACCTGGTGGCTGAACGCCTGAGGATCGACCGCCAAAGCGGCTCCGGCCGGAACGGCCGCCAGGCGGGCGGCCTGGAGCAGGCGGCAGCCGAGCAGGTCCAGTTCGCCCTTGAGCAGGCCCGAGGCCGTGCCGGGATCGGTGCTCTTGAGGGAATTGCTGCAGACCAGCTCGGCCAGTCCGGCGGTCCGGTGGGCCGGCGAGGATCGGACGGGCCGCATCTCGAAAAGGCGGACCCGGATTCCGGCGCGGCCCAGCTGGAGGGCGGCCTCGCAGCCGGCCAGACCGCCCCCGACGACGTTCACCAGGGGAAAGGAGGGCATGTCACTCCGGGGATTCCGGGTCACCGGACCTGGCGGCGGCAGAACCGCGCGAAGTCCCGGATCGGCCGGCCTTCTTCCCCGCCTTCGCGGGGGCTTTCCCGGTGACCTTCTTCTTGGTCGTCTTCTTTGTCGTCTTCCTGGCCGCCTTCCCGGCGGTCTTCTTCCGCGCGGCCCCGGATGTCTTCCGGGCAGGGGACTTCTTCCCCGCCTTCTTGCGCGTGGTCTTCTTCCGCGAGCCCGCGCGCTCGGCGGCGGCGGCCAGGAGCGAAACGGCCTCGTCGATGGTCACGTCCTCCGGGTCGGCGTCCTTGCCGATGGTCGCGTTGACCTCCCCGTCGGTGACGTAGGGGCCGTAACGCCCCTTGAAGATCTGCAGCGGCTTGCCCGTGGCGGGATGGACGCCGAGATCCCGCAGGACGGGTTTCTGGTTCTTGTTGCGGATCCGCTCCAGCGCCTCTTCGAGGGTGATGGTAAAGAGCGTGTCGACCGTCTGGACGTTGGCGAAGACGCGGTCCCTCTCGACGTAGGGGCCGAAGCGGCCCAGGCCCGCCCGCACCTTCTTGCCCGTTTCCGGATCGACTCCGATCTCCCTGGGCAGGGACAGCAGCCGGAGCGCGTACTCCAGATCGATGGTGGAGGTGTCGGTCTTCTGGCCCAGGCCGATCCGCTTGGGCTTCTTGTCCCCGTCCTGCTCGCCGAGCTGGAGGTAGGGGCCGAAGGGCCCCACCAGGGCGTAGATGTTCTGTCCGGTCTCGGGATGCCGCCCGATGGGCTCCTGGCTCTTCTCCTTCTGCCGGATCAGCGCCGCCGCCTTCTCAGGGGTGAGCTCGTCGATGAGCAGATCGACCGGCAGGCTGGCCCGCCGCTCGTCGTCCCCCGCCGGGTGGACGTTCACGAAGTTCCGTCCGATCCGCAGGATGATCTCCTCCCCGGACTCGGGGTCCTTTCCGACCGGGATGCGGGGAAAGTCGATCCGGTCGATCTCCCGCGCGATGGCGGCCTCCAGACCCACCTCCCCGTTGCGGTCGCACCCGCGATAGAAGCAGTCGAGGAACTCGACCCAGTCGATCTCCCCGGAGGCGATGAGATCCAGCTCCTCTTCCATCCGGGCGGTGAACTTGAGATCGACGTAATGGTCGAAATGGTCGCGCAGCAGGTGGGTCACCGCGATGCCGATGTAGGTGGGCAACAGGGCGCCCGACTTCTTGACGACGTATTCCCGCGACTGGATGGTGCTGATGACCGTGGCGTAGGTGGAGGGACGGCCGATCCCCTCCTCCTCCAGCTTCTTGATGAGCGAGGCCTCGGTGTAGCGGGCCGGGGGCTGGGTTTCGTGATGGAGGGGTTCGACCTCCCGGATGCCGACCTTGGACCCGGGGCCGCCGATGGCCATGCCCTCGGTCAAGTCCGGCAGGAGGGAATCCCGCTCGGCGTCGCCGTAGACCTTGAGGAACCCGGGGAACTTCACGATGGAGCCGTTGGCCCTGAAGGCGAGATCCCGACCGGCCGCGGTGACCGCGAGATCGACGGACGTCTTGTCCAGCTTGGCGTCGGCCATCTGGGACGCCACCGCCCGGTTCCAGACCAGGCGGTAGACGGCCAGTTCGTCGTCGTCCAGGAAGGAGGCGACCTGGTCCGGCGTCCGGGACATGACCGTGGGCCGGATGGCCTCGTGGGCCTCCTGGGCACCTTTGGTCTTGGTCTTGTAACGGCGCGGCCCCTGGCTGTAGGCGGGGCCGAACAGGTCCTTGACAAGGGTCTCCGCGTCGGCGAGGGCCCTCTCGCTCAGGGTGAGCGAATCGGTGCGCATGTAGGTGATCAGACCTTCGCGCTCGCCCCGGGACAAGGCGATTCCTTCGTAGAGGCGCTGGGCGATCCTCATGACCCGCTGGGGGGACATGCGCAGCTTGCTGCTGGCCGCCTGCTGCAGGGTGGACGTGGTGAAGGGAGGGGCCGGGCGCTGCGTGGCCTCCTTCCGGGCGACGGCCGCCACGGTCCAGGGAACCGTGTGCCGCGCGGCGGCGGCCACCTCCTCGGCCAGGCCCTGCTGCAGGTGAAGGCGCTGGTCGGGATCCTTGAGCAGACCCGTATCCGGATCGAAGTCCTTGCCTCCGGCCAGCTTCAACCCGTCGAGGGATTGGAGCCGCGCCGTGAAGTCCAGATTCCCGTCGGTCAGCCGGGCCTCGACGTCGTAGTAGCTCGCCTGGTGGAACGCCTGGCGTTCCTCCTCCTTCTCGACGACCAGACGCACCGCCACGCTCTGGACCCGTCCGGCCGAAAGCTTCGTCCGCACCTTCTTCCACAGCACCGGCGAAAGGCTGTAGCCGAAGAGCCGGTCCAGGATCCGCCGGCCTTCCTGGGCCCGGACCAGTTTCTGGTCCACTTCCCGGGGATGCTCCAGGGCCTCCGTGATCGCGCCCTTGGTGATCTCGTGGAAGGTGATCCGGCGGACGGGCACGTCCGGCTGCAGGACCTCGAGCAGATGCCAGCTGATGGCCTCCCCCTCGCGGTCCTCGTCCGTGGCCAGCAGGACCTCGTCCGCCTTCTTCAGGAGCTTCTTCAGCTCGGCGACCTGTTTCCTGCTGTCGCTGGAAATGACGTAGATGGGAGCATAGCCGTCGTCGGGGTTGACGCCCAGCCGGGCCCAGCTCTCCTTCTTGAATTTTGCGGGGATCTCGGCGGCGGACCCGGGCAGGTCCCTGATGTGGCCGTAGCTGGACGTCACCAGGTATTCCGGACCCAGGAACTTGCTGATGGTGCGGGCCTTGGCCGGGGACTCCACGATGATCAGTTTCAAGAATTCATCCTTCCCTGGACTGGAGCCGGTTCCTTCTGGTCAGCGGGATCCGGACCGGCAGGGTCTGGCCGGGTCAGTGAACGTTGCCGAAGCCCTCGGAGGCCCCTCCGGTCATCCGGGGTTGCCCCGGGCGGAAGATGACCTGCTCGAGAACGGGTTCCAGGTCCTCGGGCTCCAGCGGACGCATGGCGGTGAATGCGGCGTACTGCATCAGGGCTTCGAGCTGGACGCGGTTGATCTGTCCGGCGTGAAGCAGGCGGATGAGGTAGCCCAGGCCCGCTCCGGTCAGGTACTCGCTGTCGCCGGCGCCGAAGTACCGGAAGGTCCCGCCGGAGGGCGAATCGGGGTAGGGCTCGGTCTCCCAGCCGTCCCCCTGCTCGGGCTCCCAGTGCGACTCGATCCAGTCCAGCAACCCGTTCAGGTCCTCTTCATCCAGGCCTGCGGCGGCGGCCTTCTCCTGGATGCGACCGGACAGGGACCCACCGTCCTCGGGGTTGGCCGAGAGGGCCTCCAGGAGGATGATGAGCAGATGCTTGAACCTGTCGCGTTCCTGATGCATGACCGATCTTTCTGGTCCTGTCTACACTCGAGCGATGGCCGGCAAAACCTAGCATGGGTCGGACCGGACGGCAAGGTCGTCTCCCCGGCCCGGCTCGTGGACCGGCGATCAGGCGCCGCAGCACCTCTTGTACTTCCGGCCGCTGCCGCAGGGACAGGGGTCGTTCCGGCCGACCTTGGGTTCGTCCCGCTGCACGGGTCGCGGCTTGCCCTCGCTGCCTGCGTTCATCACCCCCGCAGGGGCGCCGTCCCCCGCGGCCTGCGCGTGCTCGTAGGCGGACACTTCCTGGTGCCTGGTCTGGACGTTCTGGACCTCCGGCGCGGCCGGGCGGGGCGGCGCGGCGAGTTCCGCCCGGAAGAAGAGGTTGATGGCCGACCGCTCGATCCCCCCCATCATCCCCTCGAAGAGGCGGAAGCTCTCCGCCTTGTACTCCACCAGGGGATCCCTCTGGCCGTACGACCTCAGCCCGATGCCGCTGCGCAGCATGATCAGCTCGTTCAGGTGGTCGCGCCAGTGCTCGTCCAGGACCTGGACCAGCACGAACTTCTGGAGCTTCAGGGAGAGGTCGGGTCCCAGGCGCAGCACCTTGTCGCGATACCGTCCGCGCGCGGTCTCGAGCAGGCGGTCGAGGACGGCCTCGTGCCCCAACTCGAGGTGCTCCTCCTCCTTCAGGGGCACCGGAGCGAGGACGAGCCCCTGGAACAGCAGGGCGAGCCGGTTCATGTCCCAGAAGTCCGGCGCCTCGTCCGGGTTGATGCATTCCTCGAACAGGGCCTGGACCGCGTTCTCCAGGAAATCCTGGTACTGCTCGTCCATGCCCTCGCCGGTCAAGGCGTCGCGGCGCAGTCCGTAGATCACCTCGCGCTGCTTGTTGACCACGTCGTCGTATTCGAGCAGGTGCTTGCGTATCTCGTAGTTCTGGGTCTCGACGCGCACCTGGGCCTTCTCGATGGCCTTGGTGACCATGGAGTGGGTGATGACCTCGCCCTCCTGGACGCCGAGCCTGTCCATCACCTTGATGATCCTGTCGGGGCTGAACAGCCTCATGAGGTCGTCTTCGAGGCTGAGGAAGAAGATGGCCTGACCGGGGTCGCCCTGGCGGCCCGAACGGCCGCGCAGCTGCCGGTCGATCCGCCGGCTTTCATGGCGCTCGGTGCCGATGATCTGCAGACCGGTGGCCTGCCCCTCGTACACGTCCGGCTTGAGATCGGGGTCGGCGGTCCATCTTTCGGGCAGCTTGAGCACTTCGGGCGCCAGCTTGATGTCGGTCCCGCGGCCGGCCATGTTGGTGGCGATGGTCACGGCGCCGACCTGTCCGGCGTCCTTGACGATCTCCGCCTCCCGCTGGTGGTGCTTGGCGTTCAGGACGTTGTGATTGATGCCCCGCAGCTGGAGCAGGCGGCTCAGGAGTTCGCTGACCTCCACCGTGGTGGTGCCGACCAGGACCGGAAGGCCGAGGGTATGCAGGCGGCTCACCTCGTCCACGATGGCCTTGTACTTCTCCTTCTTGGTCTTGTAGATCACGTCGTCCAGATCGACCCGGGCGACCGGCCGGTGGGTGGGAATGACCACGACGTCCAGATCGTAGATCCCGCCGAACTCGGCCTCCTCCGTCTCGGCGGTGCCGGTCATGCCGGCCAGCTTCGCGTACTTGCGGAAGAAGTTCTGGACCGTCACCGTCGCCAGGGTCTGGGTCTCCTTCTGGACCGTGACGCCTTCCTTGGCCTCGAGGGCCTGGTGGAGGCCGTCGCTGAACCGGCGGCCGGGCTGCAGGCGCCCGGTGAAGGTGTCGACGATGATCACCTTCCCGTCCTGGATGACGTACTCGACGTCCTTCTCGTAGAGGGAGTAGGCCCGGAGCAACTGGTCCACGTTGCTGATGCGCTCGTTCTTCAGGGCGTACTGCTGCTCGATGCTGGCGAGCTGTCTGGCCTTGTCCGGCGGGGCGAGGGTCGCGTCCCCCTGGATGCGCCCGGCCTCCTCGGCGAGATCGGGTAGGACGAAGAAGTCCTTCTCCTCGCTGCCCAGGAGCTCCCTGCCCTTCTCGGTCAGGTCCACGCTGTGGTGCTTCTCCTCCACCACGTACAGGAGGTCGGCGTCGGCCTCCCACATGGCCTTGTCCTTCATGAAGGCGGCTTCGGTCCGCTGGATCCGTTCGAGCACGCCGGGAATCTGGGCCAGCTTGCGGAAGCGCGGATTCTTGGGCGCGCCCCGGCTGATCCTCAGGAGCTTCAGGGCCAGATCGTCGTCGATGTCCACGTCCTCGCCCTGCAGCGCCGGCCGCAGGGTCCGCTCGGCGTCGCTCAGCCAGTCGTTCACGATCTTCAATTGGTGGCGCACCAGCTTGGCCACCCGCGGGTTCAGCTCGCTGAACTGATGCGTGGACTTGTCCACGGCGCCGCTGATGATCAGCGGCGTCCGGGCCTCGTCGATCAGGACCGAGTCGACCTCGTCCACGATGGCGTAGAAGAAGTCCCGGTGGACCAGGTGCTCGGGGTGGACCACCATGTTGTCGCGCAGGTAGTCGAACCCGAATTCGTTGTTCGTGCCGTAGGTGACGTCCTTGCCGTAGGCCTCGCGCCTCTCCTCCGGCGTCATCTGGCCCTGGATGCAGCCCACGCTGCAGCCGAGGAACTCGAGGACCCCGCCCATCCACTGGGCGTCGCGCTTGGCCAGGTAGTCGTTGACCGTGACCAGGTGGGCGCCCCGGCCGGGAACGCTGTTGAGGTAGAGCGGAAAGATGGCGACCAGGGTCTTGCCTTCACCCGTGGCCATCTCGGCGATCTTGCCCTGGTGCAGAACGATCCCCCCCATGACCTGGACGTCGTACGGGACCATGTCCCAGGTCATGTCCGAGCCCCAGACCACCCAGGTGGCGCGGCGCTCGGCCAGGCGCCGGCACCCCTCCCAGACCACCGCGAAGGCCTCGTTCAGAAGATCGTCCAGGCTCTCGCCCGCATCGTAGCGGGACCGGAACTCCGCACGCTTCGCCCGCAGGGCGTCGTCGTCGAGGCCGGCATAGGTTTCCCGGATCTCCTTGATCCGGTCGACCACGGGTTGAAGCTTGGCGTAGTCCTTCCTCTTCTTGCTGAAGAGTCCCTCCAGGAATCCCATCAGGCCACCGGCCATGGATCAGCTCCTTGTTTCCTGCGCATGCCGAGGAAGGCCGCCGGTCATTCGCCGGGCGTCCTCTTATTTCCGCGACCCTTCGGCCGCATGCCGGCCGAGAATTGCACCGTAGATCTCGCGGTCGATCAAGACCTTTTCCACGTAGCGCCGGGTCTCGGGATAACCGATCCAGGCCAGGAAGATCTGCGGATCGGTCACCCCGCCCAGCTGCTTCACCCAGCGATCCGCAGCGGTCGGGCCCGCGTTGTACGCCGCCAGGATCCGGTAGGGGTCTCCCCCGTAGCGGCTCCGGTTCTCCTCCAGCAGGGCGTCCCCCTTGGCGATGGAGACGCCGGGTACGGCCCAGTGTTCCCGGCCCGCCGCAGGACCGCCGGCCCCGAAGTGGAAGGGCATGATCTGCATCCAGCCCAGGGCGCCGGCGCGGGAACGGGCCCCCGAATCGAAGAGGGATTCGTTGCGGGCGACCGCCAGCAGCAAGGCGGTTTCGCTGCGGGCGCCTTCCAGCGCCCTGGCGACCGGACCGCTCTCCGGCACGGGGAAAAGGAAGGTCAATTTCTCCTCCGGGCGCAAGGGACCGTCGGGGAGAAGGTACCCCAGGGCGAGGATGCCGCGCATGTCACCCTGCGCCAGGGCCACGCCCAGCAGGGCATGCCTCCGGGCGACGGAAAGGGTTTCCACGACCTCGGAGGGGATCCAGGCCGGGGCCGGAGTCGCCCCCCCGGAAAGGTTGAAGACGTCCATGGAGAGGACGTGATCCATGATGACGCCGAGTCCCGGAGCCCCAGCCAGGCACTTGCCGGCCTCGGCGAGGCGGAGGTCGGGCGGGGCGTCGGGTCCCAGACTCTTCAGGGCCTGAAGGTAGGCCCGGGCATCCGGGTCCCCGGGGGATCCGGCGGACTCCCCGTCCGCGCCCGCGGCCCATCGCAGCCACAGCTTCCAGGCTTCGCCTTCCCACTCCCCGCCCGAGGTGCGGACCCCGCCGGTGGGGCCGACCGGTGCGGCAAGCCCCCCGGAGACGGTTCGCGCGGCCACCTCCCGGAGGGATTCCGCCCCGGCTGGATGAACGGGAGTTCCGGCGGTGTCCCAGTGGGCGGTCTCCTGCCGGAAGATTTCGGCTTCCTCCGCGGGGAAACCCCCGAGCCCCTTGGCCCGGATGGCGCGGGCCAGGTCGGTTTCCCCCTGGGCGAGCGCGAGGGCCATGGCCTGTTCCACCCATTCCCGCAAACGTCCCCTCAGGGAGGATGGTCCCGCCCCGGCCGAAGCCAGGCCCAGGGCGCGGTCCAGGTCCTCCAGGCCGGCGGTCCACTCGTTCCGCAGCAATCTGAGTTCGGAGGCCCGACGCCAGACGTCCATCCGCCAGCCGGAACGAAGGTCGTCCCGGGCGGCGAGGGACTCGTAGGCGTCAGGCCGGCCCCGCACCAGGGCCCGCTGCCCGGACACCCACCAACCTTGCTCGGTCAGGCCCCAGGGCGGCGTCGGGTAACGCTGGAAGTGGGCGGCCAGATCCTGGCGGTCCAGGACCACTCCGCCGAGCCCGGCCTTGATGTCGCGGGAGAAGCCCGATCGCTCGAGTTCCTCGGGGGAAAGACCTGCCTCCCCGAGGCCGGCCAGGAAGCGGGCCTCGCGCATCGAGGAAAAGTCCGCCGTCAGGAGGGACGACCCGCCGGACCGGCGGTGGGCGCGGTAGATGGCCCAGCCGGTGTTGGCATCAAAGGGCCCGAGTTTCGTCAGCGGGGACAGAAACTGTTCCACCGTTGGGCCCTGCCCCTCCACGATCAGCCGGAGCAGGAATTCCCTGAGCATCCAGACGAACTTCTCGGACTCCGTGAGACCCGCGGCGCGGCAGACCTGCAGGGCTCCCAACGAATCCCCGGCCGCCAGGGCGACGGTCACGGCCAGACCGGCCAGATCCGACCCGAGACGGGTGGGGTAGGCGGAAAGGTCCCCGTACTTCTCCACCGGAGCGCCCTGATCATGCCAGTCCAGCCAGCCGCGGATCGTCCCCAGCCAGGTCCGTCCCTCGGCGCCGGCCTGCAGACCCTCCATCAGCAGGGGCGTGACGGCCGTCCCGAGGGACCCGGATGAATCGGCGGCGGTGACGATATCCCTGGCGGTCCGGATCCAGAGGGAATCCAGGCCGACCGGTTCGAGCAGGTCGGCCGGAAAGCCCCGGATCAGGTCCCCCCCGTCGAGATCACGAATGCCGCCCACCTGGAACCGTTCGAGAAAGGGATCGAAGACCGGTCCGGCGTGGGCGGACCCGGCCAACCAGGCGGCCAGGATCAGGAAGCGGATGGAGGACTTCAAGGGAACAGCACCACCTTGTGCGAGACGACGGGATCCAACCCTTCCAGTCGCAGGATATAGGCACCTGCAGGTAGCGGCCACCCGCGATTCCCCCGCAGGTCCCAGGTCCAGGATTGCCGCCCCGGCCCGGCATCCCGCTGGAAGACCAGCCTCCCCCGCAGATCGTAGACGCCCAGGACCGGCCTGGCGCCGGCCGGCACGTCGGTCAGGATCTGCAGCCTCCCCACGGCGGGGTTCGGCCAGCAGGTCAGGTGGGGATCGGGCGCCCGGGCCGCGGCTCCGGGCACGACCAGCGGCTGCGTGCCCAGCCAGCCGGGCCCGCCCTGGGCGATGACCCTCACCCAGCGGGCCCCGTTCGGTCCGGCGGTTTCCGGAACGGTCCGGCCTGACGTGCCGAACCAGCCGTCGATGGCAGGACCGGTCCCGTCCAGGACCAGGGCGTCCTCCCAGCGGTCCGTCCGCGGATCGCCGGTCTGGACGATCCACCCCGGCGGCGGGGATTCCGGCCAGGGCCAGGTCCAGCGCAAGGCGGACCCCTGCCACTCCGCGCGGAATCCGCCGGTTTCCTCCAGGTTCGACAGGGGATCCAGGCCCGCGACGAACCAGCCCTGCCGGCGCCAGAGGGTGTTGCTGGCGAAGGCCAGCCGCAGGCGCCAGGGGCCGCCCCCGGCGGGCCGGGGAATGCGGTCGACCTGCCACACCACCGAGCCATCGCGGACGCTCAGGGTGTCGCCGGAGAACGAACCCAGGCCCTGCAGGGCGTTGACCGCCAGGGTGGAGACGGTGGCCGGCCAGCCGGGGAGGGGGGCGGCGGGGATCTCCGCGCCGTCCGGTCCCACCCAGAACACGGTGGCGGCATCCATGAGGGTGGCGGCGTCCCGGCGCTCCAGCTCGACCGCGTGGGTCAAGCGGACCCCCTGGACCTCGGGACCGAGAGGTCCGGAGGTCAGGGTGACGTGGCCGCGGTTCTGGTAGTTCACCTGGGGCCAGGCCCCGGCGGACGTGAACTGCTCGCCCGTGCAGGCCAGGACCGGCCCCCCGTCGAGGCGCAGGGCGTTGCCAGGCTCCCAGCGATGCCAGGTGGTCGCGGTGTCCGCTCCGGGCCAGGCGACGGTCCAGACCCCGGGCCAGTCGCCGGCGAAATCCAGGGACTCGCCGGCCGAATTCCAGATCCAGTCCCGGATGATCGTCGACGAACTCCACGCGCCGTCGGCGAAGGTCAGCAGGAACCTGGTGGACGCGCCGGGCGGCGGATCCCCGACGGGCATCCAGGGCACGGCGTCCAGGGGTCGATAGACGCCGTCGTCCCCGGGGACGAGCGGGAGGTCCAGGACCACCGCTCCGCCGCTGAAGGTCCCCCAGGTCTCGCCCTCCCCCAGTTCGACCCGGAGGTTCAGGTCGTCGAAGGGGGCTCCGGCGGCCACGGCCCCCAGGTCCAGCAGGGTGCGGGCGGGATCGATACCGAAGACCGGGACGGCCTCCAGGCCGGGAGGCGGATAGACGGTGAAGGCGACGCCTCCCTGGTCTCCGGCGGCGATGCCCCCGAGAGTCAGGCCCGTGGCGCCGCCGTGGCCGCGCGTCGAGGGGTAGCCCGCGGCGGGAAGGGCGGTGACTCCACCCGCACCGGGGAAGAGGTCGCGGAGTCCGCCGGGATCGGCCCCGGCCAGGAGTCCCCGGTCCCCGTCCGCCTCGATGACGTTCACTCGCAGGTAACGGTCGCCGAAGACGTCGACGTCCGACCCGCCCACGGGCAGCCTCTCGTCCACGTGGTAGAGGATCAGGTGTCCGGCCCAGAGGGCGGCGTCGAAGGGGGCGGCCAGTGCGGGATCGCGGCATTCGCCGAGGATGAACTCCGCCGACCCGGATCCCACGGGCCGGATGACCGCCGCGCGGCCGCCGGCGATCACGGGCTGCAGGACGGAGGGTCCGCGGACCAGGACGGTGTCGGCCCAGCCCACCGCGAGAAGGGAATAGGCGTCGGGCAGGGCGGCTCCCCAGCCTCCTCCGGTTCCCCAGGCCCCGGAAGCCATCAGGCTGAAACGGCCCAGCCCGCCCCGGGACTGGACCTCGCTTTCCCCGGCGGGTTGCAGCTCGAAATCGTAGCGGTCCTCCAGCCCCAGGAGATGGGCGGTTTCGTGGGCCCAGATGCCCGGGCCGCTCCGCAGGCTGGCCACCGCGTAGAAGGATGCGGAGACGCCGCGCTGCACCACCGGATCGGCGAGGAAGAACTGCAGGGGCTGGACCAGGCCCAGCGCAGGGTCGTTCTCCTGGCCCACTCCCGCATGGAGGATCAGGACGCCGTCGACCTGGCCGTCGTCGTCGCCGCTGGCGGGCGCCCCGTCGGGCCCGTCGTTGTCGAAGGCTGCGAAGTCCAGGCCGGAGTCACGGACGGCTTCCAGCGCCTCGCGCGCCAGGGCCCGGGTGCGCGAGAACCCTTGCCAGCCGATGTCCGAGTAGTCGCTGCGCGGGCCGGCGAGCCGGACCAGGGGCCCCAGGGTGATCTGCAGGTCGAGACGGGCTCCCGAGGCCGCGGCGAAGTAGCGGGCCAGGGATTCCCCGTCAGGGGCGAAGAGCCGCTCGGCGGTCGCGCGGGTATCCCAGGGGTCGGGAAGGCGTGCGTCCGTGAAGTCCACGGGGATGACGAGCAGGCCGAAGGTGGCCGGCCCGGCGCCCTTGGCCGCATCGAGGCTGCGCCGCCGGATCCCCTCGCGCCGGGCCTGGCGCAACTCCCCCAGTCGGGTCTCGGGCGCGGCAGAGCCGTCAAGAATGCTGGAGGGGGCTGCGTCCCCAGGCGTCGATGCGTCCCCGGCGACCGGTGCGGCCAGCAGGAGGATGAGGATGGCGAATCGCATGTTCATGGCTCGATCCTACCGGCCCCGGAAGGAAACGTTCCCTCCGGGGCGGCAGTCATCAAGATAAGTGCGGCGCTCAATGATTGAAATGCCGGCGGCCGGTCAGGATGAAGATGATGCCCAGATCCCGCGCGGCAGCGGCGACCTCCTCGTCGCGGATGGACCCGCCGGGAGCGATCACGGCCCGGGCGCCGGCGGCGGCCAGCTTCTCGATCCCGTCGGGGAAGGGGAAGAAGCCGTCGGACGCCGCGACGCAGCCTGCGAGGTCGATGCCCTGGTTGCGCGCCTTGAAGACCGCCAGTTCGGTGGAATCGACCCGGCTCATCTGCCCGAAGCCCAGGCCCAGGGTGGCGTCGTTCCCGGCCAGGACGATGGCGTTGCTCTTGCCGTGCTTGCAGACCTTCCAGGCCATCTCCAGGGCCCGGCGGGTCTCCGGATCGGGCTCCTCGCCCGCCGCCACCTTCCACTCGTCGAGCTCGGGGAATCCCACGTCCTGCTCCTGGACCAGTTCCAGGTCGCCCCAGAGCTTGCGGCGGTCGGCGGTCCGGGCGGCGAACACCTCCGGATCCACGGTCAGGACCCTCAGGTTCTTCTTCCTGGTCAGGCGGGCCAGGGCGGCTGGTGCGTAACCGGGGGCCACGACGATCTCCAGGAATCTCTGGGCGAGAATTTCCGCACAGGCCTCGTCCACCGGAGCGTTGAAGGCGAAGACACCGCCGAAGGCCGACACCGGATCGCAGACCAGGGCCCGTTCGAGTCCGGCAGCCCCCGCGCCCAGGCCGAACCCGCAGGGATTGGTGTGCTTGATGACCGCGCAGCAGGGGTCCCGGAAATCGTCCACCAGCTTCACCGCGGCCACCAGGTCCACGATGTTGTTGAAGGAGAGTTCCTTCCCCCCATGCTGGACCACGCCCAGCGCGGCGAGGGCGTCCGCCGGATCGGTGGCCGAGCCCACGCGCAGGAAGGCCTTCTGGTGGGGATTCTCCCCGTAGCGCAGGGCCATGCCCTCGCCCAGGAACCAGTCCCGGATGTCACGGTCGTAGTTCGCGGTGACGGCGAAGACCGCGGCGGCCATCCTCCTGCGGAAGGCCGCGCCGGCCACCCCCTGGCCGGCCTCCAGCTCGGCCAGGAACTCGGCGTAGTAACGGGGATCGCACAGGGCGGTCACGCGCGCGCAGTTCTTGGCCGCGGCCCGCAGCAGGCCGGGCCCGCCGATGTCGATCTTCTCGATCACCGCGGCGGGATCGCCGGCGGAGGCCGCGGTCTCGGCGAAGCGGTACAGGTTGACGACGACCACGTCGATGGGACGCAGCCCGAGTTCCTCGACGGCCGCGAAATCGTTCGCGTCGCGCCCCAGGATCCCGCCGTGGATCAGCGGATGCAGGGTCTTGACCCGGCCCCCGAAGATCTCGGGGAATCCGGTGAGGTCCGAGACCTCGGTCACCTCGAGGCCGAGGGCGGCCAGGGCCGAAGCGGTGCCGCCGGAGGCCACGAGCTGGTAGCCGTGGCGGACCAGGGCGGGACCCAGGAGGTCCAGGCCCGTCTTGTCGGTGACGCTCAGCAGGGCGCGACGGGTGGCATTCACAGGTAGGCCTCCCAGCGGGCGGATTCATCGGGGAACAGGATGTCCAGCACCTCGCGGTACCGGCGGAAGGTGCGTTCGAGGATCTCGGCGGGGATGTCCGGAGACGGGGCCTCCTTGTTCCAGTCGCAGGTCTCGAGGTAGTTGCGGAGGATCTGCTTGTCCCAGCTGGGTGGTTCCTGCCCCGGCACATGGTCGGCCGCCGGCCAGAACCGGCTGGAATCGGGGGTCAGGACCTCGTCGATGAGGGTGATTTTCCCGTCGATGATCCCGAATTCGAACTTGGTGTCTGCCAGGATCACGCCCCGGGGCAGGGCATGGGCGGCCCCTTCCCGGTACAGGCGCAGGGAGAGATCCCGGAGGGCGGCGGCCGGCTCCTCCCCGATCAGGTCGACGACCTCGGCGTAGGAGATGTTCTCGTCGTGCCCCTCGTCCGCCTTGGTGGACGGGGTGAACAGGGCCTCGGGCAGTCGGCTTGCGAGTTCGAGCCCGTCCGGCAGGGCATGCCCACAGATGGTGCCGTCCCGGCGGTAGGACTTCCACCCGGACCCGGCGATGTAGCCCCGCACGACGCATTCCACGGGGAACCGGTCCGCCTTGCGCACCAGGACCGAGCGCCCGCCAAGCGCGGCCGCGTGCCTGGAGAAGGGCTCGGGGAACCCCGCCGGGTCGGCGGTGATCACGTGGTTGGGAACCACGTCGGCGAAATGCCGGAACCAGGCCAGGGACATCACGTTCAGGACGACTCCCCGACCGGGCACGACGTCGTTCATCACGACGTCGAAGGCGGATATCCGGTCGGAAGTCACGATCAGGAAACGGTCGCCGAGGTCGAACATGTCGCGGACCTTGCCCTCGTAATCGGGGACGAGCCCCAGATCACGGGTGCTGCGCAGAGCGGTCATGGTCAGGCCTCCAGGCCGCCCAGGGTTGCGGCCGGGTCGTTGGTCGGATCATCTGCAGGGGACGCCGGGAAGGTCCGGCCTCCGGATACTAGAAACGACCCCCTCCCCTGTCAAGGTGCGGGAATGGTCCCGCGCGGTCCGTGATGCGAGCTCCAGGCCAGGTCGCCCCGGGAGTTCCAGCGGAAGTGGACCCCGCCGTGGAGGTCGGTCCTCACCAGGGGAACGGTGTCGGCGCGGGAGATGAAAGGGCCATGGCTGGGATGGCGGTACCGGTTGCCGACCCCGCAGCTGATCAGCACCAGGCGGGGCCCGAGCCGATCGAGGAAGTCCCTCCCGCCGGAGGTGTCGCTGCCGTGGTGCCCGGCCTTGAGCACGGCCGCCCCCGCCCCGAGGGCTGACCGGGCCAGGAGCTTCTCCTCGCCACCGGTCTCCAGGTCCCCCATCCACAGCATCATTCCCGTACCGCCCTTCCTCAATTCCAGGACGACCGACCGATCGTTCTCGCTGTCGTCAGGCGTGGCGTCGAGCGGGCCGGTCACCTGCTCGAGGACCCAGTCCTCCCAGCGATGCAGGACTGCACCGGCGGCCTGCTCCAGGGGCGGGCGGCCGAGGGGGTCCGCCGGGACGTCATCCCGGGAGCTGCCGCCCGCGATCCAGGACTCCACGGCCCATCCCTCCAGCAGGTCCCGGGTCCCCGCCGTATGGTCCAGGTGGCCGTGGGTGAGGACCATCAGGTCGATCCGGGAGACCCCCATCCTTTGCAGGTACGGGCCGACGTCCCGCTCGAAGCGGGATTCCCTCTCTTCCCCCCAGCCCGACATGCCTCCGGTGTCGATGAGGCAGGTCCAGCCGTCGGGAAATCTCAGGAGGGCGCAGTCCCCCTGGTCCACGTCGAATTGCCAGGCTTCGGGGCCGTCGGGCCGGGTCCGGAGGAAGCCGCATTCCCCGCAAACGGCCACGCCCGTGGCGAGGACCAGGGCGATCAGGAGCGCCGTCGGGGCGCGGCCCAGCGCCCGCGACCGTTTCAGACCCCACAATCCCAGGAAGGTCAGGATCAGCCAGGCCCCGGACTGGAGCGGCCCCGGGGGCTGCATCCCCAGGAGACCCGAGCGGCCATGCTCCGCAGCCGCGCCGATCAGGAGCCGCTGGATCCTCCAGGCGAAGACCGCGTAGGCGGACAGGGCTCCGGTCAGCCAGGGGACGGCGCCCTCGATGATCAGGGCCAGGATGGAGACCCAGACCGTGGCCCCGAAAAGGGGGACGGCGACCAGGTTGGCCAGTGGGGACCACAGGTTCAGCTGCCCGAACGAGTCGGCGATCAGCGGCAGGGTGAACCACTGGGCGGCGAGGGTGACCCCCAGCCCCGCGGCGAGTCCCTTCAGGGCGGGATTCCCTCCCGTCCGGAATCCCCCGGTGATCTCGTGGGCGGCGAGGATTCCCCCGGCAGCCAGGAAGGACAGACGGAAGCCCGTGTCGAAGAGGAGATCCGGCATCCACAGCACGTTCCCCCAGAAGACCAGGCCGAGCAGGTGGAGCCCTCGGGGCTTGGAACCCGTCCAGGGCCCGGACAGGGCCAGCAGCCCCAGGGCCGAAGCCCTGACCACCGAGGCCGGAGCGCCCGTCAGCACCAGATACAGGGGAAGGGAAACCACAGCCGGCGTCATCCGCGCGCCCGGTCCCCAGGCGAGAGCCTTCGCGGGGATCAGCAGGATTCCGAGGATGATCCCGACGTGAAGCCCGCTCAAGGAGAAAAGGTGGGCGAGTCCCAGGCCGGTGAACGGCGCGCTGGCCTCCCTGCTGTCGGGCGTCTTGAAGCCCAGGAGCACCGCGCCGATCAGCCCCGCCTCGGGTTCGGGGAAAAGACGACCGATCTCCTTCAGGACCGCCGCCCTTGCCCGGCCGGCCCAGCCGAGGACGAACCCGGGCGCGCCGGGCAGTGCGGGAGCAAGGGAATCCGGCGGTGCGGTGAAGGCGCCCCGCCAGCGCAGGCCCCGGCCCGCGAGGAACTGCCTGTCGGAAAAACCGCCGGGATACGAAGCCGGCCTGGGGGGCCGCAGGCGCAGGCGGCCGGCCAGGAGTTCACCCGGAGCAGGCGGCGTCCCCTCCCCCCACAGGAGCAGGCCGTCGAGGTTTCCGGGATGGGTGGGCCGGGAGCCCGGTTCCGGGCAGGCCAGGCCGAGGAGGACCGCGGGAGCCCGCCACCCCGAACCGGTTGCGGGAGTCGGCCATCCCGTGATCCGGACCGCTCCGGGCCCCTCGAACTCGACCCGGGCGGAGGGAGACCACGGGTCCGGAGCGATGACCGGGGGAGGCCCTGCGAAATCCGCAGGATGCAGGAGGCCCGCTGCCATCCCTGCCAGCAGGACCAGCGCCCACAGGAGCGCATGGGTGCGCAGCGGCAGGCAGAGCCCCGCCAGGGCCAGGGCTCCGAGGCGGGACCATGTCCGTGCCGACATCCCCCCGAGCCAGGCGGGATCCAGGGCGGCGAGGGAAGCGGCCTGCTGGCCGGCCAGGACCCCGATCAGGAAAAGGACGGCCCAGACCAGGGCGCCGTTCCTCCGGAATCGCCGCAGGTGGTCGACGGGGATGGGCGGACGGATCAGGAAGCCGGGGGATTGAGCCGGAAATGTTCGCCTTCGCTGCTCCAGAAATGGCATTGGTTGCGGCCCAGATCCTTGGAGAGGAAAAGCATGGCGTCGGCCTTGCGGTACAGCTCGAAGGCGTCGGTGCCCGCGTCCGGGAACGTCACCGCACCGTAGGAGAAGGTGGCCTTGATCAGGGTCCTTCGCCCCTCCACGCGGACCTCTTCGGAGAGATCGGTCCGCAGCAGGCGGGCCAGGACGTCCTGGGCGGCCGCCTGGTTGGTGGCGGGCAGGATCAGCGCGAATTCCTCCCCGCCGATGCGGCAGACGTGGTCGATGCGTCGCAGTTCCTCGAGCAACCGGCGGGCCACCATCCGCAGGATGCAGTCGCCCGCCTGGTGGCCGTAGGTGTCGTTGATGGACTTGAAGTGGTCGAGATCGGCGATGACCAGCGTCAGGGGGCTTTCGGAACGGCGGGCCCGTTCCAGCTCGAGGGTGAACTGGGTGTCGAAGAACGCACGGTTGCAGACGCCGGTCAGGGCGTCGGTGTGGATCTTCTGGTTCACGTCGCGCTGGTGCCGCCAACGGTTGGTGACGAAACGGGACAGGCGGGCGGCCAGCTTCAGCAGGGGATCCCGCCCCCAGCTCGTCTCGCCCACCACGAAGAGCAGGCCGGCCTCATGGCGATCATGCGCCTCGGGTGAGTTGCCGGGCTCCCACAGGGGCACCGCCACTCCGGCGTAGGGTTCTTCCCAGTCGGGATCCGACTCCATCAGCATCCGCACGCGGCCCGGGAATTCCTGGGGACTGGGAATCCAGACGGAATGCCCCTGCTCCCTCAGGCCGATCCATCCGAGGGCGGCTTCCCCGGGTTCGATCCCGAAGACCGGATCCCCGGGCTGGCCCGGGGTCTCGATGCTGTGCAGCAGCACCGCCAGCTTGAACTGGGGCGTGAAACCGGCGAGCAAGCCGAGGATGTTCCCCAGGATGGTCGCTGCTTCGCCCGACTGGACGTCGGCGATCTGGAGGTCCTGGGCCCGCTCCATGGCCCCCAGGAAACCGGAGACGGCCTGGAACGACTGGGGCAGGGACCCTGGGGCCAGGGAGCCGCGGCCCGGGGCCACGGCGGCCGAGGGTACCGGATCCCCCCCTCCCCCATTGATCCACAGGGGAGTCAGATCCACGAGTTCCCGGGTTCCCTTGATCAGGCAGAAGCGCAGGACGTCCGGATCCTCCCCCTGGATGGAGACCCGCAGCAGTTCGCCCCGCCGGATGAGATCCAGGGCGACCGCCCGGCCCGAATCGCGGATGGTGTCGGGATTGCCGGCGTTCAGGGCCCGCTTGAGGCCATGACGCAGATGGGGCCCGACCCTTTGCACAGGCAGGTCCCTGGTCAGCAGCTTCTTCAACTGAAAGTCTCGGTTCACCAGCCAATCCTTGTGCTTGCTGATGGCGAATTCATCATTAATTATCACATATTATAAAAAGTATTGCAAGCATCCTCCGTGGATCGGCCCAGGTCATTGACAAACCGCGTCATGGGAGCAATAAATCGGAACCAATCAGGTGGAACCCTGGTTTTCCCGGGTGGTTCCGCCTTTTCAGCCCTTTCCTTTCCCCCAGTGCAGCGTGGAGATTGTATCCCTTGAGAACGGAATTGACCAGTTCCCGTTGGCGCCTGATCGCCGTCCTCTCGATCCTCGCCTTCGGCGCGGGGACGGGTTGCAGCACCCTCACCGGCCGGGATGCGACCGCGGTCGGAACCGGACCATCGCCCTCTCCCCGGCGAGACGGTCACCCGGTGGGGGAACCGGCCGTCGGCCTGCTGCCGGTGGATTCACCGGAGACGGTCACCCCCGGGATCCCGCCCGAGGAAGGATCGGCGGCAGCCGGGACCGGCCCGGCGGGGGAATCCACTTTTCAGGAAGGCGCCCATCGGGATTGGGACGACCTCTTCCTCCAGGCCCTCGCCCATCTTGCGGATGGCGATCTGGACACGGCCGAGGACCTCTCCCACGTCCTGAATCATCAGGCCAGGCAGGCGGCCGGGGCCGCGCGCGATTCCGGCGGCTCGGCCGGGGAGACCTCTTCCCTGCTTCGCCGCACGCAATTGCTGCAGGCCCTCCTGGTGGAACAGGCCGCCGCGCGGGCCAACGGCCAAAAGGCCGATACCCTCCTGTCGGTGGGGTACGCCGAACTGCGGGCCGCGGGACTGCCGGACTCCCTCGTTCCGGCCTCCGGCTCCAGGCTGGACGGCATCACCGCCGACCTGCTGAAGTGGGACAACGGGGAGGTCGCCCGCTGGATGGATTATTTCACGGGCAACGGCCGCCGCCATTTCGCCTACTGGCTGCAGCAGAAGGCGGCCCTCGAACCCTTGATCACCTCCATCCTGGTCTCCGAGGGGCTGCCCCGCCAGCTGATCTACCTGGCCATGATCGAAAGCGGCATCACGCCCGACGCCGTGTCGTCCGTCCGGGCCGTCGGTCCCTGGCAGTTCATGCAGGGTACGGCCAAGGCCCAGGGCCTGAACATCAACTGGTGGGTGGACGAGCGGCGGGACTTCGAGCTGTCGACGCGGGCCGCGGCCGCCTACCTGAAGAACCTCCACGGCCAGTTCGGGGACTGGTCACTGGTGCTGGCCGCCTACAACAGCGGGGAGAACAGGATCGCCCGCAAGATCCGCCAGCACGGGCACGACGACTTCTGGAGCCTGAGGCTTCCCGCCCAGACCACGGACTTCGTTCCGAAGTTCATCGCGGCCGCCCGGATCGGCGAGAACCCGGAGGACTACGGGTTCGAGATCCCTCCGGTGTCCGAGCACGCCTACGACACCATCGAGGTCGATCGGCCGACCGACCTCGCCCTGATCGCCAGGTGCGCCGGCGTGCCGACGTCCGTGGTGACCGAGCTCAACCCCTCCCTCCTGCGGGGAGCGACCCCGCCCGACCTGGGACCCTATCCCGTCCGCGTCCCCCGGGGGGCTGGTGCCCGGACCAGCAAGGCCCTGGCCAAGGTGCCGGCCGACCAGCGTCTGACCTGGTCCCATCACCGCGTGTCCCGCGGGGAGACCCTGGGCCAGATCGCCAGGCGCTACGGAACCTCGGTGGCGGACCTCTCGCGTCTGAACAAGCTGTCCGACGTCCACCTCATCCGGCCGGGGGACAGCCTGCTGATCCCGATGCCGGCCGAGCTCGCCGACCGCGCCCGGAAGACCGCCGAGGAGAAGGGACACTACGTCCCTCCGGACGGCTACGTCCGCACGGCATACACGGTGAAGGCGGGCGACACCCTGGGGGTCATCGCGCGCCGTCTGGGAGTGACGCTGAGCCATCTGCGCAAGGTCAACAACCTGCACGGGACCAGCCTGATCAAGCCCGGCCAGAAGCTGTTCGCCTACCGTCCGGGATCCTGAGCACCCCGGACGCATCGATCCCCCCCCCAAAAAAACCCGCCCGGCGAACCGGGCGGGCGAAGGGCGGACCCCCGAGGGAATCAGAAGGCCCAGGTCACGCTGATCCGGTGGGTCACCTCGTCGATGTCCAGGGAATCGCCCGCGTAGGCGTAATCGACGGTCAGGGGATCGAACCGGAATCCCGCTCCGGCGGTCAGGTCCCCGGCCTCCCAGCCGCTGTCGAAACCCGTCCGCAGGAAGACCTTGCCCGAGAACCCCACCTCCATGCCCAGGTGGGCGTTGGCGCTCATGGCTCCGCCGGAGTACTGGTCGGCATCGCCGCGATTCTCGAAGCGGGTCTCCATGGACCCTGCCAGGGTGAGATCCATGTTCCAGCGGGGCAGGGGCTGCCGCCAGGCCAGGCCGGGAACCACGGCCGGAGAGATGTACTCGTTCCTGCCGGTGCTCCAGGACAGGTACGTCGTCGTCAGGTCCTGCAGCTTGACCCCGAAATCGAGCCGGCGCCAGAGGCCCGGCCGCAGGAGGGCCACGTCGGCGCCGATGCCCAGGCTGGAGAACTCGCCCACGCTCTGCCTGATGAACTTGAGCGATCCGCCCACGCGCCAGGCCCCCAGGCGCTCCCCGTAGGAAAGCAGGAGGGCAAGTTCCTGATCGCTCTTGAAGCGGATCTCGTCCTGATACTGGAGCAGGTTCTGCAACTCGGGATCGGACACCACGCCGTCGCCGTCGGTGTCCAGGAGGTCGGTCAGGTGGTCGGTGAAGGGGATGTCGTCGATCCCCAGACGGATGACCGTGACGCCGACCCCGGCCTGGTCCCCGCCGAAAAGGCTCCAGCCCACGGGCTGGGTGTAGGCCACGAAATCGCGGTCGATCAGGTCCCCGAATCTTTCGGAGTGCATGGCCAGGATCTGCCGGTCCGCCCGGGTTGCGAGTCCCGCCGGATTCCAGAAGGTGGCCGAGGGGTCGTCCGCCACGGCGGTGAAGGCCCCCCCCATGCCCAGGGCGCGCGCGCCGCCGCCGTTCTCCATGAAGGAGCCCGCATACTTGGTGGCCAGGGCGGAGCCGGCCGGACAGCAGAGGATCAGGATCGCCAGGATCGCGGTCGGGATGCAACGGCCCGTCCGAAGCCGCATGCCAGTTCTCAGCATGGTCGCCTCACTCACCAGGGGTTGATGATCATGGGAATGCCAGGGGCTTGACTGCATTATAGGACAAATCCTCCAAGCTGGAAAGACCGGCATCGGCCTTGGGACTCCTCACATCGCCGGTCAGGTCAGTCCGTAAAGCTTGAGCTTCCGGTACAGGGTCCGTTCGCTGATGCCCAGCCGATCGGCGGCCTTGCGCCGGTTGCCGGCGGTCGCCCGCAGGGCGGACTCGATGAGCGTTCGTTCGGCCGTCTGCAGGTCGCCGGGCTGATCCTCGTGCATCGGACTGTAACCCGCTTCGCCGGAAAACGTTTCCACGACCTGGCCCGTGGGCGCCAGCCGGCCGTCCGGACTGACGGCCCACCGCCCCGGCCCCCCGGCGCCGTGCAGGGCGCCCCCGGCCAGCATGGCCTTGATCTCCCGGATGTCCTGACGCAGCTCCAGCAGGGTCCCCGCCAGGACGCCCAGGTCGATGTCCGCCGCATTCTCCCGGCTGTAGGGAACCGGAAGAAAGTCGACCGGAGCGGGGCCCGCCGGCTGCCGGAATTCCTCGGGGAGGTCGCCCGGATCGATCATCCCGCGCTGCTTGAGGACCACCGCCGAACTGATCGTGTTGCGGAGTTCCCGGACGTTTCCCGGCCAGTCGTGTTCCAGCAGCGCCTGCTCGGCTGCGCGGGACAGCCCCCTGACGTGCAGGCCGTGGCGGGCATTCTCCTGCTGCAGGAACGCCTCGGCGAGCACGGGGATGTCCTCGCGCCTTTCCCGCAGGGCGGGCGTGTTGATCACGACCACCCGCAGCCGGTAATACAGATCCTGACGGAACTTCCCGGCGGCGACGGCGGCGGCCAGGTCGCGGTGGGTGGCCGCGATGAGGCGGATGTCGCTGCGCTGGAGGGCGCGTCCGCCGACCGGGGTGAATTCCCCCGTCTCCAGGGCCCGCAGGAAACGGGTCTGCATCCCCAGGGGCATCTCGGCCACCTCGTCGAGGAAGAGCGTACCGCCGTCGGCGCGCTTGAAGACCCCGGGGTGGTCGCCGACCGCGCCGGTGAACGCGCCGCGGACGTGCCCGAACAGCTCGCTCTCCAGGACCCCCTCGCTCATGGCGCCGCAGTTGAGGCTGATGAAGGGGCCCTTGCTCCGCCCGGAATTCCGGTGGATGGCCTGGGCCACCAGTTCCTTGCCTGTTCCGCTCTCCCCCAAGACCAGGACGTTCACGTCCAGGGGTGCGCTGTGGGCGACCAGGGAGAGCATCTCCTGGACCGCGGGGCTGCGCCCGATGATCCCGGAATTGCTCCTGACCTCCCGCAGCTTGAGCAGGCGCTGGACGGTCTGGGCGATCTCGTCGGCGGGGGTCCCCGCGGGCAGGGGGGTGATCCCGGGGGTGTCGGGAGCCGAACCGGGATCCGCGGCGGGATCCTCCTGGCCGATGAGCACCAGGTCGGCGTCGGTCTTCATGGACTGGAATTTCCGGATCACGTGCTTGAACCGGGGGTAGTCACGGGAGTCGAAGACGAAGACCGCCGTCTGGCCGAGATTGATCCTGGCCAGGGCCTCCGATGGCGAGTCGAAGAGGAAGAGTTCGGAGCCGGGCAGATCCCAGTCCGCAGCAGCGGCATAGAGCCTGTGACGGCGGCTCAGCAGAACGATCGATCCCACTTTGTCCTCCCGGACGGATGCGGAGCGACTGACAAAGTGGCAGAATAACATGATCAGCCGGGAAATCCAGCCCGAATTCCCCCGGACCGTGTCAGGACAGGTCGAGATAGGCGGAGGCCAGGGTCACCGCCTCCCGGATCCGGTCCAGGTCCTTCTCCACCGCATCGACCGCCAGGCCTGCGATCTGGTGGAGTTCGGCCACCATGCAGAACCGGGGATCGAAGCCCAGGTCGGAGCGGGACGGTTCCAGGGTGTTCGCCAGGTAGTCGGCAAGGGCCACCAGCGCCACCGCATGGTCGGTCTTGTCCACCGCCTGCCCCCCCAGGACCGGGGTGTGGTGTTCGCCGAAGCAGCGGGTGAGGAGGCGGGGGAACCACCACGCCTGCCCGAAGGCCTGCCCGATCATGGCGTGGTTGTACCCGAAGACGGCTTCCTCCGCCTCGACCAGGGAGATGTGGGACGTCCGCCGGTCGGCGATGACCCGGTGGTAGAGATCCGGCGCGTGGAGCTCGAGCACGAACTTGCCCATGTCGTGAAGGAGGCCGGCCGTGAAGGCCTCCTCGGGGTCGGGGTATCCCGCGATCTGGGCCAGATGCTTGCTGATGGCTCCGGTGACCACGGAGTGCCGCCAGAGCTCCCGGTAGTCCATCTGCCCGCTGGACTTCTCCAGGGCCGAGATGACGCTCGTGGCGACCGAGACGCAGATGGCCACCTGCCTGACCGTCCGGTAGCCCAGCACCGTGACGCACCGGTTGATGTCGGTGATGTCCCCCCGCCGGGAATAGTAGGGGGAATTGGCCAGGCGGAGGATCCGGGCCATGAGCGGGGCGTCCAGGCGGATCACCGCGCCCAGGTCGGCCGGTCCGCTGTCCGGATCGTCCAGGACCTTCAAGATCTCGATGAGGGTCTCGGGGATCGAAGGCAACTCGTCGATTTCGAGGATGAGGTCGCGCAGCCGCTCGTCCTGGGTATGCTGGTCGTTGATCAGGGTCGCGTTCATTCCGTCTCCAATCCCCTCAGACAAAGATTTCCATCTCGGACTCCAGGGTCTCCTTGACCATGGCCGCCGCATGCTCGAAGGCTTCCGCCGGAAGATTGAGGATGCGGTTGGCGGGGCAGCCCACCAGGTCGACGTCGGGATCCTCCAGGAAGCCGATGCTCATCTTGTGGCACAGCTTGTTGGCCAGGACCAGCAGCACCAGCAGGGTGTTGTCGGGCGAGAGGGCCAGCGGGTCGTGGTGGTGGCGAATCGCCTCCTCCAGGACCGGGGACAGCTTCCACTTGTTCACCAGGAGGGCCCCCACGTGGGTGTGGTCGAAGCCCAGGATCTCCTTCTCGGTGGTGTGGAAGACCTTGTTCTCGTTGTAGACGATCTGGACGATCTCGTCGAACTCGCGGGGAACCTTCTGGTTCAGGACGAGCTTGCCTATGTCGTGCATCAACCCGGCGAGGAAGGCCTCCTCGGTGAGGCTCGGCGCGTGCTCCTGGGCCAGGATCCGGCAGGCGAAGGCGGTGCCGATGGAATGCTCCGAGAGGAGCCGTTCCTTGAGACCCGTCCGGGAGGAATTCGTGTTGTAGAGGTTCCGGGCGGCGCTGGTCACCACGAGGCTGCGGATGCTGTTGAAGCCCAGCATGACGATCGCCTCGGTCAGGGTCTTGATCTTCCGGCTGCAGGAGTACATCGCGCTGTTGGCGATCTTCAGGATCCGCGCCGTCATGGCCTGATCGTCGGCGATGACCTGCTGGAGTTTCTGGGCCGAGGTGTTGGGATCCGAGGAGAGTTCGAGGACCTTGGCGGCGACCACGGGCATCGCCGGCAGATCCCGGGTGGTCATGATGATGGTGCGGAGTTGTTCCGTACACCCGGCGGGTGTCGGTGCACCCTCCGCGGCGGGAACTTCTACCAGGGGCGTCATGGGCTCTCCCGGGAAGGTGGCTTCCGCCCGGACCCGGCAAGGATCCAGGGGGCGACCGGTCGTCAGCCGATGCCTTTCTTGAAGACATATTCGACGCCTGTGGGGGGGTGCTTTAGCCCGGATCGGCTCAGGCGGCCGTCCTGGGCGGGCAGGGAAGTCGCCAGGGCCTCCAGCCGGTCGCCCATGGCCTGGAGCCTGGACAGGAGAGCCTGCTGGTAGATCCTGGCCGGGTCGCCGGGGAGGGCTTCCCCGTCGGGGGTCAAGGAGGCCCCGTAGGCCCGGGCGGCCTGCCCGCGGGCCAGGGCTGCCGCCGCCGGCGCCCGACGCCCTTGACCGGACCCCCGGGTCCGCTTGCGGTGCCACTGCCGGACGTAGATCATCCCGGTGACCAGCAGGAGGGTCAGTCCCAGGGCGACCGCCGCCACCGCGCCCCAGAAGACCATTCCCTGTTCGTTGATGAGGGCGCCGAGTTGGTCCGCCATGAATCCGCCTCCCCCTGGGGGTCCTCTAGGCCCGAAGATCGATGGTCACGCCCAGGGTCTCCGGTTGTCGTTCCTGGTCCTGTCCGGTATTCGGACCGCCGTCCTCGCCGTCGCCGGCGGCCTGATCCAGGACCTTCTGTTGCCGGTTGTCCCGTCGCCGCTGGCGCTTGTCGCGCCGATCGGCGTCCGGATCGACCTTGCCCTGATTGGGCTTCTCCGTCTCCCGGACGCGCTGGACCCTCAGCTCGTCCTTCTTGTCCCTCTGATCGTGGAACGGCGCGACGGGCTGGCCCGATTGCTGGGCCCTCGCCTGGGTCTTCGCCACGCTGCCCATCTGGGCCAGGGTGGTCGGCAGGGATACGCCGTCTCCCGACATCGCTCGCGCCTTTCCGGGCCGATCAACCGAGGCCCGGCCAGCCCCCCTGGTGCCGTCCCAGCCAGGCCAGGTACCCGCAAAGCTGACACAGGGTGAATGCCGCCATGATGTTCACCGGCTCCAGGACGCCGTTCTTCGCCGTCACGCCCGAAGGGACCTCGCCCGTCCGGCGCTTGCGGTCGGACTGCTTCTTCTGGATCTCCTGGGTGATCTGACCGATGGAGGACTTGCCCTCGTGACGGTCGATCTTGCCCTTGAGGCGCAGGATGGCCTTGGTGTGGATCTGGCAGACGCGGCTCTCGGTCACGTCGAGGACCTCCCCGATCTCCTTCAGGGTCAGTTCCTCGTAGTAGTAGAGCACCAGGACCAGCTGCTCCTTCTCGGGCAGCTCGCTGATCCGCCGGCCGATGAGTTCCTTCATCTCCTGCTGGGCGAGGACCAGCTCGATGTCCTCGGTGCCGGGATCCGCCAGGTAATCCCCCAGGGCCGTCGAGTTCTCGCTCTCGTCCCCCGAGGTATCGGCGTCAAGGCTCATGATCGTGGCCACGGAGACCTCGCCGACCAGCTCGTCCAGATCCTCGAGCTTGATGTTCAATTCCCTGGCGACCTCGGCGTCGGTCGCCGGACGGCCCAGCCGGGTCTCCAGGATGCTGTACGCCTCCTCGAGCTGCTTGGCCTTGCGCCGCAACGACCGGGGGAACCAGTCCTGGCTGCGCAGTTCGTCCAGGATCGCGCCGCGGATGCGGGGGATGGCATAGGTCTCGAACTTGATGCCCCGGTTCGCGTCGAAATTGTCGATCGCCTGGATCAGGCCGAGCAGTCCGGCTGAAATCAGGTCGTTGAAGTCGACGTAGTGGGGCAAGCCGATGGCCATGCGTCCGGCCACGTACTTGACGATGCGGGCGTAGATATCGACCAGGTCGCAACGGGCCTTCTGCTGTCCGGCATCCTGGATGCGGTCCCAGATGTCCTTGTGCGCGATTTGGACGGTGTCCGTCATTTCATCACCTTTCTGGCCCTCGGGGCCTTCCTGGCGGATTGCACGATCCATGCCAGCGGGCGCGGGGCGATGTCAGGCCGTCAACGCTCTTTGGGACCGCTCCGGGCGGCTGATTCCACGGATGCGTCCGGTTTTTCGAGTACGGGAACCAGGCGGATGGCCAGAACCATGACACCGCCGAGTCCGAAAATCCCCAGGTAGGCCAGCAGGGCCTTCTTCAACGTGGTCAGGACCGCCCATTCCTGCCAGAGTCCGGCGCAAACCGCCGCGAGGGCAGCCAGGAGGGCGATGCTTTGCACGAGCTGGTGCATCGTGGCTCAGGCTTCCTTTCCCGTTCTAGGGCGCGCTCATCAGGACCAGTCCCGCCTGCCCGCCCGCTCCCGCTTCCAGCAGGGAGTCGAGCAGATCGCCCGATTGGGCGATGGCGGGGATCTGCCGGCCGGCCTGGCCTCCGGTCATCAGCGACACCGGAAGAGGCAGGGATTCCAGCACGTCCAGCAGCTTGCCCCGGCGTCGGCTGCGGTGGGTGCGGGTGATGGCGAGCCAGTCGCAATTCCAGTGCCGGGAGGCCTCGGCCAGGGGATCGAGCTCATCCACGTCGCCGTCCAGACCCATGACCAGGTGCCGGTGGAATCCGGAATTGTTCGCCAGCCAGGAGTGGATGCGGCCCTCCGGCTGCATCGTATCGGTATCCAGGTCCGGCAGGTCCACCAGGACCACGTCGTACTGGGACAGGTACTTCTCGGTCTGCTCCAGCAGGCCTTCCTTCTTGACGATGGCGGCGTCGAACCCGTGCCGGGCCGCCTCGGTCTGGAGCTGGCGCACCAGCCCTGCATTGTCCGGGAAAAGGAAAAGGACCAGGGTTTTGCGGCCGAGTTCCTGGAACCGGGCCGCCGTCTGCAGGACCAGGTCCTGCCGGTCCGCCCCGGAGAGTCCCAGGAAGGCGTGGCAGCCGTAGAACCCTTCCCAGTCGCAATTACCGGCCCTCAGGTGCTTCTGCAGCCACTCCAGGAAGGCGGATCGGTCGGACGCATCCTCCCCCGTCTCGGAAACGAAGCGCTGGACCAGCAGTTCGACGGTCCGGGGCCTGGCCCCGGCGGCCAGGAGGATCTCCCCCATCGGTCCGGCGTCCGCAGCCACGGGCCGGGATTCGGCCTCGACCAGGCGGGCGTCCAGGGCCCGCACGAGGCTCTCGATGCGCTCGAGCTCGCGGATGATGGCTTCGGGCAGATCGCCCTCCGGCGTCGAGGCCGCGGAGGCCGCGGACGGCGCCAGGGGACGAGGCGCGTTGCCCGGAAGATCGCGGACCTGCCTGGTGGTTCCGGCGGTCCGGGGGGCCCCCTCCTCCTGGACGGTGACCTGGATCAGCTTCTCGTAGCCGAGCCCCAGCTCATGCCGGCGCTTGACCGTCCGGGTGTCGAGGATCACGGCGTCCTTGCCGAAATCCCTGCGCACCTTCCGGTAGGCGTCCTTGAGGTTGGGGGCCGTCACCAGCACGGTCCCGTCAGCAGCCGACGGCTGCGAATTCCTTCGGGTTAACATTGGTCACCACCGTTCCTGCGGAATGCACCTGGGCCGTGGGCGCCACTTCGGTGTAGCCCAGGACCGCCAGGTTGGGATAAGTCGGCTCGATGAGCCGTTTGACGAACAGTCTGATCGGCGTGGGGACCAGCAGGACGGGCGGATGTCCCGACGCGTAGGCCGCGCGCAGGACCCGCTCCAGCTGGCCCAGGAAGTCCTTGGTGAATCCGGGATCCAGGACGACCCCCTGGGAGCGGTCCGAATCGTGGCTGGCCCGGATGAGGACCTGCTCGGTTCCCGGATGCAGGGAGACGACGCTCAGCTTCCCCCCCGGCTCGGTGAACAGGGCGGTGATCGAGCGCCCGAGGGCCTCGCGGACCTTGGTGGTCAGGAAGTCGGTTCCCATTCCCGATCCGGCGTAGTTCGCCAGGGTTTCGAGGATGGTGATGATGTCCTTGACCGGAATCCGCTCGTGCAGCAGGGCCCGCAGGACGTTGTAGAGGGTGTTGACGGGCACCTTGTCCGGAATGAGGTCCTCGACCAGGGACGGCGCGAACTCCCGGATGGATTCGCACATGTCCTTGATGTCCTGCCGGCTCAGCAGCTCGTCCGCATGGGTGCGGATGATCTCGGAAAGGTGGGTCGCCAGGACCGCGGCCGGCTCGACCACGGTGTACCCCTCGCGCTCGGTGGCCGGCTTGGCGTCGGTTTCGATCCACACCGCCGGCAGGTTGAAGGCCGGCTCGGTCGTCGGGATGCCGTGGACCTCCCCCGCATCCGGGCGTGTGCTCATGGCCAGGAGCATCTCGGGCTTGAGATCCGAACGTCCGATCTCGACGCCCTTGAGCTTGATCACGTACTGCTGGGCCCCGAGCTGCAGGTTGTCCCGGACCCGGATGGGATGGATGAAGATGCCCAGCTCGTTCCCGACCTGCTTGCGGATGTTCCCGATCCGGTGCAGCAGGTCGCCGCCCCGGGAGTCGTCCACCAGGGGGATCAGGCCGTAGCCGATCTCCAGCTCCAGACGGTCCAGCACGAAGAGGTCCTCGCCCCGGGGGCCCTCCGGAGCCTCCTCGGCGGCGGAGTGGGCCTGCTCCTGGGCGGCCTCTTCGGCCGCCTGCTTGTCGTCGAAACTCCTGACCCGCTTGCCCATGAGGAATCCGCCGGCCACGGTGGCGACGGCGAAGAAGAGGAAGGGACCGGTGGGCAGGCCGGGAATCAACGCGAGGACGAACATGGCCCCGGCCGCCAGGTACAGGGCCTTGGACTGGCGGAAGATCTGCAGGGTCAGGGCCTGGCCCAGGTTGAGGCTGCCGCTGCTGCGGGTCACGACCAGGCCGGCGCTGGTGGAAACCAGGAGGGCCGGGATCTGGCTGACCAGGCCGTCGCCGACGGTCAGGATCGTGAAGCGGCTCAGGGCCTCACCCGCCGGCATCCCCATCTGGAGCATGCCGATGACGAACCCCGCGACGATGTTGACCACGGTGATGAGGATGCCGGCGATGGCGTCGCCCTTGACGAACTTGCTGGCGCCGTCCATGGCCCCGAAGAATTCCGCCTCGCGGGCGATCTCCTCTCGCCTCAGCCGGGCGGTCTTCTCGTTGATCAGGCCCGTGTTCAGGTCCGCATCGATCGCCATCTGCTTGCCGGGCATGGCGTCCAGGGTGAAGCGCGCGGCCACCTCGGCGATGCGTCCGGAGCCCTTGGTGATCACCATGAAGTTGATGATGACCAGGATGATGAACACGATGACGCCGATGACGTAGTTCCCGCCGATCACGAAGTCCCCGAAGCTCTGGATCACCTGGCCGGCGTCTCCCCTGCTGAGGATCAGCCGGGTCGAGGCCACGTTGAGGGAGAGGCGCATCAGGGTCAGGATGAGCAGCAGGGACGGGAAGCTGTTGAACTGGAGCGGTTCCTTGAGGTACAGGGCCACCAGCAGGACCGTCACGGAGAAGGCGATGCTGAAGGTCAGCATGAGGTCCAGGAGCAGCGGCGGGACCGGGATGACCATCAGGCCGAGAATGACCATGACGGCGGCCGCGCTCAGCACGTTGCTGTTGGCCAGGATCAGATCCCTGTTGATGACGTCGTCCTGGTTCAATCCTCAGTCTCCCGCATTCATCAGGATTTCTTGAGCCTGTAGACGTAGGCCAGGACCTCGGCGACCGCCTGGTACAGGCTGTCGGGGATCATCCTGCCGACGTCCACCTGCCGGTAGAGCGACCGGGCCAGGGGCTTGTTCTCGATGATCGGCACCCGCGCCTTGCGGGCGATCTCCTTGATGGTCTGGGCCACGTGATCCATGCCCTTGGCCACCACGACGGGCGCCGCCTCCCCTTCCCGGTACTTCAGGGCCACCGCGAAGTGGGTGGGGTTCGTGACCACCACGTCGGCGGTCGGCACGTCGGCCAGCATCCGCTGCCGGGCCATCTCGTACTGGAGCCCCTTGATCCTGGCCCGGATCTGGGGGTCGCCCTCGATGTCCTTGTTCTCCTGCTTCACCTCGTGCTTGCTCATCTTGAGGTTCTCCTCGTACTGGTGCTTCTGCCAGAACCAGTCCAGCAGGGCCAGGAGCAGGGTGAAGGCCAGGAGCTTGGCCATCAGCTTCATGAATCCGATCTTGCCCATGGACACGATCGCCGGCACCGAGAACAGCGAGGCGGGTCCCAGGGCCCCCATCAGCCCCTGGATCGTGGTGGTGGCCAGGACCGTGATCAGGGTGATCTTGACGAGGTTCTTGCCCAGTTCGAAGAAGGCCGACTTCTGGAAGAACTTCTTCAGCCCCGGCAGGGGATTCAGCTTGTCCGCCTTGAACTGGAGGGCCTCCGCGCTGGCATGGAAGCCCACCTGCAGGAGGTTCGCGCCGACGGCCGCCACCAGGACGGCAAGCAGAATCGGTGCCAGGGCGGCGCCGATGACCTCCAGATTCCCCGTCAGGACGTCCCTGACTCCGTACGGGGAAGCCAGGTCGAAGATGTGGGCCTGGCCGAGCAGGTAGGCGGTGTTGCGGCCCAGGATCCGGGAAATGTGCCCGCTGCTGGCCAGCAGGGCGGTCACACCGATGAGGATGAGGATGGCGCCGTTCACTTCCTGGCTCTTGGCCACCGTGCCCTTGTTGCGCGCTTCGGACCGCCGTTTACCGGTTGCCCGTTCTGTCCTTTCGCCTCCGCTCTCCTCCGCCATTCCTCACCTCCTCATGATGTTTGATGTTTGATGGGCATCCGATGCCCCCTCGGAACCGCCGGCAAACCGGCACTGACAGGATTCCGATCACCTCAGGGCCAGCATGACCCCGTTCAGCATGCCTTCGAGACCCGAGAACTGCCCCAGGACGACGTCCTTGAAGTACACCAGGGACAGACCGAACACGAACACCCCCACCCCGATCTTGATGGGGAAACCGACCACCAGGATGTTCAGCTGGGGCACCGTCTTGACGATGACGCCCATGGCGCTGCTGACCAGCAGGAGAACCAGGACCACCGGGGCGGCGATGCGCAGCCCGACGGCGAAGACCTCGCCGAATTCCTGGAGCAGGAACCAGGAGGCCCCCGCGGTCTGGATGCCGCTGAACGGCGGGAGGATCTCGCAGGAGCGGACCATGGCGCCGACCAGGATGTGGTGCGTTCCCGTGGCGAAGAACAGCAGGACGGTCAGCAGGTAGTACAGCTGGCCGAGGACCGAGACCTGGGACTGGGTGGTCGGGTCGAAGGAATTCACGATGGCGAAGCCGACCTGCATGCCGGCGATCGTCCCGGCGACTCTCACCGCGGTGAACACCAGGTTGACCGTGAAGCCCAGCATGGCCCCCACGACCAGGGACCGCACACCCTCCGCCAGGGCGACCTGCCAGGTCAACGGGTCGGGAAAGGCCGACATGCGGGCCGCGACCGCCGGGGCCAGCGCCGCGCCGAGGCAGACCGCCAGGGCCGCCCGCCAAAGGGGCGGGACGGTCCTCATGTCCACCAGGGGCAGGGTCGCCGCCAGGACGCCGAACCGAAGGGCCAGGGCGGCGCCCACCGCGATCACCGTCAGGTCGAAGGAAAAGGTCACCGATCACCTCACATGTTGGCCATGCGGTCGAACATGGCCGCGGTGAAACTGGTCAGCTGGTTGATCGTCCAGGGCAGGGTGATGATCAGGACCACGAACACCGTCAGGATCTTGGGGACGAAGGTCATGGTCATCTCGTTGATCTGGGTGGCCGCCTGGAAGACGGAGATCACCAGACCCACCAGCATCCCGGCCAGGAGCATGGGACCGGCCACGAAGACCACCGTGCGCATGGCGTATTCACCGATTTCAATGACTTCCTCAGGGGACATGGTTGACCTTTCGCCTCACTGGAAGGCCTGCACGAGGGACTTGACGACCAGGAACCAGCCGTCGACCAGCACGAACAGGAGGATCTTGAAGGGCAGGCTGATGAGGACCGGGGGCAGCATCATCATGCCCATGGACATCAGGACCGAAGCCACCACCATGTCGATGATCAGGAACGGGATGAAGAGCACGAACCCCATCTGGAAGGCCGTCTTCAGCTCGCCCAGGACGAAGCTGGGGATGACCACCAGCATGGGTAGGTCTTCGGGGGATTCGGGGATCTCCGTGGCCGTCAGGTCCAGGAAGAGGGCGATGTCCTTCTCCTTGACCTGGCTGAGCATGAAGGACTTCAGGGGCCCCTGGGCCAGCTTGAAGGCCTCCTCCTGCCCGATCTCCTCGTTCATGAAGGGCTGGACGGCCTCGGTGTTGATCTTGTTGATGGTGGGAGACATCACGACGAGGGTCAGGAACAGGGCCATGCCGATGATGATCTGGTTGTTGGGAGCCTGCTGGGTCCCGATGGCCTGCCGCAGGAAACCCAGGACGATGACGATGCGGGTGAAGCTCGTCAGCAGGATCAGGATGGCGGGGGCCAGCGAGATCAGCGTCATCACCAGGACGATCTTGAGGGCGGCGTCCATGGACTGGGGCGTTCCCGCCCCGTCCAGGGTGACGGTCAGGGAAGTTGTTCCCTGCGCGGGCGTGGCGGGTTCCTGGGCTCCGGCGGGCAGGCAGAGGCAGGCCAGGAAGAGTCCCGCCAGCAGCAGGATTCCCGGCCGCCAGGCAGGGAGAAGACCGATACGAGGACGTGGTTGCGGCATCGATGGAAACCGTTCGGTTGGGGCCCGTGTCATTCCGCCGGTCGGGGATTCGCAATGGCCATGCCATGCCCCCGGCCGGTCCGAGGACCTCACCGATGATCCATGTCGTTGCCGAAAAACAAGTTGAGTGGCGAAAGCTGACGATTTGGGGGATGCCCGGCCGGAAGCCGGGAACGCGGCCGTCCAGGACTGGAAAGGAAACACCCAGGTCGTGGTCAGCGAGGGATCAAACGAGAGGTGGGTCGCCCGGCAGCGGGCAGGAGGTCCGGGGCAGGGCGGACTTCCGCCAGAGGTTGCGGGTGGCGGCGCCCAGGCGCCCGCCGGATGCCGTTTCCGTGTGAGGGGCCTGGGCGCGGTACTCGGCCAGGGTGATCTGCTTCAGGGGGACCATGGCCCCGTCGTGCCGGTAGATGAAATGGACCTCGTCCTGCAGCCTCAGGACCTGGATCTCCCGCCTCGGCCCCAGGTTCCAGACGTTCAGGACCTCGGCCTCGGCCCGCCCCCTGAGCCGGTTGAACCTGCCGAGGAACTTCAGGCTCAGGATCAGGAGGGCGAAGACCACCAGCAGTCCGCCGATGGTCTGCAGCCAAGAGCCGCCGCCCAGCTGGGACTCCAGGACCAACCCGGACTGCTGGGTGGCCGCGAACATCAGAGCACCCTCTTCAGACGTTCCACCCGGTTCAGGAGCTTGACGATCCGGACGGCGAAATGGTCGTCGACGACCACGACCTCGCCGGTGGCCAGCAGGGCGCCGTTGACCATGATGTCGACGGGCTCGCTGGTCTGCCTGCCCAGCTCCACGACCGAGCCGCTGGAGAGGTTCAGGACGTCCCGGAACTTGAGCTTGGTCCGCCCGAGCTCCACCGAGATCTTCAGGTTCACGTCCAGCAGGAGGTCGAGGTTGTTGACGTCCTTGACCTCCCCTCCCAGATCGTTGATCAGGGAGGTGGACTCCTCGTCCATCACCGCCGTCCCGCCGGCGCCGTGGGGATCCTTGACGTTGGCATCATCGTGCGCCATTCCGGTCACTCCTTGGTCAATTGCTGGATGAGTTTCACGGCCCTGCTCTGGCCGAGTCTGCCCGCTTCGCCCAGCCAGCTGTCCTCTCCCTCGATCTGGACCTTGAGGGGGGCTTCCACCGACTGGGGCAGGTGGATCAGGTCGCCCTCGGAGAGACCGAGGATCTCCTCGAGGCTGGTTTCCTTCTCCCCGAGCAGGGCGACGAGTTCGCTGCCCGTGGCCTGGACCATGTCCAGGATCCGCCGGCGGTCGTCGCGCAGCTCGTGGGGCGTCCGCAATTCGATGCTGTCCTGGGGATCGAAGACTTCCCGCACGGGCCCGAAGGCCGGGATCGGCAGGGCGAATTCCACGGGCGCCTCGATGGCGTCGAGCCTGGCCTGGAAGGACAGGATGATCAGCGACTCTCCCTCGGCGATGCCGCTGAGGTAGTTCGGGTTGTTCTCCATGCCGACGAACTTCGGCTCGATGTCCACCAGCTTGGCCATGGACTTGCGGAAGATCTCGTTGATCCGGTTGACCAGCCCGGCGTTGATCCCCCGCTCGATCTCCGTGAACTCCCGGACGGTGTCCTCCGCGGCGGGGGTCCCGCCCATGAGCTTCTTCATGATGATGAAGCAGAGTCCGAGGTCCACGTGGAGAAGGGACTGGCCCTTGAGCGGAGCGAGGGTCACCATGGACGCGCAGGTGGGACTGGGCAGGTGGTCGATGTACTCCCCGAAGGTCCCCTGGCGCAGCCCCTTGAATTCCACCTGGACGGTCATGCGCATGAGGCTGGTGAGATCGATGGTGGCGATCTTGGCGAAGTTCTCGGCGACGGCCTGGAGGTTCTGCTCGAACGCCCGGGAAATGTTGTGGGGGCGGTTGAAGTCGTACTTCCGGGGTCCGCCGGAGCGCTCCTCGGCGTCCGAGCCGGCGTTCAGGACCTCGTCCAGGTCCATGCCGATGGTCTCCTCCAGGGGTCCGACGAGATCCTCGGCGGAGCCGATGGCGGCGTCCAGGTCCAGGTTGTCGAAGGCGTCGCTCATGGGCTACCAGCCTGCCATTCGCCTATTGGATCACCAGGTCGGAGAAGTAGATGTTCATCAGAACACCCGCGGGCATGCGCTCGTCCAGCTTCCGGAAGATCTCGTCCCGCAAGCTCTTCTTGCCCTCGGGGGTGTTCAGATCCTCGACGGTCTTGTTGGACAGGGTCATGATCACGATGTCGCGCAGCTGGGGAAGGCGCTGCGTGGCGATGGTGACGGCCATCTGATCCTTCAGCTCGAGGTTGATGTTGATGCGCAGGTAGCGGGGAACCCTGGAGTCGGACTGGAGGGTCACGATGATCTCCTCCAGGCCCATCAGGACCCCCATTTCCGGCATCTCCACGGCCTGGGCCTCGGGTTCCTGGGCGACCATGTCCGCCCCCGAGATGCCCAGCTTGGGCACGATCAGGAACTGGGTCAGGCCGATGGCCAGGACCACCTGGGCGACCACGATGATGCCGAGCAGGACGGCCTTGTTCTCCAGGAAGCCGATCTTCTTCTTTTCCCCGGTCTCTTCCGGCGCATCCTTCTTGGGATCAGCCATCTGGGGCTCCTTAGGGTTGGATTTCGGCGCCGGTCCGCGGCCCCAGCCGCCCGGTCACCGGGTTGATTATTGGCCGCACCGGCATGTTTCCGTCCGCTTGCGGCTCGGCCGCTCCGGTTCCGGATCCCGGCGCCACCAGGGGCAACCTGCTGTCGGACTTCAGTTCGCCCCTGTCGATCTGCAAGAGAATCTCCACTCTACGGTTCCGGGACCGACCGTCGGGGGTTTCGTTGTCGGCGATGGGCCTGAACTCCCCGTATCCCGTAGCTCCGAGGTTCTCCGGAGCCACCCCCGTGCTTTGAAAGTATCGTGCCACGGACACCGCCCGGGCTGCCGACAGTTCCCAGTTGCTGGGGAACCGGGACGAGCGGATGGGCAGGCTGTCCGTGTGACCTTCCACGGCCACCCGGTACGGGAATTTGCGGAGCATGAGCCCGATGTTGTCCAGCAGGATGCGGGAGGCGGGATCCAGGTCGGCGCTGGCCGACGTGAACAGGAAGGGGGCGGCCACCCGGAACCTCACGCCCTCCTGCCCGACCTCCACCTCGACCTGATCCTGCAGGTCGTTCTCGTAGACCATCTTCTCGATGGCGCGGACCTCGTAGAGGATCTCCGCTGCTCGCGGTTCGGGGTTGGGGTTGGGCACCAGGGGATCGTTGAATTCGATGACCGACTCGGGCCGGGCCAGGACCCCGAACGCATCCTTGAGGCTGTTGGCCGCCTGCTTGAACTTGGTGTCCTGCATGGAGGAGAAGGAGACGATCAGCACGAAGAAGGTCAGAAGCAGGCTCATCATGTCCCCGTAGGTCATGACCCATTCGTCGAGCCCCTTCTTGACGACGATGTTCCTGGCCCGCTTGCCCATGTGCCTCTCTCCGCCTTTCGGGCCCAGCCGCCGCGGCATGCCGGCCGGTCAGGTCCCGCCCTCTCAGGCCGCCTTCTCCTTGGCTTCGTCCACCTTCTTGCGGAGGGTCGGCGAGAGGAAGGACTTCAGCTTTTCCTCGACGATCCGGGGGGAATCGCCGCTCTGGATGGCCATGATCCCCTCGATGACCATCTCCTTGATGACCATCTCCTCCTTGGACCGGGTTTCCAGTTTCCCGGCCAGGGGCAGGAACAGGGCGTTGGCCATGACGGCCCCGTAGAAGGTCGTGATGAGGGCGGTGGCCATGCCGGCGCCGATCTGGGTGGGGTCCGAGAGGTTCGCCAGCATGTTCACCAGTCCGATCAG
Source organism: Candidatus Krumholzibacteriia bacterium (assembly GCA_050174015.1). Taxonomy (GTDB): domain Bacteria; phylum Krumholzibacteriota; class Krumholzibacteriia; order LZORAL124-64-63; family LZORAL124-64-63; genus JAHJTW01. The sequence continues at coordinate 53,722 of JBFXKG010000024.1, forward strand.
GGTCCCGATCATCCCGAAGGCCGGGGCGAAGGTGCCCCCGGCGGCCAGGATCTTCGACCCCTCGGCGTGGCGGCTCTCGATCTGACCCACGTCGGTTTCGAGGATCTTCTCGAGCAGCTGGGGATCGGTGCCGTCCACGGCCAGCCGCAGGCCCTTGCGCAGGAAGGGATCGGTCTCGTTCTCCGAATCCTCCTCCAGGGCCAGCATGCCCTCCCGGCGGGCCCGTTCGGCGTACTTGACCATCTTGGTGATGACGGCGTCGGGATCGTCCAGGGTGAACAGGAAGGTCTTCTTGAAGACCCCGGCCAGGCCGAGGATCTTGGGCAGGGGAAAGTTGACCAGCAGGGCGCCGAGGGTGCCGCCGAACACGACCGCGACCGACGGCATGTCGATGAAACCGCTCAGGCTGCCCCCGAGCAGGATCGACCACACGATCAGTCCGAACGCGACCGCAATACCGACAATGGTTGCGATGTCCACCCTGGTTCTCCCGTGTTTCCCTCAGCACCGGGCTGCCGCCGGCGGCGGCTCACCCTTCGAACACCGACCCGTTGCCCCCGGTTGGAACCGGATAGGCCCTGGCGGCGTTGCGAAATCCGACGGCCAGCCCGATCACCGTGTCCAGGTCCTCCAGGACCATGATCTTCCGCCCCGTGGTCAGGCTGATCAGCGTGTCGGGCGTGCTTTCGATGAATTCGATGAGATCGGCGTTCACCACGAGCTCGCTACCATTCAGTTTCGTTACTTTTATCATGGACTTTAGCTCCTTCACGCCCTGGGCCGGAACAGGATGGCCCGACCGGACTTCCCGGCCGGGCCATGATCACTGCCTGGAATCCGGCCGCCCGGAGGCCTACCGGACCAGATTGACCAGTTCCTGCATGACCTGGTCGGCCGTGGTGATGACCCGGCTGTTGGCCTGGAAGGCGCGCTGGGCGACCACCAGGTTGGTGAATTCCTTGGCCAGATCGACGTTGCTGGTCTCCAGGGCACCGGGGACGAGGGTCATGCCGTTGCCCATCCCCGCGAAGGTTTCGAGCGCCTGGCCGGAGTTGCCGCTCAACTTGTAGGTGTTGTTCGCCGAGCGCGTCAGACCGTCCGGGTTGTTGAACGCCGCGATCCCGATGCGGCCGATGGCCTGCATGGTGTCGTTGGAGAAGATCCCCGTGATGGTCCCGCTCTGGTCGATGGTGAAGTCGACCAGGCTGCCGGTGCCGTAGCCGTCGGCGATGGACTGGAGGTTGCCCGAACCCTCGAACTGGGTCAGACCCGTGAGGGCGCCGATTTCGCCGTAATCGATGTTCAGGGTGACGTTGGCGGCCCCTTCCTCGGCGGCGTTCTGGGGCGCGAAGGTGAGGGCGCCGGAGTCATCGTCGTAGGTGAAGTTGCTGATGGAGCCGTTGTCGGCGAACCGGATGCGGCCCGACCCGCCCGACAGGATCTCCTCGTTCCCCTCCATGTTGGCCGTCCAGATCCACTCGTTCTCCCCGGCGATCTTCTCGAAGCTGAAGTTCACCGAATGCTCGCCGCCCAGGCTGTCGTAGACCACGGTGGCCATGGAGAAGCTCTTCTTGTCCTCGGCCTGCTGGGTCTGGGTGAAGGAGAAGGCGCTCTCGATGACGGAATTGATCTGGCCCTCCTCGTTCACGGAGATGTCGCCGATCGCCGCCTCGGTCCCCACCTCGCCCCGGACGACGATCTGCCCTTCCTCGTTCACCTCGACCGGATTGGAGTTGATGCCGAGGGCGTACTGGAGCTCGAGGCAGAGTTCGCCCAGGGTGGTGGTCGCCGTGACGTCCATGGAATTGTTCGCCACGGGATCGCCGCCCACCGAACCGCCCAGGTTCAGCGTGCCCGGAGGCGTCGAGAGGTCGATGTCGAGGGGATTGCCGTCCGCATCGTACATCGCCGACAGGACGTCGTCCGCCGAAGCGTAGGCCCTCAGCTCGCTGGAGAGGGCGGAGTCCCCGCTGGCGATGAGGCTGGGGAACGTGAAGTTGTTGTTGAACTGGGTCTTGGCGGTCACCGAGAGGGAGAAGCCTTCCAGGTCGCTGCCGGTGTTGTTGGTCACCTGGAGGGCGCCGCTCCCGGCGGGATCGAGCTGGAAGGTGATGTTCTGGCCGGCCGCGGTCATGGCGCCGTTCAGCCAGTCGACCACGTCCTGGTAGGTGGAGTCCTCGGCGAGGGTGAAGGTGTCCGTCGACACCGCCACTCCGCCGACCCGTCCGTTGATCCTGATCTCATCGCCGGTGTTCAGGTTGAGGGTCCCGTCCGTCTGGCCGCTCATGTCCACGAGCACGTCGGCGGCCGTCGCGGCCACCAGGAAGGACGGGCTTTCCATGATCGAGCCCTTGGCGTCGCTGGCGCTGTCGAGGTTGCCCATCAACTGGACGGTGCTCGAGGGCTGCGCGGGGACCACGAGGGTCGGATCGATGAAGATGTCCCCCATGGGACCGGTGCCGATGTTGCCGGTGCTGTCCGCCATCACGCCCTGGACCTTCATGCCGGTGGAGGGGTTGACCAGGTAGTTCTGGCTGTCCAGCCCGAACACGCCCGCCCGGGTGAATGAGTTGGAGACCCCGTCGCTGAGAATGAAGAACCCCGGACCCTGGATGGCCAGGTCGGTGGTCTTGCCGGTGGTCTCGAAGTTGCCCTGGTTGAAGTTGGTGTCGATGCTGCCCACCTGGGTCCCCAGCCCGACCTGCTGGGGATTGGTGCCGCCGAGACCTCCGGCCACCGGCCGGCTCGCCGACCTGAGCGTCTGGGTGAGCATCTCGTTGAAGGTCACGCGCCCCGTCTTGAACCCGACCGTGTTGCTGTTGGCGATGTTGTTGCCGATCACGTCCAGCTTCGTCAGGTTGGCCGAAAGGCCGGAGACACCGGAGTACAGGGACTTGAACATAGGATCCTCCCGGATTGTGGAACCCGCACGGGGCTTTGGTTTCAGCTCACCTTGTAGATCTCGGAGACGTAGTACTCGGCCCCGCCGACCACCACCACGCCGATGTTGTTCTCGTAGCGCAGCCCTTCGACCCGACCCGTCATCAGGGGAGTGAAGGGCAGATCCTCCCCGTTGCTGTTGTTGACCCGGACCTCGAGGGAGTAGTCGCCGTCGGGGGCCACGCTCCCGTCCTCGAGCTTCCCGTCCCAGCTGATGTCCGACATGCCGGGATTCACGGGCGCCGTGTAGGTGGCGACGACCTGGCCGGCCGAGTTCTTCACCTCGACCGTGGCGGTACCGACGCCCTCGCAGGTCACCAGGCTCTGGGAGGCCGCTCCCTCCGCGAGGGTGACCCCGTCCCCCTGGACGGTGACGTCCTTGCCAACCAGGGCCAGCATTCCGGTGTTGTTGATGGACTGCCCCACCAGGATGCTGTCGTCCAGCTTGGCGTTCATCGTCTCCAGCTCGTCCAGCATGGTGAACTGGGTGATCTGCCCGGTGAACTCGGCGTTGTCCATGGGACTCATGGGGTCCTGGTTCTTGATCTGGGCCACCAGCAAGGTCATGAAGTCGATCTCGCTGATCTGGGAGTAATCCCGCTCAGGCTGACCGACCACCGTCCCGGTCCCGTCGGTGATTCCCTGGATTGGCATCAGTATTCCTCCCCGAGGGCCTGGTGCCAGCGGGCCCGGGGTTCCTCACCCCGCCGCTGACGCCGCCCCTCCTGGTTTTCCTTGCGCTGGTCCCGGTCCTGGGAATCCTGGCGCCCCTGGTCCCGGCCCTGTTCGCGCCGGTCCTGATCGCGGTTCGGATCGGCGGAACGGGGTTCGGTCGATTCCTTCACCTCGACCCGGATGTCCACCGACTGGTAGCGGGCGGCCCGGTCCTTGATGGATTCCGTCAGTTCCCTGAGGTTCTCGCTCAAAGCCTGGGCGGCCGCAGGCGTCGAAGCCTGGATCCTCACCTCGAGACGATCGTTCTCGCCGCGGAATTCGATTTCCACCTTGCCCAGGTTTTCAGGGCGAAGCTCGATGGTCACCTTCTGGGTGTTGAGCGTCGGGTCGGCCTTCTCCAGGACCTGCTGGAGAACGCTGGAGCGCAGGGCTCCCTGCGCCGTGGCGGATTCCCCGACCGGGGTCCCCTTGCCTCCTGCAGCACCGGCAGGATCGTTTTCGGCAGTCACGGCGGCCCGGGCCGCCTGGATGTGCTCCGAAGGCCGCATCCGATCGGCCGCCGGGGCAGGCGATTCACCGGTCACTGTTCCCGTTTTCGCGGCCTCATGCTCTCCCGGGAGGATGTCCGCATCGACGGCCTTGCCGGACGATGAAGCCTGCTTCACGTGGGCGGGATCCGTCTCCTCTTCGACCGGAACGGGGTTCTGATCGGGCCGGGAGGCCGGGGAACCGTCCAACGCGGATGCCGGGGCGGTTTTCCCTTCCCCCTGCACGGCCTCCATCCTGGAGTACGTGTCCGGGCTGCTCGCCTTGACCTCGGCGGCCTCCGGCTCGAGGGTCGTTCCGCCCGATGGTGCCACCGGGATTTCGCCTCCGGAGGGGCTTCGCGGAGCGCCCTCGTTCCCGGCTTCCAGGCCCAGCCGCACGGATGAGGCCGACGCCTGGACCCGGGCTGCTTGATCCTGGACAGGAGCGGGGATCTGCCCGACGGCAGCCGGAACCTGGCCGACTTGTCCCTTGGGGGTAACCGGGACCTGCACGCCGCCCGCCTGATCCAGTGCGGCTGCGCCTGCGGTCAAGGAGCCTGAAGCCTTGGCGGAAACCGGATCCACCAGGTGACCGGGGATCCCCTGGGGGTCGATGTGGCCCGGCCGGACAGGGACGTACCCGGCAGGGCGCAGATAGGCGCGGACCCCGTCCTGGCCCTCCTGCCGGGCCCTGATCAGCTGCCTGGCGCGGGCGTCGAGCACGTCGAGGACCTGCAGCGGCTTCGCGGTCCGGGCCGTGCTGCCGGCCTGATCGGTGGAAGGTGCGCCGGGGGCGACGTCGGCGGCCTTGGCCGGGGCCCCGCCTTCGTCCCCTGCGGCCATGACATCCGAGGCCGCCTTGGAGGCGTCCGGCGTCTTTTCAGCCAGATCACCGGGGACAGGAGCTCCCTGCTGCTTCGACATCAGGGAAGCGGCCTGGCCCTCCGCCTCCCCCATGGTTGCGGCGCCGACCGCCGCCGAGTCAGGAGTCGGTGCGTCCGGGCCGGCGGCGGATTCGGCCCCGCCATCGGGGTTCGAAGAGGTGGCCGGCGCCAGGGCGCCGCCGATGGCGGCCGGGACGGGGGAAATCGCTCCTGCGTCCTCCGCCACCGCGACGGCGAGGGGGTCGTCGCCCGTCGACGGCGGCGAGGGAGTCTGGGTTCCCGGCTTTTCGAGGATACGGATTTCCGTCTGCAGGAAGCCGGCGAACAGGCCGCCGGCGGCCGCCTGGCCGGAGCCGGGGGCGGGCAGCTTGTCCGCGCCTTCCATGACGGCCAGCGAGGCGCCGATGCCCAGGGGGCCCAGCTTGTCCATCAGTTCCCCCCCTTGAGGCTCATGCGTGTACTGATCTGGGCCGCGAGAGCCGGGTCCATCCGGGCCAGGATCTTGGCTGCCGGGCGTTCCTTCATGCGGGCCATGATCTCGAGGATGATCTCCGTGTCGAGGGCCGAGAGGATGGGGGCGGCCTGGTCGGGTTTCATGGCTTCATACATCTTGGCGAGCTTGGTCGCCGAGCGGTCCCGCTCCTCGATGAATTCGGCCTGCTTGGTCTCGAGTTTCTGGACGACTTCCAGGAGGTTCTTGCGGCCTTCGTCCAGAACCCTTTCCTGCACGGCGATGCGCTGCTGGAGGGCCAGGAGGGATTCCCTTTCCTGCTGGATCCGGTCGCGCTCCACGGCCATGTCGTGGAAGACCCGCTCCGCGGCCTCGTAATCCTCGGGCGCCAGGTCTGGCACTTCTCCGCCGGCGGCCGTCTGGTTCAACTGGGTGCTCAGCACCACCACGCCCCCGAAGATCAGGACGAAGGTGACCACGGAAATGATGATGATGCTCTTCATGAAAACTCCTCAAGTGACCCTGTTTCCGGCCGAAGCCTGATCCGGTCGAGTGGGCTCTGGCAACACCGGTGCCACATTCTCCCCGCGGCCGACTCCGATTTCACGCCGGACAATCCCTTGTTCCGTCGATGGTTGGAGCGTTCCGGCCGCCCCTGCCCCACCGATCAGGCCGCCCCTGGGGGCAACTTATTCCGTTCCGTGGGTAAGGATTGACCGCCGGGCCCGATCCGCGCGGATCTGCCCGACCTCGTCCAGTTCCTTGCTTTCCCTGGTCTCCTGCTCGTGGATCCAGGCCGCCTTCTGCTTCCGGCGCAGCTGCTGGAGAGCTTCCAGGTCGCGCCAGGCCGCGTTCAGACTCTCCTGTTCCCTCAGCAACTCGTTGCGGGCCTCGTTCAGCCCGGCGTCAACGTCGGCGATCTTCCGCCGGAGGTGCTCCAGCCAGGCGGTCTTCGCCTGGAGATCCTTGACCAGGAGGGGTCCGACACCGGGATGGCAGGCCATCCCCGCGGCCATGCTCCGGTCAAGGTCGGTCCTGGCCGCCGCCAGTTCGCCCACCCGCTTCTGGGCCAGGGCAACGCGGCGGGCCTGCTGGTCCACGAGACGTTGCCGGTAGCGGAGGACCTTCTCGAGCCTGAAGTCGAATCCCATGTCAAGCCGTTCCCGTCAGCGAGCGCAGGCCGCCGAGGGTGGAGGCGAGGTCGGAGGACTCGGCGACTCCCTGGGTGAGGAAGGTGCGGATGTCTTCCTGCCTGGCGAGGGCCTCGTCGAGCAGGGGATCGCTGCCCGGGGCGTAGGCCCCGATGCTGACGAGGTCGCGGTTGTCCTCGAGGGCCTTGAGCCAGCGCATCAACTTGGCGCCGGCGGCGAGGTCCCCGGGCCCCACGATGTCGTTGCGCAGGCGGCTGACGCTGCCCAGGACGTCCACGGCCGGATAGTGATGCTGGCGGGCGAGATCCCGGCTGAGCATGACGTGCCCGTCGAGAATCGAGCGCATGGCGTCGCCCACGGGATCCTGGATGTCGTCGCCCTCGATCAGCACGGTGAAGAATGCCGTCATGGCGTTGACGTCGGACCAACCGGCCCGTTCGCAGAAGCGGGGCAGAGCCGCGAAGACCGAGGGCGGGTAGCCCTTGGTGGTCGGCGGCTCGCCGGCCGCCAGCCCGATCTCCCGCAGGGCCATGGCGTAGCGGGTGGCCGAGTCCATGAGGAAGAGGACCTCGTTGTCGGAGTCCCGGAAATGCTCGGCGATGGTCATCGCCGTCTCGGCCCCCTTGGCCCGCATGACGGCGCTCTCGTCCGAGGTCACGACCACGACGACGCTCCGCGCCAGACCCTCGGGACCCAGGTCCCGCTCGATGAATTCCCGGACCTCCCGCCCGCGCTCCCCGATCAGGGCGATCACGTTCACGTCCACGGTGGCCTGTCTGGCCAGCATGCCCATGAGGACGGACTTGCCGACCCCGCTCCCGGCGAAGATGCCGAGCCGCTGGCCCTGGGCCGTGGTGATCATGGCGTCGATGGAGCGGACGCCGGTGGCCATGACGCGGTCCGTGCGGCAGCGGCCCATGGCGGCCGGCGCGGATTCGCCCAACCGGATCCGGGGCAGGCCGTGAAGGGAGCCCAGACCGTCCAGTGGCCTGCCCATCCCGTCGATGACCCGGCCCAGGAGCTCCCGGCCCACCGGCACCGTGAGGCGGTTGGCCACCAGGGTGACGGGCTGGCCGGGCGCGATCCCCCGGGCGGCCTTGAAGGGCATGAGCAGCAACCGGTTCTCCCTGAAGCCCACGACCTCGCACAGGACCGGTTCCTGGAACCGGCCGGTTTCCAGGCGGCAGAGCGATCCCATGGGAGCCGCCATCCCCCCGACCTCGACGATCATGCCGACCAGGTTGACCACCCGGCCGACCGGACGGACCGGGTCGGAGCGCTGGATGGCCTCCTGGAGGTCATTCCACAGGAACGGCATGGTCCTCGTCCGATCGGGAGGGGCTGGAGCCGGGGGTGTCCGCGGGCGCGGCGATCATTTCCCGGACCAGGTCGGTCAGGGAGTCGAGCTGGCCCTTCAGGCTGGCGTCCCATTCCCGGCCTTCGCACTGGATCCGGCAACCGCCCCGCTCCAGGCGGCGGTCGGGCACCACCTTCCCGATGCGGAGCCGCTCGCGCAGGGCGGGATCACCCTCCAGCCAGGCGGCGTCCTCGGGATTGGCCGTGACTTCGAGAGGATGCCCCGACTGGATCTTGTAGAGGGTGGTCTCGATGACCCGGGCCAGGATCCCGCGGTCGAGGGAAACCGCCGCGCGGACGATGCGCTCGGCGAGATCGCAGGCCAGGTCGACGCTCGCCTTGGCCGTCTCCTGGAGTTCGGCCTCCACCTGCCGTGCGAAGGAATCCCCCCAGCTGCGGAACTCCGCCCGGATCTCCTGCTCGCGGCGGGCGAACTCCTCCTTGAGGATCTCCTCCCGCTTCTGATACTCGGCCGCCACGTCGATCTCCACCAGTTCGAATACGGTGGCCCTCTCGTCGGCGGTCAGGTGGGTCATGAGGGCCTCGGGACTGGAGAATCCGGTTTCCTTCCGGAAACGTTCGGCCGTCTGGCTGCCGGTGAGCAGGGAGTGCCGGGGGCCCGCCGCCTCGAAGGCTGCGGGGGCCGCGGTCATGGTGGCGGCGGGGGCCGGGAAGTCGAAGGGCTCAGGACACCATTTCTGCATCCTTGCCACCCTTTCCCAGCGTGATGGTCCCGGCTTCCTCGAGGCTCCGGATGACCTCGACGATGCGATGCTGGGCCTCCTCCACCTCCGAGAGCCGCACCGGCCCCATGTATTCCATGTCCTCGGCGATGCCCTGGGCCGCCCGCTTGGACATGTTCCCGAAGACCTTCTGGCGGATCTCCTCGGTGGCCCCCTTCAGGGCCAGGGTCAGTTCCTTTCCGTCGATCTCCTTGAGGATCTCCTGGATGTGGGCGTCGTTGAGCATGACGACGTCCTCGAAGACGAACATGAGGTTGTTGACCTCGTTCGCGACCTCGTCGTCGATCTCGCGCATCTCGTCCAGGATCTCCTGCCAGATCTCGCGTTCGATTTCGTTCAGGATCTCCGCGACCTGCTTCTTGCCGCCGTACTTGGACTCCCGGGCGCTGATCTCCCCCTGGAGCTGGCCCGCCAGCACCTGCTCGACCGCGCGCAGGGTCTCGTTGTTGGGGGCCTCGAGGACGGCCATCCGGTGGGCGACGTCCCCCTGGAGTTCGGCCGGCAGCAGGGCCAGGATGGGGCCGCTGTTGCGGGGATCCATGTGGGCCAGGACCACGGCGATGGTCTGGGGATGCTCGTTCTTCAGGTAGTTGGCGATGGTCAGGGGATCGACGTTCTTGAGGTGCTCGAAGCTCTTGATCTCGCTGTAGCTGGTCACCCGGCTGAGCATCGAGCTGGCCGCATGGGTCCCGAAGCCGGCTTCGAGGATCTGCTTCGCGGTTTCCTCGCCGCCGAAGGCGATCCCGCTGATCTTGCTGCTGATGGCGATGAACTCGGAGAGGATCCCCTTCTTCTCCTTGTAGGTCACGTGCCCGATGCCGGCGATCTGGTGGGTCAGGTCCTCCACCATGCTCTGGGGGAGCCGGGACATGACCTTGCCGGCCACGTCGGGACCCAGCGCCATCAGGAAGACCGCCGCCTTGCGCAATGCCTTCTCGTTCACCTTAATCTCCTGCCGCCTGCCAGGCCTTGTCGCCCAGGTCGATGCCGTGGATCCAGGACTGGATCACGTCGGCCACCCGTTCCGGATTCTCAGCAGCGAAATCCTGGATGTCGCTGACCACCTTCTCGTTCATCTCGGGAATGCCGTCGAAGTGCTCCTCCTCGGCCGGCGAAGTCGCCCGGACCCTGGCCGCCGCGGGGGCGGCCGCGGTCCCGGAGTCCAGCAGCTTGGCCAGGTTCTTCCGCAGCCCGAGGGCCAGGACCGCCAGGAGGCCCAGCAGCAGGACCTTGCCCCCGTACTGCACGCCGATCCCGATCCAGTCGGCGGCCGGACCGGCCGGGCCGGTTTCCATCCGCTCCTGGAACTGCATGTTCACGACCTCGAGCTGGTCCCCGCGCAGGCTGTTGAGGCCCACCGCGGTCTGGACGACCCGGCGCAGCTGCCCGATCTCCTCCTCGCTCAGCGGGGTGTAGACCGGCTCGTCCCCGTCGGCGGAAAGCTCGTAATGGCCGTCCACGAACACCGCCACGGAGAGGGACTTGACGCCTCCGGTCTCGGAGACGATCCGCTCCAGGGTCCGGCCGATCTCGTAGTTGGTGGTGCTGGTCTCCTGGGTGTCCCCGGTGCTGGGGGAGGCGACCTCGTTCCGTTCCTCGCTGCGGATCACCGTCCCAGCGGGATCGAAGATCTCGCGCTCCTTCTCGATCTGCTCGAAGTTCAGGGTGGCGTCGACCCTCACGATGGAGCGCCCCGATCCCAGGACCCGGTCCAGCATGCTGGAGGCCTTTTCGGCCAGGTGGGCCTCCACTTCCTTCTTCAAGGCCAGCTGGGTCTCGCTGCGGCCGATGTCGTCGTCCTTGATGGCGCTGGAAAGCACGACGCCGTTCTGGTCGATGACCGCCACCTGGTCCGCCTGGAGGTCCTCGACCCCGCTGGCCACCAGGTTCTGGATGCCCGTGATCTGCTGGGGGTCGAGCGCGGCCCCCCGGCCCAGCTTCAGGACGACGCTGGCGGTGGGCGAGGATTCGACCTTCTTGAAGAGGCTGGGCTTGGGCAGGACCAGATGGACGCGGGCCGACTGGATTCCAGCCAGCGATTCAATGGTTTTGGTCAGTTCGCCCTCGAGGGCCCGCTTGAAGTTGACGTTCTGCAGGAACTCCGTCAGGCCGTACTGGTTGCCGTCGAAGATCTCGAAACCTACGACTCCGCTGGACGGAATGCCCTTGCCGGCGAGTTCGAGCCGCAGCTTGTCCTTCATCCCCGCGGGAACCAGGACCGTCGTCCCGCCGTTGGTCAGTTCGGTGGGGACGTCCAGCTTGGCGAGCTCCTGCAGGGCCACCGATGCGTCTTCCGGCGTCAAATTGGTGAAAAGGACAGCCATGTCCTCCTGCTGCAGCCAGAGCGAGAACACGGCCAGGCAGATGAGGCTGGCGGTGCCCACGGCGCCCAGCAGGACCTTCTGGTTGAAGGTGAGCCCGCCGAAGCGGTGTCTCAGGCCGTCGATGATGTGCTTGAATCCGTCCACGCTCTACCCCTTGTGTCCATCCGGCGTCGGGTCAAACCTGCAGGCGCATGATTTCCTGATAGGATTCCAGGAGCTTGTTCCGGATCTCCAGTAGCAACTCGAACGCCAACTGGGATTCCTTGGCGGCGATCATCACGTCATGGACCTCGGTGGCCTTGCCCGCCACCATCTCCTCCACCATGGACTCCCGCCGGTCCTGCAGGCCCTGCACCTGGTTCAGGGCGTTCTGGAGCTGGCTCGCGAACGACGGCTGGACCGAGGGGGTCCCCGTCACGCCGTAGGCCAGGCGCGGATCGATGCTGCCCAGGGATTTGATGCCGCCGATGGCCATTGCCGCTTCCTTTCCCTATCAGATCTTGAGGGCGTCGCTGAACATGTCCTTGGAGGCCTGGACCGCGCTGACGTTGGCTTCGTAAGCGCGGCTGGCGGTGATCATGTCCACCATCTCGGTGATCGGATTGACGTTGGGCATGAGCACGTAGCCCGCCTCGTCGGCGTCGGGGTGTCCGGGGTCGTAGACCACGCGGAACTCGCTGGCGTCCGGGGCCACCCCCACCTCGCTGCTCAGGCCGCCCCCCTCCTGGGACTGCTTCAGGACCAGGCCCTTCAGGTGCGCCGGGTGGGTTCTGGCCAGGGCCCCGTCGTCGGCCCGGCCCATGCTCGAAGCGTGCCGTTTCAGCTTGTCCCCCAGCACCTGCTCGAAGATGGCCCGCTGCCGCCGGTACGGGGTGCCGTCCTCGGTCCGGGTGGTCTCGGCGTTGGCCAGGTTCCTGGCCACGACGTCCATCTTGGTCCGCTGGCCCCGCAGGCCCGAGGCGCTGGTCCGGATCGCGGAAAAGAGTCCTTCGCTCATGATCTCATCCTCGCCGTCTACATCGAGCGGCCCTTGATGGCGCTGCGCAGCATGCCGTATCGCATGCTCAACAGGCGGGTCGCCATCCGGTAGCTCAGATCGTTGGTCGCCAGATCCGTCATCTCGGTGTCGATGTCCACGTCATTGATCCCGTTGTCGAAGCCGGACTCCGCGGCGACGACCTCCTCCTCCACGTCCCCGGGCCCCCGTCCCCCGATGGGGATGTGGTTCTCGTGCGTCCTCATGCCCTGGATCGACCGTCCGGCGCCCTCGAGCATGTCCTCGAAACGGACCGTCCGCGACCGGTAGCCCCCGGTCTCCACGTTGGCGATGTTCTCGGCGGTCACCTGGTGCCGCTTCGCGTAGACGTCGAGGGCCTTCTTCAGGGTCCCCAGGTGGGATTGTTCGAACATTCCGGTCTTCAGCATCGTTCTACCCCGGAATCTCCACACCCATCTCGGTGTAGAGGTTCAGCTTGTTGCGCAGGGTGCGGACGCTGATGCCGAGCTCGTGCGCGGCCTGGGTCCGGTTCCCCCGCGTGGTCTCCAGCTTCCGCAGGATCAGCTCCCGCTCCATGTCCTTCAGCGTCATGTCCCCCGAGATCCCCCGGGGCTTCTCGGTGGCGTCGATCTCGTCGGCCAGCCCCAGCAGGGATTCGTCGAGCAGGTCGCCGGCCCCCAGGATCACGGCCCGCGCGATCACGTTCTGCAGCTGGCGCACGTGTCCCGGCCAGTCCTTGGCCTGCATGGTGTGGTGGGCGCCTTCGGAGATCTTCAGGACCGGCTTGTCGTTCTCG
>JBFXKG010000025.1:0-65979 GCA_050174015.1 Candidatus Krumholzibacteriia bacterium
ATCTGCCGGAGTGGTCACCCGACGCCACGGCGGTTGGCCGGGCGCGATCGCCCTGGTCCTGGCCGGGTGGACGGCCATGGGCCGCATGGAGGATCTCAAGCACCACCCCTCCGACACGGTGGCAGGCGCCGCCCTGGGCTGGATCATCGGCCGCAACGCGGCGCGTCCCGGCCCCGCCGATGCGACGGCCTGGCGGCTGGAGACCGTGCCGGGAGTCGTGGCCCTGGTCCGGTCCTTCTGATCTTCGGGTACGGTCGGGGGACGTCGCGCGGGGAGTCGAACCGGCCCTGACGGACCGCATCCTCCGCAGGGAAAAATCAGGCGCCGCCCCCCAGGGAAGCGGCGCCCGGCAACCGGATCGGGAACGGGGTCTAGTCCGGCTTCTTCGGGAAGGCTCCGTGGGACGGGACCTGCACCGGCTCGTCCTTGATCTTCTGCAGCAGGACCTCCACCGCCTTCTCCAGCTGGGGGTCGCGGCCGGCGATCTCCTCGTGGGGCAGGTTGTCGATCTCGATGGTCGGATCGACCCCGTAATTCTCCACGTCCCAGTCGCCGTTCACGTTGAACAGGCCGAACTCGGGGAAGGTCACCCCGCCCCCGTCCATCAGGCGGATGTTGCGGCTGATCCCCACCAGGCCGCCCCAGGTGCGGGTGCCGATCACCGGGCCGAGATCGTAGTACTTGAAGTAGTAAGGCAGGGCGTCCCCGCCGCTGCCTGCGTACCCGTTGCTGATCATGGCCAGGTGACCGACGAAGGCGGTGCCCGGAGTGCGCCAGTCCTGGCCGTAGCGGGGCTTCCAGAGGTTGACCAGCTTCTGCCGCAGGATGTTCATGAAGAAGTCGGGGATGAATCCCCCGCCGTTGAACCGCTCGTCGATGATCAGGCCGTCCTTGCGCAGGTTGGGGTAGTAGCCCTTGGCGAAGCCCTGCTGGCCGCCGACGGCGGTGTTGGGCATGTGCAGGTAGCCGATCCTGCCGTCGGACAGCTCGTCGACGCGGCGCCGGTTGGCCTGGACCCAGGCCTCGTAACGAAGGTTGTCCTCGCTGCGCACCGGAACGACCGTCACCTCGCGGCTCTCCTTCCCGTCGGGTTCCGGCCCGACCTTCAGGACAACCTGCTTGCCGGCCGTATCGAGGAACAGGCTGTAGGGATTGGCGGGGGCCTTCAGCTCGACGCCGTCCACCGCGAGCAGGTACTCGTCGGGCCGGACCTCGCTGCCGGGACGGTTCAGGGGAGCGTCGGTGCCGCCGTTCCAGTCCCGTTCGGTGAAGATGCGGCCGAACCGGTAGCGGTCGCTCTCGCGATCGAGGGTGAAGTCGCAGCCCAGCAGGCCGGTGCCCACGTTCGCGGGCTCGGGCACGTCGCCCGGACGCACGTAGCTGTGGGAGCTGCAGAGTTCGCCGATCAGTTCGCCCAGCAGGTAGCTGAAGTCCGAGCCGTGGGCGACGTAGGGGACCAGCTGGCCGTACCGCTGGTACATGCGGTCCCAGTCCACCCCGTGCAGGCCCGGGTCGTAGAAGAAGTCGCGTTCCTGCCGCCAGGCGTCGCGGAACATCTGCCGCCACTCGGCGCGGGGGTCCACCATGGCCTTCAGCTCGGCGGTGCGCAGGGGCTTCTCCGCGGGCTTCTGGTCGGCCTTGGCCTCGACGATGCCCCATTGACCCTTGTCGGTGTAGAGGATCTTCTTGCCGTCGGCGGTCAGGGCGTAGCCGTCGCAGCTCTTCAGGACGGTCTTCTCTTCCCGGTCCTTCAGGTCGAAGAGCTTGAGGGTCGTGGACGCGGCGCCGTTGCCGCGGCCGCCCCCGGCCGCGAAGGGGCGATCGAGATAGAACAGCTTGCCCTCGCAGAAGCTCAGGTCGAAATAGCTGCCGGGGGAGACGTCCAGGGCGATGATGCGGTCGCCGAGGCCTTCCAGGTCGATGTCGACGTCCTTGTTCTTCCCCTCGTTCCGGTCGCCGTCCTCCTCGTCCTCACCCTCCTCATCGTCCTTCTTGCCCGCGTCGTCCTTCTTGTCCCCGTCCTCATCCTCTCCGGCCGGGGCGACCTCGTCGCTCTCGGGCGGGAAGGGGTGGGCCACGTCCTCGCGCAGGGGAACCACGTAGAGTCCGTCCATTTCGGTCCAGATGGGCTTGAGGTCGAAACCCCCGATGGTGGGGTTGAAGTGGCGGGCCGAGGCGAAGAACAGGTACTCGCCCTGGTCGTCGAAGCAGGGCTGGGTGTCGTCGGTGAAGTCGGTGGTCACGCGGTGGATCTTCCGGTCGGCCACGTTGTAGAGGAAGATCGAGTTGAAGTTGTTCTCCTCGCTGCGGGAGTAGGCGACCCAGTCGGACCCGGGGCTCCAGGCGAAGCTGCGGATCTCGTCGGAACGGCCGGTGTCGATCTTCTGAACGTCGCCGCCGTCCACGGTAATGAGCCAGAGGTTCATGGCGGCGTCGGCCAGCAACAGGCGCTTGCTGTCGGGGGACCAGCTCAGGCCCTGGGGCCAGGCGAAGTCCTTGCCCGTGATCCGCTTCTCTTCGCCCTTGCCGTCGGCGGACCGGATGAAGACGTGGTATTCGCCGTCGCGGTCGCTGAAGTAGGCCACCGACTTGCCGTCAGGCGACCACACGGGGTCGCGTTCGCGGATGCCGGGGGTCTGGGTCAGATTGCGGACGTCGCCCTTCTCGGCCGGCACCGTGAAGATCTCGCCGCGGGCGGCGAACACGGCCCGGTTGCCGTCGGGACCGACGTGCGCGCCGTCGATGTTGTCGGCCACGGACTTCAGCTGGGGGCGGGCCACGACGTTGTCGCTGTACAGGGTGACCTGGATGCGCTCGGTCTTGCCGGCGGCCAGGTCGAGGACCCAGAGCCAGCCGCCGCACTCGTAGACGATGGCGCCGGGGCCCTGGCTGGGGAACTTGACGTCGTATTCCTCGTGGAACGTCAGCTGGCGGACCTCGTCGGTCTTCAGATCGTGGGCGTAGATCTGGAGATTCCCCCCGCGGTCGCTGGTGAAGTAGACGGTGTCACCCTGCCACATGGGATAGTTGTCCGAACCTTCCCAGTCGGTCAGGCGCCGGGTCAGGTTGCGGTCGAAATCGTGGATCCAGACGTCCTGGGCCATGCCGCCCTTGTAGCGCTTCCAGGTGCGGTTTTCGCGGGAGATCCGGTTGAAGGCGACCTGTTTCCCGTCGGGGCTGTAGCTGCTCAGTCCGGCGGTGGGCAGGGGGATGCGCAGGGGCAGGCCGCCTGACACCGGCACGGTGAACAGCTGCAGGTCGCGGCCGGTGTGGCTCTGGCGGGCCGACTGGAAGCGGACCGACTTGCCGTCGTTCTGCCAGTCGATCACCCGGTCCCAGCCGGGATGCCAGGTCAGGCGCACCGGTTCCCCTCCCACCGCGGGGATCACGTAGACGTCATGGTTGCCGTCATAGTTGCCCGAAAAGGCGATGGACGACCCGTCGGGGCTGAACTTGGGCTGGCTCTGGTAGCCGGTCGATCCGGTCAGGCGGCGCGCCTGGCCGCCGTGACGGCCGACCGTCCACAGGTCGCCGGCGTAGGTGAAGACGATCAGGTCCCCGTGGATGTCGGGGTTGCGGAGCATGCGCATGTCCCGGGGGTCGGGCTGACCGTCCACGGGATCGGGAGCCGCGGTCGCGACCGCTCCCAGGGCCAGGATCGCCGGCAGGACGAGGAGCAGGGAACGGACCGTTCCGCGCAGGGAGTGCAAGGGGTGCCGAGATGTCATCATTCGCCTCCGGGGGCCGCGTGCGGCCGCAGGGTTTCGGGGTCGTCCGCGACGGCCAGGACCAGACCGGCGATGGCCGCCACGTTCAGGGCCAGGTCGCCCCGGTCGATCTTGTCGAACGAGTCGGCCCGGCTGTGATGGTAGGAAAAGTAGAGCGCGTGCTCGACCCGGTGCCCCACGCCCGGCACCCCGGCCCGCACGATGGGGCCGATGTCCACGCCCGATCCGCCTGGCTCGACCCGCCACAGGTCGGGGGCCAGACGGGCCAGCGGGGCGGTGAGGTCCGCGATCGCGGCGACGACCGTGCTGTCGGCCTGGACGCTGAAACCGCGGGGGGCGAAGGCCCCCGAATCGCTTTCGATGGCCAGGACGTGGTGATCCAGCTCGTGGCGGTGGGCCTCCAGATAGGCGCGACCGCCGTGTCCGCCGAATTCCTCGCTCGTGAAGTGCACGATCCTGATCGTACGCCGGGGACGCATGTCATGTTTCAGGAGAAGGGCGGCCGAACCCAGGGCCAGGACGCAGCCCGCCCCGTCGTCGTGGGCGTTGGGTCCCAGATCCCAGGAATCCAGGTGACCGGAGACGAGGACGATCTCCTCGGGCAGTTCGGTGCCCCGGATGTCCCCGATCACGTTGTAGCAGGTCGTCTCGCCGTGCAACTCGGCTTCCATGGAGAGCTTCACCCGGGGGCGCATCCCCCGGCGGCACATGCTGGACAGCCGGGCGGCGTCCTCGACCGTGAGGGCGGCCGCGGGGATGCGGGGGACGTCCTCGGCGTAGCGCATCACGCCGGTATGGGGAGCGCCGAGGCTGTGATCGGTGACCGAGCGGATCAGGCACGCCACCGCCCCGTGGGCCGCGGCCCGGCTGGCCCCGTCGACCCGGTACTGGACGGTCTTGCCGTATCCTTCCCAGGGCGGGTCGAACAGGACGATCCGGCCGGCTGCCTCGTCGGCGCGGGCTTCCAGCTCCTCGAAGTCGCGCACGGCCAGGACCTCGCCCTCGATCCCCTCCGGTCCGGTCCCCACGCTCAGTCCCAGACCGCACATCTCCAGGTCGAAGGCCACCGGCCCGAGGCAGCGCGCCCACTCGCGCCCCCGGGTCCAGTGGGGGACGGTCACCGGTTCGGTCCAGACGCTGTCGCACCCGGCCTCGATCATGGCGGCCCGGCTCCAGGCCACGGCCCGTTTCATGCCTTCGGATCCGGCGAGGCGTTCTCCCACGGTATCGCAGAGCTCGCCCAGCAAGGCGTAGGTGAAGGTGTCCGCGGCGGCGGCCGCCATCACCCGGTCCAGGGGTCCAGGGGTCACGGCGGATTCTCCCTCGATGCGCCGGCCGCAGCCGGCCAGCAGGGTGGTCAGGACGATCAGGCCGGCGATGCATCCGCCCGGGTGGAATGGGCGGCGCCGTTCGAGCGACGGTGTGGTCATGGTGAGGAGGCCTCGGGGTTGTGGTGAGGGGTCGGGTCCTTGAACGGTTGGAAGATATCACGAACCGGTCCTGGAGCCCACCCCGGGCTGGGATCAGGCGGATTCGGACAATGATGCACGGGTGCGTCGATTGGGGTTGACCCGGGGCTGCACGGGGGTTTCCTTTGGCTGCAGAGGGATTGATCCCGGACGGGAGGGTCCATGGACCGCTTCACGGGCGATGGTGACGCCGCCGGCCCCCGGGGCCTGCGCCACGTTCCCGCTGAACTGCTGCTGAGCCTCTACAACAGCGTCGAATACGGGGTTGTCGCCGTCGATCCGAGCGGACGGATCCTGACCCTCAACGCCGGGGCGCTGTCCCTGTTGAACCTGTCCGTCAAGCAGGCCCTGGGGCGTCAGGCCGAGGACGTCCTGCGCAGCGAGCAGGGCGCAGCCCTGAGGCTGTTGCAGCGGGTCCTGCGCCGGGGCAAGCCCGTTCCCTGCCAGGAGGTCGTCATCGAGGACGGACTGGGCCGCCTGGTGCCCCTGTGGTTCTCCGCCGCTCCCCTCCGCAACCCCGCAGGAACGGATCAGGGCGCCGTCCTCACCCTGCGGCTGGCCGAGACCGCCGTGCTCGACGAGGACCTCGACGACGACGAGGACGAAGGGGCCGCCTTCGCGGGGATCGTCACGGGCGACCCTCACATGCGCAAGCTGTTCCGGGTCATGCCCACCATCGCCCGCAGCGACAGCAGCGTCCTGATCCTCGGCGAGACCGGCACCGGCAAGAGCCTGCTGGCCAAGGCCATCCACAGCCTCAGCGGCCGCCGGCGCGGGCCATTCGTGACCGTCAATTGCGCCGCCCTGCCCGAGTCCCTGCTGGAATCCGAGCTTTTCGGGGTGCGGGCAGGGGCCTATACCGGGGCGGTCAAGGACCGCCCGGGCCGGCTCGCGGCCGCCAACGGCGGCACCCTGTTCGTGGACGAGATCGGGGACGTGCCCCCGGCGGTCCAGGTCAAGCTCCTGCGCGTGCTGCAGGAGCGGGTCTACGAACCGCTGGGCGAGGTTCGCCCGCTGCCCTGCGACGTCCGCTTCATCACCGCGACCCACCAGGACCTTCCGGCCCTGGTGGAGGACGGCGCCTTCCGGCGGGATCTCTTCTTCCGCATCAACGTCCTGAAGGTCGAATTGCCGCCCCTGCGCGACCGCAAGGGCGACATCCCCCTGCTGGTCCAGCGCTTCCTGAACCGGCTGGCCCAGAGCCGCGGCAAGAGGGTGGCGGGAGTGTCCTCCAAGGTGCTGGAGATCCTGACCCACCACGACTATCCGGGAAACATCAGGGAACTGGAAAACATCCTCGAGCACGCCTGGGTGATGTGTCCGGAGGACATCATCGAGGTGGACCACCTGCCCGAGGACCTGCGCCAGCGGCGCTGGGCGTTCGCCGCCCCCGTGCCCGCCGACCGGCGCCCCCTGGGGCGGGTCCAGGCGGAGTACATCCGGGAGGCCCTGGAGAGGCACAACGGCCACCGGTGCCGCACGGCCCGTGAGCTCGGGATGCACCGCACCACCCTGATCCGCAAGATGCGCAAGCTCGGCCTCGAGCCCCCGGAGAAGGACGGGCGCAGCCTGAGGGGCTCGGACGATCCGGCAGGTGACGAGTGATGCAACGCTGCACCTCATCCGGAACAGTATTGGAGCAAAAACGCATCGATACCGCGACAAAACCGGCCGACTCAAGGCACAATTCCTTCTATTGTAATATTTTGCGGGATTTTGACCATGTGCGGTCGCAGGTGCGGATCTTGCCTGCCAGGAGAGTGACGCCCCGGTTCGCGCCGGCAATACCACGACCCTACGGGAGGTTTGACGGATGAGCGGCAACAAAGGCTACAACCCGTTCGCCATGGCCCAGGCCGAGTTCGACCGGGTCGCGAAGACCATCGGCCTGGATCCCGGCGCAGTCGAACTGCTGCGCAATCCCATGCGCGAGTACCACTTCAGCATCCCGGTGCGCATGGACGACGGGGAAACCAAGGTGTTCCGCGGATTCCGCGTGCAGCACAACGACGCCCGGGGGCCCAGCAAGGGGGGCATCCGCTTCCATCCCCAGGAGACGATCGACACCGTCCGCGCCCTGGCCATGTGGATGACCTGGAAGTGCGCGGTGGCCGACCTGCCGCTGGGCGGCGGCAAGGGCGGGGTGATCTGCGATCCGCATCATCTGAGCCCGCGCGAGCAGGAGCAGATCTGCCGCGGCTGGATCCGCCAGGTCGGCCGCGACGTGGGGCCCAACCGGGACGTGCCGGCGCCCGACATCATGACCTCGGCCCAGCACATGCTGTGGATGCTCGACGAGTACGAGGCGCTGCACGGCGGCCACTATCCCGGGACCATCACCGGGAAGCCCGTGGGCATGGGCGGATCGCTGGGCCGCACCCAGGCCACCGGTTACGGGGTGGTCTACACCCTGCGCGAGGCGCTCAAGGAACTGGGCCTCGATCCGGGGAACACCACCGCCGGCGTCCAGGGTTTCGGCAACGTGGCCCAGTACGCCATCGAGCTGTACCATCGCATCGGCGGCACGACGGTTTGCGTGTCCTGCTGGGACGAGAGCGAGCAGACCAGCTACTCGTACCGCAAGAAGGACGGAATCGACCTGAAGGAACTCCGCTCGGTGACCGACGGCTTCGGCGGCATCGACCGCAAGCGCGCCGCAGACCTGGGCTACGAGGTGCTCGCGGGCGAGGACTGGCTCACCCAGGAAGTGGACATCCTGATGCCCAACGCCATCGAGAACCAGATCACCGGGGAGAACGTCGGAGGCATCAACCCGCGGGTGCGGGTGATCGCCGAGGGGGCCAACGGTCCCACCACTCCGGAGGCCGACCACGTGCTCGCCGAGCGGGGCATCTTCGTCATCCCCGACTTCCTGGCCAACGCCGGCGGGGTGACCTGCAGCTACTTCGAGCAGGTGCAGAGCAACATGAACTACTTCTGGGAGCTGGGCGAGGTCCTGGGCAAGCTCGACATCAAGATGACCTCGGCGTACCACGACGTCAGCAACGTCGCCCGCCGGCAGAAGACCTCCATGCGCGACGCCGCCTACATGGTGGCCATCGGCAGGGTGGCTTCCGCCTGCCGGGATCGCGGCTGGATCTGACCCGGACCGGAACCTTCGGAGAGGGAGGCCCGTCGTGGCTGAGAAGGGCAAGTTGAAGATCCCCCGCTTCTCGCGGGGGGCCTGGGAATCGGGCGAGGTGATCACCCGCATCGGCTCCGGAGGGGTCGGCGGCAAGGCCTCGGGCCTGTGGCGGATCCAGACGGAACTGCTCCGGCAGCTCGACCCCCTGGAATTCCCCGGCATCCAGGTCACGGTGCCGCGCATGGTCGTCCTCGGCGCCGAGATCTTCGATTCCTTCATGGAGCTCAACGGCCTGCGGGAAGAGGTGGCGGGCGACGTCACCGACGCCGCGGTGGCCCACGCCTTCGGGAAGGCCACCCTCCCTCCGGAGATCCTGGGCGACCTGCGCGACTTCATCGGGCAGGTCCACGCCCCCCTGGCCGTGCGGTCGTCCAGCCTGATGGAGGACGCCCTGGAGCATCCCTTCGCGGGGGTGTTCGCCACCAAGATGATCCCCAACAACCAGCCCGACGCCGACAGCCGTTTCCAGGCCCTGAGCAACGCCATCCGTTTCGTCTACGCCTCGACCTTCCTGAGCGAGGCGCGGGACTACTTCAAGGCCGCCGGACTGGATCACGACAAGGAGAAGATGGCCGTCGTCCTGCAGGAGGTGGTCGGGAACCGCCACGGCGACCGGTTCTATCCCCTGATGTCGGGCGTGGCGCGCAGCTTCAACTACTACCCCAGCGGCGCGGCCCGCCCCACCGACGGCGTGGTGAACCTGGCCCTGGGGCTCGGCCGCCAGATCGTCGACGGCGGACTGTCCTGGTGCTATTGCCCCGCCTATCCCGCGGCTCCTCCGCCGTTCAACAACCTCGGGGACCGCATGCGCAGCACCCAGAACGAGTTCTGGGCGGTGAACATGGGTCCGGCTCCGGTGCCCGACCCCATGAAGGAAACCGAATACCTGGTCCAGGCCGGGCTCGAACAGGGCGCCGAGGACGGGGTGCTGGACCACCTGGTGTCGACGTACGATCCCCGCAGTGACCGCCTGCGCATGGGCCACGGGCGCACCGGCCCGGTGGTGCTGGACTTCGCCCCCATCCTGGTGGGCGAGACCATCGCGCTGAACGGCTTGTTGCGGCGGCTGTTCCCCCTGGCGGAGCGGACGGCAGGCTGCCCCGTGGAGATCGAGTTCGCCCTCGACCGGGAGGGGTCCGGAGGATCCGATTACCGGCTCTGCCTGCTCCAGATGCGGCCCATGGCCGTGCCCGAGGGCGAGTCCCGCCTGGTGCCGGCCGAGCTGGGGGACGGCAAGGTCATCGTCGCCGCCGATCGCGCCCTGGGGCACGGCTCGCGGGACGATCTGCTGGACGTGGTCTACCTCAAACCGGAGGCCTTCGACGCCGCCCGGACCAGGGCCATCGCCGACGAGGTCGCCGGGTTCAACCGGACCCTGGTGGCCGAAGGCCGGCCCTACACCCTGATCGGGTTCGGACGGTGGGGCAGCTCGGATCCCTGGCTCGGCGTCCCGGTGGCCTGGAGCCAGATCGCCGGGGCCAAGGTCATCGTCGAGACGACCACCCGGGACATGACGCCGGATCCCAGCCAGGGCGCCCATTTCTTCCACAACATCATCGGACTGGGCGTCTATTATCTGACCGCCCGCGGCGGCGAGGGCGGACGCATCGACTGGGACTGGCTGGACGCCCAGCCGGTCGCCGGCGAGACGGCCCACGTAAGGCACGTGCGTCTGGTCAAACCCCTGGAAGCCAAGGTCGACGGTCTGGCCGGCCTGGGTCTGTTGCGAAGGAGTTCCTGATGGATAGGGTCCGGGACCTGCTCGGTGCGCTGCGCGAACGCGCCAAGGAATTGAACTGCCTCTACGAGGTGGAGAAGGCCTTGACGGTGATGGGGGACAAGCCCTGCTCCACCATCGGGGAGGTGGTCAAGGCCATCGGCCCCGGCTGGCAGTATCCGGAGGTCTGCGAGGCCCGCGTGCGCCTGGACGGCGAGGAGTGCGCGACCAGCGGCTTCCGGGAATCGCCCTGGATGCTGACCGCGCCCATCACGGTGCAGGGGGAAATGGTGGGCGACCTGACGGTCTGCTACACCGAAGCCCGGCCCAACGAGGACGACGGCCCCTTCCTCAAGGAGGAGATCCGGCTCATCCAGAGCCTGGCCGACCGCCTCGGCCACTGGATCCTGTACCGCAAGCTCGAGAGCATGGGCCGCAAGTGGCGGGAGATCGGCTCGGCCGAGGCCGAGGACGCCACGCCCAGCTGGCGGGTCCTGGTCGACCTGCTCCGGGAAACGGACGAAGGGTTGTTCGTCCGCATCTCCCGCAAGATGCTCAACCACCTGTGCAGCATCGGCCTGACCGAGGCCCAGGACATGCTCAGGGGAATCGACGCCGACCACGAATCGGCTCCCGACGGCGAGGATGAGAGCAACGTCCCCGAGCGGCACATCGCCTCGGATCACCCCCTGCTGGTCACGGGCCGTCCCTTCGAGACGGCGGCCAAGTACCTCAGCGGGGAGGAGATCATCTCGCGCGTCCAGCGCTGGGTGCAGGCGGACAAGGCCAGCACCTTCCTGAAGGTGCTGGACAATCCCCGCTCGACCCTCATCGAGCTGCGGGAAGCCCTGCGGCGTTTCCACCAGATCGCCCCCAACGGGGCGGGGCTGCCCATCTCGACCCTCAAGAGCGTGAGGGTGGCCCTGAGCCAGCGCCTGCTGACCGAGCAGCTGGATTTCGTCCAGACGGCGAAGGACCAGGTCTCGGTGGAGTTCTTCCGCAAGCTCATGGATCGCATCGTGATGTCCGAAGAGAGCCACGGCAAGCTGGGCGGCAAGGCCGCCGGCATGCTGCTGGCCCACCAGATCCTGCAGAACTACGGGACCAAGGCCTCGGGGCTGGCCACCGGAGCCAAGTCGGACGAGAAGGTGCCGGACAGTAAGGTGCTGGCCTCGGTGCGGGTTCCCCGCACCTGGTACGTCGCCTCGGACGCCGTCCTGGACTTCATCGCCTACAACGACCTCGAGGACCTGCTGCACCAGAAGTACAAGAGCATCGACGAGGTGCGCCGGGACTATCCGAACATCGTCCGGCTCTTCAAGAACTCGGCCTTCCCGCCCGAACTGGTCAAGGGCCTGGGGGCGGTCCTCGACGAATTCCAGGGTGCGCCCCTGATCATCCGCAGCTCCAGCCTGCTCGAGGACCGGGTCGGCTCGGCGTTCTCGGGCAAGTACAAGAGCCTTTTCCTGCCCAACCAGGGCACGAAGCAGCAGTGCCTGGACGCCCTGCTGGACGCCGTGGCCGAGGTCTACGCCTCCATGTTCGGTCCGGATCCCATCCAGTACCGGCGCGAACGGGGCGTCCTCGAATACGACGAGCAGATGGGCATCCTGATCCAGGAGGTCGTGGGCAGGCGCGTTGGGCGGTACTTCTTCCCGGCGTTCGCCGGGGTGGCCTTCTCGCGCAACGAATTCCGCTGGTCGCCGCGGATCTCGCGCGAGGACGGCCTGGTGCGCATGGTGCCGGGGCTGGGCACCCGGGCGGTCGACCGCACGGGCGACGATTACCCGTGCCTGCTGGTCCCGGGCAAGCCCGACCTGCGGGTGAACGTGGCGATCGAGGAGATCGTCCGCTACTCGCCCCGCCGCATCGACGTGGTCAACCTCGAGGAGAACCGCTTCGAGACCCTGGACCTGCGGAACCTGTTGAGCGAGGTGGGTCCGCAGTATCCGGCGCTGACCCAGATCTTCTGCGTGCTCGAGGGCGGACGCCTGTCCCGCCCGGTCAGCAACTTCTTCGAGCCCACCGACCAGCCCCTGGTGGCGTGCTTCGAGGGCTTGCGGGGCCGCTCCGAGTTCGTCCTGCAGATGCGCGAAACCCTGCGCATCCTCGAGGAGAACCTGCGCTGCCCGGTGGACGTGGAGTTCGCCCACGACGGCGAGCACCTCTACCTGCTGCAGTGCCGGCCGCAAAGCCAGTCCGACCTGGCGGCGCCCTCGCCCATCCCCCGGGACATCCCCGAGGGCGACGTCGTCTTCAGCGCCAACCGCCACGTGTCCAACTGCCGCGTGCCCGAAGCGAAGTACGTGGTCTACGTCGATCCGGACCAGTACGGCGACCTGCCCAGCGCCGCCCGCATGAAGCAGGTGGGCCGGGCCGTCGGCGAGCTGAACAAGCTGCTGCCCAAGAAGCAGTTCATCCTGATGGGGCCGGGCCGCTGGGGCAGCCGGGGCGACATCAAGCTCGGGGTGAACATCACCTACGCGGACATCAACAACACCTCCCTGCTCATCGAGATCGCCCGCCGCCAGGGCAACTACGTGCCCGACGTCTCGTTCGGCACGCACTTCTTCCAGGACCTGGTGGAGTCGGCCATCGGCTACCTGCCCATCTACCCCGACGACGACGGCGTGGTCTTCAACGAGATCTTTTTGGGACGATCCGAGAACCTGCTGGCCGCCCTGCTGCCCGAGTTCGCCGACCTGGCGGACGTGATCAGGGTCATCGACGTGCCGGAAGTGACCGGAGGGCGCATCCTGCGCATCCTGCTAAACGCCGACCTGGACGAGGCCGTGGGCCACCTCGCCGAACCGGGCGGGGAGCCGGCCCCCCTGCAGCCGGTGGAAGGGGAAGCCCACAAGCCCATGGACCAGTACTGGCGCTGGCGGCGCCAGATGGCCGACCGCATCGCCGCCGAACTCGATCGCGAGCGCATGGGGGTCAAGGCGCTGTACATCTTCGGCAGCGTGAAGAACGCCAGCGCGGGGCCTGCCAGCGACATCGATCTGCTGGTGCACGTCACGGGGGACAAGGAGAAGCAGCGCGAGCTGCTGGACTGGCTGGACGGCTGGAGCCGCTGCCTCGCCGAGTTCAACTACCAGCGGACCGGTTACCGGACCGACGGCCTGCTGGACGTCCATCTGGTCACGGACCAGGATATCGAGAACCGTTCCAGCTTCGCGGTGAAGATCAACGCGGTCACCGACGCGGCCCAGGAGCTGCCGCCGGCGACCAGGACCTGAGGCGGGCGATCAGAGCAGTTCGCGGGACGCATCCCGCGGATGGGCCGGATCGAACCGGACCAGCGCCAGTTCCCGGCCGTCGTGGGCCCCGTTGACGGCCGGGACGCCGCCGATCTCCTCCCGCCAGCTCCCGGTCAACCGGGCGCTCTCGTGCACGTGGCCGTGCAGCCCCAGCAACGGCCGGCGCGACTCCAGGAATTCCCTGATCGCCACGCTGCCGATGTGGACGTCCAGAGGGACGTGGTCGACGGCCTTGCCGTCGAGGGCGGCCCGGTCCAGGGCGCACCTGTAGGGCGGGCAATGGAAAAGGCAGATGGTCCGGCGGAGGTCGGCGTCCGCGGCGGCGGCGGCCAGTTCGTCCCTGATGGTCGCGTGACGGATGATCCTGGCCGCGAGGCCGTCGGTGCGCCGGCCCTCCTCGGGCGACAGGCAGCCGGGATCGACGAAACGCGAGACGTCGTAACGCTCCCAGTCCTTCAGCTGGAACGGGGAGGGCGGGATGCAGTTGTAACCCAGGACCCCGTAGCCTTCCCATTCCAGGAGCCGGCCGTGGGCGTATTGCCACAACCCGGCCTGCTCCCCGTCGCGCAGGCCATCGACGTGGACGGCGGGATCGTCGTTGCCCAGGATCACGAAGACGCGGGGGTAGCGGGCGCCCAGGGACTCGCGCAACCGGTTCCACCCCTGTTCGAAGTGGTCCGCGGTGAAGGCCCCGGGACCGCCGAACATGGCGTGGGGGAAGAGGTCCCCTCCCAGGAAGACGGCGGCCGGGAGCTCGGCGGCCACCGCGTCCCACAGCTTCTCGTAGCGGTCCCGGCGTCCGTGCAGGTCGGTGCAGAAGAAGGCCAGAGGCATGGGAAAGCTCCTTGACCCGCATGATCCGGGTCTTCCGGATCGGAAAAGGCCCGGGCCGGGCCCGGGCCTCGTGCGTGCGGGTCCGCCGGGATCAACCGTCCAGCTTCTTGAAGACCTTCTTGATCCGGGTCAAGGCCATGTTGAGCTCCTTCTTGGTGATGGTCAAGGGGGGAGCCAGCCGGATCACCGTCTCGTGGGTCTCCTTGCAGAGCATGCCTTCGTGCATCAGGGCCTCGCAGTAGGGCCGCGCCGGACGGTCCAGCACCACGCCCACCCACAGGCCCTTGCCGCGGATCAGCTTGATGCTCCTGCTCTCGATCTCGCCCAGCTTCTCCATGAACCAGGGGCCCAGCTTGGCGCTGTTCTCGACCAGCTTCTCGTCGCTGAGCACCCGGATGGCCTCGCGGGCCACGGCCATCCCCAGGGGGTTGCCCCCGAAGGTCGAGCCGTGATCGCCCGGATGGAAGACGCCCATGACCTCCTCGCTGCTGAGGAAGGCGGACACGGGATAGAAGCCGCCGCTGAGGGCCTTGCCGATGATCACGGCGTCGGGGACGATGCCTTCGTGCTCGAAGGCGAACAGCTTGCCGGTGCGGCCGAGACCCGACTGGATCTCGTCGCAGATCAGCAGCACGTTGTGCTTGCGGCACAGCTCGTGGGCCTGGGCGAGGAAACCCGCGGGCGGGACCTTGATGCCCGATTCGCCCTGGATGGGCTCGACCAGGAAGGCCGCGGTGCTGGGGGTGATCGCCTTCTCCAGCGCATCCAGGTCGCCGTAGGGAATGACCTTGAAGCCCGGGGTGAAGGGGCCGAATCCGTCCTTGTACTGGTCCTCGGTGGAGAAGCCCACGATGGTGGTGGTGCGGCCGTGGAAGTTGTCGGCGCAGACGATGATCTCGGCCTGGTCCCTGGCGATCCCCTTGACCTTCTCTCCCCACTTGCGGGCGGCCTTGATGGCGGTCTCGACCGCCTCCGCTCCGGAGTTCATGGGCAGGACCTTGGCGAAGCCCGTCAGCTCGCAGATCTCCTGGCAGAAATACGGCAGCTGGTCGTTGCGGAAGGCGCGGCTGGTCAGGCAGACCTTGGCGGCCTGGCGCCTCATCACCTTCAGCAGCCGGGGATGGCAATGTCCCTGGTTCACGGCGCTGTAGGCTGCGAGGAAGTCCATGAAGCGGTTCCCCTCGACGTCCTCGACCCAGACGCCTTCGGCCTTCCTGATGACGATGTCCAGCGGGTGGTAGTTGTGGGCGCCGAAGCGGTCCTCCATCGCGATGAGCTTTTGCGTCTTCGACATGGCGGTCTCCTTGGAGCGGGCAGGGGATGCGGGGTCGGAATTTCCCCGGAAAGATAGCCGTTCGGCGCTGCAAGTCCAGGGTAGGGGAAGGTTGACGGGAGGGCTCCCCGGCTGGTCCTCGGGCGGTCGACGCCTGAACCAGGGGCCCTGCCTGAGCGACCGCCCTGCGGATGCCGGATCGCCCTCCCGTCAACCTGCCCCTCCGCCGGGCCTTCCCCCGCCGAATCGGGACTTTTCCGGCGGGTAACCTGTCCGGTCCCCATGGTATTCTTTGTTGATGCGACTCTCCGGCTGAAATCGTCACGCCTGTGTCATGTTGTTGTTTTTCAACAAATTGAAGCAACCAGACAGGACGCAGGAATTAGTCCGATAGCGACCCGGAAAAAACTTCGATCTCCCTCGATATTTTACTTGAAAAACAAAAGTACTTGGAATATTAAAGTAAATGCGCGGCCGATGAGCCCGCCTCGGACAAGGATGTCCGGACGGGCGGCCGGCGCCGGCAAGCCCGCTGCCGCAACTGCGGGCAGGGTCACGCGCGATGGATGGAGCCGGATCCCGACGGAGCACGGCAGAGGCCGGGGATCCCCGCAGGGGCTGGAGACGGAACTCCGGACGGCGACAGGGGGGCGGACAACTGGTCCTGGGTGCCAGCCGCCCCCTCACCAGACTCGAACGGCTGCAGGGACGCGGTCGCCAGAAGCTGGTGGCGCTCGTCGCAACCATCCCGCTGACCGGTTTCAGGAAAAGGCATGGTGGCCATTCCTGGATCAAAAGGGGCCGGCGAGACGTGGCGCCCGCCGCGCCGGACCGGCCCCGATTTTCGCGACCCGCCTGCCTGAGACATGGATGTTGCCTGAAGGCGGGGCAGCGGCGGAGACGCCCGGCAGGGAGGCCGAGGGCGTGGCGCGAACCGCAAAAACGGCGGCCGGCCCGCGGGGCGGGGCGCCGCTGTCGCCCTTGGTGCACGGCAGGGTCAGGCTCCTGATCCTGTCCTTCCTCGTGCGGTCGGGCCGCTCCCAGACCTTTCCCACCATCCGCAGGACCCTCGGGGTGACCGACGGGACGCTGTCGGTGAATCTCGGCAAGCTCGAGGAAGGCAAGCTGATCGCCGTCGAGAAGTCGTTCGAGGGCAAGAAGCCCGTCACCCTGGTGAAGTTGACCGCCCGGGGAAGGAAGGAATTTTCCGACTACCTCGAGGATCTGCGTGCCATTTTGCCGTCCGATCCGGTCTCCGGGTGACCCGCCGGGGAACCCGGAGGAATCCTCGTCAATCAGCCGCCATGGAGGCGACCGGGCATGAATCCTGATACCTTGAGAGGGATTGATATGGGGTTGGAGGAGGATCCTTGCGGGAGGTCATTCATGACTCGCATCGCCATCTTCTTCTCGATGCTGCTCCTGACGGTCGTGGCCGGCGCGGTGGGATGTTCCGATTCCACGGCGCCCGCGGACCAGGCCGGATCGGGTGATGTCCGTCTCTTCCTGGTGGACGCCCCGGGCGACTTCGAGCAGGTCAACATCGTGGTCACCGAGGTCCAGGTCCACCGTGCGGGTGAGGATTCCCTGGCCGGCTGGTTCACGGTTTCCGCCGACACCGACACCATAGATCTGCTGGATTACGCCGACGGGGAATCGTTCGTCCTGGCCGATTCGTCCGTGACGGCCGGAGCCTACACCCAGATCCGCCTGATGATCGGGGAGGGATGCACCGTCGTGGTGGACGGGCAGACCCATCCCCTGATCGTCCCCAGCGGCATGCATACCGGCCTGAAGATCGTCCACGGATTCACGGTGATCGAGGACGGCCTGTTCGAGGCCACCCTCGATTTCGACGCCGAGCGCTCCGTGCACGTCACCGGCAACGGCCAGTACATGCTCAAACCGGTGGTGCGCATGGTCGACCACCATGACGCCGGCGCCATCGTCGGGCTGGTCGATCCTGCGGCCTCGGTCGTGATGACGACGGCGGGCGAGGACACGGTGATCTGCTACGCCGACGACCTGACGGGGGCCTGGCGACTGCCCATGCTGCCGGCCGGCCTGTACGACGTGACCATCCAGCCGCTCCTCGATGCGTATCTCGACTCGGTGGTCGTGGGAGTGGAGGTCACCGCCGGATTGACCACGGACCTGGGACTGATCGAGCTGAGGATGCCGTGATCCCGGGTTCCTGCCCGTCCGGTCCATTCAGCCCGCTCACGCCGCCGCGCCCGGCTCCCGGTTGACCCGGAGCCAGGCTGCGGCGGCGATCTCCGCCTCGACGCTGACCCCGAACACCTCCGCCAGGACCTCCCTGAGGTCCGCGGCGTCCGCGAGGGGCCGCCGTTCGACCGGCATGAACCCGCCGTCCAGGCGGACCAGATCGGTTCCCTGGATCATGGCGAAACCCCGGTCGACGGGCCGCGCGACCATGAACATCGACCGGAACGGCGAGCGCTCCCAGGTGGAGACGAAGTGGTTGGCCACCTCGATGTCCACCGGCAGGATGGCGTGGCCGGCGATGAGATAGAGGTCCACCCAGGCGCCGTCGATCTCCCTGCGCAGCTGGACGTCTCCACCGTGGGCCGCATCGAGCCGGAACCGCGCCTCCCCCTGGGCGAATTCCGTGCCGGGGACGAAGGGTGCGGGCTCCGTCAATCCGGGTCCGCCGAACCCCGCGTCCGCCAGCCACCGGGTTCCCCCGCAATCGACGAGGAAGACCTGATGGGACAGGGGACCGGGTTCGGTTCGCCGGTAGTTCACCCGCGCCAGACGTGTCGCGAAGGCGAAGCCGGCGGCCTCCAGGGCGCAGCCCAGCAGGCCGTTCAGCTCGAAGCAGTAGCCGCCGCGCCCGCGGTCGAGGATCTTGGCCAGGACGGCGTCCCTGGAAACGGTCACGGGACGGCCGGCCAGCGGGTCGAGGTTCTCGAAGGCCACGGCCCGGGTCTGGGCGGCGACCAGGTTCGCGAGCCCTGCCGGAGTGGCGGGGGGCAAGGCCTCCAGGCCCGTGCGGGCCAGATAGGCGGCCAGGGGAAAGTTATCGGCGTTCATGATTCTATCTCCTTTTCCCGGTCGTCCAGGGATTCCAGGGCGGCCAGGAATTCACGCATCACGCGGTTCAGGGTTTCCCGCCTCGCCGGGGCCAGCAGCTCCGTCAGGCGGACGTTGTCGGCCGCGCGCTCGCGCACCGCGGCCTCGATGACGGACATGCCCCGGGGGGTCAGGAGGATCCGCAGGCGGCGCTTGTCGCCCGGGTCGAGGTCTTTCCTGACGAGGCCGGTCCGCACCAGCTGGTTGATCATGGCGGTCACGGAACCCGAGGTCAGGAAGCTGGCGTCCATGAGGTCCTGGGCGCTCAGGGGGCGGGGGTGATTCCGCCGCAGGGCCGCCAGCGCCTCGTACTGGGACCGGGTCAGGTCGTGGCGGGCGCAGGTGGCGTCCAGCCTGCGGCCCAGGATCTTGGCGACCCGGATCATCCGGTAGACGGCCGGCGCCGACCGGGCGGGCAGGTCCAGGCCCTGCTGTTGCCATTCCGCGAAGAAGCGGTCGATCGAATCCCGCATGGGGTCCTCCCTTGTTATCTTGAAATCAAGATAATGCGGAAAAATCTTGATGTCAAGATAAAAAGACGTTGTGCGCATGATCCCGGCAGGCACGGGTTGACAGCCGGTGCAGGCCGGAGTATAATCATCGATCGAACCAGTCGGAGTTGAACCCGGGCCGCAAGGCCGGGAGGATCATGGACCTGCACCTGCACACGACCGACGCGACCGCCCGTGGTTATTGGTGGCGCTGGTGGACCTGGCGTCCGGATGGCGTCGTCTGTGTGCAAGGGAGGAACACGATCTAGGATTGTCCGACCGAGCAGCTTCAGACCCGTCATCCGCACCAGGGATGACGGGTTTTTCTATTCAGGAACCGTGGAACCGAACGGGAGTGCCCGAATGATATCGCCGAACAGAGCCCAGTACCTCGCCGAGGCGGCCGGCCCGGCCCGGGCGCCGCTGCGCGCCCGCATCCCCGCGGATCTGGAGACGCCCGTGTCGGTGTTCCTGAAGCTGCAGGAACAGGGAGCGGCGTTCCTGCTGGAGAGCGTGGAGCGCGGCGTCCAGGTGGGCCGCTACTCGTTCGTGGGCCTGCGCCCCCGCACGGTGATCAGCCTGAAGGACGGCAAGGTGGTGACCACGCGCTCGGACGCGACAGGCAGCAGGACCGAGGCGGTCGAACCGGCCGGGGACGATCCCCTGGCGCCCATCCGGCAGGAACTCGAACGTGCGCCCCTGGTCGCCGACGAGGACGGGGATCTGCCCCCTCCGTTCGGCGGGGCGGTCGGCTACCTGGGTTACGACATCGTCCGCGACTTCGACGGCATTCCCCTGCCCGAGGGCGGGGGGCCGGACCTGCCGGATTTCCATTTCCTGTTCCCCCGCACCATGGTGGTCTTCGACCACGTGAAGAACCAGATCGAGGTGCTGACCATTCCCGAGGAGGGTGATCCCGGGGCCGCCCACGCCGCCGCCACCGCCGAGATCGAACAGGTGCTGGCGGCCCTGGGTTCGCCCCTGGACGTGCCGGTCCGCAGGACCGCCGCCCAGGTCTCCGGCGGTTCGCAGGATCCGGTCCAGGGCCTGGAGGCTGAAATTCCCCGGGCCGATTTCGAAGCGATGGTCACCAGGGCCCAGGAGCACATCCTGGCCGGGGACGCCTTCCAGATCGTCCTGTCCCAGCGCCTGGGGGGGCGGACCGAGGAGAACCCCTTCCAGGTCTACCGCGCCCTGCGCATCCTCAATCCCAGCCCCTACCTGTTCTTCCTGGATTGCGGCGGATTCCAGCTCATCGGCTCGTCCCCGGAGATGCTGGTGCGTCTGGAAGGGGATCGGCTTCAGGTCAATCCCATCGCGGGCACGCGGCCCCGCGGTGAGACTGTCGCCGAGGACGCGCGCCTGGCGGAGGAGCTGCTGGCCGACCAGAAGGAGCGCGCCGAGCACGTGATGCTCGTGGATCTGGGCCGCAACGACCTGGGCCGGGTCTGCCGCACCGGAACCGTCCAGGTGGACGACTTCATGACCGTCGAACGCTACAGCCACGTGATGCATCTGGTCTCGCGGGTGTCGGGCGAGCTGGAGGCGGGCCGCGACATGTTCGATGCGCTGCGGGCCGTGTTCCCCGCCGGGACGGTCAGCGGGGCGCCGAAGATCAGGGCCATGCAGATCATCGGCGAACTGGAAGGCCGCCGCCGGGGACCCTACGCCGGGGCGGTCGGCTACTTCGGCCAGCGCGGTGACATGGACATGTGCATCACCATCCGGACCCTGCTGATGCAGGGCGACCGGTTCAGCGTCCAGGCGGGCGCGGGCATCGTCGCCGACTCGGTGCCCGAGCGCGAATTCACCGAGACTCTCGACAAGATCCGGGCGCTGACCCGGGCGGTCCGCATCGCCGAGGAAGGGCTGTAGCCATGCACCTGCTCATCGACAACTACGACTCGTTCACCTACAACGTGGTCCAGCTGCTGGGAGAGCTCGGGGCGGAGGTCACCGTGGCCCGCAACGACATGATCACCCTGGAGCAGGCCCGCGCCAGGGAACCCGAATCGCTGATCATCTCGCCGGGGCCGGGCAATCCGGACGACGCGGGCGTGAGCCTGGAGTTCATCCGGCACTTCGCCGGCCGCGTTCCGGTCCTGGGGATCTGCCTGGGCCACCAGTGCATCGTCCAGGCCTTCGGCGGGACCATCAGCCGCGCCGACCGGGTGATGCACGGCAAGACCAGCCGCATCTACCACGACGGCGGGACGATCTACGACGGTCTTTCCAATCCCTTCGAAGCCACGCGCTACCACTCCCTGACCGCCCGCGAGGACAGTCTGCCCGCCGAGCTGAAGGTCTCGGCGTACACCTCGGACGGCGAGATCATGGGCGTGCGGCTGCCGGGGGCCCGGCTGGAGGGGGTCCAGTTCCATCCCGAATCCATCCTGACGACCGAAGGCCGGCGGCTGCTGGCCAACTTCCTGGAGACGGTCCGCAGCGGGGAGGCCCGTCATGCCTGACCGGACCCTGGACATCCTGCTCTCGGGGCGCGACCTGTCGCGCGAGCAGGCCCGCGGCCTGATGCGGCAGGTCATGACCGGCGCCCTGCCGCCGGTGTCCCTGGCCGCCCACCTGGTGGCCCTGCGCGGCAAGGGCGAGGCCGTCTCGGAGATCGTGGGCTTCGCCGAGGCCATGCGCGAACGGGCCGTGCCCGTCCCGGTGCGCCGCCGCGACCTCGTCGACACCTGCGGCACGGGGGGTGACGCCAGCGGGACCTTCAACATCTCCACCGCCGCGGCGCTGCTCTCGGCCGCCATGGGGATCGGGATCGCCAAGCACGGCAACCGGGCCGTTTCGTCCAGCAGCGGCAGCGCGGACGTGCTGGAGGCCCTGGGCGTGGCCATCGATCTCGATCCCGCCCAGGTCGGCACGCTCATCGACACCCTGGGGATCGGGTTCCTGTTCGCCCCGGCCCTGCATCCGGCCATGCGGCACGCGATGCCCGTGCGCCGGGAGCTGGGCGTGCGCACGGTCTTCAACCTGCTGGGACCCTTGACCAATCCCGCCGGGGTGGACCGCCAGCTCATGGGGGTCTACGACCCCGCCCTGTGCGAGCCGGTGTGCCGGGCCCTCGGTCTGCTGGGCTGCCGCAAGGCCTTCGTGGTCCACGGCGAGGGCGGCCTGGACGAGGTCTCGCCCGCCGGGCCGACCACCGTGGCGGCTCTGGATCGGGGGAAGGTCACCGTTTACGAATTCCACCCCCGGGATGCGGGGCTCGATCCGGTGCCCCTGGCGGAACTGGCCGGCGGCACCCCGGCCGAGAACGCCCGCATCATCCGCGAGGCCCTGGGCGGGGGCCGGCCCGGAGCCGCGACCGCCGTGGTTCTCAACGCGGGCTTCGTCGCCGTGGCGGCGGGCGTGGCGACGGACGTCCGTGGCGGGGTGGAGGCGGCGCGCCGGACCCTGGTATCCGGAGCGGGCCTGCGCCTGCTGGACGACCTGTGCCGGGCCAGCAACGACCTGGCCGGCCGCGCGGTGAAGGAGGGGGCATGAGCTTCCTCGCCAGGGTCCGGGCCCAGAAGCAGGAGGAGATCGTCCGCCTCAAGGCGGGTCCCCCGCCCAGGCGCGATCCGGGCGACCGGCTGCGGCCTTTCGGCGCGGCCCTGCGCCGGAGCGCCGGGGTCATCGCCGAGGTCAAGGGGACCTCCCCCAGCCGTCCCGATCTCCGCAGCCGCGCCGCGCCGGCCGACCTGGCCCGCTGGTACCGCCGCAGCGGCGCCGTGGCCCTGTCGGTGGTGACGGACCGGGCGAACTTCGGCACCTCCCTGGCCGACCTGCAGGCCATGCGGGAGGCCGTCGGCCTGCCGGTCATCGGCAAGGACTTCGTCATCGACGAGATCCAGGTGCGGACGGCCTGGGCCGCCGGCGCCGATGCGGTGCTCCTGATCGCCCGCATGCTGGATGCCGATCAGCTGTCCGCCCTGCTCGCGGTCGTCCACGATCTGGGCATCGAGTCCCTCGTCGAGTGCCATGACGCCGAGGACGTCGAAAAGAGCCTGGATGCGGGCGCCCGCATCGTGGGGATCAACAACCGCGATCTGGCCGCCCTGACCACCGACGTCCGGCAGACCGAGCTGCTGCTGCCCCTGGTTCCCGATTCGATGGTACGGGTCAGCGAGAGCGGCCTGGAACGCCGGGGGGACGTCGTGCGACTGGCCGCCCTGGGCGTGGACGCCTTCCTGGTGGGGCACGCCCTCCTGCTGAGCGGGGATCCCGGTCGCAAGCTGCGCGAGATGAACGGCCGGGAAACCGAGGGGGCGGTGCGCGTGAAGATCTGCGGGTTGACCACCCCCGAGGACGCCGTCCTCTGCCACCAGCAGGGAGCGGACCTGCTCGGGGTGATCTTCGCCACGAGTCCGCGCCGGGTGACGGTGGACCAGGCCCGGGCCATCCGCGCGGCCGTTCCCGAGGCCAGGCTGTGCGGGGTGTTCCGCGACGAGGAGCTCGCGCGGGTGGTCGAAACGGCCGCCTGTTGCGGCCTGGATCTCGTGCAATTGCACGGGGGGGAGACCCCGGAGTACTGCCGCGAACTGGCCGGGCTGACCGGGCTGCCCCTGATCAAGGCCCTCACCCCCGGCGAGGTTCGCCACGACACCGTGAAGACCTTCGACGGGGTGAAGTACGTCCTGCTCGATCAGCCGAAGACCGCCGAGGGTTCGGCGAGGTCGGCCGACCAGGCCTGGATGTCCGTTGCCGAGGAACTGGGCCGGCAGGGCGCCGAACTCATCCTGGCCGGAGGGCTGGAACCCGCGAACATCAACGATCTGGCGACAGGTGGCCGTCCCTTCGCCGTCGACGTCTGCCGGGGCGTGGAAAGCGCGCCCGGCCGCAAGGATTCCCGGCTGGTGAGCCGGTTTCTGCAGGAGGTCAGCCGATGAGCATCATCGCCCGCGAGGGTCCCGGACGCTTCGGCGTCTACGGGGGCCAGTTCGTTCCCGAGACCCTGATTCCCGGGTTGCGGGAACTCGAGCGCGTCTACGACGAAGCCCGCCGCGACCCGCAGTTCACCGCCGAGTTCCACGCCCTGCTGGCGGACTACTCAGGCCGGCCCACGCCCCTGTACCGCGCGCGCAACCTCGAGCGCGCCTACGGGGGCGGGGCGGTCATCCACCTCAAGCGCGAGGACCTGAACCACACCGGGGCCCACAAGATCAACAACTGCCTGGGCCAGGTCCTGCTGGCGATCCGCATGGGCAAGCGGCGCCTGATCGCCGAGACCGGCGCCGGCCAGCACGGTGTGGCCACCGCCACGGTCGCCGCCTTCGCCGGCCTGCAGTGCACCGTCTACATGGGCGAACTGGACATGGAACGGCAGGCGCCCAACGTCGCCCGCATGAAGATGCTGGGCGCCGAGGTGGTTCCCGTCGGCAGCGGGGCGCGCACCCTGAAGGACGCCACCAGCGAGGCCATCCGGGACTGGGTGACCAACGTCGATTCGAGCCACTACATCATCGGCTCGACCGTGGGGCCGCATCCGTATCCCACCATCGTCCGGGATCTGCAGTCGGTCATCGGGACCGAGGCCCGCGCCCAGATCCTCGAGAAGGAGGGCCGACTCCCCGACGCGGTGATCGCCTGCGTGGGCGGCGGCAGCAACGCCCTGGGGATCTTCACCGGATTCCTGGCGGACGAGGCGGTCGCCCTGTACGGCGTGGAGGCGGGGGGCTCGACGGCGGGCCACTCGGCCGCCCTGACCCTGGGCCGCCCCGGAGTCCTGCACGGCTCGTACAGCTACCTCCTCCAGGACGAGGACGGCCAGGTCACCCCGGCCCATTCGGTGGCCGCAGGTCTGGACTATCCCGGCGTCGGCCCGGAGCACAGCTATCTGAAGGATTCCGGGCGGGTGCGTTACGGCATGGTGGGGGACGAGGAGGCGCTCGCAGCCTGCACCGAGCTGGCGCGGCTCGAAGGCATCATTCCCGCCCTGGAATCCAGCCACGCCCTGGCCTATTGCAAGCTCCTGGTGGCGGACGGGGACCTCGCGGGAAAGCTCGTGGTGATCAACCTGTCCGGCCGGGGCGACAAGGACATGATCAGCCTGGAGGGGGGCGGCCATGGATGAGCGCAGACTTCCCCTGGACCATCTCCTGGCCGCACGCCTCGAGCAGGGCCTCAAGACCCTGGTGCCCTTCCTGACGGCGGGTTATCCCGACGTGCCGACCTTCAGCGCCCTGCTGGGCGAGGCGGCCGCGGCGGGGTGCCCGCTGGTGGAGATCGGCATCCCCTTCAGCGATCCGGTGGCGGACGGCCCGGTCATCCAGGAGGCCTCCCGGCAGGCCCTGGCCTCGGGCGTCACCCTGACGGGGGTCCTGGGGATGGCGGCGGCGGCCCGGCGGGACCACGGCCTGAACGTCATCCTGATGGGGTACCTGAACCCGATCCTGCGGTTCGGCGGCGAGCGCTTCGCCGCGGCCTGCGGCGAGGCGGGGGTGGTGGGGGTCATCGTGCCCGACCTGCCGCGGGAAGAGTGCGCCGACCTCGAGGCCGCCCTCGCCGCCTGCGGCGTGGTCCTGATCGACCTGGTGGCCCCGACCACCGACGCGGACCGGCTCGAGGTCTTCGGCAGGGAAAGCGCCGGCTTCCTTTACCTCGTTTCCTCCACCGGGGTGACCGGCAAGCGCTCGGGGGGGGACCTCGCGGGCTACCTCCGCCGCGTTCGCGCGGCCTGTCCCCAGCCCCTGTTCGTGGGGTTCGGCATCGACTCCCCCGACGTCGCCCGGGAGGTCTGCCGCCATGCCGACGGGGTGATCATCGGCAGCGCCCTGCTGCGCATCATTTCCGAAGCCCCGGCCGGCCAGGCCGTGTCCCGGGCCGGAGCCTTCCTCCGTGCCGTGAATGCCGTCATGTCCCCAGCGACCCGAGGTGACCGCCCATGATCATCGAGATGAAACCCGACTGCACCCTGGCCGAACTCGGCCGGGTCATCAGCTCCGTGGAGGCCATGGGGTTCACTCCCCGGCCGCACCACGGTCCGCAGCGCACCGTGATCGGGGTGATGGACGCCGGCGCCGGGGATCTGGAGGGAGTGCGGGACCTGGCGGGAGTGGCCCGGATCGCCCCCCTGGCCGGCAAGAGCAAGCTCGTCAGCCGGGACTTCCGGCCCGAACCCTCCGTCGTGAAGGTGGGCAAGGTCCAGATCGGCGGCCCCGGCTTCGTGGTCATGGCCGGCCCCTGCGCGGTGGAATCCCACGACCAGCTGCTGGGCACGGCGCGCCACATCAGGTCGGCCGGCGCCCACATCCTGCGCGGGGGGGCCTTCAAGCCCCGCACCTCGCCCTACAGCTTCCAGGGGATGAAGGAGGAGGGACTGCGCCTGCTGGCGGCAGCGAGGCAGGAGACCGGCCTGCCCGTCATCACGGAGGTCATCGCCCCCGACCTGGTGCCCCTGGTCTGCCGTTACGTGGACATCCTGCAGATCGGGGCCCGCAACATGCAGAACTACGCCCTGCTCGAGGCGGTGGGCAAGGTCCGCACCCCGGTGCTGCTGAAGCGGGGGCTGATGTCCACCATCGAGGAGATGCTGCTGGCCGCCGAGTACATCATGTCCAACGGGAACGACCAGGTGATGCTCTGCGAGCGGGGCATCCGCACCTTCGAGCGCGCCACCCGCAACACCCTGGACCTGTCAGCCGTACCGGTGATCAAGCAGCAGAGCCACCTGCCGGTGATCATCGATCCGAGCCATGCGGTGGGGGTGCGCGAATTCGTCGAACCCATGGCCCTGGCCGCCGCCGCCGCCGGAGCCGACGGCATCATCGTGGAGGTCCATCCGGATCCCGCGCAGGCCGTCAGCGACGGGCCCCAGAGCCTGACCTTCCCCGGGTTCACGGGCCTGATGGAGAGGTTGGCCGGTGTGGCCGCCGCGGTGGGTCGGCCGCTGGCATCCCCGGTCTGACGGAGGGATCGGGGGTCAGGCCGGCAACGACTTACGGCGCCCCTGGAACGGGTGGAAATGGAGTCTTGCGCCCCGCGGCCTCTTGCCGTATCTATTCGGCCACTTTCCGATGACGTCGCCCCAACCAGGAGGGTCCCATGCCCGTCAACCTTCCCCCCGATTACCAGCCCGGCCCCGACGAGCCGTACATGAACGACACCATGAGGGAGTACTTTCGCCGGTTGCTGCTGAACTGGCGCCACGAGCTGCTCGAGGACAGCGACGATACCCGGACGCACCTGACCGAGAACCTGTCCACGGACTCCGATTTCGTCGACCGCGCCTCGAACGACCTGGACCAGGCGATCGAGCTGCGCACCCGCGACCGCGAGCGCAAGCTGCTGAAGAAGATCGACGAGGCCCTGCAGCGCATCAAGGACAAGACCTACGGTTTCTGCGCGGACACCGGGGATCCCATCGGCATCCGCCGCCTGCAGGCCCGGCCCATCGCCACGCTGAGTCTGGCCGCCCAGGAGCGGCACGAGAAGATGGAGATCGACTTCTCCGCCACCGAGGAATAAGGCGGCACGATCCTGAACGAGGAATCCCGCCCCGCCGGCCCGCCGCGACCCGGTCCCGATCACCTGGAAAGCCTCACCGTACGCCGCTACCTCCTGGGCATGATCGCCCAGGGGGTCTGGTGGTCCGGCTACCTCCTGTTCCCCTTCGTCCTCGCCAAGTCCCTGGGGGCGCCCGGCTGGCTCGTCACCCTGTCGGTGGTCATGGAGACCTCCTTCATGCTGCTGGCGGTCTTCTGGAGCCAGCTCCTGGATCGCGGCGGCCGCAGGCGGTGGCTGGTCTGGGGAGGCGTAGGCGGGCGCCTGAGCCTTCTGCTGGCGGCATTCACCGCCACGGCGGGCCAGTTCCTGGTCCTGATCGGACTGGCGTACTTCTTCGCCGCCCTGGTCTATCCGGCCCAGAACGGCATCCTCCAGGCCAACATCTCCGCCCGGCGACGCGGCCGGGTCTTCGGCCTGGGCGCGATGGTGCAGCACTTCACCGCCGCGGCCACCAGCCTCCTGGTAGGATACCTGCTGGACCTCGACCCGCGCCTGTACCGCCTGGTGTTCCCGGCCATCGGGGCGGTGGGCTTCCTCTACCTGCTGATCCTCGCCCGCCTGCCCAGGCCCGAGGGGGATACGGCCCACGATCCCGCCGGCATCTTCGTCGTCCCCCGCCTGCCCCTGGGCCGTCCCCGGTTCCGCCGCTTCGGACGGGCCCTGGTCACCCCTTATCGCGAAGCGGTGGCGACCTTCCGCGCGGACCGGGCCTTCTTCTGGTTCGAGTCCAACTTCATGATCTACGGGATCGCCTACATGATGCTGATCCCGGTCCTGCCCCTGTTCTTCACCCAGGAGCTGAACCTCAGCTACAAGGAGATCAGCTCGGCCCGCGTGCTCATCGCCTCGGTGGGGGTGGCCTCGCTGGGTCCGCTGATGGGCAGGCTGATGGACCGGATCCATCCGGTGCGCCTGTGCACCATCAGCTTCGGGATCATCACCCTGTACCCGGCCGCCCTTGCGGTGGGCGCGGCGTTGATGCCCGACCGGCCGGCCCTGGTGGCCTATCTGGCCTTCGGCTTCTATTCCCTGGGCATGGCGGGGATCAACGTGACCTGGAACGTGGGGTCCATCAGCTTCGCCCCGCCGGGGCAGGGCGGGTACTACCAGGGCATCCACGTGGCGATGGTGGGGATCCGCGGGCTGCTGGGTCCGGTCCTGGGCTTCGCCCTGACGACCTGGGCGGGCTACAGGGAGGTCTTCGTGGTCGCTGCGGTGGTGTTCATCGCGGCCTCGCTGAGCAGCGCGGCGCTGGGCAAAAAAATGGGAGCCCGGCCGTGACCGGGCTCCCCGCCTTCCGTTCGTTCCTCAGCCGTTCTTGACGGTGGAGTCCTTCCGCGGCGGCTTCACGGGGCAGATCTTCCCCCCCGAATCGTCCCACCAGGTCACCAGGCCGGTCTCGAACCGGTCCAGGGGGTAGCCCTCGATCCGCGGCGTCACCCGCACGGTGAACCCGCGCAGGCCCGCCCGCCGGCAGGCGATGTTCCCGGTGAAGTCCAGGAACCCGTCGTAGGGATCGCCGGTGGGGAACATGGTCGCCGTCTCCCCCTCGACGATGGCCCCGGCGGGATCGACCAGGCCGTGGAAGACCTCCACCAGCACCTCTTCGGCCGGGACGTCTCCCAGAAAGAGGGTGGCCTGGACCGGCATGCTCGTTCCCATGGGCTGCACCATGTCCGGGGCGGCGTTGACGCACTCGATGCGCACCTTCGACCAGCTCGATCGGATGCGGGCGCGCCAGGCGGCGAGGTTGCGGGCCTTCTGGAATTCGTCCGCCCCCAGACGCCGGGCGTTCTCGAGGCAGGGGATGTAGAAGCGCTCGGTGTAGTCCTCGACCATGCGATTGGTGTTGAACTGGGCGCTGACGGTGCGCATGGAGTTCTTCATCACCCGGGTCCACTCCCGGGGCACCGCGTCGCTGCCGCGATCGTAGAACGCCGGCACGATCTCGTTCTCGAGAAGATCGTACAGGGCGGTGCTCTCCACGGCGTCCTGGTAGTCCTGGTCGTCGTAGTCCTCGCCCGCCCCGATGGCCCAGCCGTTGTCGGTGCGGTAGCCCTCGCACCACCAGCCGTCCAGGACCGACAGGTTAACCCCGCCGTTGGGGGGCACCTTCATGCCGCTGGTGCCGCTGGCCTCCAGGGGCCGGCGCGGGGTGTTCAGCCACACGTCCACCCCCTGGGTCAGGAAGCGGGCGACCTCGATGTTGTAGTCCTCGAGGAACACGATGTTCTTGCGGAACTCGGGGGTCTGGGCCAGGTGGATCAGCTGCCGGATCAGCTCCTTGCCGGGATGGTCGTTGGGATGGGCCTTGCCGGCGAAGATCAGCTGCACGGGCCGATCCGGATCGTTGAGGATTTCGTTCAGCCGCTTGGGATCGCGCAGGATCAGCGCGGCCCGCTTGTAGGTGGCGAAACGCCGCGCGAATCCGATGGTCAGGGCCTCGGGATCGAGCACCTCGCTGGCCTGGCTGATCCAGGCGCCCTTGACCCCGCGCTTGAGCAGCTGCTTGCGCAGCCGGCGCCGGACGAACCCGACCAGCCGTTCGCGCATCCGCTCGTGGGATCGCCAGAGCTCGGCGTCGGGGATGAGCTCCACGCGGTCCCACAGGGACTTGTTGGTGGGCTCCTCGTACCAGCGGGGGCCGAGGTAGCGGTCGTACAGGCGCGCCATCTCGTTGCACAGCCAGCTGCGGGTGTGGATGCCGTTGGTCACGTGCGAGATGGGAATCTCATGCACGGGCACCTTGTTCCAGACCTGGCTCCACATGCGGCGCGACACGCTGCCGTGCAGCTCGCTCACGCCGTTGCAGAACCGGCTCAGGCGCAGGGCCAGCACGGTCATGCAGAAGGTCTCGGACTTGTCCTCGGGGTTCTGCCGGCCCAGGGCCATGAGGCGGTCCATGCCGATGCCCAGTTCCTCGGCCTTGCCCTTCAGATAGAGGCGCACCAGATCGGGATGGAAGTGGTCGTTGCCGGCGGGAACGGGCGTGTGCGTGGTGAACACGTTGCTCGCGCGGACGACCTCGAAGGCGGTTTCGAAATCGAGTCCGCGGTTCTTCATCAGCAGGTTGATGCGCTCGAGCCCCAGGAACGCGCTGTGGCCCTCGTTCAGGTGGCACACCGTGGGTTCGTAGCCCAGCTTGATCAGGGCCCGCAGGCCGCCGATGCCCAGCAGGATCTCCTGCCGGATGCGCATGTCGTGGTCGCCGCTGTACAGCTTGCTGGTCAGCTCGCGGTCTTCGGGCCGGTTGACGGGCAGGTTGGTGTCCAGCATGAACAGGGGGATGCGGCCGACCTGGATCCGCCAGACCTGGGCGGTCACGATGCGGCCGGGGTAGTGCACCTCGATGGTGACGGGCTTGCCCTTCTCGTCCTGGGTCAGGGTCATGGACATGTTGTAGAAGTCGTTGACGGCGTAGTCTTCCATCTGCCAGCCGTCGTGGTTCAGGTACTGGCGGAAGTAGCCGTACTGGTAGGCCAGGCCCATGCCCACCAGGGGCAGGCCCAGGTCGGTGGCGCTCTTGAGATGGTCCCCGGCCAGGATGCCCAGGCCGCCCGAGTACAGGGGCAGGGATTCGTGGATGCCGAATTCCAGGGAGAAGTAGCCGACCAGGCCGGGCTGGACCCCGGGGTGCTCGCCCTCGAACCAGGACGGCATGGTCAGGTAGCGGTCGAGGTCCCCCTTGACCCGCTCGAGGTGGGCGAGGAAGGCCTTGTCCTTCTCGAGTTCGGCGACCCGCTCGGCCGGGAGGGAGCCCAGGACGGCCATGGGGTTGCCCTCGAACTTGTCCCACAGGTCCGGATCCACGCGGCGCAGCAGGTTGATGGCCTCGACGTTCCAGCTCCACCACAGGTTGCGCGCGATGTCCATCAGGGGGGTGAGGGAGCCGGAGAGGTTGGGCGTGACGACGAATTTCTGGACCGACGGCATGTTCGACTCCTGGATTCCGTTTCGGGGCGCCGGGGTGTTATCTTGGGGTAGGTTTCGGCACC
Organism: Candidatus Krumholzibacteriia bacterium; assembly: GCA_050174015.1. GTDB lineage: Bacteria > Krumholzibacteriota > Krumholzibacteriia > LZORAL124-64-63 > LZORAL124-64-63 > JAHJTW01. Next base: position 31,511 of record JBFXKG010000025.1, read on the forward strand.
GAACGGTCGGGATAAAGAAGATCATCCGGGGCAACGGCTCCCGCAGAAGGTAGACCAACCCCCGGCCCGATGGCAACCATTCTTGGGAGTAGGCTCATGGCCGCGGACAAGGACGACCTCTGGGAGACCATGACCGCCCACCCGGGATTCGGGGCGGGCAACGTCCTGGACCTGCGGCCGGCTGCGGCCTTCCGGCGGGGCCATCCCCCGGGAGCGGTGAACCTCCCCTTGCCGGAGAATCCGGACCGGGACGCGGTGGCTGCGTTGCTCGAAAGGGCGGTCCCTTCGATCTTCCTGCCTCCCCGGCACGAACCCCTGCTGGTCCTGGCGCTGCCGGACCAGCATCCGGAGGATTGCGCCGCGGTCCTGGCGGCCCGGGGCAGGGAGGACGTCCTGGGCCTGGCCTTCCCGGATCCCGCCGCCGGTGGGGTTGCGCCCGGACCGCTGGCTACCGGGGCCGGCCGGGATGTGTTGTGGCGTCCGGACCCCTGGCTGCTGGCCCACCGGAACCTGCTGCCGCCGCCGGCCGCCGGCCCGGTCCTCGATCTGGGCTGCGGCAGCGGCAGGTCGGCGGTCTGGCTGGCCCTCGGGGGATACCGGGTGGTGGGCATCGACCGGGATCCCGAGGCCCTGGCCCTGGGCGCCAGACTGGCCGAGGCCTGCGCCGTCCGGTGCGACTTCCGGGAGGCCGACCTGCGCCGCCCGGAGGCCCTCCCCGCCGGTCCTTTCGCGGCCGTCCTCGATTTTCGCTACCTGGAGCGCGATCTTTTGGCCATCATTCCCCGCCTGCTGGTCCGGGGCGGGACGGCCCTGGTCCGGACCTTCCGGGACGCCCCGGGCTACGGGGGCCATCCCCATCCACGGCACCGGCTGGCCCCGTACGAACTGTTGCGGGCCTTTTCCAGGCCCGGGTTCGAGGCGCTGGCCCACGAGGAGAGTTTCGACCCCGACGGCCGTCCGGCCGCAGGGATCGTCGCGCGGCGCACCCACGCGCCCCTTTGAATCGACAGGAGGCACGACGTGCAGATCGGCATCATGGGCATGAAGTTCACGGGCAAGACCACCCTGTTCAACGCGATCACGGGGGCGGGCCTGCCCACCGGGCAGGGCGGAGTGGAACCGCACCGGGCGGTCGGGCAGGTCCCCGACGCCCGCCTGGATTTCCTGACCGGCATGTTCAAGCCGAAGCGGACGGTGCATGCGGCCGTCGAATGGGTGGACATTCCCGGCTTCCAGGGCGGGGCCGGACCGGACGGGAGTCGCGAGGGTACCAGGTTCCTGGAGCACGGCCGCAAGGTCGACGCCCTGGCCCAGGTCATCCGGTGCTTCGGAGGCGGCTACGGGGAGCCCGAACCCATGGCCGAGCTGGAATCCCTGGCCCTGGAAATGGCCCTGGCCGATCTGCAGGTCGTGGAGAACCGGCTGGAGCGGATGGCCAAGGACAAGGCCCGCATGGGCAAGGTGGCCAATCCCCTCGAGCCGCCCTGTTTCGAGCGTCTCCGGGAGCAGCTGGAGAACGACCGGCCCCTGCGCGACCTGGAATTCAACACCGACGAGCTGAAGCTCATGTCCGGCTTCTCCTTCCTGACCCTCAAGCCCCTGATCGTGGTGCTCAACCACGGGGAGGGGGACGAGCCGCCGGCCGACGTCGCCGAGGCCGCCCGCAAGGCCGGCGCCGAGGTCGTCGCCCTGTGCGCCAGCGTGGAGGAGGAACTGGCCCAGCTCGATCCCGGGGAGGCCGCCGAGTTCCTGGCCGACCTGGGCATCGCCGAACCGGCCCTCGGGCGGATGATCCATGCCGCCTACGGAGCCCTGGACCTGCAGAGCTTCTTCACCGTCGGACCCGATGAATGCCGGGCCTGGACGGTGCGCAGGGGGGCCCTGGCGCCCGAAGCCGCCGGCGCCATCCACTCCGACCTGCAGCGCGGCTTCATCCGGGCCGAGGTCACCGCCTACGACGACCTGGTCGCCGCCGGCAGCATGCAGGCGGCCAAGGCCGCCAACAAGGTCCGCCTGGAGGGCAAGGCCTACGAGGTCCGGGACGGGGACATCATCGAGATCAGGTTCAGCGTGTGAACCGCACCCCCGGCAGCCGGGGCGGTCGGGACGGGGCCCTCCCCCCGGTCCTGCCCCTGCTTCTGCTGCTGCTGGCCGGACTGGTCTTCTGGGGCGTCTTCCAGCAGCGGGCCGGGGAGTCGGTCTTCGGCCGGGCCCCCCTCCTCGACGAGATCTACTACCTGGACCGCGCCGCCGGCCCGGTCGACGGCGGCGGCGAGCCCTTCTTCATGTCCCCCCTGTATCCCCTCATCCTGAAGCTGGTCGGCAGTCCGCCGGTGCCCGAGTCGCAGGTCTTCGCTCCCGGCGACCTCGCCCCCGTGCGCCGGCTGCAGGGGCTCATCTGGCTGGCCACCGCAGGTCTGATCGGGCTGACGGCCAGGCGGGACCTGTCGCCCCGGATCCCCGGAACCGCACGCAGGATCGGGGTCATGCTCCTGCCGCCGGTCCTGTTCCTGCTCTACCGCCCCGCTGCGGTCTTCGCCGCGTCGGTCATGGTGGAATCCCTGCTGGCCTTCTGCATGGCGGTCCTGCTGTGGGCCCTGCCGTCGCGGTCGGCCGGGGGAAGCGGCCGCCATCTGGCGGCGGGCCTGGCCCTGGGGGCGGGGGCGCTGCTGCGGGGATCGTTTATCATCCTCGTGCCGGTGGCCGCCTGCCTGGCCTGGAGGGCCGAGGGAGAACCCCGGCGCCGCCTGGGGGCGGCGGCCCTGGTGATCGGGGTGGCCGCAGCGGTCCTGGCCCCCGCAGTCGTCGTCAACTCCAGGACCGTGGGCCGGCTCATGCCGCCGACGGTCAACGGGGGGGTGAACCTCTACATCGGCAACGGGCCCGAGGCCAACGGATTCTACGTGGCGGTCATACCCGGGGACTGGCGGCGCGATCCTGCCGGCCGGACCTACCTGTCAGAACGCCTGGAAACCGGACCCCTCTCCGCGGCCCAGGCCGACAGCATCTGGGCGGCCGAGGCCCGGCGGACCATGGCCGAGCGCCCGGGCCGCACCCTGGCCCTCTGGCTCAAGAAGGTCTGGCTTCACATCCAGGGATGGGAGATCGCCCAGCTCACACCCCTGGACGCCTGGCCCCGCGAGGTCCCCCTCCTGCGCTGGCTGCCGGTCTCCTACGGGATCCTGGCCGCCCTGGGTCTGGGGGCGGTCCTGGTGATGGGCCTGGGGCGCATCCCGGGACCCTGGTCCTGGACCATCCTGGCCGGCGTCCTGATCGCGGGCCAGAGCCTGTTCTTCGTGGTCTCGCGCTACCGGCTCGTCCTGGTCCCGGTCCTGGTCCTGCTGGCAGGATGGCTGGTCGCCCAGGTGCTGGGCGGTTTCAGGCGGCGGCACCTGATTGCGCCGATTGCGGTCCTGGCGGTAATCCCCTGGGGGCTGGGGGACGTCTCGACGCTCTGGAAGGCCCTGGGCAAGGCCAACGAGGCTCGCCGCTGGGCTCAGATCGGGGCGGCCGACGGGTCGATCACCAAACTGGCCCGCAGCGAGACGCTCTACGAAAACGCCCTGGAATCCGGAGGGTCGACTCCGGCGATCTGGCTGGGGCTGGCGGCGGTCCGCGGCGAGCAGGGTGACGCCGAGGGCGCCGAGGAGGCCCTTGCCAAAGGGATGGAGGCCTTCCCGGACAACACCGGCCTGGCCCGGGCCCGCATCGCCCGCCTCCTGGCGGAGGGCCGGCCGGCGGAGGCCCTGCCCCTGCTCCAGCGGGTCCTTTCCGATCATCCCGGGGACGCCGACGCCCTGCACAACCTGGCGGTCCTGCTCGCGGGGGCAGGGGACCTGGATGGCGCCCTGATCCGGGCGGAGACCCTGGCGGCCGCTCATCCGGACGACCCGCGCGGTTTCCTGGACAGGGGAGTCATCCTGGCCCGGCTGGGGCGGCGGGCCGAGGCGGCGGAGGTGTTCGCGGAAGGCTTGCGGCGGCATCCCGGCCATCCCGACCTGACCAGGAACCAGGAACTGATCAACCGGGAAACCGACGATTCCCTGCCGAATCCGAATAATTAAAAAATTTCGCAAATATCACCGCTGGAATGGCCGCGGGGCTGCGTTCGGTGTGATGACACGTGGGAAATGCGCAAGAACCCCGATTCCTACCCGACGACCCGACGCAATAGGAGGACCCGAGATGAAGACGACCCACAGGAAACCCCAATGGCTGGCCGCCGCCGCCGTCATGATCCTTCTGATCGCCGCGACGGCGGCCACGGCCCAGGGCCCCGGCCAGGGAGCCAGGGGACCCCGGGGCGCACGCTGCGGCCAGGAGGGCTTCGGTCCCGGCCATGGCGGAGGCTGCGGCGGGGCGTTCATGGCCGAGCGCCTTGACCTGACCGAGGAGCAGCAGGCGGCCATCGACAAGATCCGCGAGGAAGGCCGCAAGGAGAACCTGGACCTGCGCAAGCAGATGATGCGGTTGCGCAACGAACTCCACGGTGAGATGCTCAAGGACGACCCCAGCGAGAAGACGGTCCTGGATCTCACGAACAGGATGGGGGAGATCCGCACCAGGTTGCAGGGCAACCGGGTCAAGCACCAGCTGGCCGTGCGCAAGGTCCTGACCCCCGAGCAGCGCGACCGGATGCTGCTGATGGGCGATGGTGGTCCCCGGGGTCGCGGCGGCCGCGGCCCGGGCTTCCAGCAGGGACAGGACGTGGACTGACGGGTTCCGGACGGGACGAAGCGACCATGACCAGGGAAGAAGCTCTTGGACCCGAAACTGGACGACGATGCCCTGATGATCCGGACGGCGCGGGGGGAGGAGGCGGCTTTCCGCCTCCTCGTCCAGCGCTGGGAACGCGACGTGCTGGCCTTCCTGTCGGCCATGCTCGGATCGGCGGAGGATGCCGAGGATCTGGCCCAGGAAACCTTCGTCCGGATCTATCGCAACGCCGGCAAGTATCGGCCCGAGGGCATGTTCAAAAGCTGGATGCTGCGCATCGCCGGCAACCTGGCGCGCAGCCGGTTGCGACGGCGCCGGATCATCGGCTGGATCCCCTACGATCCGACCGACCACGACGTCGCGGACCAGGGGGCCGGCCCGGAAGCCGAGCTCCAGGCCGGCCAGACCTCCGATCTGATCCGGGGGGCGCTGGCCAGGCTCCCGGACCGACAGCGAGAGGCGCTGGTCCTTCACCGGTTCCAGGGCATGAAGTACAAGGACATCGCCACGACCATGGGGACGACCCTGCCCGGAGTCGAATCCCTCATCCAGAGGGCGCTGGCCGCCCTGCGGGATGATCTCAGCCGAGGGGACCGCATGCCATGAAACACGTCACCGGACACTTGGCCGCCTATCTCGGCGGCGAACTGGATCGGCCGACCCGCGCCCTCGTGGATGCCCACCTGGCGGAGTGCGACGCCTGCCGCGCGGAACTGGCCTCCTTCGATCAGGTCTGGTCCATGCTCGACGTCGCCGCCTCGGCGCCGGTTTCCGCCGGCCCCGGTCTCTGGAACGGGGTCCGGTCCCGGACGGTCGCCGTGGATTCCGCACGGGTCCCCTGGTTCTTCGGGCGAGGCCCCTGGACCCGGAGGGGATGGGCCGCGGTCGCCGTGGCCGGGGGCGTGTTCGTCGCCCTGGCCCTGCCTGGCGGAACGGGACCGGACGGGACGGATTCGACGGCGCTCGCCTCCGCCGACTCCGCCGGGTGGCTGTCGTCGACCTGGCTGGATGACACCTCCAACCCGGGCCTGGCCGAGCAGTGGATGCTCGCCGGCCTGGACTCCGACGGGAGCGCGCCATGAACAAGGGATGGCTGTTGGTCCTCCTGGTCTCCCTGGGCCTGAACCTGGGGTTGGGATACCGCATCTGGAACGCGGAGTCCCCCGGCGGGTCCCCCGGCGGTCCGGGGCCCCGCGAGGCGGGGGAGGGACGCTTCACGCCCCGGAGCCCGGACCGCTGGCGCGAGATGGCGGGACGTCGGCTGCAGCATCTGACCAGGCGCTTGAACCTGGACCCGGTCCAGCAGGACGCCCTGCGCGCCATCCAGGAGGAGCACGGTCGCCGTATCCAGGAAAGCCTGGCCGCGCTGGAGGAGTTCAGGGTGGAACTGCGGGGCAGGATGCTGGCCGAGGAGGCGGATCCGGCGGAGGTCCGCCGGGCCATTCACGCCATGGGGCGCCGGCAGGCCGTGCTCGACTCCCTCGTCACCGAGACGGTCCTGCAGGAGCTGGACGTCCTGCGTCCCGACCAGCGCCTGGAATATCTCGAAATGATGCCGTTCGAACGCGGACCGGGCCGATCGGGGCGATTTCACCGCAACGGGCCCAGGGGCGAGGGGCAGGACGGAACCGGAGGAGGGGGCGGGGAATAATCCGGTTGACAGCCAAGGGCCCGATTTCTTATCTATTAACCGAAGAGGCGGTCTCACCCGGCTCGAAAACCCATGATGCGCGGCGGCTTCCCTGCGCATCCCGAAAAACGCTCCCCACCCCGATCTGGTATCATCCCGCAAATGCGCTCTGATGCCGCACGTCCCGAGGGGGATTCTTCATGATGAAAGTGCGTATCATCCTGCTGGGCGGCCTCCTGGCTCTCGCCGCGCTGGCCGGATGCCGCTCGGCCCACACCACCAGCGCCATCCTGTACATCGACGAGCAGAAGTACGACAAGGCGGTGCAGGTGATCCACGAGGGTTTCCAGTTCGCCGACAACGAACCGGACGCCTATTTCTTCCTTGCCGAGGCGTACAGCCATCTCGCCGAGGAGGCCGTCGAGCGCGACGACTATCCCGAGGCCAAGAAGAACTACGAACTGGCCTACGAGGCCTACCAGAAGACCCTGGATCTGGACCGCGCCAAGTGGGAGGAGGAAGTCAACGACTCCCTCAAATACAACTACAACAACCGGTATCGGCAGGCCGGCCTGGACTGGAACGACGAGTACTTCGAGCAGGCGGAGGGCCACCTGCGCCTGGCCTTTGCGGCGCTACCGGATTCCCTGACCCCCATCAAGAACATCGCCCGGATGAAGATGCAGATGGCCAACATGGACGCCTATCAGGACAAGCGGGAAGTCCTCATGGGCGAAGCCCTCGACCTGCTGGACACCGTTCTGGAAGCCCATCCCGAAGCCTATGACCTCCAGGCCAACAAGGCCAACGTGCTGACGGCCCTCGGCCGCAACGAGGAGGCCGGGGCCATCTACGACAAGCTCCTGCGCGAGCACGGCGACGACACGAGCCTGCTGCTGGACATCGTCCAGCTCGCGGTCAACGACGGCGACTACGCCAAGGCCGCGGACTTCTACGTCAAGGTGGTGGATCTGAACCTGGCCGACACCGACGCCGGCAACGACGAGGACAACAAGGAGATGCTCGTGCGGGCGGGGACCTGGTACGCCATGGCGAACATCGGGCGTTACGATGACGCCATCGCCGTCCTGGACCGGGCCGCCAACCTGGAGATGATTCCCACCCAGGAAACCATGCTCCAGCGCTTGCGGACCTACTACAACTACGCTAGGCATGTGAGGCAGCAGGCCGCCGACGCCACCGACCCGGTCGAGAAGGCCGAACTGGAAACCAAGGGCAAGGCGCTGCTGGACCGCTCGGTGGAACTCGGGGTCGCCATGACCAACAACTTCCCCCAGGTGGCCGAAGGCTTCCTCTACCTGAGCATGGCCCAGATCGACCTCGGCGATTTCGCAGCCGCCGAGCTCAACAACAAGACCTATGAGGAACTTTCCGGGGGAGGCCAGTAAGGCCTGCCCGGTGTGGCGCCCCGGGCGCCGGTCATGATCGTCTCGCTCGGGTCCGGCTCCGCGGACCGGACCCGCTTCGCTCCATGGACGTTTCCGGTGAGGAATTCAATCCGGGGGTTCTCATTCTGGCGCAGTTCGTGCTAGGATAAGGTATCCAGCCAGGGCCTTTGAGCCCGCGCTCGTATTAACTCAGGGGAACATTCAACCCATTCCGCCGTGGAATCCCTTCCTGGCACCGGCCCGCCTGCGCTGCGGCCGGGGCCCGTTCCCCGAAACCCATCGGACAGCCTGTCCGAGGAGAATCATGGACATCAAAGATCTGCAGGAGATGAACATCCACGAGCTCGTGGAAGTCGCCCGGGGTATGAACATCGAGGCCTTGAGCACGCTGCGCAAGTCGGAGCTCATCTTCAAGATCCTCGAGGGCCAGACGGAGAAGAACGGCCTGATCTACGCCGAGGGCGTGCTGCAGGTGCTGGCCGAGGGCTACGGCTTCCTGCGTTCGGCCAAGTACAACTACCTGCCCGGGCCGGACGACATCTACCTGTCCCCCTCCCAGATCAAGAAATTCGATCTGAAGACCGGCGACACCATCAGCGGCCAGGTGCGGCCGCCCAAGGACAACGAGCGCTACTTCGCCCTGCTCAAGGTCGAGTCGGTCAACTACCAGGATCCGGACAAGGCCAAGAAGGTCACCCTGTTCGACAACCTGACCCCCCTGTATCCGGAAGAGATGCTGAATCTCGAGCACAACCCCAAGGACATGACCACCCGGCTGATCAATCTCCTGTCGCCCATCGGCAAGGGGCAGCGCGGCCTGATCGTGTCCCCGCCGCGGGCCGGCAAGACCATCATCCTGCAGAAGATCGCCAACGCCATCACCGCCAACCATCCCGAGGTGCACCTGATCGTCCTGCTGATCGACGAGCGCCCCGAGGAGGTCACCGACATGGCCCGGTCGGTCAAGGGGGAGGTCGTCAGCTCGACCTTCGACGAGCCCGCCGAGCGCCACGTCCAGGTGGCCAACATGGTGCTGGCCAAGTCCCGCCGTCTGGTGGAGAACGGCAAGGACGTGGTGATCCTGCTGGATTCGATCACCCGCCTGGCCCGGGCCCACAACACCGTGGTGCCCCACTCGGGCAAGATCCTCTCCGGCGGCGTGGACAGCAACGCCCTGCAGAAGCCCAAGCGGTTCTTCGGCGCCGCCCGGAACATCGAGGACGGCGGCTCGCTGACCATCATCGCGACGGCCCTGATCGAGACCGGCAGCCGGATGGACGAGGTCATCTTCGAGGAGTTCAAGGGCACCGGCAACATGGAGATGGTGCTGGACCGGAAGATCGCCGACCGGCGGGTCTACCCGGCCATGGACATCTTCAAGTCCGGGACCCGCAAGGAGGACCTGCTGGTGGACGCCAAGGACCTGGCCAAGATCTGGGTCCTGCGGAAGTACCTGAGCGACTACAACCCCATTGAAGCCATGGAGTTCCTGATCGACAAGCTCACCAAGACCAAGGACAACCAGCAGTTCCTGGCCGCCATGAATACCTGACCGGAAGGGTCGGCCTGCGCAGAAATTCCTTGCCAGACGGCCCTTTCCTTATTTCTTTTTGCCCCTCGACCTGACAGAGAGCATTCGGGCCAAAGGCGTGAGGAAAATGAAAGAAAAGATCCACCCCAAGTACGTCGACTGCGAGATCACCTGTCTGTGCGGCAACGTGATCCACACCCGGTCGACCAGGGACAAGCTGAACGTCGAAATCTGCTCCAACTGCCATCCCTTCTTCACGGGCCAGCAGAAGATCGTCGATACCGCCGGGCGCGTCGAGCGCTTCCGCAAGCGGTACGAGAAGAGCACCTACGGCAAGAAGTAATCAGCTGTCGGGGAATTGCCGCCCCCGGGGGGCGGGCATAGGTGACGAATCCGAAGGGTGCCGGGTCGATATCCCGGCACCCTTTCAGTATATTGTGCTGCGGTCGGCCGCCGGACGAACCGCCGGACCGGACCCAGCAAGGAGTGCCCGATGAAGACCGTCAGCCAGCAGACCGAGCCCGCCGCGACCCGCGAGACGCGTGCGGTCTGCCCCGATTCGCTCAGCTCCGACGAAGCCAGGCAGATGGATCTGGCCGTGGGCGGCCAGGCCCTGATCGAGGGCGTGATGATGCGCAGCCCGCGCTACCTGGCCATGGCGGTGCGCACGCCGGACGGCAGGATCGTCATCCGCAAGAAGACCTTCGGCAGCGTCATCAGGAAGCTTCCGTTCCTGAACCTCCCGGTCCTGCGGGGCGGCATCCACCTCATCGAGACCATGGGGCTGGGCATCGACGCCCTGATGTTCTCCGCCGACCAGGCCGCCAGCGAGGACCGGATCGACAGCAAGCAGGGGGCTTCCCTCAAGGACAAGCTGGTCATGTGGGGGACGGTGGCCTTCTCCCTGGTCCTGAGCCTCGGGCTGTTCTTCTACCTGCCCATCATCCTGACCGATCTGGTGGTCGCCGAGGGGGAGGGCAGCGTCACCTGGAACATCGTGGACGGCCTGTTCCGCGTGGCCATGTTCATCCTCTACCTCTGGGGCATCAGCCAGCTCAAGGACATGCGCCGGGTCTTCGAGTACCACGGGGCGGAGCACCTGGGCATCCACGCCTTCGAGAACGGCAAGCCCCTGACTCCGGAGGGGACCCGGGGCTTCACCACCCTGCATCCCCGCTGCGGGACCAGCTTCCTGTTCTTCGTGATGCTGATCTCCATCGTGGTGTTCTCCTTCCTGGGACGGCCCGAGGACATCGGGGACCGGCTGCAGCGGCTGGCCTTCGTCCCCGTGATCGGCGGCCTGGCCTACGAGGCCATCAAGCTGTCCGGCAGGTACGGCCGGGCCTGGTTCCTCAAGCCGGTGATCTACCCGGGCCTGATGCTCCAGAAGATCACCACGAAGCAGCCCGACGACTCCCAGCTCGAGGTGTCCATGGCCGCGCTCAAGGCCGTGTTGACGCCCGAGGCGGACGACTTCAGGGAGCGGGTCTATTACGACCTGCCCGCGGACGCGGAGGGGCCCGGGTCGGCGGCGGAGCAGCCGGAGATCGCGGGAGAGACGGCGTGAAAGAGAACGTCCTGACCCTGCAGCGGACCTACGACCAGCTGAGCGCCAAGCTTTCCGATCCGGACGTCCTGAAGAACCAGGTCGAGTACCAGAAGCTGACCCGCGATCACAAGCGCGTGGGCAAGCAGCTCAAGGTTGGGCGGAAGTGGCTGTCCATCGTGGAGCAGATCGACGAGAACCGCGCCCTGCTGAAGACCGAGAAGGATCCCGAGCTGGTGGCGATGATCCGCGAGGAGCTGGCGGGCCTGGAGGAGAAGCTGGAGCCGGCGACCGAGGCGCTCGAGGAGGCCCTGCTGCCCCACGATCCCAACGACGACCGCGACGCCATCCTGGAGATCAGGGCCGGCACCGGCGGCGACGAGGCCGCGCTGTTCGCCGAGGACGTCGCGCGCATGTACCTGCGCTACGCCGAGCGGCAGGGGTGGAAGACCGAGCTGATCGACGTGACCGAGGGAGCCCAGGGCGGCTTCAAGGAGGTCATCTACGGCGTCCGCGGCGAGGGGGCGTTCGGAACCCTGCGCTGGGAGAGCGGCGTCCATCGGGTCCAGCGGGTGCCCGCCACCGAGAGCCAGGGCCGCATCCACACCTCGGCCATCACCGTGGCCGTGCTGCCGGAGGCCGAGGAGGTGGACGTCGAGATCCGCACGGAGGATCTGCGCATCGACGTCTACCGGGCCCAGGGCCCGGGAGGCCAGTCCGTGAACACCACCGACAGCGCCGTGCGCATCACCCACATCCCCACGGGCCTGGTGGTCCAGTGCCAGGACGAGAAGTCCCAGCACAAGAACAAGGCCAAGGCCATGGGCGTGCTGCGCTCCCGCCTGCTGGAGCAGGCCATCATGGAGCAGGAGGCGGAGATCGCCGCCGAGCGCAAGAGCCAGGTGGGCACCGGCGACCGCAGCGCGAAGATCCGCACCTACAACTATCCCCAGAGCCGGGTCACCGACCACCGCATCGGGTTGACGGTCCACAACCTGGATGCCATCATGGCCGGCGAGCTCGACGACGTCGTCGAGGCGATCCTGGCCTACCGGCGCGAGAAGGCGCTGGAGGCCACGCGCCAGGGATGATCCCGGCGCGCCCGTCGTCCGTCCACCCCGGCCCGCCGGTCCCGGCGCCCCGGGAGCGGGGATGCCCATGACCAGCGCCCAGCCCGCCAAGACCGTCCGCGACCTGATCCTCGCCACCACCGGGTATCTCGAGGGCAAGGGTCTGGCCTCGGCCAGGCTGAACGCCGAGCGCCTGCTGGCCGACGTCCTGGGCCTGTCCCGCATCGAGCTGTACTTCCAGCACGACCGCCCGGTGCTCGGGGAGGAGCTGGATCGGTTCCGCGAGGTCGTGCGCCGGCGCGCGGGCGGCGAGCCCCTGCAGACCATCCTCGGCGAGGTCGAGTTCTATTCCCGCGTCTTCAAGGTCGAGCCCGGGGTGTTCATCCCGCGGCCCGAGACCGAGCGCCTGGTGGAGATCGCAGCGGGCCTCCTGACTCCGGCGGATCACCGGCTGGTGGCGCCGGTGGCGGTCGAGATCGGCTGCGGGACGGGGATCATCGCCGTGAGCCTGGCCCTGGAGGCTCCCCGCCTGACGGTCCACGCGGTGGACCTGGATCCCCGGGCGGTGGACCTGACCCGCCGCAACGCCCACACCAACGGCGCCGACGCCAGGGTCCACGTCCACCAGGGCAACCGGTTCGATCCCCTGCCCAAGCACCTCAAGGGGGCCGTGGACCTGCTGGTGAGCAATCCGCCGTACGTCCGCAGCGAGGACATCGACGGGCTGGCCGAGGAGGTCAAGGCCCACGATCCCCGGGCCGCCCTGGACGGCGGCCCCGACGGTCTGAACTTCTACCGGAGCCTGGCCGCAGGCATGGGAGCGTGGCTGCGCCCGGGCGGTTGGATCGTCCTGGAGATAGGCGACGACCAGGGCCGGGACGTTCCGGCCATCCTGGCCGCCTCCGGGGCGTGGGATGTCGCCGTCCACCAGGATTATGCCGGCCGCGACCGCGTGGTGACCGCCCGCGTCGGCCGGACGGAGGAGCACGATGGATAAGTTCGTGATCGAAGGACCGTCCCGGCTCGAGGGGGACCTGAGGGTCAGCGGCGCCAAGAACGCGGTGCTGCCCCTGATGGCCGCCTCCCTGCTGGCCCGCGGCGTGTCGGTGATCGACAACGTGCCCGACCTGCAGGACGTCCGCTTCTTCATGACCATCCTGGAGGGCCTGGGGGCCGCCTGCTCCCTCGAGGACCATGAGCTGCGGATCGACACCACCGGGGTGACCGGATGTTCGGCCCCCTACGATCTGGTCCGCAAGATGCGGGCGAGCATCTACGTGCTGGGCCCCCTGCTGGGCGCCCGGGGCGAGGCCAGGGTCTCGTTGCCGGGGGGCTGCGCCTGGGGACCGCGCCCGGTGAACCTGCACCTGGAGGGCATGACGGCCCTGGGCGCGGACATCGAGCTGGACGAGGGCTACATCAACGCCCGCAGCCCGGGCCGCCTGCGCGGCGGCAGGTTCCGGTTCGAACCTTCGTCCGTCGGCGGGACCGCCAACGTGCTCATGGCCGCGGTGCTGGCGTCCGGGCCGACCCACCTGGAGAACTGCGCCGTCGAACCTGAGGTGACCTGCCTGGCCGAGGCGCTGGTCGCAGCCGGGGCGAGGATCGAAGGCGTGGGCACCGCCACCCTGCGCATCCAGGGGGTGGATGAGCTCGCCCCCCTGCGGCAGACGGTCATCGCCGACCGCATCGAGGCCGGCACGATCATGGCCGGGGTGGCCCTGGCCGGCGGGTCGGTGCGGCTGACCGGCGTGGACTGCGCCCATCTGCATCCCATCTCGGCGGTGCTGGAGGAGATGGGCTGCCGCATCGAGGAGGGCGCGGGCGTCCTGCGCATCGAGGCCTCCGGGCGGCCCGGACCCGCCGAGGTGATCACCCGCCCCTATCCGGGCTTCCCCACCGACATGCAGGCCCAGGTCATGGCGGCGTGCGCGGTCGCCTCCGGCACCAGCTTCATCACCGAGACCATCTACGCCGACCGGTTCACCCACGTCGCCGAGCTCAACCGTCTGGGAGCCGACATCAGGGTGGACGGCCCCCGGGCGACGGTCTTCGGGGTGGAGAAGCTCAAGGGGGCCCCGGTGATGGCCACGGACCTGCGCGCCTCGGCGGCCCTGGTGCTGGCCGGAGTGGCCGCCCACGGCACCACCACCGTCAACCGGGTCTATCACATCGACCGGGGCTACGAGCGCATCGAGCAGAGGCTCTGCGCCCTGGGGGCGAGGATCGAGCGGGTCAAGGGCTGAGGGAGATCAGGCCAGTCGACGGTGGCGGGGTTCGCCTGCAGGGTTGTATAGTACGGGGCTGGAACCATCCATCCCCAACGAACGCGGAATCATGCCATTGAACGATCCAGCCATCCGCCACTTCATCCTCGGCGCCGCCGGTCACGTCGACCACGGCAAGACCGCCCTGATCACCGCCCTGACCGGCACGAACACCGACCGCCTCAAGGAGGAGCAGGAGCGGGGCATCAGCATCGAGCTGGGCTTCGCGGAGCTCGACCTGGGCGGGGGTGTCCGGCTGGGCGTGGTGGACATGCCCGGCCACGAGAAGTTCGTCAAGCAGATGGTGTCCGGCGCCGGGGGCGTGGACCTGGCCTTCCTGGTGATCGCCGCCGACGAGGGGGTGATGCCCCAGACCATCGAGCACCTCGAGATCCTCGACAGCCTTGGCGTGCGCAGCGGGGTGGTCGTGGTCGCCAAGACCGACATGGTGGACGAGGAGTTCACCGCGGTGGTGATCGAGGAAGCCCGCGAACTGGTCGAGGGCACCTTCCTGGAGGACAAGCCCATCGTCCCGGTCAGCGCCCACAAGCGGCGGGGACTCGAGGAACTGAAGGACGCCCTGAGGGCCGAGGCCCTCGCCTTGCCCGCCCGCGCCGAACAGGGGCCGTTCCGGCTGCCGATCGACCGCATCTTCACCCTGCCGGGGGCGGGAGTCATCGTGACCGGGACCTGCTGGAGCGGCTCGGTGGCCGTGGGGGACCGCCTGGTCGTCCAGCCGGGTGAGCTGCCCGTCCGGGTGAGGGAGGTCCAGGTGCACGGCCGCAAGGCCGAGCGCGGCGCCTCGGGGCAGCGCCTGGCCCTGGCCCTGCACGGGATCAAGCGGGACGACGTCGAGCGGGGTTTCCAGGTCATCGCCCCGCAGGCGGCCGTCTTCAGCAGGCGGATCGACATCCGCGCCACCCTCATGCCCCATTACAAGGGGACCATCAAGAACCGCCAGCGCCTGCACGTCCACCACGCCGGGCGCGAGGTCCTCGGAAGGATCATCCTGCTGGACGCCCAGGAACTCGGCGGCGACGGCGGCCCGCGCACCGGCCTGGCCCAGCTTCACCTCGAAGACGGCCTGGTCGCGGACCGGGAGGACCGCCTGGTCCTGCGCTTCTACTCTCCGGTCACCAGCATCGCCGGGGGCGTCGTGCTCGACCCCGCGCCCCGCCCCCACAAGCGCTTCGAGGACAAGGCCCTGCAGGTCCTGGCGGTCCTGGAGGACGGGGATCCCGGGGCCCTGTTCCGGCAGCGCCTGCAGGATGCCGGATACGCGGGCCTGCCGCTGGCCGAGGCGCTCGGGATGGAGGGCGATCCCCGGGCCCTGGTGATCGGCAAGCGCGTGTACCACCGGGAACTGGTCGAGGACCTGACCGGAAGGATCGCCGGCCTGGTGGACGAGTATGCGGCCCGATTCCCCCTGCGCCTGGGCATTCCCAAGGAGGAGGCCCGCCGCAAGTGCCGGTTCAAGGGCGGGGCCAACGAGTGGAACGCCCTGTGCGCGGCGCTGGCCGAGGAGGCGCCCTGGGTGGTCGTCGGGGACCGCATCGCCCGAAGCGCGCAGGGACCCGAGCCGGCGCCCGCCCTGAAGGAAGCGCTGGAGGGCGCGGCCGCCGAACTGGCCGGTTTCGGCCTGGAATGGCCGGGCCAGGATGCCTGGGCGGAGCAGTCCCCGGTGTTCAGGAGCGCAGCCGGGAATCCGGCGCTCCGGGACTTCAAGGCGGCGGAGGTGGTGCGGAATCTGGTGGACCAGGGTCATGCCGTGGCCGTCAGCAACGAGTATATTGTCCCGACCGCGGCCCTGGCCGACCTGGTCGGCAAGCTGCGGGCTTACTTCCAGGAAAACGGGGAGCTGGCCTTCGGGCCCTTCCGGGAGCTCAGCGGGCTGTCGCGCAAGCTCGGCATCCCCATGCTCGAATACCTCGATCAGACCGGCGTGACCACGCGCAAGGGCGACGTGCGCGTCGCCGGTCCGGCTTTGGAGACACCATGACCCAGCAGAACGGCCGCCTCGGCGGCCCCGTGTGCAGCCCGCGCCGGCCGACGCGGCAGATCCGGGTGGGCGACGTGACCATCGGCGGCGACGCCCCGGTGCGCGTGCAGAGCATGACCACGACCGTCACCGGGAACGTGGAGGCCACCCTGGCCCAGATCCGCGAACTGGCCACCGCGGGGGCCGAACTGGTCCGGGTGACCGTCAACGACGAGGCCGCGGCGGCCGCTTTGCCCCGGCTGATCGCCGAGAGCAACGTCCCCCTGGTGGCGGACGTCCACTACGACCACAAGCTGGCTCTGGCCTCGCTGGAGGCCGGCATCGCCAAGCTGCGCATCAACCCGGGGAACATCGGCAAGAAGGAGCACGTGCGCGAGGTGGCCGCCGCCGCTGCGGACAAGGGGGTGCCCATCCGCATCGGCGTCAACAAGGGCAGCCTGCACCGCCGGTACGAGCCGCTGGCCGAGCTGGATCCCGCCGGCGCCCTCGTCCAGAGCGCGCTCGACGAGATCGAGACCCTGGCGGCCGTCGGCTTCACGGACGTGGCCGTCAGCCTCAAGAGCAGCGATCCCCGGGAGGTGGTCGAGGCCTGCCGCCGCTTCGCCGCCCGCAGCGACGTCCCGCAGCATCTGGGGGTGACCGAGGCCGGCACCCTGCTGGCGGGGACCTCCCGGTCGGTCGCGGCCATGTCGGTGCTGCTGAGCGAGGGCATCGGCGACACCGTGCGCATCAGCCTGGCGGACGACCCGGTGCACGAGGTGACCGCCGCCTTCCACATGCTGCAGGCCCTGGGCCTGCGCGAAGGCTTCGCCCGGGTGGTGGCCTGCCCCACCTGCGGCCGGGTCGAGGTGGACGTGGTCGCCCTGGCCACCCGGGTCGAGGAACTGGCCAAGGACCTGCCCCCGGACCGGGTCATCTCGGTGATGGGCTGCATCGTCAACGGTCCCGGGGAGGCCAAGGCCGCGGATCTGGGGATCGCCGCCGGCCGGACGAAGGTCGCCATCTACCGCAAGGGCGTGCTGCATCGCAACATCCCGAAGGACGAGCTGGAATCCGTGCTCCTGGAGGAGATCGAGCGGTTGCGCTGACCCTTACGAATTTTCTTCAGTGGAACCCCAGTCTGCCGAACAGAGTCCCGTAGTCGCAACTGCGGGACTTGGCTTGCCCGCCGGCCCGATTCTTCGCCAGGAAAGGCCCATGGTCCCTCCCTTCAACCAGGACCTCATCGTGCGCGGCGACCCGGTGTCCATCAGCGACCTGGGAGACAACCGCCTGGAGGCCCTCCAGGCCTTCAACGCCCGTCTGGTCTGCATGACGGTGGACGCCGCCTCGTACGCCGAGGTCGTCCAGGGCGTGGCCCGGGTCCTGGGTCACGACGCCTGCGCGCTGTTCATGCACGACGCGCTGGGGCGGGAGCTGGTGCTCCAGGCCGCGGTGGGCTACCCGGGTCTCGAGCCCGGGCTCCGCATCGGCTGCGACGATCCGGCGAGCATGCACGCCCAGGCCTTCAGCGAGGAATACCTGGTCCACGTGGACGACCTGGCGAACCAGCCGGGGGTCAAGCCGCTGGATCCGGATCTGGCCAGCGCCCTGGTGGTGCCGCTCATCTCGGCCCGCGGCCCGGTGGGCGTCTTCGACTTCGGCAGCCGCACGCAGGGGACCTTCACCTCGGCCGAGATCCGCATGTGCACCATGCTGGTCGACCAGATGGCCTACTCCCTGGAGAACCTGCGCCTGCTGGGCGAGCTGAGCAGCAGCCGCGACGCGGTGATCCGGGGCATGGCCCTGCTGGCCGAGATCCGGGACAGCCACATCGCCGGCCACCTGAACCGGATCTGCGCCTACGCGAAGCACCTGTCGGAATCGCTGCAGGGCCGACCGGGATTCCACGAGGTCACCCCGGCCTTCATCGACATGATCTCGCGGGCCGCCGCCCTCCACGACGTGGGCAAGGTGGGCATTCCCGATTCCATTTTGCTGAAGCCGGGCAAGCTGACGGCGGCCGAGTTCGAGGTGATGAAGTCGCATACGGTGATGGGCGCCGAGCTGCTGGAAGGCCTGATGCAGGACTACGGCAAGTACGAGATGATCATCATGGGCGCCGAGGTCGCGCGCGGGCATCACGAATGGTGGAACGGGTCGGGGTATCCCCACGGGGCCATGGAGCGCGACATCCCCCTGGCCGCCCGCATCGTGGCCATCTGCGACGTCTATGACGCCCTGACCAGCCGGCGGGTCTACAAGGACGCCTGGACGCCCGAGGAGACCTTCGCCACCATGCGCGAGAACTCGGGCAAGCAGTTCGATCCCGAGCTGCTGGACATCTTCTTCGCCAAGCCGCGGGAACTGCTGGCCATCCGCAAACGCTACCCCGATTGACAGGAATCAGATCGTCACCACGCCGGCGCCGACGCCGGGGGCCACCATCAGGGTCTGGTCCCGCAGGCAGACGGCCATGCCGGGGGGCGACTTGCGCGGACGCCGCACGTACCGGCGCTCGGTCCACATCACGGGCGCGAGGCTGGAATGGCGCGCCTTGCTGTGCAGGGCGGCCAGGGCCGCGGCCTTCTCCAGGACGCGGCGCGGCACCAGGTCGGGCCGCCCGCCCGTGCGCAGGATGACGTGGCTGCCGGCGGCCCCCTGGGCGTGCAGCCAGATGTCCTGCAGGTGGCTGGCGCGATGGGTGAGCTCGTCGTTCTCGGTGTTGCTGCGTCCGACCCAGACCTCCCACCTGTCCTCGATGAGATAACGGCGGAAGGGCCGGGCGGGCTCGTCGGCCTCGCCGCGGCGGCGTGCGCTCCGTTCCGCCCCGGCGGGCGCGAGGTGGGGATGGGTGTCCAGCCATGCCTGCAGGCCGGCCAGCCGGGCGACCGGATCGGGCTCGGCGGCGAAGGAGGCCGGCTGCAGGTCCGCCAGGGCGGCGCGGGCGGTCTCCAGGCCGGCCAGTTCGATCCGGGCGGCCGCGAGGCGGTCGGCGATCAATTGCCGGCCCTTCTCGGCCTTGCCGGCCCGCTTGAACCAGGCGTTCAGGTTGGCGGCCGCACCGAGGGCCGGATCGAGGGCGATGACCAGCTCGGACCCGTCGCGGAGGTCGCTGGTCACCAGCCGGTCCTGGCCCGGGCGTATATGGTGGAGGTTGGCGGCCAAAGCTTCGGCCCGGCGCCGGTAGCTTTCGCCCTGCTCGGCGCCGGCCAGGTCCCGGCCGAGGTTGTCGACCAGGCGGGAGGCGGTCCGGACCGCCCGGTCGAGGTGCGAGGCCAGACGCAGGCCGAGATCGGCGGCCAGCCGCCAGGACAGCTGCGCCTGGGCTGAGGGCGGGAACCCGGGTCCGGGGACGTCGCCCCCGGACCGGTCGGGGCGAGTCCCGCCTGCGGGGGGCAGGGTGGCCAGCAGCGGGTGGGGCGGCCGGTGCAGGGCCCAGATCACCCGGGCGTCCCGGTCCAGCAGGACCAGGTTGCCGCGGGCCCCGAAGAGCTGGTGCAGCATGGTCAGGGGGGATCCGTCGGGAAGGGTGAACGAGAACCAGGCGACCTTGTCATCGGGCAGGCTCCCGCAGGCGGTCAGTTCGGCGTCGGGCAGCAGCCGGGACGGCGGTTGATCCTTGAGCCGCTCGAGACCCCGAGCGACCGGGGCCGGGAGGGGGCCGGCGCAGGCGAAGAAGACGTTCGCGCCGGGGATGGCGGACAGCACGATGGACAGCCGGTCCTCCCCCGAGAGCATCAGGCGAACCCAGCCGGGCCCGGCCTCCGCCCGGTGGATCCGGCGGCCGGCCGCCAGCCGGCTGACCTCCGCCAGGGCAGCCCCGAGCTCGTCCGGACCCGAGGGCTGCCGGTCGAGACCCGCCATCAGAACACGGAATAGCCGAAGGTGATCTTGAGGTCGGGGTAGTCGATCAGGCCGAACCGCAGCTCGAACAGACCCCGGTGGCCGTTGGCGAATTCCCGGGTGAAGCCTGCCATGGCGCTCAGACCCAGGTCGGTGTCGCTGCCCCCGTGGTCGGCGTCCATGAAGTTGAGGGACAACCCGCCGCCTCCGTACAGGCCCCAGGGTGGGGTGGTCACCTCGGTGAACCGGTAGACCAGGTCGCCGTGGATGGTCAGGAAAGTCAGCGAATCGCCGAATCCCAGCTCGACGCTCGGCAACAGGGCGATGCTGGGCCGCAGCTCACCGAAGTCCGTCTGCACTCCGAAGTGGAACTGGTTGAGGTTGTTCCAGTGGGTCACCCCGCCGCGCACCATCAGGGGGTCGCGACCGTAATCCCCGGCGAAGGCGGTCGGGGCGCAGACCAGAACGGCAAGGGCGGCGAGGGCGGCGAGGCCCGCGATCTGGAGACGGTGTTTCATCGGTCTTCACTCCTGGGTGGGGGGGTGAACGGGAGAAGGGTACATTAAGGGGAAACGCCCGCGATCTCAATGGGGTTCCCGGAGCCGGCCCAACCGATTCCTTGCGGGGACCGGATGGCTGCCCTAAGATTGCCCGGCGCGCCCGCGGCGGCGGGACACGACCCCCATGAGAGGATGACCCATGCTCAGCATGACAGGATTCGGCAACGGCGAGGGCACCCGGGGCCCGGTGAAGGTGACCGTGGAGCTGCGGTCGGTGAACCACCGGTTCCTGGACGTGAGCCTGCGCCTGCCCGGTCCGCTTGCCACCTACGAGTTCGACATCCGGAAGTTCCTGAAGGACAACGTGGCCCGGGGACGGGTGACCGTCAACGCGATGCTCGAGCGGGAGGGGGCGGAAGGCCCGGCGGGGATCGATCCCGAGCGCCTGGACCTCGCGGTGAGGACCCTGACGACCCTGGCGGCCCGGCTGGAGAAGGAGACGGGCCGGCCTCAGCAGGTGTCCCTGGCCGACCTGCTGAACGTCCCGGACCTGCTGGCTCCGGGGGGACAGGAGTCCGGGGGGGAAGAACTGCAGGGAGCCCTGATGGACGCCCTGGAGGCGGCCCACCGCGAGCTGCTGGCCATGAAGACGGCCGAAGGGGACGCCCTGGTGGCCGAGATGAACGGCCGCCTGGACACCCTGGGGGTGAAGCTGGCCGAGGTCCAGACGCTGGCGCCCCAGGCCGCCGTCGAGATCCAGGCCAAGCTCGAGGAGCGTCTGACCAGGCTGCTGGAAGGCCGCGACCAGCTGGACCCCCAGCGTCTGGCCCAGGAGGTGGCCCTGATCGCCGACCGCGCCAACATCAACGAGGAGTGCGAGCGGCTGGGGATCCACCTCGAATCGTTCCGCGGCGCCCTGCAGGAAGGCGGCCAGGTGGCCAAGCGCCTGAACTTCCTGCTGCAGGAGATGCACCGGGAAGTGAACACCATGGGCTCGAAGACCAACCTCATGCCCATCACCCAGGCCGTCATCGTCATGAAGGACGAGGTCGAATCCCTGCGCGAGCAGGTGCAGAACCTGGAATAGGGAGAGAGGCATGATCGTCCTGATCACCGGGCCGTCCGGAGCGGGCAAGAGCACCTTCATCGCCGGGCTGATGGCGCGCCGCCCGGAGCTGGCGTTCTCGGTCTCGACGACCACCCGGCCCATCCGGCCGGGGGAGATGGACGGCCGGGACTACGACTTCGTGGACGACGCCGGATTCGACCGGCTGGTCGCCGAGGACGCCTTCGTCGAGTGGGCGCACGTCCACGGGCGGCGCTACGGAACCACCCGCCGCCGCCTGGACGGGATGACCCGGGCCGGGAAGGTTCCCCTGCTGGATGTGGACGTCCAGGGCGGGGTGAGCGTCATCCGGCAGTTCGGGGACGCGATCGTCTCGGTCTTCCTGTTCCCGCCGTCCTGGGAGGAGCTGGAACGCCGCCTGAGATCGCGCGGGACCGATACGGAGGAAGCCATCGCCGGCCGCCTGGAGACGGCCCGGGCCGAGGTGGCCTTCGCCCCGCGGTACACCTACTGGATCGTCAACGACGACCTCCAGCAGGCCTTGGACCGGATGAGCGCCATCCTGACCGCCGAGGCCTGCCGCAGCCGGTCCTTTTCCGCCCCGCCCCTGGAATGACCGGCAGGGCCGTCCGCCCCTTGCATTTTCGCGATTTTGCCTTATTGTTCACCGGTTGCGAAAACACCGAGAATGCGTGCGCCCGGAGGATGCCTTCCGCCGGGCCCCGCGATCCGATCCTATCCCGCGCGAGGAACCCCGCATGACCTACATTCCGCGCCACAAAGTGACCGAGTTGATCCCGAACAAGTTCCGGGCCATCAAGATCGCGGCCATGGAGGCCAGGCGATTGAACGAGCGGGCCCGGACCTTCAACATCCAGCTTCCGGGGAAGATCACCACCCTGGCCATCAACCGGCTCATCGACGGCAAGGTCGAGCACTTCGACGCCAAGGAGCGCGCCCGGCTGATCCGGCTGGAGAGGGAGCAGCAGGAAGAGGAATAGGCCCATGGTTGCGACCGACCAGGTCAGCCCCAGAGTCCTGCTCATGATCACCGGCGGCATCGCCGCCTACAAGGCATGCTCCCTGGCCCGCCTGCTCCAGCAGGCGGGCTTTGCCGTCAAGGTGGCCATGACCGAGGCCGCCGCCCGTTTCGTGACCCCCATGACCCTGCAGGTGCTGTCGGGCCATCCCGTGGCCACCGACCTGTGGGGCGAGGGGCAGAGCGAGGCCCTCGATCACATCGAGTACGCCCGCTGGGCGGACCTGGTCGTGGTCGCCCCCGCCACCGCCAACACCATGGCGAAGGCCGCGGCCGGCATCGCGGACGAGATCGTCTCGACCCTGCTGCTGGCCTTCCCCGGCCCGGTGCTCATGGCGCCGGCCATGAACGACAACATGTGGCGGCATCCTGCCACCCGGGCCAACCTGCAGGTTTTGACCGGACGCGGGGTCCGCATGGTCGGACCGGGTTCCGGCTGGCTGGCCTGCGGCACGACCGACACCGGGCGGATGGCCGAGCCGGAGGAGGTGCTGGCGGCGGCGCTGGACCTGGCCCGGCAGGGCGGGTTCGCTCCCGATGCGGCCGCGGTCCCGGGAGCGGGCCCCTGGGCCGGACGCCGGGTCGTGGTCACCGCCGGCCCCACCCACGAGCCCATCGATCCGGTCCGGTACGTGGCCAACCGCAGCAGCGGCGCGATGGGGTACGCCCTGGCCGCCGCCGCCGTGGCCGCGGGCGCGCAGGTGACCCTCATCACGGGTCCGGCGGCGCTCGTCCCGCCGCGGGGGCTGGGCGCCCTGGTGCGCGTCGAGACCGCGCGGGAGATGGCCGACGCGGTGGCCGTCGCCCTGGCCGAAGACCCCGACTGGCTGGTCATGACCGCCGCGGTGGCCGACTTCACTCCGGCGGCCCCTGCGGACGGCAAGTTCAAGAAGGAAGACCTGGGCACGGGCTGGTCCCTGGAGATGGTCCGCAACCCGGACATCCTCGGCGAGATCGTTCCCGCCGCCCGCAAGGCCCGGCTGAAGGTCGTGGGCTTCGCCCTGGAGACCGCGGATCTCGAGGCCAGGGCGCTGGCCAAGCTGCGGGCCAAGAACCTGGACTTCATCGTGGCCAACGATCCGACCAGCCCCGGCTCGGGTTTCGGGGCCACGGCCCACCGGTTGGTCCTGCTGGGCCCCGGCGGCGTGATCTGGTCGAGCCCTTCGGCGGCGAAAGCCGAACTGGCGGAGGCGCTGCTGGCGCAGCTGGGCGCGGTGGAGACGGGGGCCGGGGCGTGAGCCAGGGCCCGGACATCCAGGGAGTGGCCGCCGATCTGCTGGCCTGGATCCGCCAGAACGAGACCCCCGAAGGCGGCTGGTTCCACCGGGTGGATGCGGCGGACCTCGTCCAGCCCGTTTCCCCGCGACCCGCGCCGTCCCCTCCGGCGGACCCCGAACCGGAGGAAACTCCCCGGTCGACCGCCCCGGCTCCGATCGCGCCGGCGCCGGCCGCGCTTCCGGACGACCCCTTCGCCGCCTCCTGCGGCGCCTTCCTGGCCGAGACCCTGGACCTGATCCGCAGGCAGCGCGCCCACAGCGGGGCTGCGGCGGCCGTTCCTCCGGCCGACCCGGCCGCGGCGCTGGCCCTCCTGCGGGACCAGGTGCTGCCCTGCACGGCCTGCGGCCTGCACACAACGCGCAGGAACGTGGTCTTCGGGGCGGGCAGCCCCACCGCGGGGCTGGTGATCATCGGCGAGGCCCCCGGGCGGGACGAGGACCTCCAGGGGGAACCGTTCGTGGGGCGCAGCGGGCAGCTCCTGACCAGGATCCTGGGCGCCATCGGGTTCGCCCGGGAGGACGTCTTCATCTGCAACATCCTGAAGTGCCGCCCCCCCGAGAACCGCGATCCCCTGCCGCCGGAGGTGGCCGCCTGCGAGCCGCACCTCAAGCGGCAGCTGGCCATCCTCCAGCCGAGGGCGATCTGCTGCCTGGGCCGGGTGGCCGCCCAGACCCTGCTGAACACCGACGCTCCCCTGGGGAAGCTGCGCCGGACCGTGCACTTCTACCAGGACATCCCGGTCCTGGTGACCTATCACCCGGCCTACCTGCTGCGCAATCCCGCGGCCAAGCGCGACACCTGGGACGACGTCCGCAAGCTGCGGGCCCTCTACGACGCCCTGGCCGGGGAGGGGACCTCGTGACGGGGCCCCGTCTGCTCATCATGGACGACGACCAGGCCTACTGCGGCGACCTGAGCCTGATCTTCTCGGACCGCATGCAGGTCGCCACCGCCTTCACCGGCGAGGACGGGCTGGCCCAGCTGGAACGGGCGGGAGCCGACGTGGTCCTGCTCGACGTGGATTTCGGCCCCGGCCGCCTGACCGGCCTGCAGATCCTGGAGAGGATCGGGATCCTGGATGATCCCCCGACGGTCATCATGCTGTCGGGCAATCGCGACCTGCCCACGGTGGTGGAAGCGGTCAAGCTGGGGGCCTTCCACTACGTGGCCAAGCCCGCCAATCCGTCCGAACTGCGGAACCTGATGGTCAAGGCCCTGGGGGCGAGGGGGCACCGGCTGGAGAAGATGGCCCTGCAGCAGGAGGTGGGGCGGCTGACGGGCTCGTTCATCGCCGGGGACGACAAGACGTTCCGGATGCTGGAGCGGGTTGACCAGGTGGCCCCCACCCCGGTGAACGTCATGATCACCGGCGAATCGGGCACCGGCAAGGAGATGGTGGCCCGGCGCATCCACGCCGGCAGCCCCCAGGTGGGCGGCCCGTTCGTGGGCATCAACTGCGGGGCCTTTCCCCCCGATCTGATCGAATCGGAGATCTTCGGCCACGCCCGCGGCGCCTTCTCGGGCGCCCTGCAGCCCAAGCCGGGCAAGTTCGAGCTGGCCGCCGGCGGCACCCTGTTCCTCGACGAGGTGGGCGAGGGCCCCCTGGCGTTCCAGGTCAAGCTGCTGCGGGCGCTCGGGGAGAAGGTGTTCACCCGCCTGGGCGACAACCAGGACATCCCCGTGCAGGCGCGCATCCTCGCGGCGACCAGCCGGGACCTCTCCGAGGCCATGGCCCTGGGTACCTTTCGCGAGGATCTCTACTATCGCCTGAACACCTACCGCATCGAGATCCTGCCTCTGCGCAAGAGGCCCGGGGACATCATGCCCCTGGCGCGGCACTTCCTGGCCAGAGCCGCCCGCGACTTCGGCAAGCGTGTGGACGACTTCTCCCCTGCGGTGGAGGTGCGCCTGGAGCAGCTGCCGTGGCCGGGCAACGTGCGGGAACTGAAGAACGTCGTGGAGTGCGCGGTCATCAACTGCCGGGCCTCCATGATCGGCCTGGGGGACCTTTCGGGCCCGGCCGATTCGCCCTCCGAGTCGCTGGACGGCCCCTGGTCCGAAGCCAAATCGGCCATGACCCTGCGCTGGGAAAAGGACTACTTCACGGCCAGGTTGCAGACCGCCGCCGGAAACGTCAGCCAGGCGGCCAGGCAAAGCGGAATGACCCGCCAGCACTTCCAGAACAAGCTCAGGGAACTCGGTCTGGTCGCGGACGATTTTCGCAGCTGACGGTGGGGACACCCCCTTACTCCTCCTGCCACCATCCGACATTTCTCGGTTTCACCCTTCAAGTTGTTCAATGATAGAGACTTGTGTTCATCGGTGAACATGGAGGTGCAACTCCAGTGTTTCACCCTGGATCGGTTCTCAATTCCGCAGGCCCGGGATCGTGAGTTAAAATGCTTGAAATCAACAACTTATATATCGTTGAAAGTTTCACGACCTTGGCATGTCAGGTGCAATACGCCTGGCATGGCGGGCGAAATGGTGGGGCTTGGAGGTATCCCCAATCCAGGGGGGAAGGCAGCACCTGTCGAGTACTGAAACGGTTATCGAGGGACGGCACATATCAACGGGGACGGGGGTGCTGCCTGAATTCTGCGGGGGCCGGGATCGGTCGGAAAGAACTTGGGCGAGGTTCGATCCAGACTTTCCGGCCCCTGCTACTTCGGGGTCCGAACGGTCAGACGGGGAAGGTGTGGAGTTGCGCGTCATCGATCTGGCAGGAACCAGGACGACCATCCTGATCGTCGGCCGCGCCGGGCCGTTCAGGCAGGATCTCGCCGCCTGGCTCGAACCTCGGTTCGAGATCACCACGGCGGACCATGCTCCCGATCGTCTTGAGGAAACGGGATTCCGGCCCCGGATCCTCTTCCTCATCTCCGAACCCGATCACATCCTGCCCCGGTCCTACGTCGCGCTGGCCGCCGAGGCGCTCGCCCGGGGCTGCCGCGTCCTGCATCTGGGAATGGACGTCCACCGCGCCGATCCTGCCTGGGATGCGAGGGTGGTCCAGCTGCCGCCGCACGCGGCGCCGACGGCGATCCTGGGGGCGCTGGGTGGAAATGGTCCTGCAGTCTCGAACCCGCAGGAACACCCCTTTCCCTAAGAGATCATCGGACGGGTTTTTTCCGTCATTTATCCTTGAAATCAAGGGCCAACATGCTACAATCCCTCGACAAGCTTTCGTAATTGAATATTCGGTAGGATCACCCTTACTTTTCGTTCACGATTTGTGGTTTCCGGTTCCTGTCCAACCATGTTCCGGTAACTGGCAGGACCGATGGGGGCTCCTGTTGGCCATTGGTGTTCATGGATTGATCGCCCACACTAGGCAGATCGACGACAAGGTCCACTTCCAGGATCTTTCCGCCCACCTCAAGGGTGTAGCGGAGTTGGCGTCGGAGTTCGGGGAGTCGTTCGGCGCCGAAAGGTGGGCATACTTCGCCGGATTGTGGCATGACCTGGGAAAATCCTCCCGCGCTTTCCAAGACTACATCAGATCACAGCAGGGGGAGGACTCTCACCAACTCGAATCCCGCGGACGGGTCGATCATTCCACAGCCGGGGCTCAGCATGCGGTAAGGACCATGGGGCCTCAGGGGCATTTTCTAGGCTACATGATTGCCGGGCACCATTCCGGACTTCTGGACTCCATCTCAGCCGGACCTTGCCAATACCTGAGATTGGAAAAATCCATCGAACCGGCCCCCCTCCCAGGTGACATCAAAAATTTGACGGAAAAACTGGATTTGCCTTCAAAGATCAAAGAATTGATTGCTGGGTCTTCCAAGCCCGCATTTGCCCTGTCCTTCTTTACACGCATGGTCTTTTCCTGCCTGGTGGATGCCGATTTCCTGGACACTGAAGCCTTCATGGCGCCTGAACGGGCGTCCAAAAGGCTTGTTTTCAATAACGATATCCTCGGGGCAATGGAAGAATCCCTGAAAAGGCACATTTCGGGCTTCCCCGGAGGTGGCGGAAGGGTCGGCGAGGCTCGTCGTGCGGTTCACCGGGACTGCCTTGGAGCGGCTAAACTGGCTCCTGGGTTTTTCTCGCTTACCGTTCCGACCGGGGGAGGGAAGACTCTTTCCTCGCTCACATTCGGATTGCGACACGCCCGGATCCATGGGCTCCGCCGTCTCATTTATGCAATACCCTTCACGAGCATCATCGAACAAAATGCGGACGTTTTCCGTGATGCCATGGCTGGTGTCTCGGCGGATGTGGTCCTGGAGCATCATTGCAATGTCCAGCATGAACCCGATGGTGACCTGACCTCCCGTCTTGCTGCGGAGAACTGGGACGCCCCCTTGGTTGTGACCACGACCGTCCAACTCTATGAATCCTTGTTTGCCGATAGGCCTTCAAGATGCAGGAAACTCCATAATATCGCAGGATCCGTGGTGATCCTCGATGAAGTCCAATCCCTGCCGGTTGATCTTCTGCATCCTGTTCTGGAGGCGCTCAAGCAACTTGTCCACGGATACGGTGTGACGGTTGTTCTTTGTACGGCAACGCAACCGGCAGTTGCCCGTCGGGACAATTTTGGAATCGGAATCGAAGGAATCCAGGAGATCGTCCAGGATCCAAAATCCATGTTTGTAGCGCTGGATCGCGTAGAAGTTGAGGATTTAGGATTTCTTTCGGACGAGGATCTGGCTGACCGCCTCAAAGACCACGACCGGGTTCTTTGCATTGTCAATACGCGGGCCCATGCCCGCGAAATGTATGACCGCCTTTCCAAACTGGATGGGGTATTCCACCTAAGTGCCCAGATGTGCCCTGCCCATCGTTCATTCGTTTTGGGCCAGGTCCGCGAGCGATTGACTCAGGGGAGCAACTGTCGCCTCGTTTCCACCCAGCTGATCGAGGCGGGAGTGGATATTGATTTTCCAACCGTCTACCGCTCCAGTGCCGGCCTGGATTCCATTGCCCAGGCTGCCGGGCGCTGCAACCGGAATGGAAAATTGCAGGGGCGTGGAAAACTCATCCTGTTCTCATCAGAACACCAATTGAATGAACGTTTCCTGGCTGAAACGACCAATGTGGCGGCCCAAGTCCTACCCCTTCACCCGGATCCGCTCTCACCGGAAACCATTGAGCACTATTTCCGATTGTACTACTGGGAGCAGAGCCATAGATGGGATGCCCACAAGATTATGGCCATGTTCAATTCGGGGGGCGCGAAGGACCCGCTTCCACTCCTGTTCGATTTCAAGAAAGCATCTGCTGCGTTCCGGTTGATTGACCAGTCGGCACGCAGTGTTTATGTACCCTGGGAGGAAGGAATCAGCCTCTGTCAACAACTTCGGAACGGCGCGGATCTTCCCTCTCGGGGATTGTTGCGGCAGTTACAACGATTCCAGGTGGGCATTCCCGAGCGGACTTACCTGAAACACCTAGGCAGGGATATCGAACTGATTCACGGCCGATACGCGGTCTTGATCAATCCGGAAACACATTATTCAAAGGAAACCGGATTGGCTCTCGGTCAGATGCGCGGCGGCTTGCTCTGTCTATGAGGAGAAATCATGGCCTATGGAATCAAACTGCTCGTCTGGGGGGAATTCGCATGCTTCACGCGACCCGAGATGAAGGTCGAAAGGGTGTCATACGACATCATCACCCCGAGTGCGGCGAGGGGCCTCCTTGAGGCGATCTACTGGAAGCCTCAGATGCGCTGGATGATAGACCGAATCCACGTCATCAATCCCGTACGCAAAACGCACGTCCGCCGGAACGAGATTTCCAGCGTCATTTCGGTGAAGGGGGCTTCCGGAGTCGCGGCCGCCATGAAAACCGGGAAAGGAAACCTGGGGATTGCGGTCGACCAGGACCGGCAGCAGCGTTCGGCCACAATTCTTTGCGACGTCCGATACGGGATCGAGGCCCACGTCGAAATCGTCGGGGATGAGGAAGAGGGCCCGGCTGTGGCCAAGCACCTTGAAATGTTCAAGCGGCGTGCGTCGGGGGGCCAATACTTTCAGCATCCTTATCTGGGCAACAGGGAGTTTCCGGCGGAATTCGCCCTTGTGGAAAAATTTCCTGATTCTGCCTACTCGACCGTCCCACAACAGGACCTGGGACTCATGCTGCATGACGTCGAGTTCCTTCCTGATCCGGACGGCAGGATCGTCCGGTCGAACGACTGGAAAAGAGTCAAAGCGATTCCTCGGTTCTTTTCCGCGGTCATGATATCTGGCGTTGTCGAGGTGCCGGAATTATCCTCCCGGGAGGGGAAACCATGATCCTCAAAGAACTGGATAAACTGTATGACAGGTTGAAAATCGACCCGGACTACCGGATCGCACGCATGGGGTTCAGTCTCCAGAAAATCAGTTTCAAGGTTGTTCTGAAACCCGATGGAAACCTTTTCGCCATTCAAGACATGAGGATTTCCAGAGGAAAGAAGATGGTTCCAACCCAGGTCATGGTACCAGGGGGGACGAAACCACCGGGTCAGGGAATCAATCCCTGTTTCCTGTGGGATAACACCAAGTACATGCTGGGATTCACGCAGGGGGATGATCTGAATAGGACCCTGAAGAGTTTCGCCGCCTTCAGGGAAAGGCATTCTCATTCCTTAGCCGAAATCCAATCCGCCGACTTTGCTGCCGTTTGCTCGTTTCTTGAGGGTTGGGACCCGGCACAAGCCGGAGACCATCCTGTCCTGGCTGAGATTGGAACTGGATTCGGGGTTTTCCAGATTCAAGGAAACTCCAGTTATGTCCACGACGATCCAGTGGTCCTTGATTGGTGGGAGAACCAGCCGGATCCCTCACCCGAATTCGAATCATTCTGTCTGGTGACTGGGAAATACCTGCCTATTGCCAAGACCCATGACAAGGTCAAAGGGGTTGTGGGTGGTCAGTCGACAGGCGGTGCCATCGTAAGTTATAACGAGAAGGCCTACGAGTCATATCAGTTGGAACAGAGCTTCAATGCCCCCGTGGGTTCCCTTCCGGCCTTCAGGTACGTTACGGCCTTGAATGCCATCCTGGACGGCCCGATGCGTGACAAGCACAGGATGTTGATCGGAGACACGACTGTCGCTTTCTGGACCGATCGGCCCACGATCGCCGAGGATGTCATGGCTTTGTTCCTGAATTTCGGCTCATATGCAGGGAATGCCGATGCTGTACAGGACGAGACCCTTCGGCGGAAGTTGACGGCTTTTCTGGAATTCCTCCGGCAAGGGAAGGCCGGCACCTTGGGTTTGGAGAATGTCGAAGAAGACACCGGGTACAACCTCCTGGGATTGGCGCCTAACGCCGGCAGGATTTCGGTCAGGTTCCACCATCGGGGGACCCTTGGCCAGTTCCTTGATCATCAACGACAGCACTTCAGGGACATCTCGATCTGCCAGGATCGATCGGGGCCTTTGGATGGGGACGAATTCCCCTCGATCAGGCGACTTCTCGATGAAGTCTGTCCAAGGGTTGGCGGGAAGCCGGACCGTGACCGGATTCCGCCGGTGCTCATCGGCCCCCTGATGCGGTCGGTGATCGGTGGGTCGCGGTATCCTGATGGGGTCTACAATGCTGTCCTGGGCCGGATTCGTGCTGACCACCTGGTCAACAGAGTCCGGGCCGGGATTATCAAAGGCTATCTCATCCGCAATCGAGGCAAGGAGGTCAGCATGAGTCTCGATGTCAACAATCCCAGCGTGGCCTACAGGCTGGGCCGGTTGTTTGCCGTAATGGAGATGACCCAAGGTGATGCCCTGGGTGGGGGCGTCAACGCCACAATCCGTGACCGTTTCTACGGTGCGGCCTCTGCCACTCCTCGGACGGTGTTTCCACGCCTCCTGAGAACCTACCAGCATCACCTCGCCAAACTCCAACCGGGGTATCGGGTGAACCGCGAAAAGCTGGTCCAGGAAATCGTGGATCCTCTGATTGGTTTCCCTGGTCATTTCGACCTGACCGACCAGGGGTTGTTCGCCATCGGGTACTACCACCAGACGAGGGCTTTCTATCAGAAAACCGAAGCCAAAGACAGCCAGGAAAGGACGGACTCATGAACCGCCACGATTTCATTTTCCTGTTCGATGTCACCGATGCCAACCCCAATGGTGATCCTGATGCGGGCAACTTGCCCAGGATCGACCCGGAGAGCGGTCACGGCCTGGTCACGGACGTCTGCCTCAAGCGTAAGGTGCGCAATTATGTGGGGCTGACCAGGGGGAACACTCCCCCCAATGAAATCTACTTCACGGAGGGGGCCGTCCTGAATGCCCAGCATGAGCGCGCCTACAAGCAACTCGACATCCCGCCATCGAAGAAGTCGGTTAAGGACACAGCCCATAGTCTTACTGCGTTCATGTGTCAGAACTTTTTCGATATTAGGACATTCGGGGCCGTGATGAGTACGGAAGTGAATTGCGGTCAGGTTCGGGGGCCGGTCCAGTTTTCTTTTGCCCGATCAATCGACCCTGTCGTGACCAGCGAACACTCCATCACGCGAAGTTCGGTTACCAATGAAAGGGATGCGGAAAAGGAGAGGACCATGGGGCGGAAGTTCACTGTCCCCTACGGACTTTACCGCATGCACGGTTTCGTCAATCCATTCTTCGCCAAACAGACGGGATTCAGCGAGGAAGACCTTGAACTCCTCTGGGAATCCCTGGCAAACGCCTTCCAGTTCGACCAATCCGCTGCCCGTCCCGCCGGATCTATGGCCGCCCGCCGTTTGCTGGTCTTCGAACATGACAGCGAATTGGGTAGAGCTCCGACTCATGTCCTCCTCGATGGGGTTTCCATCCGGAGGAATTCGGGGGATGTTGCCCCACGAACATACGGTGATTACGAGATCGTGGTTGCCGATAGCGTTCATCGTGATGGGATCAAGATTCGGGAAATGATCCCATGACGTCGGACGATGAGGAGCTCATTCCCATTTCGGCCCTTCAGCACCTCATTTTCTGCGAGCGCCAGGCGGCCTTGATCCATGTGGAAAGGATTTGGGAGGACAATCCCTATACTCTCGACGGGAAATATGGACACCGGAGGGTTGACAGCAAACGCCCGCGTTTGGAGAAGCGTGGGGATGTGGTGATTATTCGTGGGCTGTGGCTGCGGTCGGAGAGATTGGGGCTCATTGGTCGACCTGATGTTGTGGAAATCCACCGCTCCGTAGAATCAACAGTTGAAAGGGGGGAATCGGGCGATTGGGTAGGAAAAGACACTTGCCCTGTAGATGGGTTGCCCGGTCATTGGCGGTTTTTTCCCGTGGAATATAAAAGGGGAAAACCCAAGGCCCATCGAGCGGACGAGGTGCAACTTTGCGCCCAGGCGATGTGCATCGAAGAGATGATGGATATCGAGGTCCCCTGCGGAGCCCTTTTCTATGGTAAGACCAAGCGGAGGATTGGGGTCAATTTCGATTCCGATCTGCGTGAGACCGTTGAACGGGCCGCCACCAGGATGCGACACCTGATCGATGAAGGGGAGACACCAGGGCCGATCTTCGACAAGAGATGTTTGAATTGTTCCCTGGAAGGGGCATGCAAATCCTGCGTGCCCCCCGGTCACCCGGAAGCCGGCTATTTCGACAGATTGATCAATGACACAATAGGTGAGGCGTAGTGATTTGAAACAACACCTGAACACCTTGTATGTGACCACGCAGGGCGCCTACCTTTCCGCCCAGCGGGAAACTGTGGTGGTTCGGGTCAACAGGGAAGATAAGCTGAGAATACCCTTGCATCTGCTTGAGGGAGTAGTCGTTTTCGGCCGCGTGAAGATGAGTCCTTCGATCATGAATCGTTGTGCTGAGCGTGGTGTCGGGGTTTCGTTTCTTTCGGAAAGAGGGAGATTCCTCGCCAAGGTCCAGGGGCCCGTCTCAGGGAATGTTTTATTGCGTAGGGAACAGTTCAGGCGTACTGACGATGAGACCTGCTGCCTGCAGATTGCTCGGTCCATCGTTGCTGCCAAGGTCATTTCATCTCGCAACGTACTGCTGAGATTCTTGAGGGATCACCCGGAGGGACCAGGTCAGGAATCGGTATCAGCTGCAATCGCCTCGATGAAAAGCAGCTTAAGGAATTTGCGCAAGGATAATTCACTTGAAAGCGTTCGGGGAATCGAAGGGGAGGCTGCCCGATCGTATTTTGGGGTTTTCAACCACCTTATCCTATGCGGTGATGACCGAATGGCTTTTTCGAGGCGAATTCGACGACCCCCGACGGATCCTGTCAATTCTCTTCTATCCTTTCTTTACACACTTTTGACACACGATGTGAGGTCGGCCCTTGAAGTCGTAGGTTTGGATCCCCAGGTGGGATTTCTCCATCGGTTGAGACCTGGACGACCTAGCTTGGCGCTTGATTTGGTAGAAGAGATGAGGGCCTTTGTCGCTGATCGCCTTGCCCTGACGCTTATCAATCGGGGGCAGGTCCGCGCTGAAGGATTTCTAACAACGGCCACTGGTGCTATTGAAATGACTGATGAGACTAGGAAAATGGTCCTTGGGGGGTATCAGGAGAAAAAAGAAAATGAAATCCTGCATCCCTTTCTTCAAGAGAAGACCACGATTGGGATGATTCCGCATCTGCAAGCGTTGCTTCTCGCTCGACATTTGAGAGGGGAC
>JBFXKG010000026.1:0-60758 GCA_050174015.1 Candidatus Krumholzibacteriia bacterium
CATGCCACGAACCGCCCGCCTGCTCGTCCTGATCCTTCTCCTTTGCGCTCCGTGGGCCTCCGCTCCCGGCCGTTCCGAACCCGTCGTCGGCGAGCGGATCGGCACGGACGCCGCCCGGTTCCACGCCTCGGCCACGGCGCAGGAGCGCGCGCGGCCCTCGCTCTGCCTGGTCGAGCAGACCGCGAACCCCGCGCCCCTGCCCGAGGTGTGGACCCTGCGGCCCGAGTTCGCCCTCATCCAGGGCCGTCCCTCGGTCACGGTGAAAATGCCCGAGGGCACCGACCTCTACGGCACCGGCGAGGTGCCCGGCCCCCTGCGCCGCAACGGCACCCGGACCGTGGCCTGGAACACCGACGCCTACGCCTGGGGCGCCGGCAGCCTCAGCCTCTACCAGTCGCATCCCTGGGTGCTGGGCGTCCGCCCGGACGGTTCCAGCTTCGGCGTCATCGCCGATACGCCTCAACGCTGCCTGATCGATCTGCGGCAGGGCATCCGGTTCGAGGCCTCGGGGCCCGAGTTCCCGGTCATCGTCATCGAAGGACCCGATCCCCAGTCGGTGGTCCGCACCCTCGCCCGCCTGACCGGGACCATGCCCCTGCCCCCGCGCTGGGCCCTGGGCTACCACC
This sequence comes from Candidatus Krumholzibacteriia bacterium, assembly GCA_050174015.1. Taxonomy (GTDB): domain Bacteria; phylum Krumholzibacteriota; class Krumholzibacteriia; order LZORAL124-64-63; family LZORAL124-64-63; genus JAHJTW01. The sequence continues at coordinate 627 of JBFXKG010000026.1, forward strand.
AGTGCCGTTACTCCTACACCCCCGACGACCGGGTGCGGGAGATCGCCCGCGAGTTCCGGGACCGCGACATCCCCTGCGACGTGATCTGGTTCGACATCGACTACATGGACGGCTTCCGCTGCTTCACCGTGAACACCTGGGACTTCCCGGACATGCGCGGGCTGATCGGCGAACTGGACGATCAGGGCTTCCAGACCGTGGCCATCATCGATCCGGGGATCAAGGTCGATCCCGGTTACCACGTCTACGACACCGGCCAGGCCGTCGACGCCTGGGTCCGGACCGCCGCCGGCCGGCCCTACGTCGGCGACGTGTGGCCCGGCGACTGCGTATTCCCCGACTTCACCCGGCAGGACGTGCGCGCCTGGTGGGGTGGCCTGTACGCGCAGTTCCTGGACCTCGGCTTCGACGGCGTCTGGAACGACATGAACGAGCCGGCGGTGTTCAACACGGACGCCAAGACCATGCCCCTGGACAACCTCCACCGGGCCGACGCCGACCTGGGGGGCCTCGACACCCACGCCCGCTACCACAACGTCTACGGCATGCTCATGGCCCGGGGCACCTGGGAGGGCTGCCTGAAGGCCCGTCCCCGGCGCCGCCCCTTCGTGCTGACCCGCGCCAACCACCTGGGCGGCCAGCGCTGGGCCGCCACCTGGACCGGGGACAACGTGGCCACCTGGCAGCACCTGGACATGTCCATCAGCGGAGTGATCAACCTGGGACTCTCGGGGCAGCCCCTGGCCGGCCCGGACATCGGAGGATTCGCCGGCGCGGGCGACGGCCGCATGTTCGCCCGCTGGATGGGCGTCGGAGCGCTCCTGCCGTTCTCCCGCGGACACACCGGCAAGGGCAACGTCGACAAGGAGCCCTGGGCCTTCGGGCCCGAGGTCGAGGCCACCTGCCGCCTGGCCCTGCAGCGCCGCTACCGCCTGCTGCCCTACCTCTACACCCTGATGCGGGAGGCGTCGGTGACCGGCCTGCCCCTGGTCCGGCCCCTGTTCTTCGCAGACCCCGCCGATCCCCGGCTGCGCGACCAGGACGATGCCTTCCTGCTGGGCGACGACCTGCTGGTCGCCTGCCGCACCACGCCCGACGGTCCGTTCCCCGAGGTCTTCCCCGCCGGAAACTGGGTCCGCATCGGCCTGGTGGACGGGGACCTCGACGATCCCGACCTGCCGGCCCTGTACCTGCGGGAAGGAGCCGTGCTGCCTCTGGGTCCGGTGGTGGAATTTTCCGGGGAAAGGGACCTGACCGATGTGGAGCTCCTGGCCAACCCGGACGACCGGGGGACGGCCGAGGGGTCGCTGTACCTGGACGAGGGGGATGGTTTCGGCTACCGCTCGGGTGAATTCGGACTCCTGCGCTACCGCGCCGTCATGGGCGAGGGCGGCCTGGAGATCGAGGCCCAGATGGAGGAAGGCGCCTGGGCGGGTCCAGTACCCGGGATGATCCCGGTCCTGGCGGCGGAGCCGGACGCGCGCTGACCTCCGCGAACCCTCGGGCCGGCCCCTGCCTACCCTTGCGGGTCTGGGCGGCCGGCGCCCTGGCCATCGAAGTCCGGTTCATCCTCGTATCCCGGGTAGAGTTCCTTGATGCAGTCGGGGCACAGACCGTGGCTGAACCGGACGTCCGTGTGAAGGTCCAGATACGATTCCAGCTGGTTCCAATAGCCCCGGTCGTCCCTGATCTTCTTGCAGCCCGAGCAGATGGGCAGCAGGCCCGACAGCGTCTTGACCTGCTCGAGAGCCCGCTGCAGGCGGCTGCGTTCCCGTTCCATGCCCACCCGGTAGAGTTCCCGGAAGTGCTCGAACCCGTAGGCGATCGCCCCCACGCACAGCATGGTCACGAGGTATCGGGCCGCGAATTCCCCCGAATAAGGATAAACCTCGATGCCGGGCACACGGCCCAACACGATGAGCGCCGACATCCCGTAGACCGCCGCCACCCAGGCCATGCCCTCCCGTTTCCCCATCAGGAAGAACCCGATGAGCGGGAACGCGTAGGTCCAGAGGATCTTCGATCCGTCCTGACCCCCGATCACCGCCATGTAGAGCAGCAGGGCGCAGAAGATCAGGGAATCCGTCCGGTACACCAGGACGGCGCGGACACCGCGGCTGATCAGGATCCAGCCCCCCACCTGCCCGCACACCGTGAGGAGGACGGCCAGGCAGAGCGTGCGCTCCCCCTTCAGACCCACCACGAGGGCGAAGGCGAGCATGGACGGCACTCCGATGAAGAGCAGCATCGTGAAGTGCTGCAACCGGAGCTTGTCGTCCGAACCCAGGGGGGCGCGTTCGATGACGTCGATGACGGAGTTCCAGATGGGAAGGCGGTCAGGATTCATGGTATTGGAATATTCCTCGATATGACCCGTTCCGGGCCCGAAATCCGGCAAGGAGCAACCTCGACCCCTGGCCGTGCCGTCCCGGCATTCTTCCCGAATTCGGCCGGACTGGCAAGCCGATTTCCATCATTCCGTCCCCCCGGCTCTTCTGCCGGGTTGAGTCCGGGGCCGTCCTTTGTTATCTATTGGCCTTCCGACGGCCCTGCTCGACGCCGGGCCGTCCCCGCCGACCGCCAGCCCACGGGATGGATGCATGCACCACGACAAGATCGCCGTCGTCGACTTCGGCGGACAGTACGCCCACCTGATCGCCACCAAGGTCAGGCGCGGCCGCGTCCTCGCCGAGATCAGGCAGCCCGAGGATCCCATCGAGGCCTTCGCCGAGTACCGGGGCGTCATCCTCAGCGGCAGCCCCAGCCTCGCCTCCTTCGGCGAGGACTCGGACTGGAACAAGGGCATCCTGGATCTCGACGTCCCCATCCTGGGGTTCTGCTTCGGCCACCAGGAGATCGCCAAGCACTACGGCGGCACGGTGATCAACGGCAAGCAGGAGTGGGGCCACGCCGACCTGCACCTCCTGCGGGACCATCCCCTGTTCGCCGGCCTGAGCGAGGTGGAGCAGGTCTGGATGAGCCACTTCGACTCGGTCACCTCGGTGGGCCCCGACTTCGAGGAACTCGGATATTCCGTGCTGGGCGAGGACGCTCCGCCCCACCGCTTCGCCGCCATCGGCAGCGACAAGCTGCGCCGCTACGGATTCCAGTTCCATCCCGAGGTGGACGACACCCTGCACGGCGACGAGATGATCGCCAACTTCGTCCTGGAGATCTGCGGTTGCCGCCCCACCTGGACCATGGAGGGCTACGTCCAGGAGGAGGTGGCCCGCATCCGCGCCCAGGTGGGCGACCGGTCGGTCTTCCTGCTGGCCAGCGGAGGAGTGGACTCGACCGTGGCCGCCCGCCTGTTCGCCGAGGCCCTCGGCCCCGGCCGGCTCGCGCTCCTTCACGTGGACAACGGCCTGATGCGCAAGGACGAGTCCCGGGCCGTGGTGAAGATGTTCGCCGACCTGGGCATGGGTGACGACTTCCACTTCATCGACGCGAGCGAGACCTTCCTGGCCGCCCTCGAGGGCAGGATCGAGCCCGAGGCCAAGCGCCGGGCCATCGGCGACACGTTCATCACCGTGTTCGAGAGCGAGGCCCGCCGGCTGGGGATCACCGACCACCTGCTGGGGCAGGGCACCATCTATCCCGACACCATCGAGACCGGCGGCACCAAGCGGGCCGACACCATCAAGACCCACCACAACCGGGTGCCGATCATCGAGGAGATGATCCGGGCCGGCAAGGTCATCGAACCTCTGGCCGAGCTTTACAAGGTCGAGGTCCGCGAGCTGGGCGAGATGCTCGGCATCCCCCACGCCATGATCTGGCGGCACCCCTTCCCCGGTCCCGGGCTGGGCGTGCGGCTGCTGTGCTCGGACGGCCGGGAAACCGACGTCGACAAGCTGGCGGCCATCGCCCCGGCCGTCGCGGCTGTGGCCGGACCCGCCGGCCTGCAGGCCGTCCCCCTGCCCATCAAGTCCGTCGGGGTCAAGGCCGACCTGCGCAGCTACGAGCACCCGGTGCTCCTGCACGGGGAGGCGGACTGGGCCGCGCTGAAGAAGGTGTCCGGCCGCATCTTCAAGGAGGTCGGCGGCCTGAACCGCGCCCTGTGGAACCTGGCGCCGGCCATGCCGCGGACCTTCCGCCTGCTGGCCGCGGAGATGACCCGCGACCGCCTGGACCTGCTGCGCGAGTGCGACCACCTGGTGATGGAAGGGCTGCGCCGGCACGGCCTCTACGAGAAGGTCTGGCAGTGCCCCACGGTGCTGGTTCCCCTGGAGATCGACGGCCGCGGCCGCGAGCTGTGCATCGTGCGCCCCATCCAGAGCGAGCGCGCCATGACCGCCACCGCCTCGGAACTGCCGGCGGCCTTCCTGGACGACCTGCGGCGCGACATCCTGGCCTTGCCCGGCATCAGCGGCCTGACCTACGACCTGACCAGCAAGCCGCCCGGAACCATCGAGTGGGAATAGGGGGGCGCCCCGCCGGCCCACGCCGCGAAAAAAAGGCCCCGGGATCGCTCCCGGGGCCTTTCGGTTTCCGCCTGACCGGACGCTACTGGTCGGTGCGGTTCAGCTCGACGCGGCGGTTCTTGGCCCGGCCCGCTTCGGTCTCGTTGGTGTCGATGGGCCGGTCCTCGCCGTAGCCGACGGCGCGCATGCGGTCGCGCGCGATGCCCTTGCCGGCGAGGTACTGGAACACCGTCTCGGCCCGGGCCTGGCTCAGCCGCTGATTGTAAGCGGCGTCGCCCAGGCTGTCGGTGTGGCCCGCGATCTCGATGGTGATGGTGTCGAAGGCGCTCAGCGACTCCACGACCTCGTCCAGGGTGGCCGAGGAGGCGGCGGTCAGCCGGTCCGAGTTGAACTCGAAGTTCACGCCCTTGAGGATCAGGTCGCGGCGCTCGGCGGTGGGGCAGCCGTTGGCGTCCACCGCGGCGCCGGCCGGAGTGTCGGGGCACTGGTCGGCGGCGTCGAGCACGCCGTCGCCGTCGTTGTCCGGATCCGGGCAGCCGTCGTTGTCCATGTACCCGTCACGGTCCTCCGCTTCGCCCGGGCACTGGTCGGCGGTGTCGAGCACGCCGTCGCCGTCGTTGTCCGGGTCGGGGCAGCCGTCGGCGTCCTGGAAGCCGTCGAAGTCCTCGGCCTCGTCGGGGCACTTGTCCTCGGCGTCGAGGATGCCGTCGCCGTCGTTGTCCAGGTCGGGGCAGCCGTCCTTGTCCTGGTAGGAGTCGAAGTCCTCGGGATCGTCGGGGCAGGCGTCATCCTGGTTGAGGATGCCGTCCTTGTCCTTGTCGGTGTTGCCGCCCCAGTACCAGGTCAGGCCGGTGAAGACTTCCCAGAAGCCCGCGTTGTCGTCAGGATGGTTCGGGCCCCAGACGGCGCTGGTCCCGATGTTGTCCAGGTCGTTGCTGGCAAGGAAGTTGAACCGGGCGCCCAGATCCATGCTGGTGTTCTCGGAGAAGAAGTACTCCGTGCCCAGGGTCAAGGTGCCGGTCAGGTTCGTGTGATCGAGGATCGAGGGGTCCCCGTTCTGGTTGTAGCCCACGACCGTGTCGTCGTCGAGGACGAAGCCGAGATCGTTGCTGCCGTCATCGTCGACGACGCGCCACTTGGCGAACCCGACGTGCATCCCGAAGTAGGGATTGAACCGGCTCTCGGGATTCAGGTTGAAGCGGGCGCCCATCATGGCCTGCCACATCTTGGTGTAGTCGTTCCCGAAGGTGTCGAAGGTCAGGTCGGCGTCGCCGCCGGGAAACTCGACGCCCTGGTGCCACTTGCCCATGCGCAGGCCCAGGTCCAGGGACCAGCGGTCCGTCAGGCCCTTGCGGCCCCACACCCCGAAGATGGGATCGACCGCGGCGTAGTCGTGCATGCCGCCGACGGGCTTCATGAGGCCGAAGGTCAGGCCGACGCCCCAGCGGTCGGTCAGGTCCTCCGCCATCGCGGCGCTGCACACCACCAGGGTCAACAGCACCAGCATCAACAATGTCAGACGCTTCATTGGTCATCCCCTTTCTGACAAACACCTTTGAGGCTGCTCGATTTGAGCATATACTGACCCATACCTCAGCTGAAAATCCAGCTAAATTTCAAGAAAACGGAGACGCGTTCTCCCGAGAACCCGGAGCATCATAATGCCTTATCCCTGGTTTGACCACCCATTGGCAGCGGAAATCGAGGCCGCCCTGGCCGCCGTCCGTCAGGCGGGCCGACTGTGCCGGGCCGTCCAGGCTGGGATCGATCCCGGCGAATTGCAGAAGCAGGACAAGAGTCCGGTGACCGTGGCCGACTTCGGCAGCCAGGCCCTGGTGTGCCGGGCCCTGCACGCCGCCTTCCCCGGCGATCCGATCATCGGGGAGGAGGATTCGGCCCCCCTGCGCGACCCCGGCAACGCCGCCCTGCTCGAGCGCGTGCACGGCCACGTCGCCGCCCTCGTTCCGGGGGCCGATCCACGCCAGGTCTGCACCTGGATCGACTTCGGCGGCGCCAAGACCTACTCGCCCCGGTTCTGGACCCTCGACCCCATCGACGGCACCAAGGGCTTCCTGCGCAAGGAGCAGTACGCCATCGCCCTGGCCCTGATCGTCGACGGGGACATCGCCCTGGGCCTGCTGGGCTGCCCCAACCTGGGGCCGACCCTGGCCGGGGACCGCGGGGACGGCACCCTGATGGTGGCCGTGCGCGGCCTGGGCGCCTGGCAGATGCCCCTCCTGGGCGAGGGCGACCCCACCCCCCTGGGCGTGAGCGGCCGCACCGACCCCACCGCCATCCGGTTCTGCGAATCGGTCGAGGCCGCCCACTCCTCCCACGGGGACGCAGCCCGCATCGCCGAGACCCTGGCCATCGCCGCCGAGCCGGCCCGCCTGGACAGCCAGACCAAGTACGCCGTCGTCGCCCGGGGCGAGGCCGAGGCCTACCTGCGCCTGCCCCGGGACGGCAAGTACCGGGAAAAGATCTGGGATCACGCCGGGGGCGTCCTGGTGGTGACCGAAGCCGGCGGCCGGGTCACCGACCTCAAGGGCCGGGACCTGGACTTCAGCCGGGGATACAAGCTGGAGGACAACCTGGGGGTGATCGTCACCAACGGGCACGTCCACGGGCCCGTGCTGGAGGCGGTCGCGCGGCTCGGGATCGGGAACTTCGATTGAGCGTGCGGCCCGCCGCGAGGCGGGCCGCCCGTTTCCCCCCATCAGCCGGGTCCCCGGCCACCGGACGCCGGCCGGGTTTTCCTTGGTGTGCAACATGTTTCCAAAAAACAAGTTAACTCTTGACCAATCCGGGAGTTTGTTGTTCAATCAAGGGGGGCATTTGCCTGGTTGTTTTCGATCGAGGGGTCCGAAGGGCCCAACGGGGGGTTGGTCATGTCCAAGATCATCTGGATTCCTGTTTTTCTTTCCGTTTTGATCGGTGCGGTCCCCGCCCTGGGTGGCCTCGCCGACTGCCTCGATCCCGACCTGGTCGCCTTCCGGATGCCGAACGGGGACATCACCGACACCATCCCGATCTTCTCCCAGGCGCGGTTCGAAATCGTCATCCTCAATCCCAGCGAGGACGAGATCTGGGGCTTCGAGATGTCCTGGACCTACCCCGTGGACAAGATGTTCCCCCTGGCGATCACCTTTCCCGTTCCCGCGATCAACATCGGGGACATAACCAACCTGATCGTGGGATTCTCCTCGCCGGTGGTGACCGGAGCCGAGCCGGCGGTCATCGCCGCCGTCGATGTCCTCACCATTTCCTCCGACCAGATCGACTTCCACTGCGCCCCCGCCAATCCCCCATCGGCCCCGGGCCAGATGTTCTACCTGGGACCGGATTACACCCTTGTCCCCATGGAACCCATCAGCGGTGATTTCACGGCCCCGATCGGTCGCCTGAACGGACCCGCCCTGGACTACTGCGGGCCGCCGGCCCTGCCCGAATTCACCGTCGAGATCGAAGCCCACGGCGGGGGTCTGGCCGACACCGCCAACCTGGCCGGGACCGAGGTCATCGCCACCGACGGGTTCGACCCGTCCCTCGACTTCCCCGAGCCGGCACCGCCCCCGACCGGATACCTCACCGCCGCCTTCGACCATCCGGGATGGCTGCTCGGTCCCCGGTTCCGCACGGACATCCGGGCCCCCTACGACCCCTTCCTCGAGGCCAAGGTCTGGCCCCTGCGCATCGAGACCGACGTCGCCGGCCTCGTGACCCTTCTGTTCTCCCCCTCTTTCGGCCAGGACGGCGGCTACGGCCTGTTCCTCGAGGACCTGCAGTCCGGCCTGACCTTCGACCTGTTCCCGTCCCTGTCCTACGTGTTCCACTCCCCGGGCGCCGGGGTCTACGATTTCGCCCTGACGGTCGGGCCCGGCCAGGTTGAAGCTCCGCCCCTGGATCCGACCGCGCGCCCCCTGGCCGCCGGCTGGGCCATGGTCGGGCTGCCGCTGATCCCGGCGCCGCCCGCCCTGCTCGGCGACGTGATCCTGGACCAGGCTCCCGGATTCGCCTACCTGTTCGACTTCCAGAACGGCGGCTACCGGCTGAAGACCGCCGCCGACCCCGCCCTTCAGGGCGAGGGCTACTGGATCGCCACCGACGCCCCCTTCACCTGGACCATGGCCGGGGATCGCGCCCTGGGCGGCTCGACCCTGCCCCTGGATCCCGGCTGGAACCTCGTCGGCAATCCCCTGTGGTTCCCCGGACCGGTCGAGGGCATCATGGTCGAGCATGCCGGGATGTCCTACACCTTCGCCGACGCCGTGGCGATGGGCCTGGTGGCGGCGGGGGTCTGGGACTATGACGCGACCCTGGACGACTACGTCGACACCCCCATCATCGATCCCTGGCACGGCTACTGGATCGGCTCGTTGACCGAGGGAGCCGCTCTGCGTTTCGACTGGCCCAACTTCGTGGTCCTGCCCGCGAGCATGGCTGCGTCCCTGCTGCCCATGGTCGACCCCGTCGGCGCCTGGTCCCTGCCCCTGTCGGTCGAAGCGGCCGACGGCGCCTGCCGCACGGTGGCCATCGGGGCCCATCCTCAGGCAGGCGATCTCTTCGATCCCGACCTCGACCGATTCCTGCCTCCGGTCTCGCCCCGCGGCGGCCTCCGGGTATCCCTGCCGCATCCCGAATGGGACCTGGCCTGCGGCGGGGCCTTCTCCAGGGATATCCGCGCTCTTTCCTCTCCCGACCCCCGGTGGACCCTGGCGATCGCCGGGGCCGTCGAGGGCGATCTGGTTCTCCGCTGGGACCGCGACCGCCTGCCCACCGACCGGATCCTGGAAATCTACCTTCCCGGCGAGAACCGGGTCGCGGTGGCCGACCTGAACGGCGGCGACTCCGTGCGCTTCCCGGCGGGACACCATCCGGCTTCCGTGGAGATCCGAACGGCAGGAGGTGTCGCGCCGGTCACTCCGGCCCTGGGGACCGCGGGCATCTCCGGGATCCATCCCAACCCGTTCAATCCCCGCGCGACCATCGCCTTCACCCTGGCCCAGGACGGCCCCTGCGAGGTGAAGATCTATTCCGTCCGCGGAGAACTCGTCGCCAGCCTGGACGCGGGCAATCCGACCGCCGGTTCCAGTCACCAGGTCATCTGGACCGGCCAGGACACCCACGGACGCAGCGTGCCCAGCGGCGCCTACTTCGCCCGGCTCTACCAGTCCGGCCGCCCCCTCGGGACGGTGGCCAGGATGAGCCTGGTCCGCTGACCCTCCCCGACCGGCGCTTGGCCGGGCCGGGGCGTTTCCGTATCGTCATGAACGGATCCGCCCCGGCCCTGCCGGATCACCCTAGCCCTGGGGGTGCCTGTCATGAAATCCCTGATCCTTCCCGCTCTCGTCCTGTCCTGCTGCCTGGCCGCCCTGCCGGCCCGCGCCGAATACGGGCGCATCGGCCTGTACCGGGACACCTCCGGCACCGTCAACCAGATCACCGGGGGAGCCGGCCAACTGGAGCTGTACATGCTCGCCATCGATCCGGTCCTGGACGGCCGGCCCATCTCAAGCCTGCGCGGCTTCGAGGCGCAGGTCACCTTCCAGTCCCCGACGGACTTCCTCCTGGACGCCGGCTTTCCCGTGCCGTCCATCAACGTGGGCAACCTGGGCAACTTCATCGTGGGTTTCGGGGAGCCGGTCCCGGTGAGCTACGGCGCCACCCTGATCGCCACCCTGATGGTCCAGACCCTGGGCCGGCCGGAATCCAACATCTTCCTTGGCCCCAGCCAGCCGCCGAGCCATAATGGCTATCTCGCCGTCCTGGACGGCGAGTTCAACGAGGTGCTCATGGAGCCGTCCTCGGGCGATCCCCTGATGCCGGTTTTCCTGATCAACTCGGACGGCCTGATCCAGTCCGCCTCCTGGGGGGCGACCAAATCCCTGTTCCGCTGAGCCCGCGTGCGCCGGGCCGGCCTCCGGCAAGGGTCCGCCATGGAATCCGAACGCCTGCTCTGGGTGGAGACGCCCGAACCGGGCTGGGCGCCCGCCGCCCTGCCCTTCCTCGCCCTCGAGAACACCTTCGTCTCGGGCGACCCCTCCGGGAAGCGCCTGTCCATCCGCTACTACAAGCGGGAGGAGGACGGATCCCTGCGGGCCAAGGTCCTGTTCGGGGATCACGCCCAGGGTCCTCCCGGGCACGTCCACGGCGGGGCCATGGCCGGGATCATGGACGAGGCCATGGGCGGGGCGGCCTGGCTGGCCGGTCATCCGGTGGTGGCGGCCCGGCTGGAGATCACCTTCAAGGAAATGCTGTCCCTGGCCTCGCGGGCGGTGGTCAAGGCGCAGGTGACCGGCGTGGAGGGCCGCAAGGTCCACACCCTGGCCTTCCTCTGCGACCCGACCGAAACCACCATCTTCTGCCAGGCCACCGGGCTGTTCGTCGTCCTGGACCGGCCCCAGCTGGAGCGCATGCCCCGGGAGGCCGCCCAGATGGTCCGGAACGCCCACCGGACCCGGATGGATTGAACCGGATCATCCGACCAGATCCCGCAGGGCCGCCCGCAACGCTGCCAGGGCCCTGCGCGCCGTCTTCAGGTCCTCCGCCTCGAGTCCGGGCGCCAGACCGGCCAGGACCTCTCCCTCCCGGTGCAGGATCCGCTTGACCGTCTCGGTCCCCCGGGGGGTCAGATCGGCCAGGGGCGATCGCCGGTGGTCGGGATTCTCCAGGAAGGCCACCAGACCCCGGTCCGCCAGGGGATGGATCACCGCCCGGACGTGCTGGCGGGACTGCGCCAGATCCCGGGCCAGCCGGGCCATGGTGCGGGCCGGCCCCCGGCGCAGCTCCACCAGCAGGGATCTCTGGCCCGCCGTCAGGTCCTCCGCCTCCAGCAGGGTCCCGGTCACCCCCTTCATGGTCTCCTCGAGCCCCTGGACCTCCCTCAGCAGGGCTCCCAGTTCAAGGATTCCGGCAGGATGAGTGAGCACTCGGTTCTTCATCGCCACTCCTTTGACAATCTACCTGTCATTTAGACAATCATATTGTCAAAAGGCCGTCAAGAAGGACCATTGATCCCCCGGCGCCATCCGGCTATCCTGGTGTTTTCTCGAGCCAAGGGGGACCTGAGCCATGATAATCGCCCTCATCCAGCAGCCGGCCGGCCCCGGCTTCGCCGACCTGGCCGAGACCATCCCCGGACCGGTCACCGAGGCGTTCTGCGCCCTGGCCGCCGAAACGGGAACCGTCATCGTGCCCAACCTGTACGAGCGGACCTCGCAGGGCGGGCCCTGCTTCGACACAGGCCCTGCTTCGACACCTCGCCGGTCATCGACGCCGACGGCTCCATCCTGGGCCTCGTGCGCATGGTCCACGTCACCGAGTACGAGTTCTTCCACGAGCAGGGATACTATGCGCCCGGGGATCGCGGCGCTCCGGTCTTCCCGACCCGGCACGGCCGGATCGGGGTGGCCATCTGCTACGACCGGCACTACCCCGAGTACATGCGGGCCCTGGCGGTGGCCGGGGCCGAGCTGGTGATCGTCCCCCAGGCCGGATCGGTCTGCGAATGGCCCGACGGCCTCTACGAGGCCGAGATGCAGGTGGCCGCCTTCCAGAACGGCTACTTCACCGCCCTGTGCAACCGGGTGGGACCAGAGGAGAACCTGGTCTTCGCGGGGGAATCGTTCGTCTGCGGCCCGGACGGGAGGGTCCTGGCGCGGGCGGAATGACGGATCCCGATCAAACGGCGTGGGGGACCCTGCTCCATTGGTCCAGCAGTTCCCGCGCCCTGTCGGCCAGGACCCCCATGGGCACCGGCTTCTGGAGGAAGGCGTCGATGCCCAGATCCACGAGGTCCTGACCGCAGACGTCCGCGCTGAATCCCGTGCAAAGGATGATGGGCGCCGTGGGCCTCAGGACCCGGAAGGCCGCCGCCAGGTCCATGCCGGTGACCCGGGGCATGGTCTGGTCGGTGATCAGCAGGTCGAAGGTATCCGGATCGTTCCGGATCACGTCCAGCGCCCGGGAGCTGTCGCTCAGGGGGGTGACCCGGTAGCCCTTGCCGGTGAGGTAGGACTCGGCCAGCTTCACCAGGGAGACCTCGTCGTCCACGAACAGGATGTGCTCCCCGCCCGCCGCGCCGCCCCGGGCGGAGGCCTCCTGAGGCAGCGCCCCCTGGGGTCCCAGAACGGGCAGGGTGATCCGGAAGGTCGACCCGCGCCCCGGCGAACTGGTCACCTCGATGGCGCCCTGGCAGTCCTTGACGATGCCGTGGACCATGGCCAGACCCAACCCCGTCCCCTTGCCGGGTTCCTTGGTGGTGAAGTAGGGCTCGAAGATCTTGTCGAGGGTGGCCGGATCCATCCCCTGGCCCGTGTCGGCGACCTCGAGCAGGACGAATCCCGCCGCGGGCGGCAACTCGCTGCGGCCGACGCCGCCCTGCGGCGCCTCCTTCACCTGGCGCAGGTTGACGCGGAGCCTCCCCGCTCCCGACTCCATGGCCTGGTAGGCGTTCGTGCAGAGGTTCATGACCACCTGATGGATCTGGGCGGGATCCCCCAGGATCTGGTCGCAGGGCTCCACGTTCTCCTCGATGGTGACGGTGCTCGGCACCGAGGCGCGGATGAGCCTCAGGGCCTCCTGCACCACCGGGCCCATGGCCATGGGCCTGCGCTTCTGTTCGGAACGCCGGCCGAAGGCCAGGATCTGCTGGACGAGTTCCCTGGCCCGATCCGCGCCGCGGAGCACCTCCTCCAGGCACTCCTCCGTCGGCTGGTCACCCTTGACCCGCAGCTGGGCCAGCTCCGTGTAGCCGAAGATCGCCGAGAGGATGTTGTTGAAGTCGTGGGCGATGCCCGCCGCCAGGGTGCCGACCGCCTCCAGCCTCTGGGCCTGGCGCAGGTTGGCCTCGAGTCGCTGGATCTCGGTCACGTCGTGCCCCTCGGCGACCAGCAGGACCACCCTGCCCGCCTCGTCCCTGATGCTCTTGATGCTGAAGTCGATGTCGTGGATCTCACCTGCCGCATCGAAGTGGATCGTCCTGCCGTGGAACAGCCCGCCCGCCGCAGCCGCGGCCACCGCCTCGCGGACCGTGTCCACCGCCTCCGGGGAATGCGACCACCAGGACGTGTCCCAGAAGAACCGCCCCGTCACGTCGCCGGGCTGCACCCCGGCGAAATCCAGGGCGGTCCGGTTCACCTCCAGGACCCGCCCCTGGGGGTCCAGCAGGCCGATGAACTGGAAGGACTGGTCGAAGATGGTCCGCAGCTTGGCCTCGCTTTCCCGCAGCTGCAGGGTGCGCGCCCTGAACTTGCGGTCGAGGACCCGGTTCCACAGGGTCAGGAGCAGGACCAGCCCCGTGACCGAAGCCAGCAGGACGGCCAGCCAGCGGGGAATGCCCCCCCGTCCATCCCGGCCTCCCCCCAGCCACTTGTCCAGGACGGCGTAATAGACCGAGGATTCATCCTGCTTCCAGGCGGCCAGGTGGCGGTCGATGGCGGCCAGCAGGTGGGTCCCCCGGCCCAGGGGAGCCGCGAAGTGCGTGGGCATGGGATCGAAGATGATCGAGGTCCCGACCAGGTGCGCAGCCTGGGCGTGGCCGTGGCCGTAGACGTTGGGCACCACCCCGGCGCTGACCTGGCCCCGGGCGATCATCCCGAAGACCTCGTCGTGGGTCGCCGCCTCGCGGAACGTGCAGTTCAGCCCGAACTTGGCCACGAGGGTCCGGAAGTTTTCCCCGTTGATGTCCCCGGCGGCCACCGCGACCTTCCGCCCGTCGAGGTCGAGGACCGATTGCACCCCGGCTTCGGGTCGGGTGTAGACCTGGCCCCAGACCATCATGACCGGCTGGCCGGCGTAGGCGATGGCGCCGAGGCGGTCGGTCGCGTAGGACACCGAGGTCATCAGATCGATCCGGCCCGCCTTGAGGCGCTCCATGCCCTCGCTCCAGGTGCCGGGAACGTACTCGAGCCGCCAGCGCTCCTCTTCGGCGACGGCCTCGATCAGGTCGACGTAGACGCCCTGGGGACGGCCGTCCCGGTCCAGGAATACGATGGGTTCGACGGAAAAGACACCGATCCTGACGGTGGGCCGATCATCCTGGCCGGCCGAGGGCGCGGCGGCCAGGAAGGCCGGAAAGAGCAGGGCGATCAGGGCGCCGGCGGCGGCCCGGCTCGGCTGACGAGGCATGGCACCCCTGTCTCCGGGGGAATGGTGAGGAAACGCAGCCACTCCTCATCAATTCGTCCTGGACGGCGAAGCCTTGAGCCGTCAATTCTGAGGCGTTCGATCGTCCAGCGCCTTCACGATCACAAGGAGCGTCCCGATGGATCGCCTTCGTCCCGCCCCCGCCCTGGGCCTGTGCGTCATCCTCGCCGCCGCTGCTGCGGCCGGCCCGGCCTCGGCCGTACCGGTCACCTTCGAGGTCGCGGTTCCCGCGGGGACCGATCCCGCCGCCGCGGTCCACATCGCGGGGGACTTCCAGGGCTGGGATCCCGGCGCCCCCGATTGCCGGCTCGTCCGCGAGGCCGACGGCCTGCACCGCATCACCCTGGATCTGCCTGCCGGGGGCGCGATCGGGTTCAAGTTCACCCTGGGACACTGGGGCGTGGTGGAGAAGGGGCCCGGCGGGGAGGAGATCCCCAACCGGACGCTGACCGTGTCGGCCTCCGGGAAGCACCGGTTCACCGTCGCCTCCTGGGCCTCCAATCCCGCTCCCGCGCTCCGGGAGTCCTCCCGGACCGGAACCATCGAGACCTTCACCGTACCGGAGTTCCTGGAGGGGAGACGGGTCTGGGCCTACCTGCCGCCCGGTTACGCCGCCGAACCGGGGCGGGAGTATCCCGTCCTCTACATGTTCGACGGCCAGAACCTGTTCGACGCCGCCGCCGGCTTCGCCGGCGAATGGCGGGTGGACGAGACCTGCGAGGACCTGATCACCGCGGGCCGGATGCGCCCTGTCATCGTCGTCGGGATGGAGAACGGAGGCCGCGACCGGATCCGGGAGTACACCCCCTGGGCCGATCCGCGCCGCGGCGGAGGCGGAGGAGAGGATCATCTGGAAGCCGTCATCACGACCTTGATGCCGGCGGTGGCCGCCCGGTACCGGGTCCTCGCGGGGCCCGAGCACACCGGATTGGCGGGGTCGTCCCTCGGAGGCCTGATGGCCCTGTACGGCGGCCTGTCCCGGCCCGACGTCTTCGGTCTGGTCGGCGCCTTCTCCACCACCGTCCACTGGGCCGGATACCGGCTGACGTCCTGGACCCCCGGGCGCGCGGCCTCTCCGCTCAAGGTCTATCTGGACATGGGGGACCGGGAGTCGGGATCGCGGGAGGACACCGACGGCAACGGCGTCGCCGACCCGTTCGACGACCTGCGCCGGATGCAGGCCGCCCTCGAGGGCCTGGGCCTCATCCCGGGCGTGGACCTGATGGCCGTGGAAGACGCCGGCGGCATCCACAACGAGAGCGCCTGGGCCCGGCGGCTGCCCGGCGCCCTGATCTTCCTGTTCCCGCCGGACGGCCCCTGATAGGAAGGGCCCGGGTCGATCCCGGGCCCCTTCCCCTTGCGGATCCGGAGGGATCAATCCCCCAGGGCCGACAGCAGGTCCTTCTTCAGCCCGTCGTTGGCGCACTTGTGGCCGAACCAGACGGACCACAGGGCCTCGGCGAAGGCGGGGTTCTCGATCTCGCCGGTGACCTCGCCGTTCAGGGTGGTGGTCAGACCTTCTCCCGGACAGTAGGAGAACACGATGACGTCCTTGTCCTGGGCGTCGCGGGTGAAGTAGGCCTTGAAGGTCTCCATGTCGGCGGCGAAGGCGGAGGTGTCCGCGTAGTTCTTCTCGATGACTTCCACGAAGGCGTTGATCAGCTTCTCGCGGCTGAAGCCCCGGCGCAGGTCCATCTGCAGCTGCTTGGGCTGCTGCAGCGCCGTCAGGGCAACGCCGACGTCGTCCCCGCCGGGAGCCGCACCGGCGGCCACGTAGGAGACGATGGTGTAGACGTCCACCTTCATGATGGTCTTCTCGCGCAAGCCCACGCCGGTGGCCTCGAGGGTCAGGACCTGCCCCCCGCAGGCCAGGGTGATGGTGTCGGGGTATTCCACCCCGGTCTTGTCCTCCACCACGCCCCGGGCCGTCGGCGGGAGGAACACCACCGTCAGCGCCAGCAACAACGACATCCGCCTGATCAGGGACATGGCACACGCTCCTGTTGGAGTTGGATCCTGGGTCCACGGGAATCCGACCTTACACGGCCCCGCCGTCCCGGACAAGGAAAAGAGACCCGCCCAAGGTACAGCGTTTTCAAAATAACGGAAACACCTATTCCGGATATGGGTTATGCGGCGCGTAACAACTGGACAAGCCCCCTTTCCGGCATGATTATTGGGAGGATCATCGTCCCTGGACCCGCCCCGAAGCCGAAGGAGCCAGTCATGGCCATACGGGATCAAGACGCGCTCGACTACCATCAACAAGGTCGTCCCGGAAAAACCGAGGTCGTCCCCACGAAGCCCTGCCTGACCGCCCGCGACCTGTCGCTGGCCTACTCCCCCGGCGTCGCCATACCCTGCACCGCCATCGAGCACAACCCGGCCGACGCCTACCGCTACACCAACAAGGGCAACCTGGTGGCGGTGGTCTCCAACGGCACCGCCGTGCTGGGTCTGGGCAACATCGGGGCTCTGGCCGGCAAGCCCGTGATGGAAGGCAAGGGTGTCCTCTTCAAGAGGTTCGGCCACGTCGACGTGTTCGACATCGAGCTGCAGACCGAGGATCCCGACGCGATCATCAAGGCCTGCCAGCTGCTCGAACCGACCTTCGGCGGCATCAATCTCGAGGACATCAAGGCGCCCGAGTGCTTCTACATCGAAGAGACCCTGCGGGAGACCATGAACATCCCGGTCTTCCACGACGACCAGCACGGCACCGCCATCATCTCCGGGGCCGCCCTGATCAACGCGGCCCACCTGCAGGGGAAGAAGATCGAGGATCTCCGCGTGGTCATCTCCGGGGCCGGCGCCTCGGCCATCGCCTGCGCGAAGTTCGCCGAGCTGCTCGGCGTCCCCCACGGCAACATCATGCTCGCCGACAGCAAGGGTGTCTGCTACAAGGGCCGGACCGAGGGCATGAACCCCTACAAGGACTACTTCGCCGTCGAGACCAAGTGCCGCACCCTGGCCGACGCCATGAAGGGCGCCGACGTGTTCTTCGGCAACTCGGTCGCCGGCCTGGTCACCCCCGAGATGGTCAAGTCCATGGCCGCCAAGCCCATCGTCTTCGCCATGGCCAATCCCGATCCGGAGATCACCTACGAGGCCGCCAAGGGCGCCCGCAGCGACCTCATCATGGCCACCGGGCGCAGCGACTATCCCAACCAGGTCAACAACGTGCTGGGCTTCCCCTTCATCTTCCGGGGGGCGCTGGACGTCCGGGCCCGGGCCATCAACGAGGAGATGAAGCTGGCGGCGGCCCACGCCCTGGCCGACCTGGCCCGGCAGCCCGTGCCGGCCGAGGTCATGGCCGCCTATGGCGGCGAGCACTTCGAATTCGGTCCCGATTACATCATTCCCAAGCCCTTCGACGGCCGGGTCCTGGCCACCGTGGCCCTCGCCGTCGCCAGGGCGGCCTGCGAGACGGGAGTCGCCAACCAGCCCATCTCCGACTGGAACGGGTATCGCGAGCGGCTGGAGGAGATGACCAACCGGAGCCTGATGGTCATGCACTCCATCCGGTCCAAGGCCAAGGCCGTCCCCCGCCGCATCGTGTTCGCCGAAGGCGAGGCCGACCGGGTGCTCGAGGCCTGCCGCATCTCCATGGACGAGGGGTTCTGCAAGCCGATCCTCCTGGGTTCGCCGGAGAAGATCCGGGCCCGGGCCGAGGCCCTGGGCATCGGCCTGGAAGGGGCGGTCATCAAGAATCCGATGGACTGCCCCAACCTCGAACAGATGGCCATGCTCCTGCACCAGAGCAAGGCCCGGAGGGGCTACAACTACAAGAAGGCCCTGCGCATGGTCCAGCGCCCCACCCACCACGGCATCATGATGCTGAGGACGGGCGAGGCCGACGCCATGGTCTGCGGCGCGACCCGGCCCTACGTCGACACCATCCGTTACGTGCTGTCGCTGGCGGAACGGCGCAAGGGCGTCACCAGGGTCGTGGGCATGCACGTCCTGCTCGTCGAGGGCAAGGTCTACATCTTCGCCGACACGACCGTGAACCTGCATCCGGACGCCCGCCAGCTGGCGGAGATCGCGCTGATGGCGGCGACCGTCGCCCGGCACTTCAACCTCGAACCCCGCGTGGCGCTGCTCTCGTTCTCCAACTTCGGGGACAACGACACGCCCGAGAGCGCGAAGGCCCGCGAGGCCGTGCGCATCCTCAACGAGGAGCATCCGGAGCTGATGGCCGACGGCGAGATGCACGGCGACACCGCCGTCCGGCCCGGACTGGCGGAGAAGCTCGTGCCGGACTGCAAGATCCGCGGCGGCGCCAACGTGCTGGTCTTCCCCGACCTGCAGAGCGGCAACATCGCGTACAAGCTGGTGGGGCACCTGGGGCAACGCGAGATCATCGGCCCCCTGCTCTACGGCCTGCAGCACCCGATCAACATCGTCTCCACCTCCTCCAACGTGACGGAGATCGTCAACATGGCGGCCCTTTCCGCCTACGAGGTGGGACGCTCCTGATCCCGCGAGGGAGATTCCGGACTCCCGTGGGCGGCTTTCGCCCGCGGGAGTCTTTTTTCAGGGTCGAGAGGCAAAAAAAAACCCAAATCGGCAAAAAATGGGGTTGTCCGGGGTTCCCGAAGGGTTTAGAATTGATGGGCCCAAGGGGGGAAAAGAGCTTATCGCCCATTCCGTTACCCCCGGAGGCGCCCCTGATATTGTGCATGGCAGAGGGTTGAGCGACATCCCGCTTCATGTCCCGACATCACTTGACCTCGGTTCGGGAGGGGCCGTGCACAATATCAGGGGTTTCTCCCCAGCTTGACCTTTCCCCCGCAGATCCAATCGTCCGACGCCCCGTGGAGGAATCGAATTGTCCGGGTCAGGGCGGGTCCCATGCCGTATACTTTGTCCGGATCAACGCCTGGAATTCGGGAGCGGAACATGATCGGAACACCCCGCACGATCCTCGTCACGGGCGGCGCAGGCTTCATCGGCAGCCACACCTGCCTGGAACTGCTGACCGCGGGGAACGAGGTCGTCGTCCTGGACAACCTGGACAACTCCAGCGAGGAGAGTCTGCGCCGGGTGGCCGATCTGGCCGGCCGCGCACCCGTCTTCCAGCTGGGCGACATGCGGGACGCGGCCCTGCTGGATCGGCTCTTCGCCGCCCACCCCGTCGATGCGGTCATCCACTTCGCCGGCCTCAAGGCCGTCGGCGAGAGCTGGGACGTCCCCCTGCGGTACTACGAGAACAACCTCGCCGGCACCCTCTGCCTGCTGCAGGCCATGGACCGCGCCGGCTGCCGCAACCTGATCTTCAGCAGTTCGGCCACCGTCTACGGCGACCCGTCCGCCGTCCCCATCACCGAGGACTTCCCCCTGGCGGCCACCAACCCCTACGGCAGGACCAAGCTGTACATCGAGGACATCCTGCGGGACCTGTGCGCCGCCGACGAGCGGTGGCGCGCCGTCCTGCTGCGCTACTTCAATCCGGTGGGCGCGCACCCCAGCGGCCGCATCGGCGAGGATCCCCGCGGACTGCCCAACAACCTGATGCCCTACGTCATGCAGGTTGCCGTGGGCAGGCTCGAGCGCCTGAACGTCTTCGGCGACGACTACGACACCCCCGACGGCACCGGCGTCCGCGACTACATCCACGTGGTCGACCTGGCCCGGGGACATCTGGCCGCGCTGGCGCGGCTCGAGCGCCTGCCCGGCTGCACCGCGATCAACCTGGGCACCGGCCGCGGCTACTCCGTGCTGGAGATGGTGCGGGCCGCGGAGGCCGCCTCGGGCCGGTCCGTGCCCTACCGGATCGCACGCCGGCGCCCCGGCGACATCGGCGCGTGCTATGCGGACCCCTCGCTGGCCCAGCGGCTGCTGGGCTGGGAGGCGGAGTTCGGAGTGGAGAGGATGTGCGAGGACCACTGGCGGTGGCAGCAGGAGAACCCCGAGGGCTACGGGCGGTCGTGATCCCTACTCCGTGAACTCCTCGGCGATGTCGTTGTCCACCACGTAGATGCACATCTCGCGGGCGCCCTGCTCGTTGTAGCCGAACTTGTCCTGCAGGTTGTTCAGCAGGTAGGCCACGTCCCCCCGGATCTTCTTGTCGTAGGTGCGGAACTGGTCCGTCCCGAAGTCCTTCAGGGCCCGGCGGAAGTTGGCGTTCCTGAGGAAGGGCGCCAGCACCTGCTCCTTCAGGCTGAACACGTACCTTTTCTTGAGGTCCGCGAACAGGGTGGTGGCGGTGATGTCCCGGCCCTCGACCATGATCTCCTGGGTGAGCGTCCGGGAGGTGTATTCCCGCTGGGTCTCCTCCCGGAATTCCCGGCGGCGGCCATCCCCCACCTCGCCCAGCAGGTGGTCCTCGATCCCCGCGAGGAAGGATTCCGTGATGTCCAGCCTGTCGCCCGTGAAGGTGCAGACCGCCGTCGTGCCCGTCTCGTAGTTCAGGGCGAACAGGTAGTTCTGGATGTCCCTGGCGATCTGGTCCTCGTTGTAGTAGTAGAGCGACTCCTTCACTTCCTGCAGGATCTGGTAGTTGTACTGGCGCCGCAGGGAGTCCAGGAATCCGTCGGGGATCTGCCGGCCCAGCTCGGGCCGGGCCTTGGCGAAGAAGTTGATCAGGGTCCCCATGGTGATCACCTGCTGGTCCCGCGCGAAGTTGCTGTACAGGTCGTGGAAGATGTCGATGGAGTCGCGCCCGCTGAATCCCTGGTGCCCGTCGTTCTCCGCCTCGGCGATGACCTGGCGCCGGATGCGGGCCGTGAAGTTGCGGCGGTCCTCCTCGTCCAGCCAGGCCGGGATCACGCCGGTGTAGATGGCCATCTTGAGCAGGTGCAGGTTCTCGTCGCAGTAGAGCTTGTACTTGTCCGGGTCGCCGATCCATTCCAGCAGGATGGGGGACCTGTCGCCGAGACGGCTGGAGATGATCACCCTGGCGAAGTTCTCCAGGACGCGGGGCAGGAAGCTCTCGCCGATGTGGCGGCCGAAGATGTTCCGGTAGATCTCCACCTCGGTGGCCGAATCGAGCACGTAGGAGATGTTGATGAACTCGATGCGGTCGCTCAGGGACTGGAAGCCGCGGATGTTCTTGTTGTCCTCCGGATTCATCACGCCCAGGAACAGCGAGTACACCCGCTCCTCGATGTCGTCGACCTTGTGGACGCCGTCGCTGATGATGTTGTGCAGCTCGAGCAGGCGCTCCCGGTTGAAGCCCTTGATGTCCATCAGGGCGTAGATGCCGTTGTTGGTCTTGGCGTACCGCGAGAACAGGTACCTCACCTGGTTGCTGTCCTGCAGGATGGAGCTGATGCGCCGCTGCAGCACGGGATTGGTCAGCACCGGCTGCTTGGTGATCCGGTCGCCGGGATTGAAGACGGTGATGCCCTCGCCCAGCCGGCGGTCGAACTGGTAGGGCCGGGCGTAGATCATCCCCATCACCTGGTTCGGATCGCCCAGCTTGCGCAGCAGGGCCTTGTACAGCGAACTGCAGATGGTGCAGGGCTGGTCGCGGAAGACCCAGTCGTACTCCTTGCCCGTCGACAGGTCCCACTTGAACTGGTCGTTGGCGAAGACGCCGTCCAGGAACTCCGGGCGCTGGGCCTTGGGAACCATCAGCAGGGGATTGTCGTGGCTGGGGCAGGGCACCTCGATGAAGCGCTGGTGCTCGGGGATGTAGTCGGGCTCCTCCAGGGGATCCGGCTGGCGGTCCAGCAGGCGGCTCAGCTTGCTGATGACCTCGGGATTGTGGACCGAGGGGTGCTCGCCGAGGAGGTTCCGGTCCAGGCGCCAGACGGTCTCGTAGCGGCAGCCCTCGGGACTGTTGGCGTACTCCTGGAACCTCTTCAGGAGGTTGTTCAGGAAGATGGACTTGCCGCACCCGGGCGGCCCCTCGAAGAGGAAGATCTTGTTCTGCTGGGCGCCGCCCCGGAAGCTCTCGATCATGTTGATCAGCCGGTTGGCGAAGATGCGGTCGGCGAAAAAGGGCTGGTCCGTGTTCTCCACGAACAGGCGCGTGCAGTCGTAGGCGATGAAGTTGATGGACTCCGGGTCGCCGGGATACTCGTCGTGCCCTTCCCCCACGTAGGTCCGGACCATGTCGTGGAAGACCTGATGGACGCTCCGGATCAGGTGCTCGGGGCGCTGGCGGACCTGGACCAGGAACTCCTCGAAGGTGAGGGTCCGGTCCTGGTCCAGGCCCGACTGGCTGCTGGCCAGCCGCTCGAGGGATTTGCGGATCCGCTCCACCTCAGATCAACCCCTTGCTCAGTTTGCGGTCCTTCATGGTGTAGCGCACCCGCTGCCAGGTGATCTCCGGTGCGGGCGCCTGGTCCACCACGGGGGCCGCGATGCCCGGCAGGGTCGGCTGCTGGGCCTTCTCGGGCTGCTTGACCGACTTGACCTCCGTCGTCTCCAGGACGACCTTCCCGCCCCACAGGAATTCCAGGCCCAGCATGGTGTTCTGGACGTACTCCTGCACCAGGGGCATCCCCTCGAAATGGTGGACGAGATGCAGCGCGTCGCCCCCGGTCTTGGCGACGTCGACGGTGATGTGCGGGGGATGGTACAGCGAATCCTTGATCATCCGCTTGTAGTCCTCCGCCTTGCGGCTCTTGACGAACCAGCGCCAGACCATGCGCTGCTCGTCGAGCACCTTGTCCGCCACGAATAGCTTGTGGCGGGTCACGAAGTCCTGCTCGACGAAGGTGTTGACGAACAGGAAGTCGTTGAAGTTCTCCCGGACCGCGAAGATCGTCTCGCGCCCGCCCCCGGCCGCGGTGTCGAACCGCCGACGCCCGTCGATGTCCAGCAGGGACAGGAACTCGCGGCTGTACCGGCCCTTTTCGGCAGCTTCCTCGATGAAGTAGAACAGCCGCATGCCCAGGGCGTAGGGATTCAGGCCGACCCTCGGCATGGCCGTCACCGCGGCGTTCACGCGGGCGAAGTCGACCTCGTGGCCGGCGATGCGGTCGTCCTGCATGAACAGGGTCTCGTGCCAGTAGCTGGCCCAGCCTTCGTTCATGATCTTGGTGCGGATCTGGGGCTGGAAGTACAGCGAGGTCTGCCGGACGATCTGCAGGACCGTCTGCATCCACTTGTTCTCCTCGGCCGCGAGGAAGCGGGAATGCTCCAGCAGGAACTGCATCACGTCCCGGTGTTGCCGACCGGGCTTGCCGGCCGACTTCTCGAACAGCGCGGCGAACTCGGGATGACGGGCGGCGACCTCCTTGAAGAAGGCGTCCTCCCCGCTCTCGGGATCGCGGCGCCGGCAGGCGTTGAAGCGCTCGATCTCCTTCACGTAGTCGTTGACCCGGACCTTCTTGACGTCCTGGAGGAAGACGTCGAAGTAGTAGTCCACCCGCGTGGAGACGCCGTCGCGGGGGGGGCGATGCAGGTCCGAGAGCAGCCCGTGGAAGTCCACCAGGTTGTCGATGCTGCGGGCGAACTCGATGACGTAGTCCACCCAGCGTCCGTGCTCGCTGCGCAGGCGGGCGACGGCCCGCTTGTCGGCCAGGGCCTGGCCGGTGAAGTCGTCGTCCCAGGTGTGCCGGAAGTACAGGTTGTTCTGGAAGAAGTCGATGTGGCCCAGCACGTGGTAGAAGATCATCACGTTGAGCCAGTCGGGATTGTTGTCGTTGTAGTAGCTGATGGCCGGCCGCGTGTTGATGACGGTCTCGTAGGGGTTGCTGGGATACAGCTCGTAGCGGCCGCGGCCCTTGAGCACCTCGACGTCGTGGACCCAGTAGTCGTACATGGTGGGGATCATGACCTTGGGGGACAGTTCGATCAGGTCGCGGTTGGTGACCACGTACTCGAGGGTCTCGTCGTCGAAGCGCAGGCCGGCGTCGCGGGCCCGCTCCTTGCAGCCCTCCATGATCCTCTTGGCGTGCTGGTCGATCAGTTGCATGCCGGCCGTTCCCCCGCACCTACTCGCTGATCAGGTGCTTGATTCCCTCGATGATCCGCGGCTCCTCCGCGTTCTCGCTCATGACGTCCAGGCGGATCAGGTTCTTCTTCTGCTCCAGCCAGCCCGACTTCTCCAGATACTTCTGGACCTCGGACTGGCCCGAGTTGCCGTAGGAGTTCTCGGCGATGGTCACCCCGATGCGGCTGGCGTAGCCCATCATCGCCTCCAGCTCGGGCAGCAGTTCCTTGCCCTCGCTGTCCCAGTCGTCCCCGTCGGTGCCGTGGAAGACGTAGATGTTGTAGTCCCGCGCCAGGTTCTCCTTCTGCACGATCCCGTTCACCAGCCGGAAAGCGGAGGCGACCTTGGTGCCGCCGGCCACCCGGCTGTTGTAGTAGGTGTAGAAATCCGGGACTTCCTTGGCCTCGGTGTCGTGCAGGATGAAACGCGACTCCACCTGGCCCCCGTACTGGTAGAGGATCCAGCTGTAGATCATCACGTGCTGGCTGACCACGACCTCGGTCGGCTTGCCGCTCATGGACCCCGAATAGTCGCGCAGGAAGAAGACCAGCGCCTGGCTCTCGAAGTCCTTCTCCCGGGACAGGATTCGGTAGACCTTGTCCCGGGGGGCGATGAGGAAGCCCGTGGGATCCGGCGGCTCGGCCTGGCGCACCCGCCCGAGGGCGATGTTCGTCTCGACGATCTGCCGCAGGGTCGCCTTCTTGTCCAGCAGCTGGCCGAAACCCCGGTGTCGATCGGTCAGGTCGTAGGTGTAGCGCGTGAGCGAGCGCTTCTTGCCCTTGTCCTGCAGGTTGGGCAGGCTGAACTGTTCGGTGAGGATCTTGCCCAGGTCGTAGGCGTCGGACTCCAGCTCGTGGGAACCGCCCTCCCCCTGGCCGGCGCCCTGGCCGCCGCCCTCGCCCTCCTGCGGGCGGACGGGCTGCTCCCCGATGACCTCGCCCTCCTCGCCTTCGCCGCTGCCGCCGGCCCCGCCGCCGCCCTCCTCCTGCTTACGGAAGTTCGGATCGTGGAGGAACTTCTCCTCCACCGTGGTGGGCACCACGACGACCCGGTCCTTCCCGCCGCGGCCGGGCTTGACCAGCTTGCCGATGCGGATCTTGCGGGGAAAGCCGTCCTCCTCGCGGCGGCTGTCGCGGGCCATGAGATCGTCGAGGGAACCGAGGCGCGCGGCGTAGCTGCCCGGGGACGGGGTCAGGGCCTGGACGAAGGTCAGATCGGCCAGGTCGTACGGGCCGGTCACCCGCCGGATCACGTCCAGCCCCTCGGTGAACACCGGGGACGGGGGCGCCTCGGGCAGGCTGTGGCCCTCCCGCGCCGTGGCCGCCTCGCGGCGCAGATCGGCCTCGCGGCGGGGGTCGAGCCCCGCGGCCAGGAGCGCGGCGAGATAGGCTTCCAGTCTGGCGTCCATGGGTCCGGCGTTCCTGTTCACGGTCAGGTCAGCTCTCGTCCTCCTGGGTGCAGAAGTACTCGATGGTCTTCTGCGCGCAGGTCCGGCAATAACCCAGCTTGTTCAGCATGGTGTCGATCATCCGGTCGTAAAGCTTCTGGTTCTCCTCGTTGGTGCGGTTGGCCAGGGCGCCGATGAGGCTGCCCGCGCCGGCGATGTCGCTCTTCAGGCGCACGTCGGTGACGGCCTTGACCAGCTCGAGGTTGTCCATGAAATCGTAGGTCGGATCGATGCCGATCTTCTGGCCGTAGATCTTGCGGATCGACGTGCGGAAGCTCTCGCGCTGCTCGTCGGTCTTCAGCTCGAGCCGCTCCTCGATGCTGCGGATGAACCGCTCGTCCACCTTCAGGGCCTTCAGCTCGCCGGTCTGGGGATCCTTGTACTTCCACATCTTGTCCGAACCGAGGTGCTCCGCGTCGATGCCGATGATCATGTTGACGTAGTTCATCACGTCCTTGCGGATGGCCTGGGGCTCGTCCATGTAGGCGTTGAACATCTCGGTCATGATCCGCTCGCGGTACAGCCCCCGGGCGGTCTTCAGGTCCTCGAGGTACTTGGCCCGGTCGTTGGCGTCGGTCACGTAGTCCAGGATCACCCGCTCGACGGTCTTGAACACGTCGTAGGCGAACATGCAGCGGCCCTCGTTGGTCTCGCTGCTCTCGACCATCAGCTGGATGGCCCGGCCCAGGTTGCGCTGGCCCAGCCCCTTCTGGCCGAAGCGGTTGGTGATGTCCGTGTCCTGGCTGAGGGTGTCGATGACCTCGGCCAGCGCCTTGATGGACTTCTCCCCCGCCACCTCGCCTGCCGCCAGCTTCATGGTCTCGATGGGCGTCAGCTTCTCGCTGTGGGGCAGGCGCGTGAGGATGACCGAAACGCTCGCCGCGTAGTTCAGGTTGGGATCCTGGTGCAGATCCTCGCGGGTCAGCGTGGTCTTGGTCTCGCTGCCGATGGCGTACTGGGTCAGGTCCGACTGCAGCTTGTAGTTGGTGTTGTGCGAGATGTAGCTGATGCGGCAGCGGTCGACGATCGGCGCCTCCTCCTTCTCGGCGAGGAAGCGGTTGAACTCGCTGTTGTTGCTGGTGGCGATGATCAGGGTGTCGATGGGCCACTTGAACCCGTCGATCTCGATGGTGCGGTTCTGGATCACGCCCAGGTACACCTGCACCAGGTCCTTCTTGTTCTTGAACATCTCGTCGGAGAAGTGGATGCCGCCGCCGGCGACGCGCGCCAGCGCCCCGCGCCGCAGGTCGAAGCGGTAGGGGTTGTTGGTGTCGGTGATGTGCAGCAGGCGCTGGATCGACTCCTCCCCCAGCAGGTCCACGGCGCTGGAGGTGATCTTGTCCTTGGCGGGGTACTTGCCGGTGATGGTGCCCAGGCTCTCGGTCAAGGGGACGGGGATGATCTCGACCTGCTTGAGCATGTCGGCCATCCGGCCCTGGCAATGGGTGCGGATGTCGCTCCAGATGTAGCCGGTGCAGGCTCCCAGGGGGCGGTAGTTCTCGTAAAGGGCGTCGATCTGCCCGTCGTCGAGTCCGATCTTGCGCCCCAGGTAGCTGCGGTTCTCCTCCTCGGTGTCGAAGAGGTTCATCGCCAGGATCGCCGGGTCCTCGTAAGTCTGGCTCTCGATGGTCGTAATCTTGCCGTATGACCCGATATTTTCCAGCCCGACGAACCGGAAGGTGTACTTGCGGTTCCGCTCGCGGGCAAGAAATTCCCGGTAGAGCCTGCTGACGTACTCCACGAAATAGGTCTTGCCGTTGCCCGGTTCCCCCACCAGGACGTAGGCCATCTCCTTGCTGCTGCCCCCCTCGGCCGCGTCCTTCACGTAGGAGACGAAGCTGTTGATCTCGTCATACATCCCGATGATATGTTTCTTTCCCCGACGAAAGATCTTGAAATCGTACGTGGTGCGCCCGTTGGCGACCACCTTCTCGATCTCGTCCTCGAGGATCATCCGGGTGATCCCCTGGAAGGCGTTCTCGAACACCCGTTCGTCGTTCTTCAACGCCACCAGGTGGTTATGCAGAGGATTGTGGGTTGCTTCAGCCATGATCGACCCCCGTCCAGGCTCCGTCTCGAACTCCGAGCATCACTTCTATCGTCACGCCGTCAGGCGTCATACACCAACGTGATCGAAAACATTCCGCAAGGGCTGTGCCCGAAGGCGTCCGTCGGGTAGAATCGGTCGATCGATCCAGTCCCGAACCCACGACCCCCGGAACGCCTTGCCATGAATGAACGAAAAGCCTCCCCATACTGCCACATATTCCGTGAGGGTGAAGCGTGTTTCGCCTACGACGTGAACACGAGCACCCTCCTGGAGGTCGAGCCGGCGCTGGCGGCGGCGCTGGCCCTCGCCGCGAGGTTGTCCGAGGAGGAGATCCGGGCCCGGCTGGGGGATCGATTTCCGGCCGCGGACATCGGCGAAGCCCTGGAGGCGATCGAGCAGGGACGCCGCGCGGACGGGCTGTTTTCCGCGCACCGGCCGCAGGTCGTGGCACGCCCGCCCGAACCGCCGTCGAATTGCGACAGGGACCTCCGGCACCTGGTGCTGACCGTCTCCGAGCGCTGCAACCTGCGCTGCCGGTACTGCCTGCACGGAGCGGGTCTGCCGTGGGTGCGGGGGCACGGCACGCGGAGAATGAGCCTGGAAAACGCCTCGCGGGCGGTCACCTACTACCTTGACCGATGTTCCGGTGCAGGGCGGCCCGCGGTGTCCCTCTATGGCGGCGAACCTCTCCTGGAGTTCGCGCTCGTGGCATCCATCGTGGAGGTCATCCGCGCGCATCCCCGCGGCCGCGACGCCCTCGTGAGCATCGACACCAACGGCGTCGCGCTCGACGCACGGGCCCGCTGCCTGGTCGTCCGGGAAGGCCTCAGGCTCCAGGTCAGCCTCGACGGCCCCGCCGAGATCCATGACCGCCACCGCCGGGAGGCCGCCGGCGGGCCCACCCACGCCTCGGTGGAGGCCAACCTGGTCTCGCTGCTCCGGCAGGATCCCGCTGCGGCCGACCGCCTGAGCTTCATCGCCACCCTGGCCCCGCCCTTCGACCTGCCGGCAGTCGCCGGCTACTTCGCCGACTTCCCTCCGTTCCGGGCCGCGGGCATCGACCGGCAGCCCTCGGTCCGGGTCGGGTTCGCCGATCTGACGGGGCAGGACTGGCCCGGCCTGGCGGACCAGGCGGCCGCCGGCAACAGGCAGCTGGACGTCCTGCGCGAACACTACCTGGAGGCGATCAGGACCGGCACGCGGGACAGGCTGGGTCCGGTGGAACGGGCGCTCTTCGAACCGTCCCTGATCCGGTTCCACAAGCGTTCGCGGGCCCGGCTCGGCTCCGAGCTGACCGTGGGCGGGGCCTGCGTCCTCGGTCGGCGCAAGCTCCACGTGGACGTCGACGGCGTCTTCCATCCGTGCGAGCGCACGGGGCGGCTGGTGACCCTCGGGGATCTGGAGACCGGCCTCGATCCGGCCCTGGTCGCCGCCAGGACGGCGGACTACTTCTCGGGGGGATCTTCGCGGTGCGCCGATTGCTGGGCCGTCCGCCTCTGCGGCATCTGCCACGCCCACCTGGCCGCCGGCAACGTCCGTTCTCTGGGGGATCTTCCCGGCGCCGTTTGCGATGCCGAACGCCGGCGGCTGGAAGATATCATGAAGATGACCGTCCGCCTGTTGTCCCTGCCGGCAGGATGCCGTAGGTTCATGGACGGTTACGAGTTGAAGTGATCGTTCCGAGGATGGAAGGGAGTTTCGATCATGTATCGCAAGCTGGAAGACCAGGAGACCCTCGACGCCGCCTTGACTGTTCCCGAGGAGGGCGAAGATCCCTGCGTGTGCGCCTGCCTCCAGGCCGTGGAGCGGGGTTCCGAAGCTCCTGTCCCCAAGGACCTGGCAACGGAGCAGTTGCGGGTGTACTACGACATCAACGGTCTGCTTCCCAACAATACCAGGTGACCGGCCCATATTCCGGATAGACCATGGTGAACACCTCGAACAGGTAGGACCGGCCGTCGATGGCGATCACTTCCCGCCGGGGAACGGGGCCGGGGATGGATCGGGCAGCTTCGCGGAAGCGTGGCGCCTCCTTGGTCAGGAAATCCAGATGCAGGCGGGAATGCCGGGAGACCGGGTCCTGGGGAGAGTCCGCGCGGATGAGGGACTTGCCGTTGACCTCGGTCCGGTAACCCATGGACCACATGGTCAATCCGCCGATGCTCCACCCGTCGATGGCCTCGAGGACACCCTCGTTGAGGGTGTGCTGGGTTTGGAGTTCCCGGGCGTCCTCGATGGTCCAGCCATCGCGAACGACCAGCGGTGTTCCCCGCATTCCCTCCCGGTAGATGGAATACCCGGTCTGCACGCCGGTCTTGTCGAATCTCACCTCGAAGTCGTCGCCGCCAAGGTTCCCCGCCGTTCCGACGAGGAAACACAGGGCCAGCACGCACACCGCGGCCACCACGGAGCGATCGGAAAGGCGGCGAAGCCTTTCCTTGCGCCGCAGGCTGGGCTTGAGCATGGCGCGATTGGTCCGCCGCGTGGGTCCCGGGTCGGGAACCCGCGGCGCCGCGGCCCTGAGGATGTCGTCGAAGTCCCGGTTCATGATCCTAGTCCCCATCCCCCGGGTCCCCATCTCCACCGTCCAGAACCCTGAATCCCGTTTCCTCTCCCGCCGCTCTGCGGAAGGCGGCCACCGCATCCGGTGACAGGCCCTCGACCAGATCGCGGGAGAGGAGGTGATCCAGGATGATCTTCCGCCCCCGGCTCAGGTGGCTGGTCACGGTCCCCTCGGGCATCCTCATCACCATCCCGATCTGCTTCACCGTGAAGTCCATCCAGTAATGCAGGATGAAGATGTCCTGCCTCTCGGGCGACAATCGCCTCAGACTGCTCCTCACCAGGGCGGCGTCCTGGCCCGCGACCATGTCCATTTCAGGCGTCCGCCCCGTCGCAGGGCCGTGTTCATCCGGGTCGAAGGCGATGGTCCAGTTCCGCCTGCGCCGCCGGAATTCGTGCTTCAGGACTCCCCGCGCGATCTGGAAGAGCCAGGCCCCGAAGGAGTATCCCTGCCAGGTGAACCGGTTGATCCTCTTCCAGGCGACCGTGAACACCTCTCCGGTCAAGTCGGCCGCCGTATCGTGATCCTCGATTTTCAGGTAGATGAAGTCGAAAATCCGATCATGATACTTGTCGAAGAAAAGTGTGAACTGTTCCTGGTCGATCCGGACCAGCTGCAGCCACTTCTTCTCGATTTCCAGGTCCGGTCCCGAAATCCCCCCGCGGGACGCGACCTCGGAGCTGGGCCTCCCGGTGGGCTGGACGATCCCCCTTTCCTCTTCCCTCCAGTAAAAGCCCACGCCGAGTCTCCCGATTGCAGAAAAAATTCAAAATCCCGACTTTTTTCAGGGATCCCATCCTAATGATACCAGATTCCTGAAAAAAAGTGAAACAAGGTGCAATCGAATCCCGGGTTACGGGCTTTTATGGTTGCCGCTCGGTGATCATGGGAGCGCTTGGCGGCGGTTGGGCAACGTCCGTCAATCAAGTCCCTGATTGATCGTGTTATTGCTTTCCATATGAGGATCCATATGGGCGTTGCCGAATTCGGGGAAGGTCGGCGTGCATGATGTGCAATCTGGGCGAGGTTGCAGATTGGGCGTCGGCCTTTCCTGTTTTTCCGTCACCCGCCTGGGATTTCGCCTTCCCCGCCGTTCCATCCATTTGATCCTCCCGGGGGATCTGGTATCCTCAGCGGGTTGACGGTTTCGACCCACCGCCCCCGGAGGCCAGATCATGCGCTATTCCAGCATCCCGACGATCCTGTGCGGATTTCTCCTGCTCGCCCCCCGCCCCGCCGCAGGGTCCGGGTTCACGCTGGCCCGGTTCCTCGAGGTCCCCACGCTCGGGGCCGTCGCCGTCAGTCCGGACGGCCGGAGCGTCGCCTACACCTGGAGCCGCCGTGACCTCGAGGACGACGACCGCATCACCCGGCTGTGGCTCGGGGACCTGGAAACCGGTGGGACCCGTCAGCTGACCTTCACCGACGACGGGGTCGGCGGGGTGTCCTGGCGGCCTGACGGTGCGCTGAGCTACCTGCGCACCCACGAGGATGCCCGCCAGGTCTGGATCAACCCTCTGGACGGCTCCGAACCCCGCCCGGTCACGGCCGTCGACGGCGGCGTCGGCGCCTACTGGTGGTCGCCCGACGGGAAGTGGCTGGCCGTCCTGGCCGATCCGACCGAACCGGAGGACGAGGAGGACGCCGAGGAAGCCGCCGAGGTCGGAGCCGGAGAGACCGAGGCCGATGCCGAGGCCGATCCCCGCGAGGCCCGGGTCTATGACGTGCCCGAGGACCGCCACGACTGGACCGTCTTCGACCGTCTGGAGCAGCCCTCGGAATACCAGCAGCTCTGGCTCGTCCCCGTCGACAGGAACGAACCGGTCGACGACCCCGCGCCCCGCCGGCTGACATCCGCCCCCTGGCATCCCTACCACGTCGCCTGGTCTCCCGACGGATCCCGTCTTGCCGTCACCTTCAATCCCCGCTTCTCCAGCCTGGTGGACGAGGAGCAGCAGATCGCGTTGATGGACGTGGCCTCCGGGGAATTCGAGGTGATCACCCCCCTGGACCGGCACAGCAGCATGGCCTCGTTCTCGCCCGATGGAAAGTCGCTGGCCTTCTTCACCGACCGGGAAGCCGACTTCCGGGCTTATCTGAACCTGAAGGACGTCGTGATCCGCGATCTGGAGTCCGGTGCGGAGACCGTGGTCACGCCCGGGGTGACCTGGACCCTGGCCGGCTTCGGCAGCACCCCCGTCGAGACGGCCCAGTGGGACCCCAGGGGGAAGTTCCTCTACCTGTCGGCGGCCGACGGGACGGATCTGGATCTCGTCCGGATCGACGTTCAGAAGCGGACGGCCGAGAAGCTGACCGACCTCGAGGGCAACCTCTCCGGGTTGAGTCTCGGAGGCGGCTCCTACGCCTACCTGGAAACCGCCCTCGACAAGCCGGGCACCCTGTTCGCCGGCAGGCTGGGAGGGAAGGTCAAGGAGATCGACAACACCAACGGGTCCGTGGCCTCCTATGGCCTCCAACCCGCTCGCGAGCTGCGCCTGCCAGGCCATGACGGCGGATTCGTGGAAGGCTTCCTCTTCCTGCCCCCCGGCGCCGGGGACGCCGACCGGCTGCCGGCCATCATCGAGATGCATGGCGGTCCCTTCTCCCGGTACGGCAACGCCTGGACCACCCGCTACCCGTGGCAGGTCCTGTCCCAGGAGGGATTCGCCGTGTTCATCGTCAATCCGCGCGGGGGCACGGGCTACGGGGCGGACTTCCTGCGCGGGGTCTACCGCAATTTCGGCACCGACGACTATCTCGACATCATGGCGGCCGTGGACGCCCTGGTCCTGCAGGGCACCATCGATCCCGACCGGCTGGGCTTCACCGGCTACAGTTACGGGGGACTGATGACCAACACCGTGGTCAGCCGGACCGACCGTTTCAAGGCGGCGGTGTCCATCGCGGGGATCTGGAACTACACCTCCGCCATGGGCCAGAACAATCCCCAGCTGTTCATCGACAGCTACCTGCGGCCCTGGGACGAGGACCTGCAGCGGATGTGGGAGCACAGCCCCGCCTCGCGGGCGGACCTGATCACCACCCCCACCCTGATCATGCACGGCAAGGACGACGAGCCCGTCGATCCCCGGCAGTCCATCGAGATGTTCAGCTACCTGCAGCTGAACGGCGTCCCCAGCCGCCTAGTGTTGTATCCGGGCGAAGGCCACGGCATCAACAAGCCGAGCCACATGATCGACTACCAGACCCGCGAGCTGCAGTGGTTCCGCCACTACCTCCTCGGCGCGGAGGGCGCCGTCGGGGCCGAGGAACCGGTTCCGGTGGAGCCGTAATCCCCTGCCGCTCGTTCCCGTGGAGCGGGTGCCTGACTCCCCGTGGAACAGACACCCGCATGAACCCCGGGGATCCTGATCCCCCGCCATTTCGGTCGTCCGGGCCATTCCTTTCCTAAAGCCGACCCTCATCCACGCCGAAGGAATCCATGCTTTCCGGTAAGGTCAGTCCTTATTTCCGCGCCGGACACCAGGCTACCCATCCCAGGCATGACCCGGTCCTACGCGGTCCGGGGGAGGATCGTCATGAGGAAACCCGTCAATCTTTGCGTCACCGCCCTTCTGGCCGCGGCCCTGTCCGCCGGTTTCGCTCTGGGCGAGGAAGCACCCCAGAAAGTCAAGGATCTTGCGACCGGAGAGCTGGCCGCATTGGGTGCCGACCCGACCATCGTGGACGCCGTCCTGGCCGCCAACGCAGCAGGCACAACGCTTGATCAGATCAAGGCCAAGGATGAAGAATGGCAGAAAACCCCCGGCATCGCCGATTACATGCAGGCCCTGATGGACAGCCCCTGCGCCAAGTACCTGCTCAAACTCCAGGGCGAGCGGCCGTATCTTGCCGAGGTTTTCGTCATGGACAACCAGGGCGCCAACGTGGCCATGACCGACAAGACCTCGGACTACTGGCAGGGCGACGAGGCGAAATGGCAGAAATCCTTCAATGAAGGCGCCGGCTCCGTCCACATCAGTGAAGTCAAGTTCGACGACAGCACCCAGGCTTACCTTGTCCAGGTTTCCGTTCCGGTCATGGCCGGCGGCAAGGCCGTCGGTGCGGTCACCTTCGGCATCGACGTGGACCAGGTTCAGTAACCACTTCGGCGGAAGCAGGGTGGGTGGTTTCCGCCGATTCCAAAGCCCAACCTAGCCTGAGGCGGGAAATCATGAACTGGTTCAACAAGTTGCAGATCGGGGGTCGCCTGGTCCTGGGGTTCTCGATCATGATCGGACTCGTGGGGATTCTGGGGTTCCAGAGCTATCTGGGAGGCAAGGTGGTCGCCTCTGGCGTGGCGGACATCGCGGAGGTCCGCCTGCCGGGAATGCAGGCCCTCCTGGAGGCCGATCGCGACCTGCAGCAATTGCTGGTCGCCGAGCGCTCAATGATCTTCGCCAACGTCAATTCCGAGGTATTCCAGGGTCTGGTCGCTGAATACGAGGAGAACCTGGACCAGGCCTGGACCCGCTGGAACACCTTCAAGTCCCTTTCCACCAACCTGGAAGAACAGGCCCTCATCCCCGAGTTCGAGGCTGCGTTCGAGAAATGGAAGGCCGTTTCCCGCCGCGTCGTGGACGGCCGGATCGCAGACACGAGGGAAGGCCGGCGGGAAGCGCTGGACCTCTCCCTCGGTCAGGCCAGCGAATCCTTCGAAATCATGAGGGGCTACATCGATCAGCTCACGGATGTGACCCTCGCCGAGGCGGAAAAGGCACGCGTGATGGCGAATCGGCGATATGCGTCCAATCGGAACCTCCAGTTCTCGATGATCGCCGGCGGCCTCGTCGTGGGTGTGGCTTTCGCCTGGGGAATCCGACGCTCCATCACCGGCCCTCTGGCCCGGTTGATCAGCGGGCTGACGCGGTCCGCCTCCCAGTTGACCACGGCCTCCGGTCAGGTCTCCGCCGCCAGCCAGTTCCTTTCCGAAGGATCGTCCACCCAGGCCGCAGGGATCGAACAGACCTCCGCAGCCCTGGAGCAGATGTCCGCCGCCACGACCCAGAACGCCGCCGGTGCCAGGAATGCCGATGACCTGATGCAGTCCACGATCGGTGTGGTCGGCCAGGCCAACGCCGAGATGGGCCGATTGGATGCATCCATGCAGGAGATCACCGAGGCCAGCGTTGCCACCCAGCGGATCGTCAAGACCATCGACGAAATCGCCTTCCAGACCAACCTCCTGGCACTGAACGCGGCCGTCGAGGCTGCCAGGGCCGGATCTGCTGGAGCCGGATTCGCGGTGGTCGCCGAAGAGGTCCGGAATCTGGCCAAGCGGGCGGCTGAAGCCTCCCGGAATACCGCCCAGTTGATCAAGGGCACCGTCGGCAAGGTGGAGGAGGGCAGCATCGCGGTCAACTGCGCCAATACGGCATTCCGGACCGTGTCCGAGAACATCGCCGAGGCGGGTCGCCTCATCAGCGGGATCGCCCGGGCCTCAGGAGAGCAGGCCCAGGGGATTTCCCAGGTCAACAAGGCCGTGACGGAGATGGACCAGGTGACTCAGACCAACGCCGCAAGCGCCGAGGAATCCGCCAGCGCGGCCGAAGAAATGAAATCCCAGGCGGGCCAGCTCGCCGCTTACGTGAAGGAGCTCCAGGCTCTGGTCGGGGGACGCCAAGACCCGCCGAAGGTCGAGGGGGCCACCGCTGAATGGGGTTCGGGCCCGGCGCATCTTCCATCGAGGAGACCGGCCTTCCGTCCGGTTTCCCACCCTCGCCGGGGGCGATCGACCCCTTCACGACCCATCATGGCCCCTGATACTGTCGAAACCCTCGGCCAGGATGACTTCCTGGATCTGGTGCTCACGGAATCGAACGGCCCAATCTCCGGGAGCCCCTGAGGCCGGGCAGCAGTTTCCCTGAACCGGGTCGGCCGCTGAAATCCGGGTTGGGACTGATCTTCCCGAAAATTCCAGGGGGTGGCAATCTCCACCCCCCGACATCCCCCCTGAGCGAATCATCCATTTGTCTTGACCTTCTCGGATATTAATGAGATGTTTTTTATCCTGTTTTAATGCCGCTTCCAACGATTCGGAGTCCGATCTCATGCGAATTGCCAAGAACGACATCCCCGTGAAGATCGACGTCCCGGGCGCCAAGGCCCGTCAACAGGTCGATTTCGGGGATTCCACGGGGTACGGGAAGCTCGGGGCGGAGTATTTTTCCATCGGGAAGGGTACCGATATCGCACCGCTTCTCCAGGGCCTCGAAGGCGACCTGTGCCAGTCCCCCCACTGGGGGTATCTGATCGAGGGCGAACTGGTGATCACCTTCGCAGACGGCGCCGAGGATACGGTGCGCGGCGGGGATCTGTTCTACTGGCCTCCGGGCCATACGGTCCGGGCGGACCAGGATTCCGAGATCATCCTGTTCAGCCCCCAGCACGAGCATGGTCTGGTCATCGAGCACCTCAAGAGCAAGCTGGCAGGCTGATCCCTCGCCCCTGAGGCCCTGGACATTCCCGCCGGGCCCTCTCCGCCTTCCGCAGAGCCGCCCCCAGGCGGATTCCTGTGGTGGGTGATGGGGTCGGGGGATTGTCCCCGCCCGGGTCAAAAACGCATCCAGACCCCCAATTGGAGGCCGTTTTTGGCATTCTGGGTCCCCCGGGGGGCGGGCCCACTCCTCCCGGTGACTTTATTTCATTTTCCCCTTGCGTTTTCGCTGTTTTTTCGCTATAATATTCCCAATCCACTCCTCCCGGATTCCCAGGAGGAGAACCATGCCTGCCAACACCGTCCTACCCGTCTTCCAGCCCGGCCAGACCGCCGCCGCCGCCCACGCCGCCCTCCAGCAGGCCGTCCGGGTCATGGACCAGGCCCGCCACTGCGCCGTCCTCTGGTTCGCCGACGTCATGGCGCGCAGTCTGTACCGGGATCTCGGATTCCCTTCCATTCAGATCTACGCCCGGCAGGAACTCGGCTTCTCCCGGACCAGGACCGGGGATTTCGTCCGCATGGCCCGCAAGCTGGACGACCTGCCGCAGATCAGGAAATCCCTGGAGACCGGGAAGATCGGCTACACCAAGGCCCGGGAGATCATCAAGGTCGCCACCCCGGCCACCGAGAAGGAATGGGTGAAGGTGGCCTGCTCGACCCCGAGGGGCCGGCTGGTGGAGGACGTCGCCAGGGTCCGGGCCCGGGCCGCCGACCTGAGGACCTCACCCGGCCAGGGGGAACTGATCCCCGCGGCCCCGGCCGAGCGGCGGCTGGCCGCGGCGGTGCCCGTCAAGGTCTCCCTGGAGATGACCCCCGAGCAGTTCGCCCGGTTCGAGGTCCTTCAGGAAAAGCTGGCCAAGTCGGGGGTCGGCGGGGACCGGGTCGAGCGGATCCTCGCCGGGCTGGATTCGATGCTGGAGGACGCCCTGGGCGGGGGGCAGCTCAATATCGAGGCCGGGGCCTCTGCCCATGCCTCCGCCGGCGCCTCGACCAGCACCCCCGCCCGCGCCTCCGCCGCCCTCCCCGAGCGGGGCCCCCGGGGGACCTCTTTCCAGGTTCACGTACGCCAATGCCCCGATTGCGGCCGTTTTTCGGTTGCGACCAGCCGGGGGGAGGTGACCTTCGGCCCAGGGGATGCCGGACGCGTGACCTGCGATTCCCGCAGCGAGGATCCCCGGACGGGTCGCAACATGGCGACCATCCCGCCCCGGGTGCGGCGGCGGGTGCTGGCCCGGGACGGACACCGTTGCCAGGGATCCGGTTGCACCAATACGCGGTTTCTGGAGGTGCATCACGTCCTGCCGCGGGCCCGGGGCGGCACGAACAGGCCCGACAACCTGATCACCCTGTGCGGCGCCTGCCACCGGCACGTCCACGACAAGGCGCCGGCATCACAGGGGACGTCGGCGCCCGAGGCGACTTCGCAGGGGGGCTGAACGAGGCTACTCGTATTCCCTGGGAACCGCGCAGATGAACACGAAGGGTTCGTCGCCGGTATTGCGGAACTGGTGGACGTCGTGAGGAGCCACGAAGGCGAATTCCCCCGCCTGGATGGGATTGAGGTTGCCGTCGCCGTCCACCAGGGCGCCCCGGCCGCTGAGGATGAAGTTCAGATGCTCGACCTCGTGGCTGTGGTGGGGGGAGTGGCCGCCGGGCTCCAGGGTGAAGACCCGGAAGGAAAAATGCGGCACGCCGTCCTCGCTGCCGAGGACGAGTTGCTTGGTGATGCCCTTGACGCCTTCCATGTCGACGGGTGTTTTCGCCACGTCGTCCAGCCTGCGGATGATCACGATCGGTCCTTCCTGTTGTGGGGGCGGATTCCGGAGTGTATCGTCGACATGATAGCGCCTGGCCCGGGGGGACGCATCCCGGGAAACGAACCCCTGTCAAGCGGCAGGGAATACCCCGACCCGGCTTCGTTCCCGCCAACGAAAGCGTTCGAGATGTCCGACGACCTGATCATCAACAACGGGGTGACCATTCCGGGCGGGGAGCTCGAGATCACCGCCAGCCGGTCCTCGGGACCCGGCGGCCAGCACGTCAACACCAGCGACACGCGGATCCAGGTGCGGTGGAACGTGGCGGAGTCCGTCGCCCTGGGCGAGGTCCAGCGCCGGCGGGTCATGAGCGCCCTGGCCAGCCGTCTGACCAACGACGGCGACTTGCTGGTCGCCTGCGACACCCACCGCAGCCAGCGCCGCAACCGGGATGAAGCATTGCAACGGCTGGCAGCCCTGGTCCGCCAGGCCCTGGTTCCCCCGCGCCCCCGGAAGAAGACCCGCCCCAGCGCCGAGGCCCGGCGCAAAAGGCTGGAAAGCAAGCGCAAGCGGTCCCTGATCAAGCAGGAACGTGGTCGCAAGTTCAATCAGGACTAGGGCTTGACCATTTCTTGCCCCGGCTGGTCCCCCTCCCCGGAACGGCCCCGACCGCACGCATGAACCCGGACAAGGGAAAGATGGGCATCATTCCTCAAATAGTGTATAATGAGAGGGGGTTGTGAGGGATTCGATGCCGACGACCCCCATGGATGATTTCGCCCGGTCGACACCAGGTAGGTCACAACAGGATACAACCGGAGGGTTGGGGATCCCGTCCCGAAACCCGATGCGCCGTTCGCTCCCATTCCCCAGAGGTGATTCCGTGAAGAAGAGCTTTGCCATCATTTCGGCCCTGGCGGTCGCGACCCTGGCGGTCTGCGGGTTTCTGCTGACTGCCGGCACGACGCCCACCGACGATGACGCCTCCTGGTTCCAGACCGAAAAAGCCCGACTGGAGAGGCAGTTGCAGCATGCGGAGCCCGGTTCCGCCCAGTCCTTCAAGCTGCAGATGAAGATCGACCGGATCGACGACTACCGGTCCGGCCGGCCCCAGGCCGGATTCCCCGACGAATTCTACCGGGTCCTCTACGAGATGAGGATCCCCAGCGACCGCACCACACCCGAATATGCGCCGGGATACAAGACGCGCGAGCTGGCCAAGACGCCCAGGCGCCCCTTCGCCGACAAGAGCATCGTCTGGAACCAGCGCGGTCCGGGCAACGTCGCCGGCCGGGCCCGCGGCATCATCGTCGATCCCGACGATCCGTCCGGGCTGACCTGGTTCATCGCCGCGGTGGGCGGCGGGGTCTGGAAGACCGACGACGGCGGGGCGACCTGGCGCGAGCTGACGGACGAGGTCCCCCAGCTGGCCGTCCAGTCCCTCGTCATGGCCCCCAGCAACCACGACGTCATCTACGCCGGGACCGGCGAGAGCTTCTTCAACATCGACACCCTGAACGGCAACGGGATCATGAAGTCCACCGACCGCGGCGAGACCTGGACCCTGCTGCCTTCCACCACGAACGACGTCCGCTGGAACAACGTCTCGCGGATCATCGTCTCGCCCACCGATCCCAACCTGGTGTTGGCCGCCACGACGACCGGCTCGTACAAGCAGCTGATCTCCACGACGTCCAGCATCTTCCGATCCACCGACGGCGGCGCCACCTGGACCGAGGTCTATCAGGAGCT
Source organism: Candidatus Krumholzibacteriia bacterium (assembly GCA_050174015.1). Classification (GTDB taxonomy): domain Bacteria; phylum Krumholzibacteriota; class Krumholzibacteriia; order LZORAL124-64-63; family LZORAL124-64-63; genus JAHJTW01. The sequence goes on from JBFXKG010000026.1 coordinate 41,094, forward strand.
GAGCAACCGGATCCAGCAGCTCGTGGCCGACCCCAACGATTTCGACACCATGTACGCCATGGTCAACGGCTTCGGCGTGATGAAGTCCGATGACGGCGGCCTGTTCTGGTACAATTCCAGCGGCGGCATCACCGACACCACCGGCCGCTTCGAGATGGCCGTCTCGCCCGTCAACTCGAACTACCTGTTCCTTTCCGCCCAGGGCGCCAGTCATTCCGAGCTCTGGGTCTCGTGGGATGCCGGCCTGAACTGGTACGAGACCTACGAGAACGGCGGCAGCGAGCCCAACTGGCTGGGAGCGCAGGGCTGGTACGACAACACGATCGTGTGCCATCCGACCATCCCCTCCATCCTGTACGTCGGCGGGCCCGAGCTGTGGCGGATCCAGCTCGGCGGCATCGGGTCCCAGACCCGGACCACCACCCGCATGGCCAGCTACTCGTTCCCCCATCCGGACCACCACGGCCTGGAGATCGTCCATCCCAACGTGGGCGACTGGTTCATCCTGGGCACGAACGACGGCGGAATCACCCGGACCACCAGCCAGGAATCGGGCTTCACCATGCCCATCGGCGGGATGGTCACCACCCAGTTCTACGGCGTCGACAAGCGGCCCGGCGCCAGCGCCTACATCGGCGGCATGCAGGACAACGGCACCTGGCGGTCGCCCACCGATCCGTCGGCCACCGACGACTGGTCCTTCCAGATCGGCGGCGACGGGTACGAGACGTCCTGGCACTTCGACGATCCCTTGAAGATCATGGGCGGCTACCAGTACAACGGGCTGCAGCGCTCCCTCGACGGCGGACTCACCTGGTCGTCGGCCACCAGCGGCCTGGGCGACACCGGCAGCGGCGCCGCGCCGTTCATCACCAAGATCGGCAAGAGCATCGCGCGTCCCGACCACGTGTTCGCCGTCGGCGCCCAGGGCGTCTGGCGGTCCACGAACTTCGGCGGCAGCTGGAGTCTGGCCAGCATTCCCGTGGGCGCCTGGGGCCCCAACAACTCCTTCGCAGACGTCCGGGTTTCCGGCGCCGATCCCGACGTCGTCTGGGCCGGCATCCGGATGGACGGCGACGGCGACATCATCGTCTCCACCGACGGCGGCGCGTCGTTCGCCTCGACCACCGACTGGCCCGACGTGACCATGGGCCGCATCTCCGGCATGGCCACCCATCCGACCCAGCCCAACACCGCTTACCTGCTGTTCTCCTACGCCACCCGGCCCAAGGTCCTCAAGACCACCGACCTGGGGGCCACCTGGACGGACATCTCGGGCTTCGGAACGAATTCCAGCAGCTCCAACGGCTTCCCCGACGTGGCCGTGTACGACCTGCTGGTCTTCCCCAACGATCCGAACAAGATCTGGGTCGGGTCCGAGATCGGGCTGATCGAGTCGCTGGACGGCGGCGCCACCTGGGCCCTGGCCAACAACGGCTTCCCCGCCGTGGGCGTGTGGATGCTGAAGGCCGTCGAGGACGAGGTCGTCGTGGCCACCCACGGCCGCGGCATCTGGACCATGAACGATCCCGCGCTGACCCTGGGCCAGACCTTCAAGCCCCTGATGGAGAACCTGTTCCAGTCGCCCGCCGGGCCCCTGACCATCGAGCTGAACCTGCGCAGCGAGTACGACTCGACCCGGGTGTACGTGGACGGCTCCGTCGTCGAGACGTTCTACGCCAACGCCGAGCGGCAGCTGGAGACCGTGCAGGTCCCCGTCCTCGCCGACGACACGAAGACCGTGTTCGCCCGGGCCTACAAGGGCGGCGTCACCTACGATTCCGTCTCCCGCGACGTGACCGTTTACGCCCTGGGAGTGCCCACCTTCACGTACACCAGCAACCTGAGCAGCGGCGCGGACCTGGCGATGACCGAGTTCTCCATCGCCACCCCGAGCGGATTCTCGGATCCCGCCCTGCACACGACCCACTGGTACACCGACAACAGCGCTCCGGTGGCCATGCTGACCGTGCCCATCCGCATCGCCAGCCAGACCGACCTGAGCTTCGACGAGATCGCCATCGTCGAGCCCGGCGACCCCGGCACGGTGTTCGGCGACAGCGGATTCTGGGACTACGTGACGGTCGAGGGTTCGCTGGACGGCATCACCTGGCAGACCGTCGCCGGCGCCTGGGACTGCCGCGAGTACGCCGTCTGGGAAACGGCCTTCAACGGCGGGCAGAACGGCGACCCCTCGATGTACCGCAACCGCACGATCAACCTGAACAACACCTTCTCCGCCGGGGACACCATCCTGCTGCGCTTCCGGCTCTATGCCGACGGCTACGTGACGGGCTGGGGCTGGGCCATCGACAACATCGAGATCCTGCCCAACGGGATCAGCGGGGTCGAGGACACGCCGCGGGCGGTGACCCTGGGCCACAACTATCCCAACCCCTTCAATCCCATGACCAACATCTCCTTCAGCCTGCCCGCCGACGGCAGGGTCAAGCTGGAGATCTTCGACGCCCGCGGGCGCCTGGTGCGCACCCTGCTGGACGAACCGCGGCAGGCGGGCGATCACCGCGTGGTGTGGGACGGCAAGGACGGCAAGGAGCAGCCCTCGGCCGCCGGGGTGTACTTCTACCGCCTGACCTCGGGGGCGACCGTGCTGCAGGAGAAGATGACCCTGATCAAATAGGCCGCGTCACTGTTCAGGTTTCTTCCACCGGTCGCCAAGCCAGGAGGTTTGGCGACCGGTTTCTTTTCCGGTGGCCCAGGGGCGGGCCGGAGTCGGAGTGTCGTTTCCCAGGTTCGCGGTGTGCCCGGAACCTCCGGCGGACGATGTCGAGGTCGCCGGGCAGGCGCTCGACCCGAGGTTCGTTGCCGTTGCCGAACAGGACTGCCGCGGTGATCGATCCTCCAGGCCGGACGGCCGATTTCCTGTTTCCAAAGGATATGGTCTGGTCGATAATGAGGCGTATGAACGTCCGAAAGTCGCCCTCGTCCCCGGTTTCCCATGCCACCCTGGCCGGATTCCTCGTTCTGGTGGTGGCCGCAGGAACCGCATGCACTCCCCGCCCGTCCTTTCAAAGAACGGTCTGCTTGGATTTTCGCGGGGACCGCATCCACGAGCGCGTGACCGCCCCTGCGGACACGGTCCACACCGTGAGGATCGAACTGCCCCCGGAGCACTGCACCCTGGTGGCCGTCAACGACCTGCCCGTCCTCTACAGGGATGTGGCCGTCGTGATGGATGCCCGATCCATCTTCACCTTGACGTTCGAGAACGAGGTCCCGCTCATTCCCCCCACGTTTCTGGACCCGAGTGGCCGCGAGCTGATCACCCTCATCGATCGTTCCGACATCACGCGCCGCATCACCGATCCGGACCTGCTGGACCGGATCGCAAAGGTCCGCCGCGACTTGAACCGACCGGGATACGACAGCCTTTCCGAGGTCCATGGAATCTACGGAGCCCTGGTCGATCTCGGTCTCAACCACCAGGTGCGGGTCGAACAGGTATGGAAACCGGGGGGAAACTACAGGATCTCCTTCCGGCCCCAGGAAACGATCACCCTTTCGCATTCCCGGAATCCGCAGGAACACCGTGCGATCACAGGATATCGCCGGACGGCTTCGACCCTCGAGGTCCTGGACATCGAAACGGGTGACTCCGTCGGCGACTACAGCTTCGGCGACGTGGATTCCACCGTCCCGTTCTGAAGGCGCTGCCTCAGAGCGTGATGACCTTGTCCGCCTCCCACTGCGCCTCGACGATGTCCTTCATGCCGCCGGCGGCGCCGACCTGCAGGTCATCGAGCAGGTCGAAGTGGTTCAGGCAGGTCGTGCAGACGATCAGACGCACCCCCTTGGCGGTCAGGGACTGCAGCTCCTCCAGGACCGGCGACCCGGTGACGGCAAGCTTGACGCCCCCGGCGTAGAGACAGATCGCCCTGGGCAGGCGGTCGTCGAGGTCCAGCAGGTTCAGGAAGGTCGTGACCAGCTTGTGGGCGAGGACGGGATCGGCAACGCCCATGCCGTCGTTGTTGATGACCACGGTGACGGACGTCTTGGTGCTCACGGCTGATCCTCCCGGGAAAACGGCACGAAGGCCAGCAGGGTGGTGGGGTACTTGTCGGTCATGATGAGGAATCCCCGGTCGTCCAGGCGGACCAGGGCTTCCCAGTTGCGGCATTCGCCGTCCGGTTGCAGTTCGAGCCAGAGCGGCGGGGTATCGGTGCGGACGATGCCACCGGGGGTCAATTGCAGTTCCAGCAGCCGTTCGATGCAGCCGCCGGGGTCGAAGCCCTCGGGAGCGCCGAAGCGTGCGACTTCCGGGTCCGGGGCGGGCTGCAGGACTCCCCCGTCGGGGGGAAAGAAATAGTTCATCACCCAGAAGCGGCCGTCCGCATCCAGGGCGGTGGCGTCGGTGACGCGGTACTCGACGGCGGGGAACGGGAGGGAACCCCGGTACTGCAGATCCAGGTCGAAGACCTTGGCCCGTGGTTCGGGGTTGACGTTGCGACCGTTGGCTTCGCTGAAGGTCAAAACCCGCCGGCCGTCGATGACCAGGGATTCCTCCGCGATGTTGGGGACGTTCAGGCCCAGGGGTATGGACGACAGGTGGGTCAGGTCGATGGTCGCCTTGCCTGCGGCGAAATGGTAGCGCCCGCTGACCAGGTAGCCGGCCATGGCGGTGTCCTCCTTGGCCTCGGCGGTCAGGTAGCAGACGTCCCCTGCGATGCCCATGGCCTCGAGTCCGTCGAAGCCGCGCACGATGCGCAGCAGCCCGGGGCTGGTGCACTCGATCATCCGGGGCTCGACGGCGACGCCCGCGGGATCCGCCACAGCAGCCAGGATCTCGTCCTTGCTCACGGCGAAGAAGCCGAGAACGTCCTCGGGGCCGAAGATGTCGGGAAACTGCGGCAGCACCGCCAGGGTGTCGCCCATCCAGGTCAGGCCCGAGACCTCGGCCCGGCGGTCGGCGACCGGTCCGGCCAGCCGCAACAGGACCGGGGCGACGGTGCGCGGCCGGGCGGAGGCGCACGAGGAAGTCGCGACCAGCAGCAACCAGACCAGGGCCGCCAGACGCCGCTCAGTAGAGTTCATACTTCACCAGCCTGCCGTCCAGGCCGCCGTTGCGCAGGGGGATGCGCCGCGCGGCCTTGAGCCCCACCAGCTTGGTCAATTCCGGGTCGCCCAGGTAGACCCAGGCCTCGCTGCCGGCGCACTTCTGCTTGAGAAAGTCCCCGAAATCCTGGAGGAAGCCCGCCATGTCGTCCCCCTGCTTCATGCGGATCCCGTAAGGCGGGTTGCAGACGATGATCCGGTTCTCGAGGGGTTCGAGAGTCCTGAAGTCGCCGGTCTTCACGCGCAGTTCGTCGCCGCCCGGCAGCCGGGCGTTGTTGCGGCGGGCGATCTGCACGGCGGCCGGGTCGATGTCGCTGCCGCGGATCAATCCCCCGCGCACGGAGCGGACGGCGTTGTCCTCCTGCAGCTTGACCTTCACCCAGATGCGCCGGTCGTAGCCGGGCAGCATCATGAAGCCCCACTTCTTGCGGAGGACGCCGGCAGGCAGGTTGGCCGCCTTGATCCACGCCTCGCTGAGCAGGGTGCCCGACCCGCACATGGGGTCGTAGAGCGGTTTCCTGCCGTCCCATCCGGCCAGGTCCAGGATAGCTGCGGCAAGGGTCTCCTGCATGGGGGCTTCGACCGCGTCCAGACGGTAGCCGCGGCGGTGCAGCGAGCCTCCCGAACAGTCGAGGCTGAGGGTGACCTCGTCCTCGAGGATGTGGACGGAGATCCACAGGTCGGGTTCGCGCGTGTCCACGTTGGGACGCTTGCCGCGATAGCGCTTGCGGAACATGTCGGCCACGCAATCCTTGACCTTCAGGGCGGCGAACTGGCTGTGGTCGATCCTGCTGCGATGGACGTTGGCGAACACGGCGAAGGTCTGGTCGAAGCGCAGGACGTTGGTCCAGTCGACCTTCTTGGCTCCGAGGTAGAGCTGCTCGGGGGTCTCGGCCTTGAACCGGATGAGCGGGGCGAGCACGCGGGTCAGCAGGCGCGTGCGGTAGTTGATGCGGATCAGGGTCTCCTGGTCGGCCTGGAAGGTCAGGCCCCGGCGGCCGACTTTGACGTTCTCGGCGCCGAGGGACTCGATCTCGGCGGAAGCCAGCTGCTCCAGACCCTCGGCCGCCTGGGCGAAGAAGTCGCCGTATTTCTGGTAGATGAACATCGTTCCGGTCATGGCGACGGTTCGCGCAGCATCAGGACGTGGTCGATGCCGCACTCGTCGAAGACCTCTCCTTCCCTGGTGAATCCGAGATCCCGGTAGAAATCCTCCAGGTGGACCTGGGCGTGCAGCTTGTAGCGATCGGCTCCGCGCCGGGCGCCCTCCTCCAGCAGGAACGCCACCATGAGGCGTGCGATCCCCCGGCCGCGCCAGCGGGGACGGACGGCGATGCGCTCCAGCTTGGCCCAGCCCTCTTCCAGGAGACGCAGGCGCCCGCTGGCGACGGGCTGGCCGTCCACCTCGCCCAGGACGTGGATCGCGGATTCCTCGAATCCGTCGATCTCACCCTCCCAGTCGACACCCTGTTCCTCGATGAAAACGATGCCGCGGACGACCAAGACCTTCAGGACGTCCTGGGGGGATCGGGCGAGGCGGATGATGACCGCCTCTTCTTCGGGTTTCCTGCTCATGTTCGTTTGTCGCTCCCGCCGGGAATGATAACGGTCGCGATCGGGAAAGGCACCCTCAGGTTGTTAGGGGGCTGCAGAAAGATCGCCCGGGCTGGTCGAGATGGACCCGGAAGGGCCGGGCCGGGCCGACGGACGGGGAGGATGGGTTCAGTTATCGATCGCCCCTTCCGCGATCCAGATCCGCACCGGTTCCACCGTGGCCGGCGGCAGGATCCCGGTCGGTGGCATGGGGCCGCCCACCCCCTGGGCTCCGGTCAACTTCCGGTACAAAACCGAGGCGTCCGGGTCCCCGGGCACCACCCGGTCGCCGGCATATCCCTGGGACGGCACGCCGACCAGGTTGTCGTAGCTGCTGCCGGCCACCAGGCTCATGCCGCCGTTGCCGCCGACGGCGCCGTGGCACCCGATGCAGTTCGCGTCGAAGATGGGCTGGACGTCCGCGGCGAACGAGACGGTGGGTTCACCGCCGCCCGCATCGTCGAGTTGCGGTTCGGTCCCGTTGTCGCTGCAGGCCGCCAGCTGGGCCAGGCCGGTCAGCAGGACCAGGATCCCGATCGTCCCAGGCCGGAAGCTCATGAGGATTGCCTTTCCGCCGTGATGATGACCTCGACCTTCTGCTCGTCGGCCAGCTTCATGACCAGGAACCGGGGACGCTCGATGGCGAAGTCGCTCAGCTTCAGGACGAATTCGCTGGTGACCGTGATGGCGCCGTCCCCGCCGAGGTCCAGGGTCACCGGAACCGTCATCGGCTGCGTCCTGCCGTGGAGGTCCATGGTCCCCGTGAGTTGCAGTGTCACCGGTTCGCCCGCCGTCAGGACCGGTCTGCTCGGATTTTCGACGGTCCCTCCGCTGAACCGGGCTACCGGATAGCTGTCCGTCTCGAGGTGGTTCTCGCGCATGTGCTGGTTGCGCTTGCCCAGGCCGGTATCGAAGGTCGCCAGCTCGACTTCCACCTCCAGCTGCACCCCTGCCGCCAGATCGACCAGGTCCACCGAGAACCAGCCGCTGACCCGGTCGGTGCGGCCCTCGAACGATTCCAGGGGCGCCTTGGACTTGAAGACGACCCGGCATCCCTCGCCGGGCTCGATCTGGTAGCGGACCGCCAGAGCCGACCCCGCCAGGCAGGCGATCGCCAGGGCCACGGCGGGCAGGATGATCTTCGCAGCCATGGTCATCTCCCTTCGGTTGAGTGATCTAGTAGAAAAAGTGGATCACGAGGTCTGTCTCGTACCGGTCGCCGCCCGGCACCTGCACCCCCTCGTCGACGTCCCACCGGTTCCCCATCACCTGGACGGCCAGGTAGGGACGGGGCATGTAGGCCAGACCCAGCCCCGTGCGGTGACGGGCTCCGCTGCGCAGCGCGCGGTCCGGGTCCTGGAAGCCGTAGGTCGCCCTCGCCTCGAGCCCCTTCTTCAGGACCAGAGTCAGCTCGTGGGCGGCCAGGTTGCCGAGGCGGTCTTCCTGCCTGGTCTCGTCGTACTCTCCCAGCCAGGTCACCGGGCCCAGGTTCAGGTACCAGAACCCCCCGGCGGCCCGGAGCCGGTCAAGGGGCCCTGTCCGCCTCAGGAGCGACGCCCCCAGACCCAGGTTCAGGGGCCCGAGACCCCGCTGGACCATGATCCTGGCGGCGTAGCTGTCGCCCAGGGCCTCTCCCCCTTCCAGGATCGAGGCGCTGGCGAACACCGCTCCGGGGGAGATCCCCGCCTCCAGGCCGGATTGGGGAAGCAGCGCAGGGGAGTCCGAACCGTCGGGTCCGGACAGGTAGCGCCGCGTCGCCATCTGGTGGTCGGCGAAGCGCCAGCCGAAGTCCGGGACGAAACGACCGGCCTTGGCGTAGCCGTCCAGGGGCAGATCCGTGACCAGGCCGTAGGCCTCCCCCGTTCCTCCGCGACCCTGCTCCAGGTAGACCGAAGTCGCCCGCCCGGTCTGCAGGTGCAGATACAGATCCCCCTGCATGGCCAGGACCGCTCCCTCGCCTCCTTCCTCCTGGTAAACCAGGCTCCGGACGTCGGCCCCCACGGTGACGTTGGGACTCAGGGCCGGGCTGAAATCCGCCAGTCCCTCTCCAGGACCGGAGTTCCCGGCCGCCAGTTCCTCGGGGACGATGTACTGGGACGCGTAGAGGGACCGCATTCCGCCACCGGTGGGATTGGCGTGGCAGAGGATGCAACTCTGGCCGTAGCGGGGGGTATAGCGAGGCAGGGCCTCGGCCCGGTGGGCGGTTCCCAGCAGGGTCCCCGCCGCCGCCAGGGCCAGGGCGAGCAGGCCCCGGCGACGACGGGAACCGGGCGAGGTCGGGTTCTTGCGGCTGGTCGGCAAATCCGGCGTCCTTTTCTTGCGGCCGTCAACGGGCCAGGGTCATCTTCACCGGGGCGGAAAGGTCCCTGCCGTCCGGACCGGTCAGGCGGGCGATGTACAGGCCCGAGGGCTGGGGCCTGCCTGCGCCATCGTCCCCCTGCCAGACGAAGCGGTGGGTCCCCGCCGGCAGGTCGCCGCTGTGCAGGGTCCTGACCTGCAGGCCTCGCACGTCGAAGACCGTGAGGGAAACCCCGGCATCCTCGGCCAACTCGAAGCTGACCACGGTCCGCGGGTTGAACGGGTTGGGGAAGCAGGGCATCAGATCGGCGACCGGTCCCGGCAGAGACGCGGCCGAGAGGTTCTCCTCGGCCATGATGAAATCGGTGGCGTAGATGCGGTCCCCGCTGTTGGTCCCGTTGCCGTTGGCCGCGTTGCCGGCGACGAAAAGCCCCAGGCCTCCGGCCCCGGCCGGCGGCGCCGTCCAGGACACGGTCCAGGAATTCTGGCCGGTCTGCCCAGGATTCGTCCCGGCGCTGGTGTGCTTGGCGTAGGTGCGGCCGAAGGTCCCGCCGGTGGACACCTGCGTATTTCCGTCGACGGGAGTCAGCGAGCCCTGGCTGTCGCCCTGCCCGTCGATGATGGTGAACTCGAACCCCCAGCGGGCGGCGTCGGGATCGGCCAGCCTGATCTCCACCAGGTAGGCCGAACCCGGGGTGTACTGCGCAGGCAGGCCCAGGACCTCCAGGGTCCCCGTCCCCGAATTCAACGGAAAGGAAGTGTGGCACCCGGTGCAGTTGCCTTCGCCGGGAGCGTTGGTCAATCCGTCGAGGGGCCCCGAGGAGAACGCCCCTGCAGACGGGGGCATGACGAACAGGAAGGCCCCAAGGACGGCGGCCATGACGATGGCGTGGCGTTGTGACTTGGACATGGTTCTCCCCCTCGAACTTGTTGCCGCCCGCCCCGGAGGCCGGTCGGCGGTCTATGGGAAAGGGTCTTTGGCCGGATCCCGGGAAGGGGTCTCCCCGGTCACGATCATTTTTGTTGTTTCAACGACCAATTTCATGATCGTCCTCCTCTGGATGGCGGTGACCCGGCTTGATGACCATACTGAAAACGAAACCCGTTCTCAGTGACAAAGATCACACAAGGAATAAATTCGAGGGAAATCTCCGAGGTTCAGTCGGCCCAGGCGCCCAGGAGATCGCCGTTCTTCAGGGCGATCCGCCCCCGTCCCAGGTCGATGGCCCCTTGCCGTTCGAACTCCTTGAGCAGGCGGCTGACGGCTTCCCGGGTGCTGCCGAGGTCGGCGGCGATCTTCTCGTGGGTGGTCCTGAGCTCCGCCAGCGGGCGATCGCCGGGGTTGAAACCCTGGCGGAGGTAGCCGGCCAGACGCGAATCCAGGTTCTTGAAGGCGATCTCTTCGACCAGGGACATGATCTCCGTCACCCCCTGGGCGAGCGTGGAGAACACGGCCGCGCTGAGGGCCTTGTCCGTACCGACCCAGCAGCGGAAAAGGTCTGCTGGATAGTAGACCGCGACCACCGGCTCCTCGACCAGGGCGGCCGCAGGCGAAGTGACGCCGGTCATCAGGCTCAGCAGGTTCAGAAGGCAGACCTCACCCTTGCCGACTTCGTAAAGTGTGATCTCCCGGCCAGTCTGGTTCGTCTTGAAGACCCGGAGGCGTCCCTGGCCCACCAGGGCGATCCCATCGGGCTTCTCGCCCTCGCGGACGTAATAGGCCCCCTTCTCCAGTCTGGCGATTCCCGCCCCTTCGATCATCCGTTTCCGGCATTCGGGGGAAACGTCCCTGAAAAAAGAAAAGCCGGCCAGGATGTCCGCTGCGTCCATCGAGTTCGCCTCCAGGGCCGCGGGTTCGCATTGGGGTGAGAAATTTTTCGACGAATTTACTCTTATTTTAAACGAAACGGGGTCCCCCGCCAAGCGCTCCGTTGCCCAAGCGCTCCGTTGCCCTGGGGCCTCCCGGCCCGGCCGAGGGTCCAGGTCCCCCATCCCCGGGCGCAGGTTCCGCCGCCGCGGAGATTGCGGATCGTGGATCATCCTCCCGTCGTCGCCGCTCCGGCTGCGATCACGGGCACGATGGTCGCCACCATGATGGCCGCCTGCACGGCCTCGACCGCCTCCTTCGTGGCGGCCCCGACGGCCTGGCCGCTGCAGAGGGCGTCGAGGCGCTGCTTTCGTTCCTTGAGCTTCTGCTTGCCGAACACACCGTCGAGCATCCCTGCCGCCCTGGCCAGGGCGATGATCACCACGGTGCGGGGTTCGAGGTCCCTCGTTCCGGTGAAGATGGCGCGGTGCATCCGGTCGCGCAGCTCGCTCTCGGGACCGGGATCCGCCTCGGGATAGATGCGGCGCTTGAAGATCTTCAGGACCGTTCCGGTATCCTCCTCCAGCACGCCGGCATCCACCAGCAGGGCCGCAGACCGGTGTTTGAGATCCTTCAGGCCGGCGAACTTCATGACCCAGTCCCGGGCGCTCTTCGGGCGCTTGGCTCCGCGCACCAGGGCCAGAGCCTCGGCCAGGATCGGATCCTCGGGATCCGGCCCCGCCCCGGGGCGGACCAGCTTCTTCTTGTCCGGGTCGAGCCGCACCAGACCCGAGGCCACGAACTCGGCCAGGATCGCACCGCCCATGGCGTGAGCGAACATGCTGCTCGAGGGCGTGGTGCCCTCCTTCTCGTCGAGGGCCAACAGAAGGACTTCCTGATACAAGGGTAGTCGGCGGGGGCGGGTCATGATCTCTCCTTCTCCGTGAGGGGGTACCTGGAGAATACCCGCCGGGAGCCTCCGGCATTCACGAAAAAGCGGGCGCCCCCAAGGACGCCCGCATGGATCACCGCAGCGACGGGTCGATCAGGCGCCGGGGCACTGGTCGGCGATGGCCTTGGCGATGCCCTTGTCGGCGTACGCCTTCTGCCACTGGGCCTGGAAGTCCGCGGCCAGCTTCCGGGCGCGGGCGTCGTAGGCCTTCTTGTCCTTCCAGGTGTTCTTCGGCCACAGGACCGAGGAGTCCTTGACCCCGGGACAGCTGGTCGGGACCAGGACCTTGAAGATCGGGTCCTTCTTGTACTTGACGTCCTTCAGCTTGCCGTTGATGGCCGCGGCGCACATGGCGCGGGTCAGCATGATGTCCATGCGCGAGCCCACGCCGTAGGGGCCGCCGCTCCAGCCGGTGTTGACCAGATAGACGTCCGTGCCGTGTTCGTCGAGCTTCTTGCCCAGCAGGCTGGCGTAGTCGTCGGGGTTGCGGGGCATGAAGGGGGCGCCGAAGAAGCGGCTGAACGCCGACTTGGGCTCGGTCACGCCGGTCTCGGTGCCCGCCAGCTTGCTGGTGTAGCCCATGATGAACCAGAACATGGCCTGCTCGCGCGTCAGCTTCGACACCGGGGGCAGCACGCCGTTGGCGTCGGCGGTCAGGAACAGGATGGTGCTCGGATGCCCACCCTTGCTGCTCTTCTTGATGTTGGTCAGGAACTTCAGCGGGTAGGAGCCGCGGCTGTTCGGCGTGAGGCGGTCGTCGAACAGGTCGAAGGTCCCGTCGGGATACATCATCGCGTTCTCGATGATGGCGCCGTGCTTCAGGTATGGGGCCTTGTGGAAGCAGGCCTTGTGGATCTCGGGCTCCTTCTTCGGGTTCAGGTCGATCAGCTTGGCGTAGCACCCGTTCTCGAAGTTGGCGATGCCCGTGTCGTTCCAGCCGTGCTCGTCGTCGCCCAGCAGGGCGCGGCTCGCATCGGCGCTGAGGGTCGTCTTGCCGGTTCCGGACAGGCCCAGCAGCAGGGCGATGTCGCCCTTCTTGCCCTCGTTGGCGGAGCAGTGGATGGGCAGGATGCCCTCGGCCGGCAGCATGTAGTTCATGACCGTGAACAGGGTCTTCTTGACGCTGCCGCAGTAGGCGGAACCGTAGACCAGGCCGATGCGCCGGTCGAAGTCCATGGCGATGACCATGGTGCTGGCGGTGCCGAGGCGGGGATCGACCCTGACCTTCCCCTTGTAGCGCTTGGGATCGAACTTGTCGTAGGGGCAGACCAGGACGGTGAAGCCGCGGTCGGCGAAGAGGCTCTTCCTGATGCCGGCGGGCACGGGACGGAACATGTTGTCCACGAAGAGCTGGGTCAGGGCGAAGTTGCCGACCGTCAGCACGGGCAGGGCGTAGGCCGGGTCGGCGCCGATGACGCGGTCGCTGGCGTAGACCTTCTTGCTCTTGTCCAGGGTCTTCAGGGCGTCGTCCAGCATCATGTCGAAAGTCCGCGGATCGAGGGGGATGTTGTTGGCGGCCGTCCAGTCGATGGTGTGCTCGCTCTCCTTGCGCCGGACCATCAGCGTGTCCAGGGGACTGCGGCCGGTGGACTCCGTGGGGGTCCAGGTCGCCAGGGCGCCGCATGCGCTGACCAGGACTTCCTTGTTGTCGACGCATTCCTGGATGAGTGCGGGGCGGGGCATGTTGCGCTTGACGTTCTTGCGGGCAAGAAGCTTCGCGAGCCGAGGCTGGAAAGTCATCGTCCTGTCTCCTTGATCAGGTGAACGATCGAACATGGCCATTCCGGGCGACCGGGTTGCGGCCGGATGAACTGCGTTCCGTGCTGTGAAGAATATCACAGGTCAATTCGGTAGGGAAAAGGTAGATGGCCGTGAAATGGGAAACAAGCTGTTTCTGGCCCATTTGGCCGACCGGATCATCCTGGTCAACGGGCCAGCCGCCGCAGCTTGTCCCGGTTCTCCTGCCCGAAGTTCGCCCCCACCCCCAGGCGTACGCTCCAGGCGTCCCCGAAGATCTCCGTTCCCTGCTCGTTGCGGGAGCCGATCCACTCCCGTCGGTAATCGACCGAGGTGAACCACTGCCGGCGCGAACCCAGGTCGAGCCGCCAGCCTGCCCCGGCGCTCAGATGCAGGGCCTGCAGCATCACTTCCTCCTCGGCGAAGGGCTTGACCGCATCCATCCCGAGGCCGCCGAACACGTTGACCTGCCAGCGGCCCGCCTGGTAGAGGGCGCGGCCCAGCTCGACACCCAGGAGCAGGGCGTTGAAGCGGTCCGAGGCGCCCCTGATCCCGTCCTGGTCGGCCAGGTATGGGCGGTCGGTGCGGCCGAGGCGGGATTCGACCACCAGGCGCACCAGCCAGTGCTTGCCCTGCATCCCGTACTGGAGGCCCACCAGGGCGTGGTCCCCCGCGAAGGCATACTTGCCGAAGGGGGACCAGAAGCCCCCCGTGATCCCGGCGAACACCAGGCCTGACTGTCGGTTCAGGGCGTCCTCGCGGCGGTCCCGGTAGCCGCGCAGGGTCGTGCCCTTCATGGCCTCGGAATCCAGCTGGCGCCAGGCCTCGCGGGTGCGGCCGGAATAGAAGAGGCAGAAGAATTCCTGCTCGGTGCCCACCGGCTGATGGGGCAGCAGCTGGTCGGCGAAGGCCCGGGTGAAGGCGTCGAACTCCTGGACGGCGGCCCGGTAGGGATCGGGATCCGCCGTGGCGGTGGCCAGGTCGCCCGAGAGCCGAGGGGAGTCGCCGGACAGGCGCTGGGGATCGGTGAACCACAGGAGCAGATCGACGATCTCGTAACCGTAGAGCTGATGGTCGAACTGGCCGTCCCAGATCGCGCCCAGGATGAGGATGCGGGTCATGGGCTCCTCGGGTCCCCCTGCGTCCCACCAGGCGTCGATCCAGTCCAGGAGGGAATCGGGCCGCCCTTCGTAGACGGTGCCGGGAATGGCCCGCATGGCCAGGAAGGAGGCGTCGCTCCAGTCGAGACCGTCCAGCTGGTCGGCGGGCGACTGGGCGGCCACCGGCCAGGCCGCCAGGGAGAACAACAGCAGGACGCAGGCGCCGGTCAACCGCATGGATCAGAGCTCCGTTCCCGGGGGGACGACCGTGCCCTTGGGCAGGATGGTGATGCCGTCGCGGATCCAGCACAGGTCGTTCTCGGCCTCGGCGACGTCGGGATGGGCATGGATGATCACGCCGTCGCCGATGCGGCAGTTCTTGTCGATGATGCAGCGTTCGATGCGGCAACCCCGGCCGATGCCGAGCCGGGGCAACCCCGGCGCAGGAGCCGCCTCGGCGACGCCCAGCTGCTGTTCGCCCTCGTAGAAGTCGCTGCCCATGAAGATGACGTCCTCGAGGACCGAGCCCGTGCGCACCCGGCCGCGCGTGCCGACGATGGAATTGGTGATGACCGCGCCGGTCACCGTGGCCCCCTCGACGACCAGGGCGTCGTGGATCTCCGACCCGGTGATGCGGCTGGGCGGCAGCGAACGGGAACGGGTGTAGAAGGGCCAGCCCCCCTGGTGGAGATTGAAGGGGGGACGGCTGTCCACCAGTTCCAGGTTGGCTTCGAAGAACGAGGCGATGGTCCCGATGTCCCGCCAGTAGCCGGTGAAGGGGTAGGCCATGACCTTGTACGGGGCGATGGCGGCGGGGATGACCTCCTTCCCGAAGTCGGTCCTGGACGTGTCCTTCAGGACCTCGCGCAGCACCGCCGTCTCGAAGACGTAGATGCCCATGCTGGCCAGGTAGGTCTCGGGCGGAGCGGCCTGGCCCGCGCGCTCGAAGAGCTCCCCGGGGGCCTTGAACCGGTCGATGACCGCAGGGTCCCTGGGCTTTTCCTTGAACTCCGTCACGCGCCCGGTCCCGTCGGCCAGCATCAGGCCCATGCGGCTCGCCTCCTCCCGGGGGACGGGATAGACGCCCAGGGTGACGTCCGCCCCGGTCTCCCGGTGGAACTTCACCATCTCCGAGTAGTCCATGCGGTAGAGGTGGTCGCCGCCGAGGATGACCACCTGGTCGGCCTGGTAGTAGAGCGTGTGGTTCAGGGTGGCGCGGACGGCGTCGCTGGTGCCCTGGAACCAGTCGGCGTTGTCGGGGGTCTGCTCGGCGGCCAGGATGTCGACGAACCCGTTGCTGAACACGTCGAACTGGTAGGTCTGCATGATGTGGCGGTGCATGCTGGCCGACAGGAACTGGGTCAGCACGAAGATGCGCTTCATGCCGCTGTTGATGCAGTTGCTGATGGGGATGTCGATGAGGCGATACTTGCCGGCGAAAGACACGGCGGGCTTGCTGCGTTCGAGAGTCAAGGGGTAGAGGCGCGACCCCCGGCCCCCGCCCAGGATGATGGCGGTGACGTCCTTCACATCCGGCTCCCTTCGCCCGCGCCCGCGGCCATGCGTGGGCCCGGCCGGGGCGGCCGGACCCTCAGGCGGTGATTATAGGAGCTGGATCCCTCCCTGGCCAGAAGGGGTTGGGTTCGGCCTACTTCTCCGGTTCGGCGGCCTTCCTGAAGTCCAGGGCCGCCGAGTTGATGCAGTACCGCAGCCCGGTGGGCTTGGGGCCGTCGGGGAACACGTGGCCCAGGTGCCCGTCGCAGCGGGCGCAGCTGATCTCGATGCGGACCATGCCGTGGCTGAGGTCCTTCTTCTCGGTCAGGGCCGCCGTGCTGATGGGCTGGAAGTAGCTGGGCCAGCCGCTGCCCGACTCGTACTTGGCGCTCGAGGAGAACAGCGGGGCGCCGCAACCGGCGCACAGGTAGGTGCCCTCCTCGTGGTGGTCGTAGTACTTGCCGGTGAACGGCGGTTCGGTGGCGCTGCACCGCAGCACCTGGTACTGCTGGGGCGTCAGCTCCTGCTTCCAGTCCTTGTCGGCCTTGCCGGTAGCGGGTCGGTCCATGGTCGTTTCCTTCGGGGCTTCGTCCTTCGCGGCCGGCCGGTCTCCCGCATTCGCGTCCCGGGCGACGGCGAGAACCAGCAGGACCGCCAGGGCGGTCAGGATCGTTCCGGTGCGCATGAGCATCCTCCCGAATCATGGGTCTTTTGCTCAAGTATAAGAAGGACGGCGCCGAAGCGCCGCCCCCGGGCAATCGGATTTTTCCGGCCGGCTAGCCCAGCCGGGGAAATTTCTTGTCCAGCACCCTGTTCCACTCGGCCAGCTGGTCCTCGTGACCCGCCAGGAAACCGTCCACGTCGCCGCTGACGGTGACCGCCTCGATGACGTCGCCCTGGGCCACCCCATCGACGATCTCCTGGTCGCCGGAACCGACCACCTTGCCGAAGACGGTGTGCTTGCCGTCCAGCCAGGGGGTTTCCACGTGGGTGATGAAGAACTGGCTGCCGTTGGTGCCCGGTCCCGCGTTGGCCATGCTCAGGACGCCCGGTGCGTCGTGACGGAGTTCGTCGCAGCACTCGTCCCCGAACCGGTAGCCCGGGCCGCCGGTGCCGTTGCCCGTGGGGCAACCGCCCTGGATCATGAAGTCGGCGATGACCCGGTGGAACGCCAGCCCGTCGTAGAAGCCCCGCTGCGCGAGGTTGACGAAGTTGGCGACGGTCACGGGGGCCTGATCGGCGAAGAGGTTCAGGTTGATGGGACCACGGCTGGTCTCGATGCAGGCTTTCAGATCGGCCACGGCGGCCTCCTTGGGTTGGTTTGGCGGCGATTCGGTGTACGTGGGGGAAAGGTAGCAGAACGAGGGGAAATCACCAGGGGCAACAGGACGGGCGGGATGTCCGGGTCGAGCCGCGGGCTTTGGAACCAGTTGACCCCCACGCCCCCCTTGGCTAAGGTCATCGGGACGTCATCCTCCCCGAAAGGAACCCGCCATGACCGGCAACCGCACCCGCGAAGCGTTGATCCTCGGCGTCCTGCTCTGCGCCGGCCTGACCCTGCTGGGCTGGTTCACGGCCCAGGGCATCGTCCAGCTCAGGGCACTGGACCGCACCGTGACCGTCAAGGGTCTGGCCGAGCAGGAAGTGCCGGCGGACGTCGCCATCTGGCCCATCACCTTCGCCGTGGCCGGCGACGACCTGGCCCAGGTGACGGCCGACCTCGAGCGGAACACCGGGCTGATCCTGGCCTTCCTGGAGACCGCCGGATTCACCTCGGACGAGGTCACCACCGGGGTTCCCGCCATCATCGACAAGCAGGCCGAACGCTACGGCGGCGGCGACCAGGGCCGGTTCCGCTACCTGGGCAACGGGACCGTCACCGTCTACTCTCCCGCGATCGAGAAGGTGCGTGCGGCCATGCGGGACGTCGGGGACCTTGGCAAGCAGGGCGTCGCGGTGGGCTCCCAGAACTACGATTCGCGCACCCAGTTCCTGTTCACCGGCCTGAACGCCATCAAGCCCGGCATGATCGAGGAGGCCACCCGCAACGCCCGCGAGGTGGCCGAGAAGTTCGCCCGCGATTCGGACAGCAACCTGGGCAAGATCAAGCAGGCCTGGCAGGGCCAGTTCTCCATCGAGGACCGCGACAGCAACACCCCGCACATCAAGAAGGTGCGGGTGGTGGCCACCCTCGAATACTACCTGGTCGACTGACCGGAGGGCGCGATGACCACGCCGACATCCAACGCCGGACGGGCCTTCCTGCTCCTGCTCCTGGTCGTGATCTCCGCCGTGTTCCTGGCCATGATCAGGTCGTTCCTGATGGCCGTGCTGCTGGCGGGGATCTTCACCTCCCTGGCCCATCCGGTGTACCGGCGCATCCTCGGCTGGGTGCGCGGCCGCAGGTCGCTGGCGTCCCTGCTGACCCTCACGCTCATCGTGCTGGTGGTGATCCTGCCCCTGGGCGCCTTCCTGGGGGTGGTGACCTCGCAGGCCATCAAGGTGGGCAACACCATCGCCGGCCAGGTGCCCGGCGACGTCCAGAACCTGCAGCAGCTGCAGGACTGGTTCACCGGCCTGCCCCTGTTCGGCAAGGTTCAGGGCTGGGTCCAGGGACTGCCGTTCTCGGACCAGTTGACCATCGACAGGCAGGCGGTGACGGAGAAGGCCGCCCAGCTCGTGCAGTGGCTGAGCGGCTTCCTGATCAACAGCCTGTCGGCGGCGACCACCGGGACCCTGCATTTCTTGTTCATGCTGGGGATCATGCTCTACAGCATGTACTTCTTCCTGATCGACGGCGGCAAGCTCGTGGACCTGATCCTCTACTATCTGCCCCTGGAGGACCGCGAGGAGCGCCGCCTGCTGGACAAGTTCCGCTCCGTGACCCGCGCCACCCTCAAGGGCACCGCCGTGATCGGGATCCTGCAGGGCGGCCTGGCCGGCCTGGCCTTCGCCGTGGTCGGCATCCCCAGCGCCGTGTTCTGGGGCACCGTCATGGTGGTGCTTTCGATCATTCCGGGAATCGGCACGGGCCTGGTCTGGGCGCCGGCGGCGATCGTGCTGGCCGCGGGCGGACACTGGGCCGAAGGGATCGGGCTGGCCGTGTTCTGCGGGCTGGCCGTCGGCAGCATCGACAACGTGCTCAGACCCCGGCTGGTGGGACAGGACACGAAGATGCCCGACCTGCTGATCCTGCTGGCCACCCTGGGCGGGATCCTGATGTTCGGCATCCTGGGGTTCATCATCGGGCCCATCGTGGCGGCGTTGTTCGTGACGGTTTGGGAGATCTACGGTGCGGCGTTCAAGGACGTCCTGCCCCCGGGCCGGGCCCCCAACAATTAGGTTGTGCCATCGAGATTGTGTCCGGCCCGGGCCTTGCCCCGGGCCGGACATGGACAGCTCCAATTCCACCCCCGAATCCTGGGCCCCTCCCTTCTGCCCTAACCCCAAGTGCCCACACCACAACCTCTTGGGCCTCCCCTTTCCCTACAAACGCATCGGATACTTCTGGAGACACCAGCCCCCTTTCCGTATCCAGAGGTTTGCATGCCGCACCTGCGGAAGAACCT
This sequence comes from Candidatus Krumholzibacteriia bacterium, assembly GCA_050174015.1. GTDB lineage: Bacteria > Krumholzibacteriota > Krumholzibacteriia > LZORAL124-64-63 > LZORAL124-64-63 > JAHJTW01. Next base: position 60,717 of record JBFXKG010000026.1, read on the forward strand.
TCTCCACCCAGACCTTCGCCCAGACCTACTGGCAAAAACGCC
>JBFXKG010000027.1:0-57305 GCA_050174015.1 Candidatus Krumholzibacteriia bacterium
TCGCTGAAGGTCGCCAGGTCGCGCGAAAGCCGGGTCGCCTCGGACTGGAACCAGCTGGCTGCGGGCACGTCCGCCTCCAGGTTGTGCACGAGTTCCATGGTCTCCTCGACCAGGAGGATGAGGCGGACGTCCAGTTCCTCGAGTTCGGCGATGGTGGTGTCGTGGTCGCCCACCAGGCAGACCATGCCTTCGCGATCGAGACGGCGGAAGATCACGCTGATCCGGTCCACCAGCCCGTCGATCATGGCCTGCATGTCCCCGCTGAGGATCTGGGACTTCTTCTCGGCGATGTTCAGCAGGTAGTCTCCGCAGTCCTTGAGCAGGAGGCCCAGGGCGCGCCGGTATTCCCGTTCCTTGCCGGCCGCATCGCCGGAGGACCGGTAATCGTGATACGAAGGGATCTTCTCCAGCAGGCTGATCAATTCGGGGACACTGACGGTCGCTGCGTTGCACATGTCGGGGCTTCTCCGTCTTTCACTGGTCGATCAGGGTCTTCTCGGCCAGGAGCGCACGGGCCGGATTGCGTCCTGCCCGTTTTGCCACCCGTTTTCCCGGGAAACCGCAAGGAGCGTTCCGCCGCGGCGGGGAACCTCCGGCGATCATGGGCCCATCGGGGAAAGGACCCTCATTTCCCGGGGATCAGAGGCCCTGATGGGGCAGGTCGGGATGGAGCAAAGGAAAAGCGGAGACGCCGGGGTCCGGCCGGTATCCGCTCGGGGGTGGCATTCCGCAATACCGGTCCGGGATCCGGGTCCGAATCTGCAAGGCCGGCCGCGAGGGGTCAGGAAACGGGACTCCAGCGCCTCACCGGATTGCTCAGGGTGCCGATGCCCTCGACCGTCACTTCCACCAGGTCCCCGGGCTTGAGGAAGACCTGGGGATCGCGGAAGACGCCCACGCCGCCGGGGGTTCCAGTCGTGATGATGTCGCCCGGCAGCAGGGTCATGTTGCGGCTGATGTAGCTGATCAGGTGATCGACCGGGAAGATGAGCTGATCGGTGTTGCTCTCCTGCATCAGCTTGCCGTTCCAGTGGCAGGTGACGGCCAGGCCGTGGGCCAGGGGCGGCAGGTCCTCAGGCGTGACGATCCAGGGACCGCAGGGGCCGCCGGTGTCGATGCTCTTGCCGCGGAAGAACTGCTTGTCCGAGTACTGGGCTTCCCGGTCCGAGACGTCGTTCATGCAGGTGTAGCCGGCGATGTGTTCGGCCGCCCTCTCCCGGGGGATGGCGCGGCCCGGCTTGCCGATGACGACCGCGAGCTCGGCCTCGGCGTCCACCTGCTTCAGGTCGTCCGGCAGCTCGATGGGCAGGTCCGGGGCCTGGAGGCAGGACGGGGCCTTGCTGAACAGCAGCGGGCGTTCGGGCAGGGGCTTGTTCTGTTCCTCGGCATGGTCCCGGTAGTTGAGCCCCACCGCGATGATCTTCGAGGGCAGGATCACCGGAGCCAGCAGCTGCGCCTCGTTCAGATCGAAGAACGGCAGAGGCAGGGGGTCTCCGGCCATGACGCGTGGGGTCATGGTCTCCAGTTCCCGGGAGCGTTCGGCGAAGATGGCCCGCACCGGGTCCATGGTGGAAAAAAGGCCCGGCCAGGCGGACGCCAGCGACGGCTGGCAGGCCAGCAGGTCCAGGCCGACACGGTCGCTCAGGGCAATCCCCGGACGGGGGATGGGCCCCTGCAGGTAGGTGATGAGCTTCATGGGGTCATTATCGCTTCGGCGGGGCCCCGCGTCCACCAGCAAAATCGGGCCGGAGCTGGGCTCCGGCCCGGATGCGCCGGGACTGCGCCCCGCCGGCGGAACCGGCGGGGCGCGGAGGGGTCAGTCCTCCTGCACCACCTCGATCTTGCGGGGCAGGCTCTGCTCGGTCTTGGGCAGCCGGATGGTCAGGACGCCATGCTCCAGCTTGGCCGAGACCTTGTCCTCGGCCACGGTGACCCCGAGCTTGAAGGACCTGCTGAAGGTGGAGCGGCTGGCCCGCTCGCGCCGGAGGGTCTTGTAGCCGTCGGGGGCCTCGTTCTCCTGGCGGGTGGCCACCCACAGGTTCTGCTTCTCGAGGTTGATTTCCAGGTCTTCCCTCTTGACCCCGGGCAGATCCATCATGATCAGGTAGTCCTTCTCGCCCTCGAGGATGTCGGCGCGGGGGGTCCAGCGGGTCATGGTCTCGCCGTCGCTCCAGGGATCGAGTTCGCCGTTCAGGGCGGCGGTCAGCATGCGGCTCACGGGAATCAGGCTATTCATTTCTGGTCCTCCTCGGATTGGTATGCTAAATAGTGGGGCCGATCTTCTCTGGTCAGGCATTCCGGGCGGCCGGCCCCTGTTGTTGCTTTCGCCCCCACCCATTACAATGGCTGTGCCCGCAGGACCCGACGTCGTGAAAAAATTTTTCAACTCATTATCAAAAAACAAGTTGAAGGATTCCTGGCCCAGGCGTGCCCTCCCATTTCCCGAGCTGAAACGACGATTCATGACAGCCGGTTTCTGTCATTATGGCAGGAATATGCGACGACATGACAATGTGTGTCAGGTCCTCGTCCTGGTTGTTCTCGGCTCGATCCCGATCCGTCCTTGCCCCGCGGGGGCGGAACCGGCGCCCCTTTCGGTGGGAGAGGTCCGGATCGTCACCCGGGACATCTACGCGCCCGAGGAGATCGAGGACGCGGGGTTCACCATGCGGCTGGTCCGCCAGGCCATGAACGGCGTCCATACCAGCACCCGCAGGCACGTCATCGCGCGGGAGCTCCTGTTCCGCCCCGGCGATCCCTTCGATCCTGCCAGGCTGCAGGAAACCGAGCGCAACCTGCGGACCCTGGGTTTTCTCAACAGCATCGAGGTGGTCCCGGTGGACACCACCTTCGACGGCAGGGTGACCGTGGAGGTGAGAGCCCGCGAATCCTGGACCCTGGAGACCTCGTTCGCCTACGCCCGCGCATCCAGCGGGGAAACGCGCTGGAACGTCCGGTTCTCGGACAACAACTTCCTCGGCAGGGGGCTGACCCTGGGAGCGGGCGTGGGAGCGGACGAGACCAGTTCCTTCTGGAACCTCTGGTACCGGCAGCGCCGCATGTTCGGCGCAGCGGTGTGGTTCGGCGTCGACTTCGCCGAGGTGGAGAACGGCCACAGCCGCGGCGTCTTCCTGAGCCGGCCGTTCTGGGCCCAGGACGATCCCTGGGGCTGGAATCTCCAGACCTGGGACTCCCGGCTCGAGAGGAAGTACTTCCTCAGCAACGCGAGCCCCGCCGGCCTGGATCCGGCCCGGCCGTCCAGCCTGCACGTCCTGCTGCCCCTGCGCGACAAGGGGATCGAGGCCAGCCTGCAGCGGCGCATCCACGGCGCCGGGGCGGGCCGCATCTGGCGGCTGGGAGCCGGGGTCAAGGTGACCGAGACCGGCTACGTGCTTGACCAGCCGGTTTACGAGCTTTCGGACGACCGCTTCGTGGATCTCGGCTGGCTGCAGGATCCGGGACGGCCCCCGGCCCGGATCGAGGGGACCACCGTCTTCACCTACCTGTGGCTGCGCACCGAGGGGCGCCGGTGGGACGAGCGCCGGTTCATCCTCCAGTACGGGCCGGTCGAGGACCTGTCCCTGGACCTTGTGGTGGACGTGAAGGTCGGTCCGGTCCCGGAGTTCCTGGGCTCGACGGCGGCCGGCGGCCGGGACCGCATCCGCACCGAGGGCTGGATCGAGAAATGGCTGCCCCTGGGCTCCGGCCTGCTGATGCTTCGGGCCGAGGGCGAGGGCGAGTCCGGGGGGGCGGGCGTGGCCAACCACCTGGTTTCCGGCGTGGCCGGCTGGGTCGGCCTGATGGGCGGGGAATCGGCCCCGTGGGTGACCCGCGCCTTCGCCGAATACGCCCACGGCAGCCTGCTCGACGGCGCCCAGGCCCTGGTCCTGGGTCTGGAGAGGGGGGTCCGCACGCTGGAATTCGACGGCATGGCGGGCGATCGCCTCGCCCGCTGGAATCTCGAGCAGGGAAAGGTCCTGCCCGGCGAGGTTCTGGGCTTGTTTCGCCTGGGGGGGGCGGTATTCTACAGCGGTGGTTCGGCCTGGTGGAACGACGAGATACGGGGACCCGGCCGCACCCGGCACGAGGTGGGCGCGGGCATCCGGTTCGGTCCCACCAGATCGCGCAACGCCCGGGTCGGCCGGATCGATCTGGCCTGGGACCTCGACGGCGGCGGGCCGGTCTTCACGGCCACCACGCGCGGACTGTTCTGACCCGAAAGGTGAACGGTGGGAGCCACTCGCAGCGTCGCGCGCAACACCCTGTGGCTGACCCTCGGTCTGCTGTCCGGCCGGGCCCTCGGCATCTTCCTGATCCGGAAGATGACCCCCATCCTGGGTTCGGACGGGATGGGAGTCTGGGGCGCCGCCATCGACCTGTCGGCGATCCTCCAGGTGATCGCCAACTTCGGCCTGGGCACCCTGCTGACCCGCGAGATCACCCGCAACAAGGGCATGACCCTACCCCTGTTCTGGAACACCCTGCTGGTGCGCTGGATCATCGGGGCGATCTGCTACCTCCTCCTGTTGATCTACGTCGACGTTTCGGGATTCGAATCCCTCGCCCGCCAGGCCACCCTGGTGATCGGCGCGGCCATCTTCATCGAGGCCGCGGCCATGGCCTGCGATGCGGTCCTGCAGGCCCACGAGAAGGTGCAGTACCAGTCGGTGGGCCAGATCGTCTCGGCCGTGGTGTACTTCTGGCTGGGCTGGGTCTGGCTGGACGCCGGTCACGGCCTGATGGGCGTGATCTGGGCCAACCTGGCCAGCCGGGTGGTGCGCCTGGCGGTCATGGCTCCTCTGATGTTCTGGCGGACGGGTCCCTGGCGCCGGCGCGATCCGGAGGGCGGCCAGGCCCCCGGCGTGCTCTGGATGGTCAAGCTGGGCTGGCCGCTGTTCCTCTCGACGACCTTCGGCATCATCTACAACAAGGTCGACACGGTCATGCTCAAGGAGATGATCGGCGATTCGGCCGCGGGGGTCTACGTCCTCGGGCACCGGGCCCTCGACATGATGATCATCCTGCCCAACCTGTTCGGGACGGCGATGTTCCCGGCGATGGCCCGCTACGGCCTGGGGACGGCCCGGGACGCCATCCGCATGGGCGAGCGGTCCCTGCGCCTGATGAACGCCACGATGATCCCGTTCACCCTCTTCTTGACCTTCACCGCCGGTCCCATCATCCGCTGGTTCGACGCGAGTCCCCAGTTCGCCGATTCGGTGCCGGTGCTGATGATCGTGATCTGGGGCCTGCCCCTGCAGGCCGCCAACATCGTGTTCAACCGCCTCCTCATCACCGCCGAAAGGGAACGGGCCTTCGTCTTCATCGGGCTGTTCTCCATGCTGGTCAACGTGATCCTCAACACCCTGTTCATTCCCCGGTACGGCTACTACGGGGCTTCGGCGGCCACGATCGTCAGCATGCTCACCAGCTTCATCCTCCACATCCGGTACCTGTCGGTAGCCGGGTTCCGGCCGGCTCTCGGTCGTTCCCTGTGGGGGCCCATCGTCGCCACGGCCGGGGCCTGGCTGCTCGCCTTCGGCACGGCGACCCTGCTCGCTCCCGGCTGGGGGATGACCTGGAAGCAGCTGCCCCTCGACCGGGGATGGGGGCCCTTCCTGGGGGCCACCGGGCTGACCTTCCTCTTTTATGCGGGTGGGCTGGTCGTCCTGAAGGTCGTCGGCAGGGAAGACCTGGTCCTTCTGCGGGAGCTCCGGTCCCCGCGGTTGCGGCGCTGAGACCGGCGCGGCCCACCGTTATTTTGAAAACCACCTGCGATTTTCCTAAAGAAACCCTCAGAAGATCCGAACAGGCCAAGGTCAGGGAGGGGGCGCCTCAGGGGTCGTTCTCCTTTTCAGGGTCATGGGCTTGCGGGGAGGTTCACCGTGTTCTCAACATGGGGGTTGGGCAAGAAGATCGGGGCGGGGTTCGGCGTCGTCCTGTTCCTGCTGGGGATCGTGGTCGGGTGGTCCTACTTCGGAGTGGGGGCGATCGTCACCAACGCGGACGAGGTCATCGCCGGGAACCAGCTCAAGGCCCTGATGACCCAGATGGAGGTCAACCACCTGCACTGGGGCAGCAAGGTCGCCGACGTCCTCAATGACGACCAGGTGACCGAGCTCCACGTGCACACCGATCCCCGGACCTGCAAGTTCGGGACGTGGTACTACAGCGAGGGTCGCCAGGAGGCCGAGATCATGGTGCCCGGCCTGGCAGAGATCATGGCCAGGGTGGAGGATCCCCACGCCAGGATGCACCAGCAGGCGGCCCGGATGGGTGAGGTCTTCAAGCAGGCCGACCTGGAGCGGGGCAGCTTCCTCAGGGAATCGAAGACGGCCCACCTGGACTGGATGAACCGGCTGGGGAACATCTTCCTGGACCCTTTCGCCACTGACCTGGGCGGCCTGCAGACCGACCCGACCCTGTGCGGGTTCGGGAAGTGGCTCTACGGCGACGCGACCCGGGCCTACTCCCAGGAGAACCCGGAGTTCGCCGCCGTCTGGAAGGAAGTCGAGGCGAAGCACAAGTCGCTCCACGAAAGCGCCGAGACCATTGGCCGGTACCTGGCCATCGGGGAGAAGGACGATGGGCGATCCTATTATCTGGACGTCTCCCGGCCGGCGGCGGCCGCCGTCCTCGAGGGGATCGCCGGCATGATCGCGATCGACGCGCAGGATGTCTCGGGGATGCAGGAGGCCCAGCGGATCTACACGAACGAGATCATCCCCTCCATGCGGGAGACCACGACGCTGCTCGGCGAAGCGGCGGAGCACGTCAGCAAGAACGTCATGACCGACGATCAGATGCTGGCGGCGGCCTCGAGAACCAAGACGGTGGTCACGGCACTGGGCGCCCTGGCCATCGTGGCGGGGCTCGCCCTGGGCTTCGTCACCACCCGCAGCATCGTCAAGGCCCTCAGCCGGATCATGGAGGCTTTGTCCCGCGGCTCCGGGCAGGTCTCGGTTTCCAGCAGCCAGGTCTCCCAGGCCAGCCAGCAGCTCGCCGAGGGGGCCAGCCAGCAGGCGTCCAACCTGGAAGAGACCTCGGCCACCCTCGAAACCATCGCCGCCATGACCAGGGACAACGCGGCGAGCACCGACGAGGCCACCGGCCTGACCACCAGCCTTAAGGGGGTGGCTGCCACCGGTCAGGGTGCCATGGTCCGGATGACCGACGCCATCGGCCGGATCAAGGAATCCTCGGACCAGACCGCCCACATCATCAAGACCATCAACGAGATCGCCTTCCAGACCAACCTGCTGGCCCTCAACGCTGCGGTGGAGGCCGCCCGGGCCGGGGATGCGGGCAAGGGCTTCGCGGTGGTTGCCGAGGAAGTGCGGAACCTGGCCCAGCGCAGCGCGTCGGCCGCCCAGGACACGGCCGACCTGATCGACCAGTCCCGGCGGAACGCCGACGGGGGGGTGACCGTGACCGATGAGGTGACGGCGATCCTGGCCCAGATCACCGAGGGCGCCAACCGGGTGAGCGAACTGATGGATACGGTCAGCAAGTCCACCGGCGAGCAGACCCGCGGGGTGGCCGAGATCAACCAGGCCGTGGGCCAGCTGGACCAGGTGACCCAGAGCAACGCCGCCAACGCCGAGGAGACGGCCTCCGCCAGCGAGGAGCTTTCGGGGCAGGCCCGGGAACTCGACGCCCTGGTGGCCGACCTCCGGCAGGTCGTCCAGGGAGGCCGCCGTGCGAGCGGAATCTCCGAGGCGACAGCCGCAGTCCGGAGGCCGGACCCCGGACGGGCGACGAGGAAAGTCAGGGCGACCCGGTCGGCGTCGAAGGCTTCACCCGAGCAGGATTGGTTGCCGGACCAGGGACGGGGCGCGGTTCCGCGGCGGGCACGGGACCACGGGCCGGTCATCCCGCTGGACGACTACGAAATGATCGACGTCTGACGACATCCGGATCCCACCTATCCCGAACCGCCCGGCGCCCCAGGCCCGGGCGGTTCCTTAATGGTTGATTTCCCACCCTCCGGTCGTGTATTCGTAGACCGTCAGCTCAGCGATCGAACCGGATCCGGTGCATCTCCTCAGCCGGACATGCCGAAAGGCCCCCATGGGTTTCATCAACGATTTCGCCGCCGGACTGTCCGGGACGGTCTGGGGCTGGCCCGAGGTCTTCCCCCTGATGGTGGCGGCCCTGCTGGTGACCGGCCTGGTCATGACCGTGACCCTGCGCTTCCTGCAGATCCGGCGCCTCAAGCACAGTCTCGACGTCATCCGGGGCAAGTACGACGACCCCTCGCACGACGGGGATCTTTCCCACTTCCAGGCCCTGACCACCGCCCTTTCGGCCACCATCGGCATCGGCAACATCGCCGGAGTCGCCACGGCATTGCACTACGGCGGGCCCGGGGCCCTGTTCTGGATGTGGGTCACGGCCGTGTTCGGCATGGCCCTGAAGTACGCGGAGTGCACCCTGGCCATCAAGCACCGGGTCATCCTGCCTGACGGTTCGGCCTCGGGCGGACCCATGTACTACATCGAAAAGGGCCTGGGCAGCGCCTGGAAACCCCTGGCGGTGGCCTTCGCGGTGTGCGCGGTGATCTCCAGCTTCGGATCGGGCAACAGCATCCAGGCCTTCACGGTCGCCGACCAGATCCGCTCCGATCTCGGTGTGCCCACCTGGATCACCGGGCTCGTCTCGGCCGGTCTGGTGGCGGCGGTCATCCTCGGGGGGATCAAGCGGATCGGTGCGGTGACCAGCAAGCTGGTGCCCTACATGGCGGTGATCTACGTCAGCGGGGGGCTGGTCGTCCTGTTCCTGAACTTCTCCCACATACCGGGCATCCTGGCCGAGATCGTCACCTCGGCCTTCAAACCCGCCGCCCAGGTCGGGGGGTTCGCCGGAGGCACCTTCATCTTCATGCTGACCTGGGGCGTGAAGCGGGGCCTGTTCTCCAACGAGTCCGGCCAGGGTTCGGCCCCCATCGCCCACGCTGCGGCCAAGACGGACGAGCCGGTGCGGGAGGGCGTCGTGGCCATGATGGGCCCCCTGATCGACACCCTGATCATCTGTTCCATCACGGGGCTGGTGATCCTGTCCACCGGGGTCTGGAAGGAGAAGATGCCGGACCAGGTTCCCCTCAACGCCCAGTCCGCCATCACGGTCATCGCCGAGAGCGCCAGGGTGCTCACCGACGGGGTGGTGCGGGATGCGGACCGCTTCACCGGCACGGTCGAGTGCAAGGACGGGCGGCCTCGGGGCGCCTTCCTGGTGCGCAACCATGCGGTGGTCGAGTCGCCCCGCCTGATCGAGGGCGACGGCACGCCCTTCACCGGGGTCCTGACGGTGGAGAACGGCGACGTCCGCACCGAAGGCCTGCCTTCCCTCGCTCTGGCGGGGGACATGCCCCAGAACGGGTCCCCCCTGACCGCCTGGGCCTTCCGCCGCGGCCTCTCGGCGTTCGGGAACTGGGGGCACCTCATCGTGACGATCGGGGTGGTGCTTTTCGGGATCTCCACGGCCATCAGCTGGAGCTATTACGGGGACCGGGCCATGGTCTATCTGCTGGGCACCAGCTACGTCCTGCCCTACAAGATCGTCTTCGTCATCATGAACTTCCTGGGAGCCGTATTCTCCCTTGAGGTGGTCTGGAATTTCGGCGACAGTGCACTGGGCTTGATGTCCCTGCCCAACCTGATCGCCCTGGTCTTCCTTTCTCGAAGGGTCAAGGGGATGTCGGACGACTACTTCTCCCGGGAGCACAAGCCCTTGCGTTGAGGGGAGCCCGGGACCGGATGATCCGGCTCGCGCCGGACTTCCCGACCTCATGGAACCGATCGACCGGATCGACACCACACGGAGAGGACAGGATGGCGGGCAGGACCAAGGATTTGACCGCGCAGGATGCGGCCCCGACCCTGAAGGAGGCCCAGGCCGAACTGGCGGCCGCGGGCCGTCTCAATTCCCGCAACGCGGACCGGCACTGGCTGTACGAGCAGTCGGTGCAGAACGTCGATTTCGAGGTGGGGTTCATCGACCGGGTCTACCGGAAGGAATACGGCCGCCTGCCCCGGTTCTTCCGCGAGGATTTCTGCGGGACCGCGCTGCTGGCCGCCGCCTGGGTGCGGCGCCGGCGGGGCAACGCGGCCCTGGGGGTGGATCTCGACGGACCCACCCTCGAATGGGGCCGCCGGCACAATCTGGCCGAGCTGGGCGATCGCGCCGGCCAGGTGACCCTCGTCCAGGACGACGTCCGCAACGTGACCGGTCCCGCGGCCGACGTGCTGGCCGCGACCAACTTCAGCTGGTGGGGCTTCAAGACCCGCCCGGAGCTCAAGGCCTACCTGCAGGGCGCCCGGGAATGCCTCAAGCCCGATGGCATGCTCCTGCTGGATTGCTTCGGCGGACCGGAGGCCCAGGTTCCCCAGCTCGAGGAGCGGGAATACGAGGGCTTCACCTATTGCTGGGACCAGGACGACTTCAATCCCGTCACCAACGGGATCCGGTGCCTGATCCACTTCGAGTTTCCCGACGGGAGCCGTTTGCCGCGGGCCTTTCGCTACGACTGGCGGCTGTGGACCATGCCGGAAACCTGCGACATCCTCGCCGAATGCGGCTACCGCAAGTCGCTGGTGTACTGGGAGGGAACGGACAGGAGCGGGGAACCGAGCGGGGTCTTCCGGCCCAGCCGCAAGGGGGACCTGGCCCCGGCCTGGGTGGCCTACATCATCGCCTTCCCCTGAGCGAACCTGCCGGTCGGTTGCGGGCGGCGACGCATGACAAGAGGAGCCGCCCCGGGGGCGGCTCCTCCGTTCAGGCGGGACCACGAGCGATCAGCCGCAGCCGCTGCAGCCTCCGCTGCTGCAGTCCTTGCTCGCGCCCAGGGTCAACATGTAGCCCTTCCGGTAGGACTCGTTGACGTAATCGATGCTCAGACCTCCGCTCTGACGCAGAATGTCGGAAGTCTGCCCGTCGATCAGGAACTTGATGCCGTTGTTGTCGACGACCACGTCGTCGTCCTTTGGCTCATCCAGAGCCATGCCGATGCTCGGCCCGCCTCAGCCGAAGCCCTGAACGAAGAGGCGTACGCCCTTCCCGTCGTGCTCGGTCCAGTCGAATGCGCCGAAGGCTTCGCCGGCCGTCTCGGACACGTTGATAAGATCGATGTTGCTCACGATCACCTTCCCCTTTGCAGTCCAGCGGCGGAGGCCCCGGGCGCAAGCCGAGCCGCACATGGCCGTCCCCGGTTCCACCGGCCGGCGGACGGTACGGCTTTCCTCCATCATCGGCTAAAATGAAATATATTTTAGGTTTTCTGCAAGTCCGATGGGCGGCGGGGGCGGGGGCGACCCCCGCCGCCCTGTTCAGGGGCCGGCCTGACCGGCGGATTCCCGGTCGTAGACCAGGGCCATCATGACGGATTCATCCTTTCCGGTCGGGCCCTCGGGGCTGGGGACGGGGATGAGGATCAGTCGACGGTGACGGGCACGGGGTCGTCCTCGATCCCAGGCTCCTCTGCGAACCCGAAGCGGCGCTTGAAGTCCACCAGCAAGGTGTAGCTGACGGGCACCAGGATCAGGGTGATGACCGTCGAGAAGACGATGCCGAACCCCAGGCTGGCGGCCATGGGGATCAGGAACTTGGCCTGCAGGCTCTTCTCCAGGAGCAAGGGGGTCAGCCCCGCGAAGGTGGTCACCGAGGTCAGCATGATGGGGCGGAATCGGCGGATCCCCGCCTCGACGACCGCCACCCGCATGGCCGTTCCGGACCGGTAGGCCCGGTTGATGAAGTCGATCATGATCAGGGAGTCGTTGACGACCACCCCGGTCAAGGCCACCACGCCGAACATGCTGATCAGGGTCAGGTCCAGGCCCATCAGCAGGTGGCCCCAGATGGCTCCCACCAGGCCGAAGGGGATGGCGGTCATGACGATCACCGGCTGCATGTAGGAGCGGAACAGGACGGCCAGCAGGACGAAGATCATCAGGATCGCCATGATGAATCCGGACTTGAGGCTCGCCAGCGAGTCCTGCTGCTCCTTGGTCTGGCCTTCCATGCTGTAGCGGAGCCCCGGGAAGTCCCGCATCAGTGTGGGCAGGATGTCCTTCCTCAGATCGGCGTTGACCTGGTCGGCGTTGGCCTGGGTCTGGTCGATGTCGGCGATGACGTTGACCACCCGCTGGCGGTTGGTGCGGTCGATGCTGGCGAAGCCGCGCCCGATCTCCACCTCGGCCACCCGGCCGAAGGGGACCTCGTCCCCGGCGGGTGTGCGCAGGCGCATGGATTCGATGTGGCCCAGGGAGCGCCGCTCGTCCAGGGGGTAGCGGACCATGACCTTCACCTCGTCCCTGCCCCGCTGGATGCGCATGGCCTCGTCGCCGTAGAACCCGGCGCGCACCTGGCGCGCCAGGTCGGAGAGGTTGAGGCCGAGGGTGCGGGCCTCGGGCTTGAGCTTCAGCTTCATCTCGAACTTCCCGTCCCGGAAGCTGTCCGCGATGTCGATGACGCCGGGATAGGCCGCCAGCTCGTCCTTCAGGCGCCGGCTCGCGGTGAGCAGCTCCCCGGTGTCCGGCGAGGAGAGCTGGACGAAGATCGGCTTCCCGCCGTGGAAGAGGTCGGCGGTGAAGGTCAGGGCGACGGCCCCGGTCACCGGACCGCAGAGCTCGCGCCAGCGGGCGGCCATCTTCGTGCTGGGGATGTTGCGCTGCTCGGCCTCGAGGAGCTCGGCGTTGACTTCCACGAGATGGGCGCCTCCGGCGACGTTGCCCTCGGTCCCTTCGCTGGTGCGGGGCTGGGACCCGATGGAGGTCGAGACGTGGTTCATCAGGGGCGGTGCGCCGGCCGGCCGGTCGCGGGAGAATTCCTCCAGCATGCGGTCCAGTGATTGTTCGAGCTGGGCGACGGCCTTCTCGGCATCCTCCACCGTGGTTCCCTGGGGCAGGGTCAGGGCGGCGACCAGGTTGTCCGCATCCACCGGGGGCATGAACACGAACTTGATGTGCCCGCCGGCGAAGTAGCCGGTGGTCACCAGCAGGGTGGCCAGGGCGAGGGCGATCGCCAGGCCGCGATTGCGCAGGGCGTACAGGAGGCTGGGCCGGTAGGCCTTCTCCACGAAGCCCACCATCAAGACGTCGAACCGGTCCTTGATCCGGGCGTAGAAAGGCGACCTGCCGGTGCCCGGGACCCCGCCCCGCGCCGCCACGGAGGCGCGGATGGTGGCCAGGTGGGCCGGCAGGATCAGCAGTGACTCGACGAGCGAGAAGACCAGGATGGCGATCACCACCACCGGGATGTTGAACATGAACTTGCCCATCATGCCCTCGACGAAGGCCAGGGGCAGGAAGGCCACGACCGTGGTGGCCACCGCGAAGATCACGGGCCCGCCGACCTCGATGGTGCCCAGGATCGCCGCCTGCTGGGGCCGGCGCCCCGCCTGCCGGTGGGAATAGACGTTCTCGCCCACGACGATGGCGTCGTCGACCACCAGACCCAGCGAGACGATGAAGGCGAACATGGAGATCATGTTCAGGCTGACCCCGAACATCGGCACAACCCACAGGGCCCCCAGGAAGGAGATGATGATGCCCAGGCTCACCCACAGGGCCAGCCGGAACTCCAGGGTCAGGGCCAGGATGAAGAACACGAGGATCAGGCCCATGATGCCGTTCTTGGTCAGCAGGTCCATGCGGCTCTTGTAGATGGCGGAACGGTCGTGCCAGGTGGTGATCTCCATGCCGGGCGGCAGACGGTCGCGCACGCTCTCGACGTACTCCTTGACCGCATCGGTCACCTCGATCACTCCCTGCTCTCCGGTGCGGAACACCGAGACCATGGCGGCCCGGCGCGAATCCAGGAAGGTCGCGACGTCGACGTCCTCGAAACCGTCCACGATGGTGGCGATCTCGCCCAGGGTGACCTCCGTCCCGTCCGGGTTCGTGATCACCACGAGGCGGCCGAACTCCTCGCCGGTGTACCGCTGGCCCTTGGTCCGGACCAGGATCTCGCCCACGTCGGTCTTCACGCTGCCGCCCGGCAAATCCAGGCTGTTGGCCCGCACCGCCTGGGTCACCTGGCCGAGGCTCAGGCCGTGGGCCCGCAGGGCCTCCTCGCTGACCTCGATGGAGATCTCGAAGGGCCGCACGCCGTCGGTCACCGCGAAGGTGATCGTGTCGGTGGCCAGCAGATCGTCGCGGATGTTGTCGGCCATGATCTTCAGGGCGCGCTCGGAAGCCTCGCCGTAGATGAAGACGTCGATGACCTGCTGGTTGCGTTCCACGAGGGTGACCACGGGCTTCTCGGTCTCCTCGGGGAAGGTGATGATGCGGTCCACCTCGGTCTTGACGTCGTCGAGGGCCTTGCGCTTGTCCACGCCGCGGTCGAGCTCGAGCATGACCATGCCCATGCCCTCGCTGGCGCTGGAGGTGATCTTCTTGATCCCGTCCACGCCCTGGACGGCTTCCTCGATGCGGACGCAGACGGCCTCCTCGACCTCAGCGGGGGTCGCCCCGAGGTAAGGCACCGAGATGGAGATCATGTCCATCTCGATCTCGGGGAACACCTCCTGCTTGATGCTCATCGCGCTCATCACCCCGGCCGCGCAGATCGACAGCATCAGGAGGTTGGCGGCGACGTGGTTCCAGGCGAACCAGCGGATGATCCCGTTCATCGGTCGCCTCCCGGAGCCGGATCGCCGGCGGGGTCGCCGGCGGGCCGCGGATCCCCGGCCAGGCGCACGGGCAGCCCCTCGGTCACGATCTGCAGGTTGCTCGTGCACACGACGTCGCCGGGTGCGAGGCCCGAGGTGACGACCGCGGTGTGCACCCCGGCCCGGGCCACCTCGACCGTGCGGATGGAGAGGGTCTGCTCGGGCGAGATGACCCAGACCTGGTCGCCGGGCCTCAGGGCCGCGCGGGGGATGACCACCGCGCCCTCGGGGGCCTCGGCGCGGAAGACGATCTCGACGAACATGCCGTCCATCAACGGGGGGAGCCCCTCCTGCATGGTGAAGGGGTCGTCGATCTCGACGACGACCGGGACCAGGCGGCTGCGGGGATCGACCGCCCCGCCCAGGCGCACGGCCCGGCCATCCCGGCGGTGGACCGATCCGGCGAAATCGGCCAGCACGTCCACGGCGGTGTTGGGGCCTGCGGGGCAACCGCTTTCGGCCAGGGAGATCCAGGCCAGGTCGTCGTCGGCGACCTGGACCGTCACCTCGGCCGTGTCGAGGGCGTGCAGCGAGCCCACCGCAGTGCCCGGGCGCAGGTACTGGCCCTGGTCCACCTCGGCGGTGACGATGCGCCCGTCGAAGGGCGCCCTGACCAGGCAGCGCTCGAGGTTGGTGCGGGCCTGGACCAGGGCGGCCCGGGCGGAGGCCACGGCCGCAGCGGCCAGCCGCAGCTGGGGTTCGTGCAGCACCAGGGGCGTGGGTTCGGGCGTTCCCGGATCGTCGGCCTGCAGCCGTTCCCATTCCTTGCGGGCGATGCGGGCCTCTTCCTCGGCGCGGGCGAGCTCGAATTCGGCCTGGGCCAGATTCGCGCGGGCCTGCTCGTGGGCCAGGACGTAGTCGGTGTCGTCGATCTCGAGCAGCACCTCCCCGGCGACGCAGCGGGCGCCGGGCTCGAAGGAGGGGGACTTGCCCACCACCTCGCCGCCCACCTGGGGCACCAGGGTGATGGCGCGCTTGGCCTTGAGGGTCCCGAATTCGCGGATCACGATCGGCTCGGACTCGTGGCCCAGGGTGACCGTCTCGACCAGGGGACGGGGAACTTCGGGACGGCGCTTCTCCGGCTGCGGCCGCATCTTGATCATCCCGACGAACACGGCGACGGAGGCCAAAAGGATGATGAGGGGCAGGAAGATCCTGCGCATGGCGTTGCTGCTCACTGATCGACTCCTTGGTTCGCACCGGAATGGACGAGGTCGCCGGAGGTGGTGGCTCCGGGCAGGTCCCACGGACCGCCCAGGGCCAGGATGAGGTTCACGCGGGCCGCCTTGCGGTCCCGCTGGGCGGACAACCGCTGGCTCTCGGTCGTGAAGAAGCGCCGCTGGGCTTCCAGCATCACCAGGATGTTGTCCAGTCCCCGCTGGTAGCGGTCCTGGGAGATCTCCTGCGCGAAGGCGGCGCTGCGGGCGGCGCGGGTCAGGTGGTCGGACCGCTCCTGCTGGTAGTGGTCCTGGTCGAGGGTGTTCTCCACCTCGGCGAAGGCCGTCAGGACCGCCTTGCGGTAGGCGGCGGCGGCCTGTGCGGCCCGTGCCTCGGCGGCCTGGATCTGGGCCTGGGTGGCGCCGCGGTTGATCAGCGGCATGACCAGGTTGCCGACCAGGGAGAAGACGTCGGTCCCCTCCTTGCCCAGGTCCGCCAGCTCCCGGGAGGTGCTGCCCGCGCTTCCGGTCAAGGAGATGCGGGGGTACAGGGCCGCCTTGGCCTGGCCGATCTGGGCGACTGCGGCGTGCAGCCTCGACTCGGCCGCCGCGAGGTCGGGCCGGCGCTCCAGCAACGCCGAGGGAAGCCCCTCGGGCACGGCGGGCAGGGTGTCGCAGGCCGGGGCTTCCCCCGCCCCGTCCACCTGGACTACTCGTCCGGCCGGATAATCCCCGCACAGGATTTCCAGCCGGCGCCGCGCCCCCGCCCGGGCCTGCAGCAGGCCGGGCTCGGTGGCCTGGGCTGCCGCCAGGTTCTGCCGGGCCAGGTGCATGTCCAGGGCCTCGACCAGCCCGGCATGGTAACGGTCCTCGACGATGGCCACCGTCCGCGTGTAGCTGGCGACCGATTCCCGGGTGAGGGCCAGCTGGTCCTCGAGTTCCCCGATCTCCAGCCAGGTCCTGACGACCTCGGCGGCCAGGCTGTGCGCCAGGGCCCTGCGTTCGTTTTCGCTCGCCAGCAGGCCCGCGACCGCGGCTTCCTTGCCGCGGCCGAGCCGGCCCCAAAGATCGGCCTCCCAGCGCAGGGTGGCGCTGGCCGAGAAGGAGGAAACGTAGGGATTGATGGGGAAGGGAATGTTGAGGTTGGCCGACTTGCTCCGGCTGGCCGACCCCCCGACCTCGACGGTGGGCCACCGCTGGGCTTCGGCGCCGCCGGTCTGGGCCCGGGCCTCGGCGACCCTGGCCGCGGCGGCGGCGAGATCATGGTTCCGGTGCATCGCCCGGTCCACCAGGCTGTCCAGGGCCGCGTCGCCGAAGGCCGTCCACCAGCGCGCTGCAGGCGCGGCGTCCGTCGCGGCGTACGGGGCGAGCGGCGTGCGGGCCCAGTCCTCGGGGACGTCCGGACCCGCTCCGGGCCGGACGAAGTCGGGCCCGACGCTGCATCCGGCCAGGGCCACCAGCATCAGGGACAGCAGCAGGGGCTGCTTCATGAAGCGACCTCCGGGAACATGCCGTCGACGGCGGCGGTGGAAAAGTCGGTGACGTGGCCGGTGACCAGGCGGATGTACTCGGGCAAGGGTCCGCCCAGAGGCGGAAACACCTTCATCATGATGGCGAGGGACTCGGGGTCCTGCTGCAGGCTTTCCTTCTTGATCCAGCGCATGATGAAGTGATGGACCTGCCCCACGATGCTGGCGATGGTCCAGGACAGCTGTTCGGTGGTCAGGTGGGGGCGGGCCTGCATGATCGCCGCGGAAAAGGCCTGGAACACCGGGGCGATCATCTCGCGGAACAGGGTCTCGCTGGAGTGGGGCTGCTGCCCGTGCATCTCGCGGCTGACGGCCATCAGGAAGCCGGGCCCCTCGGGCGCCGCCAGGGTTCCCTCGAGGTACTGGCGCACCATGATGCCGATGACCTCCGCCAGGTCCGGCGTCCCGTCGGAACCCTTCAGCAGGTCCTCGAGGGCGGCCACGGTCCGGTCGCGCTGGCCGGCATACCGCCGGGTGATGACCTCGCGGTAGAGGTTCTCCTTGCTCTGGAAGTGGTAGTTGACCGCAGCCACGTTGACGTCGGCGGCGGCGGCCAGTTCCCGGATGGACACCTGGTCGAACCCCTTGGAAGCGAAGAGGTTCTCCGCGGCGTCCAGCAGGCGGGCCTGGGTGGTCTTGGCGTCATCGGGCACGTTCGGAATCTCCACGGGGTTGAAACATTTGTTTGTAACCAATGATTCAATCAATGAGTTTAAACAAATGTTTTACTCGTGTCAAGAAAGAATCCCCGCAGCGCGGGGATCCCCATGGAAAAGGCGTTCAGGAGGGATCGGCGACCTTGCCCATGAACAGCACCGCACCGGTCGCCCTGTGCTTGATCAGGAACAGGAAAGGGTGGTCCGCCTGGAACAGGACCGGATCGCCCATGGGAGCCATGGAGGTCTTCTCGATCATGACCGCCGTGGCCGCCGCGGCCTCGGTGCCCTGCTCGTCCACCTTGACGAAGGCCTTGTGGACGACCTTGCTGATGAAGAGGCCCCCCTTCCCGTTCATGCCGGAAAAATCGGCGTGTCCCGTGAAGGCCGTGGGCATGCCGAGGTCGGCCAGGATCTGGCCGAGGTCGAATTGACCTTCGAGCTCGAACCGGGGCAGGCGGACCTTCACGCTCCGGGCCTCCAGACCATCGACCCACTCCTCGATCTCCCCCCAGGTCCGGCCCGCTTCCAGATCGGCGAGGCCGCCGGTTTCGCGGGGCAGGACCACCACCATTTCCAGTTGGTGTTCGGCGTAGGGCAGGGAAACCGCCTGCACCAGGTCGTTCTCGAAGTAGGGGAGCCACTCGGTTTGTTCCATGAAGGAGACCGGGACGGGCGAATCCCCGGGTCGGTGGAACTCGGCCTCGGAGGTGAGCGCATCCTTGAACGCCTCGGCCCAGCCTGCCAGGAAGTAGATGGCGTTGGTCAGGACCAGCTCGGTGTCCCGGTCGATGGTGCCGGGGGCCAGGAGGTCGAGGATGCGATCACGGGTCTGCTCGGCCACCCAGTCGTTGATGAGGATCCGGCTGCCGTCGGGATCCCCTGCGAAGTCGACCTCCTGGAGGGGCGCGCCGAAGCCCTGGGCCACCCCATCGAGGAAGGAGGGCAGGAATTCGGCCCCCTGCCTGCCGAAAAGGCGGTTGGCGATGTGGAGTTCATAGGCTTCCCGCCGCGGCTGGAGGGCGGCCAGGAAATCGTGGAAGGCGGCGATGGTTCCCGGATCGTCGTCGGGCAGGTGGAGGACCCGGGCCATCTCGGCGGCGGTCGGTCCCCTGGCCCCCGACCAGGTCATGCCCAGGGCCAGGGCGATGCTCGCCGGGGAGTAGAAGAGGTTGACGTCCTCGGTCGCGGAGAGCTTCTGGTACAGGTCCCATCCGAACCGGTTGGTCGCATCGCCGAGATCGGGGGTGGCGCCCGCGGAAGCCGCGAGGGATACTACCGTCAGGACGGCGGCGGCTCGTTTCCGGTATGCGTTCATGATCTCCCTCCTTCACATCAAGGTCCGGGGAATGGGGAGTGAATCCGCCGCGCGCGAGAAAGGTTCCCATCGTCGATCAAGGAGCACCCATGCCGCGGCACTTCACACCGGCCCTGTTCGCCTTCCTGCGCGACCTGGCGGCCAACAACGAACGCGAATGGTTCCAGGACAACCGCGACCGGTACCTGGAGAATGTGCAGCAACCGGCCCTGGATTTCATCACCGATTTCGGTGCGTCGCTGCTGAGGATAAGCCCGCACTTCCGGGCCGATCCGCGGCCCAACGGCGGCTCGCTTTTCCGGATCCACCGGGACGTCCGCTTCAGCAAGGACAAGAGCCCCTACAAGACGGCGGTCGGGATCCACTTCCGCCACGAGGCGGGCAAGACCGCCTACACGCCCGGCTACTATCTCCACCTCGAACCGGGGGGCTGCTTCGTGGGTGTGGGGTTGTGGCATCCGGACAACCCGACCCTGAGGAGGCTGCGGGACCGGGTGGCGGGCGATCCCGATTCCTGGCGGAAGATGGCCGCGGACCGGGAATTTTCCGCGCGGTTCACCATCAGCGGGGAGAGCCTCAAGCGGCCGCCCCGGGACGTTCCCGCCGAACACCCCCTGGTGGAGGTCCTCAAGCTGAAGGACTACACCGCGTTCGCTCCGCTGACCCGGAGGCAGGTCACGTCCGCGGACTTCCTGGCCGAGTTCACGGAGCTGTGCCGGGCCGGGTCCCCGCTGGTGCGCTGGATCTGCGGCGCCCTGGAGGTCCCGTTCTGAGGAACGGCCCCGACAGCTTGCGCCGCCGGGGCCGTCGTCATCGCGTTCTCCGTGTTCCCGCCCCGAAGGGCGAGGCATTCACGCGATGCTACTTGATGAGCGACATCTTCCGCACCTGGGTGATCTCGGCGCCGATGCGCAGACGGGCGAAGTAGTTGCCGCTGGCAACGCTCTGCCCGGCATCGTCGGTGCCGTCCCAGGTGAAGTCGTACTCGCTCGCGGGCAGGCGGTCCTGGACCAGGGTCCGGACCTTCTCGCCGCGGATGTTGTAGACGTTCAACTGCACCAGGTTGTCGCGGTTGACCACGAACCGGATCTTGGTGGCCGGGTTGAACGGGTTGGGGGCGATGATCTTGAAGCCGCCGGCGGGCATGATCGTCGGGACGTTGTCGTCCACGCCGGTGGCGCCGGTCAGCACCAGGTACTGGTCGTCGATCGGCCGGATGGCGAAGTCACCGAAGACGTACTCCATGTAGCCCTCGACCTTGACCACGTCGCCGATCGTCGGCAGGTAGGTCAGTTCGATGGGAGCGTCCACTTCCACGGTGTCCGCGGCGGCGCCGGTGCTCGAAACGGTGAACACGCCGAAGCCCAGGGTGTCCATGACGGCCGAGGGGCCGGTCTTGACCCAGACGGCTTCCCAGGCTTCGCCCAGGTTGGTCAGGTCGTCGGCCAGCGTGTGCGTGGGCACGTAGGGGGCCGCGGGCAGTTCCTGGCCGAAGCCGACCAGGTACACCGCGTCGGCGTTGTTGGGGATCATCTCGGTCATGCCGAAGTACTCGGAGCAGCTGCCGCCGATCTCGACCGCGTCGCCGCGGAAGTAGTCGTAGGTGCCGGTGGTCTCGTAGACCAGCACCCCGCCGAAGGCGTAGCTGTCCGTCGCGGGATTCACTTCGGGCTCCTGGACGAAGAACTTGCTGGGGGCGCCGGTGTTGTCGGTGCCGGCGGTGACCACGCCGCGGATGTTCAGGAACTTGCCGGCGTAGGCCGCGGACTGCGAGGCGCTGTCCGGGTGGGCGTACTGCATGTCGTAGATGCTGGTGAAGCCCACGGCGAAGGTCCGGAAGCTGACGGGAGCGTCACCGGGCAGGGTCACCGTCTGGGCGCCGGTGTCGGTCGCCTGGAGGTAGAAGTCCACCTGGCTGGAGGTGTGGGCGCCGGGAATGGTGCCCGCCCACTGGTCGCCGCCCACGTTGGACATCGGGACGCTCAGCCAGGAGCCGGGGGTCACGCCGTCGCTGTTGCGGTAGAAGACCGCAGCGGAGGTGACGCCGTTGTCGTCGGTGATGGTGGCCTCGATGGTCACCGCATCGGTGGCGCCGGGCACCCAGTTGCTGGCCGTGATGCCGCTGATCACGGGCACGGTGTCGCCGCCGGGGTTCTCCACCAGGTCGGTCTGGAAGCGGGGCTTCAGCTCGATGGTGCTGTTGAAGGTCACCAGGGGGGAGGTCACCTGGTAGACGTCGCCCACGTCGACGGAACCCAGGTTGATCCCGGTGGTGCTGTCGATGTAGACCTGGATGGTGTCGGTCCCGTTGGTCATGAAGAAGTTCGAGGCGTTCGGCTTGCTGGTGACGGTCCCGATGGCCGACACCAGGGAGCCCACCTTCTCGTAGTCGAACAGGTCGGAGATGTCGTAGGGGGTGGGGTTGTTGTAGTCGTTGCCGGAGCTGAGGATGGTGAACGTCACCGTGCTGAGCTGGATCTCGCCGGAGAAGGCGCCGACCGTGCCGGTCACCTCGACGTCGTCGCCGAGGGCCACGGGCGAGCCGCTCTGGTAGATGGAAATGCCGCCGGTGGCGCCCTGGATGTAGTGGGAGCCGCTGCTGAACTGGCCGCGTTCGTAGACCACGCCGCGGACGGTCACGACCTGGCCTGCGAAGGGGCTGGCGGGCAGGCCGTTGACGTCATAGACCTGGATGTCGTCGATGGAATCGTACTGGGCCTGGGCGACTC
This sequence comes from Candidatus Krumholzibacteriia bacterium, assembly GCA_050174015.1. GTDB lineage: Bacteria > Krumholzibacteriota > Krumholzibacteriia > LZORAL124-64-63 > LZORAL124-64-63 > JAHJTW01. Next base: position 22,055 of record JBFXKG010000027.1, read on the forward strand.
CACCCAGGCAGACAAGGCACATGCTGAGCAGTGCCACGCCAAAAAGATGCTTCTTCATCCTTTCGGCCTCCTTCGGAGCAGGGGTACAAAAGGGCAACTTCTCTCTCGCTCACTCGAGATTCAGGTGTCAAGCGATGGTTCCCGGAGTGGAAAGCGAGCGTTGTCCGGTTTTCCGGCCGGGACGGCGACCAGGAAGCCTGGCGCAGCCCCGAAGGTTCGAGAGCTTGATCGGTTGTGTTCCGGGTGTACCAAACACCCCGGCCGTATCACCTCCCTCCCCCAATGATGAAAGGTCAGCGGGGTTCGTGAACCAATCTGACTTCCGGCTAACAATTATAGCACAAGGTAAAAGATAAGTGGGGAAAATCATGCTAATTTACGGTAAATTTGCCTCACCTTTCATCAATTTTGAGGATCGACCGGCCCGTCATCTCGGCCGGCTGGCGGATCCCCAACAATTCCAGCATGGTCGGGGCGATGTCGGCCAGGCCCCAGTCCCCCTCGGCCAGCACCCCGGGGCGGCCCTCGAACCTCTCGGCGGCGACCACGAAGGGCACCCGGTTGAGGGAATGCTGGGTCAGGACGGCCCCGTCCGGGGCGAGCATCTCGTCGCAGTTGCCGTGATCCGCGGTGACCAGCCAGACGGTCCCCCGGGCCAGGCTGGGAGGCATGATCTCGGCCAGGAGGCGGTCGAGCGTCTTCATGGCCTCGACGGCGGCCTCGTACACCCCGGTGTGGCCCACCATGTCCCCGTTGGCGAAGTTGACGATGATCACGTCGTGCTGCCCGGCCTCGCAGGCGTCCCGGACCACGGCGGCCACCTCCGGCGCGCTCATTTGCGGCTGGAGGTCGTAGGTGGCGACCTTGGGGGAGGGGACCAGGCGCCGCTCCTCGCCGGGGAAGGGCTCCTCCTGCCCGCCGTTGAAGAAGTAGGTCACGTGGGCGTACTTCTCGGTCTCGGCGGCCCGCAGGTTGGTCAGGCCCTCCCGGGCGAAGACCTCGGCCAGGCCGTTGCGGGGATGCTCGGGGCGGTAGAGCGCAGGCAGGTCCATGGTCTCGTCGTAGGGGGTCATGCACAGGTACTGCACCGGGGGCCGGTCCGACACGTCGAATCCGTCGAACCCTTCCTGCCGGAAGGCCCAGGTCAGCTCGCGTGCCCGGTCGGCCCGGAAGTTCCAGAAGAAGACGCCGTCTCCGGGGGCGATGCGGACAACGGGTTCGCCGTCGTCATCGACCATCACCGTGGGCAGCACGAACTCGTCGGTGATCCCGGCGGCATAGGACGCCTTGACGGCAGCCACGGGGTCGCCCGCCCGGGGGCCTTCCCCGCGGACCAGCATGGCCCAGGCCTTCTCGACGCGGTCCCAGCGCTTGTCACGATCCATGGCGTAGTAGCGGCCGCACACGGAGGCGATGCGGCCGGCGCCGGCGGCGTCCAGTTCGCCCTGCAGGTCGGCAAGGTACCCGGCGCCGCTGCGGGGGTCGGTGTCCCGGCCGTCCAGGAAGGCGTGGATGAAGATCTCGGCGATCCCGGCCTCGCGGGCCGCGCGCACGATGCCGTAGAGGTGGTCGGTGTGGCTGTGCACCCCGCCGGGAGAAACCAGCCCCAGCAGGTGCAGGCGGTTCGAGGCCGCCCTCGTCGCAGCGACGAAATCCCGCCAGTCGGGCAGGGCGCCGAAATCCCCGCCCTCGATGCTCCGGGCGATCCGAACCAGCTCCTGGTTGACCACCCGGCCGGCTCCGATGGTCAGGTGGCCGACCTCGCTGTTGCCCATCTGGCCCTCCGGCAGGCCGACGGCCAGGCCCGAGGCCTCCAGGGTGGTGAAGGGGAATCGCCTGAAAAGGGAGTCGTAGAAGGCCGGAGCGGCCCCCTTGACCGCGTTGCCCCGGTCGCTGCCGGGGCCGGTGCGGTACCCCACGCCGTCGAGGATGCAGAGGACCAGGCGGGGCGGGGCGGGGCGGCGGGGGCTGTTCATCACGATCTCCGTTGGGTGGTCGGGTGAGGTGCGTGGCCCAGGCCCAGCGAACCCGGGGGCAGGGACCAGATCTCGGCCTCGCCGAGAGCCATCAGGATCAGGTCGGTCACCGGATAGCTGTCGGACTCGGGATTGCCGGTGCCGGCGGAGTCTGCCATGGTGGCGAAGGCGGATCCGGCTTGCAGGACGGCCCGGGTGATCTCCCGGCCGTCGTCGAAGAGCTGGGAAACCCGCAGGCGCCCCAGCCGCACCAGGCATTCTCCCGGAACCGGGGGATGGTACAGCTGGTCGGCGGCCAGCTTGACCGGCCGGGCCTTCTGGCGGAGTTTCTCCATCCGGTCCCGGTTGGCGACGAACCCGTGGGTTTCCCGGTGCAGGATCAGGTTCTGGGTTTGGTGTTCCCGGTCGGTCACCACGTTCTCCTGGGCCAGGGGGCTCGTCGGTGCGGCGCAGCAAATGCTAACGGTTCGCAGCAGAGGTGGCAACCCGATGAACCATCGCGAGGGTACGGTCCGGCAGGGGCCGGGCGTCCGGACGTCGAAGGGCTCTCTGGCGGCCTGGCTGTTGCGGGGTCTCCTAGTCCCCTTCCTGCTGCTCCCCACGGCCGCAGCGCAGCCGGGCGAACCGGACCCCTCCCCATCGGCCGGCATGAACCCCGCCCGGGACCTCTACGGCGCCGGCCGTGCGCTGATCACCGACGGCCTGCACGTCTACACCGCGCCGGCCCGGATGTCCGGGGGGGACGCCCTGACCGTGGGGGCGATCCTGGCCGGGGCGGGGCTGGTCTACGCCTTCGACGAGGACCTCGCCCACCTGGCCCACCGGAACGAGGAATCCGGGTTCCTGCATCCCTTATGGGAGGTGGCGGACTTCATCGAGCCGGCCGGGGACATGGGCAACACCAACGCCTTCTACTTCGGCGGTGTGGCCGTCGGCTACGTGACGGGTTTCGACACGCTGACCCTGGTCTGCGCCCAGCTGCTCGAGGCCCACTTCATCGCCGGTCTGGGCAAGAACGTGGTCCAGGAGTTCGTGGGCCGCACCCGGCCCTTCGAGGACCAGGGCCCGCGATCCTTCGGGAACGAGGACGCCACGTCGTTCCCTTCGGGCCACGCCATCAACATCTTCCAGATGGCCGCCATCCTCAGCCACCACGCCGACCGGCGGCCGGTGACCTGGGCGGCCTACGGATGCGCCGTCCTGGTGGGCATCCAGCGCGTCCGGGCGGACATGCACTGGCCCAGCGACGTCGTCCTCTCGGCGGTCTACGGCCACGCCGTCGCCCGCGCGGTGCTGCGTTTGCACGAGGAGCGCAGCCACGTCGTCGAGCCCCACTTCTCGGCGCTCGGGACGGGAATCCAGGTCGGCTGGCGATTCTGAGAACGCCCCCCGGCGCGAGGCCGGGGGGCGAGGGGGCGGGGGCCGGGACCAGGGATCAGGATCCCTCCACCTCGGGGGTGGTGAAGGTCCGGGGTTCGGCGTTCTTCACGTAGCGGTCGAGCCAGTTCACCGTTTCCCACAGCAGGTGCATGACCGATTCGCGGGCCCGGTAGCCGTGGCTCTCGTGGGGCAGCATGACCAGCCGGGCCGTGCCGCCGTGGCCCTTGATGGCGCCGTACATGCGCTCGCTCTGCATGGGGAAGGTGCCGCTGTTGTTGTCGGCCTCGCCGTGAACCAGCAGGATCGGTTCGTCGATCTTGTCGGCGTGCATGAACGGGGACATGGTGAAGTAGACCTCGGGAGCCTCCCACAGGGTTCGCTCCTCGGACTGGAACCCGAACGGGGTGAGGGTCCGGTTGTAGGCGCCGCTGCGGGGGAGGCCGGCCCGGAAGAGATCCGAGTGGGCCAGCAGGTTGGCAGTCATGAAGGCGCCGTAGCTGTGGCCGCCGATGGCGACGCGTTCGGGGTCGACCACGCCCCGGCGGACGACCTCGTCGACGGCGGCCTGGGCGCTGGCCACCAGCTGCTCGATGAAGGTGTCGTTGGGCTCCTCCTCACCCTCGCCCACGATGGGCATGGTCGGATCGTCAAGCACCGCATAGCCCTGGGTCAGGTAGAGCATGGGGGAGAACCAGCCCACCCGCGTGAACCGGTAGGGCGAATCTGTGACCTGGCCGGCGTCGTCGGCGCTCTTGAACTCGGTGGGATAGGCCCACATCAGGCAGGGCAGGGGTCCGTCGCGATCCTTGTCGTAACCCGCCGGCAGGTACAAAGTGCCGGTCAGCTTGACCCCGTCGCTGCGTTCGTACTGGATCAGCTCCTTGCTGATGCCGGCGAGCTGGGGCGTGGGGTCGGGGAAGAAGGTCTTCGGGTCAAGCTTGCCGTTCTTCAGGTCCCGCAGGAAGTAGTTGGGCGGCTCGGTCTGGGACTCGCGGCGGGTCAGCAGCAGCAGCTTGCCCGGGTCGATGAGCTCGACGGGGCTCTCGTAGTGGGGGGCCTCGGAGCGGAAGAGGCGTTCGGCCTTTCCGGTTTCCAGGTCGTACCTGTCGAGGAAGGGGCGGTCGCCCTCGGGAGAGGCGCCCTCGCCGTTGAGGAAGATGGAGCGGCCGCCGTCGGCTGTCAGGATCACCTGCCGGCCGAACCGGTTGCGGTGGGTCAGCGGCTGTCCCGGATCGTTGTACCGGTCCTGCCAGGAACGGTCCTGGACGATCACCGGGGCGAAGTCGCGGTCGCCGGGCTTGATCCGCCAGACCTTCACGTTGCGCGTCTTCCACCACCAGCTGGACACGAAGGCCAGGTCGTCGTCGCCCCAGGTGACCCCGCCGTAGCGCTGGCCCAGGGTGATCAGGGGCAGGGGCTCGCCGGTGAAGGGGGCGTCCAGGGTGAAGACGCGGTCCCTTTCCTCGGCCTCGACGCCGCCGTCGCCGCCGTCGAGAGCCTCGGTCCAGACCAGCTGGGCGGGCTTGTCGTCCCGCCACTCGACCGACCGCCGGCCCACCGGAACCGAGCCGAAGCTGATGGGCACCTGATCCTGCAGGGGCAGGTCGGCCACCAGGTAGGCGAGCTCCCCGTCCAGGTCCCAGATCTCGATGCGCCGAGGAAAGTCGCTCTCCTGCAGCGAGTAGGAATAGGGATGCCGGATCATCTGGACCATGAGGTACTTGCCGTCGGGCGAGGGGTCCATGCTGCGGAAGACCGCGGGTCCGCCCAGCGGGACGGCCTTGCCGTCCAGGGTCAGCTTCACGACCTGACTGGTGCAGTAGTGGTCGAAGAGGGATTCGTCGTAGGGGTTCTGCAGCAGGTCCTGGAAGGTCCGGGCCGGGGCCTTCTTGCCCAGGTTCTCCTGGATGACCGGACCGCCGGGCACCAGGTTCTCCGCCGGGGGCTCGCCCCGGCCGGCGGGCAGGGCCTTCGCCACCAGGCTCTTGCCGTCGGCCAGCCAGTCGTATGGGCGGCCATAGACGCCGTTGAGGGCCATGCCCTCGGGCGTGACCCGGCCCGCTTTCCCGTCCTTCAGTTCCGCGGCCCACAGGGTCAGCCGCTCGTCGCGGGTGACCACGAAGGCGATGCGCTTGCCGTCGGGGGACCAGCTGACGCCGGTGATCCGCCCTCCCTCGGGGATCCCGGTCACCGGAAGCTCCTTGCCGTCGCTGAGGCGGCGGAAGGTCAACCGGTCGAGACTGCTCACCCGGCTGGGTCCGTTGTCCCGGGGATTGATGCGCAGACCCGCCAGGCGCAGCTCGGGCTGGGCGACCTCCTCGATGGGGGGCAGTCCGGGCTGCTGGAGCAGGAGCAGCCACTCCTGGTCCGGACTGACCGCCACGAAGGGGGAGGGCGGGGCATCGATGATGTCCACCAGGACCTGGGGCGGCAGCTGGTAGGACAGGGCATCCTCCTGGGCCACGGCAGGAACTGCGATGGCGGCCAGGGCGATGGCGGCCAGGGCGATGGCGGCCGGCAGCTTCGGGGACGGGAATTTCACGGGACGCGTCATGATGGCGGACTCCTGGCTGGAACCGTGGATGGTTGCGAAGCGCGCAGTATACCGCCCGGGGGGCGGGATTCCTACTACGGGATGGGCCGTGGGTGGTTGCGGGGAATCGGGCCGACCCTGCGGGACCTGTGATCCCTTTTCGGGACCGGTGGTCCGGGAGGGCTGGTGCGTCGGCTGGTCCGCGCTTTTAGGAGATCATTGAAAATCATTGAACCTGTTCAAAAAGCCTAATTTATAGAAAATCCCGTGGCTTTGCCGGTCGGGGTATCCGGTGCTGCAATCTTACCCAAAAAAATTTGGCGTTGCGGGTCTATATCACACAATATTAGTATGGTATTCGGTATAATGAATATCAAATTCACCGAAAGACCGGGGATGGGTGGTGGTGAAGCTCACGGCCGTCCAGACCCAGGTCTTTTCCGGGTGGACGGTCCAAAGGGGAAGCTGATGAGTCCGGTTCTTTCAGGTTGGTTCGGCAAGGTGCGCTCCCTCGCCCTGATCCTGTGCCTGGGCATGAGCGCGACTGTCTGGCCTGCTGCAGCCGGGCCGGACAACCAGGCCCCGGCCACGGCAGCCGAGGCGACGGGACTCGGGGAGACGACCGAGTTCGACGAACACCTGGGCGACGTCGTGCCCGGGGACATCATCCTGACCGACGAGGACGGCAACCAGGTCGACCTGGCGTCCTTCATCGACAAGCCGACCATCCTCTCCCTGGTCTACTACAGCTGCCCCGGCATCTGCACCCCGCTGCTGAACGAGGTGGCGGACGTGCTCGGCAAAAGCAACCTCGACCCCGCCGAGCAGCCCTTCCAGCTGCTGACCGTCAGCTTCGAGCCCACGGACGACCACGAGATGGCCAGGACCAAGCGGGCCAACTATCTCAAGCAGGTGGGACGCGACCTGCCTCCGGAGACCTGGCGCTTCTTCACCGGGGACGCGGAGAACATCGGCCGTCTGACCTCGGCGGTCGGATTCCGGTACAAGCGCGCCGGCGGCGAGTACCTGCATCCGGGCGGACTGATCATGCTCTCGCCCGAAGGGAAGATCGTCCGCTACCTGTACGGCATCCAGTTCCTGCCCTTCGACTTCCAGATGGGCGTCTACGAGGCGGCCCAGGGCAAGGTCACCCCGACCACCGCCCGGCTGCTGCGCTTCTGCTTCAGCTACGACCCCGCGGCCAAGACCTACGTGTTCAACCTGGCCAAGGTCGTCGGGTCCGTGATGATCGTCTCCGTCCTGTTCTTCCTCGGCTTCCTGCTTTTCACGACCCGCTTCCACCGCGGGAGAAAGGGCCAGGCGCATGGCCGCATCTAGTCCCGCCGCCGCATTCGGCACGACCGGCAGCTACCTCGACACCTTCCCGGGCCGCCGGGGGCTGTGGGGCTGGCTGACCACGGTCGATCACAAGAAGATCGGCCTGATGTACGCGGCGGCCATGTTCACCTTTTTCCTCGTCGGCATGGGCCTGGGCTTCCTGATCCGCCTCGAGCTTCTGCAGCCGGGGACCCAGTTCATCGGACCGAAGACCTACAACTCCGTGTTCACCCTGCACGGGGTGATCATGATCTTCCTGTTCATCGTGCCGGGCATCCCGGCGATCCTGGGCAACTTCATCCTGCCGCTGCAGCTCGGCGCCGAGGACGTGGCGTTCCCGCGGCTGAACCTGCTCAGCTGGTACGTCTACATGGTCGGAGCGGTGATGGCCCTGGCGTCCCTGTTCATCTCGGGCGGCCCCATCGACACCGGCTGGACCTTCTACGCGCCCTACGCGGTGAACACCCAGACCAACGTGTCGTGGGCGGTGCTGGCGGCCTTCGTGCTCGGCTTCAGCTCGATCCTGACGGGGATGAACTTCATCACCACCATCCACCGGCTGCGCGCCCCGGGCATGGGCTTCTTCGGGATGCCCCTGTTCTGCTGGGGCCTGTACGCCACCAGCTGGATCCAGATCATCGCCACCCCCGTGGTGGGCATCACCCTGGTCCTGCTGTTCCTGGAGCGCACCCTGGGCATCGGGTTCTTCGATCCCTCGCGCGGGGGCGATCCCATCCTGTACCAGCACCTGTTCTGGATCTACTCGCACCCGGTGGTCTACGTGATGATCCTGCCCGCCATGGGCATCATCTCGGAGATCCTGCCCGCCTTCGCCCGGCGGACGATCTTCGGCTACAAGGCCATCGCCATGAGCTCCATGGCCATCGCGATCGTGGGCTACCTGGTCTGGGGCCACCACATGTTCACGGTGGGGATGAGCGACACCGCCCGCTGGATCTTCAGCATCCTGACCTTCTTCGTGGCCGTGCCCACCGGCGTGAAGATCTTCAACTGGATGGCCACGCTGTACCGCGGATCCATCGAGGTGCGGGTGCCCCTGCTGTACGCCCTGGGCTGGGTGTTCCTGTTCTCGATCGGCGGGCTGACCGGGCTGGCCAACGGCGCCCTGGCCACCGACATCCATCTGCACGACACCGCCTACATCGTGGGCCACTTCCACTACACCATGTTCGGCGGCGCCGCGATCGGCATGTTCGCCGGCCTGCACTACTGGTTCCCCAAGATCTTCGGCCGCATGTACGACGAGAAGCGCGCCACCTGGGCCTGGGGCCTGATCATGGTGGGCTTCAACACCCTGTACTTCCCCATGCTCATCCTGGGCATCATGGGCATGCCCCGCCGGTACCAGGACTACCTGCCCCAGTTCAGCTTCTGGCACATGGTCTCGACCATCGGGTCATGGATCCTGGTCGCGGGCATCCTGCTGATGTTCTTCAACCTTCTGCGGGCCATCAGGCACGGGAAGATCGCCGGCGACAACCCCTGGGGCGCCACGACGCTGGAGTGGAAGACTTCGTCGCCGCCGCCGCTGCTGAACTTCGCCCAGGCTCCGGTGGTCACGACCGGGCCCTACGACTTCACCGAGATCCTCGCCAAGGGTCACGACCCGGAGGCCAAGTCCGTATGAGCGCCGATCACGCCCACGCCCTGGAGGCCGGCCGGGGCGACGTCCTGCCCGTCCACCGCGACGACGAGGGATCGAAGACCGGGATGTGGCTCTTCCTGTTCACGGAGCTGCTGCTGTTCGGAGGACTGTTCCTGATCTACGCGGTGTACCGGTCCATGGACGGCGCGGCCTTCCACCACGCCGCCGGGGAGCTGAACCGGACCCTCGGGGTGACCAACACCGTCGTCCTGCTCACCAGCAGCCTGACCATGGTGCTGTCCGTCAGCGCCCTGCAGAGAGGGAACAGGAGCCGCAGCCTCGCCATGCTGGCCGCGACGTTCCTGCTGTCGTGCTGCTTCCTGGTGATCAAGTACTTCGAGTGGAGCGCCAAGTACCACCACGGGATCTTCCCGGGAACCGAGCACATCCACGCCCTTCCTGCGGGGGAGGGCCTGTTCTTCAGCCTGTACTTCATGATGACTGGCCTGCACGGGATCCACGTGGTCATCGGCATGATCGCCATGGCCATCGTGTTCGCGAAGGTCCGCAGCGGGTCGATCAACCAGGGCCGCCACGGCGCCCTGGAGTACGTGGGCCTGTACTGGCATCTGGTGGACCTGATCTGGGTCTTCCTGCTGCCCCTGTTCTACCTGACGAACTGAGCGAAGGACGAGCGACATGAATCACAGCCATTCGATGACCCACGGCGGCCACGCCAGGCCCCACGTCCTGCCCGACGGGCTGTTCGTCGGGATCTGGGTGGGTCTGCTGCTGCTGACGGCCGCGACCGTCTCCGCTTCGGTGTTCTTTCCCGGCAGGATCGGGATCCTGGTGGCCGTGCTGGTCACGCCGGCCAAGGCGTCGCTGATCCTGATGTACTTCATGCATCTGAAGTACGAGAAGCCGGCCTTCGTGGCGATGTTCCTGGTGGCCGTGGGCATCCTGGCCATCTTCATGGGTCTGACCTTCTTCGACTACCTCCACCGCTAAGGAACGGCATGAACGGCGCATCGAGCTATTCGGGCCTCGTCGACAGGGCCTTCATCTTCATCCTGGGGACCTCGATCCTGCTGCTGATCGCGGTCACCGCGGTGATGGTCTTCTTCATCGTCCGCTACCGCCGCTCGAAGAACCCCAACCCGGCCCAGATCGAGGGAAGCACCACCCTGGAGACGATCTGGACCGTGCTGCCCACCATCCTGGTGCTGGTGATGTTCTACTACGGCTGGGCCGGGTTCAAGGTCATGCGGGACGTTCCCGACGGGGCCATGCAGGTGACGGTCAAGGCCCAGATGTGGTCCTGGCTGTTCGAGTACGAGAACGGCAAGCAGTCCGCCGAGCTGATCGTTCCCACCGGTAGACCGGTGGCGCTGAACCTCACCTCGTCCGACGTGATCCACAGCTTCTTCGTGCCGGCGTTCCGGCTCAAGGAGGACTGCATGCCCGGGCGGACGAACCACGCCTGGTTCGAGTCGATCCGGGACGGGCAGTACGACCTGCTGTGCGCCGAGTACTGCGGGGATCTGCACAGCGCCATGCTCTCGAAGGTGGTCTCGGTGCCGGCCGATTCGTTCGACGCCTGGCTGGGCCTGGATGCGGGGCCGCCGACCGGCCGGCAGCTGATGACCCTGCGCGGCTGCGTGGCCTGCCACACGCTCGACGGCAAGCCCCTGGTGGGTCCCTCGTTCAAGGGGGTCTTCGGCAAGGACGAGACCGTGGTGCTGCCCGACGGGACCGAGCGCCAGGTGACCATCGACGAGGAGTACCTGCGGCGGGCGATCCTCGAACCGAAGGCCGAGATCGTCAAGGGATACCCGGACCAGATGCCCGAACAGCGCGACCTGGTCACCGACGAGGAAGTGGACGCCCTGATCAAGTTCATCAAGGGACTTCAGTAGCCGTGAAACCCTGGCTGCAGCTGCTGAAACTGCGCATCACGGTGGCCTCGACGGTGACCACGGTGGTGGGCTACGTGATGATGCGCGGGCGGTTCGACTGGCCGCTTTTGCCGGTGGCCCTGGGCATCCTGCTGCAGGCCTGCGGGGCGGCCGCCCTGAACCAGGTGCAGGATGCGCTCGTGGATGCGAAGATGCCGCGGACGGCGGGGCGTCCCATTCCCTCGGGCCGGGTGACCCGCCTGGCGGCGTTCCTGTTCGCCCTGGGGCTGCTGGCCGCCGGGACAGGCGTGCTGTGGCTGGTGCAGCCCGCGGCGGCGATGCTGGGCCTGGCAGCCGCCGTGGTCTACAACGGGATCTACACTCCTCTCAAGCGGGTCACGCCGTTCGCCGCGTTGCCCGGCGCGCTGATCGGCGCCCTGCCCCCGGTGGTGGGCTGGGTGGCGGCCGGCGGCTACCTCGAGGACCCCACCATCCAGGTGGTGGCGTTCTTCTTCTTCATCTGGCAGATCCCGCACTTCTGGCTCCTGCTGCTGCACTACGAGAGCGACTACACCGCCGGCGGGATGCCCTCGATGTTCGACCGCTTCGACCGCCGCCAGGTGGTCAAGCTGACCTTCCTGTGGATCGCGGCCCTGGCGGTCGCCTCCCTGCTCATGCCCCTGTTCGCTGTCTTCGACCGTCCCGTTCACGGCTACATCCTGGCGGCCGCCGGGCTGGTGGTGGTGGTCCGGGCGGTGGCCCTGCTGCGGATCGACACCGTCGCGCTCGCCGAGGGCGGCGCTGCGGTGATGGCCGTCTTCGGTCGCAGCTGCAAGATCCGTTTCATGGAGATCAACACCTTCGCCCTGCTGGTGTCGGTGCTGATGGTGATCGACGGGCTGGGATGAGGTTCGCTGGATTGCCGGTTCAATCCCAGAGCCTGCTCCTGCGCTCGGCGAGCAGGTCAACGTAGGCCTCGGCCAGCCCTTCCGGTAGGAAACTGCGGCGGATCATCTGTGGCCAGCGTTTGCTGGCGGCCTTCAGGATTTCCAGCTCGCCGTCGATGACGGGGCCAGGCAGCCCCAGCCGTTCACGCCCCAGATAATCCACCAGGACCTCCCGTTTCAAGTTGCTCTTCTTGCCGGCGAGGGGGAGGGCCGACTCATCCCGGGCGTCGCGGAGCACGATGGTGGAGTTGAGCAGGTCGTAGGCCGGGGCGAGCTGCACGCGCGGGGGCCGGGTGATCAGGGACCAGTTCTTCAGGTGCATGTCCTCCCCGCCGGTCAGGAAGCAGAAGATCACCCGGCGGAAGAACTCCTGGAACTCCACCAAAGGAAAGGTCGCGAAGCGTTCGATGACCGCCGCGACCTGCTCCAGGCTGGAATCGTACTTGGTGGCGCGATCGCGGCCGGAAAGCTGGGCGAAATCCTCCACCGCCAGCTTGCGGCTGCGCCCGGCGCGGTCGAAGCGGCGGATGAAGTAGGTCCAGGAGCCGTCCCGCCCCGGCACCAGCCCGTGGACCGGCACCTCGATGCCCACGGTGGCGGCCAGGCGCATGGTGAGATCCTCGTTCTCCGGCAGGTGGGGGTAGGAGGGGCTGGGCGGCTTGAGGATGTAACGGCCTCCCGTGTCGACCACCTCGAAGCGGCCCCGGCGGACGTCGAGCCGGGCGCTCAGCTTGGGCTGCACCCCCTGGATGGACATCTTGACGGCCCGGGCCGCAGCCTCCTGCAGCTGCTCGGCCGCATCGAAGGGCAACGGATCCAGGCGGACGAGCCGGGGCGACAGGAGCCTCAGTCCCGCGCGGGAATAGAGTCCCTCGTGCCCATCCGGGAGGTCTTCGTAGGTGATGGGGCAAAGGGTCATGGTCCGGCCTCCGTGTCGGGAGGCAGGACGGTGACTGCGCCCACCAGGTCCCGGCCCACGCAGAGGATCTGCCCGAAGCCGTCGTTGCGGTCGAGCTTGGCCGCCCTCAGCAGGGCTTCCAGCTGCAGGCCCTCGGGCAGCAGGCCGTCGAAGAAGGGGGGGAAGCGGTCGAAGAAGTAGGGTTCGGGCCGGACCGGCAACGCCAGGGAGACCGGGGGACCGGCGTAGTCACCGTGATAAGTCAACCGGTACTCTCTGCGGTCGTCACTCTCGCTCAGAGAGGCGGCCGGCAGGCCATGGACCAGGACCAGGGCTTCACGCATCGCCGGCCTCCCCGAGGGGCGAGGTCCACTCCAGACGGATGTTGAGGGCGGCGAGGATCTTCAGCACCGTGTCGATCTGCATGGTGGGCTTGCCCTTCTCAAGATCGTGGATGACGGTCTTGCCCACGCCGGCCAGGCGAGCCAGCTCGGCCTGGTTCAGGCCGGCGAGCTTGCGGTGACGGCGGACGGCTGCGCCCAGGTTCCGGGTCCAGACGCCTGGGGATATTTCGGTGGAGGGGGTGGCCATGGGCTGCTCTCCCGTGGGAGGGTGTTTGAGGGTTCTTGGGGCTGGTATTTACTGCCAAGACGGTTAGTATCATGATTTTCGACACAGTGAAGCCAGTGGTCAAGGGGAAATCGAAAAAAATTACTGCTTGGGTAGAAATTATTGAGAAATTCATGGAATGAGGAAGCTCTCCCTGAGAAAAGTAAGAAATTTACTGGTGTAGCAGTAAATTTCTTGGTCAGCGTCGTTTGCCAGCCTGATTGATCCCGGTATTGCGCACCATGATGGGCCGCGGTAATGTCCGGTCACAAGTTCGTTCCCCAGCCCGGAGGCCCACCATGCATCGCATCGTCCTTTACCTGATTCTCCTGGTGCTCGGCGCCGGTTCCGCCGGCGCGATCCTGCCCACGTATGACGAGCCCATCCGGACGGTCTGGCTGATCCGCCACGGCGAGTACGAACACGGCGTGGACACGCCCGACGAGGGGGGACTGGTGGCCCTGGGCCGGCAGCAGGCCCGGCTGCTGGCCGCCCGTCTGGACGGCTACCCGGTCGCGTTCACCTCGATCCAGTCCAGCACCATGACCCGGGCGCGGGAGACCGCGGAGATCTTGGCAGCCCACTTTCCCGACCTGACGCTGGACCATTTCGACGACATCCGCGAGTGCACGCCGACCACCCGGCGCCAGGACATCATGGACGAGATGGAACCGGGCGAGGCCGCCGAGTGCGAGGCGAACATCGAGGCGGGCTGGGCGCGGATCTTCCGGCCGGCCGCCGGACCCGGCGACGAGCACGACATCGTGGTCTGCCACGGCAACGTGATCCGCTGGTTCGTGACCCGGGCCCTGGAGGTGGATCCCCACGCCTGGCTGGGCATGAGCATCGCCAACTGCTCGGTCACGGTGATCCAGGTGCGCGCGGACGGCGCGCTGAAGCTGGTCAGCTTCGCCGACTCGGGGCACGTCCCCTGGTCCATGACGACGTATCCCGGGGTCGAGGCGGAGCAGTAGGCATGCTCCGGCCCATGCATTACCGCAAGTTCCATCGCGGCATCTCCGTGATCATCGGCATCCAGCTGGCGCTGTGGGCGATCAGCGGGATCTACTTCGCCTGGACGGATCTCGACGAGATCCACGGCGACCACCTGCGCGCACCGGGGGGACCGCTGGTGCTGGGTCCCGGATGGATGGGTCCGGCGGACGCTTTGCGCGCTGCAGGGGTCCCCGACACGGTGGGATCCGTCGATGTGGTGTCGATCCTGGGGGAGACCTTCTACCGCGCGAAGTTTTCCACCGGGGCGGAGCCGAGGACGGTCCTGGTGGGGACCGCGACCGGGGAAGTGAGGCGTGCGGTCACGGAGGAGGAGGCGCGCGCCATCGCACAGGAGAGCTTCCTGCCCCGGGCGGGGATCGCGGGCGTCGACCGGCTGGAACCGGGCCAGGTGGGGCCGCACCATGAATACCGGGAGGGGCCTTTGCCGGCCTGGCGGGTGGCCTTCGATCACGGGTCGGGAACGCGTGTCTACGTCTCCGTCGCTGACGGCCAGGTCGTCACCCACCGCAACGGGGGCTGGCGCGTTTTCGACTTCCTCTGGATGCTCCACACCATGGATTACCAGGGCCGCGACGACATCAACAACCCCGTCCTGAGAGTCCTCGCGGCGCTGGCCCTGGTGACGGTGGTTTCGGGTTTCGTCCTGTGGGCACAGACCCGGCAACGGCGTCGGCGAAACTGACCGCCCTCCGCCTCGATCAAAAGGCCACCTGGCCCAGGGGCTCGAGGTGCTGCTCCGAGGGGATGGGTGGGGGGTATTTATGGATCCATGCTGTCAAAATCATTATATATTGAAATTATCAAAAGTTAAATTTAATCCAAAAAAGATTATTTTTGTCCCGAATTTTTTATCAATAATATTATAATAAGATAATAAATCAATATTATTGAAAGCTGTTGGCATCAGATCTAAAATCATTCCGGCGGTCCATTCCGGGCCGCCATCATCACAGGGGGTTCCTCATGCGGAACTTTGCAACAGCACTGCTCGCTCTTCTGCTCCTCTGCCCCACCATCGCACTGGCGGGGGCCCCTCTCACCGGAACCTGGAGTTCCACCGACATCGGCGGCACCGTGCCCACCGGCCGCTACACCGAAGGCTGGGATGCCGCCGGCGGCGCCATGCTGGCCGGCACCACGTTGAACGCGGCTTCATGGGACGGCGCGGTCCTGGGTGCAAGCTGGGCCTACTCCTGCGCCGTCGAGACCGCCGACGCCGTGCTGATCGACGACTCCGTCATCGCCGGCAACGGCACCCGGACCTGGAAGAAGGTCTTCCACGGGGGGACGATCTGGCTCAGCGGCTCCGGCCCCTGGAGCACCGGCGACCCGTCGTACACCGGGCAGATCCTCTCCTACGTCGAATTCGAGACGCTGACCTACGTCGGCGGCAACGTCATCGGCGCCCGGACCAACGTCACGGCCACCGCCACCATCGACGGTTACGACTGGGCCTGCCTGGGATTCACCGTCGGAAACGGAACCAAGAGGGGCGATACCGACAGCGGTCCGGTGCTTGCGGATTACCCGGACGCGTTGACCACCTCCTGCAGCTCCGGCGCGCCGAACGCCGCCTTCTGGGACTTCACCCAGCTCGTGCTCTACATCGACAACTGCGCCGTCGACACCGAGGCGCAGACCTGGAGCAACCTGAAGGCCCTGTATCGGTAAACCGATTCCCGGGAATCCAGGGAAGACGCGGAGGGCCCGGTGGCAACCGGGCCCTCGGCCTATATGAGAATGCCGTGGAACGGAATGGTCAGGGCTGAGGGCCCAGATGGTGCGCGAGGCGCTCCTTGATGAAGTAGCGCCACCCGCCCTCGCAGCTCTCGCGGGTGAACGCCGGATCATTGCGGGGAAAACTCTCCAGACCCGTGTTCGTCAGGGTCAGGGTCGTTCCGCCGTCCGAATCGGAAAGTTCCCAGGTGGTCGCGCCCTCACCGGGAAGGCCCTCGTACTTCCAGGTATAGGTGATCTTGATCTGCGGGACGACCTCGGTGACGCGCCAGACATGGCGGTAATCGCGCCCCCCGTGCCGGACGGTGAAGCGGGTCTCGAACCCGACCCTCGGCTGGAAGTCCTCCATCTGCTCGAAGTACCAGCGTCTCATGTCGTCGGGGTCGGTGATGGCCTTCCAGACCGCATGGCGGGACGCAGCCACGGACAGTTCGACGACGATGGGCGGCATGCCGGTCATGGGCGGCTCCTGCTCCGGTTCATTCGCTTGCGGCCTTCGCCGCGGCGATCAGTTCGGCCTCGCCCGCCACCGTGAATCGCTCCAGGGCGGCGGTCCGCTTCTCCTCGGGAAGGCCGTCGAAGTACTTCAGCGTGGCCGTGATCGTGTCTGTCAGGGGCCTGAAGGTCAGCCCCGTGGCCACCGAGCGGGCGTTGCTGAAGGTGTGGAATCCCTTGTACTCGCCTTCGTAGGGGGTCCAGATGGGGAAGGAGACGTCGGGGTGGGTTTCGTCCCAGCCGGTCCCGATCCAGGTGAAGACGGCATCGCTGCCGGTGACGGCGCGGGCGGTCTCGACGACCTCGCCCATGGTGAGCCGCCGCTCGGGACCGCAGCCGTTGAACACGCCGGTCGTGTTCCGCTCGGCCAGGGTGATGATCCACTCGGTCAGGTCGCGCACGTCGATGATCTGCACCGGGTCCTCGGGACTGCCCGGCACCGCCATCTCGCCGCCCTGGCGCACCCGCACCGGCCAGTAGGTGAAGCGGTGGGAGGTGTCGCCCGGGCCGACGATGAACCCGGGCCGGACCACGGCGACGCGGCCGGGCATGGCCGTCTGGGCCGCCTGCTCGCACAGGGCCTTCAGCGCTCCGTAGTATTCGTAGCTCTCGCCCATGGTCTCCAGGGTCGGGTCGTCCATCACGGCCAGCGGCGCGTCGACGTCCTGGTTCTCGACGTCGGTCTTCGCGTAGGCCGAGATCGACGAGACGTAGATGTACTGCCGGACGTTGGGCCCGAGCAGCTCGGCCGAGGCCTTGACGTGCCTGGGGTAGTAGCCGCTGTTGTCGATGACGACGTCGAAGGTGCGTCCTGCCAGGGCGGAGAGGCCCTCGTCCTTGTCCGGATCGCGGTCGCCCTTGAGGGTCTCGATGTCGGGGAAGAGGCCGGGCCGGGTCTTGCCCCGGTTGAACAGGGTGACGGTGTGGCCGCGCTCCTGGGCGGCCTTCACTTCCCAGGGCCCGATGAAACCGGTGCCTCCGAGGATGAGGATGCGCAGGCCGGGCTCGGCCGGTGCGGTGCTCTGTTCGGCGAACACCTGGCCGGACGGCAGGATCGCCGCGATGATGGCCAGGACGAGGATGGGCAGGAATCGGGACATGGGCGCTTGCCTCCGGATGGAAGGGGACGGATGATCCAGACCTGACCTTACGTCGCAGTGAGGGTCGGGGTTTCGGGGGATTCATAGGGGATCTGCGGGGTGGGGGTCAACGGGTGTTCGATCAGGGGCCGGTTTGGCAGGAGGTTGAAGGTGCCGCGTTTCACGACGCCACCCGATCGTGAGGGCTTCGAGGAGGCCGTGTGGGAGATGGTCATGCAGATCCCGCGGGGGCGGGTGTGCACCTACGGCCGGATCGCCCAGCTGGTGGGAGCCCCATCGGGAATGGATGCTCCGGCCTTCCGGGCCTTCGGTCCCCGCTGGGTGGGCGGGGCCATGGCCCACTGCCCCGATGGCGTGCCGTGGTGGCGGGTGATCAACGCCCAGGGCCGGATCAGCCAGCGGGAGGGGGCGGGGAGGCAGCGGAGGATGCTGGAGGAGGAGGGGGTCGAGTTCTCCGGGAGGGGGAAGGTGGATCTGGGGGAGTATGGGTGGGAGGGGTAGTTCGAGTCCCACTTGGGGAGCCACATTTTTCAAATAGGGAAAATGGGCAGGCTTGGACGGCCTGCTGATATCTTTTCTAAAAGACCATGCTGCGGTCGTTTAGAGGAGTCGCCTCAGCCTCGTCGCCGCCGTCTCAAACCCGGAAAATTTACACCCCATGCGCTTTCTTGCCGGAATACTGGTCTGAGTCTGGGATTCTGTGCGTCGCTCAGACTTGGGGGTGGTCGGATGTGGTGGTCACCGCCGGACATTCCGACCGAGGGTCCAGTGTCTGCGGGGCGGGCTGCCCCACGACGGAAGACAGTATATCAGTGCACGGACCAGCGCTATTTGGATTTCTGATCAAGAAGTACAACAGGGAACGCACGCACCCAATGCCAGGTGACATGACCCCGATGGATGTGTACAATGAGAGACTGGGGGCATGACCACGCAGGGGAGTCCACCTTGATAGGACCGCCGCCTTGCCACTATGGCTAAGGTCAATTCGTACGTCGTGGCGACAGGTCACTGTGTGAAGAATTTTTCTGAATCACCGGTTCCAGTTAAACATTAATTTGGAGGATCTCATGAAGCCGTCAAAAATCCTAGCCATGGGAATACTCTTGTTTGCAATAATAAATGGGTTGGAAGCAAGAGCTGAAGTGCAGAAGGGTTCGCAATCTTTTTCCTTGGCATTGGAGGCAATCAAATCAAAAGAATTCAATTATGCATTTAAACTATTACTCCCACTCGCTGAAGACGGGAATAAAAAAGCCCAATTCGAGCTTGGGGTGCTGTACCACGAAGGTGCTGGTGTTACTCAAGATTACAAGGAGGCCGCAAAGTGGTTTCGCCTTGCGGCAGAACGGGGAGTGGCAGATGCCCAGTACAACCTTGGTCTGATGTATGCCAACGGTCGTGGTGTGCCTTTAGACGATTCTGAGGCGTTACGGTGGCACCGCTTGGCGGCGGCGCAGGGGCATGCTGATTCTCAAAATATGGTTGGTGCAGCTTACTATTATGGTTACGGAACACACCAGGACTATTCCGAGGCATTGAAGTGGTATTTATTGGCGGCAAACCAGGGCCACCAAGGTGCCAAGTACAGTCTCGGCGTAATGTATCAGGCCGGTGAAGGTGTACAGAAGGACAGCAATGAGGCTCTGAAATGGTTCCGAGAATCAGCAGAGCAGGGATGGGCCTTAGCCCAATTTAATCTCGGAGCGATGTATGCAAAGGGGGAGGGTGTACCAGTTAACCTCCCCGAGGCCATTAAATGGGTTAGTTTATCAGCGGAACAGGGTTTTGCCCCGGGCCAACTTATGCTTGGTATGGCTTACGCCAACGGTGAGGGAATAAAAAAGGATTTGGTATTGGCTTATGTATGGTTAGATCTCGCAGCGTCAAATCCCAGTCCGGCTGAGAATTCAATACAATACCGCGATTACGTGGAAAACCAATTATCTAAAGCCAAATTGGCCGAGGCCAGGCGGTTAGCCCAAGATTGGAAGTCAAAATGAAATTCGCCCCAGTAATTTTGTTCCCCAAACCATAGTTGAGTAGTAATGTCAGTGCACTTGGAGTTGTTTTTGGTGCATTGGGGGACCTTATACAAGCACAGACGAACCTAGAATCCAGGGTGAAGAAAATGGGGAAATATTCTTGGTTGCTGGGTTGCATTGGATTAGTGATTCTTGTCATCGTTGGTCTATTTGCTTCTTCATGGTTTATTGGAAAGTTCGCAGACGCCACAGAGGGAAGTTGGATTGAAAAATTTCTGAATTTTCTGACAACCGGCTACCTTTGGTACCTAGTTGTCGGAGTTGCAGTCGCAATCATTGTGAGTATTTGCCGGAAAAATTAAGCATTTTTTTGATCTTGCCGCTGAGGGTGACCAGCGGAAGTACTCCCGGTCCCTGCCTTTGGTGGCGATGCCCTGTATTTGGCGGCTCAACTTGTCGACCAGTTCTGCAGAAAGGTCCTCGGAGGCATTCTCCTGTCAGGAGCAGCTCGGGCAGCTTGAAGTCGGCGGCCCCCAGGACGTGACGGCAGGCCCGCCGGACCCGAGTGCGCAGTTCCAGGCGGTCGAACAGGACCTGGAAGAGCACCAGGCCGCTGGCTGGGGTCAGGGTCTGGTCGGTAAAACGGATGGCCGGAACGGTGTGGACACGGCTGAGGATCTGTGCTTTACTGGATCTCATGAAAGACGGCTTCCTTGGACAGGGTTTTTGCTGGCGTCGTAACCGCATAACCCCATGTGTGGAGCCGTCTTTCAACCTTTTCAGCTTTTCAATCCCCAAAATTTTTGCAATCATGGGGTTTCCTGAGGACTTTCAATGGTATAATCTGAATACAGTTATCAAATATCGTCTAGACGGGGGCAAAAAGAATTGAAGTTGGAATTGTACATTGCTGCCCCAATTTCGATCTTAGAATTCAGCGAATTCAAAGAACCAAAATGATGGTTTTGTGAATTTGGGAAGGCGTAAACAAAATGAACCGTAATCATGGTGCCGTTTTCCTTGTTCTTGTAAGTTCATTAATAGTCGGATTGGCTGGATGCGAAGATAGCAATAATCCAGTTGAGCCTAAAGTCATGTGTGGTGATTTGTATGTTAACCCTGAGCCGGATTTCATTGAAGCAACATGGGAATTAAATGGGTCTGGAGATTTTGAATTTTCTGGAACAGGAAACATGTTATTTCGTTGTCTTGATGAAGGGGAATATAGGATTAGTTGGGGGAATGTGGAGGGATGGGATGTCCCAGAGCCATCTATAGATTCAATCATAGTTTTGGATAGCGAAAGAGTTGAGCTTTCCGGTTACTACAATAATTCGGAAGAAGGTAGTGGGGAAATTATTGTGGTAGTTTCTCCCCAATCATTAGAAGCACCTTGGACAATCTCCGGTCCCAATGAATATCATGCGGTTGGATCTGGCGGGCAATCTATTAACCACTTGTTACCTGGGGAATTCACTGTTGAATGGGGGGATGTATCTGGTTGGGAAACCCCAAGTCCTAATTCTGAAATTATTCTGGTTCTTGATAATGATGTTAAAATTGCGTTAGGTGCATATTCTGCAATAGCTGACCGAAATGGTGTTTTGGTTGTCGATTCAGAACCGGACAGTTTGCTGGCGCCATTTAGTGTTATTTGTCCTGGGGGAAGTGTGTTGGTGGGCGAGGGAGACGCCTCCTTTGATTCGTTGGTAGTGGGCGTATATGAATTAACATGGGGAGAGGTTGGAGGCTGGAATACTCCCAAGCCGCAGACTGAAATTCTGGCATTAATTGAAGGATTCTCTGCCCTGTGCTTTGGGGAATATGTGGAAAATGATGAAGGTGATGGAAATATTTTCGTTGATCCCGAACCAAATTTTTTAGATGTTCCCTGGCAGTTAATTGGCCCAGGGGGATTTTCCTTTGATGGTTTCGGCGATATGGCATTTTACAATATGGAAACAGGGGAATACACTATCAATTGGGGTAGTGTCTTAAACTGGTTTACACCTGATCCGGCCAGTTATGACCAAATACTTGGAGAAGGTGCTTCCCTGTACTTTTTTGGGGTTTATGAAGAAAAACCGCCTACGGGGAGCATCAAAATTTCTTGTAACCCAGGGTATCTTGAACCTTCTTGGGAAATTTTTGGTCCCAATGGAATTAATTATTCTGGGTCAGGTGATGTTGAGTTAAATGAAATTGTTGTGGGGGGCTATACAATTTTTTGGGGCGAAGTAGAGGGATGGTCTGGTCCACATCCAAACCCATTTTCATTTTCCGTAACCGAGGGCCAAGAGATTTTGGTTCGGGGGCTGTATTCTGTTCCGGGTAGCATTGAAAGTGATCTAGTCTTTATCAACTCTGGTGTTTTTGTAATGGGGACCCCCACTGGCGAAATTGGTTATAGTTATGATGAGAGACAACACCAAGTTACGCTGACCAGGGATTATTATATTTCAAGATTTGAGGTGACTGAGAAGCTCTGGAGTGAGGTAATGGTAACTGAACCGTCTGCCTCCCAAAAGCCTAAAGTTGACGTAGGGTTTAGCGAAGTCATAGAATTTTGCAATATGCTTTCAATCGCCGAAGGATTCTCCCCCGTGTATTTTTTTGATGGACAATTTTGGAATTGGGATGTCATGGCTGATGGATATAGGCTTCCTTCTGAGGCTGAATGGGAGTATGCCTGCAGATCTGGTAGTACGACTGCATTTAGCAATGGGAATATTTCTGATATTGAGTGCAATGACTCTGTATTGGCAAGAATCGGATGGTATTGTGGCAACTCTAATGGTGAAGTTAAAGAGGTTGGGCTCAAGGTCGCAAATGCATGGGGTCTTTTCGACATGCATGGTAATGTTTGGGAATGGTGTTGGGATCGCTACAGTCCATACACTGGTGACCCAGTTATTGACCCTACTGGCCCAGGACCCGGATATGGTAGTCGAATGATCCGTGGCGGGCATTACAATGCCTTTACCCCAGGTTGTCGATCCGCAAGACGGGCAACCGGAACCAGCGCCGAAAGCTATATCGGATTCAGGGTAGCAAGAACTGCCTTTTAATTTAATTATCGCCATGATGGTTTTGAGGGGCTTTTCCCAAAGTCGCTTGCGGGGACCCTGGATCGGGGTAATGAAAGCGATCAACCTGCGCCGTCTTCCCCTTGCCCTTCCGATCCTGAAAACAACCCCTGGCACGACCCGCAGCTACCGTAATCCGTCGGAAGGGAGGACCAGCCTCCAACTCGGTCCGGCCGCCCAGCCAAGTAGATTCCCAAGATTTCTTCGGATTTCTCGTTCCCGGCCGGGACCACGCCTGGTAGAATTCCGCCGCAGGAGCAGCAGGCCGAAAAGATACAAGCTGTGAACCCATGGGGACAGGCGTTGAATCCATCCGAATTCACCAAGAAGTGGGGCGATTCCACCCTGAAGGAACGCTCTGGTTACCAGGAGCACTTCATCGACCTATGCCGGCTGGTCGAACATCCGACTCCCGGTGAACTCGACCCGACCGGCGCGTCATTCTGCTTCGAGCGCGGGGCCGCCAAAGTCGAGGGCGGACAGGGCTGGGCTGATGCCTGGAAGCGGGGGTTCTTCGGGCTCGAGTACAAGGGAAAGAACAAGGACCTGGAGGCGGCCTATCGGCAACTCCTCCAGTATCGAGAGGCGCTTGATAACCCGCCTTTGTTGGTCGTTTGCGATTTCAATCGAATCATCATCCACACGAATTTCACGAATACCCCGTCCGAGGTCTACGAGGTCACCTTCCAGTCACTCAAGACCGAGAGGGGCCTGTCCATTCTGCGGGCCATGTTCCACGACCCGGAGAAGCTGCGGCCCGGCATCACCAGCCAGACCATCACCGCCCAAGCTGCTGGAAAGATCGCCCTGATTGCCCGAAGCCTGCGGGAGCGGGGGGAGGATCCCCACGCCGTAGCACGATTTATGGACCGCCTGGTCTTCTGCATGTTTGCCGAGGATATCGGACTCCTGCCCCGGGGCCTGTTCACCAAGATCCTGGAAAAATGCCATTCAGACCCCGAGAGGTTCACCAAGCTCGCGGCCGATCTGTTCCAAGCCATGGCAACGGGCGGGGATTTTGGGATGGACGAAATCCAGCACTTCAATGGCGCCCTATTTGAGGACGCCACGGTGCAGGAGCTCAACACAGACGAATTGACGGTTTTGTACGAAGCGGCGCAATTGGAATGGGATGCCGTAGACCCCAGCATTTTTGGAACGCTGTTTGAGCGGGGCCTCGATCCGGGGAAGCGGACTCAACTCGGAGCGCACTACACCAGTCGGGCTGATATCGTCACAATCGTCGAGCCGGTGGTCATCGAGCCGTTACGACGGGAGTGGGAAGGGGTCAAAGGGGAAGCCATAACAGCGCTCGCCAAAGTGGCTGCAGAATACGGGGACGGAAAGAAGCAGCTGACCGACGCGACCCGGAAGAAGCATCAGGTGAGGGCGTCGGCCGTGGTCAGCCGATTCCTCGGGCGGCTTTCAAGGGTCAAGGTCCTTGATCCGGCCTGCGGCAGTGGGAATTTCCTCTACGTCAGCCTTCAGCTGCTCAAGGACTTCGAGAAAGAGATCATTCTCTGGGCGCACGATCACGGGCTCGAAGCTCCCTTGCCGGTCATTCACCCCAAACAGCTCTTCGGTATCGAAATCAACCCGTACGCATTCGATCTCGCCCAGATGACCGTGTGGATCGGCCACCTGCAATGGGTGAGGGCCAACGGCTTCGGCAGCCCGCCGCAGCCGATTTTGCAAGCGTTGCCTGACAATTTCCGGAACATGGATGCGATTGTCGCTTCCGCCTCCGCTGGGGATGAATCCGAGCCTGAATGGCCTGCGGTCGACTTCATCGTCAGCAATCCCCCCTTCCTCGGAGGCAAACTTCTGCGTGCGAGCCTCGGGGATGCCTACGTCGACCAGATGTTCGCCGTTTGGAAGGGTCGGGTGGCCGCTGAGTCGGACCTCTGCTGCTACTGGTTCGAAAAGGCGCGCGCCCATATCGCGGCCGGCAAGTGCAAGAGGGCTGGGTTGCTGGCGACACAGGGCATTCGCGGCGGCGCGAATCGGGAAGTGCTGAAACGGATCAAGGAGTCCGGAGACATCTTTTTCGCCGAGAGTGATCGTCATTGGGTGTTAGACGGAGCGCACGTGCATATCAGCATGGTGGGGTTCGATGATGGCACGGATGGGAGCAGGGTGCTTGACGGCAAACATGTATCTACCATCAATGCGAACTTGACCTCCACCGTTGACATCACGCAGGCCGTCCCGCTAAAGGAGAACGCCGGGATCGCATTCATGGGCGACACGAAAGGTGGTGCGTTCGACCTTCCTGAGGATGATGCCCTGGCCATGCTGGTAGCGCCGAATCCGCATGGGAGACCGAACTCTGACGTCCTGGTGCCATGGGTGAACGGCATGGATGTTATGAGGCGACCGCGGGGAATGTGGATCTTGGATTATGGTACGGCCTGCAGTGAAACTGGGGCAGCTCAGTATGAGGCCCCGTTTGGTCATATCCTCCGCGATGTGAAACCCGTTCGAGAAGGGAACAAGAGAAAGGCTTACCGAGACAACTACTGGCTTCATGTCGAGCCCAGGCCGGCACTTAGGCGTGCGATTTCTGGGCTTTCACGGTTCCTCGCCACACCGACGGTTTCTAAGTTCCGGACATTTGTCTGGATGACGGCCCCGACTCTCCCGGATCACCAACTGATTGCATTTGCTCGCTCCGACAACTACTTCTTCGGTGTTTTGCAGGCTCGCTTTCACGAGGTCTGGGCGAGAGCTCAAGCGTCCCAGCTTCGTGAAGCGGAAAGTGGTACACGGTACACACCCACGTCTTGCTTCGACACGTTTCCGCTTCCCTATTCCCCAGGTAAAGAGGAATTTCGATCGGCCAGTATTGAGGCAGTCGCAGGGGCTGCTGCTACCCTCTTTGAACTCCGTAAGCGGTGGCTTAACCCCCCGGAGTGGACCAAGGAGGTAGAGATTAGGTTTCCGGCGACGCCAGGCGGCCCGTGGGACCGTCAAATCGAAGATCCGGCTGCTGAACTGCCCCAGGCGGTTTACCGGTCCATCGCACCACTGGATGCGAAGGCTGCTGTTGCCCTCAAAAAGCGCACTCTTACGGCCCTCTACAACGAGATGCCGAGATGGTTATTTGATGCGCACCGGAATCTTGATGAGGCAGTGGCAGCGGCCTACAACGACGCTGCAGGTGGGGTTTTCTTGACGGCGGATGCGGGCGATGAGCAGGTCCTCGAGTATCTCCTGGAGTTGAATCAGGCCCGCAGCCGTTAATCGATTCCAGGCTGACTGGAATCGCAGATGGCAGCTTGGTCCGGTCGGGCAGGTTCCACCGGTGGGGGCAATGCGACATCATTGGGATCGAGCTTTCAATTCCGGGTTTCCAGGCATGGCCACATTTCGGATAAGGGTGGTCGTGAAGAGGAAGGCCACTTGCTTTGGCTATGTGCTGCGGCGGACGATTTCTGGTAACAGGAGGATCAAGAGGGCGGGGTGGGGGGTGTTCAGCGTGTAGAGCCGTGTTGAGGCTCCAATGACGACAGCAAAGCACGCAATAACCCGATGACGACTCTTGAATAAGTTGGGCTGCCGGCCATATACGTCACGACGCGAAACCAGTTGGGCTAGGCATGTGCGAGTGACAGGGGTCGGGAGCAGAATTCATGGACGACCAGTTAAAAGGAGCGCTGGTGAATACCCTATTCGAGATCAAGATTCACTGCGATGACGGCACCCCAACCACTGTGTTGCGCAAGGTCGAAGAGGGACTTGTGCCAATTGGAGTTGGGGATGATGTGTATCTTGTTGAGGAGCACAGAACAAAGGTAAAGTCAGTGGCGTACTACGCCCCCAAGCACCTGCTATTCATTCGGCTCCGCTCAATGCGCCGTACCAATAACGCTTCGGCCAACGAGCTCATAAAGGACTTGGCGGAAGGCGATTGGACGGTGCCGTAGGGCGTCCGCTGATTGCTACGAGAACGGGGATTGTGAAGTCAAGGGCCGTTCGTCTTGACAGCGGGCTGGTGCGGGAGATTTCGACTAGTGGGATGTCCAATAGTAGGGACGAGGGTAGCGGCCAACAACGACTATAGTACGACGAATGGTGACAAGACTGTTGTGCTAAGAAATATGGATAGGCTACCGAAACAAATCCAGACGGTACTGGTAAATACGCCGGTCGATTTCACGGCGAATGGCATACACGTGGTCCCGCCAGTTGTCGGGAAATGTGATATGGGCTTCTGCGAACGGCGATCCACCAATAGCTTCTCTAAGGTGCTGAATATCGGAATTGAACCCTGACGCAAATGAGTGTGGAACGAACTCGTCGGCATGTTTCGAGATAACCCGGCTTAATTGTACGAGGCTTGCAAGACGAGCTAGGAGAGACGGGACGACACTTTCTTCACGGCTGTCAAAAAATCCAATACTAATCGTAACCATTTCATCGAGATCCGACGAAAACCGATTAAGGAGGTCATAAAAAACGTCCCTACGACGAGCTTGTTTGCTCGTTCGCTCAACGAGATAATATGATGCAACCATGACCAAAGCTATTGAGGCTAGAAGCTCAAATACTTCGATTGCTCGAGCCGAATAGAACTCCGCCCAATCATAATTTCTGCCAATGAGCACGCCGCAGAACAACACCACGACGAGGGCCGCGAAACATGACGTAATGGTCCTAAGGTTTGCGCGGTTTGTCACTTGCTGCCCGTATATATTTGAGTATCTCTTGGACTAGGTCGGGATCATCGGCAGAAACAAACCGAAGCCGATTCTCTACAAGATCAGCGCCGTATTTCCTCGCCAGCCCGCCAAATGCTTCGTCAAGAAATGAAGGGGCAAACCCTGCGACGCTGTCAAGACGGATCAATACGACGGATTCTTCGGACTGATCGGCGAAATGGGGGTCCAGAAATCGCTCGCGAAAATCCTCGCCGGAATTCTCTCCATGGCTGCGGAAACGAGCGCCAGGCGCGGTCGTGAAATCGCGAGCAACATCAATCTCAATCACTCGTGGCACTGTCAACTCCTTTATTGACCCAAGGTAAACGAAATCTACCTGGCGTCAACTCATTTCCCAGGAGAGCAGAGTCCCCTGGAAGTCTACAGGCATTTCGGATGCATCACCATCGCAACAGGTTACGCGACCGCGGCGCGACAGAACGACGAGGTTCGCTAGCCGCCCTAGATGAGCTAGTTCGTAAATTTTCGGCAGACCTGTTCCACGATGACCGGCACGCGTCCGAGTGCGGCCCTCTCCCTTTAACGCAGACAGGATCAACGAACCGTGGTTGTGCCCGAGAAGTATAGATAACTTCTCTTGTACCTTTTCGTGACCTTTTCTATGAATGGTCACTGGGATACCGTCGCCATTGTCGAGGACGGCGACATAAATGCGATTCGTTGTCGAATCGCGATAGGCCATGAGCCACCAGCGCCGATAGTGAGCGCGAGGGGCATAGGCGTGATTACGTGTATTGCTGATTGCTTCGATAATTGAGACGTATGTAGCTCGCGCTGATTCTGGAAGCGCGTGATGCCGTGTAGCAAAAGACTCAATTGCCTTAACTGAGGTGGATGTGACTTCCGTGTCGCTGACGATCTCGAAGTACTGGTCATCTGCTTCGCGTACGATCCCGCCCGGCGCGGAAACGAAATTCCAGAACCCACTTTTCCGTACGAACTCCTCGCAGCGTTGGTTTTGAGGAACGTTGCCTGCGATCAAGCTGCGGAGGCCAAGCGATTTCGCATAGTCGAGTCGAGACAGCAGGTAGAGAATAGACCCGGTCGAGATATTGGTTACTTGACTAAGGTCGACATAGATGGAGCGCGACTTACCAAACAGATCCTGCAATTGTTGAAAGAACTCCAGACATTCGGCGGTGTTTTTCGCTAAGTCGAAGTTGGAAGGAGCCACGACGGTCTTGTGCGCAATAGTATACTTGGGGGCCGGTTTGTGCTTGCCTTCCCAGTGCTTGCGATTATCTCGACGAATGCGGCGGTGGCGGAGTTCGTATTCTGAACGGCGTGCGGAATGTTTTTTCCACCGCGGGCTTTGGAAGAGTTTTCGCATAGAGTGAAGTGCCTCAATCCAGCCGAATGAAAATATGGCAATTCCATGCCGTGAGCACGGGCTGTCATCATGGGGATGCCCATCCAGGAATTGTCCCATGGGATTGTAGCCGCCATTCTGCCTTACGCCACCCGAAAATTGTGTTTTCAACTTAGCTAGTCTCATAATTGCAAATGCGGGCCCTCGACACCCCGCACCTCCGCGCTGCATCGGCATAGGAGTCGAACCGCCCCGACCGCACGCCGGCCTCGATTTCCCGGGCGATGGCGATGTACCAGAGGCGCCGCTCGGCCCGAGACCGGGGAGGGGCAGGCTCCTGCGAATCCGTCTTTTCCGCCCGTTTCCCGGCCACCCGGCCCCAGTCCACCTTGACCTCGACCCTCACGGCGCGACCTCCTGGGCGACCTCGGCGGCGAGGGCCTTGATCCCGCTGGGGTGGAACGTGACGGCCAGCGTCCCGGCCTGGCTATCGATCTCGACCCGGTCGATCAGCAGCTCGATGATCCGGGCCTGCTCGGCGGGGTAGAGGGCGTCCCAGACGGGGTCGAACAGCCCCAGGGCCGCGGTGAGGTCCTCCTGGGAAAGGGCCGCCTCAGCGGCTGCCTGGCGTTCCCTGGCGGCCTCAGCGCGCCGTGTGGCCAGCCTGGCGGCCTCGTCCTCCAGCTGGGCCAGTCGCAGGGAGACCGCCCCAGGGGCCACCGTGCCACTTCCCAAGGCCTTGACCAGCCCGGCCTCCTCGGCCTTGGCCGCATCCAGCTTCCGCTTGAGCATTCGCTCCTCGGCGGCCAGGACACGGGCCTGCTCCCTGGCTGCCCGCTTCACCTGCCGGAGCGCCTCGGCCTGCAGGGCGGGGTCGGTGCCGATCACCCTGATCTGGTCGACCACCAGCTGCTCCAGTTTCTGGGCCGGGAGGCTTGGCCGGGGGCAGGTGTGCCAGCCGTTCTTCTGCGCGCCGGAGCAGGTATAGTACCTGTATACCGTGTTCCCCTTGCGCGCGGTCGTGGCCACATAGGCCGTTCCGCAGGCCTGGCACCGAACCAGGCCCCGCAACAGCGCGCCGTACTTGTTCCGGGCCTTGTGCCGCCCGGTGTTCAGGTTTTCCGCCAGCAAGGCCTGGACCTGGTCGAACAGCCGCCTGGGGACGATGGCGTCGTGTTCCCCGTCAAACACCTGTCCCTTGTGGTTGACCTTCCCGACGTAGGTGACGTTGGCCAGGTGACGGGCAAGGGTGGATTTTGAAAACGGGCCGCCCAGGTGGACCTTCCCTTTCTTGGTGGTCCACGCCTTGGTCGTCCAGCCCCGGCGGCTCAGTTCGGCGGTCACCTGCGACAGGGACTTCCGGGACGCGTATAGCCGGAATATCTCCCTGACCATCTCGGCTTCGTCCGGGTTGACGACGAGCTTGCCGCCATCGGGATGGACGTCGTACCCCAGGACCGGGGTGCCGCCGGTCCACTTCCCGCGACGGCGGGCCGCTGACATCTTGTCGCGGGTCCGATCGGCGATGGTCTCGCGCTCGAACTGGGCAAATGACAAAAGGATGTTGAGCATGAGCCGCCCCGTCGTATCGGCGGTGCTGATCGGCTGGGTGACCGAGACGAACGACACGCCGTGGCGGTCAAAGACCTCGACCAAGCGGGCGAAGTCCAGGAGGGATCGGGACAAGCGGTCCACCTTGTAGACCACGACGCAGTCGACCAGGCCTGCGGTGATGTCGTTAATGAGCCGATCCAGGGCGGGACGGTCGAGGGTGCCGCCGCTGTAGCCGCCGTCATCGAAGCGGTCGGGCAGGCAGGTCCAGCCCTCGAGCCGCTGGCTGGCAACGTAGGCCTCTCCAGCCTCGCGCTGGGCGTCCAGGGAGTTGAAGTCCTGCTCCAGCCCCTCAACCACGCTCTTGCGCGTATAGATCGCGCAGCGGATGGTCCTAGTCTTGACCGGGGCAATCATCGGGCTTGCTCTCGGGTTTTGCCTGCATTGCCTCGACGGCCAGGGCAAGCAGGTCATTGAGTCGGGTGATTTGACGGACCAACTCCGGCATCGTCACCTCGAAGAACTGGCGGCCGATGCTGGTCTGGTAGAACTGAACATCATTGCCCATCACTTTCCTCCCACAGGAGCCAGGCCGAAGAACCGCCAGCCGTTCCAGGTCGTGCCGGTGATCTCCTTGGCGATGGCGCTCAGGGACCGATAGGTCTTCCCGGCGTAGTCGAACCGGCCATCAGGGCGCACGGTGACGGCGATCTCCGAACCTTCGTACATGCGGGTGAGCACGGAGCCGGGCTTGAGGGAACGTCGCTTGGTGGCGGCCTCCGGCTTCCTGGGCTTCCGCTGCTTGCCGGGAAACCACTTCTCCGGGGGCAGCTGGCGGAGCATGGCCCGGTATTTCTCCACATTGGCCTCTTCCTCGTCCGTCAGGTGGGGGCGGTCATCCTGAAGCTGTCGGGCCAGCCGCTTAATCAGGTGCTGCCGGTGCCGCTGCCGGGTCTCCTCGCCGAAGACCTCCTTCCAGCGGGTGCGCAGCTGCTTAAGGGTCATCGTCTGCAGGGCGGCGACCTGGGCCGCGATGCTGGGATCGGCCATCACTGAGCCTCTGCTTGGTCGGGCTTGGGGTCGACCAGCTTGAAGAAAACCGGCCCGGAGATCCCGTAGCCGGTGATCCGGCGGGCAACCGCGCTGATCGACTTGAAGGTCTGGTCCTCGAAAACGAATCCGTCCTCGGTAATCTTGACCTCGATGGTCTTGCCCTTGAACTCCCTGGTCAGGACGGACCCCACGGCGGGCAGGCGGGGGTCGCGGCTGGCGGGTTTCCCGGGGGTCTTCGCGCGGGGCCGTTTAGGGGAATCCTTCGGGGTGGTCTTCTTCGCGCCCCGGGTTTTCTTGGTGGTCGTTTTCTTGGTGGCCATGACTGTTTCCTTCCGTTTGCGTTTCAGTTGCACCCATGGTCCCGACGCATGACCGCCAACTCCTTCGTGGCCCGGATGAATTCGGCCGTACCCGGTGCCATCGTCTTGAGGGCATCGGCCAGCGCGGTGGCGTAGGCTTGGGCCGCGTTCTTGGTGGCGGACGTGGTCGTGCCTCCCCGTTCCATCAGCGCACCCCCAGCGAATCGGCGACCTGCGCGGCGTAGACCGGGCTGGCTGCGGCTTCCTCGGCTGCCGCCTCGGCTTCGCGCGCGAACTCGGCCGGGCTCAGGTGGTCGAGGCAGGGGTGTTCAAGGCGCATGAGGGCCTCGACGTGGGCGAGCGGGGCCACACCGATCAGGCCGGAGGTGGCCATCTGCTCGCGGATCATCGCTTGGTAGTGGTTCATGTCAGCCCTCCAGCCCGTGGACCTTGCGGGCGCCAGCTTCGAAGGCCGCGATCAGGGCGTCGCGGATGGCCCACACGGCGACATCGTGGAAGTCGAGGCCGTCGGAGTTGCGGGTGTCGAGGCATTCGATCTGAAGGTGCCGACGTGCGATTTCGGCGGCGGCGGTCTGCGCGGCGTCCTTGTCACCAGTGGTGCCGCGGAGGTGGATCTCGCGAGCGCGGTCGAAGCCGACCCACTGGCCGTTGGCGTCGAGGCCCCGATTGGCCAGCTCCCGCTGGGCCAGCAGAGCCGGATCGATCATCCCGGAAACGGCGGCCAGCAGGAGGTCGGTGGCTGTTCCCTGGAAAATGAATTCGGGGTTCAACTCGTCTTGGGTGCCGAGTTCGCCCTGGATGCGCTGCCGGGTGGCCTCGGTCATCCGGTCCCCGGGCTTGGCGTTTCTGGTTGTCATGTCATCTCCTTTAATGGCAATGGGTTGTGACAGTGGACATGACATCTATGCCTCCGGGGGGCGGTGAAAGCAAGGTGATTCGGCAGAATCTGGCGGCTGTAACTTGGCCTGTTCTTGGGAGTTATGTCTTTTCTGGAGGAGGCGCAGGTAGCCGGCGGCCAGGATTGCGGCAACAGCCGGCAATCGGGAATCATAGGAGGGGGCTGACTGGGACATGATCACCTGCTAGGCTGGCCATCATGATCGTGGCTTCCACTTGGTTTCTATTTACCGGGGAGAAGGTCGAAGTGTCGGACGAAAGTGAATTCAGGCGAGAATTGCGGCGTGCGGGTATCTCCGAGTCAACGCAACGGCTCATTTTGGAAACGCTTAGGGAAGTACGTCGCCCGCTGGCTCACATAGCGGCATGCGGTGGGTTTGAAGCGCTCGCAAGAGCTGGAGAGATTGCGCACTTAATTGAGCCATATCGCGAGACCATGCAAATGGTGCCGATGCTGAGACCGTACATACTTGACAGTATGCAGGAGGTCTCTGATTGGCCCGGCAAAGGCATTGGGCTCGACCGAATTGAACTGTCTTTTCCGACGGAACTGCGCCCTCTGATAGCGAATCTTGATGGGTACTATCGCGCCCTGCTTCTTGATGCCACGGCTGACA
Source organism: Candidatus Krumholzibacteriia bacterium (assembly GCA_050174015.1). Lineage (GTDB taxonomy): Bacteria > Krumholzibacteriota > Krumholzibacteriia > LZORAL124-64-63 > LZORAL124-64-63 > JAHJTW01. The sequence continues at coordinate 55,128 of JBFXKG010000027.1, forward strand.
AGAGCGATGCGGTCGCTCGGATCTCGGCTCAAGTCGAGTTACAGGTTCCACTCGAATTGTTAGCAGAGCTCGATTCGTCAGGACTCGATCAAATTGTCTTTGCCGCTGATGCGATGCGGCACACGGCGCGAAACCTCTCGCGGGATTTATTCCGCTTTATCGACGATTCAGTATGGTCAGCCAATCTTGCCGCGATTTCCCAATGGGCCGACTACTCTATTGACTATGAAAGCACTTTCCCGGGCGTGCGGTCATTCGGATTGCCAGCGAATTGCCTTGGCGCGATTAGGGTGAGTCTCGCGGAAGCGGTTGATGATAGGTGGGAAAAGGAATCGCGTGAGCTCGAGAAGCTGAAGGAAGGCATCGAACAGGCCCAGCGATCCGCGAAAGACCTTCCGCCCTCCAATGCCGCAGGTGGCGGCGGCCTCACGGCGCGAACTGTCATTGAGCCCGCTTCACCGAATTCGTTGGCGGAACGCGAGCCATATTCCATTGAAATTCGAAATGGGATGTTGTTCGTGCGCACGGCCTTGCCAGTGTTGGTGATGCAACCTGGCCGGCGTGAAGTCAGCAGCGACAGCGACGTAGAACTGGACAGGAATTACTTCACGATTACTAATACAAGGAATTCCCAAAATATCTCGAAGGTGTTGTCCGGTCCGAAGCCGCTAGAAGACGAACGCGACCCCGCAGAGACGACGCGGCTATCGTGGTGGGTGAGCAAAGAGGGTGAAGTTAATCTCGTGGCGGCAGTCGATGGTACACCTTGCGGCTCGCTTGAATTCAAGAAAAGAAGAGGCGAGCTGACGATGCAAGCACGACTGCTCATGTTATTCCTGCAGAGCTTTCCCAAAGGCGTGAGGCTCCGTGAGGTGGCAAAGGAAATCTACGGTTATAGTCGCCCCGATAGCGCATGCCTTGATGGAGATACGCTAATTATACGAGTCAGGACTCTTATATGGGAAATATCAAAGCGTATTGAGAATGCCGGGCTAGATACGCGGATTGTTCCCAAATCTTGGGGGAAGAAATCGGTTTCGAAAAGTCTGCGACTGAACGTCGCCGGCGTAACGCGAATTCGCGGCAAGGAGGACCCGTCTTCCGGTAAGACAACACAGCATTTTGACGATTGACCCATTCGTATATATAGCCCGCCACTCGTATATCTAATTGCCAATAAACAACCTATATTCCGCGGCCGCCTAGTGAAGGCTCGCGTGCCCGTCGTGGTCCGCGCCGCTTTCATGGTTCGGCGAACCTGAGACCTGTTTGTTGTCGGTCCACGCCCGTGGAACGACTGCCCCCAGGAGGATCCATCGCCGGACCTGCCTTCTGGGGGCATTTCATTGGAGGTTCTTCGTGATGAAGCAACCAACCCGATTCAGCCACCTCTCTCCCGCCTGGCAGAAGCTCGTCCGGCAAATGCAGCGCCTGAACTTCGGCTCCATTTCAGGTATCCAGTTTGTCGATGGTGAGCCGGTGCTCGACGCCAATGTAAAAATCATGGCGCGATACCGGTTTCGCTCAGACAACGAGGTCCGACCGGAACGTTCCCTTCCTGATTTCCCATTGCCCGAGGAAGTCCTCTGGCTGCATCAGACCCTCCATGCCGAAGGGTGCTGTCGGATAGCCCGGCTGGAAGTGAGGGGCGGTTTACCCAAGGAGGTGGATCTGGAGATCTAGCTCGAACACAACGCAAAACTACACACCAGACAACTGACTGGAAGCGAAGCGGAGGCTGTTGTGGGTGTCGCCAAACCGGCGATCTCACGGCATCTCCGCTCGCGTTTACGGCCCAAGATCCGGTCATGACGACACCCAAGCGCCCTCTGCCTCGCCAGCGAGGAGGCGGAGATGGAACTCACGCGCGCTTGGGGGACCGATGGCCCCTATATCGAAAAATCTATCGGGATTGCGGCGAAAAATCTTGTTCGGGACCTAGGATTACCTGCGGACGACATCGAGGACATCAAGCAGGACTTGCGAGTGGATTTGCTGAAACGGCTCCCAGCCTACGACCCGGAGAAGGCCGGCCGCCGGACCTTCATCACGCGGCTGGTCCGCAACAAGACTGAAAACCTGCGGGAATCATTTAGGGCGAAGAAACGGGACGTCTGGAAGGCCGGGCCGTCTCTCGATGAGGAGATTGAGCTGGGAGACGGGGAGACCGTTAGCCGC
>JBFXKG010000028.1:0-55402 GCA_050174015.1 Candidatus Krumholzibacteriia bacterium
CTATGACGTTTCCGGCCGCCGGGTGGCCGGGCTGGTCGACGAAGCCTTGCCCGCCGGCCCCCACAGCCGCATCTGGCAGGGCCGCGACGATAGCGGCCGGCCTCTGCCCAGCGGAGCCTATTACCTGCGGCTGGAGGCGGACGGAAGGGTGGACCACCGGAAGGTCATGCTTCTGAAATAGTCCCACCCGGAAAGTGAAAGAAAGAGCCCCGGAAATCCTCGCACGGAGGACATCCGGGGCTCGTTTTCGACCGACTGAAAAGTCCCTACTTCACTTCCCACACGTCGGGAGTGTAGATCAGGTCCTTCAGGTCGCCCACGCCCCTGGTCTTGGTCACGCTGCCGACCTGGTCGGCGATCAGCTCATCCAGGGTGGGACGCGAGACCTGGCGGAACACGCCCATGGGACGGGGCATCGCCGGATCGTAGTCGAGCTGCGACATCACGAAGGCCGGACCGGCTGACTCCACGCAGGGATCCCAGACGGAAGCTTCCTCCGGGGAGCAGATCGAGATGTGGCATCCCTCGGCCTTCAGACCCTTGTCGTTGTCCTTGCCGAAGATCATCCTCTCGCCCTTGGCGATGTTGATGGTCTTCTCGTCGCGCACAGCCTTGTCCGTCCATTCCTTGTAGGCCCCGTCGTTGAAGATCACGCAGTTCTGCCAGACCTCGACGAAGGCCGCGCCCTTGTGGGCCGCCGCGGCGGCCAGGGTCTCCTTCATGTGCTTGGGGCTGACGTCCAGGGTCCGGGCCACGAAGGTGGCGCCGGCGCCCAGGGCCAGCTGCACGGGATTGAAGGGGTTGTCCACCGAGCCGTACGGGGTGGTCTTGGTCTTGAGACCGAACGGCGAGGTCGGGGAGTACTGCCCCTTGGTCAGGCCGTAGATCTCGTTGTTGAACAGGATGATCTTCAGGTTCACGTTGCGGCGCAGGGAGTGGATCATGTGGTTGCCGCCGATGGACAGGCCGTCGCCGTCGCCGGTGATGACCCAGACGTCCAGGTCGGGATTGGCGACCTTCACGCCCGTCGCGATGGCGTTGGCGCGGCCGTGGATCCCGTGGAATCCATAGGTGTCCATGTAGTAGGGGAACCGGCTGGAGCAGCCGATGCCCGACACCATGACCACGTTCTCCTTGGCGACTCCGATGTCGGCCAGGATCGACTGGACGCCGTTGATGATGGAGTAGTCGCCACAGCCCGGACACCAGCGCACTTCCTGGTCGGACTTGAAGTCCTTGGGTTTCAGTTGCTGGATCTCGCTCATGACTTCTCCTCCAGGATCTTTTCGAAATGGGTCTTGAGCTCGAACGCCTGGAAAGGCTTGCCCTTGACCTTGTTGAATTTCTCGAACCTGAACTCAGGATACTCGCTGGCGAGCAACCTGGCCAGCTGGCCCATGTTGAGTTCCGGAACGACGATGCGGTCGTAGCCCTTGAAGATCTCGCGCAGACCGTGCGGGAAGGGCCACAGGTGCCGCATGTGCAGGTGGCCGACCGCGCGGCCTTCCTTCTGCAGCCGTTCGCAGGCGGCGCGGGTCGCCCCGTAGGTGGAGCCCCAGGCCACCACCAGCAGTTCGCCCTTGTCCGGCCCGTTGACCGCGGGAGTGGGAATCGAATCCGCCACGCCCATGACCTTCTCCTGCCGCAGCGAGACCATGATCTGGTGGTTGTCCGGATCATGGCTGACGGCGCCGGTCTTGCTGTCCTTCTCCAGGCCGCCGATGCGGTGCTGCAGGCCGGGCGTGCCGGGCTTGGCCCAGCCGCGGGCCAGCTTCGCGTCCCGGTTGTAGGGGGTGAACCCTTCCGGATCGGTGACGAACTCCACGGGGAAGCGCTCGAGCTTGTCCATGTCGGGCAGCTTCCAGGGCTCGGACCCGTTGGCGATGTAGTTGTCGCTGAGCAGGATCACCGGGGTCATGTACTGGGTCGCGATGCGCACGGCCTCGACGGCGCAGTCGAACGCGTCGGCGGGGCAGGAGCAGGCCAGCACCGGCAGGGGAGCCTCGCTGTTGCGGCCGAAAACGCTCTGCAGCAGGTCGGCCTGCTCCACCTTGGTCGGCAGACCGGTGGAGGGTCCCGCCCGCTGCACGTCGACCACGACCAGCGGCAGTTCGGTGATCACCGCCAGGCCCAGGGCCTCGGTCTTCAGGGCCAGGCCGGGACCGCTGGTGGTGGTGATGCCCATCCGCCCGGCGAAGGACGCGCCGATGGCCGTGCAGATGCCGGCGATCTCGTCCTCCATCTGGCAGGTGATGACGTCGTAGTTCTTCATCAGCGACATGTACTGCAGGATGTCCGTCGCCGGAGTGATGGGATACGACCCCAGGAAGGGCTTGAGCCCCGCCAGTTCCGACCCGACGACCAGACCGATGGCCAGGGCTTCGTTGCCCATGATGTTCCGGTAGTGGCCCTTCGGCGCATCCTCGACCTTGGGGACCTCGTAGCGGCCCTGGAACAGCCTCAGCAGCTCGCCGTGGTTGTAGCCGGCCTTCAGGGCGCGCGAGTTGGCGTCGGCCAGCTCGGGCTTCTTCTTGAACTTGGCCTGGAGCCACTCGAGGGTGGGCTCGAGCGGACGGCTGAACAGCCAGTACATCATGCCCAGGGTGTAGAAGTTCTTGCAGCGCAGGACGTCCTTCTTGCCGAGGTCCGTGCCCTCGAGCGCCTCGATGGTGCGCTGGTTGATGTCCTCCTGGATGACACGGTACCCGGCCAGGGTCCCGTCCTCCAGGGGATTGCTCCTGAGCTCGGCGCGCTCGAGGTCGCGCTCGGTGAAGGCCCCCGTGTTGACCAGGATGATCCCGCCCGGCTTCAGATCCTTGTAGTTGGTGATCAGGGCCGCGGGATTCATGGCGACCAGCACGCTCGGGGCGTCGCCCGGCGTGTAGATGTCATGGGAGCTGAAGTGGATCTGGAACCCGGAAACGCCCGCGCGGGTGCCGGCCGGGGCCCGGATCTCCGAGGGGAAGTCGGGGAAGGTGGCCAGATCGTTCCCGACCTTGGCCGTCGTGTCCGTGAACTGGGAGCCGGTCAGCTGCATCCCGTCGCCGGAGTCGCCGACGAACCGGATGGTGACGTCGTCTTGCCTGATGAGTTCTTCGGAAGACATGACTTCGAAGCGCCTCCTTGCCCTCGAACCCGCCGTTATTCATCGAGCGGCCGAGGGGGCCGGGTGAAAAGCGGGCCTGGCTGGAGAATTACAACCGGCCGCGCTGGGGGCAGGATCGGCCAGACCCTGTCCCGCGGATGGATCCTCGATGGGGAAAGTAAACCAGCAGGGGGGGAAGTGCCAGAAATTGCCGCGCCGGGGGTCAAAAAAGCGACCCCCGGCGGATCCGGCCGATTACCTCAGATCTCGATCAGTTCCTGCTCGTCCAGGCACGCCACGGTCTCGGCCTCCCTCGGAGGGGTCCGAACCGGCCGGCGGGGGGCCCGGGCAGGGGCGGAAGCCGAAGCCCCGGAACGTCTTGTCCGCGCCGGTGCGGTGGGGGTGGGCTGAAGCGCGCCACCGTTGCCGACGATGCTGCTCAGGGTGCCGACCGCGAGGTAGACCTCTTCGGCCTGGTGCTTAAGGGCGCCGCTGGTGGCCGCGGATTCCTCGGCCGCGGCGGCGTTGGACTGGGTGACCTGATCCAGCTGATCCACGGCCTGGGTGATCTCCCCGAGTCCGAGGGCCTGCTCGTCCGTCGCCTGGGCGACCTGGCTCACCAGTTCGGTCACCTGGCCGATGCCATTGGCGATTTCGTGCAGATAACCGTCGACCTCCCTGGCCACCGTCACGCCGTTGCCGGCCTTGGCCTGGGAATCGTCGATGAGCTGGGCGGTGTTGCGGGCCGCATCCGCGCTGCGCTGGGCCAGGTTCCGCACCTCCTCGGCCACGACCGCGAAACCCTTGCCGGCGTCCCCGGCGCGCGCGGCCTCCACGGCGGCGTTCAGGGCCAGCAGGTTGGTCTGGAACGCGATCTCGTCGATGCTCTTGAGGATGCGGGCCGTCTCGTCGCTGGCGGACTTGATCTCCTCGATGGCCGAGCTCATCCGCGTCATGGCGCCCAGGCTGTCCTCCGCCACCGATTTCGCCTTGCCTGCCAGATTGTCGCTCTTGCGGGCGTTTTCGGCGTTGCTCCGGGTCATGCTCTCGATCTCCCGCAGGGAGGCTGACACCTCCTCCAGGGAGGCCGCCTGCTCGCTCGCCCCGTAGGCCAGTTGCTGGCTGGACGAAGCGATCTCCTGCGAGGCCGACGCCACCGTCCGCGAGGCCTTCTCCAGGGTGGTCGCGACCCCGGTGATCCGCCGGCTGATGCTCCCGGACAGGAACCACCAGAAGGCTCCCGCCCCCAGGATCGCCACCAGGGACAGGACGCCCATCAGGTTGCGGTTACTGTGCCCCATTCCCGAGATGGTCCGCTCGGCCTCGTAGAACTCGTCGAGATACGAGCTGGCGCCGATCACCCAGTCCCAGGGTTCGTAGTAGGTGATCCGGGCGATCTTCAGGCGGGAGGAATCCTCGCCCTCGTTCTTCCAGGGATAGGTCTGCTCGGCGACCTGCCCGCTGCCCAGGGCCTTCCCCTTGCGGACGATCTCCTGGATGAAGAGGGTGCCGTCGGCGTCCTTGGCAGCCCAGATGTTCTCCCCGTCCCTCTTTCCGCCCAGGGAGACGACGTAGTTCCCCTCGCCGTCCAGGACGTAGACGTATCCGGTCTGCCCGACCTGGATGTCCATGATCGCCTGGCGAAGCAGCCGGTATCCCTCCTCGGCGGACTTGTCCGCATGGGAGGCGCACAGATCCTGGACGCTCAAGGCGATGTGGTCCAGGTCGGCGGTGGCCAGTTCCGTGCAACTCTTGGAGGCGGCCTCCGCCATCCGGGATTCCTGGTGGGCGACGATGGCGATCACCGTCAGCAGCGGGCCCGCGGTCAACGCGATCCCTGCGACCAGGAGGCGCTTTCGTAAGTTCATCCGGTTCCACATCAGCGGTTCTCCAGGGTTGGATGTCCCCGCCGCCCGGGCAAGAATGCGGGCGGTCCGTCAGATTCTGTTTCGGATCGCATCAAGGGATGTTTAATGAAAACTGTAATTGTCTGAGAAACAACGGTGTTGAGCAATCCACGATTCTACCGCCGGTTTCCGGATACCCATGAATGCGTCGGGCCAGGACACGATAAGGGTTGATCCCGAGCTGATTTTTACCTATGTTGTTTTCGCCTTTTGTTCGCCATTCATCCCGAACCCGTGAAGCCATGATCCACCTGCACGTCCACACCCACTACTCCCTCCTCTGCGGCGCCAGCTCACCCGCCGAACTCGTCGCGCGCGCCGCCCGCCTCGACTTCCCCGCCCTCGCCCAGACCGACCTGAACAACCTCCACGGCACGGTCGAATTCCAGAAGGAGTGCGAGAAGGCCGGCATCCGGCCCCTCTGCGGGGTGGAACTGACGAACGACCGCCCCCGCGAAACCGATCCGGTGCGGCTGGTCCCCGGATCGCTGGCCCCGGGCCGGCCGCGCGCCGTCCTGCTGGCCCGCGACGACTCCGGTTACGCCGCCCTGTGCCGCCTGACGACCCTGCGCCAGGTCCGGCCCGATTTCGACCTGCTGCGCGAGCTGCCCGGCTTCCTGAACGCCGAGGGCCGCGGGCTGTTCTGCCTGACCGACTCCCCGGCCGTGCTGGCGGCCGTCGACCGGGCGGCGCAGGCGGACGGCTCCGATCCGGTCGCCCACACCCAGGGCAGCCTGCGCGTGCTGCTGGTCACCGCCGGCGGCGAGCTGGGCCCGGTGTACCGGACCCTGCGGGATCTGGCCGGCTGGGCGGCCGCCCGCAAGGTGCCGGTCGCGGCCGGCGGGGACGTCTACGCCGCCGCGCCCGCCGACCTCGAACGCCAGCGCCTGCTGTCGAGCATGCGCATGCTGGCCACCGCCGCCACCGTGCGCCCCGAGCACTGCGCCCCGGCCGGATCCTGGCTGCGGTCCGCCGCCCGGATGCAGGAACTGCTGTCCGAGTTCCCCACCGCCTGCCTCGAGACCCGGGCCATCGCCGAACAGTGCCGCTTCCGGCATCGGCTGGGCAAGTGGCGCTACCCCGCGTTCCCCCTGCCCGCGGGTGAGACCACCGAATCTTACCTGTGGAAGCTGTGCTTCGACGGACTGCAGAAGCGCTACCGCCGGGTCACCAGCGCGGCCATGGCCCGCCTGCAGGAGGAGATCGCCGTGGTCGAGCAGCTCGGCTTCGCCGGCTACTTCCTGATCGTCTGGGACATCGTGCGCTACGCCGCCGACCGGGGCATGCCGACGCTGGGTCGCGGCTCGGCGGCCAACTCGCTCATCTCCTACCTGCTGGGCATCACCCACGTGGATCCCCTGGAGCACGACCTCTACTTCCAGCGCTTCCTCAATCCCGAGCGCCTGTCGCCGCCGGACATCGACCTGGACTTCGGCTGGAAGGACCGCGACGAGGTGCTCGCCTACGTCTACGACCGCTACGGGCGCGACCACACGGCGATGATCTGCAACATCAACCGTTTCAGCGCCCGTTCGGGGTTCCGCGAGGCCGCCAAGGCGCGCGGCCACGGCGACCGCGAGCTGAGCCGCATCACCCGCCGCCTGCCCTGGCGGCTGCTGGAGGGCGATCCGCAGCAGGCCCTGGCCGGGCGCCCCGAGTCGGCGGACCTGCCCACCGACCGCGAGCCCTACCGCTCGCTGCTCGTCCAGGCCCAGGATCTGGCGCGGCGGCCGCGGCACCTGGGCATCCACGCCGGCGGCCTGGTCATCGCCGACCGCCCGCTGACCGACCTGTTCCCCCTGCAGTGGGCGCGCAAGGGCATCCTGATCAGCCAGCTGGACATGTACTCCATCGAGGATCTGGGCCTGGTGAAGATCGATCTGCTGGCCCAGCGGGGCATCGCCGTGGTGGCCGACGCGGCGCGGGCGGTCAGCCGCAACCTGGGAATCGCGGTGGATCTGAGCAGGCTGCCGGACGACGATCCGGCCACACGCCGCCTGATGAGCAGCGGCGACACCATGGGCTGCTTCTACATCGAGTCGCCGGGCATGCGGTCGCTCCTGAAGAAGCTCAAGGCCGACACGTTCAGCGTCGTGGTCGCCGCCAGCAGCGTGATCCGGCCCGGACCGTCGGACAGCGGCATGTCCCGCAGCTTCGTCCTGCGCCACCTGGGGAAGGAACCGCCGGTGCTGCCTCATCCGGCCCTGGGTTTCCTGAACGAGACCTACGGCGTGATGATCTACCAGGAGGACGTCATGCGCACCCTGAGCGCGGTGGCCGGCATGACCCTGGCCGAGGCCGACCTGATGCGCCGGGCCATGAGCTTCAAGGGCGATCCCCGGGAGTTCCTGGCCATGAAGGACCGCTTCTTCAGCGGGGCCCGCGAGACCATGGCGGCCGGCGCGGCGCCGCGCGTGCCGGACTCCGTCCTGGAGGAGCTGTGGCGCCAGGTCAGCAGCTTCGCAGGTTACGCCTTCTGCAAGGCCCATTCGGCCAGCTACGCCGTGCTCTCGTTCCAGGCCGCCTGGTTGAAGGCCCACCATCCGGCCGAGTTCATGGCCGCGGTCATGAGCAACGGCGGCGGGTTCTACAGCGTGTCGGCCTACCTCGAGGAGGCCCGGCGGCTGGGCCTGAAGATCCTGCTGCCGGACGTCAACCACAGCCGGGACGTCTTCACCGGCCGGGACCGCCAGGTGCGCATCGGCCTGCAGCAGGTCCACGGCATGAGCCGCCGCTCGCTGGATGCGCTGCTGGACGAGCGCGAGCGCAGCGGGTTCTTCGTCTCCCTGGGCGACCTGCTGCAGCGCGTGCCCCAACTCGCCGAGAACGAGGTCGAGAACCTCATCCGCTGCGGGGGCTGCGACGGGTTCGAGCTGACGCGGCCCGAACTGCTCTGGCGCCACGCCCTGCTGCGCAAGGAGCGCCGCGGCGGCCGGGGCGGTCGCCGTCTCGCCGCCGGCGGCGACGGTCCCGGCCTGACCACCGTCCAGACCGCCACCCTGTTCCCGGTCGGGGGTTCGGCGCCGGGGGGCGGCTCAGCCGTCTCGCTCGTCCCGGCGATCCCGGACTATCCCGCCGCCGAACGCCTGCGCCAGGAGATGGAGGTGCTGCACCTGACGGCCACCAGCCACCCCATGGCCGCCCTGCGCGAGTGGCTCGAACAGCGCGGCGTGGTCTGCAACGCGGACATCGGCGGCTGGGCCGGCCGCCGCGTGACCGTCGCGGGCATCATGATCACCGCCAAGAGCGCCGTGGTCCGGCATACGGGGGAGGCGATGAAGTTCATCTCGCTCGAGGATGAGACGGACATCTGCGAGGTCACGCTGTTCCCCAAGGTGTACGCGCGGTATGGGGCGCGGCTGTTGAGCCGGGGACCCTATCTGGTGCGCGGGATCGTGGAGGACGATCACGGTTCGTTGACGGTGACGGCGGAATCGCTGGAGATCGTCTGAGGGCCGCCGCCGGGGATCGCTTCAACCTCATCACTTTGCTCCTCGTCGCGGTCTGCCGCAACCATTCCGGCGAGGGCCTCGTCCTTCCTGCCCGCGCGAGGTGGTGGTGTCCCTTCTGCTCGCACATCAGGCCCCGGGGATAAGGCGCGGCATCCTCCATGATCGACTCCAGACGGGCCGGGGCCGGACCGCTGGAGGAATTGAGCAGGAACCACGGCAACGACAGGGCGACGGCAACTCCGACACGTAGACCGCACCCGACAGGATGCTGCCCCCAGCCATGACGGAATACGCCTGGGATCCAGGACCGGCGCCCAGCCACTGGAAAGCCTGGGCGTACAGGAAATAGATCATGAAATCGAGGCCGTGGAAGATCATGCCCTTGGCCAGGTTGTCGGCAAGGGTCCCACCGTCCCCCTGGAGGTGGACGCGGTTCCGCAACAGGAAGAACACCAGCCCGCACAGCGCCGGCGCCACCCCGTAGGCCAAGGCCCGCCGCTCCAGGAAGGGAACCCCTCGCCCCCCGGCGAGGAAGGCTGGAAGCCACCGGCCCGCCCGGGTCCAGACCACGGCGAAACCGGCAGGTGGAACCAGGATGCGCAAGGGCGCCGGCAACCACGCCAGGTGAATGAATCCCCAAAGGCAGGACCCGGAAGCCGGGCGGCCGCAGCCTCCTTGAGCAGGAGAGCCGAAAGGCCCAGCCTCAGGGGCAGCGGGATTCGGTCCTGGCGGAGGACAAATCCGCTCACGTCGCCTTCCCCGGTCCGGCGCCTTCGACCTCGTCGTGATCGTCACCGGCCTCCTCGGGATCCGCCTGCCTCCTCCAGCCCCGATCCTGCAGCCACGTCCTGATCTGGTCCTGCTTTTCCGCCAGGATCAGCCACCTGACCTCCGTGCCCTTGCCCCACCGGGTGCGATCGTCCACGAGGTCCAGCTTGCCCTTGGCATCGACGACGAACAGGGGCAACATCTGGGCCAGGGATTCGCGGTCCAGGAGGAACGGGACGTCCTGCGGCTCATCCTCGCGGCGCCAGTCCTCAAGCACCGTCAGGTCCCGTCGGACCCGGACCGCCCACAGCTCCGCGTCGATCTCCCCGCCGAACAGCAGGCGGATGCCCGATTCGCCGAAATGCTCGGCCGTGACGCCCCCGTGATTGCGCTCCCCCAGGGCGTAGGCCAGGGGAACCTTGGCCTCCTGGCGGGCCTTGGCGGCGAACAGGAGGTTCACGGCCTCGTTGTTCGTGGCCCCCACGGCCGCCCGCCGCGTGTCCATCTGGGCCCGCAGCATCACCCTCTCGGTCAGGGCGTTGCCGAACACCACGCGCAGGCCTTCCTCCTCCGCCTCGTGGCACAACCCGGGATTGGCGTCGATGACGGCGACCTCGTGACCGTGGTCCTGGAACTGCCTGGCCAGCAGGCGACCGAGGGGATTGGCGCCGAGAACGGCGATCCCCTTGCCTCCCGGCCGCCGGACCTTCAAAAGACGCGCCACCAACCCGGCGGTGGCGCCCTGGACCACGACCGTCGCCGCGATGACCAGGAAGACCAGGGACCGCAGCTGGCCGCCGAATTCGCCTCCCGCTTGATCTATCCGTTCGGCGAAGAGGGACGCCACCGCGGCGGCCACGATGCCCCGCGGCGCCACCCACGCCAGGAAGGCCTTCTCCCGCCAGCCCAGCCCCGAACCCAGGCTGCAGGCCAGGACGTTCAGCGGCCTGACCACGAAAATCAGGACCAGGACCACCAGCACTCCCGGACGCCCGAGATCCAGGACCTCGGCCACGCGCACGTCGGCGGCCAGGAGGACGAACAGCATGCCGATCAGCAGCGTCGTCAGCTGCTCCTTGAATTCCCTGATCTCACGCTCGCTGCGGGGACTGGCGTTGCCGACCACGGCCCCGGCCGTGATCGCCGCCATGATGCCCGATTCGGGGGTGACGGCGTTGCTCACCTGGTAGAGGGCGAGGGTGAAGGAAAGCGTGAAGATGGTCTCGTAGCCCTCGGGCACCAGCGTGTGCCAGCGAAGCAGCAGCCCCATCGCGCCGCCGCCGAGCGCTCCGATCACCATTCCGGCCAGCAGGCGGGTCGGCGCGCTCAAGGCCCCTGCAGCGAACGAGGTCCCCAGGGCGATCTCCAGTGCGACCACCGCGATCACCGCCCCGACCGCGTCGATCAACACCCCTTCGCTCTCGAGGATCGTCTCCAGGTTGCGCCGCACCTTGATGCGTCGTAGCAGGGGAGTCACCACCGTTGGCCCCGTCACGATGACAAGCGTGCCGAACAGCAGGGACGGGGTCCAGTTCCAGCCCAGGAGGAAGCGGGCGGCGAGCGCTCCCCCGGCGGTGGTCACCACCACACCGAGGGTCAACAGGCGGCGGATGATGCCGCCTTCCCGGCGCATCCGCCGGATGTTCAGGTTCAACCCGCCGTCGAAGAGGATGACGGCCACCGCGAAGCCGGTGAGGATTTCCAGGGCCCCGCCGAGGTCGTCGGGATCGAGGACCCCCAGCAGGTCCGGTCCCAGGGCCACCCCCGCGCCCAGCAGCAGAACGATGCCCGGGATCCTCAGATGCCGGGCGAAGGCCTGGGCCAGCACCCCGACCACCAGGGCCAGGGCGACGACCAGGGCCGGGTTGTGGGAAAATCCGCCGTGCATGGACCGCGACGCCTCCGGGAACGCTCCCGAATTCTCCCCGGCATCGGGAGCGGCGTCAACCCGAAACGTCGGCGTCGGATTCCTGAAACAGTGCTGGCGTTCGCACCTTCCAATCGCAATATTGCGTCCTGTCCCCAGAATACCGGTCGACCGGAGGTCCTGTCTTGAGCCTCACCGCCTTCCTCCTGTTCTCCTTCTCCTCACTCTTCGCGGTCGTCGACCCCCTGGGAGGCATCCCCTTCTTCAGCGGCCTGACCTCGCACATGGATCGCCGGCGCAAGCGCCGGACCCTGATCAAGGCCCTGATCACCGCCTTCTTCATCCTGGGCGCCTTCACCCTGCTCGGCAGGCAGCTGCTGCACATGTTCGGCATCACCATCGACGCCTTCCGCATCGCCGGCGGCGTCATCTTCTTCGGGATCGGCCTGGACATGCTGCAGTCCCGCCCGCGGCGCTGGCGGACCGGCATCCGCAGCTCCTACGCCCAGGACGCGGAGATGCATCCCCCCCATGAGGACCACGACGATCCGGCCGTCACGCCGCTGGCCATCCCCCTGCTGGCGGGGCCGGGTTCCATCACCACCGTCATGGTCCTGACGCCCCAGGCCCCCGGCCAGCTCGGGGCGTTGCTCGTTCTGGGGGTGGTGGCCCTGATTCTCGTCGTGACCGGAGTCATCCTCATGGGCGCCGACGCCGTCCTGGCCAGGCTCGGTCACACGGGGCTCAAAATCATCGAGAAGCTGATGGGTCTGCTGCTGACGGTCATCGCCGTCCAGCTGGTCATCGACGGGGTCGGCCCGGTCATCCGGCGGATGATCGCCTAGCCCGATGGCCGGGGCGTACGCGCCCGCTGCGGCGGCGGGCATGAATTGACAGCCGCCGGGAGTTGGCCTAGGGTCGACTCGCGGCACGAGGTGAATCTTCCAAATTGCAGGGAGGCAAATCGATGGTCCCTTCCTTGTCGATGCGAGGCCGTCCGGGCCCGCGGGTCTGGTTGCTGGCAATCGTCCTGGGCTGCTGGGCGTTCACGGGTTTCACGGCCGGGACAGCCGCCGCCCAGGATCACGGCCAGCAGGCTGACGACCATTCAGCCGTCCAGGAGGCGGTCGAAGCCGCTCCCGCGCCTGCCGATAGCCAGGCGGGGACGCAGGGCCACGATCAAGACCACGATCTGGGCCACGGCGACGCCCACGGCTCCGGCCACGGCGACGCCCACGGCTCCGGCCACGTCGATCCCGTCGGCGCCCTGCCGCTCTGGACCGCCATCCCCTTCGCGGGGATCCTGCTGTCCATCGCCCTGTTCCCCCTCGTCGCCCCGCACTTCTGGCACCACCACTTCCCCAAAGTCTCGGCCTTCTGGGCCCTGGCCTTCGCCGTGCCCTTCCTGATCTGGAAGCCGTCGGTCGCCTTCGGCTCCATCCTGCACATCTACTTCCTGGACTACTTCCCCTTCATCATCCTGCTCTGGGGCCTGTTCACCATCTCGGGCGGGATCTACGTCGGCGGGGCGCTCGCCGGCACTCCGCGGGTGAACTTCGTCATGCTGCTGATCGGCACGTTCCTGGCCTCGCTGATCGGGACCACCGGAGCGGCCATGGTGCTCATCCGCCCCCTGCTGCGGGCCAACCAGTGGCGCCGCAACAAGGTCCACCTGATCGTGTTCTTCATCTTCCTGGTGGCCAACATCGGCGGTTCGCTGACCCCTCTGGGCGATCCCCCGCTGTTTTTGGGCTTCCTCCACGGCGTCCCCTTCTTCTGGGTGACGACCGGCATCCTGCCCCACATGCTGCTGACCTCGGGGCTGATCCTGGTCCTGTTCTTCTTCCTGGACACCATGATGTTCAAGCGGGAAGAGAACAAGCCCGTGGCCGCCGGGAAGGGCAAGATCAGGATCGAGGGTCTGCACAACATCCTGTTCCTGCTGGGCGTCATGGGAGCGGTGATCATGTCCGGATCCCTCAAGCTGGACCCGGTCACGATCTACCGGGGCGGCGCCCATCCCGTCGAGGTCCCCCTGCAGAACTGGCTCAAGGACGCCATCATCCTGTTCATGGGCTTCCTGTCCCTGAGGACCACCGCCAAGGTGCTCCGCGAGAAGAACGGTTTCTCGTGGTTCCCCATCCTCGAGGTGGCCTACCTGTTCGCGGGAATCTTCATGACCATCATCCCCGCTCTGGCGATCCTCAAGGCGGGTCACGAGGGCGCCCTGGCCGGGCTGACCAACGCGGTGCACGGACCGGTGCGGTTCTTCTGGGCCACGGGCATCCTGTCGAGCTTCCTGGACAACGCTCCGACCTACCTGACCTTCTTCAACTCCGCCCTGGGCTCCCTGGGCATGCCCGAGTCCATGGTCCCCGCCATGCTGGGCTTCGCGGACGAAGCGTCCCGCAACCAGGAGTTCATCCAGGACCTGGCGGCCATCTCCGCCGGCGCGGTGTTCATGGGCGCGATGACCTACATCGGCAACGCCCCGAACTTCATGGTGAAGTCCATCGCCGAGGAGGCCGGCATCCCCATGCCCAGCTTCTTCGGGTACCTGCTCAAGTGGTCGCTGCCCATCCTGGTGCCCATCTTCGCCGTCGTGACCTTCGTGTTCTTCTGGTAGAGGAGTAGTCGTCATGGCCAAGAACAGTACGAACAACGCCGAGGCCTTCTACGAGGTCGTCTTCCAGGGCAAGCCGAAGGTCGTCCGCGCCTTCGTGGCCGGACTCCTGCTGGGTTCGGACCGCGAGGCCACCGTCTTCTACAACTACGACGAGGGCGTGCAGTACGAGGGCAAGGCGGAGCGGCTCGCCGAGAGGATCGGACTGCGCACCGCAGGCTGCCACCTGATCGTCGACGGGGAGACGAGCGCCTATCTCAAGGCAATGGCCAAGCCCATCGCCGAAAACGGCGGGCTGGAGATCTCAGCCCACCGCCGGATCCGCTCCGCGAGCATGGGCTTCCGCTATCACGCCTTCGCGCAGCGCTACGACGAGGAGATCGTCAAGCTGGTGAAGGCCCTGCCCGAGGGATTGAAGCTGCGCGGGTTCAAGCACGACGTGAAGCTGGACCCGAAGGCCGAGGGCATCGAGGCCTACACCCCGAGCCACCACTTCGAGGCCTGCGGAGAGGGCGAGATCCACGGGAGAATCGACCTGCTGATCGGCCTGAGGCGGGCCCTGAAGGAATTCCCGCTGATCGAAGCGGGCGAGATCGAGCTGAAACTGGCCTGAGTCCCCTGCTGCAGGAGCCCCGGCTCCCCCCGACCCGGGGGAGCCGGGGCGGTTTCTTCAGGGGGCGTCCCGGTCCTGCCGGCGGCCGACCGGATCGCTAGCCCAGGGCGTCCTTGACCTTCACCTTGAGCGCCATCAGCTCCTGGTGCCGCACTCCCAGCAACTTGCCGAGCTTGTGCATGAGGGCGTCCTCGTGGGATTCGAGGACGTCGTCGCTGTAGACCACTTCCCACAGCAGTTCCACGATGGCCAGCTTGCGGGGGTGGGTGAACCCCTCGTTGATGAGGCGGGCGAACTGGTAGAGGTCGTCGCTGGCGGCACGCTCCGATTCCGCGAGTTCCAGGAGCTCCGCCGCCTCCCCGGGGTCCAGCTGGAACCGGCGGGCCACCAGTCCGGCGATCTTGCGGCGTTCCTCGTCGCTGAACTCGTTGTCGGCATGGGCCGCCTCCAGGAGTAGGGCGCAGGTGGCCACCCGCAGCCGCTGCTGCTCGTCCTGGGCGCCGTTCCCGGCCCCGTCCCTGATGCGATTCTCGAAGAAATTCCGGAACGACTTGAACATGCTGCGATCCTCGGGTTTTCAGACGGAGACCCTGGTCCAGGACTCGCCCGGCAGGGTCAGGATTTCGTAGGGGATGGTGCCGAGATACCCGGCCAGCATCTCCGCAGTGATGGCCTCGTCCCCCTGCCGGCCGAGCAGGACGGCCTTGATCCCGGCCCCGGCCTCGGGAATGTGGGTGACGTCGGCCATGCAGAGGTTCATGCAGATGCGGCCGACCACCGGAGCCCGCTTGCCGGCGACCAGGACGTGGGCCCGGCCCGACAGGGCGCGGAGCCACCCGTCGGCGTAGCCCACCGGCAGCACCGCGATGCGGGAATCGGTCATCGCCTTCCACGTGCGCCCGTAGCCGACCGTCTCGCCGGCGGGGACCTGGCGGACCTGGGAGATCCGCACCTTCCAGGTCATGGCCGGCTGCAGGGGAATCTCCTCGCGCCCCCGCTGGCGCACCGAGACCAGGGTCTCCCGCGAGGGCCACACGCCGTAGGCGGCGATGCCCACGCGGGCCAGATGGCGGTGGCTGCGGTCCCACAGCAGTGTCGAGGCGCTGCAGGACATGTGGTGCTCCAGGTCGGGATGGCCGGAGGCGGCCAGCAGGGAGCGGTAGACCTCGAATCTCTGCATCTGCCGGTTGGCGAAGCCGTGATCGGTGGTGTCCTCGATGTCGGCGAAATGGCTGCTGACGGCCTGCAGCCGCAGCTGGGGCATCCCGCTCAGCAGGTCCAGGACCGCCGGCATCTCCGCCTCGGTCACCCCCTGACGATTCACCCCCGTCTCCACCTTGAGATGGACCGGCAGGGGGATCGCGTCGGCGGCGGGCAGGGCGGCCAGTTCGCCCAGGGCCTCGAGGGAACCGACGGTGATCTCGCCCCCGAGGTCGCGGACCAGGGCCGCTTCGTCCAGGGTCACCGGACCCAGGACGAGCACGGGAGCCGTGATCCCTCCCTCGCGCAGCTTCACCAGTTCGGAGACCGCATGCACGCCCAGCAGGTCGGCCCCCCCCTCCAGGAAGGCCTCCGCGGCAATGAGAAGGCCGTGGCCGTAGGCGTTCGCCTTGACCACGGCCATCAGACGGGCCGATCCGGTCACCAGTTCGCGGAAGCTGCGCATGTTGCCGACCAGCGCGGAGCGGTCGACCTCGATCGTCAGCCAGGCCGCCCCGGGATCAGGCACCCTGGGACTTGGCTGCTTTCTTGCCCTTCCTGGCTTGGCAGGCGGTCTTGTCCTTGCAGGCTCCATACAGCTCCAGGCGGTGACGAAAGATCTCGAAGTTGTTCTCCTCGGCGAGCTTCTCCTGAAGAGCCTCGAGCCTGGGATTGTAGAACTCGGAAATCTCGCCGCATTCCAGGCAGATCATGTGATCGTGGTGTTCCACGTCGGAATGGCCCTCGTAACGCGCCAGTCCGTCGCCGAAGCGCCGCTCCTCCACCAGGCCGCTCTCGACCAGCAGGTGCAGGGTCCGGTAGACCGTCGCATAGCCGATGCGGGGATTGACCTTCTTGACCTCGTTGAGCAGTTCCTCCACCGAGATGTGGCCGCGCAGCCGGAAAAAGGTGGAGATGATCGTATTGCGTTGCCGAGTGGTCTTCAGGCCCTTGCGCTGGATGAACTCGGCAAAAGCGGCTTCCTTTTCCTTGACCAGGGTCTCGTTGACCTCTCGTGTGCGATTGAGTGTCACCATTGCTTGAACCTTCCTGAGGCGTTGTAGGCCCGCTGTTTTCGATATTGAAAACAGTTTTCGTATTCCAGGTTAAGCCCACAATCCCCACCTGTCAAGGCGGTGATCATTGAAAATTCATCCTGACTGCAAGTTGTTTATTTTCAGGAATATACCACATGGAAAAACCGTCGTGGAGCAGCAGGATGTCCTCACCGCGGTGCAAAAAAGCCCCTGGGGCCACCGTAGCGCTCCAGCTATTCCGGGACCCCGACAACCTGTAAAGAAGTCCCGTGCCGCTGTCGGTCGACCACATGGATCGCCCGTCCCAGGCCAGACCGCAAGGGGAGAATCCCGGCGAGACGACCGTGCGGGTCACCGCTTCGGTTTCAGGATCGAAGCGGTCCAGCCGGCCCGAGTCGCGGTCGCTCACCCACAGGTGTGATCCGTCGAAGCACATCCCCACCGGACGGTGTCCCGGCAGGTCGAAGGCCCCCTCCACCTGGAGGGTGTCCACCCGCAGCTTGTAGATCAGGGAACTCCCGTCGGCCACGTCCCCGCAGGACCAGAGGTATTCCCCGTCGTAGGCCAGGGTCCTGTCCAGGACCCCGGTGAAATCCTCCTCCAGGAGGATGGCGCCGGAGCGGTCCTGGAACACGAGACGTACTTCCCTGCGGCCGCTCCCGGAGACGGTGTCGGGAACGTCCTCGAGGAACGCCAGGGTGTCGGGACCGACCCAGGCCACCCCGGTGATCCGGCCCTGGCCGGGCAGGAAGAGCGTGTCGCCCGTCACCGCGGCCAGCAGCGTTTCGGGCTCCTGGGCCAGTCCCCGCCCACCCCCGGCTGCGGCCACCAGGAGAATCAGGGACAGGGCGCAGCAGTGCCGGCCGATCCGGGCGTGGGGGAAGGGCATCCTCGTCACCAGGGGTCACTCCTCGGGTCTTCGGGGTTCGTCATCGGGCGGTTCCTGCGCGTGCGACCGCCTGGCGTGCAGCGCGGCCGCCTCCTCCAGCAAGGCGCGCAGCTTCCCGAACTCCAGGGGCTTGCGCGCCGTGAAATCGACCGGACCGAGATCCGGTCCGGCGAACGCCTGGTCGTCCCCCCAGCCGGTCATCAGGAAGACCGCCAGGCAAGGATCGCTCGCACGCAGACGGTTCGCAAGGGCCGCGCCCGACATGCCCGGCAGGTTCTGGTCCAGCAATGCCACCTGGAATCGGCCCGCCGCGAAGAGGGCCAGCGCTTCGTTGGCGTCGACCGCGCAGGTCACCGCGCAGCCCAGTTCCCCCAGGACGTCGGCGAGCATGTTCCTGACCGCCGGTTCGTCGTCGACCACCAGAACCACCGCTCCCTGCCCCGGGTTCCCGGGCTTCCGTACGGCCGCCCCAGGCTCGCCGACGTCCCGGGGCGCCGCTGTCCCCCCGGGCAGGTCCAGGACGAAGACCGATCCCTGGCCCGAGGTGGACCCCAGTTCCAGGGACGCCCCGCACCGTTCCAGGAGGCTCCGCACCCCCGCGAGCCCGAGCCCCCTCCCGGATCCGGCCTTGCTCGATGCGCCCGGCTGGAACAACCGATCACGGAGGGATCCGGGGATGCCCGGACCGCCGTCCGCCACCTCCAGGATGACGCGACCACCCCTGGCCTCGCCGCGGAATTCCAGGACGCCCGTCCCCGGCATGGCCTCGACGGCGTTGGTGACGAGATTGCCGAGGGCTTCGCGCAGGACCTGTCCCGGCAGCCCGCACACCAGATCGCCCGGGACGTCGAGGGCGATCCTCCAGGCGCCGGTCGCAGCGCCGTCGCCCAGACGCGACCATCCCCGCGGCTCCCGTCGGAATCCCGCCAGGCTGAGTGTCGACAGGATACCATCGAGCACCAGGGACGAACCTGCCCCCGCCTCCCACCCCTGCAACCGTTCCAGCATGGCGCCGGCGTCGGTGCAGGCCAGGTCGATCGCCTCGAGATGTGCGCGCAGGGCGTCGTCCGGCTCCCGGGCGAGCAGCAGGCCCACGCGGCCCCGGATCACGGCGAGCATCTGGTTCACGTCGTGGACCACCGAGGCTCGCTCCAGACCGCCATCCCTGCCGTCGAGGTCATCCATGCGGGGCAATGTCTTCCTTCCCGAACCGACGGACATCATGACCGGACCGCCCGGCCCGGTGAAGGTGGATGATACACCTCCCTTCGGGGGGCGCAACCATGGAGAAACCCGGCAAGCGAAGGAAGGATCAGGAGACGGCCTGGGGCCGCGCGGCGGGAAGAATCAGGCGGAGCAGGGAGGCGCCCCCCGGCTCGACCACGGCCTCGACCACTGCTCCCAGTTCGGAGAGGACGCCACCACCCGCCGCGGCGCAGGCCGCGCGGCGCAGGTCATCCGCCAGTTCACCGGAACGGGCGGAGCCGTCCCGCGCGATCTCCGTGCCGGCCGGGTCGGCTCCGTCGACGGCTGCGATCTCCAGGACGAGGACATCCGGCGACCGGTCGCACCGGGTCAGATGGATGCGGACGGGTCGGTGGGGAACCGCCCCGCGCAGGGTCCGCGCCAGTCCCCGGACCGCGGTGTTCACCAGCCCGGGATGGGCCACCAGGAACGCCTCGTCGCTCCCGTTGACGCTGACGGGAGCCACCTCGGCCAGCAGTTCCGCCAGTTCGGTGGGAGGAATCGGCCGCGGGGCGGAGGCTTCGGCGGCTTCCCGGATCCTGAACGCCAGGCTCTGGACCCAGTCCAGGCTCGTCTCCATCCGGCGCACGTTGCGCAGGGCGATCCCGAGGATCCGGTCTTCAGGCCCGGGGGAACCCACATCACCGGTCCCGGACCAGGCCGATCCCCCCAGCGCTTCCAGGGCGGTCTTGACCGCCGTCAGGGGGGTCCTCAGCTCGTGTCCGATCACCAGCAAGGGGTCGGTCTCCAGGATGGACCTCGCGCCGGCCGTCGCCCGGCGGCTGGCCGACTCGGCCACGGCCGTCTGCAGCGCTCCCAGCAGGAAGGAGCCCGCAGGACCGGAACCACGCAGCACGGCGTGGGCCCCGCGCGAGGTCGGCCCCTCGCCCAGGACCACGACCGGGGCCGCTTGGTCCCCATCCCCCACCCCAGGGACCGGATCGCCGGCTGCGACCAGGACCGCGTCGCAATCCCAGATGGTCGGCTGCGCGGCTCCGGACGCATCCTGCGCCCAGCGCCCGGCGGTCATCCCCCAGGTCCGCAAACGGGCGCAGAGGTCCGGATCGGCCATCAGTTCGGGGGTGATCAGGATGTGCGCCACGCGGTCCTCCAGGCTCTGCGGGTTCCGGGTTCTCCCCCCGGAAGTGCAAGGCACGGACCACCGGACCGAACGCCCTATCCGCCGGACGAACGGGGCTTTCGCCCGGGCGGCATCCGCCACTCGGGGCACTCCGGAGCAACCATGGGGAATCACGGGGAACGGGGACGCCGCAGGACCCGTCGACGCACCGGGAAGGAAACGACCGCCCCTTCCCTGGCAAATCGCAACGCCATGGGGCACGAGGCGGGCAATTCCCGACCCGGTCAGCGCTTCGGCTTGACGGGGACCGCGCCCGGCCGGTGGGCGGGGCTGTCGAACCGCCAGGCGAGACCCAGGTACCAGGACGCCGGGCGGTCGGTCCCGTCCTCGAGTTCCTTGGCGACCCTGATCCCCACCGAACCGTCGTCGGTCCAGCCTCCCCACCACTGCAACCCGACCAGGCGCGACCGGCGTCCGTTGCGCTCGGCCAGATCGGCCGTGAGCAGCAGGCGGGAGCCGCGACCCCGGTACCAGGCCAGGTCGAACCCCAGATGGGTGCCGCTGGCGAAGGCGTCGCTGGAGAGCTCGGCCTTGCCCGAATCCATGTTCAGCAGGTAGCCGCCCCGCGCCTGGATCCACCACCTGCGGCCGACGGGCACCGCCTTGCGCAGCTCGCCCCGCAGGGGCAGGCTCGTGGAGGAGAACGGATAGAGCTTGTCCACCCCGACGGGCAGTCCCAGGGCGGTCCCGAACTGGAGTCCGCCCAGCCCGGGCAACGCGACCCGGCTGACCGACCCCACCTCGAGCTGGCCGAAGCTCTTGACGCGGGACGAGGAGGGCCAGCTCGCGGGCGTCTCCTCGCCCAGGATCTCGGGCCAGCGGGATGCCGCCGGTTCGGCGCCGCTGTCGAAGGTGAGGTGAGGCATGCGCACGAAGAAGATGCCGTCTTCCCCGCCCGGCAGGACGACCGTCAGCAGGAGGCGGTTGACGGTCCAGTCGAAGCGCGGGTCGAAGAACCGGTCCGCCTCGACGACCAGGGCCAGCTGGGAAGTGGAGTCGGCCGGCGCCTGCCAGGGGATCTCGTCGAGGTGGAGCAGCTGGGCAAACGAGGAACCGGCCTGACAGCAGAGCAAAGGGAGCAGGATCAGGAGGGTCAGGCCCGGCCGGCCCGGTCCCCGCGGGGGGCTCATCAGCGGGGAGCGTTTTCGATGAGGCGGATGACGCCGGCCGTGGTGAAGAAGCACTTGATGGCCCGGCGCCCCCCGGGCAGGGTCTCCTTGGCGACCACGACACCGCAATCGTTCCAGGCCAGATGGATCACGCACTGTCCGACCTCGTAGGTTTCCCAGGGGCGATACGGTACGGCGGCATCGAGGTCGGCTTCCTGCAGCATGGCGGCGTAGCCGGCCAGCTCCTCGACCGGCGCGGTTGGATTCGGGTCGTCATCCGCCTCGTCATCCGCCTCGTCATCCTCGGTATCATCCAGATCCTCGGCCACGTCGACGAGATCGTCGGGGCCGAAGCCGTCCTCGAGGTCCCCGGCAGGCTCCGTCACGCCTCCGGCCCGGGCGGCGGTCATGGCGGCGGGACTGTCCCAGGAGGGATCAACATCCTGGTCGACGGAGGGTTCCCCCTCGAGGGAACCCTCCCCGTCACCGCGTCCCCTGGGGGCCCCGTCAAGCGGCCCGGATCGGCCTCCGGCAGGCTCGGCGTCGGGTTCCGGTCCGTCACCGCCGTCGGCGGCGGACTTCAGCTTGGGCAGGAAGCCCTGGCATTGCGGACAGCGGAACCAGATGACGCCGTCGTCCTCTTCACCGTCTCCGGTGGGAACGACGGCCATGTCGAGCCATTCCTTGCAGACCGAGCAGAACTGCCTGGTTTTCATCGGGGGCATCTACGAGACGATCTTGCAGCAAGCATCGGCCTCATCCTTGGACAGGTAACGCATGCCGCAGACGAGGCACTTGTTCGGCCCGTCGATCCGGCCTTCCGACTCGGCTTTCGACAGCAGCCGTTCGTACTTCACGAAGCTCTCGTCACGAACGAGGATCTCATCTTCCTTGATGGTGGCGGCCATGGGCTCCTCCTTGGCTCTTGGTAGGCATCCGCTCCAGACTCTTGGTGGAAAAAAATCACGCGGGGGAATGGAGCAGAACGCTTCGCATCCTATAACAAGACGCCTCCGGAGTCAACCGTGCTCGGCCATTTTTCTGCGCCGGGAGTGAATTTTCCGCAGCGGCGGCGGCAATGCGAAGGAGCGGATTCGGGAGGCGTCAGGACTCCGCGGAACCGGCGGCGAGCCCTCGTTCCTCCTTGCGGCGCAGGTTGAGGAACTGCTCCGCGCAGAAGAGATCGCCGAGGTCGACCATCCCCAGGCCCAGGGCGGCCTTGATGGCTTCCTGCAGGACTCCGGCGGTGGCCATGGCGTCGTGGGCGGCGCGATGCGGGCTGCCGTGCTTGATCCCGAAATGCTCGGCGAGATCGGGCAGGCTGCGGCTGGAAAGCTCGGGCCAGAGCTGCCGCGAGAGCTGGAGCGTGCACAACCCGGTGACGGCCGGCCGCGCCAGCCCCCTGCGGGCGAATTCCCAGCGCAGGAACGGCAGGTCGAACCGGATGTCGTGGGCGACGAAGACATGACCCTCGAGCATTCCGAAGAGATCCTCGGCGATGTCCGAGAAGGTGGGCGCGCCCTCGAGATCCTCGTTGCGGATTCCCGTGAGCCTCGCGACCCAGGGCGGGATGGTGCGGTCGGACCACACCATGGTCTCCAGCTTCTGCACGACCTTGCCGCGCTTCACCTGGACCAGCCCGATCTCGATGATCTCGTCCACCCCGATGACGCTGCCCGTGGTCTCCAGGTCGACCACCGCGTAGGTGGCGTCCATCAGCTTCTGCTGCAGGATGGGTGAACCGATGACCGTCCAGCAGCGGTCGTGGGTCTCGATGAACCGGCCGTCGGCGGCCAGCAGGGCACGCACCACCACCTGGGTTTCGGGCATTTCATGGCGACGGGCGCCGAACAGGCGCCTGGCGATGGCCGGCGTGGGCAGAGGCTTCTGCTGGCCCAGCAGATAGTCGTACGCCTCGGCCCGAAAGGTGTTCAGGTCGTTGGTCAACATGGGTTCATTATATCACAGGTCAGGCGGAGCGGTCAATCTCCCGTCCCCAGACGGGGCTGTGCTCCCGAGCCAAACCCCACCAGTTCCATCACTTCCACCCGCATCCGGGGCGGCGGGAGCCGCTTCCCGTCTCCGGGGGGATCCAGGGTCGATTCGGCCCGGATTCGCTCGCTGGCGAACGCCAGCCCAAGCAGGGGGATCTCCGCGTTCACGGCGACGGTGATTTCCTGGTTGGTGACCTGGACCAGCCGCCCCGCCGGCAGATCGACGCTCTGGGAATCGGCGGCCGTCAAGACCAGCTGGTCGCACAGGAACTGGCGCCCCGAGACGATGCGGTTCGTCGGGGTCCCGGTCTCGATCCGGTCCGCCTGGAAATCCGAGTCGAGGCTCGCTCTCACCAGGGGGTCGTCCAGCAGTTCCTGGCGTGACGACCGCCGGCCCACACCTTCCCGCCACCTCCAGATCTCGCGGACGGCATCCAGGGCGCTCCCCCTGCGGGAGCGGATCTCCCCGGAAACGAGCAGCCACGTCCCCTCGCCCGGCATGGGTTCGAGCTTGCCCCCGGCGTCCTCGACCAGGGGCAGGATCTCCAGCACGAGACTGCCCGCGGGTGATCCCGGCGGCGGCGGCAGGCAAACCACCCTGGTCAGGCTCTCCTCGCGCCGCCCCCCGGCCATGACCTGGCTGCGGTAATCCACCCAGGATCCCGGCTCGAGGTTCAGGGGGATCTCCGGCTGGCGCCACAGGGTGAACAGGTCGAGGGCCGCGGCCCCGGGGACGTAGCCCAGGGCTAGGAGACAGGCCAGCAAGCCCGCAGACAGGAAGAGGCCGCCGCAGGCGGGCCGGAAGACCCGCCGCACGGCGGCTGAATCGCGGGCTGGATGCCGCGGTACGGGACTAGTGCTTGATCCTGTCCCAGTACGAGGCGTAATCGAATTCAGGGCTGTTCTCCTGGTCGTGGCAGATCACGCAGGAATCCTTGGCCTGGGCGGCCCACTTGCCGTCCCGGGCGTGCTGGGTCCCGTAGCCGTGGCAGGCCTCGCACTGCACGTTGATCAGCCGGTTGTAGGGAGCGTCGTCGGCGTACCCGTTCTCGTACTGGTAGCCGGTCGTATGGCAGACCAGACAGTCGGGTTCGAAGTGCTGCCCCTGGACCCGCAGCGAATTGTAGGCCTGCATGTGGCCCGACTTGGCGTAGGCCTGCCAGGCGTCCTCGTGGCACGACTTGCAGGACCGGTCGCCGATGAAATCCTCCTCCTTGGACCCGTAGACCCGCGGGTAGGCCGAGCGCCGGGCCTCCTTGAACTCCGTCAGGCTGACCTTGTATTCCTCGACCTTCGCCAGGATCTCGGGGTCGTCGGGGATGGCATCGTCGAGGCTCGTCACCTTGGTCGAGACGGCCATGATCTTGCCGTTGGCCTCGTCGATGAACAGGTCGGCCTTGCCGATGTACCGGCCCTCGTAGGATGCCGAGAGCATGATCGTGTCGTCGAGGACCCGCTCGGTGGTGATGTTCCGGTAGGTGTGTCCGGTCACCGAGATGTCGATGCCCTGCACTTCCTTGATCACCTGATCGGTGAGGGCGTCGCCGAGGTGTCCCAGCAGGATGACGGTGTCCACCTTCTCCCGCATCCGGGGCACCACCTCGCGCAGGACCGCCACCGGCTCGAGGACCTCGAATTCCTCGCTGCCCGAGGACATGGTGATGATCTTCTGGGCCGGATCCAGGACGCTGACGATGCCGAACGTGATCCCGCCCCGCTCGACCACGAGGTATTCCGGCAGGATCAGGGCCCCCGTCCCCAGGGACTTCACGTTGGCGTTGGTGAAAGGCAGGCCGTGCTCCCCGATCATCTGCTCGAGGAAGGCCAGGCCGAAGTTGAGGTCCTGCTCACCAAGACCGATGGCGTCGATGCCGAAGGTCCCGCAGATCCTGCACAGGAACTCCGACTGATGGCGCTCGTTCTTGTTGCGCCTGCCGAAGAGATCCCCGCCGTCGATCTGCAGGATGGGCACCCCGTTTTCCCAAGCACTGTCCAGAAAACCGGCCCTCCGGGCCAGTCCGCCAAGCTGCTTGGACTTTCACCCACAGGGTTCGATCTTGCCCTTGATGTCGGTCGTGTAGATCAGGTGGACGTTCTTCCATTCACCCCCCTCGGCGGAGGCAGGGGGCGCCGGCTCCTGGGCGACGGAGGCGAACGCAAGCAGCAGCAGCGCCAGCGCCGACAGAAGGGCCCTCGTGATGGAAATTCCCTGAGACTTGGACATTTCAGCACCTTCCAGATGTACCCGGGTCATATCTACAGCGGCGCGGCCCGGAACCCCGGGACGCCGCCGAAAAAATCGAATGCGGCCGAACGGTTACAACCGGCATCGGCCGCAGAAGTTCCCCCTGGAATTATACAGGAAAGGCCGGGTTCAGGCAATGCCGGACACCCCGGCCGACCGCCTCTTCCAGACAAGGCGACGGGCCGCCCCGCGGCGGCCCGCACTCCAGGCTGCGGCCCTACTTCTGGACCCGGTCCTTGAGACTCTTGCCGGCGGTGAAAGCCGGGTACTTGGCGGCGGGGATCACGATGGGGTCCCCGGTCAAGGGGTTGCGGCCGTTGCGCTTCTTCCGCTTGCGCTGCTCGAAGGTCCCGAACCCGGTGATCTGGACCCGGTCCCCGCCCGCCACGGCGGACGCGATGATCCCCTCCTTGGGAACCGTGGAGAAGATGGCGTCGACCGCCCGGCGGGCGGCGGCCTTGCTGAGATTGGACTTCCTGGCAACCTGTTCGATCAACTCGGTCTTGTTCATGCGGTCCACCTCCTTCGCCCTGCATCAAAGCCCCCGGTCTGCAGGACTGTCAACCGCAAAATCCCCCGCGCAGGGTCAATACAGGCCTCCGCCGAACCCGTCGCCCAGTCCCCCCAGGTTGTCCTCGCGCCCCCGGACGAACTTCAGGGCGGGGATGGATTTCAGGTAGAGGCGGAACCCGAACTGCGAATCCACGTCGCTGAGGGTGCGGTTGAACTCGAGCGCCCAGCAGTGGAGGTCGCGGGTCAGGCTGAACTGCTGCCGCACCGGCTGGCCGATCGCCAGGTCGTAGGAGGTGTCGTAGCGGAACTGCCAGGACCGGGTCAGGCTGGCCTGCACGCCGAAGTTCACGTTGGCCCGCTTGTCCCGGGTCGAATTCGTATAGCTGTAGCTGATGCTGGAATTGATCTTGAACGGCAGGTACCGCCCGCCCTCGGTCTCGTCGCGGCCCGTTCCCGAGCTCCTGGGCGTGGTCTTGCGCTGGGCGTAATCGTTGAAGGCGCTGTCCTGGTTGCGGGCGAACGGATCGTCCGATCGGGCGCCCTTCTCGTCCTTGTCCTTATTCTTGTCCTCGCCCAGCTTGCCCAGGGCCTCGTTCTTCGCATCCTCGTCCTCGCCGCCCACGGCGCCCGTGTCCAGGCGTCCGGCGAAGTTGAGGCTGTAGTTGAAGCGGGTGGACTTCAGGGCCAGGTTCTTCGGGTCGATGGAGTTGCTCACCTTCAGCTGCAGGTACCGGCTCTGACCGGGTTTGACGGTCAGGTTGCTGGAGATGTCCCCCCACCGGTCCCCCGGCTCCTTCTTGGGGTTGTAGCTCGTGCTCAGACCCCAGTCCAGCAGGCCGTCCAGCTTCTTCACGGTGGTGGAGTCCCCGGCGTCGGCGAGGTACTTCACGTCCAGGCGGTTGTCCCAGCTGAGGGACAGGGTGGTGCCGTGCCGCTGCTTGTCCGGGATGGCCGGCGTCACGTTCCAGGTCGCCCCCAGCTTGGTGGTGTGCCGGATCGTCTGCAGACGCCCGACGTGCACCGGGAAAAGGCCGTAGAGGGTGGTCCCCAGGTTGGTGCTGAAGCTGAGATTGGGTCTGGTCTCCTCATTCCGCTGGTAGACCGGATCGTAGTGCCCGGTGGAGTCCGAATCGTCGACCCAGGCGCGGCCCTCGGTGGTCTCCCGGGACCAGTCCTGCCCGGCGTTGGCGCTGAGGCTCACGTTGAAGATGCCCACCCGGGGAGGGCGCAGGCTGAGCGACACCTTCCCGTTGGCGTTGTAGCGGGTGACGTCCGTCAGCTCGTAGTGCTTCTTGTCGGATTTCAGGCTGTAGGAATGCTGCACGTAGGTGTTGCGCAGCAGGTCGCCGAAGAAGCTGCCCTTCTGCCCCCCCTTCAGCTGCCTGGCCAGGGTGAACTGGCGGAAGTTCAGGGACAGGGAGGGCAGGGTGAGGCTGTAGATCAGGTTGTCGGTGCCGGGATCGTCGTCCTCGGCGTTGACGCGGCCGTCCCGCGTGGCGTTCAGGTTGGCGCTGACCAGCTCCCAGTTGCGGCTGAGGTAGACGTTCGACTTCATCTGTCCGCTGACGATGTCCCGGGTGTTGGACCCGGTCAGATCGTTGCTGCTCAGGGACGAGCTGGACATCCGCACGTCGGCGCGGAACTTGTAGTCGTCGAACAGGGTCGGCTGGTTGTGGCCCCAGACGAGCTGCCATTCCCGGGTCCGGTTGGCGTCGCTCAGGCCGATCTGCCGCGTGAAGTCCACCGTCCCGTTGAACGTGTAGCGCTTGATGTAGCGGTTCGAGACCCGGAAGGCGAAATCCTGGCGCTCGTTGTAATCCCCCTCGACGATGAAGTCCAGGTAGTCGTTGGTGGCCCAGTAGTAGCCGAAGTCGCGGATGTAGCGGCCCTCCCGCGAGGACCACCCGAAATCGAAGGACGGGAACAGGATCCCCGACTGCCGGCCCTGCTTGAGGCTCTTGAAGAAGAAGGGCAGGGCGAAGACGGGCACCTGGCCGATCTTCAGGACGATGGGGGCCGCCACCACCTTGTCGCCCTGGCGCATCTTCATGTTGTGCGACCAGAAGTGGTAATGGGGCTCGGCGAGGTCGCACGAGGTCATGTTGCCCCCGCAGATCTTCATGGTCTCGTCGGGGTAGCGCCGGATGCTCTCCCCGAGGTAGTAGTAGCCGTCGAACGAGGTCACCCCCGACTGGACCGCGCCGGTCTTGTGCTTGAAGTTGTACCCCATGCGCTCGCCGACCACCGCGTCGTTGTCCTTCAGGTAGGGTTCGCCCTCGGAATAGAGCTCGCGCGTGGCCGTGTTCAGCACGATGTGGCGGGCGGTATGCTCCATGGAGCCGTAATCGAGCTTGCCGTCCCCGTTGATCTCCATGGTCTGCCGGCCCATCTCGAACCGGATCTCCCGGCCGCTGTAGTCGACGTCCTCGGCGGCGGCGATGAAGTTCATGATGGCCCGGCCCGAGGCCGACCCCTCGTGCATGACGGAATCGAGACCGGCCACCGACAGGGTGTCCGGCAGCAGGGACTTGAGGGAGTCGGGCAGGGTCGCCAGGTAGGGGCGGAGGTAATCGTTCAGGGCGGAGTCCTGCCAGGCGACCCCCGCCGGCAGGAGAGCGCCCAGGGAATCCACTCCCGCCAGGCTGTCCGGCAGCAGGGCGGCCAGCAGGGAATCACGCCGGACCGACCGGGTCATCATGTCCCTCATCTCCGCGATCCTGGCGAACTTGTAGGTTCCGGAGACGTCGCCGTAGACGTCCACCCGCCGCACGCGCTCGTCGCGGAAGTAGATGATGATGGTGTCCCCGGTCACGTCGTTGGTGGCGATCTCGTCGTCGATGTCCGTGGGGGTGTAATGGCTCCTGCCGTTGCCCAGGACCACGGTCCGCTGGATCCGGTCGTCCTCGAACTCCACCGTGATCGTGTCGCCCTCGAGGACGTCGAGGGAGGGCAGGCCCTGGTAGATCGCGGCCAGGCTGTCCGGCGTGGAATCCTCCATGACGGCCAGGCCCATCATCCTGACCTGGCGCAGGTGGCCGTCGGCGTACTGGAACTCGATGGCATCGCCGGTCATGCGGCTCTTCTCGCCGAGCAGGACCTCGGGCTTGCCCGTCAGGACCATCCGGTGCCGTCCGTAGGCGACCGCGGTGTCGGCGCGGGCCTCGGTGCGGTCCTGGTGGATGCGGACCGAATCCACCATCACGACCTTGTCCTCGTCACGCAGGAACTGCATCCACCCCGACCGGCCGGTGAACGGGCCGCCGGACTGCTCGCGGCTGGTCAGCACCGGATTGACGTCCACCGTCGCGGTGCCCCCGTTCTTGTCGAAGACGGCGTGGTCCCCGGTGACCATGTTCCTGGCCTCCGGTTCCACGATGCGGACGTTGCCGAAGGCCTCGCCCTGGTCGGTGTCCCGGTCCTGGAAGATGGTGTCCGCCCGGATGGTGTACTCGGGGGCCACCAGCAGGGCGTCGCCGATCAGGCGCATGATCCGCCCGCCC
This sequence comes from Candidatus Krumholzibacteriia bacterium, assembly GCA_050174015.1. Lineage (GTDB taxonomy): Bacteria > Krumholzibacteriota > Krumholzibacteriia > LZORAL124-64-63 > LZORAL124-64-63 > JAHJTW01. The sequence continues at coordinate 29,189 of JBFXKG010000028.1, forward strand.
TGCCGGACCTCCGCCTTGCGGCTGGTCCCGATCACCTCCCCGTCCTCGATCCTCACGTCCCAGTAGAAATCGCTCTCTTCCCCCTGGTTGCGGAAGACGGCGCGCCTGCAGGTCAGGACCTGGGGGGTGGTGTCGGGTTCCGCGGCGGCGAGGGAGTCTGCGGGCACGGGGACCCCGGAGGTGTCCGGTGCTGCGGCGAGGGAGTCCGGGCCTGAGGCGAGGGAGTCGGCGCCGGCGGTGTCCGCCGAGGCGGCTGCGGCCCCGGGCGAGGCCAGCTTGCCGACGATGCGCACGTTGCCCATGGCCATGCCAAGGCCGATGGAACGGTCCTGGTAGATGGTGTCGGCGGTGACGGTGTGGTCGGGGGTGACGAGCACCGCTTCGTCGATGAGCCGGACGTGCCGGCCGTCCCCCTTGATCTCCCCGCGCAGCCCGGTCCCGGTCATGTCCCCGTCGATGAGCCGGATGTTGCCGAAGAAATCCGCCCGGCTCTCGCCCCGGGTGTAGATCGCCCGGTCGCAGTACAGCACCGCATCCCGCCGGGTGATCTTGACGTTGCTGCGCAGGATGAAGATGTCGGACTCGACGTACTCGCGTGCGGTGTCCGCCTCGGCGACCAGGGTGTCGCGGTCGATCACCACGTTCCCGTAGAGGTGGCGGATCGTGCGGCCGTTGACCTTGGTGGATCTCATGCGGTCCGAGCTGATCTTGGAGACCTGGGGACCTCCACCCGCCGGTGAGGACCGCTCCTGGGCCCGGGCCGCGGGCGACAGGGCCGCGCCCGCCGCCAGGAGGGCGATCGCCGCTCCGAGCGTCAGCAGCGCGGGGGCGAGCGTGCGGCGGACGAAGCCGCCTTCCGCATCTCCAGGCACCCGGTTGCCGACGCGCTTCCTCACTCCCCGGACGCCTCCCCGGTCACCAGCAGAGCGGCGCCCACGGCGGCCGCCAGGGGACCCAGCTCGGCAGGCAGGATGGGAGTGTCCTTGGCCTCGGCGGCCAGGACGATGGCGCGGGCGGTCCGGCGGCAAGGCTCGAGGATCAGGTCCCCCGCCTGGGCGACCCCGCCCCCGATCAGGATCCGGTCCGGATCCAGCACGTTGATCAGGTTGCCCACGGCCTGGCCCAGCCTGCGGCCGGCCAGGGTGAAGATGCCGGCCGCGTCCTCGTCGCCGGTCGCCGCCAGCCGGGCCAGGTCCCGCGTCGTCAGGGCGGCGCCCCTGGCGGCGACCAGGTCCCGCAATCCCGGTCCGGCGTCGCCCGCGGCAGCCTCCCTCGCCGCGCGCAGGAGGCCCACGCTGCCGGCGTACGCCTCGAGACAGCCCCGGCCGCCGCAGGTGCAGACGGGGCCGTGGGGATCCATGACCATGTGGCCGATCTCCCCGGCCCCGTAATGGGTCCCGACCAGCAGCTCGCCGCCGAGAAGCACGCCCCCGCCGACGCCGGTGCCCAGGGCGATCATGATCAGGTCGGAGCAGCCGCGGCCCGCTCCGGCCCGGAACTCGCCGTAGAGCGCCCCGTTCACGTCGTTGGCCAGGGCCCGGCGGACGTTCCCGAAGACGGAGTCCACCGCGGCGAAGAGATCGGAGTCCTCCCAGCCGGGCAGGTTGGGCGAGCGGCCCAGCCAGCCGGTGAGGGGATTGACGATCCCGGCGCAGGCCAGGCCGACCCCGTGCAGGCGGCCTCCATCCAGGACGGGCTCCGTGGCCCGGGCCACGCGGCCCAGGGTGGTTTCGGGGCTGGCGGGATCCGTGGGAACGTCGCCTTCGGCCCGGACCGCCCCCGTGAGGTCGGCCACGACGTACTTGGCCCCGGTTCCACCCACATCCACGCCCAGAAGCAGATCAGCCGTCACGGTTCCACCTTTCCACGTTCGCCCAGGACCTCGCTCGCCGGCCGGACGACCGCCGAATCCGCCAGATCCCCGTAACCCAGGACGTGCAGGGTCTCGCCCACCAGGAAGCAGCTGCCGGTCGCCAGGACCGCGTCATCGGGCCCGAGCCGGGCGGCGAGGTGCCCGACGGCTCCGGCGAGGTCCGGGGCCACCCGGCATCGCGCAAGATCGGTTCCGGGGCCGGACCAGGGCGCGGGCTCCAGGCCCCAGGCCTCCAGCAGCGCCGACAGCTCCCCGGCCCGCCGCGACCGCGGCAGGGAGACCGGAGCGGCCACCACCGCGTCGGCACGGCGGACCAGCGCACCCAGTTCCCCGGGCCATTCCTTGTCGTGCATCGATCCCAGCAGAAGCACTCTCCGCCCGCGGCAGGGCCGGGCCAGGAACTGCCCGAGGGCCACCTGCAGGGCCTGCATGTTGTGGGCGGTGTCGAGGATCCAGTCGGGACGGCTCAGAAGCAGCTGATACCGCCCCGGAAGGAAAAGATTCCCCAGAGCCGCGGCGGGATCGGCGGGCGCCAGCGGCAGGCCCGCGGTCTTGCCGATCTCCGCCAGGGCCAGCAACGCCAGCGCCGCGTTGCGACGCAGGACCGGACCGCCCGGGTCCGGCAGACCCTCGATGACCCGGTCCCTCAGGACCAGGTCCCAGGGGCCGCCTTCGACCCGGGGATCCTCCCATCGCGCCAGTTCGTCCACGAAATGGCAGGGGCTGCCGGCCTTGACCGCCGCGGTGAAGACCTGGCTCCGCAGTTCCTCCTGGACGCCGCAGAACAGCGGGACCCCCCGCTTCAGCAATCCCAGCTTCTCCGCCGCGATCTCGGGCAGGGTCTCCCCCAGGATCCGCTGGTGGTCCAGGCCGATGGTGGTCAGCAGGATCCCCTCGGCGGGCAGGGCGTTGCTCGCGTCCAGCCTTCCCCCCAGCCCCGTCTCGCAACAGAACCAGTCCACGCCGTGGTCGGCGGCCAGCCGGACCGCCAGGGCGGTCAGGGTCTCGAACCAGCTGGCCTCGTGCCGGTCCACCAGGGGCCGGATCGCCCGGGCCCGTTCGGCGAACTCCCCGGCGTCCACGCTGGTCTCGGCGACCTGGATCCGCTCGGTCACCTGCAGCAGGTGGGGGCTGGTGTAGGTGGCCGTCCGGTATCCCGCCGCCTGCAGGAGGCGGGCGAGGATGCGGGTCGTGCTGCCCTTGCCGTTGGTCCCGGCCACCACCAGGGTCCGGACCCGCCTCTCCGGGTTGCCCAGATCGTCCAGCAGGCCGCGGATGCGCTCCAGCCCGGGACGGATGCCCATCCGGTTCAGGCCGAAGAGCCAGTGCAGGGACGGATCGCGGGGCGCGAAGGGGGCGGCGAGATCGACGCCCACGCCGGGTTCGCCCGGGAAGCCCTTCGCCCCGCTGTTGCCGGGTCGGTCCTGGATCATGGAGTCAGCCTCGCGGCGGTCGCCGCACCGAGACGTCACGGCCCTCGACGAACCACTGCAGGGTCCGCACCAGGGTGTCCTTCAGATCCTTGCGCTCGACGATGAGGTCGACCATGCCGTGCTGGACCAGGAATTCCGAGGACTGGAAACCCTCTGGCAGATCCCCGCCGATGGTCTGCTTGATGACCCGCGGTCCCGCGAATCCGATCAGGGCGCCGGGCTCGGCGACGTTGACGTCGCCGAGGGTGGCGTAGCTGGCCGTGACCCCCCCGGTGGTGGGATTGGTCAGGATGGAGATGAAGGGGATCCCCTCCTTGCGCAGGCGCGCCAGGACCGCGCTGGTCTTGGCCATCTGCATGAGGGACAGCAGGGATTCCTGCATGCGGGCGCCGCCGCTCTGGCTCAGGATGATCGCCGCCTCCCGGTACTGCAGGGAATCCAGCAGGGCGCGGGCGATCTTCTCGCCCACCACCGAGCCCATGCTGCCGCCCATGAAGGAGAAGTCCATGACCGACATGCTGACGGGGATCAGGCCGATGGTGGCCCGGCCGCAGATCACCGCATCCTCCTTGCCCGTCTTCTGGCGGGTGGCCTTGATGCGGTCCTTGTAGCGCTTGGAATCGCGGAACTCCAGGGGATCGAGGCTGACGATTCCCGTGTGGGTCTCCTGCCAGGATCCCTCGTCGCAGAGCAGTTCGATGTACTTCTCGGTGGTGAAGGTCAGGTGGTGCCCGCAGGAACCGCACACCCAGAGATTGCGGTCCAGCTCCCGGTGGTAGAGCACCTCGGAGCACTGGGGACACTTGCGCCACAGGTTGTCCGGGATGTCGGATTTCTGGCTCGTGATGGCCTTGATGCCTTTGGCGGCCTGCGTCAACCAGGACACGGCGTACTCCTCCCCTGGGGGGCGCGCCGGACGGCGCCCCGGATGGCATGCGTGGATCCGGCCCCAAGGTAGCCCGAAAGCACCGCCCTGGACAACCTCAATCCGGATTTTCCCCTTCGGCCCCCACGCCTGGCGAAGCGGGGCCCGGCAAGGTTGCCAGATCGGACAGGGGGCCGGTCATGATGATGGCGTCCTCGCCGTTGTCGCCGTAATAGCCGGGCCGCAGGCCGACCTCCCGCAAACCGTGCCTGCGGTAGAACTGCCTGGCGCCGGTGTTGCTCCGCCGGACCTCGAGGGTAACGTCAACCATGCCGAGAGGCCCTGCCCTCCGAGCGGCCTCGGCCAGCAGGGCTGTGCCCAGGCCGAGGCGCCTGGCGTCCGGATCGATCGCGATGTTCAGGACGTGCAGCTGGTCCACCACCAGCCAGGCCATGAGGTAGCCGCACACCCGGCCGCCGCGCTCGGCGACCAGGGACAGCCGCAGGGCGTCGGCGCCCAGTTCCCCGTAGAGGGCCTCGGCGGACCAGGGATCCGAGAAGCTGAGGTGCTCGATCCGCATGACCGCACCCAGGTCCTCGGGCCGGGAGCGGCGGATCACCACGGGCGTCGTCGGGGTCGTCATGGGTCGCCGCGCTCGGTGCGATGGGCCTGGACGTCACCGCTCGGCCGCAGCGGAGTCAGGTCCACCCGCTGCTTGATCTCGGCGTCGGACACCCGCATGTACTCGGGCACCAGGGCGAAGGGATGGATCCTGGGCAGGGCGGCCGTCGGGTCGCCCATGGCGACCGCCAGGGCCGCCGCGGTCCGGGGATGGGCCGAGGTCCAGCGTCTGAGGCTCGGTTCCCCCCGGCCGCGCAGCTCGGCGCGCAGGGACTCCCCCTGCCCCACCAGCAGCTCGGCGCCGTCGCCCCCGAAGATGGTTCCTTCCAGGGGGACTTCCGAGGCGACGACCCGGCCCCACCAGGAATCGGGGGATCCGGCGCAGGGGACGGCCACCGGGGCGACCCAGCCCCCCGCCCGGGCGAAGATCCCGCAGAAGATCTCGCCCCGCCTGGCGTCCAGGGCCGGCGCGGCCGCCGTCGCTTCGGGATACTCGGCCAGCAGGGCGGCCGCCATCGCCTCCAGGGTCGACACCGCCGCCAGCTCGCAGCCCAGGGCGTAGGCCAGACCCTTGGCCGTGGCCACGCCGATGCGCACCCCGGTGAAGCTGCCGGGACCGCGGACGACGCCCAGGCCGCCGACCTCGTCGCGCGACCGGCCGGCCTCGTCCAGCAGCTCCTGGATGACCGGCAACAGGGCGTCCGCGTAGCTGCCGTGGATGTTCAGGGGGCGGTAGGCGAGCAACGCCGTCCCTTCGGCGAGGGCGAACCTGCCCCAGGGGGTGGCGGTGTCCAGGGCGAGGTTCAGCACGACCCATCCGCCCCTTCCGCCGGCCCCACCAGGGTCCGCCAGGTCTCCGGCACGGCAGGCCGCGCCCTCAGGCGCCAGGTCCGGTCGTCCGGCCCGGGCCCGGCCGTGCCCAGCCACTCGGCCACCAGGGGGAATCCCCGCAGCTCGGCGAGGATCCGGTCGGGCCATTCGGCCACCAGGATGGCCCCGCCGCCCGCGACCTCGTCCAGGATGTCGGGCAGGCCGATGTCGCCCAGGTCCGCGCCCGGCTCCACCCGGTAGAAGTCAAGATGGTGGACCACCAGGTCGCCCCTGTAGGTGTTGACCAGGGTGAAGGTGGGGGAAACGACCTCGCCCTCGACGCCCAGCCCCTTGCAGAGCCCCTGGGTCAGGCAGGTCTTGCCCGCGCCCAGGTCCCCGTGGAGCAGGATGATCTCCCCGCCGGTGAGCAGGCGGGCCAGACGCCCGCCCAGGGCGGCCGTGGCGGCCGGCCCGTCGGTGGCCGCGGCCCAGGGGAAGCCGTCGGGATCGGGAAGGGCGTGCGCGGTCGGATCCATGACGCCTCAGCGCGGACGCAGCACCACGAACGGGCAGATCATCTCCTGCAGGCTGATGCCGCCGTGCTGGAAGCTGTCCCGGTAGAGGCGCTCGTACTCGTGGAAGTTGGTCGGGTACACCAGGTAGGTGTTCTCCGTGGTGACCGCGTAGTTCTCGATGGGGCTCTGGGCCGGCAGCCGGCACTTCTCCGGATCCTTGATGAACAGGATCTTGTCGTCGTCGACGCCGAGGTTGTCCCCGAACTTGTAGCGGACGTTGGAGCTGGTGTCCCGGTTGCCCCGGATCTTGACCGCCTTGGTGCAGAGCATCGATCCGTGATCGGTGGTCAGGATGACCGTGCAGTCCCGGCGGCTGAGGTTCTTCATGACGTCGAACAGGTTGCTGTGCTCGAACCAGGAGCGCATCAGGGTGCAGAAGGCGACCTCGTCGGGGGCCAGCTCCTTGAGGATGCGGTTCTGGCTGCGGCCGTGGGACATGATGTCCAGGAAGTTGTAGACCCCCGCGACAAGCCTGGTGTCCCCGAGGGAGCCCAGGTTGCGATGCAGCTGGTCGGTGTCGCGCGCGTCGGACACCTTGTAGTAGCGGCAGCTGCCCGCGGCCGGGCTCTTTGTGCGCCTGAGCAATTCGTCCAGCAATTCGCCCTCGTGGGCGTTGCGGCTGCCCTCGTGGTCCGCCGCACCGATCCACCAGCTGGGATAGCCCTCGGCGATGTCCAGCGGGTAAAGTCCGGCGAACAGGGCGTTCCGCGCGTAGGGCGTGGCCGTCGGCAGGATGGACCAGTAGTTGCGGCGGTCGATGTGGTAGAACGGTTCGAGCAGGGGCTCGATCGTGCGCAGCTGATCGAGGCGCATGCAGTCGATCACGATCCAGAAGACCTGCCTGTTCCGCTCGATCTCCGGCGCGATCCAGGTCTCGAAGACCCGCGGACTCAGCAGGGGGACGTCGCCCCCCTCCCCCTTGGGGCCGCCCACCCCGGTGGCCCCGTCGGAGTTGACCCAGGTGCAGTAGCGTTCGCGGACGTACTTGGCGAAGATCTGGTTCGCGGCGGCCATCTGCTCGGCATGGGTCTGCAGGAGCCCGTGGTCGCTGTACTTGTAGAGATCCAGGCCCCAGGTCACCAGGTCGGTGTAGATGCGCTCCCAGTCCTCGGGCGCCGCGGCGGTCCCGATGCGGTCGCCCAGGGCCATGAAGTTCCTCATGTAGTCCCGGGTGACCTCCTCGCTGGTGAGCTTGCGGGCCTCGAGGTGGCGCTTCAGGGTGCTGAGGATCTGGAGCGGGGACACGGGCTTGACCAGGTAGTCGTTGATGCGCTTCCCGATGGCGCGGCTCATCAGGTCCTCGGCCTCGCTCTTGGTGATCATGATCACCGGAACGTGCTCGTTGATCTTCCGCATCTCCTCGAGGGTCTCCAGACCGCCCATGCCCGGCATCATCTCGTCCAGGAGGATGGCGTCGAAGGGCTGCGCGGCCAGCAGGGCCAGGGCGTCCCGCCCGTTGGTCACCCCCTCGACCTCGTAACCCTTCTCGGTCAGGTAGACCAGGTGGGACCGCAGATCCTCGATGTTGTCGTCCACCCACATGATGCGAAAAGCCACGGTCGGCTCCTTTGGTTAGTCCTTGGCGGCCACGAAGGCCTGGGCCGGGCGCGGCAGGTCCGAGGCGGGCGGCAGGGTCACCAGGAAGGTGGTGCCGTGCGGGCTGGTGCTCTCGATCCGGATCCTGCCCCCATGGTACTGGGTCACGATCCGCTTGACCAGGGCGAGGCCCATGCCCCAGCCGCGCTTCTTCGTGGTGAAGCCCGGCTCGAAGATCTTGTTGCCCACCCGGGAGGGGATGCCTTTCCCCGTGTCGCTGACCAGGATGCGGGCGCCGCCGCCGGGATCGTCCTCCAGGAGCAGCGTGATGGTGCCCTTGCCGTCGCTCAGGGCGTCGATGCCGTTCTTGATCAGGTTCTCCAGGACCCAGCCCAGCAGATCCCGGTTGAACAGCACGTCCTGGGTCAAGGTTCCCTCGCGCCGCAGCTGGACCCGGCCGCCGAGATGGGGCAGCCGTCGCTGGAAGTAGCTCACCGTCTCGTCCACGACGCCCAGCAGGTCGGTGTCCTCGAGCTTGGGCTGCGATCCGATCTGGCTGAACCGGGCCGACACCATGCTGAGCCGGTCGATGTCGCGGTTCATCTCGACGATCACGTCGTCGCTCTTTCCCACCTTGTCCTCCATGAGGGCGGCCCACCCCATCAGGGAGGTCAGCGGAGTCCCGAGCTGGTGGGCGGTCTCCTTGGCCATGCCCGCGAACAGGGCCTTCTGCTGCGCGTCCTTCTTGCTCTGCATGGCCCACAGGATGACCAGGAAGAACAGGGCCATCACCATCAGTTCGAGATAGGGCATGACCCGCAGGCGCTGGCTCAGGGCGCTGCGTCCGTAGTGCAGGGTGCCCACCCGCTGCCCGTCGGTGTCGAAGATGGCGAAGGGGTCCTGCTCCTGGTCGTACCCCGCCGCCAGGGTCAGGATCTCCTGGATGATCGGGTTGCTGGGATTGGACATGTTCTCCCGCATGAGGATCTGATAGTCGGGCAACGGGATCCCGATCACCGGCTCGTTCCAGAGCAGCGGCCTCCCCCCCTTGTCCGTCAGGATGATGGGGACCTCGTTCTCGTTGATGATGTTGATGATGGGCTGGATGCCCTCGAGGGATTCGGCCTTGATCAGGCGGCTGGCCTGGGCCGACAGCAGCTCGGTGGTCAGGTAGGCCTGCCGTTCCACGCTCTTGCTCACCTGGATGGTGAACAGGGTGGTGGCCACCACGATGCTGATGCTGCCCAGCAGAAGGTACGTGTTGAACAGGTACTGCCTGCGCAGTCCCTTGGCCAGTGTTGCGGCGAAACCCTTGCCCATCTAGCCGATGTACTCCATCCCGCCCAGGTAGGGCGCCAGGACCGGGGGCACGCGGATCCGCCCGTCGGCGGTCTGGTAGTTCTCCATGACGGCGACCAGGATGCGGGGCAGGGCGAGGCCCGATCCGTTGAGGGTGTGGACGAAGCCCTTGGCGTCCGGGCCCTTGAAGCGGATGCCCGCCCGCCGGGCCTGGAAGTCGGTGAAGTTGCTGCAGGAGGAGACCTCGAGCCACTTGCCGACTCCCGCCGACCAGACCTCCAGGTCGTAGCACTTGCAGGCGGCGAAGCTGAGGTCGCCCGTGGCCAGGGCCAGGACCCGGTAGGGGAGCTCCAGCTTCTGCAGCAGTTCCTCGGCGTCGGCGGTGAGGCTCTCGAGCTCGTCCCAGGAGGATTCCGGCCGGGTGAACTTCACCATCTCCACCTTGTGGAACTGGTGGACCCGCAGCAGCCCGCGCGTGTCCTTGCCCGCGGCGCCGGCCTCGCGCCGGAAGCAGGGCGAGAAGGCGCAGTACTTCAGGGGCAGGTCGTCCGCGGCGATGGTCTCGTCCATGTGCAGGTTGGTCACCGAGACCTCGGCCGTGGGGATCAGGTACAGGTCGTCGCCCGGGCAGTGGTACATGTCCTCGGCGAGCTTGGGCAGCTGCCCGGTCCCGGTCATCGCCTTGGGGCCCACCAGGTAGGGGACGTTGGCCTCGACGTAGCCCTGCTCCCGGTGGACGTCGAGGAACCAGTTGATCAGGGCCCGCTCGAGACGGGCGCCGTCTCCCGTCAGCACGGTGAAACCGCTGCCGCTCATGCGGGCCGCGCGCTCGGGGTGGAAGATGCCCAGCTCGGCGCCGATGTCCCAGTGGGGCATGACCGTGAACCCGGGATCGGACGGCTCGCCCCAGGTGCGCACCACCTGGTTGTTCTCCTCGCCGCCGGGGGGCACGCTCTCGTGGGGGACGTTGGGGATGCGCATGTAGAGCTGCTCGACCTGCTGCTCGAGCTCGTCGGCCCGCGCCTTCAGCTCCTTGATCCGGGCGGCGGTTTCCTTCATGGCCGCGATGTCCGCGGTCGCGTCCTCGCCGGCCTTCTTCTTCTCGCTGATGGCCTTGTTGGCCCGGTTGGCCTCGGCCTGCAGGGTCTCGGTCTCCTGGAGGGCGGCGCGGCGCTCGGCGTCCATGGCGTAATAGGCGGCGATGTCCACCGACTCGTTCTTCAGCGCGACCGAACGGACCACCAGGTCCTGGTTCTCCCTCAAGAATTTGCGATCCAGCAAGGGACATCCCTTTCTTTGGGCGGACGGATCCCCTCGTCCGGCCGCCGTGGGGGCGGGACCGGGGAAATGGAATTGCATTCCCGACTGCAGGCTGATAGAAGGGTAGTAACAAACCGTGACCCGCGGCAAGCACAATCGCCGCCCCGGAAAAGAGGATGCCCCATGACCCGCGAGGACCTGGCCGGCCGGCTGCGCGCCCTGCCCGCCGCCCGGAAGATCATCACCGCCCTGGACGTGCCCGGCGCCGCCGAGGCCCTGGATCTGGCGGCCCGCCTGGGCCCCGACGGCGGTTTCGTCAAGGTGGGGCTCGAACTGTTCTCCGCGGCCGGGCCCGCGGTCGTGAGGGATCTGCGACGCGCCGGCCGGGACGTCTTCCTGGACCTCAAGTACCACGACATCCCCAACACCGTGGCCAAGGCCGCCGTCCAGGCCGCGGCCCTCGGAGCCTCCCTCTGCACCGTCCATGCCGCCGCGGGCCGCGCCGCCCTGACCGCCGCCGCCGAGGCCCTGGCCCGGGTCCCGGTCTCCCCCGCCGCCGCCGACGGCCGCCGTCCCGCCCTGATGGCGGTCACGGTGCTGACCAGCATGTCCGCAGGCGAGCTGCAGGAGACCGCGCCCTCCCCCGACTCCCTGGCCGAAAGGATCGCGCGCCTGGCCGCCCTGGCCTGGGACTGCGGGTGCGACGGCCTCATCTGTTCCGCCGCGGACCTGCCGGCGGTGAGATCGGCCGTGGGCCCCGCGCCCCTGGTGGTGACCCCCGGCATCCGGCCCACCGGAGCCGGGAAGGACGACCAGCACCGCATCGCCACCCCCGCCCAGGCCGTGCGGGACGGGGCGGACTTCCTGGTGATCGGCCGCCCCGTCACCCGGGCCCCCGATCCGGCCGCCGCCATCGCCGCCATCGCCGCGGAGATCGCCGCGGCCTGACCCTTGACCCCGATTCCCGCAGGAGGGGATCCCCGATGACCCAAGAGATGATGCAGGACAAGGTCCTCAACCTGATGTCCGAGCTCGGCGCCCTGCACGAGGGCCACTTCCTGCTGAGCAGCGGACTGCACAGCGACAAGTACTTCCAGTGCGCCCGCATCCTCCAGTTCCCCGAGCTCGCCCGCGAGCTGGGCGCCGCGATGGCCGGCTTCTTCCCCGGCGCCGGCTACGACCTGGTGGTGAGCCCCGCCCTCGGCGGCATCCTGATCGGCCACGAGGTGGCCCGCGCCCTGGGGCGCCGCTTCGTCTTCACCGAGCGCAAGGACGGCCGGATGATGATCCGGCGCGGCTTCGAGATCGCCGAGGGCGAGAAGGTGGTCATCGCCGAGGACGTCGTCACCCGGGGCACCAGCCTGCTGGAGGTGGCCGCGGTGGTCGAGGCCGCAGGCGGCAAGGTGGTCGGCCTGACCAGCATCATCGACCGCACGAGCGGCGAGGTCGAACTGCCCCTGCCCCTGCAGTCGCTGGCCCGGGTGTCGGTCCGGACCTGGGACCCCGAGGCGTGCCCCCTGTGCCGGGAGGGCAAGGACCTGGTCAAGCCCGGCAGCCGGGGGAACTGAGACCCATGGCCGCCGGCCCCCCGAACCCCCTGGCGGGCCGCGGACCGGCGGTCGCGGGCATCCTGGCCGCCCTGCTGTTCCTGGCCCTCTGGACCCCGCTGCAGACCGAACGCGCCGTCCCGCCGACGAGCGACCTCTACACCCACCTCTCGGTCGCCCGGCACCTGCTGCGGGGGGACGGGTTCCTCACCGACGTGACCTATCCCCTCTCCTTCGCCTTCCCTTTCGCCCGGACGCTGCCCCAGCCGTTGATCCACCGCATGCCCGGGTTCGCGGCGCTGCTGACCTTGCCCGTGGCCGCGGCCGGCGGGGATCCGGCCCGGGCCGTGGTCTTCACCCAGGTGTTCATGGCCCTGATCCTGGCGGGGATCGCCGGCCTGGGGGTCTGGGGTCTGGTGCGGCGGGGACGGGGGCGCGGGACGGGATTGTGGCTGGTCCTGCTGGGCGCCAGTCCCCTGTTCGCGTTCGCCGTCGAATGGGGCCACGACGAGCTGGCGGCCGGCGCCCTGCTGCTGGGGATCCGGCTGGCCCTGGCCCCCGGCGGCAACCCGGGCCCCCGGCGGGTGGGCCTGCTGGCCGGCCTGCTGGCGCTGATCCGCCTGGAGCTGATCTGGATCCCGGTGCTCTGGTGGGTGGGGCGCTGGGGCAGGGACCGCCGCTTCTGGCTGATGCTGGCGGTCCTCTTCGCGGTGATGGCGCCCTGGTCCCTCCGGAATCTCAGGGTCGCGGGGCAGCCCTTCTTCACCCTGCAGGGCGTGGCGGAACACGCCAAGGACACCCGGACCTTCCCGGGGTACACCGTCTACCGGGGCCTGGAGCCCCAGCCCCTGCTCGAATCCCTGCGCCGGAATCCCGAGGCCCTGGCCCGCAAGACCGCCCGCGGCCTGAGGTTCTTCCGCGACGATCTGACCCGGCTCATGCCCTGGCCCTGGCTGGCGGTCCTGGCCGCCGTTCCCCTGGCCGGGCTGCTGCGGCCGTCAGGTCGGGCCGCTCCCCCCCGGCGGGTCCGGGTTCCGCCCCTGGGGCCGGCGGTCCTTACCCTGATCCTGATGATGGTGCTCTACGCCCCCTTCGATCACGACCTGCGGCACCTGATCCCCCTGCTGCCCGTCCTGTTCTGGGAACTGAGCCGCACCCTGGCCGGCGTGCGCTGGCCCGGCCATCCCCGCCGGGCCTGGCTGCGCGGGCCGGTTCTCGGCGCATGCGGCCTGATCCTGGCCTTCCTGCTGCCCTGCCCCCTGCCGGGCTGGGAGTCCGCGGCCGCCGACGCGGCCCGCCGGCAGCCCCTGGTCGCCGCGGCCGTCGAGGCGGCGCGGGCGCCCCGGGAGGGCGTCCTGTTCTTCCAATATTCGGCGGTGCCCTGGTACGCGGACAGGCCCGGCGTCTGGACCCCGCTGAACGACGAGACCGCCGCGGCCATCGAGGCCCTCATGCCATCCCCCTGATCCGGGTCATCCCACGCGGTCGCCCTGGACTCCCTCCAGCGCCAGCAACCGCGCCTTCGCCTCCAGTCCGCCCCCGTATCCCGTCAGGTCTCCCCCGGCGCCGATGACCCGGTGGCAGGGTACGACGATGGACAGGGGATTCCTGCCGTTCGCCGCCCCCACGGCCCGGACGGCGGACGGTTTCCCTATCCGACCCGCCAGGTCCCCGTAGGTGATGGCGCTGCCATAGGGGATGCGCAGGAGTTCCCGGCGGACCTCCTTCTGGAACGGCGTCCCCGCTGAGGCCAGAGGCAGATCGAAGGTCCGCCTCAGGTGCGCGAAGTACTCGGTGAGCTGCCTTTCGGCGGTGACCAGCACCGGGTCGGGCGGCCCGGGGAGAGCCGCTTCCAGGAGCGCCGGCCCGCCGTTGCTCTCGTAAAGGACGTGGGTCAGGCGTCCCTCCAGGGCGCCCAGGTAGAGCAGTCCGACGGGGCTGGACATGGTGGTCGCATGGCAATGGGTCATGGTCAGGCTCCGGGTTCGGCGTCGCCCAGCGACGCCCAGAGGTGGACGGCGGCATAGGACCGCCAGGGACTCCAGCGGGCCGCCAGGTCGCGGACCGCGGATTCGGACAGCAACGACCCACCGGCTGAACACGCCTTCCGCAGGCCCAGGTCACCGGCGGGGAAGACGTCCGGCACGCTCCACCCCCGCAGGGCGACGTACTCGGCCGTCCAGGGGCCGATCCCCCTGAGGGCCCGCAATCGCGCAGGGATCCCTGCGGGATTCGCGGCCGGACCGAGGTCCAGTGCGCCCGCGAGCACGGACCGGGCCAGGGTCCGGATGACCTCGGCGCGGGACCGGATCACCCCGCAGCGTTCGAGCGGGGCGTCCGCCAGGGCCGCCGGCTCCGGAAACAGGACGGCCCCATCGCTTCCGGAGGCCGATCCGCCCCACGCGGCGGCGACGCGCCCTGCCAGGGTCGTCGCGGCGACCACGGAGATCTGCTGGCCCAGCACGGCCCGGACCGCCGCTTCGAAGGGATCCCAGGAACCCGGCAGGCGCAGGCCGGGCCGGCGCTCCAGCAGGGGTCCCAGGAAGGGATCGCCCCCCAGGGCGCGCCCGATGGCGGCCGGGTCGGCGTCCAGGTCGAACATGGCGCGGACGCGGGCCACGATCCGGCGCAGCTCGGGGATCAGGCCCGGCGAGACCCGCAACCTCAGGGCGTCGCCTCCGGGGTCGGCCGTCACCGCCAGATGACCGGCCGTCCCCCCCGCGGCGATGGTGCGCCGGTAGGTCCGGTCGATCACGCTTTCGACTCCTGGAATCGCCCGCGGCTTCAGCCACCGGAGCTGGTCCTCCCAGGAGTACGGCGGCCGGTAGGCCAGCCTGAGTTCCAGATCTCCGTTCGCGGGAGGGGCGACGCGTCCGCGGCGGCCCCCCCTGATGGTCGACGGCGGGCATCCCCACGCCCGGGTGGCCGCCTCGTGGAACCGGCGGGACGATCCGAATCCGGCGGTCGCGGCGATCCTGCCGATCTCCAGGTCCGTCTCGACCAGGAGGCGGCGGGCCAGGTCCAGCCTGCGGGCCATCCCCACCTCGCGGGGCGAGGCGCCGAGGTGCGCGGTGAACAGCCGGCGCAGTTGCCGTCCCCCCACCCCCAGCCGATGGGCCAGGTCCTCCACACCGCCCCCGTCCAGGGCGCCCTCGTCGATCAGGCGGAGGGCCCGCCCCACCACGGCGCCCGTCCCCTGCCAGGCCGGCGATCCGGGACTGGTCTCGGGGCGGCAGCGCAGGCAGGGGCGCAGGCCGGCGGCCGCGGCCGCGGCGGCGCTGGGGAAGAAGATGCAATTCCGCGCGTGGGGGGTGCGGGCGGGACAGACGGGGCGGCAGTAGATGCCGGTGGTCGTCACCCCGGTGAAGAACATCCCGTCGAAGCGGGGATCGCGGCTGCACACCGCGCGGTAGCAGGCTGCCCGGTCGAGTTCCATCGGGTCAATATACACCCCGGACCCTCCGGACGGCGGACGGTTTCGGACCTCGATGGCCAAGCGTCGCCAGGTTCAGGTCAGGGGGAAATCCAGGCCGGAAACCGGCTTGCCCAGGAGCCGGCACATCGCCGTCACCTGGCCCTGGTGGTGGTAGAGGTGCGTCACCGTCCTCAGGATGACGAACGCCGGCGTCAGGAGCCGCTCGCGCCCGCCCCAGGTGGTCAAGGGCCGGGCCGTGTTGAGGTCGTCCGCACCGGCGCCGGCGAGGTAGGCGCGCGTGGCGTCGTGCACCCGCTCGCGGTACGCCTGGAGATCCCGCACGGTCGGGTAGGCCGCGTCGTCCTCATCCACCTGGATCACACGGTTCAGGACGCCGACCCAGTACTCCTCCGCACCGATGGCGTGGTGGAGCTGGAGCCGGATCGAGGGGTAGCCGAACCCCTCCAGGCGCCGGCGGAGATCCCCGGAATCCAGACTTGCGCAGTGGACCAGGAGATCCTGGAGATTCCGGTGCGCGCGCTGGTGGATGGAGAGCAGGGCATCACCGGTCAACATGGGTGCTCCGATTCGTGGTGCGGCCGGGGACGATCGGCCCCGGCCGCCGGTCGGCGATCAGCCTTCCTTCAGCGCGTGGACCAGCTCGGTCAGGGCCTTCTTGCCGTCGCCGAACATCATCAGCGCGTTGTCCAGGGCGAACAGGGGGTTGGGGATGCCCGCGAAGCCGGGGCTCAGGCTCCGCTTGACCACCACCACGGTGCGCGCCTTGTCCACGTCGATGATGGGCATGCCCGCGATGGGGCTCCTGGGGTCGGTGCGCGCCGCCGGATTGACCACGTCGTTGGCGCCGACGACCATGCAGACGTCGATCTGGGAGATCTCGTTGTTGATGTCGTCCATCTCCCGCAGCTTGTCGTAGGGCACGTCGGCCTCGGCCAGCAGCACGTTCATGTGGCCGGGCATCCGGCCGGCCACGGGGTGGATGCCGTACTCGACGGTGATTCCCCGGGACTCGAGGATGTTCGCCATGTCCCGCACGATGTGCTGGGCCTGGGCGACGGCCAGGCCGTAGCCCGGCACCACCAGCACCCGCTGGGCGGTTTCCAGCATCATGGCCACCTCGTCGGGCGAGGTGGCCTTGACCTTGCCGCCGTAGACGTCGTCCGCGCTGGGACCCTCGGCGCTGGGGCCCATCGTGCCGAAGAGCACGTTGGTCAGGGACCGGTTCATGGCCTTGCACATGATGCGGGTCAGGATGATGCCCGAGGCCCCCACCAGGGAACCGGCGATGATCAGGACGTTGTTCATGAGCACGAAGCCGGTGGCGGCGGCCGCCAGGCCGGAGTAGGAGTTCAGCAGCGAGATCACCACGGGCATGTCCGCGCCGCCGATGGGAATGGTCAGGGTGACGCCCAGCACCGCCGCGATGGCCACGACCAGCCAGTAGGCGAGGACCGCGGTGGGATCGACCGTCAGCCAGGCCACGCAGCCCAGGGCGCCCAGCCCCATCAGGGCGTTGAAGGCCTTGATCCCCGGAAAGCCGAGCTGCCGGCCCGGCATGATCTCGGCCAGCTTCAGGAAGGCGATCATGGAGCCGGTGAAGGTCACCGAGCCGATCAGGCCCGACAGGCCGGTCGAGACGGTCATCTGGACGTCGGGTTCCGAGGTGATGAGGAAGGCCGCGCCGGCCACCAGCACGCTGGCGCCGCCGCCGAATCCGTTGAACAGGGCCACCATCTCGGGCATCTGGGTCATCTGCACGCGGGTGGCCGCGACGGCGCCCACCAGGCCGCCGATCACGGCCCCGACCAGGATCCAGGTGTAGTCCAGCCCGTTGGCCAGAAGGGTCACGACCACCGCCAGGAGCATGCCGACGGCGCTGGTCAGGTTGCCGCGCACCGCGGTCCGCGGGTGGGTCAGCCCCTTGAGCCCGTTGATGAACAGGACCGAGGCCACGACGTACGCGAGATTCACCCAGCCGATGTCGATCTTGAATCCGCCCATGCCGCTACCTCTTCCCCTTGAACATGTCCAGCATACGGTGGGTGACCATGTACCCGCCGACGACGTTGATCATGGCGAAGGCCACCGCGCAGACGCCCAGGATGGTGGCCAGCTTCGGATTGTCGCTGCGCGTCGAGATGACCGCCCCGATCAGGGTGATGCCCGAGATGGCGTTGGAGCCCGACATCAGGGGCGTGTGCAGGGTCGGAGGCACCTTGGTGATGATCTCGAAGCCGACGAAGACCGCCAGCACGAACACGGTGATGGCTGCAACCAGCATTTCCATGGGCCTAGTCTCCTTGTTCCCGGCCGGCGGCCGGCAGGCCGAGCAGTTCACGGATGCGGGGATGGACGACCTCGCCGTCGCGGCACAGCAGGGTCCCCGCCACGACCTCGTCGGCGGGGTCGAGGGCCAGGACCCCCTCCTTGGAAAGGCTGCGCAGCAGGGTCTCGATGTTCTTGGCGAACATCTGGCTCGCGTGATAGGGCTTGCGCGACACCAGGTCGGTGGGCCCCAGGATCGTCACCCCGTGAACGACGACGACCTCGTCGGCCCGGGTCAGTTCGCAGTTGCCGCCCCGTTCGGCGGCCAGGTCCATGATCACCGAGCCGGGGGCCATGGCCTGGACCATGGGCGCGGTCACCAGGACCGGCGACTTCCTGCCGGGGATGGCGGCCGTGGTGATCACCACGTCGTTGCGGGCGACCACCGCCTGCATCTGCTCCTGCTGCCGGAGGATGAACTCGGCGCTCTGCTCCTTCGCGTAGCCGCCCTTGTCCTCGGCCCCGGCCGTGTCCAGGTCGAACTCGACGAACTTGGCGCCGACGGAGATCACCTGGTCCTTGACCGCAGGACGCACGTCGTAGGCTTCCACCACCGCGCCAAGACGCTTGGCGGTCGCGATGGCCTGCAGGCCCGCCACGCCCACGCCCACCACGAAGACCTTGGCGGGCGCCAGGGTGCCGGCTGCGGTCATGAGCATGGGGAACAGCCGCGGCAGGTGGGCCGCCGCCTCGAGCACGGCCTGGTAACCGGCGACCGTCGCCATGGAGGACAGCACGTCCATGCTCTGGGCGCGGGTGATGCGGGGAACCAGCTCGAGGGAGACGGCCGTCACGCCCTTCTCCGCCATGGTCGCCACCGCCTGGGGGTTGCCCAGGGGATCCTGCATCCCCACGAGGATCTGGCCCTTGCGACAGAGGGGAAGATCGGCCTCGAGGCCGCCGGCATGGGATCCGGGTCCCTGGACCTGGACGACGATGTCGGCCTTGGCGAAGATCCCGCTGCGATCGACGATGCCGACGTCCTTGGCCCGGTACTCCTCGTCCGGGAAGCCGGCGGCGACGCCGGCGCCCTCCTCCAGCAGGACGGAGAATCCCGCCTTGATCAACGCGGCCGCCGAGGCCGGGTTGAGGGCGACCCGCCTTTCCTGGGCGGCTGTCTCCCTGGTCACGCCAATGATCATCGTCAACTCCTGGTGGATTGCCTTGCAGGCCGCAGTGAACCGGACGGTCATTAAGGATAAACAAGTTCCCCGGCCCCGCCATGGCGGGGTGCCGCCCCATCCTGGACCCATATTGCCCGGGATCCCCGGCGATGTCCAGGAGAACGGAGTTTCATCCCCGTCCCGAAAATCCTGCTGCCGACCGCGGCGCGCTCGATTATCATGGGCGGGTTCCGCCTCCGCCGACCGGAGGCGGTATTCATTCCACCGAAAGGCAACCCGGTCATGATCCGATCGGTCCGGTCCCGCCGGCTGCGCGCCGGTCTCGCCCTCGCGCTCCTGGGCGCCGCCATCGCCGGTGCGCCCGCCGGGGCGCAGCCGTCCGGGGGCGAGATCCTGACCGCCAGTCCCGACAGCGCGCTGGCGGTCGCCCTGGAAACCCTCCCCGGCGAACCCCTGGTCCTCGCCGAGGTCCTGGAGGCCGCCCTCGGCGAGGCCTCGGTCGCCCGCATCGCGGCGGCCCAGATGGACGCCGCCGCCGGCCTGGCGCGCCGTGAGCGCGGCGCCTTCGACCCCGAGCTGTTCGGCCGGGCCGAATGGAGCGGGGCCGACACGCCCCAGACCTCCCCGTTCGCCGGGACCGACATCCTGCAGACCGAGACCTCGGTGCTCGAGGCCGGAGCCCGGATGCGGTTGAACCTGGGAACGGAGATCAGCGCGTCCCTGCAGTCCCAGCGCTTCACCTCCAACTCGGCCTACACCGCCCTGGCCCCCGAGTACCGGGCCACCGGCGCGCTCACCCTGCGCCAGCCGCTGCTCAAGGGATTCGGGCCCGCCGCCAGGGCCGACCTGCTGGCCGCCGACCGCGGCCTCGAGGGCGCGGCCAACCGGCTGGTCGGAGCCCGCCTGGCAGTCCAGGCCGAGGCCGAGGCCGCCTACTGGCAGCTCTACGCCGCCGAACGGAACCATGCGGTGAGCGTCCTCGTGCGCGACCGGGCCGCCGCCTTCCTGGCCGACACCCGCCTGCGGGCCGAGGCCGGTCTGGTCGGTCCCAGCCAGGTCGCCAACGCCGAGTACTTCCTGGCCGAGGCCGAGCAGGCCGCGCTCGACACCTCCGAACTCCTCGACGCCGCCTCGGACCGCCTGGCGAGCCTGATCGGCCGCCGGCCCTCGGGTGATCGCTCCCGGTTCCGCCCCCACGACGATCCTCCCCGGGACTTTCCGGTCCTCCCCCAGGAGACGCTCCTGGCCGCGGCCTTCGCCCACAATCCGGATCTTCTCGCGCTGGAAAGCGACCTGAAGGCCATGAACGCCCGCGAGGCGGCGGCGCGCTGGGATGCCCGGCCCACCCTGGACCTGGTGGGGGGCCTGGGCGGCGGCGGCCTGGCCGGAACCGCCCAGGACATCTATTTCTTCGGTTCGGAGGACCCGGTGCAGACGCAATGGGGCGGGCCCCGCAGCGAGAGCCTCAAGCAGGTCTTCCGCCGGGACTTCCCCACCTGGAACGTCGGGATGGTCTTCAGCCTGCCCCTCGGCGGCCGCGAAGGCGGCGGCGAGCACGATCGCCTGCAGGCCGAGGTGGTCCGCATGCAGGAGATGGTGGTCTCCGCCAGGCGTCTGCTCGAAGAGCAGGTGCGCGCCCAGCAACGTGAGCTGGCCCGCGGCAACGAGCGCCTCGAGCTGGCCACCGCCGGGGTGGAGGCGTCCTACAAGCAGGTGGAGATCGGCATGATCGAGTTCCGCAACGGCCGGAGCACCGCCTTCGAGGTCGTGCGTCTGGCCGCCGACCTGGCCACCGCCCAGCAACGCTATTCCGCCGCCCTGGTGCGGACGGCCCGCGCCGCAGCCATCCTGCGCCAGCTCACGGGCGGGCGCTACCCCACGACCATGGAACAGGAGAACTGATCGTGATGACCCCCCAGCGCAATTCCGGTTCGACGATCCTGGCCCTGGGCGCGCTCCTGGCCCTGGCGTCCTGCGGCAAGCAGGGCCCCGCCGCCGGGGGTTTCCAGCGCCCTCCCACTCCGGTGGAGACCGCCGTCGCCCAGATTGGCCCCATGATCGACCGGTTCGAGACCGTCGGCACCCTCGAGGCCGGCGAGGCCATCACCGTGGCCTCGGAGATCGACGGCGTGGTGATCGAGGTGCCGTTCAAGGAAGGCACCAGGCTGGAGCGGGGCGACCTGATCCTGCGCCTGGACGACCGCCAGCTGCGGGCCGAGGCGGCCCGGGCCCAGGCCGTGCGCGACCAGCGCCAGGCCACGTGGCAGCGGGTCAAGACCGTCGTCGACCAGGGCGCCGGAGCGCCCCAGGACCTGGACGACGCCACCGCGGCCCTGAAGGTCGCCGAGGCGGAACTGGCCCTGGCCGAGACCCGCCTGGCCAAGACCCGCGTGACCGCACCGTTCTCCGGCATGGTCGGCGCCAGGCACGTCAGCCCCGGAGCCTTCCTGCGGGCCGGCCAGGCCATCACCGACCTGGCCCAGGTGGACGTGCTGCGCGCGACCTTCGCCGTCCCCGAGCGGCTGCTCGCCGCCATGACCGCGGGCGCCCCGGTGACCGTCGGCACCACCGCCTACCCCGACGTCGAACTCAGGGGGACCGTGGACGTCATCGAACCCCAGCTGGACGAGATGACCCGCGCCGCCGGCATCGTGGCCCTGGTGCCCAACCCCGACGGCCTGCTGCGACCCGGCATGTCCGCCACCGTCTCGGTGATCCTGGCCGAACGGCAGGGCGCCGTCACCGTCCCCAGCGAAGCGGTCTTCGTCGAGGGCGGCCAGGCCTTCGTCTACCTGGTCAAGCCCGACAGCGTGGTGACCCGCTCGGCGGTCCAGCTGGGATCGCGGCTGCCCGGGGTGGTCGAGGTCACCGGCGGACTGGTCGGCGGCCAGGGCGTGGTCAAGGCCGGCCACCAGAAGCTCTACGACGGGGCCAAGGTCATGCCCGTGGGCGGCGGACAGGGCGGACCGGGCGGGAAGCCCGGCGCGGAAGACGGAGCCGAACGATGAAACTGAGCGAGATCGCCATCAAGCGCCCGGTGTTCGCCACGGTGATGAGCCTGGCGATCCTGCTGCTGGGCTACATCTCGTTCACCCGGCTGCCGGTGCGCGAGTATCCCGAGACCGATCCCCCCATCGTCTCGGTGACCACCTTCTACCGCGGGGCCAGCCCCAACGTGGTCGAGACCGAGATCACCGACGTGCTCGAGGAGCAGTTCTCCACCATCGAGTCGGTCAAGACCCTCAGCAGCAGCAGCCGCGAGCAGGGCTCGGTGATCACCATCGAGTTCGAGCTCAGCCGCGACGTGGACGAGGCCGCCAACGACGTGCGCGACCGGGTCTCGCGCATCCGGGGCCAGCTGCCCCGCGAGGCCGAGGACCCCATCGTCGCCAAGGTGGACGTCAACGCCCAGCCCATCATGTGGCTCTCGCTGTCCAGCGAGACCCATTCGGGCCTCGAGCTCTCCGATTACGCCGACCGCATCCTGAAGGAGCGCCTGCAGCGCCTGCCCGGCGTGGGCTCGATCTTCATCGGCGGCGAGCGCCGCTACGCCATGCGCGTGTGGCTGGATCCGCTGCGCATGGCCTCGTACGGCCTGACCGTGCAGGACGTCGAGAGCGCCATCCGCACCGAGAACGCCGAGATTCCCGGCGGCCGCGTGGAAGGATCCCAGCGGGAGTTCGCCGTGCGCACGCGCGGCGAGCTGGACACCCCCGAGGGCTTCGGCGCCATCATCGTGGCCCACCGCGGCGACGACATCGTGCGCCTGGACGAGATCGCCGACGTCGAGGTCGGTCCCGAGGACGAGCGCACCAAGGCCCGGTTCAACGGCAATCCCACCGTCGGCATGGGCGTCGTCAAGCAGAAGCAGGCGAGCACCCTGGACGTGGCCGCCGCCGTGCGTGCCGCCCTGCCCGAACTGCAGATTCTGCTGCCGGCCGGGATGCAGATCAACCTGGCCTACGACTCCTCGGCCTTCATCCAGGACTCGGTCGACGAGGTGGGCAAGACCATCCTGATCGCCCTGTGCCTGGTGGTGCTGGTGGTCTTCGTGTTCCTCAAGAGCCTGCGGGCCACGGTCATCCCGGTGGTGGCCATCCCCATCTCCATCGTGGGCGCCTTCACCGCCGCGTTCCTGCTGGGCTTCACCATCAACATCCTGACCCTGCTGGCGATGGTGCTGGCCATCGGCCTGGTGGTCGATGACGCCATCGTGGTCCTGGAGAACATCTTCCGGCATCTGGAGATGGGCAAGTCCCGGCGGCGGGCGGCCTTCGACGGCACCGAGGAGATCGGCTTCGCCGTCATCGCCACCACGGTGTCGCTGGTGGCCGTGTTCATCCCCGTGGCCTTCCTGACCGGCAGCGTCGGGCAACTCTTCCGGGAGTTCGGCATCACCCTGGCCGTGGCGGTGGCCATCAGCTCCTTCGTGGCGCTGACCCTCACCCCGGTCCTCTGCTCACTCATCCTGCGCAGCCACAGGACCGACCGCCCACAGCGCTGGACCGAGCGCTCCTTCGACGCCTTCTTCCGCTGGCTGGGAAACACCTACGAGGCCAGCCTGCGGTTCAGCCTGAGGATGCGGCCGCTGGTCCTTCTGGGCGGCGCCGCCCTGGTCGCGATCAGCGCCTTCTTCTTCGTGCAGCTGCCCGAAGAACTCGTGCCCACCGAGGACCGGGGCACGGCATTCGGAATCGTCATCGCCCCGGAGGGGGCCACCCTCGAGTACACGGACAAGTACATGCAGATGATCGAGGAGCAGCTGCTGGCCCTGCCCGAGCGCCGGGGCCTGTTCTCGGCCACGGGCCTGGGCTTCGGCGGGCCGGGCCGCGTCACCAACGGGTTCGTGTTCCTGAACCTCAAACCCAAGGCCGAACGGGAGCGCAGCCAGCAGGAGATCGTCAGCCAGATGTTCCCCCGGCTGCTGGGCGTGCCCGGCGTGCTGGCCTTCCTGA
Organism: Candidatus Krumholzibacteriia bacterium; assembly: GCA_050174015.1. GTDB lineage: Bacteria > Krumholzibacteriota > Krumholzibacteriia > LZORAL124-64-63 > LZORAL124-64-63 > JAHJTW01. The sequence goes on from JBFXKG010000028.1 coordinate 52,848, forward strand.
TCAATCCCCCCAGCCTGGGCTCCAGGTTCTCGACGGCCGACGTGCAGTACGTGCTGGAGGCCGATTCCTACGAGGAGTTGGGCGAGGCGGTGGGGATCATGATGGCCGAGGCCGGCCGGCTGGGTTACCTGCTGAACCTGGACACCGACCTGCGCCTGAACAAGCCCGAGCTGCAGATCCGGATCGACCGGGAGCGGGCCTCGGGCCTGGGGGTTTCGGTGACCGACATCGGCACGACCCTGGAGACCTTCCTGGGCGGCCGCGTGGTCGGCGACTTCAAGCGGGGGGCCAAGCAGTACGACGTGATCGTCCAGATGCGGCCCGCCGGACGCGCCACCCCCGACATCATCGAGCAGGTCTACCTGCGCGGCAGCGGAGGCCTGATCCAGCTGGCCAACGTGGTGGACGTCGTCGAGGCGGTCGCTCCCAAGGAGCTGAACCACTTCAACCGGGTGCGCTCGGCCACCATCTCGGCGAACCTGGCCCCGGGAGTCGGACTGGGGCAGGCCCTGGACGACCTCGACGCCATCCGGGAGGCCAAACTGCCCCCCACCATCAAGCACGACCTGGCGGGGCAGTCCCGGGAGTTCCGGGACTCCAAGGGCACCCTGTACTTCATGTTCGTGCTGGCCATCCTGTTCATCTTCCTGGTCCTGGCGGCGCAGTTCGAGAGCTTCATCGACCCCTTGACCATCCTGCTGTCGGTTCCCCTGGCCGTGTTCGGGGCCCTGGCCTCGCTGTGGATCTTCGACCAGACCCTGAACATCTTCTCGCGCATCGGCCTGATCATGCTCATCGGCCTGGTGACCAAGAACGCCATCCTGATCGTGGAGTTCGCCAACCAGCTGAGGACCCGCGGGCTGGAGATCACCGAGGCCGTGGTCCAGGCCGCGGGCATCCGCCTGCGACCCATCCTGATGACCTCGTTCTCGACCGTGTTCGGCATCCTGCCCATCGCCATCGGCATGGGCGCCGGGGCGGAATCGCGGCGCCCGCTGGGCATCGTGGTCGTGGGCGGAGTGCTGTTCTCGACGTTCCTGACTTTGCTGCTGGTGCCGGTGGTCTACTCCTACCTGGCGAAGTTCACCAGCGCGAAGCGCGTGCGCGAGGCCGAGGACCACGAACCCGCCGCCGCGCCGGCGATCGCCGAATAGAGGAAGCACCATGCCCGCGCATCTGAAGGGAATGCTCGTCGGGGGGATCGCGCCCGCCGTGCTGTTCGGCCTCGCCGGCATCCTGCAGAAGTTCTACGGCCGCAGCCAGGGCGGCCAGGGCCCGTACCTGACCTTCGTCGGGCTGGGCGTGCTGGCTTGCGGCGCCCTGCTGACCGCCTTCGGCCAGGACCGCAGCATGAACCTGCGGGGCGGCCTGCTGGCCATGGCCATCGGCGCCTCGTGGAGCCTGGGCATGGCCCTGGTCATGGTAGGCATCGTGCGCTACGCCACGCCGCTTTCCAAGCTGGCCCCGCTGTACAACATGAACACCCTGATCGTGAGCATCCTCGCCCTGGTGCTGTTCGCCGAGGCGCGGGACGTCGCGGTGGTGCGTTTGCTTTCGGGGGCGTTGCTGATCGTGCTGGGCGGGGTGCTGGTGGCGCGGGCGTAGGGCCCCGGTGGTCCGGTCCGGCGGGCCGGGGGCGTTCCCCGTCATGGCCTCTCAGCGAAACATGGACTTGAACGATCCCATGGACTTCTTCTCGGCCGGAACGGGCCCATCGGCAAATGGCTCGAACTGGACAATGCACTGCAAAGCGGGGTCATCGTTTTGGTCGTTGATCATGGCGGCGATGGAATCCGGATCCGTCGTCCCCCAGTAATTTCCGGTAAAATCAAGAGTCTGAAAATCCCCCCAAAACCCCTCACACCGAACTCCCAAGCCGCTGGCAGGCAAGATGTGGGAGTTGGTGATAGACACCGGAGCATCTGCGGACAATTCGATTGCTTCTGTGGTGGTATTCTCGATGACGACATTTGTGCCTGTCACCTGACCGCCCATTGTACCGTCCACAACAAGTCCGAAGACAGCTCCGTTGATCAGCACTCCTTCAAGGCTCACAGGAAATTCATTATAGAGAATTGTAATGGCATGGGAAATTGTATTTGTGATGGTGACATTACGCAAGTATCCATTCGCACCAAAAGCATATGTTACCGCATTGATGTTTCCTTCAAAAACACAATCGGCAATGTCAACTCTCCCAGAACCCGTTGTAGTACCAAATCCGTACCCGAATCCCGAAAAAACACAGTTTATAACTTCAAGGGAGTCCATATAAGCACAAGAAAGGCCCGCACCTCCATCTCCCATTTCAAACCTACAACCACGAATGCTACCGCCATCAACAAAGGCCCAAATGCCACGGAACGAATGATGTTCCCCCCTTAGGATACAGTTTTCTAAATCAAGTCGTCCTTTCTGCCAATAGATCCCATGCTCGATGTTTTCGATATTCAGGTTCTTTATGGTCGCACTATACCCGTCAATTGAACAAAAACCCTTGGGGTTCTCCGTGTCCGACCAATAGAATTCCCGCATCCCCAGGACCGTCACATCGG
>JBFXKG010000029.1:0-54235 GCA_050174015.1 Candidatus Krumholzibacteriia bacterium
GTGTCTCCAGAAGTATCCGATGCGTTTGTAGGGGAAGGGGAGGCCCAAGAGGTTGTGGTGTGGGCACTTGGGGTTAGGGCAGAAGGGAGGGGCCCAGGATTCGGGGTTGGAATTGGAGCTGTCCATGTCCGGCCCGGGGCAACTCCCGGGCCGGGCACAATCTCGACGGCACAACCCCCCAAGTTGGAGGCTCCTGCGGCGGCGGTTTACCCGAGGGCGGCCTGCGGTTATCATGCCGGTTCGCCGCCCCTCCGGACCCCGACGGGAAGGATCCCATGGCCAACCTGCACGCACTCGACTGGGCCATCATCGCCGCCTACGTCCTGGTGACCCTGGTGCTGGGGCTGTTCTTCCTGCGCCGGGCCTCCTCCTCGAGCGAGGAGTACTTCCTTTCGGGACGGTCGCTGCCCTGGTGGGTGCTCGGCACCAGCATGGTGGCGACCACCTTCGCGGCCGACACTCCCCTGGCCGTGACGGGTTTCATCCGCAATCACGGGATCTGGTACAACTGGTTCGGCTGGCACTACGTCTTCAGCCAGATGCTGGCGGTCTTCCTGTTTTCGCGCTTCTGGCGCCGCGCCGGGGTGATGACCGACAACGAGCTGATCGAACTGCGCTACCACGGCAAACCGGCCGCCTTCCTGCGCGGCTTCAAGGCGGGCTACTTCGCCCTGCTCTACAACTTCATCGTCCTGGGCTGGGTCCTCAAGGGCATGGGGACGGTGGCGGAGTCGGTCCTGGGCATCCGGCCGGAGTACGCGGTGATCGGCGGGGCGGCGGTGGCCCTGGCCTATTCGCTGCTGGCGGGTTTCTGGGGCGTGGTCGTCACCGACGTCATCCAGTTCCTGCTGGCCATGGCCGGATCCATCACCCTGGCCGTCAGCGCCGTCCGTCACGCCGGCGGCATGGCCGAACTGCAGGCCAGGATCGTGGAGTCGCCCCTGTTCCGGGACAACACCCTGGCCTTCATTCCCGGCGGGGGCTGGGGCTGGGATTCGGACTTCGTCAAGTTCCTGGTGTTCGTCAGCCTCATGTGGTGGGCCAGCCACAACGCGGACGGGGGAGGGTATCTCATCCAGCGCATGGCCGCGGCCAGGAACGAACGGCACGCCCGCGCGGCGACCCTGTGGTTCGTGGTCGCCAACAACGCCGTCCGCTACTGGCCCTGGATCGCCACCGCCCTGGCCTCGATGGTCCTGTTCCCGGTGATGCCGGAAGGCCGGAGCGAGGAGGCCGCCTACCCGCTGGTGATGCTTTCCGTCCTGGGACCGGGTCTGCTGGGGTTGCTGCTCGTCAGCTTCTTCGCCGCCTTCATGTCCACCATCGACACCCACCTGAACTGGGGTGCGAGCTATCTCGTGAACGACATCTACCGGCGCTTCCTCCGGCCCGGGGCCGGCGAGAAGCAGACCGTCCTGGCGGCCAAGCTCTGCGTGCTGGTGATGATGGTCTGCGCGGTCCTGGTGGCCTTCTTCCTGACCAGCATCGGCAAGGCCTGGCTGTTCGTCTGGGCGATGGGGGCGGGCATCGGCCCCGTCCTGATCCTGCGCTGGTTCTGGTGGCGCATCAACGCCTGGAGCGAGATCTCGGCCCTCGCCGCCTCGGTGGTCATGGCCGTGGGGTTCGAGGTGGCTGCCGCCATCCAGGCGGGCGGGCAGTATGCCCTCTTCGCCACCCCCGTCACCTTGGGGGGGATGGCGCTGGAGACCCACCACAAGGCGATGATCCTGGTGCCGGCGACCATCCTGGTCTGGGTCGCGGTCACGTTCGCCACCTCGCCGGTTCCCCAGGTGCACCTGGAAGCCTTCTTCCGCCGGGTCCGACCCGGCGGAAGGTGGGGACCGATCGCCGCCGCCTGTCCGGAAGTGCGTTGCGACGGTCTGACCCGTCGGGTCATGGGCGTCTGGGCCGCGGGGGTCGTCGGGGTGTTCGGCGTCCTGTTCGGGCTGGGGAAGTGGATCCTCGGGGACCTCGGCTCGGCGGTCCTGCTGCTCGCCATCGCGGGGATTGCGGCCGTGGTCGTGGCCCGGGAACTGCGGCGGGATTGAGCGGAGGCTGCGGGCGGACGATCAGCCGCCCGCCTCGGCGATTCCCGGCTGCTCCGTGGAGCGACCCAGGGCGAAGCGGAATTCCGTACCCTCGCCAGGCGAACTGGCGACCTCCAGCCGGCCGCCGTGGCCCGATACGATCTTCTGGGCGATGGCCAGGCCCAGGCCGTTGCTGGTGGCAGGCTCCGCCAGGTAGCCGGAATCCTCCAGGGAACGACGGGTCCGGCTCTTGCTGCCCGTGTAGAAGCGGTCGAAGATGTGCGGCAGATCCGCCGCCTCGATGCCGGGACCGTCATCGGAGATCGCGATCTCGACGTCTTCTTCCCGCGGGATGATCCTGATCCGGACCCGGCCGCCGGGCCGGTTGAACTTGATCCCGTTCTCCAGCAGGTTCTGCAGCGTCTGTCCGATCTGCAGGGCGTCCGCCCGGACCATGCAGCCTTGCGGATCGTCGCCTTCCTCGAGCTCGATCTCGACTCCCTGGTGCCGGGCGATGGGGAGGCAGCGGGAAACCACGGCATCCGCCAGTTCGCCCAGGGGAAAGTCCTCCCGGCGGGTTTCGGTCTGCCCGGAATCCAGACGCGAGAGGATGAGCGTCCGCTCGATCAGCTTGTCCAGGTGGTCGAGGTTCCCGGTGATGATCTCCAGGTAGCGCTGCCGCTCCTCCTGGGACAGGGTACCGGGATCGAGGCTGAGGGTCTCCACGTACCCCCGCAGGCTGGCCAGAGGGGTGCGCAGATCGTGGCTCACGTTGGCCACCAGTTGCCGCTGGAACTCCTCCTTGGCGCCCAGTTCGGCCATCATCTGCTCGATGCGTCCGGCCATGGTGTTGAAGTGGCGGCCGAGGGCCCCGATCTCGTCCCCGCTGCCGTCCGGCACCCGGTGGGCGAAGTCGCCGCCGGCGAATGCCTCCACGCCCCGGGAGAGGCCGCGGATCCGCCGGCTGGCCCAGGCCATGATGATCAGGGCGGTCACGGCCGTGTAGATCAGGATCAGCACCATGGCCTGGAAGCCGAGGTTGCGCCAGTCGGCGTCCAGTTCATCGATGCCGATGGTCAGGGGCCGGAAACTCGCCGCGAGGAAGGCGTCCGGCGGCCCCAGGGAATCGCTCCGGGCCGTGAAGATGGGCTGGACGTGGAAGATCCGGTTCTCGTAGGCGTCGATGTTCCCGGGCAGGGGATAGCTGGAATAATCCCATTCCTCCCGGGTCATGTCGTGGAGCAGGACGGCGTCGACGCTCTTGACGGCCATGGCCAGGCTGTCCGGAGCCGAGGAGGTGACGTTGAAGCCCCGGCCGTCGAAGAGGATGATCTCGACCCCGAACCGTTCGACGTCCCCGGCGTAGGACCCGATCTTCCGGCCCAGCAGGGGGCCGTCCTCCATCAGCGGGGTCAACTCGACGGCGAGGCGGGCGAGCTCGTCTTCCGCCTTCTTCTCGTACCAGATCTCCTCCTCCTTGTCCTGGTAGGTCCTGAAGACGGTGGCGTTGATCCACCAGTAGTAGCCGCCGACGCTCAGGCCCAGCAGCAGCAGGAACAGGGCCGACATGCGGAAGTGCAGGGTGCGTGTGAAGCGGGGCGTCTTCATGGCGGGTTCAGATGAACTCCTCGGTGAACCGGTATCCGATGCCCCAGACCGTCAGGATGAGGCGGGGGCGAGTGGGGTTCTGCTCGATCTTGTTCCGCAGGCGATTGACGTGGGAGTTCACGGTGTGTTCGTAGACGTCGGAATCCTGGTCCCAGACCAGGTCCAGCAGCTGGCGGCGGCTGAAGGTCCGCCCCGGCCGGGCTGCGAGGGTGTAGAGCAGGTCGTATTCCTTGACGGTGAGCTGGACGGGTTCGCCGTTCACCTGCACCTTGCGTTTGCCGTGATCGATCTTCAGGGGGCCGAGGTCGAGGATCCTGTCTCCCGAGGCGATGCGGGCCAGTTCCTCCGCGCGATCGATCCGGCGGTGGAGAGCCTTGATCCGCGCGGTCAGCTCGCGCATGCTGAACGGCTTGGTCAGGTAGTCGTCGCAACCGAGTTCGAGGCCGAGGACCTTGTCGGCTTCCTCGCTCCTGGCGGTGAGCATCAGGACGGGCGTCCGCCCGTCGCCGCTGCGCATGTCCTTGAGCACCTCGATCCCGCTGAGGGTCGGCAGCATCCAGTCGAGAACGACCAGGCCGTACTTGCCGGCCTGGAAGGCCCGCAGCCCCGCCTCGCCGTCCGCGGCGGCATCGACCTGGTAGCCCTCGGCCGTCAGGTGCATGGTCAGCAGATCGATCATCTCGCGATCGTCCTCGATCACCAGGATGCGGCGGTTGACGCCGGTCGGCTGATTCATCGTTTCCATCCCCACGCAGTGATCCTCCTGGAAAGGGTTTGTAACTATAATTATAGCAAAATGATACAGGCGATACAACCGGGTTGGCGCTCTCCCTGGGCAGCATTTTTTTGTCTGGAAATCCATTTTTTTGGTGATAACCCCGGGGGTTCACGGAAAAACAACGGAATCGTGACCATTGCGTGATGAAAATGAGGCATGCTTCCTCCGAAATCGCAGACACCAGACATGGAGACCGTCTTAACCTGCAGGCGGGTCTTCGGTCGTGGATGGACACCACGGTGCATCGCCCACGGTTCGCCCGGCGATCCAGCCCGGATTCCTTGCCCTTTCGAGGATCGAGTCTGCAGGTTGATCCGGGCGGGCGCGCCGCCGTCCGCCCACGCTCATGGACGCGGCCCCTGGAGGGGAGGCTGAACGTCCGGCATCCGGAACCGCCGCTTGGTGGTTCCGGATTTTTTTGCGAATATTGGCGTCATCATCGGGATAGTGATGATCGGAGAATCCAGCCGGGCGCGCCGGGGCGGCGCGGCCCTGCGGCCTGAGACCGCCCTCGCCCAGCAATGAACGGAGCATGCATGACGATCCAGCCACCCGACCTGCCCGGCCTCGGAGAGACCATCCTGACCCTGGAAGGCGTATCCAAGGCCTACGGCGAGAAGCAGGCTGCGCATGACGTGAACCTGCGCATCCCGCGGGGAAGCACCTACGGCTTCCTCGGTCCCAACGGGGCCGGGAAGACCACGACCATCCGCAGCATCATGCGCATCATCCTGCCGGACTCGGGCCGCATCGAACTGGCGGGCCGGCCCCTGGCGGGAGCCATGCTGGATCACATCGGCTACCTGCCCGAGGAACGGGGGCTCTACCGCAAGATGAAGTGCGGCGACCAGCTCGTCTACCTGGCGGAGCTCAAGGGCGTTCCGCGGCGGGAAGCGGTCCTGCGGGCCGACCGCTGGCTGGAGCGGATGGGCCTGATGGACTATCGGGACCGGAAGGTGGACAACCTGAGCAAGGGGATGCAGCAGAAGATCCAGTTCGCCGCCACGTTCATCGCCGAGCCCGTGCTGGTCATCCTGGACGAGGTCTTCAGCGGGCTGGATCCCCTGAACATCGAACTGCTGCGGGACATGATCCTCGAGGAGAAGGCCAAGGGGACGACCATCCTCTTCTCCACGCACATGCTGGCCGAGGCCGAGAAGATCTGCGATTCGATCTGTCTGATCGAAGGGGGCAAGGTCATCATCGACGGCCCGCTCGAACGGGTGCGGGCCGAGTTTCCCCTGCGCTCGGTCCGGGTGGCCTGGGAGCAGGACGTGACCCCGCCCGAGGGCCTGCCCGGCGTGATCCGGATGGCCCGCAGCGAGGGCACCTGGCGCTTGACCCTGGGGGAGGGCGCCGACCTGGACGCCCTGCTGGAGGTGCTGTCGGGGCTGGGCCGGCTCACGCTGTATGCGGCGAACCGCCCGACGCTGAGCGAGATCTTCCTCGAAGCGGTCGCCCGGCACCGGGGGGAGGTGCGGTCATGAGCAAGGTCCTGACCATCATCCGCAAGGAATACCTGGAACGGGTCCGGTCCAAGAGCTTCGTCATCGGCACGCTCCTGGGGCCCGCCTTCATGTCCATGTTCGTGGTCCTGCCCGTCCTGCTGGCCACCTCGGGGGGGGACGACGCCCGCACCATCGGAGTCGTCGACGGGGGAGGGGGCGTGCTTGACCGGATCGAGGAGGTGTTCGCGGAGGAGGGCCGCACCAGCGTCACCCTGGTGCCGTTCGGCCGGCCCGGGGCCTCGACGGAAGCCTCGGTGGAGGACCTCAGGGCCGCCGTCCAGGCCGAGGAGATCGACGCGGGCGTGGTCCTGGATTCCGACTTCATCGGCACCGGCAAGGTCGCCTTCTACGGCAAGTCCGTCAGCGCGATGGTGATGCGCGACGACGTCCTGCGGCCTGCCCTGAACCGGATCCTGCGCGAGATCCGGTTCGCCGAGGCGGCGGTTCCCGACTCCCTCTTCACCTACCTCTCGGCGCGGACCGACTGGGCCACCTTCACGGTGACCGCCGCGGGCAGCGAGGAGCAGCAGAACGAGGAGGCCGCGTTCATCGCGGCCTTCGCCCTGATCATGATCATCTACATCATGGTGCTGATGTACGGGAACCACACCCTGACGGCCGTCATCGAGGAGAAGAGCAGCCGCATGGTCGAGGTGCTGCTGGCCAGCGTCTCGCCGGGAAACCTGATGCTGGGGAAGGTCATGGGCATCGGCCTGGCGGGCCTGACCCAGTTCGGGGTGTGGACCCTGGCCTTCTTCCTGATGTCGCAGCAGGGGGTGTCGGTGGGCAGCTTCTCCCTGGACGTCCACTTCCTGACGCCGACCATCCTGGTCTCGTTCGTGATGTTCTTCCTGCTGGGCTTCTTCCTCTATGCGACCCTGTACGCGGGCATCGGGGCCATGTGCAACAGCGTCCAGGACAGCCAGCAGTTCCAGGGCCCGTTGACCATGGGCCTGGTCCTGCCGATGCTGCTGCTCAGCCTGGTCCTGCGGGCGCCGGATTCGACCCTTTCGGTCGTCCTCAGCATGATCCCCCTGTTCGCGCCGGTGCTGATGTTCATGAGGGTGTGCATCGAGACCCCGCCCCTGTGGCAGATCCTGCTCTCGTGGGCCTTGCTGGCCGTGTCCATCTGGCTGTCCGCCCGGGTGGCGGGCAAGCTGTTCCGCATGGGCATCCTCATGTACGGGGCCAGCCCGACCTGGGCGGGTCTGAGAAAGGTGCTGCGGGACAGGTGACGTCCCGCGGCGCGCCGCCTCAGGGGACCGTTTCCAGGGTGAAGCGGTCCCCGATCTCCATCCGGTCCACCACCTCCATGCCCTCGGTGACCTCACCGAACACCGTGTAGCGCCCGTTCAGGTGGGGCTGCTCGGACAGGGTCACGAAGAACTGGCTGCCTCCGGTGTCCTTGCCGTCGTGGGCGATGCCCACGATTCCCCGCCGGAACGGCGTGGGGGACCACTCGCTGCGGATGTTGTAGCCGGGCCCGCCCCAGCCGTCGCCCCGGGGGCAGCCCCCCTGCACGACGAAGTCGGGCACGACGCGGTGGAAGGTCAAGCCCTCGTAGAAGCCCCGGCCGAGGAGATCGAGGAAGACCGCGCAGGTGTTGGGGGCCAGGTCCCCGAAGAGGGTGATGGTGAACGTCCCCTTGCCGGTCACGCACCGGACCCGCGGGGCCGCGAAGGGGAGGGTGACGGGCGGCTGCAGGGGACTGCGCGCCACGGGGGGCAGGGTCGCCCGCAGGCTGGCCTCCGAGGGGATCAGGTGGTCCGGGAGCGCACGGGCGTCGAGCGCCACGCGCCTGGCTTCGAGGCGGATCCGGACGTCCGGGACGTCGAAGGCCCGGCGCAGCACGTCCGTCACGGCGGTCCGCAGGGAATCGGGCAGGGACTCCGCCGCGGAGTCGGCCGCTGCGGCGGCCGAGGCGGCGGGGGAGGCGAGGATCCCGCCGAGGCCGGCGATGACCGCCCGCATCAGATCCGGAGCGTTCGGTCCCTCGGCGCGGTCCCACAGCGCCGCCAGGGCCGCGGCCGCTGCCGGGGACGCGAACCCGCCCAGCCTGCCGGCGGCCGTCGCGGCCACCACGAAATCGTCGGAGGCGCTGGCTTCGATCAGGATGTCCCGCGCGCGCTCGCGGTACCGGTCGGCCGATAGTCCGGGCGGCGCGGCCTGGGGGCGGTCCCGGACGGCGTCCGCCAGGGCCTCGATCGCCGCTGCGCGGACCTGCGGCGAATGGGGCGCGGCCCGGCCGTCCTGGACCCAGGCGGCGGGCTGGGATGCGTCGCACCATCCCGCCAGGAAGACCAGGGGATCGGGATGGATGCGGCCGAGGGCGGTCAGCGCGGCCGCCCGCGCCGCGGGGTCGTGGGTTCGCCGGAGCCACGAGGCCATCTCGGCGAGGCAGCCTTCCCCGCGCAGGGCGGGCCACGCCCCGGCGGCGGCCGCCCTGACGCCTGGACGCTCGTCGTCCAGACCGTTCCGGGCCGCACGGGCCATCCTGATCCGCCAGACGGGCAGCAGGCTCTCCTGGGAGGCGGCCTCCGGAGGCAGGGCCAGACCGGCGACGGCCGCGGCCATGGCCTCAAGCCCCGCCGCGGCGACGAACGGGTCCTCGGATTCCGCCAGGCGGACCAGCAGGTTGGCCGCCGGGACGGACGCCGGTTCCGGGGCGTCGGCCGCATCGGTACTCGTGAACGCCCGGGCGCCCAGGGCACCCAGGGCGCGGGCCAGGGCGACGTCCAGCCGGCGGCGGTCCAGGCCCTCGACGTCCGCATGGTCCGCCGCGGCCTCCAGGACGGCCTCGAGGGCCTGGGCGGTGTTCTGCCGGGCCAGGGCCCGATAGGCGTGCACCCGCACCTGAGCGACGTCCGACCGGGCGAAGGGGATGAGCAGAGGGACCAGGGTGGAATCCGGCGCCAGTTCCGCGCAGCGCAGGACGCGCCAGCGGACGTCCGCCTCGGGCCGGAGCAGCCCCGCCGCGATGGCCTCGAGGAGGGCGGTGCGGTCCACGCGCGCGGCGTGATTGCGCAAGGCGTCCCAGGCGGCGGCCGCGGTCTCCGGTTCGCCCCGGGAGGCTGCGAGCAGGGCCCGTCCGTCCTGGGGACAGTGGGCCAGTCCCCGCAGGGCGGCCAGCCGGATCTTGCCGCGCGGATCGGCGGCGGCCTCGCCCAGGGCCGCGGCGGCGGCGGGTGTGCCCAGCAGGCCGAGGGCGAAACAGGCCTCCCGGCGCACGGTCAGGCTCGGGTCCTCCAGGGTCCGGACCAGCGCGTCCACCGCGAAGTCCCGGCCGATCAGTCCGGCGGCCCGGACGGCGGCCAGCCGGACGTGGGCGTCGTCGTGGGCGATCATGGCCAGCAGGCTGTCCTCCGGGGCGATGCGGCGGTCCTCCCACCGGGCCACCGCCTCCAGCGCCCGGTTCCTGGTCGCGGGATCGGGCCCGCAGCCGGTGAGGGACAGGCCCGGGACCAGGACGAGGAGCAGGACGAGGGCGCGGACCGCCGTCCGGGCCGCCGGGATCGGGGAACGGTTCAGCCGGCGGGTGTTCGCAAAGACCATGGTCGCCTTCCTTGTGGATTGCCGTCCGGGGCGGCGGAGTCGCGCCGCACCCACGCCTCTTTTGACCCTGTTGCGGCCGGATGCTACCATACTGCGGTCTCGAAACTCCAGGTGATGCTTCCGGCGACGCTTCCGGTGACGTTGCTTCCGGCAGGAGGATTCCATGAAAGTCGCCATCCTCGGCGCGACGGGCCTGGTGGGCCGCAGGATGCTCGCCCTGCTCGCCGACCGCCCGTGGGCGGACCCGGACCCGGTCCTGCTGGGCTCGGAACGGTCGGCCGGGGTGCCCCTGGATTTCCGGGGCCGGAGCATTCCCGGCAAGGCCGTCACTCCGGAGGACTTCGCAGGGGTCGAGATCGCCCTGTTCAGCGCAGGAGCCGCGGCAGGCCGCCGGTTCGGGCCTGTCGCCGCAGCCGCGGGGGCCTGGGTGATCGACAACAGCAGCGCCTTCCGGATGGACCCCGACGTTCCCCTGGTGGTGCCCGAGATCAACGGCGGACTCCTGGCTGCGGCGGGGCGCGGGGCAGGCGGCATCATCGCCAATCCCAACTGCAGCACCATCCAGATCGCCATGGCCGCCGCGCCCCTCGAACGCGTCTTCGGCCTGGCCGAGGTCCACGTGACCACCCTGCAGGCCGTCTCGGGCGCCGGACAGCGCGCCCTGGACGAATGGCGCCGGCAGGAAGACGGCGTGCCCCCGTGCGATCCTCCCCTGTTCGCCCGACCCATGGCGCACAACGTCCTGCCCTGCATCGGCGGGCCCGCTGCCGACGGCTCCTTCGAGGAGGAGGCCAAGGTCGTCCGCGAGCTGCGCAAGATCCTCGGCCGCGGAAGCGATCTGGGGGTCACCTGCACCGCTGTGCGCGTGCCGGTGCAGGACGGGCACAGCGCCGCCGTCCGGTTCGTCCTCCAGCGTGAGGCGGACCTCGAGGCCGCGATCGCAGCCCTGCGGGGCTTTCCCGGCCTGGTGGTGGCGGAGGGTCCCCTGGATTTCGCCACTCCCCGGGAGGTCGCCGGCGGGAACGCCGTCCACGTGGGGCGCCTGCGGAGGGATCCGGGCCAGCCGCGGGCCCTGCTGGCCTGGGTCGTGGCCGACAACCTCCTCAAGGGCGCCGCGTGGAACGCCCTGCAGATCGCCGACCTCCTGGCCGGTCACGCCGGCGCCGGAGCGGACCGGTGATCGACGCCGCGGGATTCGGCCAGCCCCGGGTGGGGGAAACCCTCCTGTCCCGCCGGCACCCTGCCGTCAGGATCGGGATCTTCGTCCTGGGCCTGGGCACCGCCTGGGCGCAAGGATGGTGGACCGCGGTCCCGATGGTGGTGATCGCCGGGGGCGCCCTGGCCGCGGCCGGCTGGCCGCCCGCCCGCCAGCTGGGCCAGCTGCGACCCTGGTGGCCGGTGGCCCTCCTGGTCGTGGTCGTCCATCTCCTGACCGCGACCGGCGCCGCGCCCCTGGGCCACCCCTCCTGGCTGGGGCTTCAGCGGGGCCTGCTGGCGTTGGTCCGGCTGACCGGGGCGGTGCTGTTCCTGGGACTCTTCCTGCGCTCCACCGGCCCGGACGATCTGGTGACGGGACTCCGCTGGTGGCTCGCACCCCTGGGCAGGCTGGGGGTGCCGGTCGGCGATCTGGGGCTCGTGGTCGCGGTGGCCCTGGGGTCCGTCGGACCGGTGGTCGGGGAGGGGAGGAGGCTGGAGGCCGTCAGCCGCCTGCGCCGGGCCTCGGGCCGCCGGGGCGGGCGATCGGTCGGGAATCGGCTGGACCGCTGGCGCCTGCGGGCGCAGATGATCGTGCCCCTGCTCGAAGGGCTGGCCAGGAAGGCCGACGCCACGGCCCTGGCCCTCAGCGGTCGCCGGCCCGGGCTGCAGACCGTGCCTGCGGTTCGGGGACTGGAGGTCCTGCTGATGCTGGTCTGGCTGGCGGGGTTGATCCTGTGGGCCCTGCGGCCGCTGCTCCGGTGGTCGCCATGAGGGACGACGCCATGGGCCGGGCCTCGGGCCTGGACGACGATTCCTACCGCCGGGAATATCCCGTCCGGGTTCGCATCGACCTGGCCTACGTGGGGACGGATTTCCACGGCTGGCAGGTCCAGCCGGAACACAGGACCGTCCAGGGTGTTCTCAGCCGGGCCCTGGAGCGCCTGCTGGGCTATCCGGTGCTCCCGGTGGGCGCCGGCCGGACCGACACCGGGGTCCACGCCCGGGGTCAGGTGGCGCACCTGGACGTCCGGTCGGTCGAGGAACTGGAGCGGTTGCAGCGCGCCCTGGGGGGCATGATGCCCGATGACGTGGCGGTCAAGGCGGTCACGCAAGCGGCGGCGGACTTCAACGCCCGCCTGTCAGCCGTGGCCCGCCTCTACCGCTACAGGATCCTGATGGGGCGCGACATCTTCCAGCCCCACTGCTGGCAGATCGACCGGCCGCTGGACCGCGAGGCCATGGACGAGGGCGCGGCCGCCCTGCTGGGCCGCCACGACTTCACCAGCTTCTGCAAGACCGCGTCCCTGAAGGAGGACGGGAACGGATGCACGGTCGATCATTGCGGCTTCCAATGGGACGACCGGACCGCTATCTTTGCCATCCGCGCCAACCGGTTCCTGCACCACATGGTGCGGATCATCGTGGGCACGCTGGTGGAGATCGGCCGCGGCTCCCGGCCCCGGGGATCCCTGCCCGCCGTCCTGGCCGCCAAAGACCGCAGCGCGGCCGGAGCCATGGCCCCTGCGGCGGGGCTTTTCCTCGAGGAAGTCACCTATCCGGATCCCTGCGGGGATTCCGACGAAGGAGTTGACCCATGAAGTTCTTCATCGATACGGCCGATCTCGCGGCGATCAGGGAGATCAAGGCGATGGGCATGTGCGACGGCGTCACCACCAATCCCAGCCTGATGGCCAAGGCCGGACGCAAGGACACCGACGCCCTGCTCAAGGAGATCTGCGCCGTGGTGCAGGGTCCGGTCAGCGGCGAGGTGACGGCCCTGGACACCGAAGGGATGGTCGCCGAGGGCAAGCGCCTGGCGGCCCTCGACAAGCACATCGTGGTCAAGGTCCCCACCACCTACGAGGGCCTGAAGGCCATGGCCGAGCTGGCGGGCGCCGGCATCGCCGTCAACGCGACCCTGGTCTTCTCGGTGAACCAGGCCCTGCTGGTCGCCAAGGCCGGGGCGGCCTACGTGTCCCCCTTCGTCGGCCGCCTGGACGACGTCGGCGAGGACGGCATGCAACTCATCGCCGACATCGTCGAGGTCTACGACAACTACGGCTACGACACCGAGGTCATCGTCGCCTCGGTGCGGCATCCCATGCACGTCGTGGATTCGGCGCTGCTGGGCGCCCACATCGCCACCATCCCGCCCGAGGTGATCAGGAAGCTGGTGGCCCACCCGTTGACCGACAAGGGCCTGGCAGCCTTCATGGCCGACTGGGAGAAGCTCCAGGGGGGCGGCAAGTGACCTCCCGCGGCGCCTGGTCGGGCATCCTCCTGGGCTTCGTCGTGGGGGCCCTGGCCGGCGTGTTCCTGTGGCAGACCCGCACGGGCCGGCCGCTCGAGCTGGTGAACGGCGGGGAATCCGTTCCCGCCGAGATCCGGGGCGCCGAGGCGGGCTCGGCTTCGGTGCGGGGCCCGGCGGATCAGGGAACCCCGGACGAGGCGAGCCTGGCCGTGGCCGATTCCCTTGGTGCGGATCCCTTGACCCAGCGGGGCAATGCCATCGTCCGGGCCACCCGGCTCGTGGCCCCGGCGGTGGTCAGCATCAACGTCATCCAGCAGCAGGCGGTCCAGGATCCCTCCCTGCTGTTCATGGAACGGCTGGGCCTGATCCCGCACCGGGAGTACTACCGCAACATCCGCAGCATGGGGTCGGGGGTCATCGTCTCGGCGGACGGCCTGGTGGTGACCAACCAGCACGTGGTCCAGGGCGCGGTCCAGATCGTGGTGACGCTGTCGGACGGGCGCCAGCTCGAGGCCCACCTGCTCGATGCGGTGGAACGCTACGACCTGGCCATCCTCCAGGTGGCCGGGACCGACCTGCCGGTCGCCCCCCTGGCCTCCTACCAGGACCTGCAGATCGGCGAGTGGGCCATCGCCATCGGCTCGCCCTTCGGCTACCTGCTGGCGGACACCCAGCCGACGGTGACCGTGGGCGTGATCAGCGCCACCAACCGCGACATCAAGCACTCCGAGGGCGAACGGGTCTACCTGGGGATGATCCAGACCGACGCCGCCATCAATCCCGGCAACAGCGGCGGGCCCCTGGTCAACACGCGGGGCGAGGTCATCGGCATCAACACCTTCATCTTCTCCGAGTCGGGGGGCAGCGTGGGCATCGGGTTCGCCGTGCCGGTGGACCGGGTCCAGACCGTCATCGACGAGGTCCGCCGGTTCGGCCGCTACCGCGAGTCCAACCTGGGCTTCACGCTGCAGCTGCTGTCGCCGGGACTGGTGCAGTATCTCGGGCTGGAGGACCCGGTGGGGGCCCTGGTCCGGGAAGTCGTTCCCGGTTCTCCCGCCTGGAAGGCCGGCCTGCGGCCCGGGGACGTCCTGCGCACGATGGAGGGGATGCCCCTGGACAACCTGGACAGCATCTACCGCCTCTATTATCACAGCAGCGTGGGCGACCGCCTGGAGTTCGAGGCCGAACGGGACGGCCGGCGCTGGCAGGGCGAGATCGTTCTCGAGGAACAGCAGTAGGGACCGACAACCGGGATGGGAGCGGATTCATGACCGCAGGGCGCGACGCAGAAACCGGCAAGTGGAGGAAGGTCCTGGTCACGGGAGGTTCGGGTTTCACGGGCATCAACCTGATCCGCTTCCTCCTGGACAGGGGTGTGGCGGTCAGGTCCCTGGATCTCGCCCCGTTCACCTACGCGGACTGCAGGGAGCGGATCGAGGCCGTCACCGGGGACATCCGCGATTCCGGGACCGTGGACCGGGCCATGGAGGGGGTCGATCTGGTGATCCATTGCGCCATGGCCCTGCCCCTGTATCCCAAGGACGACATCCTGACCACGGGCATCGACGGGACCCGTCTCCTGCTGGAGACGGCCAGGGCCCACGGGGTGCGGCGCTTCGTGCACATCTCGTCCACGGCGGTTTACGGGATCCCCGATCATCATCCCCTCCTGGAGGACGACCAGCTCGACGGGGTGGGCCCCTACGGCAAGGCCAAGGTCATGGCGGAGGAGGTCTGCCGGGAGTTCCAGGCGCAGGGCATGGTCGTGCCCATCATCCGGCCCAAGAGCTTCATCGGTCCCGAGCGGCTGGGCGTGTTCGCCCTGCTCTACGACTGGGCCCGCGACGGCCGGGGCTTCCCCATGATCGGCAGCGGGAACAACCGCTACCAGCTGCTGGACATCGCCGACCTGTGCCAGGCCATCTGGCTGTGCAGCACCCTGCCCGACGAGACCGTCAACGACGTGTTCAACATCGGCGCGGGGGACTACACGACCATGAAGGAGGACTACCAGGCGGTCCTGGACCGGGCCGGGTTCGGCAAGAGGGTCAAGGGCTTCCCGGCCGCTCCGGTGATCTGGGGCCTGCGCATCCTGGACGCCCTGGGCATGTCGCCGCTCTACAAGTGGGTGTACGAGACCGCCAGCAAGGATTCCTTCGTGTCCATCGACAAGGCCCGCAGGGTCCTGGGCTACGCCCCGCGGTATTCCAACAAGGACGCCCTGGTGCGCAACTTCGAATGGTACCTGGAGCACGTCGCGGAGTTCGAGAACGCCTCGGGCGTGAGCCACCGGGTGCCCTGGAAACAGGGCGCCCTCGGGCTGGTGAAGAAGTTCTTCTGACGGGACCGGAACAGGGGAGAGCATCGTGATCGCAGTGACCGGGGCCGCCGGTTTCATCGGCAGCAACATCGTCCACCGGCTGAACCAGGCCGGACGGCGGGACATCATCGCGGTGGACCTGGCCCCGGACGCCGGCCGGGGCGCCAACCTGTCGTCCCTGGAGTTCGCCCGCTACCTGGACAAGGAGGCCTTCCGGACCTGGCTGGCCGACCCCCTCAACGCCCGCAGCCTGGAAACCCTCTACCACATGGGCGCCTGCAGCAGCACCACCGAGACCGACTGGGGCTACCTGGCCGAGAACAACCTGGGCTACACCCGTGAACTGTGCCTGCGGTGCCTGGACTCGGGGGTGCGTTTCATCAACGCCAGCAGCGCCGCCACCTACGGCGACGGCTCCCGGGGCTACGCCGACGACCACGCCCTCCTGGAAACGCTCGAACCCTTGAATCTGTACGGTAAGTCAAAACATGACTTCGACTTGTTGGCGAAGTCCGAGAATCTACTCGAATCCATCGTCTGCCTGAAGTACTTCAACGTCTACGGTCCCAACGAGTGGCACAAGGGCGACATGCGTTCCATGGTGTGCAAGGGTTTCGAGCAGATCCGGGACAAGGGGACGGTGAGGCTGTTCCGGTCCGACCGGCCCGACTTCCCGGACGGCGGCCAGCAGCGGGACTTCGTCTACGTGAAGGACGCGGTCGCGATGACCCTGTGGTTCGCGGACCATCCCGAGGTCGGCGGGGTCTTCAACGTGGGCACGGGCGAGGCCAATTCCTGGAACCGGCTCATCACCGCCATCTTCGCCGCGATGGGCCGCGAACCGGACATCGAGTACGTCCCCATGCCCGATCACCTCAAGGGCAAGTACCAGTACTTCACCCGGGCGAAGATGGACAAGATCCGCGCCGCCGGCTACGACCGACCGGTCACGGTCCTCGAGGACGCGGTCGCCGACTACGTCCGGAACCATCTGGTTCCCGGCCGGCACCTGGGCTCATGAGCGCCCGCCGCCTTTTCCCGGACACCGGCAAGGATCTCCAGGCGTTCCTGCAAGCCTTCTCCGACCATCTTCAGGCGGTCGCCCCCCTCAAGGGCAAGCACCGGGCCGTCCTGCACAAGGGCGTGGCCGAGCTTTCGGACCTGCTGACCGTCCACAGGGACGAACTGCCGCCGGACTACATGGCCCGGCCGCCCCTGCTGGCCGCCTACCTGCACTACTTCCTGCCCTGGAACCTGGTGCGCCAGGGAAGGCTCCTGCAGGGGCTCGGCGACCTGCCGGCCCCGGGGCCCTCGCTGCGCATCCTCGATCTGGGGGCTGGGCCGGCCACCTTCCTGCTGGCCCTCTGGCTGGCCCGGCCCGACCTGCGGGCCCGGGAGGTGGTCTACACGGCCGTCGACCGGACCGAGGCTCCGGTGCGCGTGGGCTTCGACCTGTTCAGGCGGCTGGCTCCGGATTCCCCCTGGAATCTGCGTTTCCGGCCCGCGGGGGCCGGCCGGCGCGGCCCCGGCCCCGACCGGGCCGCGGATGAGCGGGCCGATCTGCTGGTCGCCGCCAACGTCCTGAACGAGATGCCCGCCGGCGGCGGGCGCCAGGGGGGTGGACGGTCCGGCGGGGACGACGGGGAAGTCCGCGCGGACGCCATGCTGGTCACCTGGGAGAAGTCGGTGGATGCGGGGGGACGGGTGCTGGTCATCGAACCGGGGGTCAGGGACGCCGGCCGCCAGCTGAGCCGGATGCGGGGGCAGGCCCTGGCCCGCGGCTGGTCCGTCCTGGCCCCCTGCCCGCACCAGGGGGAATGCCCCTTGCCAGGGACCGGGCGCAGGGCCTGGTGCCACTTCGCCTTCGAGGCCGGCGGCATTCCCGCCTGGCTGGACGGGCTCGGCCGCAAGGCCGGGCTGCCCAAGCAACGGGCGAGCCTCTCGTTCCTGCTCATGGGCCGCCAGGAGAACCCGACAGGAGGGGAGGGAAGGCCGGGGGATCTCGAACTCCGGGTCACCTCCGACGCGATCGAACTGCCCGAACGCCGCCGCGGGGTCTACGCCTGCAGCGCGCGGGGCCTGGCCTTGCTCGAACTGGGTGACGTTCCGACTCCCCGCCAGGGCGACCTGGTGAAGGTCAGGGTGCCGGACCATCCCCGGCGGGACAAAAAATCCGGGGCGCTGGTGATCGGCGCCCCGGAATCGAATCCACCGGGAGTCCCCCGGTCTAGAAAGCGCTGACCAGACCCACCGCTCCGCGGCTCGTCTCCAGCTCGGCGTCGTAGGTGTACTCCACGGACATGCGCAGGTTGCGCCGGACCACGCGGGTCACCGCCGCGGTCCAGGTCTCGTAGTCGAACGCGTCCAGATCCGAGTCGATCCGGTTGTAGAGCAGGGTGACGAAGTGGCGCGAACGGTCCTGATGGGGACTGATCACCAGTTCGCCCACCATGCCGGTGGTCTCGACGTTCACCGCTTCCGGCTCGAAGTTGGGATTGGTGTCCCTGCGCAACAGGTACTGGAACGAGAAGTCCAGCGTCCCGTTGCCGGCCTTCAGGTCGGGGCCGTGGTACAGCAGGCGGTTGTGGAAGACGGGGGCGGGGACGGGGTTCTCCTCGCCATCCACCGTGGCCAGTTCCTCGTTGAAGCCCAGCTCGTCCCCGTAGTAGCCGAAGTAACCCACGCTCACGAACTCGCCCACGTCCTGGCCCACGCGCAGGAAGAAGTTCTTGTACTTGTCCGAGTCGAACTCGCCGCCCTGGGCGACGTCCTTGCCGTTGCCGTTGACGATCATGCCGATCAGGTTGGTGCCGGTCTTGGCGACGTCGTAGGACACGATCACGCCGCGATCGTAGGCGAGGTTGTTGCCCGAGAGACCGATCTTGGCCTTGTAGATCAGGTAGTCCTCGTAGGTCAGGCGCAGTTCCCGCTTCATCAGGGGATCGCAGGCCTGGAACTGGCCGACCATGACGTCCAGGGGCATGCCGCCGACGTCGTTGAAGTGGACGTAGGCGTCCTCGATGCCGGCCACCTCGCCCTTTTCGGACATGTAGAAGTAGAAGTAGTACCCCACGCCCCGGGCGAGGGCGCCGCCGGACAGGAGCTTCAGTCCGAAGGGGACCTGCAGGTCGGCGTTCAGGTCGCCCGCCTCGTTCTCCTTGAGGGCCGCGAAGGCGTCGAAGCGGACGGCCACCGGGAAGTCGCGGTTCAGGCGCAGCAGATCGTCGCCGGCGCCGACGTAGTCGCGATCGGTATCGTCCTCGGGGATCATGAACCCGTTGCCGGCGAACTCGTCGCCGAAGGCCTTGAGCCGCGGGAAGGGTGCGTGGCACGTCGTGCAGCTCATCTTGTGGCGGCGGGCGAAGGCGGGGATGGCGCCGGCGTCCCGGGGTACCGCCAGGAGCAGGATCGATCCCGCCATCAGGACGAGACCGAGGATCTTCAGGGTCTTCATGAGCGAACTCCTTTTCAATCGTAGACCTCGACCCAGGTCACGGCCTGGTTGACGAGGAAAGGTTCGGCTTCTTCGGCGGGCACGTTCAGGAACTCCGCGACGGGGGCGACCAGCTTCCGGTAGAAGAGCTCGGCCTTGAAGGTGAGCTTGCCCGGGGCCACGTCCGTCGGAAGCTCCCAGGTGAAGGTCTCGACCTTGGTCTCGCGGGGCCCGATGCGGTAGTCGGCGCCCAGGGAGGCGGTGTTCCACTGCTGCATGGTCATCCGCCCCTGGGGGTCGAAGTAGGCCATGCGGAAGATGCGGTCGCCGAAGGGCACCCCGTCGCGCTGGACGCCGGGGAAGTCGGGGATGTCCTTGGCGATCCCCATGTCCTGGTAGGCCAGGACGTCGGCCGAGATGGTGTACTCCTCGCCCTCGAACCCCTTGGCGTCGACGGGCAGGTGCCAGGTCTTGCCGGCCGAGTCGGTGGCCGTCACGTGCAGCCACATGATGCGGTCCTCGACCGAACCGCTGGGCACCTTGTGGCCGCACTTGCCGTTGAAGAGCTGGACGTTGATCACGGCCGTCCCGTCGTAATCGAGTTCCCGCTCCAGCGGATTCATCCTCAGCTCGATCGACCCGTTCAGCTTGCCGGGATCGTGGGCGCCGTGGAACAGGTGCTGGGCGACCATCCCGTCCGTGGCCATCTTGGCCGACCGGCCGTGGGCCCTGGGCATGTGGCAGTCCTGGCACTGGACGCCCTGGGCGTAGTAGGGCCCTTCCTTCCACTCGAGGTGGGTGCTCTTGACCCAGATGCCGTAGGGGCTCATCTCGTTGTGGCAGGTCCCGCAGAAGTCCCCGGTCTTGATGAAGTCGTTCTCCACGGTGTCGTGGTGGGGCGAGACGACCCCGGGCTTGGGTCCCTGCTTGAGCCGGCCCGGCTCGCTGATCCAGTTGAAGTTGTAGGGGACGTCCCCCTCGAAGCCGGTGATGGTGTGGCAGTGGTCGCAATGGACCGATTCGTTGGCCCGGCTGCCTTCCTCGGGCCGGGGGGGCGGGGTGTCGCCCGCGAGGAAGGAGGTGGGGGCGTGGCAGCCGTTGCAGCCGGCCTTGACCCCCGCCACCATCTCGTCCTTCTCCGCGTGGGGGACCGCGAGCTCGAAGTACTCGATCTCGTCCCAGTGGTGGGTGAACGCCTGGCTCATCATGGCCTGGGTCCACTGCTGGTAGATGTCGTCATGGCAGCTGGCGCAGACGGCGGGCTTCTCGTAGTCGTCGTAGGACCGGGTGCCGTGGGCGGCGTCGCCGACCGGGATGGCGGCCAGTCTGGCCGGCAGGAGCAACAATCCCAGGCACGCCAGGGATGGTCTGGAAATCATACCTAACTCCTTGGTATTGAGGGCCTCTCCCCATGTCCGGATAGTAGGGGAAACGGCGGCCGAATCCAGAACATTTTGAATCATGAAAACAAGAGCGAAATATCAAACTAGTCGCGGTTGTTGAAGATCCCCGCCACGCCCCCGACCACGAGCAGGGCGCCCGCCAGGGTGTACCCCGTCACCTCCTCGCGGAGGACGAGCCAGCCCAGCGCCACGGCGATGACCGGATTGACGTAGGCGTAGGTCGAGACGATGGCCGGCGGCAACAGCCGCAGGGTGGACATGTAGGAGGTGAAGGCGATGATGGAACCGAACACGACCAGGTAGCCCCAGCCCAGCCAGGCCTCGGTGGTGGGGGTGGGCAGGGGCTCGTGGCGCAGCAGGATGACGACCAGGAAGCCCAGGGCCCCGCACAGCTGTTGCCAGCCGCTGATGGCGCGCACGCTGAGGTCCGGCTTGCGCCGCTGGAACCACAGCGATCCGATGGCCCAGAACAGCGGCGCCAGCAACAGCGCCACCACGGCCAGGATGTCCGCGCGGATGCCGGTCCGCAGCACGGGCCAGGTCAGGATGCCGACGCCGGCGAATCCCAGCAGGATGGAGGCGGCCATCCTCGGATTGGGGCGCCGCCGGTCCGTGATGGTCCCGATCACCTCGAACCAGATGGGCATGCTCGCCACCAGCAGGGCGGCCAGACCGCTGCTGGCGCGCATCTCGGCCCAGGTCACCAGGCCGTTGCCCCCCACCCACAGCAGGGCGCCGCTCACCAGGAACAGGATGAATTCCGACCGGGTCAGCCTGAGACGGTCGCCCTTGAGGGCCGCCCAGCCCAGCAGGACGGCCGAGGCGGCCAGCACGCGCATGAAGGCCATGGTGAAGGGGGGAAACCCCGCGCCCTCCCGGACGGCCACGCGGATGGCCAGGTAGGTGCTGCCCCAGACGACGTAGACGATCAGCAGGTGCAGCAACCCGCGGCGGTCGAGGTTCTGGCGAGGGGTCAAGGAAGGCTCCCGGGTTGGGGTTGGGGTCGGCCCAAGATAAGCGGCGTCCGGGTGATCCCCAACCCCGATTTCACGGGGGAGCCCTCCGTCTTGACCCCGCCTCGCGGGCGTGGTTAGGTTACCCCGTCCCGTGAACCCCAGCAGGCAGGAAGCCCATGATCGAACGTTACGCGAGCAGGGAAATGACGCGGATCTGGTCGGACGAGAACCGTTTCCGGATCTGGCAGGAAGTCGAGACGGTGGTCTGCGAGGTCCGGGCGGAACTGGGGCAGATTCCCGTCGAGGCGGCGGCCGAGATCCGGAAGAGGGGCGGCTTCGACACCGCCCGGGTCCTGGAAATCGAGAAGACCGTGCAGCACGACGTCATCGCCTTCTTGACCAGCATGGCCGAGCACGTCGGACCGGCCAGCCGGTTCGTGCACCAGGGGATGACCAGCAGCGACCTGCTGGACACCAGCTTCGCCCTGCAGATCCGTGAGGCGGGCGCCGTCCTGCGCCGGGCCCTGATCGACCTGCTCAACACCACCGAGGCCAAGGCCGCCGAGCACGTCGATACCGTGATGATGGGCCGCAGCCACGGGATCCACGCCGAGCCCACCACCTTCGGGCTCAAGCTGATGGTCTACTGGTCGGCCCTCGAGCGGGGGCTGCGCCGGCTGGACGCCGCCCAGAGGGAGATCGGCTACGGCCAGCTGAGCGGCGCCGTGGGAACCATCGCCCACCTCGATCCGGAGGTCGAGACCCGGGCCATGCAGCGGCTGGGGCTGGGGGTGGACCCCGCCTCGACCCAGATCATCCAGCGCGACCGCCACGCCGGCTGGATGCAGGCCGTGGCCACCCTCGGCGCGACCATCGAGCAGATGGCCGTGGAGATCCGCAACCTCCAGCGCACCGACGTCCACGAGGTGGAGGAGAGCTTCGGCAAGGGTCAGAAGGGCAGCTCGGCCATGCCCCACAAGAAGAACCCCATCGTCTCGGAGAAGCTCACGGGCATGGCGCGGCTGCTGCGGGGGTACGCCCACACGGCCCTGGAGAACGTCGCCCTGTGGCACGAGCGGGACATCTCCCACAGCTCCGTCGAGCGGATCATCTTCCCGGACGCCTGCCACATCCTGCACCACATGCTGACCCGCATGGAATGGCTCATCCGGGAGCTGACCGTCTACCCCGACCACATGATCGCCAACATGGACAAGGTGAAGGGGATGTTCTTCAGCCAGGCGATCCTGCTGGCCTTGACCGAGCAGGGGGCCAGCCGCGAGGACGCCTACGCCTGGGTCCAGAGGGCGGCCATGCGGGTCTGGGACGAGGGCGAGGCGTTCCGCGAGGCCGTGGGGGCCGATCCGGACATCGCCGGCCGCCTCGATCCCGGGACCATCGACCGGTGCTTCGACCTCCGGCACCAGTTGCGCAACGTGCGGACCATCGTGGCCCGCACCCTGGCCCTGAAGGACTGGTAGGAACATTTCCGGAACCGCCCGGGGATTCCGGTTGTTCAAAATCAAAGGCCCCAATCCCCCGATTGGAGGCCGTACCGTGGCCCGTGACAATTTTGTGGCTGAATTGTTGACTTGTTCGCGGGGAACGTTATAAGTTTGTCGGGAACGGGAAATCTGGTTTTCACCGTTCAAAGGGACCTGCCACACTTTCAGGAGGAACGATCCAATGCGGAAGCTGACCACCTTGACCCTCATCGCCCTCATGGCTGGTGTCGCGCTGGTCGCCCTGGCCGAGGGTTTGCCCGAAAATATCACCATCAAGGAATGCGCGGACAAGAAGACCCCGGTGGAATTCCCCCACAAGGCCCACGTCGACCTGAAGATCGACTGCGTGACCTGCCACCACACCAGCGAGGGTCTGACCGCCGAGAACTTCGCCGAGATGAAGGTCGCCACCTGCGGTTCCTGCCACGTCGCGCCCGAGAAGGCCGAGACCCCCAAGTGCAGCGAAAGCAGCAAGAAGACCAACCCCTTCCACATCAGCTGCATCGGTTGCCATGCGGACGCCGTGGCCAAGAACGCCGAGTCCCCCGCTCCGACCAAGTGCACCGCCTGCCATCCCAAGGCCGAAGGCTGACAACGGCCTTTTAGCTCCGGTTTCCAGTGCCCCGGCTCCCGCCGGGGCACTTTTGCGTCTCCGGCAGCCGGGAACCGGTCCCGGGATCAGATTACCGGCCGATGCGGAGAATTTGCCTCGCTGCCCCCTGGGGGCTTTCGCAACCGGCGGGGGGATGCTAGATTGAAGGCGCCCTGGCCCCGATCAGCCCGCTTTCTCCCTGGAGCTCCGCGGTGAACCGTGACCATGATTTTCCTGACGAGAGTTTCGCTCCCGTCCCCGTCGGCACTTTGGCCGACGACGCCCTCCAGTCCTTCCTGCGATCCCACGGCTTGACCCTGGCTCCCGGCGAAGCGCGGCGCGTCGCCGAACTGCTGGAGCGCGATCCCACCCTGACCGAGATGACGCTGTTCGACACCATGTGGAGCGAGCACTGCTCCTACAAGAGCAGCCGGCCCCACCTGAAGGCGAACCTGCCGACGAGTGCGGCCAACGTGATCATCGGTCCGGTGGAGGACGCGGGCATCGTGGACTTCGGCGAGATCGGCGGCAGGCGCTACGGGATCATCCTGGCCCACGAGTCCCACAACCATCCCAGCCAGGTCATGCCCGTCGAGGGCGCGGCCACGGGTATCGGCGGGATCGTGCGCGACGTCTACTGCATGGGCGGGCAGGTCATCGCTTCCCTCGATCCCCTGCGCTTCGGCTGGCCCGAGGGGGAGGACGGATCCGGGGCGGCGCACCGCGTGGACCTCGCCCGGGACGTGGTCAGGGGGATCTGGCAGTACGGGAACGCCATCGGGGTGCCCAACCTGGGCGGGGACGTGTACTTCCATCCCAGCTTCAACGAGAACTGCCTGGTGAACGTGGTGGCGGTGGGCATCGTCGAGGTCGATCACATCACCCACAGCGCGGTGCCTCCGCAGGCCGCCGACGAACCCTACGACCTGATCCTGGTGGGCAAGCCCACCGACTGGTCGGGGATGGGCGGCGCCGCGTTCGCCTCGGCCACCCTGGACGCCGAGGCGGCCACCGAGAACAAGGGGTCGGTGCAGACCCCCGACCCCTTCCTCAAGCGCATCCTGACCGTGGCCAACCAGGCCGTGCTGGAGATGGTGCGGGCCGAGGGCGCGGCCATCGGGTTCAAGGACCTGGGCGCCGGCGGGGTGTCCTGCGTGACCAGCGAGCTGGTGGACGCCGGCGGTTTCGGCTGCGACGTGGACCTGGCCCTGGTGCACCAGGTCGCGGGCCTGCCCGCCCGGGTCTGCGCCTGCAGCGAGACCCAGGAGCGCTACGGCCTGGCGGTGCCGGCCCGGCTCACGGAGAAGGTCCTGAAGATCTACAACGAGGACTTCGCCCTGCCCTCGCTCTACGACGGCGCGTGCGCCTGCCGGATCGGCTCGGTCACCACCGAACGCACCTACGTGCTGCGGGTGGGGGACCGCATCCTCTGCCGGGCTCCGGTGGAGACCATCACCGAGGGCATCCGCTACGACCGTCCGGCCAGCCCCATCGCCCAGCCGGTCATCGGCCCCGAGGTCCGCCTGCCCGAAGCGGCGCGTGAGCGGATCGCCGAGGAATGGCTGGCGCTGCTGGAAAGCCCCAACCTGTGTAGCCGCGAGTACGTCTACCGGCATTACGACCCCGAGGTGCAGGCCAACACCATCCTGCGTCCCGGCGAGGCCGACGCCGGGGTCGTGGCCCCTGTGGCGGGTTCCCCCCGGGCCGTGGCCATCACCGCCGACGGCAATCCCCTGCTGGGGCTGGAGGACCCCTGGACCGCGGGCGCCGCCGCCGTCCTGGAGGCCTGCCGCAACGTGGCCTGCGTGGGGGGCGAGCCGGCAGCCGTCACCGACTGCCTCAACTTCGGCAATCCCGAGGTTCCCGAGGCCTTCTGGCAGTTCGCCGAGGCCGTGCGCGGGGTGGGGGACGCCTGCCGCGGCGTGGGCTGCTTCGCCCGGGAGGGGGAACCCCTGCCGGTGATCAGCGGCAACGTGAGCTTCTACAACCAGAGCAACAGCGGCCGCAGCGTCGCGCCCTCGCCCATCGTGGCCTGCGTGGGGATGATCGAGGACCATGCGGTCTGCCGCAGCCAGCGGTTCAAGGACGCCGGCGACGTGATCCTCATGATCGGCGCCCGGAGTCCCGATCTCGGCGGCTCGGCCTATCTCGCCGCGGGATTCCAGGCCGGCCGTCCCGCGGTCCCCTTCCTCGACTTCCCCACGGCCAGGCGGGAGATCCGGGCGGTGATCGACCTGGTCCGGGCGGGGCTGCCCAACGCCGTCCACGACATCAGCGACGGCGGGCTGGCCGTGTGCTTGAGCGAGATGGCCCTCGGGCTCGAGGGCGCCGAGGTGCGCGGAGCGGACCTCGTCCTGCCGGCCGACTCCGGGGTGACGGAGCGGGAGTTCCTGTTCGGCGAGACCGGGGGATTCCTGATGACCGTGCCGCCCGACCGATGGGAGGAGGCCGCCTCCCTGCTGGACGGAGCGGGGGTCACCTGGAGCCGCCTGGGCGAGGTCACCGGCGGGCCCGCCATCACCGTCGCCGCGGCCGGGGCTCCACCTCTCGTCGAACTGGATACCAGGGACATGGCCCGCCGCTGGCAGCAGGCCCTGCCCCGGATCATGGGCGGGCTGGACGCGGCCGAGTCGGTCCCCCCGCCGTCCGCTGCGCTGACCGGAGAGGATTTCGCCGGCGATCCGGGTCGCCGGTCTGCCCGCCAGGCGCGCCCGCGCATCGCCGTCGTCCAGCTGCCCGGAGTGAACTGCGAGGACGAGTCGGCCCGCCTGCTGGACCGGTTCGGAGCCCGGGCCGAGGTCTTCCGCTGGACCCGGTCCGCGAAAGAGCTCGCGGACTTCGACGGCTTCCTGGTCCCCGGGGGCTTCAGCTATCAGGACCGGGTCCGGGCCGGGGCGGTCGCGGCCAAGGATCCGCTGCTGAGGATCCTGCTGGAGCAGTCGGAGCAGGGGAAACCCGTGCTGGGCATCTGCAACGGCTGCCAGGTGCTGGTGGAGGCGGGGTTGGTCCCGGGAATCGAACCGGGCGCGGTGGAGGTGGCCCTGGCCCACAACCGCTATCCGGGCCGGGACGGCTATTACACGAACTGGGTGGCCCTCGAACGGCATCCCCGGGCGAGATCCCCCTTCGTGGAGGGGCTGGAGGGGACGGTGCCCCTGCCCATGGCCCACGCCGAGGGGCGTTTCACCCACGAGGACCCCGCGTTCTTCGACCGCCTGGCGGCGGCCGGCCACGTCGCCCTGCGCTATGCGGCCCTGGGCGGGCGTTCCGGCAGCAATCCCAACGGAGCGGTCCTGGACGTCGCGGGCCTGACCAACGCCCGCGGCAACGTGCTGGCCATGATGCCCCATCCCGAGCGCGCGGCCCTGCTGCGGATGGTCCCCGAGGACCTGCCCCACGCCTGGGCCCGTGAGCGCCGGGCCTGGGCCGGCGACTTCGCCGTGCTGGAGAGCCCCGGCCCCGGGGCCTTCCTGTTGCGCCGTCTGATCGAGCTGTGTTGAACCCGCGAGGGTGGAACCGGGAAACGAGGACATGAGCCTGCAAACCACCTTGATCACCAGCCACAAGGGCGTCGATCTCCACGCCGCCACGGCGCTTCGCGTCATGCAGCGGCGCCTGGACGGAGGAGACCGCCTGGCCGGCCTGTTCCGCTGCGAAATGCACACCTTCTGGGGCGAGGCGTTTCCGGGAGGCGCGGACCGTCTGCTCGAGACCGGGCGCTGCTTCAACCCGAACAAGCACCACTTCGGGGTCTTTGCGGCCGCGGGCGATGAGGAGCCCTGGTTCCAGGGCGCCGGCCACGCCCTCGGGGCGGCCTGGCCGGGCGGTCCCCTGCGGAGCGATCTGCCCCTGGATCCCGGCCTGTACGACCGTCTGCTGGGCGGTGCGGCGGCTGCCGGCACGGTGGCGGTGGATGTGGTCTCGTTCCCCCGGGGGGAGACCGGACCGGTGCTCGGCGGCGTCCTCTGGCGGCTGATCCTGGCGGCGGAACCCGGAGAAGCTGCCGCCCTGGCCGAATCCCTGGCCGTGGCCCGCCACCGCAAGGAAGGCCTGCTGCTCAACCCTCACATGGAAGACTGGCTGCTGGCCGTGCGCTGAGCGCGGGCCGGACGGGAGACGCGATGGATCCGAAGAGACACTGGCGCGAAGAGTGCGGAGTGGTGGGGATCGCCGGGGTGGGAGGGGCCGCCGAACTGGCCAGCCTGGCCCTGCACGCCCTCCAGCATCGGGGCCAGGAGAGCGCGGGCATCACCGTCGCCGACGGTCACCGTCTTTCCACCCACAAGAAAATGGGGCTGGTGGCCGACGTCTTCGACGAAGCCACCACCCGGACGCTGACCGGGTCCTTCGCCATCGGCCACGTGCGGTACTCCACCTCGGGGTCCAGCAACATCCTGAACGCCCAGCCCCTCCAGGTGGCCTCGCACCGGGGGACGATGAGCCTGGCGCACAACGGCAACCTCGTGAACGCGCCGGAACTCCGGCGCGACATGGAACTGGAGGGCTCCATCTTCTCGACCACCAGCGACAGCGAGGTCATCCTGCACATGCTTGCCCGCAATCCGGCGGCGGCGGTGGAGGACGCGCTGGGCGAGATCCTGCCCCAGGTGAAGGGGGCCTACTCCCTGGTGCTGCTGACCCGGGACAAGCTGATCGCCGTGCGCGACCCCTACGGTTTCCGGCCCCTGTGCCTGGGCCGCTACCAGGACAGCTTCGTGGTGGCCAGCGAGAGCTGCGCCTTCGACATCATCGGCGCCAGGTACCTGCGGGACATCGAGCCGGGGGAGATGGTCGTCCTCGGCCGGGGGGAGCTTTCCAGCAGGCGGCTGGCCCAGCAGGCCCCCGAGAAGCGCTGCGTCTTCGAGCACGTCTACTTCTCGCGTCCGGACAGCACGGTGTTCGGCACCAACGTGGAGACGGCCAGGCGCCGCAGCGGGGAAATCCTCGGCCGGGAGGCGCCCGTGGAGGCCGACCTGGTCTGCGCGGTTCCCGACTCGTCGAACACCGCGGCCCTGGGCTTCAGCCGGGCGACCGGAATCCCCTTCGAGCTCGCCCTGATCCGCAACCACTACATCGGCCGCACCTTCATCTCGCCCGCCCAGAAGGTGCGGGACATGTCCGTCCGCATTAAATTCAACCCGGTGGCCGACGTGATCCGGGACCGGCGCGTCGTGGTGGTGGACGATTCCATCGTGCGCGGCACGACCATGCGCAAGCTGGTCAAGCTGATCAGGCAGGCCGGGGCCCGCGAGGTGCACCTGCGCATCGCCTCCCCGCCGGTGACCAATCCCTGCTACTACGGGATCGACACCCCCGTGCGCAACGAGTTGATCGCCTCCAGCCACACGGTCGAGGAGATCGCGACCTACCTGCGGGTCGACTCCCTGGCCTACCTGTCCCTGGCCGGCCTGATGGAAGCCGCCGGGGACGGCGACAAGTACTGCGACGCCTGCTTCACCGGCCGGTATCCGGTCTCGTTCTCCGAGACCCCCAACAAGCTCGTTTTCGACGAGCATGCCG
Source organism: Candidatus Krumholzibacteriia bacterium (assembly GCA_050174015.1). Lineage (GTDB taxonomy): Bacteria > Krumholzibacteriota > Krumholzibacteriia > LZORAL124-64-63 > LZORAL124-64-63 > JAHJTW01. The sequence continues at coordinate 28,651 of JBFXKG010000029.1, forward strand.
CCGGCGCGGAGATCCAGGTGAAACCTTTTCCCCCCGAGGGCGGGAACACGACCTAGCATCGAGGTGACATTGACCGGACCCAGCTCCCCCGGGGACGCCGCCTGGCGACCCGATGCCCGCTTCGACGATCCTGGCGAACTGTCCCGGACCCTGCTCCGCAGGATTCTGCCCCTGGTCTCCAATCCGGGCCGCTACATCGGCGGCGAAACCGGCACCCGGCGCGAAGGGTTCACGCCCGGCGGCGCCAACGTCCTGCTGGCCTTCCCCGACGCCTACGAGGTGGGGATGTCCCACCAGGGGTTGCGGATCCTCTACTCCCTCCTGAACCGATTGCCCCGGACCTACTGCGACCTGGCCTTCACCCCCTGGCCCGACATGGAACAGAGGATGCGGTCGGAGGGACTGCCGCTGTTCGGGCTGGAATCGCGCCGTCCGGCGGGGCGTTTCGACCTGGTGGGTTTCTCACTGGGGTACGAGCTGGCCTACACCAACATGCTGACCATGATCGACCTGAGCGGGGCGCCCCTGCTGGCCGCGGACAGGACGGAGGACCATCCCATCTTCCTGGCGGGGGGATCCTGCGTCCTGAATCCCGCGGTGGTGGGGCCGTTCCTCGACGTGGTGTTCCTGGGTGACGGGGAGGAGATCATCCAGGAGGCCGCGGCCGTGGTGGCTGACGGCAAGCAGGCCGGCCGGGACCGCGCCGCGCTCCTGGAACGGGTGCGCGCCCTGCCGGGGGCCTGGCACCGCGGAGGCCGGGAACCCGTCCGGGCCCGCGTCATCCACGACCTGAACGCCTTTCCCCCGCCCGACCCCATCGTGCCGGTCATCGAACCGGTCCACGACCGGCTGGCCCTGGAGGTCATGCGCGGTTGCGTGCGCGGCTGCCGGTTCTGCCAGGCGGGAATGATCACCCGCCCGGTGCGGGAAAGGGATGCGGCCGGGATCGTGGCGGCGGCCAGGGAGGGGCTGAATGCCTCGGGGCACGCCGAGATCGGCCTGCTGAGCCTGTCCACCGGCGACTTCTCGGGGCTGGGGGAGACGGTGGCCGGGATCCAGGACGCCCTCGCGGGGACGCGGACCAACCTGGTGCTGCCGAGCCTGCGCGTGGATTCGGTGGACGAGGACCTCTACGAACGGATCAGCCGCGAAAAGCCGGCCAGCTTCACCTTCGCCCCGGAAGCGGGCAGCCAGCGCCTGCGGGACGTGATCAACAAGAACATCACCGAGGATGAGATCGTCGGGACGGCCTCCCGCGCCCTGAACTCCGGCGTCAACACCGTGAAGCTCTACTTCATGATCGGCCTGCCGACCGAGACCAACGAGGACCTCGACGAGCTGGTGGCCCTGGTGGGACGCGTGGTCGCCGAGGCCCCCCGGGGGGGCTCCCAGATCCACGTTTCGATTTCGCCGTTCGCGCCCAAGAGCCACACCCCTTTCCAGTGGGCGGGCCAGATCTCCCGGGCCGAGATCGACCGGCGCAACAACTACCTGGCCCGGCCCCTGCGGCGGATGAACGTGAAGGTCAGCCTGCGGGATCCGGAGACCTCGTTTCTCGAGGCCCTGCTCGGCCTGGGCGACGAGCGGTTGGCTCCGGTCGTGGCCGGCGCCTGGAAGCGGGGCGCCAGGTTCGACGGCTGGAGCGAACTCTTCCGTTTCGACCTCTGGGAAGAGGCGCTGGCCGCCGTGGGGATCGACCCCGCACCCTACCTCGCCGAGCGCGATCCGGAGAGCCCCCTGCCCTGGGACGGGGTGGACCTGGGAGTGGAGAAGGCGTTCCTTCAACGGGATTGGCGGCGCAGCCGGAAGGCCGGGACCATCCCCGACTGCCGGATCGAGGGCCCCTGCTACCACTGCGGGCCCTGCGTCGGGGACCTCCAGCACGTCTTCTCGCTCCTGGAGGGACAGAACCAGCGCCGGATGGGGCCTGCCGACCCCCGGGAGCGCGGCGGTCAACCTTCCGGGAGGGTTGAGGCGCCGGACCGGGCCGACCGGGAGGGAAAACCGGATCGGCCCCGGCCCGGCTTCGACCCCCGCAACGCCGATCCGGCCGATCCGGGCCGGGAGGACCGGAAATGGGTGGTCTGGAGGCAGCAGGCCGCGGCCAAGTGCTGGTACCGCATGGAATTCAGCAAGGCCGGGGAGACGGTGTTCCTGGGCCATCTGGATTTCCAGCGCCAGATGCAGCTGGCCCTGCGACGTTCCGGCTTGCCTGTAGCCTACAGCAAGGGCTATCATCCTCATCCGCTGCTGAAGTTCGGCCCTCCGGTGCCGGTGGGCGTTGTCGGTTTGCGCGAATGTCTGGACCTGGCCCTGAATCATGAGCACCCCGGGTGGGACGAAGAGCTCAACCGGGTGTTGCCGGAGGGGTTGCGGGTCCTGGGGCAGGCGATGGTGGGCAGCCGGACGCCGGTGTCCATCGATCAGAGCGTCAGCCGGTTCGACTTCCGGGCCGTGCTGCCCGCCCCGCATGAAGGCGGTCCCGATCGGGAAACCGTGGCGGCCCGGGTGCGCGGGTTCAACGCCAGCGAGACCTGGCCGTTCACGAGGAAACGCCCCAAGGGCGATCTGGAGTTCGATGCCCGCCGCATGATCCACCGCGGTCGGGTCGAGGTCCTGGACGAAGCGGAGGACGGGGCCACCGTACTCGGCTTCGCGCTGTTGCGCAGTGAGACCGGCGCGATCATGCCGGTGGTGGATTTCCTGGCCGCCCTGCTGGGTGAAGCCCTGCCCGAACCCGGGCACTGCCTGATCACCCGCACGGGAATGTTCGGCCTTCAAAACGATGGACGCTGGTTGTCGCCCCTGGAAGAGGTGGACGAGATCAACCTGCGTTACTGGTTGAGCCGGCATCTGGCCGGCTGAGAATCGACGGGGAAGGAACAACGCCGCCGCCGGGGGAACCGGGTCGGCCATCCTATGAAAAAAGAGATCATCATCAATTCCACCCCCCACGAGGTGCGCATCGCCATGCTCGAGGACGGGGAGGTGGTGGAACTCCTGATGGAGAGCGCCGACGCCAGGCGGATCGTCGGCAACGTCTATCTCGGCAAGGTCACCTCGGTCAAACCGGGCCTGCAGGCCGCCTTCGTGGACATCGGGATGGAGCGCGCGGGCTTCCTGCACGCCTCGGACCTCGATCACGACGACAGCGAGGAGGAGGAGGCCCCCGCCCGGGGCGGACGCCACCGTCAGCGCCAGGTTCCCAACATCGGGGACGTCCTGAAGGTCGGCGATCCCATCCTCGTCCAGGTCACCAAGGAACCGATCAGCACCAAGGGCCCGCGCCTGACCGCCGACATCAGCCTGCCGGGCCGCTATCTGGTCATGATGCCCAAGGGGCGGCACATCGGCGTCTCCCGCAAGATCGAGGACCGGCGGGAGCGGGTGCGCCTGAAGCAGCTCCTCCAGAAGCATCGGACCGAAGAGGGCGCCTTCATCATCCGCACCGCGGCCACCGGCGTCAGCGAGAACGCCATCAAGCAGGACGTGGCCTACCTCGGCAACCTGATCCGCAAGATCGCCCAGGCCCGCACCGAGGTCCAGGCCCCCGCCCTGGTGCACGAGGACGTGGGCATCGTCGTCGGTCTGGTTCGCGACATCTTCAAGGAGGACACCGACCGCCTCGTGATCGACGACAAGGAGGATTACGAGCGCCTGGTGGCCTACGCCAAGACCTTCGCCCCGGAGCTCAAGGGCCGCATCCGCCTTTACCGCGGCGACCTGCCCCTGTTCGACGAGTTCGACATCGAGCAGGAGATCCGCCGCTCGCTGGACAAGCGGGTCTGGATGAAGAAGGGCGGCTACCTGATCATCGAACCCACCGAGGCCCTGGTGTCCATCGACGTGAACACCGGCCGCTTCACCGGCAAGCGCAACCAGGAGGACACCATCCTGCAGACGAACCTGCTGGCGGCGCGCGAGGTGGCCCGGCAGCTGCGCCTGCGCGACGTCGGCGGCATCATCGTCATCGACTTCATCGACATGGAGAACGAGGGCAACAAGAAGCGGGTCTTCAACGAACTGCGCACCCACCTGAAGCGCGACCGGGCCCGCCACAAGGTCTTCCAGGTCAGCGGGCTGGGCCTGGTGGAGATGAGCCGCCAGCGCGTGCGGCCGTCCCTGCTGAGCCAGCTCTCGGATCCCTGCCCCTACTGCCGGGAGACCGGCAAGGTGCTGTCCATGGAGACGATGAGCAACCGCATCGAGCGCCTGGTCCACCGGATCGCCATCGTCTTCAACGAGAAGAGGCTCCAGATCCAGGCCAATCCCGTGCTGGCCCTCTACCTGCTGGAGGAGCGGCCGGAACAGTTCCGGGAGCTCTGCCGCACCTTCGATCTCGAGCTGAACGTGATGGACGACGGGACCCTCCACGTCGAGGAGTTCCGGATCATCAGCCTGGGTTCGGGCAAGGATCTCATCGCGGAGTTCGAGAAGAAGACGCGCGCCGGCCAGCGCAACTGATCATCCGCCGGGTCGCGCCGGCGGCTCGGGCTGCAGGTGGTTCACCAGTTGCAGCCGGGCCTTCAGCCAAAGCCCCCGGGCCCGTTCCCGGTTGTGCTTCCCGGGTGTCAGCCCCCTCAGCAGGGCCTTGCCGCCGAACTCCAGGAACTGGGCCAGACGGTACCAGACCACCCGCCACTTCCCGTAGTGCTTCGCCACGAACAGCCGGTAGCTCAGCTGGAACTGGCGCGCGCTGAATCCGCTCACCGATCCGGCGGCCGCCCCCTCGAGATGCCTGACCTCCGCCTCCCCGCAGAACCAGATCTCCAGGCCGGCGGCCCGCGCCCGGTAGCACCAGTCGGTCTCCTCGAAGTACAGGAAGAACCGCTCGTCCAGCGGGCCGACCCGGTCCAGGGCGTGCCGCCGCATCAGGAGGCAGGCGCCGACGACGTAATCCACGGGGTGGGAGGGCTCGCTGCGGGACGGGGCCACGACGATGCGGCGGGCCAAGGGGCCGCGCAGCCACAGCCGCCGGGGGTCGAGGAAACCCAGCCAGTGGTCCCGCAGCCGGGGGAAGAAGCCGAAGCTCAGGGTGGGGCGGTCCTCCGCGTCCACCAGGCGGGGGCCGGCGGCCCCGGCGCCCGGATGCCGGTGCATGAAGGCGAACAGGCGGGTCACCGATCCCGGCGGACAGACGGTGTCGGGGTTCAGCAGCAGGACCATGTCCCCGGCGGTCCGGGGCAGGGCCAGGTTGTTGGCCCGCGCGAAACCCAGGTTGCCGCCGGCTTCCAGCAGGCGCACGTGGGGGAACTCCCGGCCGATCATGGCCGCCGTCCCGTCCTGGGAGGCGTTGTCCACCACGAGGATCTCGACGGCCAGGCCGGCGGTGGCGGCGGGGAGGGAGGCGAGGCAATCCCGGAGGAGGCCGCAGGTGTTCCAGTTGACGATGACGACGCTCAGGTCCATGGCCCGGCCGGCTACTTCCGCCCGGCGCGGCGCAGGATCTCCTGCTCCTCGTGGGTCAGGCTCTGCAGGCCCTCGCGCGAGATCTTGTCGAGGATCCGGTCGATCTGCTCCTGGTTGTCGTTCCCGTGGGTGCGGCTGCCCTGATCGGGGGCGCGGGACCCGGGATCGCGGTCGGGCCGCACCATCCGCATGCGCCGGCGGGCTTTGGCCCGCCGCAAGGCCTCGCCCAGTCCGCCGATGGCGCCGCTGCGGGTCAGGGCCGGCACCGTCCAGCGCAGGAAGATGAACCCGGCCACCATGCCCCCGAGGTGGGCCAGGTGGGCCACCCCCGAGGATCCGTGCGAGCCCATGGTGCTCATCAGCTCGATGAATCCGAACAGGATCACCGCGTACTTGGCCTTCATGGGCACCACCATGAAGATCAGGATCACCGAGTCGGGATAGGTGAGACCGTAGGCGAGCAGGATGCCGTAGACCGCCCCCGAAGCGCCGAGCATGGGAATGTAGGCCTCCATCCCGGCGAGGTTGAAGATGCCGTAGGTGACGGCGCCGCCGACGCCGCAGACGAAGTAGTAGATCAGGAAGGTCCGGCTGCCCCACAGGCGTTCGATCTGCGAACCGAACATCCACAGGGCGAACATGTTGAACAGGATGTGGAACAATCCGCCGTGCAGGAACATGTAGGTGACGAAGCGCCAGATCTGCAGGTCGAAGATGGCCAGGCGGGGCACGAAGGTGAACCACTGGTCGAGCAGGCCCAGGCGGCCGGTCAATCCCCCGCCGGTGACGGTCTGCAGCATGAAGACGACCACGTTGGCCAGGATGAGGTTCTTGACCACGGGGGTCATGGTCGAGCCGAAACCGGAGTTCGATCGGTAGTAGTGCATGCGGGCGGTTACCTCGCGGATGGGATCGGGTTTCCGTGGCCGGGTTCGACTTCCAAAATAACACCGGACCGGTGAAACCGGCACGGAAAATCGGCGGCGGCCGCTGGAAAGGGACCGGGGGAGCCTGGCGGCTCCCCCGGTCCTGCGCGGAAAAGGGCGGTCCTACTTGAAGAAGGACTTGATGGAGGCGACCAGGGCCGGATCCACCCGGGGGAATCCGTCCGACGCGTCGGCGGACTTGCCTCCGCCGTAATTGGCGTAGGTCGGATCCCAGGTGAAGGCGGCCGGGGGCGCCGGGTCGAAGGAATAGCTGTCGTCGGCGGCCTCGATCGCATCCATGAACTTCCCGGCGACGTAGGCGTAGCCCATCTGGTTGGGATGCACCCCGTCGAGGGAGAAGTAGGTGCGGGCGGCGGTCTCGGCCACCGTCTCGGTGCCGTGGACGGCCCTCAGGTAGAGGAAGTGCTGCTTCTGCTCCGCCGTCAGGGCGTCCAGGGCGGCGTTGACGTCCATGATGCCGAACCTGGCGATGCCCGGCTTGTTCGCATTGAGATAAGCGATCGCCCCGCTGATCCCCGCGTTGTAGCCGCCGATGACGATCGACAGATAGGCGACTTCCTCGGTGTCGAGGGTCATGTCGGCAGGCATGACGCCCGGAAACGTGGGATCGAACCAGGACAGGAAGTCCAGGATCAAAACGTACTGGACGTCCGTCTCGGTCATGGGCCAGGCCCCGAAGACGGCCTCGAAGGCCGCCTTGGGCAGGAAGTAGGCCGAGTTGTTGATGTTGGGCACGGTGCCCACCACGATGGTGGACGGCCGGCCGTTGCGGGCCGCCAGGCCGCCGGCCAGGGCGCCCAGCAACTGGCCGTACTCCGCGCCGAACGCGGTGGGATCGGTGACCAGCGGGTAGGTGGTGGGCTCGCCGCTGAGGCCGGCGCTCAGGACGTCGTTGGCCCCCAGCCAGAGGGTGACCAGGGCGGGACCGCGGGCGATGGCCTGCCACAGCTGGGAGGCCGACTCGTAGGCCGGGAACCCGGTGGTGGCGTCGGCCGGCATGCTCACGTTGCCGAAGAAGCTGGCCCGGTTGATGAAGTCGAAGAAGGAGTTGGGCGAGCCGAACTGGGCGCCGAAGCTGGAGTCCCCGCTGTAGACCGTCCGGGCCTCGATCAGGCGGGCCCCCGGGACGCCCAGGTTGTTGTACTGGGTCGGCACCGCGGCCGCCAGCAGCAGGCCGGGGACGGCGGCTTCCGCCGTCACGCCCAGGGGGACCACGCCCTCCCCGTCGAAGTGCAGGACGCCGGAGACCAGACCCTCGCCCACATCCGACGATCCGATGCCCGGAGCGTTGATGAAGGGCTGGGTGAAGGCGCCGGAGACCGTCGGATCGGTGCTCATGCCGAGCTGCATGGCGATCAGGGCGGGGAAGCTCGTGCCTTGCCCTGCGACCATCAGGCCCGCATCCATGAACCCCGCGGTCAGGCTGTTGCCGATGGCCAGGTAGGGAGTTCCGGCCTCGGCCGCGGTGGGGGGATTCACGGTGTCGCTGATTTCCGTCGGATCGTCGAGGGAGCAGCCCGCCAGCAGGAGGGCCAGCAGGGCACCCGTCAGGGTGGCGTTGAACAGGGTCTTCTTCATTTCCTGCACCTCCTCCTAGAAGTTGTAGCCGCAGCTCAGGCCGAAGATGTTGGCCAGTGACTTGTACGTGCCGAAGGGGTAGTCCGTGGTGTTGCGGACCGGCTCGCCGTTCTCGACGTTGGTCCGCTCGTCGCCGACCACCACCATGTAGGTGAAGCCGAAGTCCCAGGCGCCGGACTTGTACTGGGCGCCGAAGGAATAATCGTTCCGGTCGCTGTCCGGGAGGATGGGGCTCACCGCGGCCAGGGGCTGGGGCGTGTTGTCGCGGACGTATCCCGCCATGAGGTTGAACTTCCCGGGCATCACCTGGTAGTCGACGCCGAACCGCAGCTGCCAGGTGTCCTCGTAGTTGAAGTGCAGGGCCTGGTCGAGGTTGTCGTTCTCGAAGTCGAGGGCCAGCTTCTCGAAGGTGCTCCAGCCGAACCGCACGTAGTTCACCTCGGCGGCCAGGCGTTCCTGGAGGCGGTAGGCGAGCCCGAAGCTCAGGATGTAGGGCAGGTTCAGCTCGGAGGTGAGCTTCTGCTCGGGGCCGCCCAGACCGGCGATCAGGGTGGCGGGCCAGGAGTACAGGGGGTCATCGACCGGTTTGACGTTGTTCAGGGTGGCGTCACCGTCGTCGTAGTTCATGGTCTTCTTGTGGTGGTACATCACGCCGAGCGACAGCTTGTCGTCGGGGCGGTACATGAGTCCGAACGAAGGGGTGACGTTGATGTCGCTGCTGCCTTCGATGGTGGTCTCGATGGCGTTGGTCCCGTAGGTCGGTTCGGGGGAGAACTTGGTCAGGTCGATCTTCTGCGTCGCCACGTCGAGCCCGATGGCCAGGGCCAGGCCGTCGGCGACCAGGTAGGAGACCGCAGGCGTGACGTAGAGGGTCTCGATGTAGACGTCATGGCTGACCCGGCGCCCGATCCACTCGCTGCCGTCCTTCCAGGTGACGCCGAGGCCGAAGGGAGCATAGAGGCCGACTCCGTAGGCCAGCTTGTTCCCGGTGTTGTTGGTGTAGTAGACGCCCGGCACCGGGAAGATCTTCTTGTCGGACTGGCCGGTTTCGACGGCGCCGCCCTTGGCCAGCTGGCCGTTGAACTTGAACTGGGGGGTGATGGTCATCAGGTGGAGATTGAAGCTCGGACGATCCTGGAAGGACAGCCCGGCGGCATTGTAGAAGAGGGCGGATCCGTCGTCGGCGGTGGCGGTGAAAGCCCCGCCGAGGGCGGTGGCCCTGACTCCCGCCTCGTAGATGCTGAAACCGGCCCCCAGGACAGGGTGGGCCCCCGAGAGGATCAGGGCCGTTCCCACTAGGGCACAGATTGTCGTTTTGCGCATAACGCCTCCTCGGTGAGGTGGATGGCTCAATTGGCAAAGCCTTGATTGCCAATGGCTTGCTTCAAGGGCCGACGATGAAGCGGGGTTCGTGGGCCCACCCTACCACAGGGCACCCGGGGTGCAAAGCGGTTTTCATCCTTGGCTTGGAGCGGCAGGAAAAGGTTTGAGAACAGGATCCGGGTGCCGATAGAACCCTGGGGATCGTCCCCTGGAATTGGCGCCACCTCCACGGAAGTCCGATGGCAAGGCTCATCATGACCGCGGCTGCGAACAACGGACCCGACATCCGCATCGCCAGGATGCTCGCCCGCAGGGGAGCGCCGGGCGCGTTCGCCTATGCGGTCGTGACCCTGGTGGTCGCGTCGGTGACGGGATTGTGGGAGTCGGCGCCGTTGGCCATGGGCGCCATCCTGTCCCTTCAGACGGGGGCGGGCCTGTGGCGGAGGGTTCTCTGCAGCAGGTTCGAGGCGCAGTTCGCCGCACGTCCCCAAGCCTGGTGGATGAGCTTCATCGCCACGACGGCCGTCTTCGCCCTGACCTGGGGCCTGGTCGTGATGATCGTGGCCGCCCGTTTCGGAACGGGCTGGCAGCTGCTGCTGGCCATGCTCGTGACCACCGGCCTGACCGCCGGGGCGATCACCGCCCTCAGCGCCGACCTGAGGTCGATCCATCCCTTCCTGGCGTTCGCAGGAGGTCTGCCCATCGTGGCGGCGATGCGGCTGCCCGGTCCGGAAAACCTGATCCTCGGCGGAATGTTCTCCCTCTATCTGGTCTACAACCTCCTGCAGGTCCGGATCCAGAACCGCCACATCCAGCGCGAGATCCAGGCCGCCGACCTGCTGGAAAGGCGCACCCGGGAACTGGAGGTGGCCCGGGAGGCGGCCGAGGCGGCCAGCGAGGCCAAGAGCCTTTTCCTGGCCAACATCAGCCACGAGATCAGGACCCCCATCAACGGGGTCATCGGCATGACCGAACTCTGCCTGGCCACCGACCTGGACGCGGAGCAGAGGGACTACCTGGACATGGTCCGCAGCAGCGGCGAAAGCCTCCTGCAGCTGGTCAACGGGGTCCTGGACTACGCCAGGATCGAGGCCGGGCAGCTGGAACTCACGGCGGCGCCGACGGACCTGAGAGCCCTCCTGAAGGATGTGGTCGAGGACCAGGCCGCACGGCATCCCGACTGCGGTGCGGGGGTCTCCTGGGAAGTCTCCGACGGCGTGCCCGGCCTGGTGATCATCGACGGCCGCAGACTGGGACAGGTGCTGTCCAGCCTGGTGGACAACGCCATGAAGTTCACCCCGGCGGGGCGCATCGACGTCCTCCTGGACTGCGAGGAGCGGGGCCGGCGGCTGCAGATCCGCGGGCGGGTCCGGGATACGGGTATCGGCATTCCCCGGGACAAGCAGGCCACCATCTTCGCGACCTTCAACCAGGCCGACAACTCCTTCGCCCGCAGATTCGGGGGCACGGGGCTGGGGCTGCCCCTCTCCCGGCGCCTGTTGCGCCTGATGGGAGGCGGGCTCTGGGTGGAAAGCGCGGAGGGACGGGGCAGCACGTTCAGCTTCCTTGCCGAAGCGCGGTTGCCGGAGGGGGAGAGGGAAGAAACCGGGGCGAAGATCGGGTCGCTCCAGGTCCTGGTCGTGGAGGACAATCCGGTGAACAGCCGGGTGGCGAGGCGATTGCTGGAGAAGAACGGTCACGTGGTGACCGTGGCCGAAAACGGACGGCTGGGGGTGGAGGCCTATCGGGCGGGAACCTTCGATCTGATCCTCATGGACGTCCAGATGCCCGAGATGGACGGACTGGCGGCAACCCGGGAGATCCGCCGGCTTCAGGCCGGGGGACTGCCGCGCGTGCCCATCGTGGCCCTGACCGCCCACGATTCGCTGGAGGACAGGGACCGGTGCCTCGCCGCCGGAATGGACGCCTACCTGGCCAAGCCCTTGAAGCTGAACCTGTTCGAATCCGCTTGCCGAAGCCTCGGAAGCGGGGAACCCGCCTTCGTGTGACGGATCCGGACGGAACCGATTCCCGCCCCCGGGGTTGATCTCGTCCATGCGCCCACCTGAACCCTGGAAGTGGCCCCTGTGCCTCGCCTGCGCCGTGACCGTCCTGGTCCTGGGCGCCTTCCTGACCCCGCGGGCGTGGATCTTCCTGCTGCCCCGGCCCGGAGCCGAATCTCCCCACGCTGCGCCGGTTCCGCCCGGCCGCTGGTGGCGGATCCTGCCGCCCCCCGAAATCGAGGTGGTCCCCCGCTCCAGGGAGGAACCGCCGGATCGGGTCGAGCCGCTGCGGACCGCCCCCGCGGAGGATCCGCGCTGGTGGACCGAGGGCTGGCAGGTGGTGGCGGACCGGGCCGCCACCCGGGATTGGACCTTGGCGGCCCGGGACAGCCTGGACATCGCCCTGGAGATCCTGGGGCTCCCGGCGGACGTCATGCGGCTTGCCCGCCCCGACAGCCTCCTGGCCCGGCGGCTGTTCTTCCTCCGGCTCGAGGATTCCTTCTCCATCGAGGAACTGAAGCCCTACCTGCGGTCGCTCACCCACGGGGCCGCCCTCGAGGACATCTATTCCCGCGCCGCGGACATGTACGACGACTTCCTCCGGCAGAAGATCATGGCGACCGATCCCCCCGATTGATCGCCCCGGACTTGCGGTCTGGGGAATTTGGGGTACCTTGATTCTTTACCATTTTCCTCAAGCATTGGCGGAAGAAGGCCATGTTCAGGGTGACACGAGCGGAAGAGCAGGCGATCAGGCTCATCATGAGGCTGGCCCACGTCCGGGAGCAGGTCACCCTTTCGGAGCTCGCCGAGGCCGAGGATCTGCCCGAACCCACCGTGGCCAAGCTGCTCAACATGCTCCGCAAGGGCGGGGTGGTCGAGGCGGTGCGGGGCCGCAACGGCGGTTACGCCCTGGCCGGATCTCCCGACCGCATCTCCGCCAACCAGGTCATCCGCTGCATCAGCGGGGAAGTGGTCTTCGGTTATCCTTGCAATGACGACTACGGTCCGCCAGACTGTCCCCGGACGATCAACTGCGGGCTGCGGCCGGTCTGGCGCCACATCGAGAGCCGGGTGGAGGAGGTGCTGAGCCAGACCACCATCGCCGACCTCTTGAAGAGCGAAGCCTCCGCCGCCAGCCAGCTCCAGGAATTGTGGCCGCTATCCGGAGACTGATCCCATGTTCGACATCCGCCGCGGGGACGACGGGACGGTGATCCTCGCCGGCCGCCTCGATGCGGCCAGCGCGCCCGTGGCCAGGGACTTCCTGGCCGGCCTGGCCGCCACCACCCGCATCGACTTTTCCCATTTGGATGAAATCGCCAGCGTGGGCCTCGGGGTCCTGATCGGCGCCCAGCGACGCCTGCGCGAATCGGGCCAGGGGCTCGTCCTCTGCGGTCTGCGGCCCCACCTGCGCGATGTGCTGGACCTGGCCGGCTTCACGGGCATCTTCGAAATTGAGTGACGCATCGGGCACCCTGACCCTGTTGCCGCGGGTGGGACTCGCGTTCGCCCCAGTCCTGGTCTTCCTCGCGGCCCTGCTCTGGTTCGATTCCTTCCGTCTGGTCAGGTTCCGCCTGGTCGCCGCAGCCCTGGCGATGGGCGCCGCCTGCGCAGGGATGGGTTACGCGCTCAACAACGCGATCCTCTACCTGCTCCGGATCCCCCTGGTGACCTTCGCCGTCGTCGCGGCCCCCCTGGTGGAGGAGGGCCTCAAGGCGGCCTGGGGGGCCTGGCTGTCGGCCACCGGCAGGGTGGGATTCCTCATCGACGGGCTGATCCTGGGATTCGCCATCGGCACGGGTTTCGCCCTGGTGGAGAATCTGTACTACCTGCACCATCTGGGGGATGCCCCCCTGATGGTCTGGATCGTGCGGGGCCTGGGGACCGCCGTCATGCACGGAGGCTCCGCCGCCCTCTTCATGGTGATCCTGCAGGGGTTCCGCCGGCACGAGGGTCCATCGGGGCGCCGGACCTGGCCGGCGGCCCTGGCCGGCGCCGCCGTGTTCCACGCCGCCTTCAACCGCTTCATGGACCGGCCGCTCCTGGCCACGGGGCTGCTGCTGGTGGCCCTGCCCCTGATCCTCGGGCTGGCCTACCGGCTGGGGGAGCGGAGGCTGCGTCGCTGGCTGGGGGACGGGTTCGACCAGGACGCCCGGCTGGTGGAACTGCTGAAATCCGGAACGGTCTCCAGCACGCACCTGGGGCTGGCCTTGCAGGACCTGACGCGCCGCTTCTCCGGGCCCGCGGTCGAGGACATGCTGGGGCTCCTGCGCCTGCAGGCCGAGCTGAACATCATGGCCAAGGGGAGACTGCTACTGATCGAACAGGGCTTCGAACCGGCGCTCCACGCCGAGCTGGGGGCGATGCTCCGCGAGGTCCGCGGCCTGGAGGACCGGATCGGCCGCGCCGGACTGCTGGCCCTGCGGCCCCTGGGCCGCTGGCAGGGCAGGCGGCCCTGGCAGCGGCGCTACCTCGAGGATCTCGCCGAACGCGCCGAACGCGTCTGACCCGCGCTAGAGGAAACGGACCAGCCCGCCGAGCCGCTGGTCGATCCGGAAGCCGTGCTTCTCGTAGAACCGCCTCAGGAAGAAGTGCGTGCGGATCATCCGGAAGCCCGCCGTGCCCATGCGCGTGGTGAAGTCCCGCATGAGCGCCGCCGCGATGCCCCGTTCCACCAGGGCCTGGGTCACCACCACGCCGTCCAGGAACACCGCCTTGTCGCCCTGCTCCCGGTACACCACCCCGCCGACGATCTGCTCGGCCTCGTCCAGGACCACCAGGTGGCGGTCCGCCCCGCTGATCGTCTTGGGGAAACCCGACTGCAGGAACAACCGGTAGAGCAGGCCGACCTCGGCGGGCCCGGTCGGCTCGCCGACGGTGTAACGGCGCCCGAAACGGTCGGTGATGCTCGAACGGACGATGACCTGGTCGCGCGACGGATCGCCCAGCGTCCGCACCTCCACGTCCTGGTCCCGGAGCCAGCGGGGGAAGGCCATGCGGTTGAAGGCCTGCTGGTCGTCCGGATCGTGGAGGGCGGCCTGCAGGTCCGAGAGCTCGACCATCTGGGTGGCGCGCCGGCCGGGGCGGCGGTGCATGCGGACCAGGAGCCGATCGAAGGTGTCCAGGACGGCGAGATCGGCCTGCCGGAAGTAAGTGTGCCGGTACAGGGTGTAGCGTGCGATCTCGGGCAGCCGGTCCAGATGGTACAGGCGCGCCAGCTCCTCGAGGATGTCCAGCCGGGCCGCGATCAGGGCCTGCGTGTTGACCCGCTCCCACTCGTCGAACCGGTTGATGGCCCCCTTGAGCGGAAGCGGCGGGAAGTACTGCTCACCGAGCGAGGTGACGAAGGCGTCGAGTCGGTCCGCGAACCCGGGCCACATGCCGCCGTCGGGGGGCAGGCCCCCCTGCCGCATCTCGGCCTGGAGTTCCTGCAGCCAGGCGCGGGCGGCCGGGACGCCCAGGGCCTCCACGAACGCCTCGAACACCCAGTCGGTCTCCAGGTAGAACTCGGTCCAGGGATAGTGGCTGACCGTGTGGTGGATCATGTTGCGCCACAGGGGACGGATCAGCGAAAGGGGGCCGGTGTAGGGCCGCCATCCGGTCAGGTTGTTCTGGACCGCGCCTTGCCGGAAGTCGGGTTCGGGGACGACGATGTTGTAGGGCGTGATCAGGCCGGGGATGATGCGGCGCTCGCTGTGCTCCCAGCCGCGCACGACCACGCTCATGGCCCTGACCATCAGCTGGTGCCAGCGCATGCGGGACGGGGGGGTGGTGCCGGGGCCGCGCACGCTGCTGTACTCGCGCACCTTCTCCCAGACGGTCAGATCGCTGACGTAGGCCATGGACACCGCGCCGAGCTCGGGCCGGCAGCAGCCGAATCCGGGCAGGATGGGCTCGCCGCGCACCGTCCCGCGCAGGGCGATGTACCAGAAGATCGTCTCCATCACGAGATCCTGGTCGATGTCCTGCCTGATGATCAGCTGCAGGTCGAAGTGCTTGCCGCCGCGGGTGTTGATGCTCACCCGGAACCGGGAATCCTCGAAGCGGGAAATGATCCGGGAGACCCAGATGCCGCCGGGGCCGATCTCCGACAGGGGGACGTCCTCACCCTCGAAGGCCAGCATCAGGGATTCGCGCAGGAAGGTGGTGCCCACGAGGACGCGCTCGATCATGGCCACCTCCTCCTCGTTCAGGCCCTCCTGGGTGGCGAGCTTCCCCTGCCAGACCTCCGGATCCATGCCCTCGTAGTCCCGCTGCAGGGTCTCCTCGAACCAGGCGGCGAGTTCGTGGAACCGCCGGCGGGCCTCGGCCGCCAGCCGGGGGTCCCGGTCGTGCATGACCCAGCAGACGAGTTCCTCGCGGATGGTGCCGTAGAACTCGGTGTGGAAGCGGCCGAAGTCCGCCAGCAGCTTGAACAGGTCGGTGAACAGCTGGAGGGTGCGGTCGTTGGCCGGCCATTCCAGGTGCTCGCGATAGAAGTGCATGCGCTGGCGCAGGGCCAGCAGGCGCCGCGGCTCGAGGCTGGAGTGGCTGATGGCCTCGAAGCTCTTGTCGTCCAGGAAGGGCAGGCCCGATTCGATGAAGGCCGGCAGGTAGCGCAGGTAGTCGGGCGCGGGCTGGTCCAGGACCAGCACCTGGTAGGCCCGGCAGCGCACCTCAAGCTCCGGATGCTGGGCCAGGGTCTGCAGGCGGCGGCGGATGACCGTGCCCTGGCGCGGGCCGGCCCGCTTGAGCTCCCGGTCCAGCTCGGCGATGGCCCCGAGGGCGGCGGCGCGGTCGCCGAAGAGGGCGGCCGAGCACAGGCGGTTGCAGTCCTGGACGGTCCGGTCCACGGGGACGGCCTCGACGTGGCCGGCGACCTCGCAGTCCCGGCGGAGGGGCAGGTAGACGTGTTCGGAGATCCCCGGGTGCTCGGTGTCCCAGCCCAGCCGGCAGGGGCCGAAGCCGATGAGTTCGGGGTTGGCCAGCCACAGCAGCGGCTGCCGGACCATCAGACCCAGGTCCACCCGCAGGCCCTTGCGGGTGTCGATGGCGTATTCCAGGCAGCCGACCCGGATGCGCCCCTCGGCGCCGGGGGCGACGGTCAGCCGGCGCCCGCTGTCCCCGTTGACCAGGGCGCCGTCCTCGACGGCGACGGCGTCCTCGATGACCCCCAGGTCCCGGAAGAACCAGCGGGGGATCCGCACCTCGACGTCCCCGCAGCGGAGGATGCGGTCGTTGGACTTGTAGAGGCCGGCGATCACCTCGGCGAAATTCCGCTCGATGATCTTGCGCCGCAGGGATCCCTTGGCGGTGAGTTCCCCGTCGGCGACGGTGAAGTCGCGGTCGATGATGGCGAAGTTCACCACCCGCTCGTAGGCCGCCAGGGAGGGGTTGCCGGCGTTGATGATCTGCTGGAAGTACTCCCGCTGTTCCTCGGGATCGCCCAGGGATTGCAGGACCTCGTCGTCCAGGTCGGGCACGATGAGCAGGGTGTTGTAGGCGCGGCCGTCGCCGGCCAGGAAGGTGCGCCTGATGCCGGGCACCTGTTCGAAGAGGCTCTCGACCACGCGGGGGGCGATGGTCTGGCCCTTGTTGTTCTTGTAGATGTCCTTGATGCGGTCGACGATTTCCAGGTGCTCGTCCTGGGTGAAGCGGAACAGGTCGCCCGTGGGCAGCCACCAGTCGTCGGTTTCGGGGGACTCCACGGCGATGCTGCCTGCGGGATCGTCCGCAGGCAGGTAGCGGGCGATGTAGCAGCCCGAGACCTGGAGTTCCCAGTCCTCGCCCAGCCGCACGCGCGTGCCGGGCAGGGGGATGCCCACCGAGTTCTCCACGTAGTCGTCGGGCGGGGTCATGGTCAGCCCGCCCGTGCCTTCGGTCATGCCGAACCCGCTGCTGACCTGGACTCCGCAGTTGTGGAAGAAGCGGAAGATCTTGGGATCGAGGAAGCCGGCGGCGGAGAGCCCCCAGTACAGGCGGTCGCCGACGACCCGGCGCAGGTAGGCGGCCTGATCCTCCTGGGCGCCGGGCGTCCGCGCGAGTTCCAGGACCTTGTCGCGGATCTGCTGCCAGCGGACCGGCACCGAGATCAGGGCGGTGGGCCGCACTTCCTCGAACTGGGCGAAGAGGGTGTCGGCGGAAGGGTTGCCGGCGAAGACGTAGGTGCCTCCCCAGAAGATCGTGCCCAGCATCTCGAGGAAGCGTCCGAAGGTGTGGAACAGGGGCAGGTAGCACAGCATGGTCTCGTCGCGGCCGACCCGGGGCAGGGCCGCCGCCCGGGCGAACCGCTTGCTCACCAGGTTGCGCTGGCTGAAGGCCACGCCCTTGGGCATGCCGGTGCTGCCGCTGGTGAACATGACGGTGGCGACCTCGCGCAGGGGGCGGCGCGGCCGGCCGGCGAGCAGGGCGTCGACGTCCTGGGGGGTCAGTCGGGCGCGGCGCTCCTCGAGCAGCTGGACGTGGTCCCGGCCGGTCCGGGGACAGGCGTGCAGGGTGTAGATCAGGAAGGGGACGGCGGTCTTAGCCCGCACCGCCAGCAGGAGGTCCAGCCGGTCGGGATGGTCGCAGACCGCCACGGTGATCTTCAGCCGGTCGAAGATCCACACCAGGTGGTCGGCGTTGAAGTGGACGTTCAGGGGAGCGACCAGGATGTCGTGGGCCAGGCAGGCCAGGTCGCAGCACGCCCCGGCGATGCTGTTGGCGCAGAACAGGGCCACCCGGGGCCCGGGCACGCTGTCCCCCGCCCCGGGGGGCAGGTCGGGGACGGCGCCCTCCTCGAGGAACAGGGCGGCGGTGGATCTCACCCGCCGCAGCACCTGATGGTAGTTCCAGCGCCCGCTGCCGGGCTCCTCCAGTTCCCGGAAGAGGATGCGTTCGGGGTTCTCGGCGACCCGCTGGGCCAAAAGGTCGCCCAGGTTGAACTGCAGCCGGTCGATCACCCGGAGGACGGTCTCGAGCCAGCGGTCGCGGGCGGCCCGGTCGGGCAGCGCGGTCAGGAAGCGGGGATGCCGGGTGACCGCAAGGTAGGACCGCCACTGGTCGGGCCGGGGGGAGGTCCCGCCGCCGGCCGGGTCCGTCCCGGCCAGAGCGGCCTCGGCCCGGTCGAGCAGGGCCGCGGCCGCCGCAGGGGTGGCGGTGTCGTCGCGCTCGCAGGCCGCGAGCAATCCCCCGAAGGTGACGGCGCCGCCCCCCATCACGGCTCCTGGCCGGCGGGTCCGGCCTCGAGCACGAGGCGGTAACCCACGCCGTGCACCGTGAGGATGTGCCGGGGATTGCGGTGGTCCGTTTCGACGATCTTGCGCAGGGCCAGGATGAAGTTGTCGACGGTGCGGGTGGTGGGGTAGGCGCCGAAGCCCCAGACCCGGTCCAGGATGGTCTCGCGGTCCACCGGTTCGCCGACGTGTTCGCAGAGCAGGCGCAGGATCATCGCCTCCTTCTCCTTCAGGTCGACGGTGCCCTCGGCGATGGTGGCCTGGTAGCTGCGCAGGTTGACCTCGGCCCGGCCGATCCTCAGCACCTGAGGCGTCTCCTGGCCCCGGAACCAGTCCTGGCGGCGGAAGATCGACTTGATGCGGGCCAGCAGCTCCTGGAGTTCGAAGGGCTTGGTGATGTAGTCGTCGCCGCCCTCGTCCAGCCCGCGGATGCGGTCCTGGCCGGCGCTGCGGGCGGTCAGGAACAGGATGGGCACGCGGTCGCCGTCGCGGCGGATCTGCCGGCAGACGCCGAATCCGTCCAGCCCGGGCAGCATGACGTCCAGCAGGATCATCTCGATCCCGCCCCGGCGCCAGAGGTCCAGGCCCTCCTCGCCGCTGCCGGCCAGGACCGGGTCGTAGCCCTCGAGCTCCAGGTTGATCCGCAGGCCGTCGGCCAGGTGGGCGTCGTCCTCGACGACCAGGATCCGGCGTTTCATTCGATCCTCCGCTGGGATGGGTCAGACGGCGCCGGCCCTGGCCGCATCCTGCGGCGGCACGGCCGGCAATACCAGGGTGAATTCGCAGCCCAGGCCGCGGGCGCTGTCCAGCTCCACCCGTCCGCCCAGGTTCTCGATGTTGCGCTTGACCAGGTACAGGCCCAGCCCGGTGCCGACGGAGCGGCCGTCCTGCTTCCCGCTATAGAAGCACTCGAAGACCTTCTCGTGCAAGCGGCGGGGGATGCCGGGCCCGTCGTCGCGGACCACCAGGCGGTGCTCCTTGCGCCCGGCCTGGACGGCCACGTCCACCGTCACGGGGGCGGGGCTGTGCCGCACGGCGTTGACCAGGAGGTTGCGCAGGGCGAGGCCCAGGGTCGCCCGGTGTCCGCGGATGCTGCTTCCCGGCTCGGCCTGCAGGTTGAACGTGGCCCGGTTGTCGGCGGCGAAGCGCTCGAGATCCTCCAGGACCAGGCGGCACTCCTCGGCCAGGTCGAGGACCACCGGAGGCCCCTGCCTGAAGACGTCGACCGCGCTGGTGGACAGGATGTCGTCCACCAGGCCTTCCAGGCGCCGGATGTCGTCGAGCATCCGCCCGTGGATGCGGCGGACGTCCGCCTCGCCCAGGCCCTGCCGGCCCAGGGTCTCGGTGTAGAGGCGGAGGCTGGCCAGGGGCGTCTTGAACTCGTGGGTGGCCCCGGCCAGGAACAGCTCACGGGCCTGCTTGAACTTCACCTCGCTGCGCCAGGCGTGGATGAGGATGCTGGAGCCGGCGGTGAGCAGGACCAGGAAGAACAGCCCCTCGTACAGGAACATGCGGCGCGTGTTGCGGACCTCGTCCTGGATCTCCTTGACCACGGCGGGATCCACCTCGACCACCACGCCGCCGTCGGCGCGGCGGAAGATGAGGTCGGGGAACGAGTCGCCCAGCCACTTCTCGGGCTCGGCCCTGACCCGCTCGTCGGACTGCACCAGGAAGCTGGCGTGGATCTGGTCGTTGACCAGCTTCTGGAGGCGGTACTCGGACTGGGCCTTGCTCTCGTTGCTGAGGAAGTAGACCCACCAGCCGCCCATGATGACCAGCAGGGCGACCAGGATGCCGTAGAGGAAGCCGAGGCGGACGTTCAAGGGACGGGGCTTTCGGTTGGGGCCGACCGGAAAATGTCAGGGGGGAGGATATACCATGGCGGAGGGGGGCGCCACACCTGGGCGAAAAATCCGCCATCAACGGTCGATCACGACCTTGACGAGCACGACTTCGAAGGGCTCCGCATCGCCCGGGTCCTCGCGTTCCTCTTCGGGAAGGTTGGCTGCATGGATCGCCTTCTCGGCATCCTCGAAGTTGCGCAGGAGGAGGAATCGCGTCCCGTCCAGGAAGACCAGGACATCCTGTCCGGGATCGACTCCGGGGAAAGCGAGGGTCAACTCCTCCAGGAAGGTCCCTGCCGGGTCGATCACGTCGAAGCGCCCCGCGACGCCATCAGGGAGCTGGCGGGCCGCGTTGTGGCACGTCGTCACGAAAAGGCGCCCGTCGTCTGCGAACTGCAAGTCGACGATCACCGGATCGGTGTCCAGAGGTTTCCTTTCCATGGTGGCCCCGGCGACGACGGTGGATAGGCGGATGCCGTCGGCGGCCTTCTCCTTCTCTTCATCGGTGCGCCTGCGCGGCCGGCAGGGGCGTCGCAGGACGCTCCGGAGGTCGCCGTCCAGGCCGCGCACGTTCACGGACCAGGCATCCCGTTCGGCGACCGTCGCGACCAGGCCCCCGCCGCTCACCGCCCAGTGGTGGAATTCGGCCCAGGACGCCGCTTCGTCGAGGACCACGTTCCGCATGCCGCGGGTCACGTCATGCGAGACCAGTTCGGCTTGGATGGTTCCGTCGAGATCCAGCGCCAACAGGGTCTCGTGGGTCCGGCACCGGTCCGCTGCGAAGTCCTCGGAACTGTAGTCCGCATGGACGACGAGCGCCGTCCCGACGCAGCGCAGATCCCGAATGGAACAGAAGTCGCTCCGCCCATTCGTCCCACCGAGGGTGAATCCCCCGGCGGGCGCACCCAGACGATCGATGAAAACCACCTTGCCCGGGAATCCCTGGACCAGGCCGACACGTTCCCCGGCGATGAAGACGCCCTGCAGACGCCGCAGTTCGCCGGGGCCGTCGCCTTCACGACCGAGGGTGCCGACCAATTCGCCGTCGGGGGAGATGACCACGACCCGCGAAAGCTGCCGATCCACCAGCAGGACATTTCCGTTCTCGTCGATCACGCCGGACGTGACGAGGCCGAGCAGGATATCGTCGTCGTTCCCGCCCACGCGCCACACCTCCTCGAGGGCGAGGGTTCGTCGGACCGGAGGAGCGGCGGGAAGATCCACCGGTTCGACGGCCCCGGCGGCGGCGGGCGGGAGCGAGAGGATGACGGCCGTCAGAACCGATGCGAAGGGTGCCTTTCCCAGCATTGATAACGGCACGGCTCGACCTCCCAGGATTGCGGGTGCAGCGGCCTTTACGGGGGAGCCTCGTAGGTCGGGGCGGCCGTCCTGGCCGCCATCCATTCCTCATCGGGTCCGGCGGTATTACGCCATTGCCCGGGGTGTGTTGCGGGGGCGGGGGGAATGTCCTTCGTCGGTCGGATGCTGCTGCTACCTGGTCTCCTCGTCGGGATTCTGGTCCTCCCCGGCATGTTCGTTCCGGAAATATTCAATCATCGGCCGCAGCGATTCCTGAACGTCAGCGGGCACCTCCTCTTCGCGGAGGATCCCAAGTGCCATCGCTCGCGCGAGGGCGAATTCCCTGCTTCCCATTTCATAGAACTTGTACAATTCCCGAGACTTGCCATCGTGGAAACGGTGGATCAGGTCGGTCAGCTCCCAGCAGTCGATCTCGCCCGAGCGCCACCGGTCGAAATCCCGGCGGAGCGAATCGAGCGCCTTCTCCTGCTCTCTCCGATACGCCTGTCCGGCCAACTTCTTGGCAATTTTGCGGAAGTTCTTGGCCATCATGAACCTCCTCCCTGCCTCCGCATTCGCAAAGGGGCCTGGGGGAATGCGCCCCTCGCGTGACGCATCATGGGTCATTCGCGAGCGCGTGCCAAGATCCTTCCGACGATCGGGGGGTCGTCCGGCGCCGACCATTGCCTAGGCCACCGACTTCGAGGGACAGGTTGCCGCTCAAATCATTACCGGGAAAACCGTCCAGACCTTTGACCACCGGAACGAACCCAAGGTGGTTTTCACAATACCCTCATTGGCCGCCATCAGGGTGGATGCGGCCACAGGTGCCGGGGTGGACCATAGCATCCTTGGAGGGGGCACCGGCGAGCTCCGAACGAAAAGAGTCCCCGACGCGCTAGGCATCAGGTTTTTTTCAAAGTAATAGCGGGGATTGGTTGCGAAGCCCAACAGACGGTTTCCCCGTTCGGAGTCGAGGTCATTCCGCAGAGATTCGTGGAGGAAGGGAAGGGGTCGGCCCTGGTGGGGACAGGGTAGGGGCGGCGCTAGTCCTTCTTCTGGGGGAGCTTGCTCACGCCCCAGAAGAACACGCCCATCCCGACGCCCAGGCACAGGAGGAAGATCCCCAGTCCGACGGGCGTTCCCCACATGTCAGCAGACCACAGTCCGTGCATCTCGTACTCCTCTCCGCAGTCGGGTTTCGTCCGGTCGGCACGTTATCGGGCGGCGGCGGCCGGATCAGATCCCAAATCGTTGAGCATTTCCAGGAATTGGGTCTTCCCCATGCGGCCGACCTCGTAGTCGAGCACCGTCCCCTCCGCGTCGGTGAAGATCGTGACCGGGGTGCTGCCCACCTGGTAGCGTTCGAAGACCCCGTCGGTCCCGGGCTCGTCCCCGTAGAGCATCACCGGCACGACGGAAGCGTTGATCGCCTTCATGACCTCCCGGTCCGCGAAGACCTCGCGCTTCATGACGCGGCAGGGCACACACCACTCGGCCGTGAAGAAAAGTAGCAGGGGACGATCCGATGCCGCGGCGAGTTTTTGCGCCTCGACGAAGTCGTGCGCCCAGGCCACGTGATTGGCCGGCACGTAGAACGAGTACCAGGCGTAGGCGAGAGAGGCCACGAGGAAAGCGAGCCAGAAGACCTTCCAGAAGGGGTGGGAGCCTTTTCTGCCGGTCGTGGACGAAGCGTTGTCGGTCGTCATTTGTCGGACTATCCCTTATCGTATCGCCCGAAGCGCAAGACATTGGTTTTGAATAGTATACCCGGTTGGTCCGAAATCGCAAGTCGCCATGGGATTGTTGCCGGAGCTGATCCGTTGCCGATTCCTCACATAGGGAACCCCGCCGTTCCTGGGAGCGATGGTCCGGATGGAGCCGAAAAAAGATCCGGCGGTGCCTGACCGCCGGATCTATCAATTTGGTAGCGGGGACCCGTTGTGAAGTCCAACAGACGGATTCCCCGCTCGGGATCGAGGTCATTCCGCTAGCTTTCGAGTACCAGGGAAGGACCATGGTGCTGGTGGGGGCTGGTTGATATAGCATTCTCATGTCCCTGGTCCAGAGCCGCCCAGGTTGACGGATCGGGATCCCGGAGTTAGCTTGCCCAGATTATGAAACCGGACTATCCCAAATTCCTGCGCACCCTTTGGCCGGGTATCATCCTGGTCCTGGCCGTCGCATACCTCTTCCAGGTCGCGCCGCACGGGCACGTCGCTGACGTCCATCCCGAGCCGCATCCGACGCATCATGCGCACACCAATCATGCCCATGCCCCTACGGGTGACGCCGAGGAGGACGACTCCTCGGGGACCGAGCACCACCATCATGCGGTAGCCCAGCACCTCGATTTCCATTCCGTACGTCTCTGTCTCAGAGTCGTCGACCAGGACCATGCGAATCCGGTCGCTTTGGCCGAGGCCGTAGAACCGATCCACACCGCCTTGCCTTGCGGCTTCGTCGCCAGAGGACCAGCCGAGCCGGTACCGGACGATCCATTGCTTTTGCACGCCCCGTCGCGGGGTCCGCCTGCCTAGCCGCTCTTTCTTCGTTTTTCCCAAGTTCAGCAAGACTTTGGACCCAACCGTAAAGGACGCGTGTATGTCGCACCGTACCCGCCGGTCGGTCGTCGATATGCTGCCTCTCCTGTGCCTGTTCGCCCTGATCGGCGTCGGGTCCTCGAGTGCGGCGGCGCAGGAGACGGACGACCTGATCCTGGCAATCGAAGACGTCGAGTCCTTCGCACGCACGAGCAGCCCGCGCCTGCGGACCGCGGCGTACGAGGTCGATGTCGTCGCCGCCGAGCGGACGTCGGCCCTGACCTGGTCGAATCCCGCCTTGGCCTACGACCACGAGGAAAACGATGCTTTTCGCGAGTGGCAGTTCACCCTGAACAAGCGGATCGATCGCCCGCTGACGCGCGGCAGGCTGAGCGATGCCTGGGACGGAAGGGTGCGGGCGGCCGAATTGAGGTCCCTGCAGGCGGCCCGCGACGTGGTGGCCGATCTCAAGACGGGCTATGTCCAGGTGCGCTTGATCGAGTCGCACCAGGGCCGTCTGGATCGGCTTGCGGGACTCGTGGACATCGCCGCCGATGTGGCGCGCAGCCGCCACGTCGAAGGGGAACTCTCCGGGTTGGACCGGAGGCTCATCCAACTGGCGGCCTACACCATCGAGACCGCCGAGAATCGCGCCCGCGCCCAGCACGAGCGCATGCTCGCGTTATGGCGGGCGGACATGGGGGTTCCCGCTTCCCGCAGCCTGGTCTTGTCGACACCGGTCGCCTTCCGGCCGGTCGACCTCCAGGACATCGGGACCTACCAGGGCAGTCTGCAGTCCATGCCCGGCGACCAGGCCCAGGTCGAACTCGCCCGCGCCCTCGAAGTCCAGGCCGATGCGGCTCGCCCCAGGCTGGTGCCGGGCCTGGAAGTGTACGGCGGATACAAGCGGCTCGAGCCCGATCTGGACGGATTCGTCGCCGGCGTCGCCCTGGATCTTCCCCTGTCCGGTCAGGGCAGGGGTGAGGCCGCCAGGTTGCGGGCCGAGCGCCTGATCGTCGAGAGCGCCCTGACAGCCGATCGGGCTCGTCGGGAAGGAGAGATCGCCGCGCTGGTGGCCTCGCTGAGCGAGTCGCAATCCCTGCTTGCCGAGTTCGCGGCGGACTTCGATCAGAACTCCCTGGCGGACGCCCTGTCCATCTCATACCGGGAAGGCGCCATCACCCTGGACGAGCTGCTGGGCGCCATCCAGATCGAAGCCGCAGCCATGGATGCCCACTACGCGGACCTGGCGACCTACTACGACAACATCTTCCGGCTGGAGGCCCTGACGGGCGCCAAGCTTGTCAACTTCGCGCCCTATTGAGAACGGCATAAACAAGGGCCTCACTTATCAAAAAAAAAGGAGCCCAGAGTGCTCGATGAACGAGCACACGAGTTGCCGGCTGCCGCGGGTTCGGCACAGTCCGCGCTTGGCCGCGTGAA
>JBFXKG010000030.1:0-53334 GCA_050174015.1 Candidatus Krumholzibacteriia bacterium
TTCCGGCGAGCTTCCAGCTTCTCGGCACTGCCAGCAGGTCTTCCCATCGGTCCCCTCCTTGGAGGAGAGGATCGTACATCAAACTGGGGATAATGCAAGGCCTTTATTTATGCCGCGCTCAATAGGAGAGAGACATGAAGCTACTTCCGACCCTCGCAGTGTGCCTGAGCCTGTTCGCGCTCGTGGGAGCGCCCGGAGCTCTTGCCCAGGACCATGGCCACGACCACGGCGACGCCCCTACAGGCGACCATGGTCACGATCACGGCGTCGAGGCGGCCGCCCATCCCGCCGGCGACGAATTGCCCACCGTCGCGGTCACACAGTGGACCGACTCCATGGAGCTCTTCATGGAATACCCCGAGATGGTGGCCGCGAGCTCCGCGCGGTTCATCATTCACCTGACCATCCTGGACGGCTTCCAGCCGGTGCGTGAAGGCAAGGTCATCCTCACCTTCACGAAATCGGACGGAAGCCGCGAGGTGCGGACCGCCGACTCGCTGTTGCGCGAGGGGATCTTCGCGCCGGACATCGGCCTGAGGGATCCCGGGTCATACGAGTTCGAGCTGACGTACCAAGGCCCCGGGGTTACCAGCACGTTCATGATCCCCGACTTCCGGGTCCATGCCTCGGCCGCCGCGATTCACGCCCATGGCGACGAAGCGGGCGATGAGATCACCTTCCTGAAGGAGCAGCAGTGGAAGATTCCGTTCGCGACGGCGACGGCGACGGAGCGGGAGATGAAACGGTCGGTCTGGGCGATCGGCCAGGTGCTGCCCTCGCCGACGGCCTACGTGGAGATCGCCGCGCCCATCGACGGCATCGTCCAGGGAGCCGACGCCGGCGACCTGGCCCTGCCGGGGGCGCACGTCCAGCGAGGCCAGGTCGTGGCCCGGATCGCGCCGCCCCTGCAGGGGGACGGCTGGACCGCCTCGCAGCTGGCTCTGGCCCAAGCCGAGCGCAACTACGAGCGCGCCCAGCGCCTCCGCGAGCAGGACGCCATCTCGGCGCGCGAGTTCGAGGAAGCCGAGAACGCCTACCTGGCGCGCAGGGCAGGGCACGAAAGGCTGGCCGGCAGCGGTGACGGCGGGGTCCTGAACCTGACGGCGCCCATCGACGGCCAGGTCATCGACTGGCAGGTCAAGCCTGGCCAGCGGTTACGGGCGGGGGACCGGCTGATGGCCATCGCCGATCCCGCGGTCGTCTGGCTGCGCGTCAACGTGTACGAGTCCGACTTCCGGGACCTGGGCACCCCGGTGGGAGCCTGGATCAACAGCGGCGGCGACGGCTGGGTCGTCCAAGCGGAGGCCATGAAGGTCCTGACGACCGGTGGCGCCCTGGATCCCGTGACCCGCACGGTCCCGATCCTTCTGGAAGTGGCCAACACGGAAGGCCGTCTGACGATCAACGAGTCCACCCCCGTCGAGCTTTACGCCGGCGAAGGCGTCGTGGCGACCGCCGTCCCGCGTTCGGCCGTCTACGAGGACGAGGGCATGGACGTCGTGTTCGTCCAGGCCGGCGGCGAGTCCTTTGCCAAGCGCGTGGTCCAACTCGGTCCGACGTTCGCCGACTGGGTCGGCATCCTCGCCGGGGTCGAGCCCGGCGAACGCGTCGTTGTCCACGGCGGCTACCACGTGAAACTGGCGGCCACCACCGCCGAAATCGGTCACGGCCACGCGCACTGACCGGCGGTCGGGAAAGGACAGGTCGAATCATGCTGGACAAGTTGATGCAGACGAGTCTGAAGAACCGCCTGATCGTGCTGCTGGCCGCGCTGGCGCTGTTCGGGGCGGGGGCCTATGTCACCCTCGAGATGCCGGTGGATGTCTTTCCGGACCTGACCGCGCCGACGGTGTCGATCATGACCGAGTCGCACGGAATGGCCCCCGAGGAAGTCGAGAAGCTGGTCACGTTCCCGATCGAGACCGCGGTGAACGGCGCCGCGGGCGTGCGCCGCGTCCGCTCGAACTCGATCCAGGGCCTCTCGACGGTGTGGGTGGAGTTCGATTGGGGCACCGACATCTACGTCGCCCGCCAGATCGTGGGCGAGAAGCTGCAGGTTATGCGGGGTGCCCTGCCCGAAGGGGTGGACGCGCCGGTGCTGGCTCCCATCACGTCGATCATGGGCGAGATCATGCTCGTCGGGCTGACGGCCGATGAGACTTCGCCCATGGAACTGCGCACGCTGGCCGACTTTACGGTGGCCAAGCGGATCCAGTCGGTGCCGGGAGTCTCGCAGGTCTTGGTCTACGGCGGCGAGACGCAGCAGTACCAGGTACGCGTCGATCCCTACAAGGTGGCCTCACGGGGTCTGACCCTGAATCACGTCCTGAAGGCGGTGGCCGAGGCCAACATCAACGCCACCGGCGGTGTGTTCGTGAATTCGGGACAGGAATACCTGATCCGCGGTCTGGGCCGCGTGCGCGACATCGGGGATATCGAGCGTACGGTGGTCACCGTCCAGGATCAGGTGCCGGTCCTGATCAAGGACCTGGCCGAGGTCGTGGTGGCTCCGGCGTTCCGCCTGGGCACCGCTTCGGTCAGCAACAAGCCGGGCATCCTGCTGGTGGTGGCCAAGCAGCCCGAGGCGAACACGCTCAAGCTCACCGAGGAGATCCTGGCCACCCTGGAGCAGATGAAGCCTTCCCTGCCGGCGGATGTCGAGATGCACACCGACATCTTCCGCCAGGCGGACTTCATCGAGGTGGCCGTCGAGAATGTCGTCGGCGCCTTGCGCGACGGCGCGATCCTGGTGACGGTGGTGCTGTTCCTGTTCCTGCTGAACTTCCGCACCACGGTCATCTCGGTGCTGGCCATCCCGCTCTCCCTGGTGGTGGCGTTCCTCTCCATGCGCCTGTTCGGCATGTCCGTGAACACCATGACCCTCGGCGGCATGGCCATCGCCATCGGCGTGCTGGTGGACGACGCGATCATCTACGTGGAGAACGTTTACCGACGCATCAGGCAGAACGCCGCGCGGCCTGAGGACCAGCGGCGGCCGTTCAACGACGTGGTCGCCGCCGCGTCGAGCGAGATCCGTTCTCCCATCGCCATGGCGACGTTCATCGTCATCGTGGTCTTCGTGCCCCTGTTCTTTCTCGGCGGGCTCGAGGGCCGCATGCTCAAGCCGCTGGGCTTCGCCTACGTTGTCTCGATCCTCGCCTCGCTGCTCGTCGCGGTCACCGTGACCCCTGCGCTCAGCTCATTGCTCCTGCGTCGAGCGGATCGCGACCGAGAAGCACGCGATTCCTGGCTGGTGCGGCAACTGAAGCGGCTGTACGAGCCGAGCCTGCGGACGATGCTGAGGCGGAAGGGCCTCGTGATCTCCGCCTCGGCATTGCTGGTGGTGGCATCGTTGGCCGTCCTGCCCTTGTTCGGGCGGTCGTTCCTGCCGGAGTTCAACGAAGGGACGTTCAACATCTCCCTGGCGACCCTGCCGGGCACGGCCCTGCAGGAATCGGATGAGCTCGGGTCCATGGTGGAGACGATCCTCCTGGCGAACGACGCCGTCGTCTCCACGGCCCGGCGGACCGGGCGGACCGAGCTGGACGAGCATTCCCTGGGGTCCCACGCGCACGAGCTCGAGGTGCAGCTCGACCTGTCCAAGAAGACCAAGGCCGAGGTGCTGGCGGAACTGCGCCGCGACCTGGCCATGGTGCAGGGGACGAACATCACCATCGGCCAGCCGATCTCCCACCGCATCGACCACATGCTCTCGGGAACGAGGGCGGCCATCGCGGTCAAGCTCTACGGTCCGGACCTCTACGACCTGAGACGGTTCGCCGAGCAGATCCGCCAGGAAATGGCCGAGGTCGACGGCCTGGTGGACCTGTTCGTGGACCAGCAGACCGACGTACCGCAGGTCCGGATTCAGGCCGACCGGGAGCGCATGGCCCAGTACGGGCTGCGGCCGGCGGACATCGACGAGTTGATCGACGTCGCCTTCCTGGGGGTGGCCACCTCGCAGGTCTACGACGGCGAGCACAGGCACGACCTCGTGGTCCGGTTCGCGCCGGAGTATCGCGGGGATCTCCAGTCCATCCGCAAGACCCTGATCGACACGCCGGCCGGCGGCGCCATCCCCCTGGAGATGGTCGCCGACATCCGGGCCGATCGGGGGCCGAACTACATCAGCCGCGAGAACGTCCAGCGGAAGATCGTGATCCAGGCGAACGTCGCCGGGCGCGACCTCCGCGGGGCCGTCGAGGCGATCCGCGCCAAGATCGGCACGAATCTGGACCTGCCGCGGGGCTACTTCGTCGAGTTCGGCGGGCAGTTCGAGAGCGAGGAGCGCGCCACCCGCACGGTGACCCTGCTGAGCATCATCTCGCTGCTGGCGATCGCCCTGGCCCTGTACATGGAGTTCTCGAGCTTCCGGCAAGCGGCGCTCGTCATGGTGAATTTGCCGCTGGCACTCATCGGCGGTATCGTGAGTGTCTTTCTGACCGAGGGCATCATCTCGATCGCGTCGCTGGTGGGATTCATCACGCTGTTCGGGATCGCCGTCCGCAACGGCATCCTGATGGTGTCGCACTACAACCATCTGATCGAGAAGGAAGGGCTGTCCCTTGCCGATGCGGTCATGCAGGGCTCGATGGAGCGATTGAGTCCGATCCTCATGACCGCCATGACGACGGGGCTGGCCCTGATCCCCCTGGCACTCGCCGGGGACAAACCCGGGTCGGAACTCGAATCGCCCATGGCGATCGTGATCCTGGGCGGGCTGGTCACAGCGACGCTGCTGAACCTCGTCGTCGTGCCGGCGCTTTATCTCAAATGGGGGAGAAAGGCGTAGCCATGAGCGCGCAGCGTCACGATCACGTCTTCGGCCAGGATCGGCCTCGCCCGGGCGAGCGTCGAACCGTCATCGTCACCGTCATCACCGCGGTGACGATGGCGGTCGAGATCATAGCGGGCCTGGCTTACGGGTCTATGTCGCTGCTCGCCGATGGGCTCCACATGGGGTCCCATGCGGCGGCGCTCGGACTGGCGCTCTTCGCGTACGTCTATGCCCGCCGCCGGGCGCGGGACGAGGACTTCTCGTTCGGCACGGGCAAGGTCAACTCCCTGGCCGGATTCAGTGGGGCGATCGTCCTGGCCGGCTTCGCGCTGGTCATGCTCGTCGAGAGCCTCGGCCGGTTCCTGAATCCCGTCGACATCGTCTTCAACCAGGCGATCTACGTCGCCATCGCGGGCCTGGTCGTCAATGGCGTGTCCATGCTCATTCTCGGTGGGCATCACGAGAACCACGATCACCATGAGTATCATCACCATGACGGCCGCACCAATGATGACCACACTCACGAGGATCACAACCTCCGTTCCGCCTACCTGCACGTCCTGGCAGACGCCCTGACCTCCGTGCTGGCGATCGTTGCGCTCCTGGCCGGCAAGTATCTCGGCGCGGTCTGGCTGGATCCCCTCATGGGTGTATTGGGCGCTGTGCTCGTCATCCGTTGGGCGCGCGGTCTTCTGCTGCAGAGTGGACGCGTGCTGCTGGACCGTCAGGCACCAGCTCCCATTCGGCAGAAGGTGGCGGAGGCGCTGGAGGAAGGTGGAAAGAACAGGGTTTATGATCTCCACGTCTGGGCGATCGGGCCCGGCTACTACGCTGTTGAGGCGGCCATCGAGGCCAGTGATCCGCAAGGTCCCGAGTATTTCCGGACACGACTTCCGACGGGATTGGGCTTGAAGCACGTGACCATCGAGGTGACCTGCCGCCACGATCAAACGACCAATGCTGTAAGCTCTTGAATCGCTATGGCTTCATGCCTGGTAAGCTGAACCAGCCGAGTTCTAGTTGTATCCAACCCGAGGAGCCAAATATTTTTATGGTAACTTTTAGGCGGGTCCGGTGGGCGTGCTTTTTTCGTGGCTATAAGGCGTTGGGGCAAAAGGATGTGCGGGTGTCGTGCACTGGTGTCGGCCTATTCTGAGAATCTCCTGGTTAACACACAGGCCCGGATCTAGGCTGGAATCGCTCTCTGAATCTCGAATTCTGTGCTTCTGGGGGGCTGGTGGTTAACACAAGTCACAGGCCAATCAGGAGCACGAGCCGCCGTCATCCGTGCAGCCCCCACGAGATTCGATTTCCAGCGTAGCGTGCGAGATGGAGAATTCTTCGCGTAGCAGACTCTTCAGTGACTTCTTGAGCCCCTCCGAGTCCCCCAGTCCTTCCTGCACGACGACATGCGCTTCAATTGCCTGCTTGTGCTCATCGATGTGTCTCACGTGGACGTGGTGCACGCCGTGAACTCCCGACACCGCCTTCATGCGTGTGACGAGTCGGTCGAGATCCAGATCCTGCGGTACGCTGTCCATGAGGATGCGGATCGACTCGCCCATCAGCCGGTATCCCTGGACCAGGATGTAAGCGGCCAACAGAAGGGTGGCGATGAGGTCGGCGACGTACCACTGGAACGCGAGGACGACGATCCCGACGAAGATGACGACCAGGGATCCGAGAGCGTCGGCGACGTTGTGAAGGAACGCCGCCTTGATGTTGAGATTCCGCTTGGCCATCGTGAAGGTCATCGCCGCGGTGCCGAGGTCCACGACCAGGGCGATCCCCGCGACGATGACCACGATCCAACCGTCGATCGGTTCGGGCTGCAGGAAACGGGCGAACGCCTCATAGACGAGGTAGATGCCCACGATGATCAGCGTCGTCGTGTTGATCAGGGCGCCGATCACCTCGGCCCGCTTGTACCCGTATGTCCTCAACTTATCCGCCGGCCTGCGCCCGATCCGTCTGGCAATCAGGGCGATGCCGAGGGAGGCCGCATCGTTGAGGTTGTGCAGGGCATCCGCGACCAGGGACAGGCTGCCTGAGATGACGCCTCCGACGATTTGCGCGACGGTCAGGAGCAGGTTAATGGCGATCGCGCCTACCAGACGGCCATCGCCGGTCTGATCCACGTCAGGAAGATGTGCGTGGCCATGTCCCAAGTCACTATCCCTTTCGTCTAACGGACACCGTCAAACAGCGCTCTCGCCCGTCTCGCCGGTGCTGATCCGAACGGCATGGGAGATGTCTGCGACGTAGATCTTTCCATCTCCCTTCAGGCCGGTGTGAGCAGCCTGCTGGATCGCCGTGATGACCGCGGCGGCCAGGTCATCGCTGCAGAATACCTCGATCTTCGCGTGTTTTCGATAGCCGAGGGAATCCGCGTTCGACCCGGCCCCCGCGCTGCCCCACCCTTTGCCGAAGCCACGGCAATCGAGAACGCTCATTCCCGTCAAGCCGTCGATATGCGACAGGGCTTCGCTGACGTCCTGCAGCTTATGGTTCTGGATGTAGGCCTTGATCTCCTTCATGGCGATTCCTCTCTGGTTCAACTCTCGTGTTCGACCTTGATCGAGAACCACTTGTAGAACGCGGGGACGACGAGCAGTGTGAGGATCGTCGACGTCACCAGTCCCCCGACCACGACGGTCGCCAGGGGCCGTTGCACTTCGCTGCCCGTTCCGTGGGAAAACAGGAGCGGAATGAGGCCCAGGGCGGTGGTCGTCGCCGTCATCAACACGGGCCGGATACGTTGGCAGGCAGCCTGGATCGAGGCCTCGGCCAGCGGCACACCATCCCGCAGCAACTGGTTGAGGTAGGTAACGAGAACCATGCCGTTCTCCAGGGCGATCCCGAATAGCGCGATGAAGCCGACCGACGCCGGCACCGAAAGGTTCTGCCCCGTCAGCCAGAGGCCAACGATGCCCCCGACGAGCGCCAACGGGATATTCAGCAGAATCAGCAGTGAATTACGGACCGAGCCGAAATTCCCGAACAGCAGCAGGGAGATGACCAGCAACGTGACCGGCACGACGACCGCCAACCGGCGATTGGCCTCCTGCTGCAGCCTGAACTGCCCTCCCCAGGTGACGAGGTAGCCGGGCGGCAGGCCCATCTCCGCGTCTATGGCTTTCTGGGCCGCGGCGACGAAGGAGCCGATGTCCCGGTCAACGACGTTGCACTGGATGGAGACGAAGCGCTGGTTGTCCTCCCGGGTGATCTGTCGCGGGCCGACGATCTCCTCGATGGAGGCCAACTGGTCCAGAGGTACCCGCGCCCCGTCCGGCGCGGTGACCAGGACGTGGCGGATGTCTTCGGCAGTGTTGCGAGCTTCGGGAACGTAACGCACGAGGATGTCGAAACGGCGGATCCCTTCGTAGATCTGTCCAGCTACCTCGCCGCCGATGGCGGCCCGGATCACTTCCTGGACCTCGCGGACGTTGATCCCGTAGCGGGCGATCGCCTGCCGGTCGACGCGTAGCAGCAACTGCGGCGTACCACTGACCTGGTCGACCTGGACATCGGCCGCGCCCGGGACCTCGCCGATGACCGCAGCCACTTCCCCGGCGGTGGCCATCAGAACGTCGAGATCCTCGCCGAAGACCTTGATCGCCAGTTCGGCACGGACCCCTTCCAGTAGCTCGTCCACAGCCATCTCGATGGGTTGAGTCAGGTTGACCAGCACGCCCGGCACGTTGCCCAAGCTCTCGCGAATCCGGTCCTCGATCGCCTCCTGGCCGCCGGAGACTTCCCATTCCGACTCCGGTTTGAGGATGACGTACATCTCCGCGCTGTTGATCGGGTCGGTGTGCGCTCCCACCTCGCCCCGACCGATCCGGCTGATGACCTCATTGACCTCCGGGATGGCCAGCAGACGACGCTCGACGAGCTGAGTTGTGCGCTTGCTCTCGGTCAAGGAGATGGAAGGCGCCATCGTGAGCCGGACGACGACGGTCCCCTCCTGCAGCTTCGGCGTGAACTCCGAGCCGAGCCTGGGCAGGATCAACGCCCCGACAGCGAGGATCGCGACGGCAACGACCATCGCCGCCCAGCGCCGCCGGACGAAGAACGTCACCGCCGGACGGTAGGGCACCTGGAGCCAGCGAACCATACGCGGCTCTTCCGCCTCGGCTTGATCATCCCGACGCTTGCCGGGTCTCATCAGCAGGCTGCTGAACGTCGGCGCGAGCACGAGGGCAAAGATCAAAGAGCCCAGCATGGCCATGGCTACGGTGTAGGCGAGCGGACGGAACGTCTTGCCCTCGACACCCTGGAGCGTGAAGAGAGGCACGAATACGAGAATGATGATGGCGATGGCGAAGAGGACAGGGCGGCCGACCTCAATACATGCCTGTGAGATGACGCGCAGTCGGTTCTCGTCCGGACGAGCGAGGCGCAACCTACGGTCGACGTTCTCGATCATGACGATCGTGCCGTCGACGATCATGCCGATGGCGATGGCCAGACCGCCCAGCGACATGAGGTTTGCCGAGACGCCGAAGCGCTGCATGAGCAGGAACGCAAACAACACGGAGAAAGGCAGGGACAAGGCCACGACAATGCTCGGACGCAAGCCCCCCATGAAAACCAGCAGGACGAGCGCCACCAGGGCGATCCCCTGAACCAGGGCATTGATGACGGTGCTAACTGCGGCCTCGACGAGCGCCTTCTGCTGGTAGTAGGGGACGATCCGAATCCCATCGGGCAGGATCTTGTTGATCTCCTCCAGCTTGGATTCCACGCGACCGATTACGGTCGACGAGTTCGTCCCGAACAGCTTGATCACCTGCCCTGAAACGACCTCGCCGACACCGTTGCGGGTCTGCAGCCCGCGTCGGATGGCGCCTCCGGTCCCGATCTCGGCCACGTCGGACAGGAAGATGGGGGTTCCGTCCTTGGTCTTGACCACGATCGAGCCGAGGTCCTCCAGGCCGGTGGCAAGACCGACGGACCGGACGATGAACTCCTCGGCATTCTTTTCGATGAACTGCGCGCCGACGTTGAGGTTGTTGTCTTGCACCCGCTCGATCACCTCATCGAGGGTGATGTCGTAGCGCAGGAGCTGCTCCGGCCTCACCGCGACGTGAAACTGCTTCTCGAAGCCCCCGATGCCGAGAACCTCGGTGACGCCAGGCACCGTCTGCAGGTGGAACTTGATCAGCCAATCCTGGATCGAGCGCAGCTCCTCGAGCGAGTACTCGCCGGTCGTGTCCTCGAGGTAGTAGAAGAGCACCAGGCCCATGCCGGTGGAGATCGGCCCCATCGCGGGGTCGCCGAAGCCCTCGGGGATCTGTTCGCGCGCCTCCTGCAGCCGTTCTCCGACGACCTGGCGTGCGAAGTAGATGTCCATGCCGTCGCGAAAGTAAACGTTGACGACGGACAGGCCGAAGTTCGACACCGATCGGACCTTCTCGACACCCGGCAGGCCCGCCATCGCGGCCTCGACCGGGAATGTGACGTACTTCTCGATCTCCTCGGGGGCGAGTCCCTCGGTGACCGTAAAGACCTGGACCAGGTTGGGCGACACGTCGGGGAAGGCGTCTACCGGCAAGCGAGTGTAAGCGGCGTACCCGGCGCCCATCACGATCAACGTGACGACGATCACGAACAGCCGGTTTCTGAGACTGAAATCGATGATGCGTTCGAGCATGTCGGATTCTCCGTTCGCCGATCAGTGAGCGTGTCCGCCGCTGAGCGATTCCTTGCCCAGTTCGGCCTTGAGCGTGAATCCGCCCAGAGAGATGTAGCGTTCGCCGGCATCGAGCCCGGAGACGATCTCCACTCGCTCATCGTCGGACCGGCCGACCGTCACTGGACGTGGAGCGAACCCCTCGTCGGTCCGGACGAAGATGACCTCCTGGCCGTCGATGGTCTGCAGGGCGGTCGACGGCACGGCGACCGGCACCTCGAATTCGTCGACGGCTACCTGCGCGGTGATGAACATGCCGGGTCGCCACGTCCCTTCGCTGTTCGGCAGAACGGCGCGAGCCAGCGCCGTACGCGTCTGCTCGTCGACGACAGGGGCTACGTACGAGATGTCTCCGAAGACGCTGGGTAGTTCGTGACCGCCCGCGATCAACACGCGGTGGCCGGTCACCACATGTGGCAGATCGCGCTGATAGACCGTGATATCGGCCCAAACGGTACTCAGATCAGCGACGACGAAGGCGGCGTGGTCCCGGGAGACGGCTTCGCCGAGCGTGATGTGTTTTTCGATGATCGTACCCGCGATCAGGGTCTTCATCTCGAACGGCGAGAGGCTCTCATCGCTCTCGATCACCGCCAGCACCTGCCCGGGCGTGACGTGGTCTCCGATCTGGGCCCGGACGTCGGTGACGATCCCCGAGAACCGGGGCACGATGTGGGCGAGCCGAGTGTCGTTGGCCTGGATCTCGCCTGGCAGATCGAGCATCTGCCGAATGGTCGCGGGGCCAGCCGTGGACTCCACGATGCCGAATTCTTGCATCTCGGCGTCGCTTAGGATGACGGTGTCCGCGTGTTCCTCCTCAGCTTCGTGGCCGGAATGGTCGTCGTCGTGCTCCTGGGCGAAGAGCGACGGCGTCGGGACGACCAGGAGCGCCCCCAGCAGGGCGAGCATCGCCAGCGGATTGGTTGTGCGAAAATTACAGGTTTTCATGTCAGGGACGCTCCTGTTCCATCTCGCTGCCGGCAATCGGCCCGGCCACGAGGCGTTCGATCTCCGCCGAGGCGGTGTGGTAACGGACGAGGGACTCGATGTACCTAACGCGCAGCTCGAAAAAGGTCGAACGGACGGCAAGCACGTCGGTATAGGTGAACAGGCCTTTCAGGTAGGCGCTCTCTGCGGTCGCCATGGCCTCCTGGGCTTCGGGAAGGATGGTATCCCGCAGGGACCGGACAGCACCGTAGGCCGCTGTGAGATCCGCATAGCTCGCCGCGAGTTCGGCCTGGGCCGCAACGAAGGCAGAACGGCGCTGCCTCTCGACCTGATCGACGCGCAATTCGGCGGCCGCGACGTTCCCCTGGTTCCGGTTGCTGGTCGGCAACGGTATGGAAAGGCCGGCAACGAAGGCGTTGTCTCCGGTCTCTTCGATGCGCCGGAACCCTCCGGCGGCAACCAGATCGATCTTCCCGAGCGCACGTTCGAGAGCGAGTGCGGCGCGGCGTTGGGCGAGTTCCGTCTGCCAGCGGGCCAGGCCGGGGTTTGCAGCGAGGCGCCCCTCGAGTATCTGGCGGTCAGGCGGCGATGCGACGGGTTCGAGGTCCCCGACGGCGTCTTCGAATGCTGGTGCTTCGCTGCCCCACGTGGCAGCCAGCCTGGCCCGGGCGGCGACCAGGGCCTGGGCGAGAGACTCGCGTTCCATCTGCGCGGTAGCCACGGCGACCCTGGCCCGGGTCAGCTCGATCGGAGAGGTGGCTCCAGCCTTGATCCGTCGGTCGACGGCCTCGAGATCCTGCGTGGCGACGTCGATCAGATCGTCAGCGATCTGAAGTTTATCCTGGGCCGCGACAACCCGGACGAAAGCCTGCATGACCGCGCTCAGGACCTCGAGTCGCACCGTCTCATAGTCGTAGCTTGCGAGTTCGGAGTCGAGCGTGGCCACGTCGGTGCGCCCGGATCGCTTGCCGCCCAATTCGAAGACCTGGGCCAGCGACAGGGTGTACTCGGCACCTCCGAACCCGGAGAAATCGCCGGTCCCAGCGAAATTCTCGACTTCGAATTCGAGTTCGGGGTTAGGGCGGAGAGATGCCTGAAGGGCCAGAGCATCACGTACCCGCCGTTCCAGGTCGAAGACAGAGAGGCGCGGGTTGTTCGCCAACGCGAGAGCGAGAGCGTCGCCTAGGGCCAAGGAACCGCTAGCCGGTTCAGGGGGCGCCACGGCTATCTGGCCGGTATCTGCCATGACTTCCCTGGCTTCGCCCTGCTGCGTACCGGCCACCGTCATCGCGGCGATCAGGAGCAGCAAAACCGATGCGCGCCGCATGCGGCACGGCCAAAGCACATTCATGTTCGAAATCCTTGTCAGAGGTTCACGCGGACTACACCGCAACGCCACGGGTCGGCCGGAGCCGACGCGCACTAAAAATATCGGGCAGTGCGTGTGCTAGCAGACGAGAGGTAGGGCCGCTTCGGGAAGCGGAAGGGTGGGTGTATCCGGAACGATCACCAGAGTCACCGGGGAGGAGATCCAACCGACGATGTTCCCGTCTGGGATATCGGGAATAACTACTGAGAAATCCGCGTCAAGCAAAGAGACATCGGACGTCCGTACTTGGGACACGGGGACCAGAATGAGGTTGCAGGGGTCTGAGGAGCACTCAACCTCATGTCCGCAAGACACCTCGGGGCAGCAGGGACAGAAATGATCGAACATCCCTGACACGCACGCCGAAGGGGCCAGAAACAGAGTCCAGACAAATGCGATTAAAAGTGTCCAATTTGATTTCATGACACGAATGATAGTTCCTGATCGTTCAAGCCGCAATGCGGGACAGCGGGGTAATCCGATTCCAGATCGACGCATACACCGCCGGCCTAGAGAAGTTCCCTGTCGCTTTCTGTATGTTGTAACCGGTAAACCTCTACCGGGCCAGGGTCACCTATGGCAGCAGGTTGACCGTTACATCCATCCTGTTGCTTTCGTGGCCGTGCTGGTCGAATCCACAGAACTCGTAGTGGTACTCGCCCGGACTCGCGCCCGCACGATGGCGTAACGCATTTTGCGTAATCCGATCTCAGGCGACAGGATTCTCAGGCGGTTCGGGATAGAAACCCCAGCGTTTATGGGTAAGTGCTGGGGATTCTATCCTGCCCAGTAATTTCGAGACCCTCAGATTTGCCGACATGGTTTTATATGGGTATGAAAATTGCCTATATGAGCGCACGGCGAAAAATACAGTTGCCAAGGTGGGCTTATACGGGCAGAATGATTGCCATTATGGATACAAATCAGCAAATGAAGCCGACCGACTTCTTCGACCGCCATCCGGTGTTCCGCTTCGACGACTTCGCGGCGGCCCATGCCGGGGACGGCCGCCGGAGCCGGCAGACGACCGCCTCGGTGCTGAAGCAGCACGTGGCCGCCGGCCGCCTGCTGCACCTGCGGCGCGGCCTGTACGCGTCCGTGCCGCGTGGTGCAGACCCCGAGCGCCATCCCGTCGATCCCTACCTACTGGCCACCCAGCTAGCCCCTGACGGCGTGGTGGCGTATCACGCGGCGCTCCAGTTCCACGGCAAGGCCTACTCCCTCTGGAATCGGTACCACTACCTGACCCGGGGGCGTCAGCGCCGGTTCGCCTTCGGTGACCAGGAGTTCGTGCCGGTCCAGGCACCTGCCGTGCTGCGGGACCTGCCCGATATGGGCGGCGGGGTGGTGGAGCGGCCGCACGCCGGCGGCGTCGTGCGGGTCACGACCCTGGAGCGTAGCCTCGTCGACGTCCTGGACGCCCCGGAGCGAAACGGCGGCTGGGAGGAGGTCTGGCGCTCCCTGGAAATGGTCGAGTTCTTCGACCTCGACGCGGTTCTGGCCTACACGCGGGCGCTGGGTTCGGCGCTGACGGCCGCCAGAGTCGGCTTCTTCCTCGAACAGCACCGCGAAGCACTCATGGTCGAGGCGCAACACCTCGACGCGTTCCGAGGCCTGGCCCCGGTGCAACCGCGGTACCTGGATTCCCGGCGTGAACCCGGCAAACTCGTCAAGAACTGGAACCTAGTCGTGCCCGAGCGGGTGCTGACCCGGTCCTGGGCGGAGGTGAGCTAATGCTAGTTTTGGTGGCCATGTAAATTCTGGCCGACCTAGGAGATAGAAGACGTGCAAGGAGGGCGGCCGTGGGTCAACTTCAGAAATCGCTAGCGGAGCTTCTGGACTTGCGAAGACACCGTGACCCCCAGCCCACCAAGTTCGCGCGATTGGAATTCGGCGGCTTGGCGAGGCTTCTGACCGCCGGGGGCAGGTGGGGAGTGTTCGCCCAGATCCGCCGATCATCGGGGCTATTATGGCCCGGGCCTAAAGGCAATTCCTTATATCTTGTTTGGCAGGAACAGGTTGCGAGCGATTTTCGGGATGTGGCCGTGTTCGTTTTACGAACATCAATTATATGGACTTGACGAAAATGTTCGATTTTTCTATAGTAAGCGCATAAACCTGACGATTCTGTTTGTGGGCCCAGCCGTCAGTCGACTAATTGCGGACCGTTATTGACCCACAACACCAGGAGGTGTAGCGATGGCCAAAACGCCGTCCAACCACCGTAAAGGGTGGAGCGACCAAGACGTTCGTCAGTTGAAGGATCTCGCGAAGCAGAATACGCCTACGCGGGTGATCGGCCTCAAGCTGGGCAGGACGGAGGACGCTGTCCGGCAGAAGGCCGGGGAGAATGGAGCCTCTCTCAAGCCGACCAATCAGTCTCCCTACAACAGGCGCAAGAAATAGCGCCGAGTGCCGAGGCACGTGCCTCGGAAACGAAAATCTGAAGCAGCGAGAAGTACGCCAGCAACTTTGTTGGTGGCGTTGCAGGTTGTGGAGGTCCCGATAGGCTAATGAATGGGTGCTCTGCGATGCCAGCAGCGATACTCGCGAAGGGGAGGTGATTCAAATGGCCGTGACCCCAATCGAACTCGCCCGCAGACTCAAGGCGGCTCGTGAGAATTGCGGCATTACTCAGAAGCAGGTCGCCGACGCGCTTGGTTGTTCGCGTACGGCCGTAGTCCAGATTGAAGCGGGAAAGCGGTCTGTCAACAGCCTAGAGCTCGACAGGATGGCCCGCATGTACGGTCGCGGGGTTGCCGAGTTCGTGAGCGACGACGCTTTCGAAGATGATCCTGTCGTGGCGCTCTTTCGGTCCACCCCAGGGGTGGCCGAGGATTCGCAGTTGGGCGCCGAGTTACGGCGGTGTGCGAATCTGTGCCGGGAAGCGACGAATCTCGAGCAACTACTCGGACGTCCCTGTGGTGGCGCAGTGGCGGAGGTGAGCTATTCGATCAAGTCTCCTTCAACGAAGTGGGATGCAATCTGCCAAGGCCGCATGCTGGCGGAGCAAGAACGGAATCGACTCGGACTCGGTAATTCGCCCGCCTGGGAGATCGCAGAGATCATTCGGAACCAGGGTGTGCGAGTCTCTGAGTACTCGATGCCGAACGATATCTCGGGCCTGTTTCTGCACGGCCGCGAACTCGGGCTGATCATCGTCGTGAACAAGGATCATCCCAGGAACAGACGCCTATTCTCGTACGCTCACGAATACTGTCATGTGCTGGCAGATCGACAGTGGACTGGTGCCGTCACTCGTTCCGCGAATCGTGAAGAGCTGGTCGAGATCCGGGCAAATGCGTTCGCTGCCTATTTTTTGATGCCAGCGGCAGGTGTACACGGGTTCATGCAGGCTCTCGGAAAAGGGGAAGTAACCCGCCAGATGGTAGAAGTCTTCGACGATTCGGTCGTTTCCGAACACGCCGAGCAAATCCTGGTGCAGAAGCGCATGCCGCCAGGAAGTCAGACCGTTCACGTTCACGACGTTGTTCGGATGGCTCATCACTTTGGAGTGAGCTACGAGGCCGCCCTCTACCAATTGCGGAATCTCAAACTGATCCAAATCGATCGGTTCGACGCTCTTATGGCGCAGCGCGAGGTAGGGGGGAAGATCGGAAAAGCGCTTGGGATCAAGTCGTGGGATGCAGATGCGCACTGGTCGCTCACGGACCAGATCCTGGCGCTCGGTTTAGAGGCGTACCGGCGAGAGGGGATTTCCCGGCGCAAGCTCCTTGAACTGGCCAATGGAGTCGATGTCGCAAGAGAAGATCTCGAAGAGATTCTTGATGCCAATGGGGACGACGAGCCGGCCGTGGGCGTCGTCATGCCGGAGTAGACAGCATTGGGAACTCAAGGAGAACGCATAGTCGTTGTTTCCGACACGGATGTCGTGATCAACTTCCTGCGAGTCCGGCGGCTCGATCTTCTGTGCACGCACTCGAACTTCCGGGTCCTTGTCACAGAGCATCTGTTGGGCTCATCCGGGATTCTCGGGGAGCTGACCGATCCCAAGCAAGCTGTCGAAGCTGAGAAGGCAGTCGAAGCCGGGTTGGTCGAAGTGGTCGCGCTGACTGAACCAGGCGAATTGGCTCTTTTCGCAACCTTGAACCAATTCTTAGGTCGTGGCGAATCGGCGGCGATAGCCGTGGCTGCCCACCACGGGTGGATCGTGGCAACGGATGATCGAAAGGCGCACAACGAGTGCAGGCGTGTTCTCGGGCCCAACCGATCTCTGAACACACCGGGGATTCTCTTGGGCTGCATACGGAACGGATCGCTGACGGTCCCTGAAGCCGATGCCATCAAAGACCAGCTTGCCGAGAAGCGATTCATCATGAAGATCACCAGT
Organism: Candidatus Krumholzibacteriia bacterium; assembly: GCA_050174015.1. GTDB lineage: Bacteria > Krumholzibacteriota > Krumholzibacteriia > LZORAL124-64-63 > LZORAL124-64-63 > JAHJTW01. The sequence goes on from JBFXKG010000030.1 coordinate 17,141, forward strand.
TTCGCGGAGTTGTTGTAGGAGCCTCCCGGGTGATAGGTGTCACTCATGGCTCGGGTGTGCTTCTCGTGCGGAGCGAAGTCCGATGTATGGCCTCTGGCCGTTTCCTGCTTCCGCGGCCGCGCCTCTTGAGCCAGGAGGATATCTGCACGTGACTGGCCCGACGTCGCCCCAATCCGATCCGCGAAAGTTCCTGCACGACCGGATTGCCCGTGCTGAGGCCCGCCTGGCAGAGCTGGCCGGCGAGCAGGCCGACCTCGAAGTCGAACTCCGTGATCTGCGTGCCGAACTGGCCACTGCCGAGACAACCAATAGCGCAAACGTTCAAGTCACGCCCGAATCTGCACCTCAGTCTCCAGCCGAGAAGGTCGCCCTCTTCCGCTCCCTCTTCGCCGGTCGCGACGACGTCTTCGCGAAGTTCTGGCAGAACCCGAAAACCGGCCGGAAGGGATACGCGCCCGCCTGCCGCAACGAGTGGGTCCGCGGCGTTTGCGAGAAGCCGCGCGTGAAGTGCGGCGAGTGCCCCGATCAGGCTTTCATTCCCGTGACGGACGAGGTGGTGACGGAGCATCTGCGTGGCCGGCTGGTTATGGGGGTGTATCCCATGCTCCGGGACGAGACGTGCCGATTCCTGGCCGCGGACTTCGACGGCGAAGGCTGGCGGGACGACGTGGCCGCGTTCGTCGAGACGAGTCGCCGCTTCGGTCTCGATCCGGCGGTCGAAAGATCACGGTCCGGGGATGGGGCGCATGTCTGGTTCTTTTTCGCGGAACCGGTGGCTTCCGTCACAGCGCGGCGGCTGGGTTGCCACCTCTTCACCGAGACCATGGAGCGGCGCCACGAGCTGTCGATGCGGTCGTACGACCGCCTGTTCCCGAATCAGGACACGATGCCGCGAGGCGGATTCGGCAACCTGATTGCGCTCCCCCTGCAGTACGAGGCGCGGCAGGCAGGCAACACGGTTTTCGTGGATGACGGATTCGTCCCGTATCCCGACCAGTGGGGGCGGCTTGCGACCGTGGATCGGCTTTCGATGCAGCGAGTAGAGGAAATCGTCCGGGACGCCACCGCCGGCGGACGTGTCGTCGGTTTGCGTATCGCCGACACCGACGACATGGAGGAGCCCTGGCTGCGGCCGAGTCAGCGTTCTCACTCGGTGGTGCGCGACGTCGGGCCGCTACCGGACGAGGTCGAGGTTGTCGTCGCCCAACGGATTTTCGTGAACAAGAACGGTCTGCCGCCTGCCGTAATCAACCAGATCAAGCGCCTGGCCGCGTTCCAGAACCCGGAGTTCTTCAAGAAACAAGCGATGCGGTTGTCGACGGCGCTTACGCCCCGGGTCATCAACTGCGCGGAAGATCTGCCCCAGCACGTGGCGCTGCCTCGAGGTTGCCAGGCAGCGCTGGAAGACCTGCTCACCGACTACCGCGTGAAGCTATCCACGGAAGACCTGCGGGTCGACGGCGATGCGCTCGAATTCGAGTTTGGGGGACAGCTGACGGAGGTGCAGCAGGAGGCTTCCACCGCTCTGCTGGCTCATGACTCCGGCGTTTTCGTTGCCCCGCCGGGGACCGGCAAGACCGTGGTCGGCATCGAGGTCATTGCGAAGCGGGCTTGCAGTACCCTGGTCCTCGTTCACCGGACGCCTCTGCTCGATCAATGGCGGGCGCAGCTCGGGCTGTTCCTCGACCTGAAGCCTGGCGACATCGGGCAAATCGGCGGGGGCAAGTTTCGACCTAATGGGCGGCTGGATGTCGGGATGTTGCAGAGCCTCGTGCGCCGGGAGGATGTCGCCGAGCTCGTCGCCGACTATGGGCACGTCGTCGTGGACGAGTGCCACCACGTGCCGGCGGTCTCGTTCGAGCGGGTTATGCAGGAAGTGCGGGCGCGGTACGTGACCGGCCTGACGGCAACGCCGCAGCGGCGCGATGGCCACCAACCGATCATCGAGTTCCAACTCGGCCCGGTGCGATTCGCCATCGACCCGAGGAGCTCGGCTGCGGGGCATGTTTTCGAGCACCGGCTCGTAGTGAAGGAGACAGAGTTCCGGCTCCCAGAGGGAGTGGTCCACGGGATCCAGGAGCTCTACGGAGTCCTTGCAATGGACTCATCCCGAAACGACATGATCGTCGATGACGTCGGGCAGGCGCTGGCCGAGGGGCGCTCGCCGGTCCTGCTCACTGAGCGTCGCGAGCACCTCGACTACTTCGCCGAGCGTTTGCAAGACCATGTTCGTCATTTGGTCATTCTGCGAGGTGGTATGGGCGCCAAGCAGCGTCGCGAGATCTCCGAGCAGCTGGCGAGCATACCTGCTGGCGAGGAACGGCTACTGCTGGCGACCGGGCGGTTTCTTGGTGAAGGATTCGACGACTCGCGCCTCGACACGCTGTTTCTTGCCCTGCCCGTGTCGTGGAAAGGGACGCTCGTACAGTACGCCGGGCGGTTGCACCGGCAGAGTCACGGGAAGAGCGAGGTGAGGATCTACGACTACGTCGATCGGTACGTGCCCATGCTGGCTCGGATGTTCGACCGGCGTATGAAGGGATACCGGGCGATGGGCTATGCGGCGGATGGGGAGTTGGGGATGCGGTAGGCCCGGTCCGCGGGTGGCAGTCTCGCCAGAGGGCCGGTTGACGATAGGCTCTCAAGCGAAGATAGGCGTTCGGAGGGTGGCCACTCAGAGCACGCGATGGGGGGGGAGAAGACGCCGCGGACTGTTCCAGAAACAGTGTGCCACCCAAACATCAAATCCCGGGTTCCCCACATTGCCAGGCCCGCCGCGCCAACCCGGACCCACGCGGACCCGTCGCCGGTCCGCCCGCCCCAGCACGATGTCGCCGCCCTGTGGTCCGCGTCCCTGCCTGTGAGCGCCGTCCCCGAAGCCACCGCCTGGTTCGCCCACCGCTTCGGCCCCGACGCCGCCTGGTCCGTCCAGCAGGCCGACCTGTGGGACCTCGCCCGCGTGATCCCCGCAGGCATCCGCCTGCCCCGCTGGGCTCGGTCTCAAGGCGGCCCGTGGACCCACAGCGGCCACCGCATCGTCTTCCGCCTCTGGGACCACACCGGCCACGCCGCTTCGCTCCGCGCCCGCGCGATCGACGCCACCGTGTCCCCGAAATCCCTGGCCCCCGCCGGCTACTCCGTCAAGGGCCTGGTCCTCGCCGACCCGCTCGCCCAGCAACTCCTCGGCGGCGTCTGCCCCACCTGGTGGCAACCGCGCCAGGTCATCATCGCCGAAGGCGAACCCGACTGGCTGCTCTGGGCGCTGCGCCAGAGCGAGGCCGACGAGCAGGGCCCCGCCGTCCTGGGCATCGAGTCGGGCGCCTGGTCCCAGCAGATCGCCGCCCGCATCCCCACGGGCTCCTCGGTGGTCATCCGCACCCATCACGACGAACCCGGCGAGCGCTACGCCCAGCAGATCGCCGCCTCACTCCACGGACGCTGCCACATCTTCCGCAGCAGCACGGGAGAGGAGGTGTCGCGATGACAAGCCTCCCGATGCAAAACCAGCAGATGAAGGACGACAACGACCGCCTCCTCGAAGGCACCCTCCCGCACGACCCTTTCGCCGACGCTGAGCCCCTCGACCCGGCTACGCCCGACACGGCCGAAGCGGCCACCGCCGACGACTGCGACTGGCCCGTCCCCCTGCCCATCGGCCCGGTGGCCGACAAACCCGTTTTCCCGGTGGACACACTGCCCCCCTGGCTGCGCGACTGGGTCACCGCACTCGCGACCGCCCTGCAGTGCCCCGTCGACCTGCCGGCCATGCTCGGCCTCGCCGTGCTGGCCCTCTGCGCCGCCAAGCGCTACAAGGCGCACGTGATCCAGGGCTGGGACGAGCCCCTGAACATCTACGTCGCGGTCGCCCTGAGGCCCGGCGAGTCCAAGAGCCCGGCCTTCGCTGCCGCCATCCGGCCGGTGTCGAATTTCGTGACCGCGGAACGCAGGCGCACCGACCCCGAGATCCGCGCCGCCATCGCCCGCGCCGACGTGGCCGCCAAGCGGGCCGACCACCTCAAGACCCGCGCGGCCAAGGCCAGCGCGCCCGAGCACCGGCGAACTCCGAACGAAAAGAGTCCCTGACGCGCTAGGCATCAGGGACTCTTTCAAAGTGGTAGCGGGGACAGGATTTGAACCTGTGACCTTTGGGTTATGAGCCCAACGAGCTACCAGACTGCTCCACCCCGCATCCATATCTGGTTGGACGGCCTTCCGGCCGCGGCGACGAATATAGAAGGGGCGGCCTGGGCTGTCAAGGAACTCGCCGATTTAATCGGACCCGGGGGTCCCTTCGGCGGGGCGGGGGGGCAGGACCACCAGGACCTCCTCGCCCTCGGCCCGCATGTTGTATTTCTCGCGGGCGATCTTTTCGAGGGTCTCCGGATCGTTGGCCAGGGCGTCGATCTGTTGCCGCAGCTCGGCGTTGGCCGCCTCCAGGGCCTGCACCTCCTGCTCCAGGGCGGCCAGTTCGCCCCGCAGGCGCAGCCAGGAGATGACCCCGTTCTCGCCCAGCTGGGAGACGACCACCAGGCCCAGGAGGATGAAGGCGATCGCCAGCAGAGCGGTGCGCCGGCCGTCGCGGCGGGCGGGCTGCTGCCCGCGGACGTAGCCGCCCATGGAGATGCCGCGGGGGTCTTGGGAACTCATGCTCCATCATCCCTTCACAAGTGGGGGCGGGCGGCGTCCCTGCCGCCCGCCGTCGCGATCCTGCCTAGCGCAGGTTGTAGAAGCAGCCGAGTCCGGGATAGACGGCCAGGTCGTCCAGCTCCTCCTCGATGCGCAGGAGCTGGTTGTACTTGGCGATGCGGTCGCTGCGGCACAGCGAGCCGGTCTTGATCTGCCCGGCGTTGGTGGCCACGGCCAGGTCGGCGATCGTGTCGTCGCTGGTCTCGCCGCTGCGGTGGCTGACCACGTTGGTGAACCTGGCCTTCTTGGCCATCTCGATGGTCTCGAGGGTCTCGCTCACCGAACCGATCTGGTTCAGCTTGATCAGGATGCTGTTGCAGCAACCCTCGGCGATGGCCCGGCGCAGGCGCTCGGGATTGGTCACCAGCAGGTCGTCGCCCACGATCTGGACCCGGTCGCCCAGGGCCTCGAACATCTTGCCCCAGCCTTCCCAGTCGTTCTCGTCCAGGCCGTCCTCGATGGACATGATCGGGTAGTTCTCCACCAGGTCCTTGTAGAAGGCGACGAGCTCCTCCGCGCCCCACCGGGCGCCCTCGGCTTCCAGATGGTACTTGCCGTCCTTGAAGAAGCTGCTCGATGCGACGTCCAGGGCCAGCACGATGTCCTCGCCGGGCCGGTAGCCGGCCTTCTCGATGGCCATCAGCAGGTAGTCCAGGGCCTCCTTGTTGCTGCCCAGATTGGGGGCGAAGCCGCCCTCGTCCCCGACGCCGGTCGACAGGCCCTTCTGGTTGAGGATCTTCTTGAGGGCGTGGAAGGTCTCCGCGCCGTAGCGCAGGGCCTCGCGGAAGTTGGGCGCCCCCACGGGCATGATCATGAACTCCTGGATGTCCACGTTGTTGTCCGCGTGGGACCCGCCGTTCAGGACGTTCATCATGGGCACCGGCAGGGTGCGGGCGTTGGTGCCCCCGAGGTACTGGTACAGGGGCAGCCCCACGCTGGAGGCGGCGGCCTTGGCCACGGCGATCGAGACGCCCAGGATGGCGTTGGCGCCCAGCTTCGACTTGTTGGGGGTGCCGTCGATCTCGCCCATGATGCGGTCGATGATCAGCTGGTCGGTGGCGTCCAGACCGGCCAGGGAATCCTCGAGTTCCCGCACGTTGGCCACGGCGTTCCGGACCCCCTTGCCGCCGTAGCGGCCCTCGTCGCCGTCGCGCAGCTCGATGGCCTCGTGCTCGCCGGTGGAGGCGCCGCTGGGCACCCCGGCCCGGCCCACGCTGCCGTCCTCGAGGAAGACGTCGACCTCGACGGTGGGATTGCCGCGCGAATCGAGGATCTCGCGGGCCTGGATCATCTCGATGAAGCTCATTCTCTTGCCTCCGTGGCTGGAAAAGCCCTGCCGGGCGGGTCTTCAAGTGCGCCGCGAGGATAGGCCTGCGACCGGGGGGTGTCAATAGCGGCGGGGCGGGTCGGAGCGGGGAAGCGCTCCGCTCCCCTCGGATGCCAGAGGTTGACCATTCCACCCTCACGGTCCTATTTTCGCACCCGGACTTCCAGCGCGGAGGCGGCATGTTCGACCGGCAACAGGATCTGAAGACCATCAAGCGCTGCAAGCGGGGCGAGGAGGCGGCGTTCGCCGAGATCCTCGGCCGGTATCGCGGGCCCATCTACAATCTGTGCTACCGCATGACCCGCAACGCCGAGGACGCCCGCGACCTGGGGCAGGAGGTCTTCATCAAGGTCTTCGGGCTGCTGGACCGCTTCGACGAGAACTACGCCTTCAGCAGCTGGCTCTTCCGCATCGCCACCAACCACTGCATCGACCATCTCCGGCGCAACCGCATGCGTTTCATGTCCCTGGACGGGACCCTGGGGCCGGATGGGGAGGAGTTCGAGCTGCAGCTGCCGCACGGGGGGCCCGAGCCGGACGAGGTGCTGCAGCGCCGCCAGGCCGTCGAACTGCTGACCGAGGTCATCGCCGACCTGCCGCCCCACTACAAGGCCATCACCCTGCTGCGGCACGACCAGCAGCTGAGCTACGAGGAGATCGCCGAGATCCTGCACCTGCCCCTCGGCACGGTGAAGGCGCGGATCCACCGGGCCCGCAACATGATCCAGCAGATGCTCAAGGCCCGCGCCTACGACATCTGACGGGCCCCGGAGGGGCCCTCCAGGGTCCGGCGGGAAAAGAAAAAAAATGGTGCAACCCCTGAAACAACTCCCTGCCGCGCCCCGTAATACATCCCAGGCAGGTGATCAAATCAATGTCGGGGGATACGACGCCTGCCCGATCAAGGGGTGGAAACGGAACGGCAAAATCCGGACCGTTTCCCCCCAATCTCGCTGATCGAACGGCGACCCGCAGACACGCTCCGACGGCAGGGGGACAGGGTCGCACCGAAGGAGCCGAAACGATGAACGGCCACGAAAACAACCAGCAGGACCTGAGCTGCGCCGCGTGCACCGCCACCCTGCAGGAGTACCTGGACGGGACGCTCGAGAAGACGCAGTCCCTCCGGGTCTTCCTGCATCTGCGCGACTGCGCCGCCTGCAAGCAGGAGCACGACGACCTGCTGCTGATGTTCCGGATGCTTGACGGCCTGCCGGCCGTCGAGCCGCCTGCGGACTTCGACGCGCCCATCCTGGCGTCGGTGCCTTACGCCGCGTACAAGGCGATGGAGCCCCTGCGGCGTGATCGGGTGCCCGTCTTCCTGGAAGAGAACGCCTTGCCCGCGGCGGTGCGTTCGGTTATAACCCGGGTGGCGGGCCTGGTCCTGGCCGCCGGCGCCGGCGCCGGGCTGTTCTTCCTGAACGGTCCGGACGCCCTGGGGGCCGTCGCGATCCTGGGACTGCTGCCCGAAGCCGCGGTGCGCCTGCAGGCCGTGGGCCGCAGCGCCGTCCTGGCAGTCCGTCGAACCGAAAGCTGACACCATGCGCCATCCCCGGCGGGCAGGAAACAGGTGCTGCGGCGGACCCGAAAGGTTCCTGCGCACCGGCCCGACCGGCTCCCTCCTGATCATCCTTGCGGCCCTGACCGTCGCCTCGACGGGCCAGGGCCCGTTCGTTCCCGGGGCGGCGGCCCAGGAGGACACGGGCCCCGTCTTCGTCCAGGTCCCCGACGATCCCCTGGAGGCCGCCGAACGCGATTCGCTGCTGCTGGAGATCCGCCACTACACCCGGATGATCGCCGCCATGCGCGACTCCCTGGTGCTCGATGACCTGGGCATCGAGCTCACCGAGGAGCGCAAGAAGCAGATCCAGAAGTCCATCGAGGAGGTCGGCCAGGCCGTCGAGGACATCAGCCGGGAACTGAGCCAGCTCGACCTGGAGATCATCGACAACCGCATCAGCCTGCTGAACAAGTCGGGGGAGGGGATCGTCATCAACATCCCCGAGAACCTCGACCAGAACATCAGCGAAGGCCTGAACGCCATCACCCAGCTCATCCTCAGCGAGCTGCCCGACTCCCTGCGGTTCGAAAAGCCCGATTCGTGGACGACCCGGACCGACAGGACCAAGTCCTGGCACTGGAACAGCATGGTTCCCCGTCCTCCCCGGACGCCCCGCAAGGTCATCCCGGGCAACGTGGTCAAGGTCGGGGACGACCTGCTGGTCCGCGAGGACGAGGACATCCGGGGGAACGTCGTCGTCGTCATGGGCAGCCTCGAACTCTCCGGACGGGTCCAGGGCGACGTGGTCGTGATCATGGGCGACGTCCTGGTCTCGGAGACCGCGGAGGTCAAGGGGCAGATCGTGACCGTCCTGGGCCGCCTGGACCAGGACCCGGATGCGGACGTCGGCGAGGTCGTGGTCGTCGATCCCCTGGGTTCCAGCAACCTCAGCCTCAAGGGGTTGTTCGGCGCGGGCTGGATCAGCTTCCTGGTGTCCCAGGGGCTGTTCTTCCTGACCCTGGTGCTGGCGGCCATCGGTGCGGTCATCGTGCCCCGCGCCCGCTTCGACCGGGTGGTCCTGGGCCTGCGCGCCGGGGCGGCCCAGAGCCTGGGCATCGGGTTCGTCCTGGCCCTGGTGGGGCACGCGGTGCTGCTGGCCCTCATGGCCATCCTGGTGCTCACGGTGATCGGTCTGCCTCTGGCCCTGCTGCTGGGCCTGGCCGTGGCCCTGGCCTCGATCCTGGCGGTGGCCGTGGCCGCCGCGGTGGTGGGCGAGAAGGTCTGCACCTCCCTGGGGCGCACCTGCCCGTCGCCGCTCCTCGCGGTGATCGTGGGCATGATCATCCTCCACGCGTTCTCCTTCGCCGCCTCCCTGGTGGGGATCTCCCCGGCCCTGGGCGCGGTGGTCTGGCCCCTGGGCATCCTGGGCATCCTCGTCAAGATGCTGGCCTACCTGCTGGGCCTCGGCGCCATCGTGCGCACCCGCCTGGGTTCGTCCTGATCCCTGACTGATCCCTCCGTAGTGCCCCGGGGAAGTTTCCCCGAGGGACCGGGGTCATTCCCCCGGTACGGTTGCGGCCGGGATTGATCATCCGGGGAATATTTCCCCCTGCGGCGGGGGATTTTCCCCGGCTGGTCGGGAAACCGCTTTTCGGGCGGCTCAGGCCGCGGGGTTCCAGGTCGGGGTCAGCGGGGATTCCATCCCTCCAAGAGACCGATCCACAACACCTTGAACGCGTATGCGACCATTCCCGCACCTGATTCCGCCCGAGGGGATGAGGGATGGACAGATGGGTATGAAATGTGCGATAATATTACCAGATGAAATAAATGACGGGGTGATGGCGCAAACGATCCCCGAGTTTCCCCGGAGGGAGCAGGACGGATGATGACGGCGAACCAGGGCAGGAACTTCCGGCGATCCACCGCCGCCGCCGGCTGCGTGATCCTCCTCATGGTCGCCGTCGGCGCCCGGTCGGAGCAGACGGTGCTCTGTCCCACCGGGCTGCGCGCCACCATCCACACCGCCGAGGAGATCACCTCGTCCCTGCTGACCGGGAACAAGAGCGCTCCGGTCCTGGTCCATCCGGCCGTGGGATCCCTCGAGCTGGCGTCTGGGACGGGAACCCTGTTCCCGTACGATGAGGCCCAGGTGGCCGCCGCGCTGGAGGCCATGCACGGATTCGTCACCACCGCCGAGGTCGAGATCTTCCTGCTGCCCGCCCCTCCGGCCGCCGTGGGTTCCAGCTACGCCAGCCGCAACGTGATCTTCCTGGCCCCCGGCGCCGGGCCCATCCCCGCCACGACCCAGGCCTACATCGCCACCCACGAGCTGGGGCACGTGCTGACCTGGGCCTTCCTGGACGGCGATCCGGCCCGCTGGTCGGCCTACCTGGAACTTCGGGGGCTCGACCCGGTGCTGAACGGTCCGGACGCCCGCCACGCCGACCGCGCCCGCGAGATCCTGGCCGAGGACGTCCGATTCCTCTTCGGCGGCCCCCTGGCCACGTCCACGGGCACCATCGAGAATCACGAGCTGGCCGCACCCGACCAGGTCCTGGGCCTGGAGGACCTGCTGGCCGGGTACTTCACAGGCCGCGGGTCCCTGCCCGCGGGTCTGCCCAGCACGGCTTTCCCCAACCCCTGCAATCCCCTGACCACGGTGGAGATGAGCCTGCCCGCCGGCGCTCCCTCCGGCGAGGCCGTCCTGAGGATCTACGACCTGCGCGGGGGGCTGGTCCGCACCGTCACCGGAGGCTACCAGGCCAACGGCCGCGTGTCCCTGCAGTGGGACGGGTCCACCAACACCGGGGCCATGGCCGCCAGCGGACGCTACCTCTACCTCATCCGCCTGGGGTCCCATTCCTCCCGCGGGGCCGTCACCCTGGTCCGCTGATCAGCTTCAAGGATCCCCTTCCCGGGCCGATAAGGCACCAGAAGTGCAAGGGTCCACCCGGCCCGCAGGGATGCGCCTGCCGGTGGGGTGAGGCCGGAGAGCCAGGGAGGCGTGGTCGTGAACCGGATGTCGAAGTATTCCCTCTTGGTCCTCGCGGGGACGGCCATGCTGGCCGGCTGCGGGGACAACCCCTCCCGGGTCAAGGTGAACGTCCCGCCGGTCGAGGAGGGCGCCGCGGTCACCGAGACCCCCGGCTACGAGGCCAATCCCATGGTCTCGCCCGACGGGGTCTGGGTCGTCTTCGAAGCGGACGTCGATGGGGACATGGAGATCTATCGCATCCCCGTGGGCGGGGGAGGACCCCAGCAGCTGACCGACAACTCCGATTTCGACAGCTCCCCCTGCTGGTCCCCCGACGGATCCCTCGTCGCCTTCGAATCGGACCGCACCGGCCGCAAGCATCTCTACGTCCTGGATCCGCAGGACCCGGCCGGCACGGTGACGGCCCTGACCGCCGGCGACTGGGACGACGGCAGCCCGGCATGGTCGCCCCTGGGCGGCTGGATCGCCTTCGAGAGCAACCGCGACAAGATCCAGGGCACCGACATCTACCTCGTGGCCGACGACGGGACCGAGACGCGGCGCATCACCGAGACCGCGGACTATTCCTACAGCCGCTCGGCCGACTGGTCCCCCCAGGGAAGCCGGCTGGTGTTCGAATCCAACCGGACCGGATTCAGCGCCCTGTTCACCGTGGCGGTCACGGGCGGCGCCGCGGTCCAGATCACCGCCGACGAAGGGTACGAGGGCCATCCGGCCTGGTCCCCCGTGGGCGGCCGGATCGCCTTCGAGTCCACCGTGACCGGGAGCTCCCAGATCCACCTGGTCGGCGAGACCGGCGGGGCCTGGACCCAGGTGACCTTCCAGGGGGGATTCTGGCCACAGTGGACGGCCGCGGGGGACGCCCTGGTGTACTGCGTCTACGACGGGGTGAACGCCGACGTCAGGATCGTGCCGGTGGATTGATGGAAAAGAAGAAGCGGCCCGCCTGAGCGGACCGCTTCGATGTTGGCATCCCCGACGGGGATCGAACCCGTGTTGCCGCCGTGAAAGGGCGGTGTCCTAACCACTAGACGACGGGGACGCCGAGCTGCGAGGGGCAAAAACTACAAGTTCGCCCCTCGATTGTCAAATACGGGGGCGGCCGATCCCTTTTCCGGACACCAATCTCACTGCGCAGCTTCGGCCATCAGCATGGCCGAGGTCCGGGCCCCCCGCCAGAAGTTCTCCAGCAGGAACTTCTCGTTGGGCGAGTGGATGTTGTCGGTGGACAGCCCGTAGCCCAGCAGCAGCACCGGCGACTTCAGGCAGGCCTGGAAGGTGCCCACGATGGGGATGCTGCCGCCCTCGCGGATGAACACCGGCTCGGCCCCGAAGCCCTTCTTGAGGGCGGCCATCCCCGCCTGCATCATGGGGGAGTGCCGGGGCACCAGCACCGGGTCGGCGTTGTGCAGGTTCACGACCTCGACGGTCACCCCGGCGGGCGCGATGGCCGCCACGTGCCGCTTGAACGCCTCGGCGATGGCCCCGGGGTCCTGGTCGGGGACCAGCCGCATGCTGACCTTGGCCAGGGCCTTGGCGGGGATGATGGTCTTGGCCCCTTCGCCGCCGTAGCCGCTCACCAGGCCGTTGACGTCGCAGGTCGGCCGGGCCCACATCCGCTCCAGGGTGGTGTAGCCGACCTCGCCGAAGGCGGCGGGGGCGCCGGTCTCCTGCTCGAGGATCTCGTCGGTGTAGCCCAGGGCGGCGAAGCCGTCGCGCTCCTCCCGGTCCAGGTCCAGGACCGCGTCGTAGAACCCGGGCACCAGGCAGCGGCCGTCGCGGTCCTTCAGACCCGCGATGATCTCGGCCAGGGCGTTGGCGGGATTCTGCACGGTGCCGCCGAAGCTGCCCGAGTGCAGGTCCATGGCGGGGCCGGTCACCCTGATCTCCATGAAGCAGAGGCCCTTGAGGCTGTAGCAGATCCCCGGCGTGGACTCGTTGTAGAGCGTGGTGTCGGAGATCACGACCGCGTCGCAGGCCAGCTTGTCCGGGTTCTTTTCGGTGTACCGGTAGATGCTGTGGCCGCCGCACTCCTCCTCGCCCTCGATGATGAACTTCACGTTCACCGGCAGGTCCTCGCCCGTGCGGACGTAAGCCTCGAGGGCCTTGAGGTGGGCGTAGACCTGGCCCTTGTCGTCGCTGGAGCCGCGGGCGTAGACGTAACCGTCCTTGACCACCGGCTCGAACGGGGGCTTGTCCCACAGGTCCAGGGGATCGACGGGCTGCACGTCGTAGTGGCCGTAGAACAGCAGGGTCTTGCGGTCCGGGCGGATCTCGCTCTCGGCATAGACCAGGGGATGGCCGCCCAGGTCGATGGTCTCCACCTTCAGGCCCAGCTCCTTCAGTTCGCCGGCGACGAAGGCCGCGGCCTTCCTGACGTCCGCGGCGTGGTCGGACTGGGAGCTGATGCTGGGGATGCGCAGGAATCCGCACAGCTGATCGAGGTGGGCTTGCCGGTTGGCATCGAGGTAGGCGAGGACCTTTTCGCTGGCCATGGAACACTCCTTCTGGTAGCTTTCGGGCTCTTGCTGGCCTTCTGGGCTGGTTCTTGCTCGCGGGGCCTGCAGGGAAAACTACGCTTGACAGCATCAGGTGTCGAGGCGATTGTGGCGCGACTTTCCGACTCGAGAGGATTCGAGGCGACAATCGCATTTTCATTCCTTGCCCCTCCGGGCCTGGCCCCGTCGCCGATGAGCGCCTGCGAAGACAAGGAACCCAACCCCAGGGAGGATCCCATGGCCGACATGATCATCAGCAAGAGCAAGACCAAGGAAAGCGTGAAGGACTGCAACGTGTCCGGTGAGTTCTACGAGGCCCTCGACCTGAAGGTCCGTGAGCTGATCAAGGCCGCCGAGAAGCGCGCCCTCGAGAACGGTCGCAAGACCGTCCGCCCCTACGATCTGTAAGCGGCGGAGCGCAGCCCCAAGGGCGCCAGAGCATCGAGCGGGAATCCCTGGGGGATTCCCGCTTCTGCTTGTCGGCCAGGCCCGGGGGCGTCCCCGTCGCTTGACGCCTTCTCGCCCGCCGCGCGGTCCGGCGGCCGGCCATCCCCCCGAATTCCTGCATCAGTTCCCCCTGAAGGCATCCGGCAGGATCCTTGCCCGCTCCGCCCCGGGGATCATCCTGCGGCAGGGAGGGGGCGAAGTGGCGACCGAGATCAAGACCGGAGTCCTGCAGGGCATCGAAGGGGTGGCGGTCACGGTCGAGGTGGATCTCAGCCGCGGGCTCCCGGGCTTCCACCTGGTGGGGTTGCCGAACACCGAGGTCCGCGAGAGCCGCGAGCGCGTCCTGGCGGCGGTGCGGCACAGCGGCTGCAGGATTCCCCCCGGCAGGATCACGGTGAATCTCGCACCGGCGGGGGTCAGGAAGGAAGGGGCCTTCTGCGATCTCGCCATGGCCGTGGGCGTCATCGCGGCTTCGAGCGGCGGGGGGAACCGGGCGTCCGGGGGCCCGGACGGCCTGGATCCCCGCCGGCGCCTGGAGGCGGTGTTCCTGGGCGAACTGTCCCTGTTCGGCGAGATCAGGCCCCTGCGGGGTCTGTTGCCCATCCTGCTGGCCGCGGCCCGCCGGGGGGACCGGCTCGCGGTGGTGCCCGCCGCCCAGGCCGCCGAGGCCAGGCTGGTGCCGCAGCTCGCGGTCGTGGCCGCCTCCACCCTCGCCGAGGTCCTGGCCTGGTGGCGGACGGGCGTCCTCCCCCGGGGGGACGGTCCTCTCCTGCCGGTCCCCCGGGACGACGACGCGGCGCGCCGGAGGCGGGCCCTGGCCATGCTGCAGGATCTGCGGGGGCAGGCCCTGGTGCGCAAGGCCGCGATCCTGGCGGTCGTGGGCGAGCACAACCTGCTCATGGTGGGGCCGCCCGGTTCGGGAAAGACGAGGCTGGCCCGCATCCTCGGGCGCCTGCGGTTTCCCCTGGCGCCGGGAGACGCCCTCGACACCACGCGGATCCACAGCGCGGCCGGCCTCCTTCACCGGCCGGCCCTGATGACCCGGCCCCCGTTCCGGGCGCCCCACCACACCATCACCCGCGCGGGGCTCACGGGGGGCGGCCCGAACCTGCGCCCGGGGGAAGTCACGCTGGCCCACGGCGGGGTGCTGTTCCTGGACGAACTGACCGAGTTCGCCCCGGCCGTCCTGGAGACCCTGAGGGAGCCCCTGGAAGAGGGGTGGATCTCGGTGACCAGGGGCGCGGGCCATCGCCGGTTTCCGGCCCGCTTCCAGCTCATCGCGGCCATGAATCCCTGCCGGTGCGGGTTCGCCGGCAGCCGGGACCGTCCCTGCCGTTGCCAGGCGGCGGACCTCGCGCGCCACCGGAACCGGCTCTCCGGGCCCCTGCTCGACCGCTTCGATCTGTTCGTGGAGGTGGGCGCCTGGGAGGGAGGCTTCCTCCAGGCCCCGGGGGCCGGGGCGGGAACGGGCCCCCTAGGGTGGCGTGCCTTCCCGCAGGAGAAGGATCTGGCTGGGGCCCGGGAGCGGCTGCTGAACCGCCCGCCCCCGCTGGCTCCGTCCGCCGCCGCGCTGCTGGACCGGCTGCGGCGGCCGCTGGGTCTCTCGTTGCGGGGCGTGACCCGCTGCGTCCGCCTGGCCGCCACCCTGGCCGCCCTCGACGGCGCCGCCGAGGTGGGCGAGGCCCAGGTCAAGGAGGCGTTGGAGTTCAGGAAGGAGTCCCTGCCGGCCCTGCAGGGGGACCGGGCCTGATCCCGTCGGGTGGGCAAGGAAAAGGGGCCCGTCGCCGGGCCCCGGGAGGCGTCGCTGCGATGCCGATCAGAAGGAGCCCTGGACCCCGATGGAATAGTTCAGCAGGTTCAGGTCGATGGAGTCGAAGGCATCGATCGGGCGTTCCTCGAAGCTGCCGTCGGCCTTCAAGGGATATTCGTTGAGGGGGATCAGCAGGGTGCCTTCGTCCAGCTCCATGAAGTTGGTCGCCGGATCCCACTGCAGGCTGTGGCGGTGGAACAGGACCTCGAAGCGCAGGCTGATGTTCCGGTCGGCCAGCAGGCGGATTCCCCCGCCCGCGTTCAGGTCCATGGACCCGACCATGCCCTCGTTGTAGTTGCTGTTCATGTCGTACCAGATGCGGCCGGCCCCGGCGGTCAGGTACGGGTGCCACTTGCCCTTGCCCTCGCCCCCGATGGACAGGGGGTACAGGACGGCGTTCAGACCGAATTGCAGGGTGATGAGGCTGCGTTCCTCCGCGTCGAACTCCAGGAGGGCGGGCTCCAGGAAATCCACGGGGGCGCCCTGTTCGTTGGGGCGGCGGTGCCGGTTGGTGATCTTCGAGGTGTACTTGCTGAAGGAAAGGGCGCTGACCCCCTCGACCGCCAGCCAGGGGTTGAAATGATAACCGAGCCGCAACGCCGGATTGAAGGCGCCTTCGCCCTCGAGTACCACGTCGCCCCAGTAGGTGGCCTCGTCGGTGTACTTGTAGATCATCTGCTCATGCTCGAGGATGGTCTTGCTCAGCCCCAGCACACCCATGGCGAAGCTGACCTCGAGGCCGCTCTCGTCCAGGCTGGGCTGCCAGGCTTCCAGCTCCTCGTCTTCGAGATCGAGCTCGGCCTCGGCCGCGGCGCTGTCCCGCAGCAGCTTGAAGGCGCGGTCCTGGGGGTTGTCCTGGGCCAGGGCCGAAAGGCCGATGAGCAAGGCGACTGCACTCAGAAAAACAGTCAACAACTTGTGGGACATGAACATGGCTCCTGTCCGGGTCACCCCGGGTTGCGCGGGGATGCGGCTGGTTCGAATCAGTCGGATAAATTTAAGGTGGCCGCCCGCCAGTTTCAACAATTATCACCAACCCTTTTGGCGGAACCCCGTGATATCCCTATACTGATGGCACCCCCCGGCAAGGTCCGCCAGCGGTCCCGATGGCGGCTTTGGGACCAGGAAAGGATCCTCCCTTGGTGTCGACCCGATCGGATCATTCCAGCAGACGGCCCCTGGCGCGGGCGGTGACCGCGGTCCTGGCGGCGGTCGCGTGCATGGCGGTCGGGGGCGATCCGGGCTTCGCCCAGATCGAGGTCCAGTTCCCCGGCCCGGAGATCCTGGACCTGGGCGCCGAGGTCACCAGCGCCGTCGCCCTCGAGGGCCTGGGGGAACCCGGGGAGTACCTGGCCGTCGGTTCCGGCAACGGGGCCATCGCCCTGGTCCGGTACCGCCGGTCGGTGGGCCAGTTCTCCATCCTCAACCGCTACTTCACCCGGGGAGCGGTCACCCACCTGGTGCTCTGGAGGGGCTTGCCGGCGGGGCAGGTCGGCCTGGTCGCGGGCACGGCCGACGCCGATGCGGTCGTGTTCCTGACGGTGTCGCTGACCCAGCCGAACTTCCAGGAGGTGGCGACGGTCGACCTGGAGGAGGATCCCGGGGTCCTCGCCTTCGCCGTCCCCGCTCCCGCCGCGGAACCGGTGCTGGCGGTGTCGCTGCCCGGCGTCGATGAAATCGTCATCGTGCGGGAAGCGGAGTCCGGCTGGTCGGCGGTCCAGACCATGGCGGCGGGCGATCAGCCGCGGGACCTGGCCGTTTTCGACTCCGATGGCGACGGGTCCGACGAGATCTATGCGAGCGAGCGGGGGTACCTGTCCGGAGGCGTCGGCGTCTTCACCGTCGACGCCGGCGGGGATTACGTCCGCACCCGGGTCTTCGAGCCCTCGGTACCCCTGGGGGCCCTGGTGGCCTTCGACGTGGACGGCGACGGGGACCAGGAACTGGCGGCCGCGGCCCGGGACGAATCCCTGGTCGTGTTCCTCGAGGTCACTCCGGCCGGCCTGGTGGAGAGCCAGTCCGCCGATCTTCTGCTCGCCGCCGATTCCATCGCCCTGGAGAGTTGGGCGGACGGGTCACCCGGCCTGTTCACCGCCAACCGGGAGCGCGGGCTGGTGGAGTTCTCCCGCCGCAGCGAGGGGGTCTGGTCGCTGGCGGAGTCCTACTTCCCCGGGTGCCGGCCCATCGGCCTGCTGGGCGAGGACTTCAACGGGGACGGGCTGCCCGATCTGGTCGCCCTCGGCGGGGATACCGGTCTGATGACCGTCATGTTCGGCAACCCCGATCCCGGCCTGTGGGGCTTCCCGGCCCTGACCCTGGCGGGAGATCCGGTGGCCACCCTCATCGACGACTTCGACGGGGACGACCTGGGCGACGTCCTGGTGTCCAGCGTCGGCCTGGCCTCCCTGAGCCTGTTCCCCGGCACCAGTGAGGGCGGCGTCGCTCCGCGGCCCCTGGAGTACGCCGTCGCCTTCTATCCCGGCGCCCTGGCGGTGCTGGATCTGGGCGGTCCGGACCGGACCGAGGTCGCCGTGGGCGATCCGGGGGGACGCGCGGTGGCCGTCATGCGCCTGCTGGACGACGGTGTGGTGCAGACCCTCTCGCGCACGGTCGTCGACGGGCAGGTGGTCCAGATCCTGGCCGCGGACGTCGACGGGGACGGCGCCGGCGATCTGGTCCTGCGGTTCCAGACCGGCCTGTACGTCAGGGTCCTGTGGGGCGACGGACAGGGAAGCTTCCCCGCCTTCACCGAGCTGCTCTTCCCCTTCGGCGCCCACGGATTGGGGTGCGTGGACCTGGACGCGGACGGCCTGCTGGAAGTGATGACCACCGACGGCACCAACCGCCTGTGGTTCCGGCCCAATCTCACCGGCCGAGCCTTCGGCAACAACCTGGTGGTCAACACCGGGGACGGGCCCCGGGACATCGCCGTTGGGGACATCGACGGCGACGGCGACCAGGATGTGATCGTCAGCAACTTCGACGAGCCCAGCCTGACCATGCTGGAGAACGACGGCAGCGGTTCGCCCGTGCGGCGGATCGGCAGCCACGCCCTGACGGCGCCCGCCGAGGGGCTTGCCCTGACGGACGTGGACCTGGACGGACGGGACGACATCCTGGTGAACCTGCGGGAATCCGGGGAGATCGGCATGGTCCTGGTCGGGGCCCTGTGGGATTTCAGCGTCACCTTGACCTACCGGGGCGGGGGGGACGTCGCCGTCTTCGCGCCCGCGGATCTGAACTTCGACGGCGTTCCCGACATCCTGGCCCTGGACCAGACCCTCCAGCTGGGGCTGGCCATGCTGAACGTGGACCGGTCCCTGGTGGCCGTTGATCCGGCCGCCCTGGCCGCCGAATGCCTGGACGAGGGTCTGCGGCTGCGGATACGGCCCGACCGGTCGGGACCCTGGGACCTGTCCCTGGCCGCGGGCGACCGCCGGCAGCTGCTGGCCGTGGCCGGCTGGTCGGCGGCGGGCGATCTGGTCTTCGACCGGGACGTCTGGCTCCTGGATTTCGGCCGCGAGGAATGGGCCGGGCTGCTGGCGGGCTGGGATCCCGGGGCGACCTTCCTCAGCCTGACCGTCGGCGAGGGGGAGGGAGCCGAATCCCTGGACGTCGCGGTGGAGGATCTCTGCCTCAAGTCCGACCCCGTGCCTGCGGGGAGGGACCTGGCCTGGGCGGGATCGCCCTGGCCCAACCCCTTCAATCCCTCGGTGCGGGCGCGGTACGTCCTGGCCCGGGGCGGGCAGGTCCGGGCCGGCGTGTTCGACCTGCGCGGACGCCTGGTCGCCCTGCTGCACGACGGCGCCCTGCCTTCGGGAGTCCACGAGGTGCACTGGGACGGTTCGAGCGGGACCGGACCCGCCGCCGGCGGGGTCTACCTGCTGCGGATCTCGACGCCCGGGACCGTGATCGCCGCCAAGCTCCTCCTGGCGAAGTAGAGCCGCAGGGAACCGACGGTCAGGAGCCCAGCCGGCGCACCTCTTCCTGCAGGTCCACCGCGAAGCGTTCCCGGACGGCGGCCCGCATGCGGTCCGCCAGCCGGGAGATCTGGGCGCTGGTGGCGCCGCCGGCGTTGATGATGATGTTGGCGTGAAGGGGGAAGACCCGGGCGGGGCCCTCGCACATGTCCTTGGCGCCGGCCCGTTCCAGGAGTTCGCCGGCGGGTCGCCGGCGGCCGCCGGGCCCGGCGGGGGGCAGGTTGCGGAACCAGCTGCCGGCGCTCGGGGTGTCCACGGGATGCTTGCGCCGGCGGTCGGCCAGCTTCTCCTGGCGGAGCCGGCCCGCCTCGTGGACGTCGCCGCGGCGGAGCTTGAAGCGAGCGCCGAGCACCATCGCGCCGGTCTCGCGCAGGTCGGTTTCGCGGTAGCGGAACCCGAAGGCCTCGGGCCCTACGGTCTCCAGCCGCCCGTCCGGGCGCAGGACCACCGCATCCAGCAGGAACTCCCCGATCTCGTGACCGTAGCAGCCGGCGTTGCCCACCAGGGCCCCGCCGAGGGTGCCGGGAATGCCGGAGGCGAACTCCAGGCCCACCAGGCCCGCATCCAGGCTGCGGACGATCAGGTCGTCGAAGCCGAGACCCGCGCCCGCCGTGACCACGTCGCCGGCGGCGGCGAAGTCGGCGGTCTCGACCCGCAGGATCACGCCACGGTAACCCGGGTCCGCTGCCAGGACGTTGCTGCCGGCGCCCAGGACGTAGGCCGGGATCCGGGCCTCGGCCGCGAGCGCCTGGAACCTGAGGGCGGCCTCCGGTGTACGGATGC
Organism: Candidatus Krumholzibacteriia bacterium; assembly: GCA_050174015.1. Lineage (GTDB taxonomy): Bacteria > Krumholzibacteriota > Krumholzibacteriia > LZORAL124-64-63 > LZORAL124-64-63 > JAHJTW01. The sequence goes on from JBFXKG010000030.1 coordinate 37,171, forward strand.
TGCACACCAGGTCGGCCGGTCCGCCGACCCTGAGGGTGGTCAGGCCTTCAAGGGGCGTCCCGCGGCGGACCGCGTCGCGGAATTCCCCGGGCAGGGCCGAGATCAGGGCATCGAAGGCGGGCATCGATTCCAGCTTTCGGTTGACGGATGGGGCCCGGATCGGGGACCGCCACAGGATGGTCCGGATACCCGGCCGCGTCAACCCGCTGCTGGAAGCCCGCGGCCCGGGCGTCGGGTTCCCATGGGGCCCGTCCCGGGTTTGGCAAACGTGAACCGGTAAGGTACCTTTTGGCCGTGACCACGCAGTCAGGGCCGGATCCCGAGGGCAGGAAGCGAATCCCGGTGCAGGAAAGAAGGATCATCCAGGGCGCGTTCCTCATGTCCCTGCTGCTGCATCTCGTGCTGGCGGCGGCGACCTGGCGGGTGCCCTTCTACCCGGCGGTGGACGAGGCCATGGCCCGGGACCGCAGCCGCGAGGTGGAGATGATCCTGGTGGACGCCCCGGACGATGCCGACCGGGAGCCCGATGCGACCATGCCGACCGCCTACACCGAGATCCCCGACCGGCAGGCCAGCGAGACCCCGCCGGAGAAGGCGGACTATCTGGCCATGCATCACTCCCTGGCCGCCGACAACGTCGTGGGCGGGGACGGGGACACCCCTGCCGCGGCCGAGCAGTGGATCAGCGACCAGGTCCGGATCCGCCGGGAGGATCTCGAGGGGGCTGAAGGGGTGCAGGTCACCGAGAGGATCCCCCTGGTGCGACGGACCGAGGCGGGAAGCGAAGCCGCCGGCAAGGAGCAGGAGGCCAGGGCGGCCGAGGAGGAGCTGCGTGGCGACCAGGGCGGCCGGCGGGGCGACTGGGCCCTGCCCGAGCCCCGCGAAGGGGTCCAGGGGCAGCAGGAGCGGGAGGCCGGGAAGCCGGGGACCGAGGAGCCCCAACTGGAGGAATGGTGGGGCGATCAGGACGTCTCCATCCTCAAGGAAGGCGAGCAGGGGCAGTCCGGCGACCGCCGGTTCGACTTCAACCAGGACGCCCGGAGCAAGGCGACCTCGGGCGTGGCCATCGTCGACGACTTCAGCCTGAACACCTACGAGTGGGCCTGGGCTCCCTGGATGAACCGCTTCTCCAACGAGCTGCACCGGCACTGGGTTCCGCCGTACGCCTACCGCCTGGGCATCGTGGAGGGCAACACGATCATCCGGCTGGTCGTGGCCCGGACCGGCCGGATCGAATCCCTGGAGGTCATGGACACCGTGGGGCACCAGTCGCTCCACGAGGCCTCCGAGGCGGCGCTCAGGGCGTTCGCCCCCTACGCGCCCCTGCCTGCCGGCTTTCCCGAAGAGAATCTTGTGATCACCCTGGGTCTCTACTATCCTGCTCTACCGCGCCGATGAGGCGGAGCCGGGGACCCTCAGCCACCGCAGCAGGGAGGCGGAACCACCCATGTGGGAATTGATAATGGCCGGACGCACCATGATGGTGCCCATCAGCCTGGCGTCGCTGATCGCCCTGGCGGTGATCATCGAGCGGGCGTACGTGCTGAGGTCCAGGCGCATCGTGATCCCGGAGATCGCCGAGGCGGTGGAGACGCTCGGCGCCGGCCGTGACCTGGGGGTGGCCTACGCCATCTGCGAGCGGCGTCCCGGGCCCTTCGCCAACATCGTCAAGACGGGGCTGGACCACGCCGGCAGCGACTGGACCATCATCCGCGACGTGTTGCAGGAATCGGGCCGCCAGGAGGCGATCCGGCTCACGCGCCGTCTGGGCGTGCTGGAGACCGTCGCCGCGGTTGCGCCCCTGCTGGGCCTGCTCGGCACCGTGCTCGGCATGATCCGGGTGTTCGGCACCATCTCGGCCGCCGGCCTCGGCAATCCCGAGACCATGTCCAGCGGCATCAGCGAGGCCATGGTCACCACCGCGGCCGGCCTGATCATCGGCATTCCCAGCCTGATCGCCTACAACTGGTTGAACGGAAGGGCCGAAAGCATCATCTTCGAGCTGGAGTTCTACGCGGCCAAGGTCCTCGGCACGCTGCGCCGCCGCCAGGAGGCCGTGCGGTCCGGGACCGAGCCGGCCGCCGGGGCGGGCGGGCGATGAACTTCCTGCCAGCGCGCAAGGGCCGGGGGCTGATCATCAACGTCACCTCGCTGATCGACGTGATGTTCCTGCTGCTGATCTTCTTCATGGTCACCTCGACCTTCAAGAACCAGCCGGCCATCACCCTGGTGCTGCCGCGCTCGACGACGGCCACCGAGACCCTGGCCACGCCGGCGATCGTGTACCTGACCGAGGACGGGTCCGTGTACCTGAACGACGCCCCCGTCGCCGAGGACGGCCTGTCCGAGGCCCTCGAGAGGATCCAGGCCGCCACGGGCGAGGATTCCATCGTCCTGCGCGCCGACGAGCGCGCCGAGCACGGGGACGTGGTCCGGCTGATCGACGTACTCAAGCAGAGCGGGTTCACCAGGGTCAGCATTTCGGCCCGGGTGCCCGGTGGCGACTGATAATCCCATGGCATTCCGTGAAAGGCGGCGAACGTGAGGATGTTACCAGCCGGAGACGAAGGGTTTTGGGGACGGCTCGGCCGGGCCGCGTCCGCGGCCGTCCTGCTCTGCGGGGCGGTCCTGGCCCTGCAGGCCTGCACCGGGGACGAGCCCGGTCCGGTGGGCGTGGACCTGGTCGACCGCGAGATCGACGTGGTGCTCCAGCCCCTGGGGATCGACGCCGTCGACCGTTTCGCGGCCCTGGCCATCGAGGACGCGGACATCCCCCTGTCCCGGCAGGAGGTCCTGTACCTGGGGGTCGAGGCGGGAGTGGCCTCCGCGATCCTGGTGAACGTCGACTTCGACCTGGAGTATGACGAGTTCCTCCGGGAATCGCTGTTCTCGGTGGACAGCCTCCAGACCGTGAAGCTGAGCCTCACCAAGCTCGAGGTCTTCGGGTCGGGGGCCGCGGACGAGGAGGATCCGGCCAAGGTCACCGAATTCTCCCTGCACCTGTACGAGCTCACCGCCCCGTTCGATTCCACCGCCTATCCCGGTGCGATGCCCGGGTTCACGCGGCAGCTGTCGTTCGCGGTCGAGGAAGGCGACCCCTTCACCTGGTCCGGGGAGGGCCTGGAGATCTTCGCGCCCATCCGCATCGACGACTTCCTGGGCTGGGTCGCCGACGGCGGCGTGCGCGGCTTCATGCTCACCGCCACCACGGACAGCGATTCGGGGCTCGTGGGGTTCGCCGCGCGCGACCTGGACAGCTACAACGAACTGGCCGACGTGGCGGTCGGCACCATCGTGGGGCCCAACTTCGTGCTGGACTTCGACGACGCGGTGGAGCTGGAGGACGGAACGGACGTCCTGCTGCTGCCCAACAGCGGGGACATCTCCACCTTCCACGAACTTTCGGCGGCTCCGGAGTCACCCGAGGACGGCTTCATCCTGCGCACCGGCCTGCGCAGCTATCCGGCGTTGCGGTTCGACTTCTCGGCCCTGCCGCACGGCGCGTTCATCAACCGGGCGGTCTTCCGGGTCACCAACGACACCCTCGCCGGCTTCGGCAACCTCCACTCCCTGGTGGTCTCGGAACTGGACGCCGAGTTCCTGGCCGAGCCCGCCGGGACCATGACCCTGGACGAACTGGGCGACGCCGTCTACGTGATCACCGGCCAGACCAGCGTCGATCCGGCCCTGAACCGCGATCTGGGTTTCGACGTGACCCAGGCCGTCCAGCGCATCGTCAACGAGGTCTACGAGGGCGAGCGCGGCCTGGTCCTGACCGCGGGCGAGGATTTCGCCCCGGCGTACGACCAGGGCGTCATCGATCCGGAATTCTATTTCTCCCAGTTCCGTTTCCTGGGCACCGCGGCCGCCGATTCCCTGAGGCCCAGGCTGGAGATCACCTACAGTCTTTCCGAAGAGATCACAGGAGGCGGCCGATGACCGGACCCCGCAACTTCACGGCGCCCGTCATGGCGGTCCTGCTGGCCGGCGTCCTCGCCACGGCGGGCCTGGCGCAGACGCCGTTCGCCCTGACCAACATCGGGCAGCGCCTGGACAACGACGACGCCCGGATGACGGGCCGGGGCGGCTGGGGCCTGGCCGTCGACGATTCGCTGCACCCGGGCTTCAAGAACCTGGCGTCGCTGTACTCGGTGCGCCACGTGGCCCTGAAGTTCACCGCCGCCGGGGACAAGGTCCTGTCCGAGGACCAGGGCGGCGAGCGCACCAGCTACCGCACGTACGCGCCCGCCATGCGGGTGGCCCTGCCCGTCATCAAGGGTCGGCTGGCGGTGACCGCCGGATTCGTGGTGGACCGTTCCACCGAGTGGACGACGGCCGTGGACGAATCATGGGAGGCCTGGTCGGACACCATCACCGGCGTGATCGAGTTCCAGCGCCGGGGCAGCATGTTCAAGGTGCCCCTCGGCGTGGCCTTCTCGCCCCTGCAGGGCCTGAGCGTGGGGGCATCCCTCGATCTGCAGCGGGGCACCCTGCGGGAATCCCTCTACAACTTCCTGCGGTCGCCGGCCACCTTGACCGGATCGCCGCTTTACTCGTCCAACCTCCTGACGACCAGCGACGAGTACTCCGGGACCAGCGTGACGACCGGATTCCTTTTCGCTCCCCACAACCGCATCAGCGTGGGCGGCAGCTACACGCCGGCCTACGACGTCGACGTGGACCGCAAGATCGAGATGGGGGGGCTGGCCCAGCGCTCCCGTTCCAGCTTCATCCTGGGGATGCCCGAGGAGATGGGCCTGGGGCTGCAGGCCCGGCTGTCCGGGCGGTGGCGGGTGGGCGCCGACTACCAGGTGCAGAAGTTCAGCGCCTTCACCGGCCCCGAGGAATGGCGGAGCGCCATGCAGGACGAGAAGACCCTGTCGGTCGGGCTGGAGCGCACCCGGGCCAACGAGCGGCGGGGCGGCTGGTCGAACCTGCCGGTGCGGGTGGGGCTGCGGTCGCGCACCTGGGCCTACCAGGTCGGCGGCGCGGAGGTCCGCGAGACGACTTTCAGCGCCGGCACGGGCTTCCCGTTCCGGGGGGAGATGGGGCAGATGGACGTGGCCCTTTCCTACAGCCTGATCGGGGACCTCCAGGACAACGGGCTCGAGAGCCGGATCATCCGGCTGTCGATCTCCGTGACGGGACTGGAACGGTGGTGGTAATATGTACGGATCCTCATCATTCGCAGGATCGACAAGGGAGAATCACATGAACAGGGTCGTACTGGTGGCGGCGTTCATCCTCGTGTCCGCCTCGCTCGCAGTAGTCGTCGGCTGCAAGGACAGCGCGCCGACCACCGAGCTGGAACGGTTCATCATCGAGACCAACAAGGTGGCCCCCGAGGCCCTGACCGACACCCTGCGGTCCCACATCCGGGCCGACGGGACCTATGCCGTGTTCGCCAGCTATCTCATGGGCAACCACTTCTACGGCGCGGCCCAGGAGACGGCCATGACGGTGGGCTGGACCGACGGCACGGTCAACGCCCTGCTGGACAGCGCCGAGCTGTACTTCACCGCCGCGGTCGAGCGCGACAGCACCTTCCTGGAGGCCCTGGTCAACCTGGGCTCCCTGTGGGACGACCGCAGCGAGCAGATGGGCAGCCGGACCGACCGCGACGACCGGCTGGCCAAGGCCGAGATGTACTACCGGAAGGCCCTGGAAGTCGATCCCCTGGACGAGAAGGCCCGCTGCAACCTGGGCGCCCTGTACCTGAGGATGCGCCGCACGAGCGACGCCCTGGCCGAGTTCCAGACGGTGCTGGCCAACGACCCCAAAAGCAGTCTCGCCCACTACAACCTGGCCATCATGTTCGCCGAGGCCAAGATCTATCGCGAGGCCATCGCCGAGTGGGAGCTGGCCTCGAAGTACGATCCCGACGGCGACATCGGCGACCGCTCGCGCGACAACATCAAGATCGTCCACGATCTGATGAACGCGCCGACCCCAGACAACGTGAAATGACCTTTCCGCTGGACATCCCCGGGCCCGTCAGGCGCGCGCTGCCTCCGGGCACGGGGGTGCTGCTGGGCATCAGCGGCGGCGTGGACAGCGCCGTCACCCTGGCCCTGCTTGCGTCCCTGGGGTGCGAGGTCCAGTGCGTCACCTTCAAGAACGTCTGCTTCGCCGAAGGGGATGATCCCCCGGGCACCGCCTGCTGCTCGCTCGACGCCATCGAGGACGCCCGGGCCCAGGCCCGGACCTGGGGCGCGAGCCACTGGGTGCGGAACATCGAGGAGCCGTTCGCCGCCGGGGTCATCCAGCCCTTCCTGCAGGAATACGCCGCCGGCCGCACGCCCAACCCCTGCCTGCAATGCAACAGCGACATCCGCTTTCCCGAACTGGTGCGGCTCGCCCGGCGCCAGGGCTGTTCCTTCGCCGCCACGGGGCATTATGCGCGGATCGAGCGATCCGGGGACGGGCCCGCCCGCCTGCTGCGCGGGCTGGATCCGCAGAAGGACCAATCCTACTTCCTGCACCGGCTGGATCCCGGGCTGCTCGGCGGCCTGGTGTTTCCCCTGGGGTGGTACACCAAGTCCCAGGTGCGCGCGGCGGCCGCGGAACTCGGCATCGCGGTGGCCGACAAACCCGACAGCGTGGAGATCTGCTTCGTGCCCGACGGCGACCGCACGGCCGTCTTCGCGGACCTGACGGCCGCGGGGGAGCCGGCCACCGAGCCGGGCGACATCGTCGATGCCGAGGGCCGGGTGCTGGGCCGTCACCGCGGCCTCATCCACTACACCGTGGGCCAGCGCAAGGGCCTGGGGATCGCCGCGCCCAACCCGCTGTACGTCGTCGCCCTGGACCTGGCGGGAAGGCGGCTGATCGTCGGCGACAAGTCCGACCTGGCGGTGACGAACCTGCGGGGGGACCGGTTCCACGCGCTGGTGGAGGATCTGCCCACGCGCTGGGAGGCGGGACAGCCCCTGCCCGCGGCCGGGAAGGAACCGGCGGAGGTGGTCCTGCGTATCCGGCACCGCCACGCGGGCGCGGCCGTGCGGTCCTGGATCCTGGAGGGCGACCGCCTCGCGGTGGAACTGGCCCGGCCGGCCGAGGGCGCGGCCCCCGGCCAGGGCATGGTCCTGTATGCGGGCGACCTCGTGCTGGGCGGCGCCCGCATCCTCGAGGCGCGGTCCGGAACCGGAGGGACATGAACAGACGCAAGCGCATCGTCGGTGTCTTCGGGTTGACCGCGGTGCTGCTGTCGGCGCTCCTGCTGATGGCGCCCCGGATGATCCCCAGGGACCGGCTCGCGGCGGAACTCCGGCGGCTTGCCGCCGAGCAGGGCCAGGCCGACCTGACCCTGTCGAACGTGGGAGTTCGCCTGGTGCCCCGGCCGACGGTGACCCTGGGACCGGGCCGGCTGGTGCGGCCGCCGCTGGGCGGGCCGCGATCGGGAGTGGATCTGGCCTGGGACGAGGTGGACCTGGCGGTGGGGCTGGGTTCCCTGCTGCGCGGGGAGTTTGCCGCCGGAGCCTTCTCCGCCCGGATCGCGCGGGCCGGCGTGGGCCTGGCGGTCTACGACGACGTGACGGTGAAGGGAAGATCGGACGGTTCGCGGGTCGAGGTGACCTCCCTGCGGGCCGGGCTCGGGTCGGGGACCCTGGAAGGGACCGCCACCATCGACCTGGAGGCCGGCCCCGGCGGTCGCCTGGAGTTCCGGGTCGAGTGCGCGGACGTCCCGGCCGTCGGGCTGCTGGGACCCTGGATCGACGGCTGGCGCAACCGCCTGGAAGGGGACCTGTCGGGCTGGGCCCGGGGATCGCTGGCTCTCGGGGACGAGGCTGCCGTGCGTTCGAGTCTCGACCTCGAAGGGGCGCTGTTCGGGCGGGGGGGCGTCCTGCACGCCGGCGACTGGCTGGAGGAAGCGCGGCCCTATCTGGGCTCCCGCGGGGACCTGGTGGACGTCCGGTACGAACGCGTGGGCCACGTGTTCACGGTGGACCAAGGCGTCTACGCCGCGGACCTGATCATCCTGGGCGAGGAGACCGACTGGCGGGTGGCCGGCCCGATCGAACTGGCGGGGGCCATGGACCTGGCCGTTCAGGTCAAGCTGCCGCCCGGATTCACGCCCGACCTGGGGCAGTGGCGCTTCCTGGCCGAGACCCTGCGGGACCCCGGGGGGAGGGTGAACCTGGCCTTCGGGCTGGTCGGGCCCTGGGATCGGCCCGACTTCCGGCTGGATCTGCAGGCGCTGCTGGCCGGGGCGAACGGCCGGGACGGGGGCGAGGGACAGGACGGGGAAAAAGGATGGGCTGCCCAGCTTGACAAATGGGAGGTCAGATAGTACCGTGCCCTTCCACCGCCGGGGCGCAAAGCCTTATGGCTTCGTTCCCTGGACGGATCCCAGACTCGGAAACTGGCAAGTTACCAGGGCAGTCGGCGCCTTGCGGCGTGGGGCCCGAGGACTGCGGCGCCCGGCGTGGGCGGTGTTGTGAGCCCGATGCCGGAGGGCTAGTCCTAATCGGTAAGGCAGCGGTCTTGAAAACCGCCGGGTGAAAGCCCTTGGGGGTTCGAGTCCCCCGCCCTCCGCCAGGTCTGGAGAGGTGGCCGAGTGGCTGAAGGCGCACGCCTGCTAAGCGTGTGTGGGGTAAAACTCACCGAGGGTTCGAATCCCTCCCTCTCCGCCAGAACAAGCCGGCCGCCGTGGCCGTGAAATCATAGGTGCGCCCATAGCTCAACTGGATAGAGCGTCTGGCTACGGACCAGGAGGTTGGGGGTTCGAATCCTCCTGGGCGTACCACCAAAAAAACCAAGGACCCGCGGGGATCGCGGGTCCTTGGCTTTTTTGGGCTCTCGGGAAGTCTCAGCCCCCCCTCAATCCCTTTGCCACCACGGCCAGCAGGTCCTCCTGCTTGAAGGGCTTGGGCAGAAGGGGGCCGGGCAGGTCCTTCCGCTTCTGCTCCGAGGCGGGGTCGTAGCCGCTCATGAAGACCACCGGGGTGGCCGGACGATCCTTCTTCAGCCGGGCGTGGACGCCGCGGCCGTCGAGCCGCGGCAGGACCACGTCGATCAGGGCCAGGTCCAGGGGGCCCTGGTGCGTGTCGAGCACCTCGCAGGCTTCGATCCCGTCCCCGGCGGTCAACACCCGGTAGCCCGCCCGGGTCAGGGTGCGCCGCGTCAGGTCCCGGATCTGCTGCTCGTCCTCCACCACCAGGATGGTCTCGCCCGAGCCCGGGAACCGGGAACTGGCCTGGTGGATCTCGTCCTCGACCTCCCCGGTCGCCTGCCTCAGGTCGATGCTGAAGGTCGTGCCCCGGCCGGGTTCGCTCTCGACCCGGATGACCCCGTCGTGCTGCTTGATGATCCCGTAGACGGTGGCCAGACCGAGGCCCGTGCCCTTGCCCGGCACCTTGGTGGTGAAGAAGGGGTCGAAGATCTTGGCCAGGACCTCGGGCGACATGCCGGCGCCGTCGTCGGCGATGGTGAGGCGGACCAGGCCGGGAGTGCCGTCGCCGCCCGGGCTTCCATCGCCCTGGGCAGGGGGTGCTGCGTCGGCGGTGGCGATACGGATGCGGCCGTTGCCTGGGATGGCGTCGCGCGCGTTCAGGCAGAGGTTCAGCAGGACCTGTTCGAGCTGCCCCTGGTCGCCGGACACCGTGGGCGACCCTGCCCGCAGGTCGAACTCCAGGGCGATGCCTTCGCCGATCAGGCTGGTCAGCATGGGCCGCATGTCCGCGATGATGCGGTGCAGATCGACCGCCCGGGTGTCGATGACCTGACGGCTGCTGAAGGCCAGCAATTGCCGGGTCAGCTTGGCGGCACGCTCTGCGGCCAGGTTGGCCTGTTGCAGGTCCTCCCGGGAATCCGAACCGGGGGGCAGATCCTGCATCACGAAGTCGATGTAGCCCTGGATGGCCTGGATGATGTTGTTGAAGTCGTGGGCGATTCCGCCGGCCAGTTGGCCCACGGCCTGGAGTTTCTGGGAGCGGCGCAGCTGATCCTCGAGGGTGCGCTGCTCGTCGATGTCCCGACCCACCCCGACGATGCCCGTGACCTGGCCCCTCGCATCGATGAAGGCCGATCCGGACCAGCTGGTCCACTTGTTCCCCGAGGGGGTCCGCAGGCGGACGATGAAGGCCTCCTCCCGGCTTTCCCCGGCGAAGATGCGGCGCCTGGCTTCGAGGATGGTCGTCCGGTCGTCCTCGTGGCAATGGTCTGCCAGGCTCGATCCCATCAGGCCCCCGCCGTCCAGCCCCAGGAACTCCAGGCATGAGGGGTTGGCGAACACGATCCTGCCGGAGAGATCCACGCGGACGACCATGTCGGCGACGTTGTCCACCAGCAGGCGGTAGCCCTCGCGGCTCTGCCTCAGCTCGGCCATGCGGCCCAGGTAGGCCCGCAGCAGGAAGGCCAGCATCAGGGAAAGGATGAGCCCGCCGGCGGACAGGAATTCGTTGGGCCCCGGCTTCTTCTCCAGGATGGTCGGCCCGGGGGCCAGGCGCAGCCGCCATGACTTGTCCACGATGCGCAGGGGCAGGACGGACGTCAGGCCGTCCGGCCAGCCGTCAGGGGGGCTGCCCGGGGACAGGAACGCGGGTTCCCCATCCTGGGTGAAGACCCCCACCCGGAACCGTTGGTAGAGGAAGTCCTCGCTGAGGCAGCCGTCCACCAGCTTCTCGAGACTGAAAACCCCGTTGACGAAGCCCAGCAGGGCCCCGTCCGGTCCGGACATGGGGCAGTAGGTCGCGATGCCGGGCTTGCCCTGGAGCAGCCTGATCATCGGCGTGCCGGTGAGGCGGCTGGTCTCCTCGGCGGTCCGGACGGCCTCGAGCACGCTTTCTTCGGGATGGAAGTGCAGATCCTTGTCCAGGGCGCTGACGTTGTCCCGCTCCGGATGCACGATGCGGATGACGTAGCCGGGATCGATGAAGTTCAGGGCCTGGAATCCCGGATAGCTTTCGATGAAGGCCTGGGCGCGTTCGTGGAAGAGGGTGCGTTCGCGGGTGGGATCATTCCGGAAATTGCGGGCGATGATGGTGACGGCGGCGGTCCGGGCGTCGATCCAGGCCTCCAGCCGCATCTTGATCTGCTCGGCGGCGATGGTCGTCTCGGCCTGCAGGCGCTGGGTGTCGCGGCGCTGGGCCGTCCGCCAGAGGCCGAAAACCAGCGTCAGGCAGATCGCCAGGAAGACCAGCGGAGCGTACCTGGTCACCAGGTGGTGTTCGATGGGCTTGCGGTCTGACATCACGGCGCCGCCAAGGTTGGCGTGATCCGGGAATTTGGGGAACCATATCCCTCGTGCGATCATTTGCCAATACGCAGAATCGGCAATTCGGCCCCTCACTTGAAGGCTGGCTTCGATCCGGCCGGTCCACCGGGGCGGGTTCCTCCTGGCCCGCCGGAAGGATCTGGCGTATGGTGCACGGATTGATCGCAGCCGCCGTTTGCAAAGGAATGGTCCCGAAGATGACGTTGCCCGGAACCTGCCGCCGATCGACCCTGCCGGGAACCGCCCGGGTCTGCCTCCTGGCCTGTCTCGCCGTCGGCCTGGTCGGGGTGTCTCCTGGCCGGAGCGGCGGGGCCGCAGCAGCCGATTCCTGGATCCCCCTGGCGGAGGTGGAGCCGGGAATGAAGGGCTACGGTCTGACCGTCTTTTCCGGGAGCGCCATCGACACCTTCTCGGTGGAGGTGATCGGGGTCCAGCGCAACGTGCGCGCCGACGGCAGCCTGATCCTGGTGGAGGTGGCCGGCCACGGCCTGGAACTCTCGAGCATCGCCCAGGGCATGAGCGGCAGTCCCGTCTACCTGGATGGCCGCTTCGCCGGGGCCCTCGCCTTCGGCTGGGGCGGATCCCTGCGGCCCATCGCGGGGGTCACGCCCGCCGCGGACATCCTGGCCCTGCCCCCGTCGCCCCAGCCGCAGGGGGCGGGCGTGCGGGGGGTGGCGGTCCTGCCCGGGGAACTGGCGGAGCCGGGGCGGGGAGGGGAACTCGCCGGCCTGCTCGGCCATGGCGAAATCACCGGCCGATCCGATCGGCCCTGGACCGCGGGCCCGGCGGAACGGTCCCCTGGTGACCGGTCCCTGGCGGCCCTGCCGGCGGCCGCGTGGCCCGACCCCGAGACCCTTGCCCTGTCCCTGCTGGGCGCAGGAGGTTCCGAGGCGCCGAACTGGCTCATCCGCCCCCTGGGTCAGGCGGCCGCCACGGGCTCGGCCGGCGGGGCGGGGGAGGGGATGTCCCCGGGTTCCGCCTGCGCCGTGGCCCTGATCACCGGCGACGCCCAGCTCGGCGCCACCGGGACGGTCACCCTGGTCGAGGAAGGTCGCGTCGCCATCTTCGGGCACCCTTTCCTGCAGCGCGGGCCGGTGGCCTGGCCCCTGGCCGCCGCCGAGGTGCTGACGGTCCTGCCCAGCCGGCAGATGTCCTTCAAGATGGGGACCATGGGCGGTCTGGTCGGTACCATCGACCACGACCAGAGGGCCGGCCTGAGCGGCAGGCTGGGCCCCGTGCCGGTCCAGGTGCCCGTCACCGTGCAGGTCTCCAGCGGGAAGGGCGCTCCGTCCGCCTACGCCTTCGCCGTGGCCGACGATCCCTTCCTGACCCCGACCCTGGTCTTCTGGTGCCTGTACAACACCCTGCTGGCGTCCGGCGACGACGCCAGCCTGCAGACCCTCGACTACGCCATCGAGATCGACTGGACCGATCCCGCCTCCGGAGGCGGCGACACCCTCCTGCTCGAAGGGGTGACCGCCGGACCGGGCGGAGTCCGCGCGCTGGGTCCCGCCTGGATGGCGCCGCTGTCGGCCCTCATGATCAATCCCGACCGGCCCCTGCAGCTGACGGGGGTGCGCGCGGTCCTGAAGCAGGACCCGCAGATGCGGACGGCGGCCATCACCGGGCTCTCCGGTCCCCGCATCCTCGCCCCGGGCCAGGCATCGGCCAGGTTCCAGGTGGATCTGCAGGAGCGCCGCGGCCGCAGCGTCTCCCTCGAGATTGAACTGCCCCTGCCGGCGCATCTGCAGCCCGGAACCTACCGCGTCGCGGTGGCCAGCGCCGCGGACTTCTTCGCCCTGGAAACCCAGCGCCTGGGGCAGACGCCCCGCCTGGACACAGTCGAGGATCTGGTGGACCTGCTGCGCACCGAACGGTCGCCCGGCGTCCTCCAACTCGCGCTGGTCGCTCCGGGCGAGGGGCTCGTGGTCGAGGGTCGCGAGATGCCCTCGCTGCCGGGGAGCTTCGCCCGCGTGCTGGAATCCGCCCAGGCGATACCCCGGCGCACCCTGGCCGACCTGTTGAGCACGACCGAACGATCGACTCCCTGGCTGCTGGAGGGGTCCGCGCTGCAGACCCTGGTCATCCAGGCCCCGGGCCAAACCTTCCCACAGGAAAAGAGACCATGATCGTCACCCTGACCCTGGCCTTCCTGGCCTTCGCCTTGCCCGCTCTGGCGGCCGGACCCATGTTCTGGGACCTGCCCGGCGGTCGCCCCTTCGCCGATTGCCGCCTCGAGGGCGTGACCATCGACGGCGCGGGCCGTCTATCCCCGGGCCTCGTCCACGGCCGGGGGGCCGACCTGCCCGGGGGGGTGACCTGGTGCGTGGTCCCCGATCCCCGCGGCGGCATCCTGGCCGGCACCGGGCACGAAGGCCAGATCGTGCGCATCGTTCCGGACGGCGAACCCCAGGTGTACGCCGATCTCGAGGCTCCCGAGGTCTTCTGCCTGCTGACCCTGGACGACGGCCGCCTGCTGGCCGGCTGCGGTCCCGAGGGCCAGGTCTACGCCGTGGCCCCGGACGGGACCGCCGCGAAGATCGGCGACGCCGCCGGGCAGTACGTCTGGGGGATGGCCCAGGATCCCGCCGGGGGGCGCGTCTGGCTGGTCTCCGGCAGTCCGGCGACGGTCCAGGCCCTGGACCTCGACACCGGGCGGATCGGCGATGCGGTGACCCTGCCCGCCGAGAACGCCCTGGACGTCCTGCCCGAGCCGGACGGAAGCCTCCTCGTGTCGACCCAGGGTCCGGGCATGGTGTACCGGGTGACCCCCGGTTCCGACGGGGAGCCCGAACTTCTGCTGGAAACCGCCCAGGACGAGGCCCGGCGCCTGCTGCAAGGACCCGACGGCGGGATCTACCTGGTGGCCCTCGCCCCCGCCGAGGCGTTCGACCTGGACGGCGATCCCGAGGTCCCGGACCTGCGCCGGCGGTCGGTTCCGGTGGTCATGCTGCCCTTCCTGAATGACCGGGACACCCCCCGGATTCCCCGGGGCGCCGTCTACCGGATCGACGGCGACCTGCCCGGATCGTTGGTCTGGAGCGGGGACCTCGACCTGATGTTCGCCACCTGGGACCACCGGCTGGGCTGGATCGCCGGCGGCGGCCTGATCAAGGAAACGGGGCTGGCGACCCTCTATCGCCTGGATCCCCCGGCGGGATACAGCCCGCTGACGAGCTGGGCGGGCGGGGACATCCTCGACATCCTGGTGGAACCCGACGGGAACCGGCCGGCCGTCGCGGTGGCGCAGGCCAACCCCGGCCGCATCGACTGGTTCGGCGACGATTTCAAGGCCGCCCGGACCGCGACCGGCCCCGTCCTGGACGCGGGCAAGACCGTGGCCTGGGGGCGCCTGTCCTGGCAGGGCGAACCCGGTCCCGGGGGCGTCCGCTGGTCGGTGCGCACCGGCAACCGCGCCATCCCCGACGGCGGCTGGACCGCCTGGTCGAAGACCTGGAAGGACCACGACGTTTCCCTGGATCTGCCGGCCAGCCGTTACCTGCAGTGGCGGGCGGAATTCCTGGGCGACCAGCCGGATCCGGCCCGCGCTCACGTCGCCGCGGTGACCGTCAGCGCCTTCGGGCCCAACTTCCCTCCTGTCATCTCCGAGTTCAAGCAGGAGGACGTCCAGTCGGTTTTCATGGGCGGCCTGATGAACCACCGCGACAACATCACCCGGTCCTTCCGCAGCGGCCTGAAAGCCGAGTTCAACCGCGGGAGCGACGGTCCTGAGGTCTCTCCCGAGGGCCGGGCCGCTCTCGGCGGCAAGGTCCTGGTCTTCTCCTGGAAGGTGACCGACCCCGACGACGACCGTCTCGAACATACCCTGTTCTATCGGCCCTGGGCCGGGAGCCCGGGACGGTACCGGGAGGCGAGCAAGGGGAACGGCGAGGGCGTCGACGGCTGGGATACGTCCGACGTTCCCGACGGTCTGTACGAGATGATCCTGAGTGTCACCGACGCCCCGGACAATCCCGGGCACCTGGCCCACCTGGCCACCAGCAAGCTCGGCCCGGTCAGGGTGGACAACACCCCCCCGGTGGTTTCGGACTTCGGGGCGCGGGTCAAGGACCAGGGCATCCATCTGTTCCTGAAGGCGGCGGATGGGAGCAGCCCCCTGGCCGGGGCGATGCTCGTCCTGCCGGACGGGACGCGGGAGCGCCTGGATCCCCTCGACCGGATCTGCGACAGCCTCGAGGAGGAATTCGACTTCGTCTATCACTCCGATCCCCTGCGGACGACACAGCTCCCCGCCTGGGTCCGGATCGAGGTCATGGACCTCGCGGGCAACGTCACGGCGGTCGAAACCGACGTGGAATCGAGGTGAGCCGATGAACGCCCCCGGCGCCGGCGATTCCGCCCGGCACGAACGCTGGATGGAGGTCGCCCTGCGCGAGGCCCGGCTGGCGGCCGAGGCGGGGGAGGTGCCCGTCGGGGCGGTCGTCGTCCGCGACGGCGCGGTGGTCGGGCGCGGCCGCAACCAGGTGGAGGCCCTGCACGATCCCACTGCGCACGCCGAGATCATCGCCCTGGGCGCGGCGGCCGGGGATGGAGGGGACTGGCGCCTCTCCGAGGCCACCCTGTACGTGACCCTCGAACCCTGCACCATGTGTGCGGGCGCCATCCTTTTGGCGAGGCTGGGGAGGCTGGTTTTCGGGGCGAGCGACCCGAGGGCCGGGGCGGTGATCTCCACAGCCAGGGTGCTGGACGGCAATCCCTATGGCCACCGGATGGAGGTCGTGGGGGGGGTGTTGGCGGGTTCCTGCGGCCGTATCCTCCAGGATTTCTTTCGGGACAGGAGAGATGGAAGCGGCCGACTGGGGTAGGTTGTGCCGTCGAAATTGTGTCCGCTGTCATCCCTCTGCCGGTCTCGGCCGGCAGAGGGTTCCTTTCTAGTACGCGTACTTCAATTCATGCCGCCTCTGCTTCCCCAGCGCTGGGGTTTCCAC
>JBFXKG010000031.1:0-48121 GCA_050174015.1 Candidatus Krumholzibacteriia bacterium
CGATGTCGGCTCATCACATCCTGGGGCTGGAGAAGGTCCCAAGGGTTTGGCTGTTCGCCAATTAAAGTGGTACGCGAGCTGGGTTTAGAACGTCGTGAGACAGTTCGGTCCCTATCTGTCGTGGGCGGAGGAGTTTTGAGGGAACCTGTCCCTAGTACGAGAGGACCGGGATGGACATACCTCTAGTGTACCAGTTGTCTCGCCAGAGGCATTGCTGGGTAGCTATGTATGGCAGGGATAAACGCTGAAAGCATATAAGCGTGAAGCCCCTCCCAAGATAAGAACTCCCGGGCGCAAGCCCCTGAAGGCTCGAGGAAGACGACCTCGTTGATAGGCTGCAGGTGTAAGCGTGGTGACACGTTCAGCCGAGCAGTACTAATAAGCCGTGAGGCTTAATCATCTCCTTTTCCTTGAAAAGGAGCCAGGCATGTCGGTGAATCTCGCTACTCTCCATATTCAGTTGTCTCAGGACAGCACATTTTCGGCGGCGATAGCACGTGGGCACCACCTGTTCCCATTCCGAACACAGAAGTGAAACTACGTTGCGCCGATGGTACTGCAGGGTCGCCCCTGTGGGAGAGTAGGTCACCGCCGGATTATCAGAAGCCCTCGACGAAAGTCGGGGGCTTTTTTTTGTGCCTCGATCCGCCGCAGCCTATTTTGGTTTCCCGGCCTCCGCCCACCAGGAGCGACCGGTATGACCCCACGGACAAGGGAGCGACCATGGACATCTCATGCCTCGGGACGATTCTCGGGACCGCCGGCTACGATCCTTCCCGGAAGGATCCCATCCGCCTCAACGAACCCGAGGTCTTCCGCCTGCTCCAGACCGTCGGGCTGGCGACCGCGCCGGTGGTTTTCCTGCCCGGGCCGGCCGAGTCGGCCGAGGCCGCCGGTTGGGCAGCCCATGCGGCCTCGCTCGCCGGGGACGATGGCCGCGTGCTTCTGAAGGTCGTCGGCAGGGACATCCTCCACAAGACCGAGGCGGGAGGCGTCAAGGTGGTCTCCCTGACAGGGGCCGATGATGCCCCCGCAGGCATCCTGGCCGCGAAGGATGGAATGCTCGCGCGCGTCAGGGAATCGGGTTTCGGCCCCGGGGTCGAGGGCTTCCTGGCTGCCGCCTTCGTTTCCCATAGGCCCAACACCCCGGGCCAGGAACTCATCCTCGCGCTGAAGCAGGATCCGGCCTTCGGCCCCTGCGTCGTGGTCGGCGTCGGGGGAACCTTGACGGAGTGGTTCGGGGCCCTCAGCGGAGGCCGCAGCACCCTCGTGTTTCCCGCCGTCGGGCTGGAAGCGGGGCGGGTCGCCGCCGCTCTCTCCGCCCATCCGGCCCTGAAGCTCATGGTCCAGAAGTCGCGGCTGTATCGGCAGCCTCCGGTGGACGTCCAGGAGGTGGTCGGCGTCGTCATGGCCCTGGCGGAGCTGGGGCGTGCGTTTGGCCCCCGTTCGGGGGAGCCCTGGACCATCGAGGAACTCGAGGTCAATCCCGCGGTGGCTTCCGGCGGGCGCCTGGTCGCCCTGGACGGCGTCGCCCTGGTGTCCACCCGGAAGTGGGCGGATGGCGGGCGTCCCGTCCGCAAGATCGGGCCGCTCCTTCAGCCGCGCAGCGCGGTGGTCATGGGGGTCAGCGCCAAGGGAGGCAATCCCGGGCGGATCATCCTGGACAACCTGCGCCGCTCCGAGGGCATCGACGCGGCCCGGTTGTACGTGGTCCATGCACGGGAACGGGAAATCGCGGGCGTGCCCTGCTTTCCTTCGGTGGCCGCCTTGCCGGAAAAGTGCGACCTGGCCGTGGTCTCGGTTCCCGCCGAGGGCGCCCTGACGGCCATCGAGGACCTGATCCGGGAGGACCGGACCGAGTCCATCATCCTCATCCCCGGCGGCTTCGCCGAGGCCGGTCAGGGCGATCTGGCCCGGGCCATCGAGGACCGTCTGGCGGCCAGCCGGCGGATTCCCGGCGGCGGGCCGGTCATGGTCGGCGCCAACTGCCTGGGAATCGTCAGCCGCGACAACTACAACACCTTCTTCCTGCCCCCGTACAAGCTGCCCTTCAGCCCGGGGCTGGGGGAGAACCTGGCGATCGTCAGCCAGTCCGGAGCCTACCTCGTCACCTTCGCCAGCAACTACGACGGGGTCATCCAGCCCCGGGCGAGCATCAGCTTCGGCAACCAGATGGACCTGACGGTGTCCGACTTCCTCGAGTACTTCAACGATGTCGCCGACGTGGACGTGATCGCCTGCTACGTGGAGGGTTTCCGGCCGGGGGACGGGGAGCGGTTCCTCTCCCTGGCGCGCGCCGCGCGGGACCGGGGCAAGCGCGTGATCATCTTCAAGGCGGGCAAGACGGCGCTGGGGGCCCAGGCGGCCGCCAGCCACACCGCCTCCCTGGCCGGCGACTACGCCGTCGCCCGGGCCTGCCTCCTGAACGCAGGAGTCACCGTGGCCGAGAGCCTGGACGAGTTCGAGGACCTGATCATGGCCTTCACCCTGCTGGCAGGGAAGGTCGTCCGGGGCGACCGCGTGGGGATCATCAGCAACGCAGGCTTCGAGTGCTCCACGGTCATGGACCGGCTGGGCCGTCTGAAGCTGGCGGAATTCGACCGGGAGACCCAGGCCGTCCTGGACGAGATCCTGCCGGCCTTCGCCCACCGGACCAATCCCATCGACTGCACGCCCATGACCGGAACCGAGGCCTTTGCGGCCAGTTGCCGGGCGATCCTGGAATGCGGGGCCGTGGACGCGGCCGTGCTCTCGTCCGTGCCCGTCACCCCGGCGCTCGACAACCTGCCCCGGGACGAGGAGGGCCGCCATCGCGAGGATCTCGCTGGACCCGGGTCCCAGGTTTCCCTGATGATCCCGGTCATCAGGGGTTCCGCTAAACCCGCCGTCGTCGTGGTCGATTCTGGAGAGATCTACGACCCCATGTGCCGGAGCTTCCTGGAGGCGGGCATTCCCGTCTTCCGGAAGATCGATCGGGCCGCCCGTGCCCTGGGGGCATTCTGCGTGGAAGGGATGAAACGAGCATGAAGAAGTTCTGGATCGTCTTCGCCGTGGTGGCCGTGGTCATCGGCGGCGGCATGTTCATGATGTGGCGGGCCGTCAGCGGGCTCGAGCAGACGGTGACCATCGACGGCGGGGTCCTGGTGTGGAAGGTGGCGGGGGACTATCCCGAGGAGCGGGACGATTCCTTCTGGGGCCAGGTGCGCAGCGGAGCCGAACCCACCTGCCGCGACGTGCTCTTCGCCCTGCGCCGCGCGGCGGAGGACGACCGCATCACCGGCCTGGTCCTCGACCTCCAGGGCCTGGAGACCGACTGGGCGAAGATCGAGGAGATGCAGGGGGCCGTCGCGGACTTCCGGGCCGCGGGCAAGCCGGTCTGCGCCTATCTCGACGCCGGGATGACCCGGGACTACGCCCTGGCCTGCGGGGCCGATCTGGTCGTGATGTCTCCCGAGGCGAGCCTCATGGTCCTGGGCGTTGTGGCCCAGCTGGACTTCATGAAGGACACCCTGGGCAAGCTCGGGATGGAGGCGGACTTCGTCCACGTGGGCCGCTACAAGAGCGCTCCGGAACGGATGACCCGGTCCGAGGCGTCGGACGCCAACCGCGAGATGATCAACGCCATCGTGGAGGACCGCTACCAGGCGCTGGTCGACATGATCGCCTCCGCCCGCGGCGTGGCCCCGGAGGTCGCGGCGGCCTGGATCGATCAGGGGATGTACGACGCCCCCGCGGCGGTGGCCGCCGGCCTGGCCGATACCATGATGTACTGGGACGAACTGCTGGACGCCCGGTTCCCCGACGACCCGGTGACCTACCTGTCGGACTACACCCTGGACCGTTCCCGGTCCCGGGGCGGCCTGCCCAAGGTGGCCCTGATCGACGTCAGCGGGGTGATCATGCCCGGCACGAGCAGGTTCGACAACTTCCAGGGCAAGATCGCCGGCAGCGAGACCATCATCGAGGACCTCCAGAGCGCCCTGGACGATGAGGAGATCCGGGCCGTGATCCTGCGGGTGGACAGCCCCGGCGGCAGCGCCATGGCCAGCGACCTCATCTGGGAGCAGATCGAGCAGGTGAAGCTGGAGAAGCCGGTCTTCGTCTCCATGAGCGGCCTGGCGGCCAGCGGCGGCTACTACGTTTCCTGTGGGGCCGACAGCATCTTCGCCGACCCCGGGACCCTCACCGGCTCCATCGGCGTCTACGCCGGGAAACTCAGCCGGACCGGGATGTACGAAAAGATCGGCGTCAACCGGGAGTTCATCACCCGCGGCCGCAACGCCCTGCTGTTCAGCGACGAGGGCCGGTTCACCGACGACCAGCGTGAATTGTTCCAGGCCCAGATGGATGGATTCTACGAGCGATTCCTGGGCAAGGTCGCCGCCGGCCGGGGCATGACCCGCGACCAGGTCCACGCCGTGGCCCAGGGCCGGGTCTGGACCGGGCGCCAGGGCCTGGAATGCGGCCTGGTCGACGATCTGGGCGGGGTGGACAGGGCGATCCTGGCCGTGAAGTCCAGGCTGGGCCTGGGCCCTGCGGACAAGGTCTCCCTCATCACCTACGGGGTCGAATTGACCTGGCTGGAGCGCATGCTCCTGGATTCCCTGCGCGAAGGCGGGGGGCTGGCTTCCCTGCGGTCGGTCTTCGAACCGGGCCCCGGAATCCTCGAGTCGGTGACCGGACCCCTGCCGCCAGCCCTCCTGGACGACCTGCGCCAGGACGGCACCCTGGCCGCCCTGGACCTCCTGGACGGCCGGCCGGTGGCCATGATGCCCATGGTCATCCGCCTGCGCTGACGGGTCGGTAGAGCTTCAGGTCCAGCCCCTCGGGAAGGCCGCGCAGCAGCCGTGCGGCCTTCCTCTCATCCGCCGACGGCGCGCCGACCAGCGGCGGCGCCGCCCCCCACACGCTGTGCCGGCGGTCCGTCGAGTGCCCCCAGAGCAGCCGGGTGTGGACGAGTTCGTGGACCATCGCCCGCACGACGTAGACGCTGTCCGTGGCGTCGTCGTAGTTGCATCCGGCCAGGATGTTCATCCGGACGGGATTGCCGTGGGCGTCCCTGCGGGTGAGCTGGACCCGCAGCGGGGGCGACAGCAGGGCGTCCCGGTAGTGCACCAGGCGCACCCCCCAGCCGGCCTCCTCGTCCAGGACGAACCAGGGGTCGTGGGGATCGTCGTTCCAGATCCCCACCGCGACTCTCAGGCACTCCGACAGATCCACGTCCCCGCTCACGTGATCGCCGGCCCGCACCGGGACCGGTTCACCGGGCCAGCGGCGCACGACCTCGTCGAACAAGCCTGCGGTCAGGGCCCGCGTGAAGCCGAGCAGATCGGGGTAGTCCGGCGACTCGACCGGGATCCGCACCAGGGGCACCGGAGGGGTCTTGGGATCCCTGATGACCCAGCGGAACGGATGCCACCGGAACGTGTCCTCGGGGGCCAGCAGGATCTCCAGGGGATACTTCAGGCCGATGGGGAACACCCAGCGGGCCGGCCGGGTGCGGGCGAACCGCTTGGGGCCGGCGTCCCACTGCAGCTCCACGGTCCCGCCGGCCGGGCCGTCCTCCCCGCCGGCGGAGCCCGCCTGGACCCAGGTCCAGCGGTGAGGTCCGCCGAACAGGTCTTCCGCTTCGTCCCAGTAGAGGACCTGGACCGGGAGGATCGTCCCGGGCGGGGAACCGCGCGGAGCATCCCGGCTCTCCGGCCGGGTGGGGGACGGATCGGGCCGGCAGGCAGGCAACAGGACCAGGGGCAGCAGCAGGACCGTCCAGGGGGCGGACCGGAACGGGAACCGGGGCTTTCGCATGGTGGTCACGGGGAGGGGGCCGGGGGAGGCAAGCCCCGTCAGCAACTCCCGGACCCGGCCGGAAGTCCCGGCAGGAACGTCCGTTCAGCCGATCAGGCGACAACAGGCGGGTACGGTCCGGGGAGGCAGGGGGATGAAGGGAGACGAGTCCTGGTTGGGGAAGCAACGAGGCTCACCGGAGGAGTACGGATTTCCGACTCCGGTGAGCCTCGTTGCTTCCCCGGCCGGGACGTCAATCCGCCTTGGTCTTGAAGTCCTTTCCGATCCAGCCCTTGGCCGCGATGAGCAGGAAGGGCGAGGCCATGGCCACGATCGCGGAGACCAGCCACAAGACCTCGGGATTCCTGTCTCCGACGGCCGGCACGAACTTCTGCATCAGCAGCCCGGAGTAGAGGGGAACCAGCATCTTGGTCAGGAACCAGGGGAACTGGGCGACGCCCATGTAGGCGCCGGTCCGGCCCTCGGGGGCGATCTCGGCCGCATACTGGAGGAATCGGGGCTGCCACATGGCCTCGCCGATGGTCATGATGAACAGGTAGCCCAGAAGAAGGGGCAGGCTGGTCCCCAGGGACAGCAGGAAGGCGGGGGCGGCCATCACGAAGGTGCCGATGATCATCATGTTGTAGACGTTCTTCTTCTGGGTCAGGGCGGTGACCATGGGAACGGCGATGAAGATCAGGATCGGGTTGAGATTGGAGAAGAACTCGAAACGATCGCTCACGAACCCGCCCTCGAAGGCACGCTCCAGGTACTGGGGCAGGACCAGCCAGTTGTACGTGAAAAGGGTCTGGACCGGGATCAGGGCGAAGATGAAGAAGAAGAACTTCGGGTCGGCCAGGGGGTGGTTGGCCAGCCAGCGGTAGGCGGGTCTTCCCCAGGCCGGCACGGCGGTCAGGGCCACGATGGTGCACAGGAGCAGGCCCCAGACCCAGAGCCGAATGGTCGGGGGCAGGAAGTAGATCGCAGCGGCGATGACGGCCAGGGTGCCCCACATGTGCGGCGGAATGCTTTCGCGGAGGGGAACGGTGACCTCGGGCGCGGCGGTGGTGCCGGCCTTCTCGTGATCGGCCTTCTCCAGCGCCTTGGCCTCGTCCCTTTCCCGTTCGGCCCTGGCGATGGCGTCGCGCTCGACCCGCGGGGTCAGGATCAGGAAGGTGACCAGGAGGCCGACGACGGTGATCCCCGTGTAGACCCAGAAGGCCCCCGTGATTCCGACCTTTTCGCGCACGAAAGCGAAGAAGGTGGGTAGCCAGCCGCCCAGGTTCATCAACGCGTAGAGCATGGCGTAGCCCATGGCGGCGGTCTTGGGGCTGGTGAACTTGCGTACGCCCGCGTAGGCCGCAGGCTGATACATCCCGTAACCGACGATGACGAAGAAGATGCCCATCATGGTCATCAGGTGCAAGTTGCTCCACAGGCCGGGTTCGGGAAAGACCGACGGAGCCAGAGACCAGATGACACGACCCAGGAGGAGGAAGCTGAACGCTGCGAGCAGGGTCCTGCGGACGCCCTTCTTGTCGGCGACCGAGCCCAGGAAGAACATGGAGATGGTGATCCCGGCGGTCAGGACTCCCACCATGGGATGGGACAGCTCATCGGGATGGGGCTCGTTGACGAACACGAAATCGGAAAAGTGCATGGCGAGGTAGCCGAGCATCCCGAAGTAGACCCACCCCTCGAGGAAGTAGGCCAGGTTGATTCCCCAGAGGGCCCGCGGCGCATGCACGAGATCGACGAAGGGCTGGGTGATTTCCCGCCAGGGGCTTTGCTGCTCGTTATCGGGATTGACCGTGGCCATCATGCACCTTTCGTGGTCGGGGGTGGGCCCGGCCGTTCGCGTGATCGGAACCGCAGGAAAATAGCACGGGGCCCTCCCTGCTTGTCCATGGTTTCCTGGGGAGGGCCGTCCTCGACGGGGACCGGGCCCTCCTGCAGGATTCAATTGCCGAGGTTGCCCTCGAGTTGATTCCGGATCCTGGCCCGGGCCGCTCCGGCGGCCGCCTCGCAGGCGGCCATGGCAGCGACGGCCCGTTTCCGGGTGTCGGCCATGAACGCCGGCTCCCCGCTCTGGTCCAGGGACTTCAGGGCGTCCAGGTTGATCAGGACGTTGTAGTAGGCGCCTTCGGCGCCGGCCAGGGCGGTCAGGACGGCGACGCCGGCGTCGCTGAGGCTGTTGGCGTTGCCGATCCGGCCGATCTCCTCGGCGAGGGCGAGCAAGCCCGGCACCTTCTCGAGGACCGACAGGGGAACCCGGGTGGCCTGTCGGGTGGCCGCGGCGACCGCCAGGTCACGGGCCCTGGATTCCTCCGGCGTGCCCTTGGGCAGGCGGAAGGTTTCCATGACGGCGTTGAAGGCGGCGGTGTCGTCGTCCATGGCGGCCAGGAAGAAATCCTTGAGGTCCTGGCCGAGCTCGGCGATCTCCTTCACCCGGTCCTGGACGCCGTCGTACTTCTTCTTGCCCACGGTCAGGTTGCCCACCATGGCCGTCAGACCGGCCGCCTGGGCGGCGCACAGGGCGGCCACCGAACCGCCGCCGGGGGCGGGGGAGTCGGTGGAGAGCTCGTCCACGAACTCCCGGTTGGTCATGCGGACCAGGGGGCCGTCGACCAGGCCCGCCCGGTACTCGATCACCTTGTCGGCAGCGTCGAACCCCGCCAGGTCCCGCAGGCCCAGGCTCTGGATCGCCGTCTCCAGGAGCAGGCGGCGGGGTTGGCCCGCCGACTGGCCGGCCCGGCGCTGGTAGAACTTCCCGGCCGCGAGCAGGTCGCCCTCGGGGATGAGGCCGACCAGCTCGCTGCCGGTGACGCGGGCGCCGCGGTCGCGTGCGCTCGCCCGGCAGGCCTCGAAGGCCTGGTGGGGCTTGGTCACGGCCGTGTTGACGAGGTTGATGGACACCTGGGCGCGGTCGTACTCGGGGATGACCCAGCCCACGGCCTTGCAGGCCTCGAGGCGGTAGGGGCCGGGGACCAGGACGGGTTGGCCCTTGTCGTCGCGGACGATGTTCCCGTCGGCGTCCCGGTCGGCCCTCCCCGCTTCCTTGATGTCCAGGGCGATCTGGGAGGCCACCGACTTGTCGCGCGTGTTCAGGTTGACGTTGTAGGCGACCAGGAATCCCCGGGCCGAGACGTTGGTCGCGCCGGTGCGCCTGCTGCGGTCGTTCCAGACGTTGGGACCGAAGTCCGGCGCCCACTGCTCGGTGCCCAGCTTGCCGGGCAGGGCCTCGTATTCCCCCTTGCGCACGGCGGCCAGGTTGCGCCGCTCGGGCCGGGTGGCGGCCTCCTCGTAGAGATAGACGGGGATGTCGAGCTCCTCGCCGATCCGTCGCCCGACGGACCGGGCGATCCCGACGCACTCCTCCATGGTCACGCCCCGGACCGGGACGAAGGGACACACGTCGGTGGCCCCGTGGCGGGGGTGGGCGCCGTGATGCCTGGACATGTCGATCAGCTCGGCGGCCCGCTTGACCACCCGGAAGGCGGCCTCGGCGACCCCCTCGGGCGAACCGATGAAGGTGATCACCGTGCGGTTGGTCTCGGCGCCCGGATCGACGTCGAGGAGGTGGACCCCGTCGACCTCGCCGATCACGGCGGTCACCGCGTCGATGATCCTGGAATCCCGGCCTTCGCTGATGTTCGGAACGCACTCCACGAGCTTCTTCATGATCCGGACCTCACCGGTTCTGGGGGCGCCAGGGAACGCGCAGGAGGACGCGCCGGACGGGGTCTCCCGCGGGATGCGCCCCGAAAATAGTGCCTGGCGGGGGTGATTTCCAGGACCAAGGAGGGGTTCCGGCCGCGGTTGCGGCGCGGATCCGCACACGACATGCAACCTTGGCGGGGCGCGTGCGTCTACTGGATACGTCCTGAATTCGAGAATCCCGGGGCCCATGCCCATAGCATCCCGCTGGCCGGGGGGAGAATCATGAAAATCGGAAAGAAGTCGCTGGGAGCCCTGCTGGCCGTGGTCGTCCTTGCCGGCGCGGGGACCGTCCTGTTCCTGTCCGGAAAGCTGCCCTTCATCCCCGGCGGGACCGTCGCCGCCGCCGAATCCACGGCCGCGGCGGACACCTCCGCCGTCCCGAAGGACCAGGAGGGGCCCGAGGTCATGCCCATCCCCGTCGAACTCGCCCGCGCCGAGGCCCGCGGCATCGCGGCCTACTACCGGGCGGCCTCGGTGGTCGAGGCCGATCGCCTGGTGGACCTGGTCGCCAAGGTGCCCGGTCGGATCCACACCATCCTGGTGGAGGAAGGGGACTGGGCCGAAAAGGGCGCCATCCTGGCCGAGTTCGAGAACGAGCGGGAGCGCATCCAGCTGCGCAAGGCCGAACTGACCCTGGCGGACAAGCAGCGCCTGCTCGAGCGGACCGAGCGCATGCTCGCCGAGGAGCTGATCAGCAGGCAGGAATTCGACGAGGTGGAATCCACCTGCCGGCTGGCCGAGGCCGAGCGCGACCTGGCGGCCATCAACCTGGAGGACACGCGCATCCGGGCCCCCTTCTCCGGCCGGGTGACCGACCGGAAGGTGGTGGCCGGCCAGCAGGTGCCCGCCGCGGCCGCCGCGTTCACCCTGGGCGATTTCTCGCCCCTGCGCGTCCGGGTCCACCTGCCCGAGGCCGTCGCCCGCAAGGTCGAGGAGGGGCAGAGGGTCCTGGTGGCCCCCGAGGCGGTGGAGACCGATCTCGAGGCCGTCGTGGAGCGGATCTCCCCGGTCGTCGACCCCGCCACGAGCACCGTCCGCCTCACCCTGCTGCTGGCCGAGGACGGCGCGGCCATGCGGGTCGGCGCCTTCGTCAAGGTGCGGATCACCACCGACCGGCGCAACGACGCCCTGGCCATTCCCAAGCTGGCGCTGGTGGAGGAAGGCGCCCTGCGGAGCGTGTTCGTCGCCGCGGCGGACACCGTCCGGAAGGTCGAGGTCGAGACCGGCCTCTACGACGAGACCCACGTGGAGGTCCTCGAAGGCGTGGCTGCAGGGGACTTCGTGGTGACCATGGGCCAGGGCGGACTCCGCAACGGCACGGTCATCAAGGTCCTCAACCAGGCCGAGGTCGGCTACCAGGCCGCGGATGCCGGCGGGCAGGACCCCGCCCGCGACGGCGAGGGCTCCCTCGTGGCGAAGGCGGACTGACCCATGAAGATCATCCGTTACGCGGTCACGCATCCGGTCACGGTCTGGATGGTGACCCTGGCCGCCGTGGTCTTCGGCCTGACCGCACTGGGGCGCCTGGACATGCGGCTGCTGCCGGAGATCCGCTACCCCAGCCTCACGGTCCAGACGGAGTTCCCCGGCACCGCGCCCGTCGACGTCGAGAACCTTGTCACCCGGCCCCTCGAGGAGAGCGTGGGGGTCGTGCCGGGTCTGCGGCGGGTCCACTCCATCAGCCAGTCGGGCGTCTCCCAGATCACCCTGGAGTTCAACTGGGGCACGGCCATGGATTACGCCGCCCTGGACGTCAGGGAGAAGATCGACCTGGTGCGGCTGCCCGCGGAGGCCCGGGTGCCGGTCCTGCTGAAGTACGACCCGGGCCAGGATCCGGTCCTGCGGGTCGGCCTGACCGGAGATCCCCAGCTGATGCGCCTGCGGAACGTGGCCGACGAGATCCTCAAGAAGGAGATCGAGGCCCTGCAGGGCGTCGCCGCCGCGAGGGTGGCCGGCGGCCTGGAGGAGGAGATCAGGGTCGAGATCGACGAGACCCGTCTTTCCGCCCTGGGCGTGCCCATCGGGGCGGTGACCCGGGTGCTGGCCGAGGAGAACATCAACGCCTCGGGCGGCCGCCTGCGCGACCGCAACGCCGAGTACATCGTGCGGACCCTGAGCCGGTTCGAGAACCTCGAGGACATCGGCAAGGTGACCGTGGCCAACATCCGGGGACGGCCCATCCGCCTGTCCGAGGTGGCCGAGATCCGTCGCACGCACAAGGAACGCACCAGCATCACCCACATCGACGGCGTCGAGAGCGTGGAGATCGCCATCTACAAGGAAGGCGACGCCAACATCGTGGAGATGGCGCGCTCGGTGCGGGCCCAGCTCGACCGTCTCCAGGACCGCCTGCCCGAACCCATGAAGCTGGAGGTGCTGTTCGACCAGTCCACCTTCATCGCCGAGGCCGTGGCCGAGGTCCGCGACAACGCCCTGCTGGGCGGCGCCCTCGCCATCCTGGTGCTCTTCGTGTTCCTCAGGGACTACCGCAGCACGACCATCATCGGCCTGGCCATCCCGGTGTCCATCGTGGCCACCTTCATCCTCATGCTCACCCGCGGGGTGTCCCTCAACATCATGTCCCTGGGGGGCCTGGCCCTGGGCGTGGGGATGCTTGTGGACAACAGCATCGTGGTCCTGGAGGCCATCCACCGCCGCCGCGAGGAGAACGGCGATGCGGACGACCCGGTCGAATCCTCGGTCCAGGGCGCGGCCGAGGTGGCCGGCGCGGTCACCGCCTCGACGCTGACGACCCTGGCCGTCTTCGTGCCCATCGTCTTCGTCGTGGTCGGGGTGGCCGGCCAGATCTTCCGCGACCAGGCCTTGACCGTGACGTTCGCCCTGCTGGTCTCCCTGGTGGTCGCGCTGACCTTCACGCCCATGGCGGTGGCCTTCGGCCGCAGCAAGCAGGCCGTTCCCCGGCCCGGGGGGCCGGACACGGCGCCGCGGAGCTGGCGCGGATCCTGGATCCCCTACGCCGGACCGGGCCGATTCTGGCGCCGCTGGCCGCAGCTGGCCGGCCTGTTCCTGGCCCTGGGCCTGCCCCTGCTCGTCTACCGGGCCGGGCGCTGGACCGGCGGCAGGCTGCGCCGCCTGGCCGACCTGGTCCTCTGGCCGGGCACCTGGACCTTCGGCAAGGTCTTCCCCCTGATCCAGGACCTGTACGATCGGGTCCTCCTGAGCGCCCTGCGGCACCGCTTCCTGGTGGTCTGCCTGGTCACGGTCGTGGCATCCGGCGCCCTGCTGGTCTGGCCGCGCCTGGGGAGCGAACTGGTGCCGCCCCTGGCCCGGGGCGAGTTCACCCTGGGCCTGGAACTGCCCGAGGGAACGCCCCTGAGCCGCACCGACGCGGTGGTGAGGGCGGTGTCGGTGAAGCTGGCGGCATTGCCGGGAATCGCCATGGTGGCGGGTGAGACCGGGATTTCCCGTGACGGGGAGACCTCGGCCCAGCGGCAGAAGGAGAACTGCGCCGAGGTGCAGGTCCGCCTGACCGAGGCCTCGGCCGCCGCCGAGGCCGCGGCCCTGGAGCGCATCCGCACCGTGCTGACCGACTTTCCCGACCTGGACCTGAAGCTGCGCCGCCAGACCCTGCTCAGCTTCGGCGCCCCGGTGGAGGTGGACGTCTACGGCTACGACCTGGAGGACCTGCAGCGCACCGCGGACGAGGTGGCGGCCAGGATCGCGGGGATCGAGGGCCTGCGGGACGTCCGGCTGAGCATGGAGCCGGGCTCGCCCGAGGTCCAGGTGAGCTTCGACCGGGACAAGCTGAACCAGTACGGCCTGCGCCTGGGCGAGGTGGCCGAGACCGTCCGGGGCAAGGTGCGGGGCACGGTCGCCAGCCGCTTCCGCGACCGGGAGCGGCACGTCGACATCCGGGTGCTGAACACCGACCAGCAGCGCAACACCCTGACGGCGGTGCGGGAGCTCATCGTCGCCGAGCGCGACGGCGTGCCCATCACCCTCGCCGCCCTGGCGGGCATGGAGGTCGTCACCGGGCCGGCGGAGATCCACCGCCTGTCCGCCAAGCGCGTGGCCATCGTCTCGGCCAACCTCACGGGACGTGATCTGGGCTCGGTGACCCGGGACATCAGGGCCAGGATCGCCGGGCTGGCCCTGCCGGCCGGGGTGACCGTCGAGCTGGGAGGGCAGAACGAGGAGATGGACGCCTCCTTCCGGTCCCTGCAGCTGGCGATCCTGCTCGCGGTCTTCCTGGTCTACCTGGTGATGGCCGCGCAGTTCGAGTCCTTCCTCTACCCGCTGATCATCATGCTCACCGTGCCCCTGGCCATGTCCGGGGCGGTCTACGGCCTGTATCTGCGGGGTTTGTCCGTGAGCGTCATCGCCATCATCGGGGCCATCATGCTCGCAGGCATCGTCGTCAACAACGGGATCGTCCTGGTGGACCGCATCAACCAGCTGCGCCAGCTGCGCCTGCCTCTGGCCGAGGCCGTCCAGAGGGCCGGACGCGAGCGCCTGCGCCCCATCCTCATGACCACGGTGACCACGGTTCTCGGTCTGCTGCCCATGTCCCTGGGGCTGGGAGAGGGGGCCGAGCTGCGGGCGCCCCTGGCCGTGGCCGTGATCAGCGGGCTGCTGCTGGCCACGCTCCTGACGCTGGTCGTGGTCCCGGTCGTCTACACCCTGATGTCGGGCCGGGAGGCGGCTCTCGGCGCCCTCCAAATCGCTCCCTCCGGTTCTCCGGCGCCGGGCGTCGCCCCCATAGCCGCGGGAAAGGACGCCTGACATGTGGCTGACCACGCTGAGCCTGAGGCGTCCGGTCACCCTGGCCATGGCCCTGGTGACGATCGTCCTGCTGGGGGGGATCTCCCTCACGCGCATCCCCCTGGACTTCCTGCCCAGGGTCGAGTTCCCGTTCATCGCGGTCTACATCCCCTACCAGGGGGGCATCCCGGCCGAGAACGAACGGGAGATCGTGCGCCCGGTGGAGGAGATCCTCGCCACCCTGGGCGGCGTGCGGGAGGTGTTCAGCTACAGCGACGCCGGCGAGGTCCAGATCGGGGTGACCTTCGACTGGGGCCGGGACGTGAACCTGCTGCGGATGGAGGTCAAGGAGAAGATCGACCAGATCCGGGGCGAACTGCCCCGGGACATCCAGCAGATCTACCTGCTGACCTTCAACACCAACGACATCCCCATCATCGAAGGGCGGATCGCCGCCCGGGGGCGCGACCTGTCCGAGAGCTGGGATCTCCTGGACCAGAAGATCATCGCCCCCCTGCAGCGGATCCCCGGCGTGGGCCGGGTCAACATCGACGGCGTGCTGCCGACCCAGGCCTCGGTCTACCTGAGGTTCGACAAGATCATGGAGTACGGGGTGGACGTGACCGCCCTGTTCGCCGAACTGGAATCGGCGAACGTGGAGCTGACGGTGGGACGCATCACCGACCGGGGCCTGCGTTACGACGTCCGCACGGTCAGCGGCATCGCCGGTGTGGAGGATCTCGCCGACCTGCCCATCGACGCCCGCGGCCTGAGGCTCCGGGACGTGGCCGAGGTCGTGTACGGCGCGCCGGCCTTGAGCTACGGACGCATCCTCAACCAGGAGCCCGCCGTCGCCTTCTGGATCCAGAAGGCGTCGGGCTACAACACGGTCGAGGTGTGCCGGGCCGTCGAGGCCGAACTCGAGCGCATCAACCGCGATCCCACCCTGGCGGGCATCAGCAGCTTCGCGTTCTTCAACCAGGCCGACCAGATCACCGACTCCCTGCGGAGCCTCCTGCAGGGCGGCGTCTTCGGCTCGGTGCTGGCCGTGGCGATCCTGTACCTCTTCCTGCGCCGGGTCGGGATGACCCTGGTGGTGAGCGTCGCCATCCCCCTGTCCATCCTCGGCACCTGCATCTTCATCTTCCTGAGCGGGCGCTCGCTGAACGTGCTGACCATGATGGGACTGATGCTGGGCGTGGGGATGCTGGTCGACAACGCGGTGGTGGTCCTGGAATCCATCCACCGCCGGCATCATGCCGGGGCCGGTCCCCTGGCCGCCGCCGTGCGGGGGACCCGGGAGGTGGGGCGGGCCATCGTGGCCTCGACCCTGACCACCGTCATCGTCTTCGCCCCCATCGTCATCGCCAAGTCCGACGAGATGGGCGTCTGGCTGGGCGAGGTGGGGGTGACCATCAGCATCACGCTGGTGATCTCCCTCCTGATAAGCCTGACGGTCATCCCCGCGCTCTCGGTGCGGATGTCCCGCGACGAGGGGGAAATTCCCGAAGCCCGCTGGCTGGTCTGGCTCAAGGGGCGCTACCTGCGCATTCTCGACTGGACGGCGGTGCGGCATCCCCTGGTCACCGCCCTGGTCATCGTGCCCATGGTCCTGGCCGTCACCGTCGCCGGCATGAAGGTCGCCGGCTTCAAGCCCGATGCGAGCGGGGACCGGGGCATGCGGCGGGAAAGCCTCTACGTCGGCTTCGACTACACCGGCCCCGTGGACATCGATTCCAGCCAGGAATACGTGCAGACCGTGGCGGACTACCTGGAAGGCCGGCGCGAGGAACTCGACCTGCGGGACATCTACGCCTGGTACGGGGCGGACCAGGCCGCGGTGACCGTCTTCTTCGAGAAGGGCGTGGTGTCGGACCGGTTCTTCACCGAGGTGCGCGAGGATCTGCGCAGGAACCTGCCCGTGCAGGCCGGCCTGAAGTACCGCTTCGGCGGGGACGAGGGCGAGGACTCGGGGGCCAAGACCTTCTCCGTGACGATCTCCGGGGAGGAGACCGAGTTCCTGGCGGAGTTCGCCGAGACGGCCAAGGCCCGGCTGGCGAGGATCGAAGGGGTCGGCGACCTCCGCAGCGACAGCGACCGGGGCAAGGCCGAGGTCCAGATCCGGGTCGATCCCGAGCAGGCCGGGCGGTTCGGCATCGCTCCGGCGAGCATCTCCCGGATCATGGGCTTGACCTACCGGGGAGTCATGCTGCCACGCCTGCAGACCGGGGAGAAGGAGATCGACCTGGTGGTGAGCCTGCTGCCGGAGGACCGGGAATCCCTCGAGAACCTGTCCCTGTTGACGGTGGGGTCGGTGGAGGGGCAGGCGGTCCAGCTGGCCCAGGTGGCGGACTTCACCTTCGGCCGCAGCCCCGAGCGGATCATGCGACGGGACCAGCGGACCGGGATCACCGTCACCGGGACCTGGGACGGCGAGAAGCTGGACGACGCCCTCAAGCAGGTCCGTCCGGTCATGGACAGCCTCGATCTTCCCCTGGGCTACGAATGGAACTTCGGCAGCGAGATCCTGCGGTCACGGCAGCAGCAGTCCGAGATGGGCCTGAACATGCTGCTGGCGCTCGCCTGCGTGTTCTTCGTGATGGCAAGCCTCTTCGAATCCCTGGTCTATCCCCTGGTGGTCATGGGCACCGTCCCGTTCGCCTCCCTCGGGGTGTTCTGGCTGATGATGGCCACGGGCACGCCCTTCAACCTCATGGCGATGATCGGGATGGTGATCCTCATCGGGATCGTGGTGAACAACGGCATCGTCCTGGTGGATCACATCAACGGGCGGCGCAAGGCGGGGCTGGACCTGGATTCCGCGATCAGGGAAGGTTGCGGGGACCGCTTGCGTCCCATCCTCATGACCGCCGGCACGACCATCCTGGGTCTGCTGCCCCTGGCGGTCTTCCACGGGGCTCACGTCGGGGACGCGGAGTACTACCCCATGGCCCGGGCGATCAGCGGCGGGCTGGCCTCCAGCACCCTGCTGACCCTGCTGGTCATGCCGACTTATTACCGGCTGATCACCGTCTGGGCCGGGCGATTCGCAGCCGCCCGCCTGAACTGGGCTGGAGGCGGCGCGGCGGTCCAGGGCTCCCTCGGACCGGCCTCCGCTGATATCGAATCTCCATTGCATTAGGGGCTGATGGTTTCTATATTGGCGGGAGCAGGCAGGCGGGGGGTCCGGTTGGAAGACACCCGGTCTGTTTTCACTCGCCCAACCGGGTCCGTAATGCGACCTGATTTCCATGCAATGAGGTGGATATCCCATGTATTCTCCCAACCCCAATGACCGCATCGCGATCTTCATCGACGGCGAAAACATCCATTACAGCGCCAAGCATCTGAACATGCGGCTCGATTACCTCAAGCTGTGCAAGAAGTTGGCTGCCGGAAGGCGCCTGATCAGGTCCTACTTCTTCACGGCGGTGAGCAACCAGTCCGAGGGCAAGATCGATTTCATCAACTTCTTGAAGCTCAACGGGTTCACCGTTGTGACCAGGGAGATCAAATCGTTCAACGACATGGACAACAACGCCCGCAACATCCGCAGCAGCCTGGACATGGACATGGCCATCGGCGTGCTGGAGCTGCTGCCCTACCTGGACTCGGTGATCCTGTGCACCGGCGACGGGGATTTCCGTGCCCTGGTGGAGGCCGTCGGCCGCCGCGGCGTCCACGTGGAGGTCTGCGCCCTGCGCGAGATGACCAGCACGGACCTGATCGCCGCCGCGGACGAATACACCGACCTGGCCACGCTCAAGGACGAGATCGCCCTGTCGGCGCCGGCGCCGCGGGACATCCGGAACGACCTGCCGCCTCCAGGCAACGACGAGATCGATTCCTACAAGATCCAGGATACCAGCTTCGATTTCTGAGCGGATTCCGCCGTCCTGATCCGAAGGCCCTGCCCGGTGCAGGGCTTTCGGTGCTGCCGGTCGGTTTCCCGCCTCAGGAAAGGCCGGCCAGGACGGCCGGACGGTAGGCTGCCTGGATGCTGCGGGTCACCCGGCCGGGCCGGCCCGCCCCCACGGGATTCCGGTCGACGGTGACCACCGGCAGGACCTCCCGTACGCTGCTGGCCACGAAGACCTCCTCGGCGTCCGCAAGATCGGCGACCCGCAGGGTCGTTTCGTGCAGCGGCAGGCCGAGGCCGGCGGCGATGGCCATGATGTGCTCGCGCGTCCGTCCCGGCAGGAAACGCCCCTCGGCGCCGGGAGTGGCGAGGGATCCCTGACGGACCAGGAACAGGTTGCTGACCGCGCCCTCGAGCAGGCGCCCGCCGGCCGCCGTGAGGATGGCCTCCTGGCAGCCCAGGCGTGCCGCCTGGCGCTGGGCCAGGATCGTGGTCAGGCCGTTGAGGGTCTTGAGCTCGGGAAAGTGGGATCGGGCGTACGCGGGCCCGAGCACCACCGCCGCGATTCCCTCCCTCTGCCAGAGTTCGATTTCCGGAGCCACCGCGACCAGGGTGATCACCAGGGTGGGAGGGACCGAGGCCGGGTCGGTCAGGGGAACCGGATGGCCGGCGTCGCCGCCGCGGCTGACGGTGATCCGCAGCCTGCCGTCGGTTCCGGTCAGTCCGTTGGCCCGCGCCAGGTCCCCGATGATGGCCGCCAGGCGATCCAGGTCGAGGCCCGGATCCAGTTCGAGGGCCTGGGCGTGCCTCACCAGCCGGTCCCAGTGGGCGGCGAGGTCCGCAGGGCGGCCTCCGTAGAGCCGGAGCGTCGTGTAGACCCCCTCGCCGTGGAGGAATCCCCCGTCGAACACCGAGACCGTGGCCTGGTCCGCAGGTATGATCCGGTCGTTGAGGAAGACGTGCATGGAGTCCCGCGCCGGCGCTGGGGGAACGCCCCGGCGGTGCGCCGGGGCGACGATCGGAATTCTGGGGGATCTTCCCACACGTCGGGTGCGGGGGCAAGCGGGTACCGGGCCGGGGGCCGGGTCAGAGAGGGGTGTTCCCCTGGAGGGCCGACCTGGCCGTGATCAGGCGCCCGAGCGTCTGCCTGAGCTTCCGGTCTTCGCTCTCCTCCTGGATCAGGGACTCCAGGACGCCGATGGCCAGATCCAGGTACTCCACGGCTCCGGCCGTGGCCACGTCCACCAGCTTGCGCCGGATCTCCGGATGCCCGCTCCGTTCCAGGAAGGTCCGGCAGGTGGCCACCGCCCGGGGAATGTCGCCGGCGGCTGCTTCCAGGTCGCAAAGGTTGATCGCGGCGTTGGGGTGCGTGCGGTGGGTCGCCAGCGCGGCGGTGAAGTGCGTCCGGGCTTCCTCGACGTCGCCCCGGACGTAGGCGGCCACGCCCAGGTTGTTGTGGGCGTCCGGGTCGAGGGGATTGAGGGCGAGCACCGCCTCGAAGTCGAGCCGGGCGGAATCGAAGTTCTCCTGCCGCGCCCGGACCAGACCCCGGTTGTACAGGATGTTCCCGCTGTCGGGGATCAGCTGGAGCACGCGGTCGAAGCAGGCCTCGGCCCGGGCGAACTCGCCCAGGGAGGCGTAGAGGGCGCCGAGATTGTTGTGACCCTCGGGACGGTCCGGGAAGGCCTCGATCACCTTTTCGAACAGGCCCAGGGCTCGGGGGATGTCGCCTTCCCGGAGGGCCTGGGCTCCCGCCTGGACCATCCGTGCGAGTTCCTCGGAATGGGAAACAACCGGCTCTCCGTCGTTCAGTTTCTGCTGGCAGGTCTGCATGATCGTACTCCCGGAAGCGAATGGGCGGCTGGCCCGTCGATCGTGACATCGGGCAGGGAAGGCAATCCGCGTGCCGGATCAGGAGGACCGGTTCCGCCTCATCCAGGCGGTCCGCGGGGAAAAACAGGCGATCGGGGCGGTTTTCCGGGGGGCCAGGCCGAATCCGGATCACCCGGACAGCCGGAAACCGGTCAGTTCCAGGCCCCCGGCGACTTTGTTTCGACCACCCGGGAGTTGATGTTGACACTGTCAATCTCTCTGTTATTTTTGCAACAAAAGCCAACCCGGCGCGGCATCCGGATCCACCGGAAGAGATCCGGGCCGCCTGACCGGGTTGCATTTCCATGGGAGACCTGATGTTCGAGCAGTTCATCCCCGTCATCCTGGTCCTGGGCGTCGCCGCCGCGTTTTCGGCCCTTTTCCTGGGGATCAGTTTCTGGCTCGGCCCCAGCCGCCCGAACCGCCTGAAGTCGTCGACCTACGAATGCGGCATCCCCCCGCGGGGATCCGTCCAGATCCGGTTCTTCGTCCGGTTCTTCCTGGTCGCCCTGTTCTTCCTCCTGTTCGACCTGGAAGCGGTGTTCCTCTACCCGTGGGTCGTCCTCTTCAAGGGGATGGTGGCCGCGGGCAACGGCGCCTTCGCCCTGATGGAGATGGGGGCCTTCGTCCTGGTCCTGCTGGTCGGATTCATCTACATCTGGAAGAAAGGCGGGCTCGAATGGCAGTAGACCTCGAAAGCCCCAGCAACTACATCACGACCAGGTTGCGCCAGGCGGTGAACTGGGGCCGCAAGTACAGCCTGTGGCCCCTGCCCTTCGGCGTGGCCTGCTGCGCGATCGAGTTCATGAGCACCGTGTCGTCCTACAACGACATCAGCCGTTTCGGCGCCGAACTGGTCCGTTTCTCCCCGCGCCAGAGCGATCTGATGATCATCGCAGGCACCATCAGCTACAAGCAGGCTCCCGTCCTCAAGACCATCTACGAGCAGATGGCCGAGCCCAAGTGGGTCATCGCCATGGGCGTCTGCGCCAGCAGCGGCGGTTTCTACAACAACTACAGCACCCTGCAGGGGGCCGACCGGGTCATTCCCGTCGACATGTACGTCGCCGGGTGCCCGCCCACCCCCGAGAACCTCCTTTACGCCCTGACCCTCATCCAGGAACGTGTGGAGAAGGAGGGCCTGGTGCCTTCGTCCGTCCGGCACGCCGGCCGGATCCAGAGTTGATCACCTGCCGCCGGCCGGGCCCCGTCCGGTAGCGGAACCTGAAACGCGGAGGCGCGCCCCGTACTGCCCGGCGGCGCGACGAGGACGGAAAGAGCATGAGCCAAAAGCTGGTCGAGAGGCTGCGGAGGGAATTCGGGGACGAGATCCTCGCGGCCGCCAGCCACGGGGGGGACGAGAGCGTCACCATCGCTCCCGCCAACCTGCCCAAGGTGCTGGCCCACCTGAAGGACGCCGAGGGTTGCGAGCAGCTTTCGGACGTCGTCGGCATCGACTATCCCGACCGCGACGAGCGGTTCGAGGTCCTTTACCTGCTCCGGTCCTGGCGCAACAAGCACCGCATCCAGGTCAGGGTTCCGGTGGCCGAGGACCATCCGGTCCCCACCGTTTCGGGTCTGTACCGCAGCGCGGATTGGCACGAGCGCGAGGTCTTCGACCTCTTCGGAGTGCCGTTCTCCGGTCATCCGGACCTGCGCCGGATCCTGTGCCACCACCAGTTCGAGGGACACGCCCTGCGCAAGGACTACCCCATCGAGCAGGGCCAGGAGTGCACCCGGCCGGAGAACCTCTTCACGGACGCCGACATCGTCCGGGCCGCCCAGCGGGCGACCAACCTCGTCACCCGGGTGGGGGACGCCGCCGACGAGGTCCACCCCAGCGATCTGCTGACCGTGAACATCGGGCCCAGCCATCCGGCCACGCACGGCGCTCTGCGCGCCGAGATCCTGCTCGACGGCGAGACCATCATCGAGGCCCGCACGGAGATCGGCTACATCCACCGGTGCTTCGAGAAGGAGGCCGAGGACCACACCTGGGCCGCGGTGATGCCCTACACCGACCGGCTCAACTACTGCTCGGCCATGCTGAACAACTCCATCTACGCCTCCGCCGTGGAGAAGCTGATCGGGATCGAGGCGACGCCACGTTGCCAGGGGATCCGCGTGATCGTCAGCGAGCTCAGCCGCATCATCGACCACCTGGTCTGCGTCTGCGCGAACCTCGTGGACATCGGCGCCCTGACCAACTACTGGTACCTCTACAACGTGCGCGAGAGCATCTACCAGTCCCTCGAGAAGCTCTGCGGCTCCCGCCTGACGACCAACTACGCCCGGATCGGCGGCATGAGCCACGATCTGTACCCGGGATTCGCCGAGGAGATCCGCCACAAGCTGGGCGAGCTCGACCGGGGCGTCACCGACGTGATGAAGCTGGTCGCCCGCAACCGGATCTTCCTGGACCGAACGGTCGGGGTGGGCGCCATCAGCCAGGCGGACGCCCTCAGCTGGGGCTACACCGGCCCCTGCCTGCGCGCCACCGGGTTGGCCTACGACCTGCGCAAGGAAGCCCCGTACTGGGGCTACGAGACCTACGACTTCGAGATCCCGACCGGAACCGACGGCGACACCCACGACCGCATCATGGTCCGCATGGCGGAGCTGGTCCAGAGCCGGAGCATCGTGATGCAGGCCCTCGACCGGCTGCCCTCCGGGCCCGTCGACGTGGACGACGCCCGGGTCATCCTGCCCCCCAAGGCCGAGGTCTACGGGAGCATCGAGGGCGTGATGAACCAGTTCAAGCTCATCTACGAGGGCATCCGGGTGCCGGCGGGAGAGGGTTACGGGTTCGGCGAGGGAGCCAACGGTGAGCTCGGCTTCTTCTGCATCTCCGACGGAACCGGGCATCCCTACCGCATGAAGGTGCGGCCGCCCTGCTTCCCGATCTTCTCCTCATACGCGAAGTTGATCCAGGGCGGGATGATTCCCGACGCCATCGCCGTTCTCGGCAGCCTGAACATCATCGCCGGAGAGCTGGACCGTTGAGGCCTGCGGGCAGGACACGAGGAAGGTAGAGCCCAGATGAACAAACCGGTCGACGCCAGGACCACCCTGCAACTCTCGCCGGAGAGCGCCTCCAGGATCGAGACGATCGTCGCGCGCTATCCCACCCGGGCGAGCGCCTTGATGCCCTGCATCTGGGTCATCATGGACGAACTGGGCCACGTGCCGCCGGCCGGGGTCGCGCTGCTGGTGGACAAGCTCGGGGTCACTCCCGCGCGGGTCCACGAGGTCCTGTCCTTCTACACCATGTTCCGCACGGAGCCCCAGGCCGAACACGTCCTGCAGGTCTGCCACAACATCAGCTGCCACATCATGGGCGCCCGGCCCGTCATCGCCCACCTGGAGAAGCAGCTGGGCATCCGGGTCGGGGAGAGGACCCCCGACGGCAAGTTCGCCCTCGAGGGCGTCGAGTGCCTGGGCGCCTGCGGCATGGGTCCCTGCCTGCAGCTGGGCAAGCATCTTTATGAACACCTGACCCCCGAGAAGATCGACGGGCTGCTGGACAGCCTGCGCAAGGGCGTCGTGCCCCGGGCGGACACCGACCGGGAACTGGAGGCATGAGGTGAGCGGGAAGCAGTACAACATCCTGTCGTCCCGGTTCGGACGCGCCGACGGCCACAAGCTGGCGGTCTACGAGCGGGAGGGCGGCTACCAGGCCCTGCGCCGGGTCCTGGGCGGGATGCGGCCGGCCGAGGTCCGGGAGATGGTCAAGGAATCAGGGCTGCGCGGGCGCGGGGGCGCCGGCTTCCCCACCGGCGTGAAGTGGGGCTTCGTGCCCCAGGGCGCCGAGGAGGTCTACTTCTTCGTCAACGCCGACGAGAGCGAGCCCGGCACCTTCAAGGACCGCCTCTGCCTGGACTACGATCCGCACCAGACCATCGAGGGCACCATCATCAGCTCCTTCGCCGTGGGCGTCAGGCTGGCTTTCATCTACATCCGCGGCGAGTTCGGCTGGCTGATCGACCGGGTCCAGGCGGCGGTGGACGAGGCCTACGCCGCCGGGTACCTGGGCAAGAACATCCTGGGCAGCGGCTACGACCTCGAGATGCTGGTCCACAAGGGCGCCGGCGCCTACATCTGCGGCGAGGAAACCGGCCTGATCAACTCGGTGGAGGGGAAGAAGGGGCAGCCCAACATCAAGCCGCCCTTCCCCGCCGTCGCCGGGTTCCTGAAGAAGCCCACCATCGTCAACAACGTGGAATCCGTCGCCTCGGTGCCCTGGATCATCACGAACGGGCCGGCCGCCTACAAGGCGATCGGGACCGAGAAGTCCTGCGGGACCAAGCTCTTCTCGGTCAGCGGACCGGTCAAGCGGCCCGGCGTCTACGAGGTTCCCCTGGGCATCCCCTTCCGGGAGTTCTTCCACGATTACCTGGGGGGGATGGTCGAGGGCGAGGAGCTGAAGGCGGTCATCGTCGGCGGCAGTTCGGTCCCCGTGCTGCCGGCCGCCGAGATCATGAACTGCAACCTGGACTACGAATCCCTGGCGCAGGCGGGCACCATGCTGGGCTCCGGCGGAATGATCATCATTCCCGAGAGCAGCGACATGGTCGAACTCGTCCAGGTCCTCATGCACTTCTACTTCGACGAATCCTGCGGCCAGTGCACGCCCTGCCGTGAAGGCACCGGCTGGCTGCACAAGATCGTCAAGAAGTTGAGGCAGGGCGCCGGGACGCCCGAGGATCTCGACCTCCTCGAGCACGTCTGCCAGGGCATGGCCGGGCTGACCATCTGCCCGCTGTCCGACGCCGCGGTGATGCCCATGCGCAGCTTCCTCGCCAAGTTCCGCCCCGAATTCGAGGCTCTCATCCAGGAAACCGCCCCGGTCGGCCCCCAGAGCCGCTGGCCGCGGGGCGAGCAGGAGTGACCCCATGGCCAAGCTGACCATCGACGGCAAGGAATACGAGTTCCCCGACGGGACCAGCCTGTTCGAGGCCTGCAAGGAGGCCAGGGGCGAGGCGCTGCCCCACTTCTGCTACCATCCGGACCTCTCCATCGCCGGCGTCTGCCGCCTGTGCCAGGTCGAGGTCGAGGGGATGCCCAAGCTGACCATCGCCTGCAACACCACGGTGCGCGACGGCATGGTGGTGCACACGCGCAGCGAGAAGGTCAAGCAGGCGTCCCGGCAGATCCTGGAGATGCACCTCATCAACCATCCGGTGGACTGCCCCATCTGCGACCAGGCCGGGGAGTGCGGACTGCAGGACCAGTACATGGACTACGGGCTGTACGAAAGCAACGTCACCCAGGCCGCCAAGGTTCTCAAGACCAAGGCCAAGGTCATCGGGCCCCAGGTCATCCTGGACCAGGAG
This sequence comes from Candidatus Krumholzibacteriia bacterium, assembly GCA_050174015.1. Lineage (GTDB taxonomy): Bacteria > Krumholzibacteriota > Krumholzibacteriia > LZORAL124-64-63 > LZORAL124-64-63 > JAHJTW01. The sequence goes on from JBFXKG010000031.1 coordinate 25,291, forward strand.
CGCTGCGTCCTGTGCAGCCGGTGCGTGCGTTTCTGCAACGAGGTGACCGGCACCGGGGAGCTCGGGATCTTCAACCGGGGCGACCGCGCGCGCATCGACGTCGCGCCCGGCGTCGAGCTCGACAACAACTACAGCCTGAACACCGTCGACATCTGTCCGGTGGGGGCCCTGACCAGCCGCGACTTCCGCTTCGTCAAGCGGGTCTGGATGCTCAAGAGCGCCGACGGGGTCTGTCCCGGCTGCGCCACCGGTTGCAACGTGCGGATCGACCACGAGGGCGGACGGGTGTACCGGCTCAAGCCCCGCCGCAATCCCGAGGTCAACGGCAGCTGGATGTGCGACCGCGGGCGGATGACCTACAAGGCCCTGCACGACGAGCGCCGCCTCACCGAGCCCCGGCGGGGGGACCAGGAAGCGCGCTGGGCCGACCTCCAGGATGAACTGGCCACCGCGCTGGACAAGGGCGCGCTGGGCCTGGTGGTCGTCAGCCCCCACCAGACGCTGGAGGAGATGTACCTGGCCGTCCGGCTTGCCGGGTCCCCGGGCAAGGTCGTCTCCGGCCCCGCCGGCGCCGGGATGCAGGAGGGTGACTCCCTCCTTCTGGACGCCGACCGCACGCCCAACCGGGCGGGACTGGGCGTGGTGGGCATTCCCGAACTGACGGGGGAGGACCTCGCGGCCGCCGTCGCGGGCGCCAGGGGGACCGTCCTGGTCCTCGGCGGAGATCCCGCCGCGGACGCGGCCGTGGCCGCAGCCCTGCGCCGGCACGGCCGGGCCATCTACCTGGGGACCCACGGGAACGAGACGGCCGGGTGTTCGCACCTGGTCCTGCCCGGAGCGACCTGGGCCGAGAAGCAGGGGATCTTCGTCAACCGTCAGGGCCGCTGGCAGGCGTTCCAGCAGGCCATCGCCCGGCCCGGCAACGCCAGGGAGGACTGGCGCATCCTGGCCGAGGCCGTGGGTCGGCAGGACGAGGCGGCCGCCCTGGGCAGCCTCAAGTCCGTGAGGGCCGCGCTCGCCGCGGCCGTCCTGACCGATCCTTCCGTCGACCTGAACAAGCTGCCTGAACGCGGGTTCGCGCCCGGGGGTGAGAACTGATGACCATCGTCTGGGAATCGCTGGCCAAGATCGGCTTCATGTTCGCACTGATCATGGGGATGGTCGTCGTCCTGATCTGGATGGAGCGGAAGGGGGCGGCCTACATCCAGGACCGCACCGGGCCGAACCGGGCTGCCATCCTCGGCATCCGCCTGGCGGGTCTGGTGCATCCGGTCGCGGACGTGTTCAAGCTCCTGTTCAAGGAGGACATCACCCCCGCCGGCCGTCACCGCATGCTCTACAACCTCGCCCCCTGGCTGGTGATGACCATCGCCCTGAGCACCTACGCCGTCGTGCCGTTCGGGGACTTCCTGACCGTGGCCGGCCGCCAGGTCCCCCTGGTCGTCGCCGACCTGGACGTCGGCCTGCTCTACATCCTGGCCATCGCCAGCCTGGGCACCTACGGCGTGGTCATGGCCGGGTGGGCGGCCAACAACAAGTTCACCTTCCTGGGCGGGGTGCGGGCCACGGCCCAGATGATCAGCTACGAGATCAACATGGGCCTGGCGCTGATGGGCCTCATGCTGGTCTTCGCGAGCCTGCGCCTCACCGACATCACCGCCGGCCAGGCCGAACTCCTGTGGGGCTGGCTGCCCAAGTGGGGGTTCGTCGTCCAGCCCCTGGGCTTCATCCTCTTCATCGTCACCGTCTACGCGGAGACCAACCGGAACCCGTTCGACCTGCCCGAGGGCGAGTCGGAGATCGTCGCGGGCTACCACCTGGAATACAGCTCCATGAAGTTCGCCCTGTTCTTCATGGCAGAATACGCCCACATGGTCATCGGGGCCGCCCTGATCGCGACCCTCTACTTCGGTGGGTACCAGATCCCCTGGCTGCCCCGTCCTGCCCTGGAGGCGCACGCCGGGACCCTGCTGACGGTCAAGCTGGTCGCCGTGGTCCTGGTTTCCCTGGCGATCGCCCTGCTCTTCATGCGCCGGGTCCAGAGGGAGAAGGGCAAGTTCGGGGACGCCCGGGACCGTGAACCCGTGCTCGGCCTGGGGCTGTGGCTCCTCGTGGCCGCCTCCGCGGCGGGCGCCCTGCTGCTGAAACCCTGGGCCATCGGGCCAGCGGGCGCCTCGGTGTTCGCCAGCTTCGCCCAGGTCGGGGCCTTCCTCTTCAAGCTGGTCTTCTTCGCCTGGCTGTTCATCTGGGTGCGCTGGACCCTGCCGCGGTTCCGCTACGACCAGTTGATGCGCCTGGGTTGGAAAGTCATGTTGCCGCTGGGCCTGGCCAATCTCGTGGTCACGGCCCTTGTCGTCGCGCTCGTCTAGAGCGAGGAGTGCTATGAGCTTCGAAGGTCTGCCCCAGGGATCGGGCGCCAAGGAGAAATCCTTCAAGGAATCCCTCTACCTCTGGGAGATCGTCCGGGGGCTGGGAGTGACCCTGCGTCACCTCGTGCGCAACATCTTCCACACCGGCGAGATGCCGACCCTGCAGTATCCGGAGGAGAAGCGGGTCTACAGCGACCGCTTCCGGGGCCGGCACCGGCTGACCAAGCGGGAGGACGGGTCCCCCCGGTGCGTGGCCTGCCAGATGTGTTCGACGGTGTGTCCGGCCGACTGCATCACCATCGTGGCCGCCGAACATCCCGACGTCGAGATCGAGAAGTATCCCGATTCGTTCGAGATCGACCTGCTGCGGTGCGTCTACTGCGGGCTGTGCGAGGAGGCCTGCCCCTGCGACGCGATCCGCATGGACACCGGAATCTACGAGATCGCCGCCGACAGCCGTGAGAAGTTCGTCGTCGACAAGGAGTTCCTCTTGAACAACACCACCGACGGGACGCGCTGAACGGTCGGGTCGAAAGGTTGGACATGGAAGGTATTCTGTTCTGGTTCTGCGGAGCCCTGCTCTTCCTGGGCGGGCTGATGATGGTGGTCCAGCGCAGCGCCGTGGTCTCGGCGGTGTGGCTGGTCTTCGCCTTCGTCTGCGCCGCCGGGATCTTCGCCGTTCTCGAGGCGCCCTTCGTTGCGATCCTGCAGATCCTGGTCTACGCCGGGGCCATCATGGTCCTGTTCCTGTTCGTGATCATGATGCTGCAGGGACCCGTGCTCGAGGGCGAGCGCAAGCGGATTCCCCCGGGATTGTGGCCGCTGATCGCCCTGCCCCCGGCCGCGGTCCTGGTGCTGGTGGCCGGCTACCTCCGGCAGCCGCAGAAGACCGGTTTCGCCGGGCCGGTCCCGGAAGGCTTCGGCTCGGTCTCCCACGTCGCCGGGTTGCTGCTCGGGAAGTACCTGCTGGCCTTCGAGCTCATCTCCATCGTGCTGCTGGTCGCGATCATCGGCGCCCTGGCCATCGGCCTCGGGGAAAGGAAACTGCCGTGGAGATAACCCTGACCCATTACCTGGTCCTCGCGGGGCTGGTGTTCCTGACCGGCATGGTGGGCTTCATCGTCCGCCGCAACGCCCTGGTCATGATGATGTGCATCGAGCTGATGCTCTGCGCCGTGAACATCGTCTTCGCGGCCTTCGGCCGCCTCCATGCCGCCGGGGGCGCCCACGTGTTCGTCCTCATGAATTTCGCCGTCGCCGCCGCGGAAGCGGCCATCGGTCTGGCCATCCTGGTGGAGATCTACCGCCGCAGCCGCACCGTGAACGTCGATGACCTCAAAGCCCTGATGGAGTAACGCCGTGGAGAGCCACGCTACCGAAATGATGCTGAGGTGGATCGTCCTGGCGCCCCTGCTGGGGGCGGCGGTGAACGGGTTGCTCAACCGGCGGCTGCCGAAGCAGGCCGCCGGACTGCTGGCCTGCGCGGCGGTGGGAGTCAGCTTCGTCCTGTCGATCCTCGCCTTCCTGCGGCTGGCCGGCATGGCGCCGGAACACCGCCTCCTGACCGACACCATGGCCACCTGGATGGGGCTGGGCAACTTCCAGGTGGACCTGGGGTTCGCCATGGACCCCCTGGGCGCGGTGATGGCCCTGGTGGTCAGCGGAGTGGGCTTCCTGATCCACATCTACTCCCTGGGCTACATGGCCCACGATCAGGGCTTCGCGCGGTTCTTCACCTACCTGAACCTGTTCATCTTCGCGATGATGACCCTGGTTCTCGGCGAGAACCTCCTGATGCTCTTCGTGGGCTGGGAGGGCGTTGGGCTGTGTTCCTATCTGCTGATCGGCTTCTGGTTCAACGAGGACGCCAACGCCTCGGCCGGGAAGAAGGCCTTCATCGTCAACCGCATCGGCGATTTCGGCTTCCTGCTGGGCATGTTCCTGATCGGCGCCGTCCTGCTGCCCCAGCTGCACGAGGGGGAGGGGCTGTTCAGCTTCGTGACCCTCCAGCACCACGCCGGTCTCCTGGCCCCGGCGGCGACCGCCATCTGCCTCCTGCTGTTCCTCGGGGCCACCGGCAAGTCAGCCCAGATCCCCCTGTACATCTGGCTGCCGGACGCCATGGCCGGTCCGACCCCCGTCAGCGCCCTGATCCATGCCGCCACCATGGTCACCGCCGGGGTCTACATGATCGCGCGCCTGAACTTCCTGTTCGTGCTGTCGCCCACGGCCATGGCCGTGGTCGCGGCCGTGGGGGCGGCCACCGCGATCTTCGCCGCGACCATCGCCCTGACCCAGAACGACATCAAGAAGGTCCTGGCCTATTCCACGGTCAGCCAGCTCGGGTACATGATGCTGGCCTGCGGGGTGGGGGCGTTCGCCGTGGGGATCTTCCACGTCATGACCCACGCCTTCTTCAAGGCCCTGCTGTTCCTCGGCTCCGGATCGGTGATCCACGCCATGAGCAACGAGCAGGACATGAGGGTGATGGGAGGGTTGAGGCGGAAGCTCCCGGTGACCTTCTGGACCTTCCTGGCCGGCACCTTCGCCCTGGCGGGGATCTTTCCCCTGGCCGGGTTCTTCAGCAAGGACGAGATCCTGTGGAAGGCCTTCAGCAGCGGCAACCAGGGGCTGTGGGCCGTCGGTTTCCTGGCGGCGGGCCTGACCGCCTTCTACATGATGCGCCTGCTGGTCTTGACCTTCTTCGGCGAGAACCGCGCCAGCGCCGAGGTGAAGCACCACATCCACGAATCCCCCGTCACCATGACGGGGCCCCTGGTGATCCTGGCCGTGCTTTCGGTGGTCGGCGGCTGGATCGGCTGGCCCGCCTTCATGGGCGGGGGCGCCTGGTTCGAGCACTGGCTCGAGCCCGTGTTCGCCGGCGGCCACGGGGTGGAGCATGCCGCCGCCGCGGCTCACGGCGCGGCCCATGCCGCCGGGCAGGCGGCGCACGACACCACCATGGAATGGATCCTCGCCGGGGCCTCCCTGGCCTGGGGTCTGCTGGGCCTGACCGTGGGCTACTTCGTCTACAGCCGGAGGACCGGGATCGCCGACGGGTTCCGGAACCTGGCCGGCGGCTTCTTCTACCGCCTGCTCCTGAACAAGTACTACGTCGACGAGGCCTACGACGCCGCGTTCATCCGGCCTGGTTACCGCCTGAGCCGGACCGTCCTGTGGAAGGGGGTGGACGCCGGCCTGATCGACGGGCTGCTGGTCAACGGTTCCGCCATCGCCGTCTACCTGGTCGGCTCGGTGCTGCGCCTGTTCCAGAACGGCGCGATCCGCTTCTACGCCTGGAGCTTCACCCTCGGCGTGGCCGTGTTCGCCCTTTACCTCGGTTTCTCGGGCTAGGAGGACTCTGGTTTGTCACTGATCACTGATCACATCCTGACCTGGGTCACGTTCGTGCCGCTGATCGGCTCGCTGCTGTTGTGGACAGTGGTGCGCCGGGACCAGCATGCACGCATCCTGGCTCTCGTGGTCGCCCTGGCGGACTTCGTCCTTTCGCTGCACCTCTGGTTCCGGTTCGATTCCGGCAGGGGGGACGACCAGTTCGTCGAACGCGTGGCGTGGCTGTGGAGCGGGCAGGTGAGCTACCACCTCGGCTGCGACGGGATCAGCCTGGTCCTGGCCGTCCTGACCACCTTCCTGGGCCCGCTCATCCTGCTTTCCACCTGGAAGGCCGTCACCGACCGGGTGCGGGACTACATGGCCTTCCTGCTGATGCTGCAGGCCGCCATGCTGGGCACCTTCTTCGCCCGGGACATGCTGCTCTTCTACGTCTTCTGGGAGGCCATGCTCATCCCGATGTACTTCATCATCGGGATCTGGGGCGGCCAGCGCCGCATCTACGCCGCGGTGAAGTTCTTCATCTACACCATGGTCGGATCGGTCTTCATGCTGGTGGGCATCCTCTACCTGTACTTCCAGGCCGGCAGCATGAACCTGACGGACTTCCTGAACGTCCACCTCGGGCGCACCGAGCAGCTGTGGCTCTTCGCAGCCTTCTTCCTGGCCTTCGCCATCAAGGTGCCGGTGTTCCCCCTGCATACCTGGCTCCCGGACGCCCACGTCGAGGCTCCCACGGCCGGCTCGGTGGTCCTGGCCGGCGTGCTGCTGAAGATGGGGACCTACGGCATGCTGCGCTTCGCCATGCCGCTCTTTCCCGAAGGGGTGGCCTACTTCGCCCCGGCGATCAGCGTCCTGGCGGTGATCGGGATCATCTACGGGGCGCTCGTCGCCCTGGTCCAGCCGGACGTCAAGAAGCTGGTGGCCTACTCCTCGGTCAGCCACCTGGGTTTCGTCGTCCTGGGGCTGTTCTCGCTGACCCGGCTGGGCATCGCCGGCGGCATCTTCCAGATGCTGGCCCACGGCCTGTCCACCGGGGCGCTGTTCCTCCTGGTGGGGGTCGTCTACGAGCGGCGCCACACCCGGGAGATCTCCGAGTTCGGCGGGCTGGCCCACCACATGCCCGCCTACGCCACCTTCTTCATGATCACGACCCTGGCCAGCGTGGGGCTGCCCGGGCTCGCCGGTTTCGTCGGGGAGTTCATGATCCTCTTCGGGACCTTCAGCAGCGCGACCCTGGCCAACGCCCGGCTGATGGCGGTGCTGGCCGCCACCGGCGTGGTGCTCGGCGCCTTCTACATGCTGTGGATGTACCAGCGGGTTTTCTTCGGCAAGCTCGACAACGAGAAGAATCGCGACCTGCCCGACCTGACGGTGCGGGAGATGGTCGTCCTGGTTCCCCTCATCGTCTTCATGTTCGTCCTGGGTGTCCGGCCGGGCCTGATCCTCGACAAGGTCGAGGCGAGCATCGACAGGGTGCTGGCTCCGCTGGCCGCCCAGCCGTTCGCGCACCCCGAGGCCGGCGGCCACGCCCTGTGGCTGCCCGGCGGCTCGGCGACGGATGACAACCCCGGCCAGGCGGTCCGGGCCACGGAGGATCTGCGATGAACGAAATCCTCATCCCCGCCTTCAGCAGGGACGCGGCCGCCCTCCTGCCCTACCTGGTGATCGCCGGCGGCGGGTTGCTGGTGATGGTGGTCGACGGCTTCGTGCGGACACTCAAGAAGGACCACCTGTCCTACCTGGTCATGGTCGTCCTGCTGGCGTCCATCATCGTCCAGCTGGTGACCCGGCCGACCGACGCCACCCTGCTCAACGGCATGCTGGTCACCAGCGACTTCACCCGGTTCTTCAACTACCTGTTCGCGGGGATCGGCGTCATGACGACGATCTTCGCCACGGGGCTTTTCGACCGCAACGGCAGGTACCGCCCGGAATTCTATCCCCTGGTCCTGTTCACCATCCTCGGCATGATGGTCCTGGCCGCGGCCAACGACCTCATGACCATCTTCCTGGGCCTGGAGACCATGAGCCTGGCCACGTACATCCTGGCCGGGGGCGTGCGGGGCAACCTGCGGAGCAGCGAGGCCGGGTTCAAGTACCTGGTCCTGGGGGGATTCAGCTCCGCCTTCCTGCTCATGGGCATGGCCTTCGTGTTCGGGGCCTGCGGCGGCACCGGGTTCGGCCTGATCGGCCGCGCCCTGGAGAACGGCCAGGCCCACCAGGCCTTCCTGTCCCTGGGGACCGGGCTCATGCTGGTCGGCTTCGGGTTCAAGGTCGCCATGGTGCCCTTCCACATGTGGACTCCCGACGTCTACGACGGAGCCCCGGCCTACATCACCGGCTTCATGGCCACCGCCGTCAAGGCCGCGGGCTTCGCCATCCTGGTGCGCTTCGTGATCCTGACCCAGCCCCAGCTCGGATTCGTCTGGTATCCCCTGCTGAGCGTGCTGGCCGTTCTGACCATGAGCGTGGGGAACGTCATCGCCCTGGTGCAGGGGAACATCAAGCGGATGCTCGCCTGGTCCAGCGTCGCCCATGCCGGCTACCTGCTGCTGGGCGTGGTGACCATGGTCGCCCCGTCCGTCGGCGGACCGTCCCTCATGGTGCGCAGCAGCGAGATCGGCGAGGCGGCCGGGTCGGCCATCCTGTTCTACCTCCTGGGATACAGCCTCATGAACCTGGCGGCCTTCGGGATCATCAACATCCTCAGCCGCGACCCGGGCGAGGAGGCGGACGAGATCGCCCGCTACGCCGGTCTCAGCCGCCGTCAGCCCCTGGCCGCAGCCGCCCTGGCCGTGTCGCTGCTGTCCCTGGCGGGCATCCCGCCCATGGTCGGCTTCATGGCGAAGTTCTACCTGTTCAGCGCCGTCATCCAGGCGGGCCTGATCCCGCTGGCGATCATCGGCGTGATCAATTCCCTGGTCTCGGTCTACTACTACCTGCGGGTGATCGTGGCCATGTACATGCAGGACGGCGAGGACGCCAGTTACGACGGCACCGAATGGGTGTCCGTGATCACCAGCGGCGTCCTGGCCGCCCTGGTCGTCTACCTGGGGGTCATGCCCGATGCCTTCCACCGGGCGGCCCTGATCGTCTTCCGCCAGATCCAGTTCTGATCCGGAGGGATCGGCGTTCCCCGTGCCCTCCGGTTCCGGCCGGAGGGCTTTTTCCGCCGACCCGACACCTGCCAAGGAGCGTCCCATGAGCATCATCACGGTGAATCCGGCCACCGGCGAGCGTCTGGCCGAATACCCCCTCATGCAGGACGCGGAGGTTACGTCCGCGGTCCTGGACGCCGACGCCGCCTTCCGACTCTGGCGGGAGGTTCCGCCCGCAGACAGGGCCGGCCTGATGAAGGCGGTCGCCGGGCTCCTGCGCCGGGACCGGGAGCGCCACGCGCGATTGATGACCACCGAGATGGGCAAGACCATCAGCGAGGCCCTGGGCGAGGTGGAGAAGTGCGCCTGGCTCTGCGAATTCTACGCCGAGCACGCGCCCGGCTGGCTGGCCGACGAGGAAGTCGCAGCCGACGGCCTGAGGCACCGGGTCGTCTTCCAGCCCCTGGGCGTCGTGCTGTCGATCATGCCCTGGAACTATCCCTACTGGCAGGCGCTGCGGTTCGGGGTGCCGACCCTGGCCGCCGGGAACGCCACCATCCTCAAGCACGCGAGCAACGTGACCGGCTGCGGGCTGGCCATCGCCGAATTGTTCGCCGAGGCGGGCTTTCCGGACGGCGTCTTCCGGACCGTGGTCGCCGGGCACGCCCAGGTCGCGGGGATGCTGGCCCGCCCCGAGGTCCGGGGCGTCTCTCTCACCGGATCGACCGCGGTCGGCGTCAAGGTGGCGGAGATGGCCGCCGCCGGGCTCAAGAAGGTCGTCCTGGAACTGGGGGGCAGCGACCCCTTCATCGTCCTGGAGGATGCCGACCTGGACCTGGCCGCCCGGGGCGCGGTCACCGGCCGGATGCTCTGCACCGGCCAGAGCTGCATCGCCGCCAAGCGGTTCATCGTGGTGGCAGAGGTGGCGGACGAGTTCGCGGCGAGGTTCGCGGCGGGGATGAAGGCCTTGAAGGTGGGGGATCCCCTCGATCCGTCGACCCAGGTGGGATCCATGGTCAACCGCGCCGAACGGGACGCCCTGCAGGCCCAGCTCCAGGACGCCCTCGACAGGGGGGGCAGGGTCCTGACGGGCGGCCGGCCGGTGCCGGGCCCCGGCTGCTTCTTCGAACCCACGGTCGTGACCGGCGCCACCGCGGAGATGCGCATCGTCCGGGAGGAGGTGTTCGGGCCGGTGGCCCCGGTCATCGTGGTCCCCGGCGAGGAGGAGGCGATCCGCCTGGCCAACGATTCGGAGTTCGGGCTGGGGGGCAGCGTCTGGACCGGGGACCTCGAGCGCGGGGAGCGCCTCGCCCGGCGCCTGGAATGCGGCACCGCCTTCGTCAACTCCATCGTCAAGAGCGATCCCCGGATGCCCTTCGGGGGCGTGAAGATGAGCGGCCTGGGGCGTGAGCTGGGCCGGTTCGGGTTGATGGAATTCGTGAACGTGAAAGGCTTGAACGTATACAGGACAAGCCGTTGAGGAGGTCGCGATGTCCCGCTGGAAGCTTTATGCTGCGCTGGTCCTGGTGGTCCTGAGCGGCGTGGTCGTCCTCCAGAACACCGCCACGGTGGAAACGAAGTTCCTCTTCGCCACCATCGCCATGCCCCGGGCGGCCCTGCTGGCGGTGACCTGGCTGGTCGGCGTCGCGTCGGGGATCCTCCTGATGCTCGCCTTCAAGGGCAAGGCGGCCCCGAAGCAACTTTGACATCCCGCGGGGCGGGTCAGCGGAAGGACGGGATCCCGGTGATCTCCGCGCCCACGATCAGGGTGTGGATGTCGTGGGTGCCCTCGTAGGTCTTGACCGATTCGAGGTTGGCCAGGTGCCGGCCGGGGGAGAACTCGTCGGTGATGCCTGCCGCGCCGAGGACGTCCCGCGCCGTGCGGGCGCAGTCCAGGGCCATGGCCACGTTGTTCCGCTTGGCCAGGCTGACCAGGGGCACCTCGTTGATGCCGCGGTCCTTCAGGCGGCCCAGCTGCAGGCACAGGGCCTGGGCCTTGGTGATCTCCGTCAGCATCCCCACCAGCTTCTGCTGCACCAGCTGGAACGAGGCCAGGGGCCGGTCGAACTGCCGGCGGGCCAGGGCGTAGTCCAGTGCGGTCTGGTAGCAGTCGGCGGCCGCGCCCACGGCGCCCCAGGCGATGCCGTAACGCGCCTCGTTCAGGCAGGCCAGGGGAGCGCGCAGGCCCCGGGCGCCGGGCAGGCGGGCGCTGCCGGGCAGCCTGACCTCGTCGAACGCCAGTTCCCCGGTGTCGCTGGCCTGCAGGCTCCACTTGCCGTGGATGGGGTTGGCGGAGAATCCGGGCGTGCCCCGCTCGACCAGGAAACCCATCACGCCCTCGGGTCCCCGGGCCCAGACCACGGCCACGTCGGCCAGGGTCGCATTGGTGATCCACAGCTTGCTGCCGTGCAGGATCCAGCCGTCCCCGTCGGGGACGGCGGTGGTCTCCATGCCGCCGGGATCGGACCCGTGGTCGGCTTCGGTCAGGCCGAAGCAGCCGATCCTGCGGCCGGCGGCGAGCTCGGGCAGCCAGCGCCGCTTCTGCTCGTCCGACCCGTAGGTCGCGATGGGCCACATCACCAGGCTGCCCTGGACCGAGGCGAAGCTGCGCAGGCCGCTGTCGCCGCGCTCCAGCTCCTCGCAGATCAGGCCGTAGACGGTGTAGCTCAGGCCCGGGCAGCCGGGCCCCTCGACGGCGGGTCCCAGCAGGCCCAGGGATCCGAGTTCGGGGATGATGTCCAGGGGGAAGGTGCCGGCCGCGAAGTGCTCCCTGACCACGGGCAGGAAGCTCCGGTCGACGAAACGGCGGACGGTCGCGCGGACCCCGCGTTCCTCGTCGCTCAGGCCGTCGCCCAGGCGGTAGAAATCGACGCCCCGGTACTCGGCCACGTCAGATCTGCTCGACCGCGAGGACTTCGGGGATGCGGGCCTTCAGGCGCGATTCGATGCCCTGCTTGAGGGTCATCATGCTCATGGGGCAGTTGCCGCAGGCGCCCACCAGGCGGACGACGACGACCCCGTCGTTGAAGTCGATGAATTCGATGTCCCCGCCGTCGTTCTGCAGGGCGGGACGGATCTCGTCCAGGACCTCGATGATTCTTTCCTTCATGGTATCCCTTTCCCGGCCGCGGCCGTGTTGGGGAACAAGCTAGCCCAGCCCTGCGGGTTGTCAACCGCCTAATCCGCCGCGGCGGGATTGGCGTTGTCCCCCGGGTCCGGGTGGCCTATCATGGCCCCCGGGGGCGGAGGCCCCCGTTCCTCATGCCGTTCCCCCTGAATCCCCGTGGAGTGGATCGTGGCCCCGACAGCATCATCCCCGGAACTTGCGACCCTGCGCCGGCTGATCCTCCCCGCGGGCGACCTGCTGCTCGAAGGCCTGGACCTGGCCCACACCCTCGAGCGGAAGCAGGGCACCGAGTTCGTCACCGAGACCGACCACCGCTGCGAGGAGTTCGTCCTGGCGGGCCTGGCCGGGGAATTTCCCGGCGATGCGGTGGAGGCCGAGGAATCGGGAGCGGCCGCCGGCGACACCGGCCGGATCTGGTACGTGGACCCACTCGACGGAACCACCAACTTCGCCCACGGGTATCCCTTCTTCTGCGTGTCGGCCGGCTGCGTCGACGAGCACGGCCTAGTTCTCGGCGCCGTCTATGCACCGTACCTGGACGAGTGCTACCTGGCCGGCCGGGGGCTGGGGGCGCGGCTGATCAGGCCGCGGCACGGCCTGGAACGGGAACTGCCCCGGCGCATCCCCGTCGCGCTGGATGCCGCCCTGCTCGCCACGGGGTTCCCCTACGTGCGCGACGATCTGGTGGACCGCAACACGACCCTGGTCGCCGACTTCCTCAAGGCGCCCTGCCACGGGGTGCGGCGCGGCGGCAGCGCGGCGATCGATCTCTGCCACGTCGCCGCCGGCAAGCTCGACGGCTACTGGGAGTTCCGCCTGAGGCCCTGGGACACCGCCGCCGGCACCCTGATCGCCCGGGAATGCGGAGTCCTGGTCACCGACGCCGCCGGCGGGGAGGCTCCCGTCCCCAGCGCCGGCATCCTGGCCGCGGCACCCCGACTCCATGACCAGATTCTCGGGATCCTGCGCCGGAGGGCCGTCCCATGAAGGAGCGGCGCAGGATCGTCCCGGCGGCCTTCCTGATCCTCCTGGCCCTGGCGGTCGCGCCGGTCCTGGGGCAATCCGCCGGCGCCGAGGACTCGTCGGCGCCCGGCGCGGGCTGGCTCTCGGTCGTTCCTCCGGTCCTGGCCATCACCCTGGCCCTGGTCACCCGGCAGGTGCTGGTCGCCCTGGTCCTGGGCATCTGGGTGGGCGCGGCCATCCTCGAGGGAAACCCCTTCACGGCCTTCCTCCGCGTCGGCGACCGGTACCTGGTCGGGGCCCTGGCGGACGGCTCCCACGCCAGCATCGTCCTGTTCTCGACCACCCTGGGGGGGATGGTCGGGGTCCTGTCCCGCGGCGGGGCCACCGCGGGCATCGTCCACGCCCTGCGGCACAAGGTGGGAGGCCGCCGGGGCGGCATGACGGCCACGGCCGTGATGGGCACGGTGATCTTCTTCGACGACTACGCCAACACCCTGCTGGTGGGCTCGACCATGCGGCCGCTCACCGACCGCCTGAAGATCTCCCGCGAGAAGCTGGCCTGGCTGGTCGACAGCACCGCGGCGCCCGTGGCCACGGTGGCGGTGATCTCGACCTGGGTGGGGTTCGAGGTGGGACTCATCCAGGACGCCATGGCCCAGCTGGATCACGGCGGGGCCGCCTACACCTTCTTCCTGCAGTCCATACCCTTCAGCTTCTACCCCTTGCTGACCATCTTCTTCGTCTACCTGATCTCGGCGACGGGCCGGGACTACGGTCCCATGCTGAAGGCCGAGCGCCGGGCCCTGCACCAGGGGCTGGTCCTGCGTCCGGGCGCCAGTCCCGCGAGCGAGCTGCCCGGCGAGGTCGGCGAAAGCGGGCGCGAGGCGGCGCATCCCTGGCTGGCCGGAGTGCCGATCCTGGCGGTCATCGCGACGACGGCGCTCGGGATCTACTTCGGGGGGCGGCAAGCGGCCGCCGCCCAGGGGATCGCCGGACCGTCCCTGCGCGAGATCCTGAACAACGCGGACAGCTTCGCCGTGCTGATGTGGTCCGCCCTGATCGGGGCGACCCTGGCGGTGGGGATGACCGTCGGATCGCGCCGGCTGACCCTCAGCGAGGCCATGGAGGGGTTCATCGACGGCGCCCGGGCCATGCTGATCGCGGTGGTGATCCTGATCCTCGCCTGGTCCCTGAGCGCCGTCTGCGAGGGGCTGGACACCGCCGGTTTCCTCGTCCACGTGAGCAGCCAGGTGCTGTCGGCCCGCTTGCTGCCGGTGGTGGTGTTCCTGCTCGCCGCGGCGGTGAGCTTCGCCACGGGGACGAGCTGGGGCACCATGGCCATCCTCATGCCCCTGGTCTATCCCATGGGCGCCCAGCTTCCGGTCGCCGCCGGGATCGCCGCAGGGACGGCGGCCACCATCCACCTGGCTTCAGTCAGCGCGGTCCTGGCCGGGGCCGTGTTCGGCGACCACTGCTCGCCCATCTCCGACACGACCATCATGTCCTCGCTGGCCTCGGGATCGGACCACGTGGATCACGTGCGCACCCAGCTGCCCTACGCGGTGACGGTGGCGGCCGTGGCCGCCCTGGCGGGTTACCTGCCCGCGGGTTTCGGGGTCTCTCCCTGGATCTCCCTCGGCGGGGGTGCGGTCCTGGTGGCGCTGGTCGTGTGGCGGTTCGGCCGGGTCGCGGACCCGGGCGAGACGCCGGGAGGGGCCTCGTGATGGGATCCCCTCGGCTGGTCACCCTGCTGACCGATTTCGGCTGGGCGGATCCCTGGCTCGCCGAGGTGAAGGGCGCCCTCTTCACGCAGTGGGCGCGGTATCCCGATCTGGACGTTCCGCCCGCGCTCATCGATCTGGGGCACGACCTGCCCCGGGGGGACGTCGCGGCGGCCGCCTGGTTCCTGAACCGCGTCCGTCGTTGCTGGCCGTCCGGAACGGTCCACCTGGCGGTGGTCGATCCCGGCGTGGGGTCCGACCGTCCCGCCGTCGCCTGCGCGGCGGGTGGGAGCCACTTCGTGGGGCCGGGGAACGGGCTGCTGGCCTTCCTCGGCGACGAGCCCGATCTCGAGGTGGTCCGCCTGGACGGACCCCTGTACCGCGGCCATCCGGCGCATGGCCGGGTGTCCGGCACCTTCCACGGCCGGGACGTCTTCGCGCCGGCGGCCGCCCACCTCGTGGCGGGGGCGCCCCTGGATCAGCTCGGATCGCCGGGCGCTCCCGCCGACCTGGGCGCCCTGTCCTGCGTCCCAGGCGTGACCGGACCCCGGATCCGCTGGATCGACCGGTTCGGCAACGCGGTGACCGACCTCGGCCGGGAGGGGGTGGAGGGCGCCGCCCTGGGTGGCGGGGCGGCCCTCCTGGTGGGCGGCCGGTCCGTGCCGGGCCCCTTCCCCAACTTCGCCGCCGCTGCGGGCCGTGGCCCCTTCTGGTACTGGGGAAGCGGCGACACGGTGGAGATCGCCGTCACCGGCGCCAGCGCGGCCGAGCTCCTGGGTTTGGCCGTGGGGCTGGAACTCCGCGTGGCGGCGCCCTAGATTGATGCGTCGGTGGGACCAGTGGAACCTTCAACCAAGGAGTGGGCGATGGCCCAGCGGACGACCCCGGCCGGGCGCATCCCGGCGCAGTTCATCCTGATCGCCGTCCTGGGGGCCGCCCTCGCGGTGGCCGGGTGTTCGGGCCCGAAGATCGTCCTCGACTACCCGGCCGAGGTGATCGATTTCAGCCAGGGGATCGCCGACACGCCCGCCCTCTACATCGATCAGGTGACCGACATGCGCCCCGTCGAGCAGCGGACCGGGCAGGGCCATTTCTTCGGCATCACCTTCCCCAAGGACGAATCGTGGGCCCGGCCGGCCACCGAGACCTACGGCGAGGCCCTGGCCCAGGATCTCGATCAGACCCATCTGGTGGAACTGGTGCCCTTCCGGGGGCAGGCCGATTACGTCCTGTCCGTGGACCTGCTGTCCCTGGGCTGCCGGCTCGAGCGGTCCCCGACCAGCTACCTCCTCGCCGGAACGGTGGGGGCGGGCATCGGCATGGCCCTGGGGGAGGACGCCTCCGGGCGCGCCAAGCGGGCCGCCCTGCTGGGGCTGGTCGCCATGGCCGCCATCCCCATGCCGGCTTCGATGCGGGGCGAGGCCGAGATCCGCATGACCCTGAGGGGGGATGACGGGGAGATCGTGTGGCAGGAGGCCTGTCTGGGGGAATACGAGGGGCGGAAGTTCCTCGCCCCGACGGCCCGCCAGGACCAGGAACTGGTGGACGAGTACCTGGCCCGGGCGGTCAAGCGCGCGAACGCCTGCCTGCTGGGCCAGCTCAGGCAGGCGTTCTCCGAACGGGAGCAGGCCGGCTCAGAGGAGGGCGGCCGCTAGGCTCGCCAGTTCGCTGCGCTCGCTCTTGGCCAGGGTGATGTGGCCGTGCAGGGGCTGGTCCTTGAACCGCTCGATGCAGTAGACCAGCCCGTTGGACGAGGCGTCCAGGTACGGGTTGTCGATCTGATAGGCGTCCCCGGTCAGGATGACCTTCGCGCCTTCCCCCGCCCGGCTGACGACCGTCTTGACCTCGTGGGGGGTCAGGTTCTGCGCCTCGTCGATGATGATGAACAGCTTGGGCAGGCTCCGGCCGCGGATGTAGGTCACGGCCTCCACCTCGACCACCCCCGTGTCGTACAGGTACTGGACCTTGTCGAAGCTCTGTTCGAGCTTGGGATCGACCAGGAACTGGAGGTTGTCCGAGACCGGTTCCATCCAGCTCGACAGCTTCTCCTCCTTGCTGCCGGGCAGGTAGCCGATGTCCTTGCCCAGGGGCATGATGGGCCGGGACACCATGATCCGGCGGTAGCGCTTCTCCTCCGCCACCTGCTGCAGGCCCACCGCCAGGGCGAGCAGGGTCTTGCCCGTTCCCGCCTGGCCGAGCATGGTCACCAGCTGGATGTCGTCCCGCATCAGCATTTCGAAGGCGAACTGCTGCTGCAGATTGCGGGCCGTCAGACCCCACGGGCGGCTGTCCCCGTGCTTGAGGGGCTCGACGTACCCGCTCTCGGCGCGGTAGATGCCGCGGGCGGTGTGCTTGGGGTTGCCGGCGGCCTTCAGGAGGATGCCCTCGTTGGGATGGAGTTCGGCGTCCAGCTTGCAGGGGGATCCCTTGTAGAAGCCGTCGATCCGCTCGTCGTCCACCTCGTGCTCGCTCCACCCGGAGTAGAGTTCGTCGAAGTTGATCTTGGTGTTGAGGAAGTCCTCGGCCCTGACCCCGAGGGCGTCGGCCTTCACGCGGGCGTTGATGTCCTTGGTGACGAAGGTGACGTCGACCCCGGCCTTGACCATGGCGCAGGCGGCGGCCAGGATGCGGTTGTCGGGCACCGAATGGTCCATGCCCCGGGGCAGGTATTCGGTGAAGGACTTGACCAGGATGTACAGCTTGCCGCCCTCGGGCAGATCGACGCCCTGGCTCAGGGGACGGCCGTCCCGCAGGGAATCGATGGTGCGGATGACCCGCCTGGCGTTCCTGGCCTTCTCGTCGTTGCCCCGCTTGAAGCGGTCGAGCTCCTCGAGCACGTCGACCGTCAGGACCAGGTTGTGGTCCTCGAAGGCGGAAAGGCTGCCTGCGTCGTGGAGCAGGACGTTGGTGTCCAGGAGGAAGCTGCGGCCTTGTATGGCAGGCACCGAGGCCTGATCGTCGATCCAGTGACCGGAAGCGTCGTTCATGGGTTCCTCCATGAATCCGCCCGAGTCCGGGCGGTCCGGCTGGGGGTAGGGAGGGATCCGTCCGGGACCCATCCTATCAGAAGGGATCGGCCTTGTCGCCACCCGGCTTGAAACCTAACTTGGATGCGGACTCAAGCCCGCAAGGATGCGCATGAAGCTGTTCGATTCCCTTCCCACCGCCCTGCTGTCCATGGTCCTGGCCTGTTCCTGCGGCGCCGCCCCCGCCGCCGATCCCGGGGACGGGGCGCCTCCCCTGTGGCCCCTGGACCTGGGCACCCGCTACCTGACCAGCAACTTCATGGAGTACCGGCCGGGCCGGTATCATGCCGGAATCGACCTGAAGACCGAATCCCGCACCGGGTACGTCGTGCGTGCGGTCCGGGACGGATCCATCGTGCGGCTGCGCTGCACGCCGACCGCCTACGGCCGGGCCCTCTACCTGCAGGCCGACGACGGCGCCACCTACGTCTACGCCCACCTCGAACGCTTCAACGACGTCCTGCAGAAGATGGTGAGGGACGCGCAGGCCGCCTCGGGCCGGTACCGGGCCGAATTCTCCTTCCAGCCGGGGGAGGTCCGCGTGAAGGCCGGGGACGCGCTCGCCCTGAGCGGCCAGAGCGGCACCTCTGGTCCCCATCTGCACTTCGAGGTGAGGGATGCGGCCCAGCGCCCCCTCAATCCCCTCGAACACGGATTCGCCGTCGAGGACGGGCACCCGCCGGTGATCCGCACCCTGCGCGCCATCCCGGTCTCTCCGACCGCCAGGATCATGGGCGACCAGGGCAGCTGGTTCCTCGCGGGGCCCCAGGGGGGGCTGGCCGGAACCCTGGACACCCTGCGCCTCAGCGGTCCGGTGGCCTTCACCGCTGGCATGGTCGACCAGGCCGACGTCAGGGCCCACAGGCTGGAACCCTGGTCCATGGAGGTCGAGCTGGACGGGCGGCCCGTCTACCAGTGCGTCAACACCGCCTACGCCTTCACCGACAACAGCATCTCGCGCCTGGAATGGTACGAGGCGAACGGGGTCCGCGAACGGTGGCTATTCCGGCGCCCGGGCGTGACCCTCCCCGGCCGCGCCGGCGGACCCTGGCACCTGGGATCCGCGGGGGAGGGCCTGCAGCCCGGCCTGCATCTCCTGGAAGTCTCGGCCTCGGATCACGCGGGAAACTCCGCGCAGGTCGTGGTTCCCCTGCTCGTGGAGGAGCCGGGGGAGACCGGCGCCGAGCCGGCGGCCGGATCCTGGCGGCGGGAGGTCGGCGGCTCCGGGGCCGGCCAGGAGGACGCGTGCCTCCCCAACCCGTTCTTCGACAGCTGCGGCGCCCCCGGGGGCTGGGACGTCCTGGAATTCACTCCGGGGAGGGGGGATCCCGTCAGCGAACCCTGCTACGTCCTGGGCCGCGCCTGGAACCCTGATGCCGCGGCGCTGGCGGCGGCAGCCCGGCAGGGACTCGAACTGGCCGGACCCGGGGTCGAGTACCTGACGGCCTTCTGGCCCGCGACCGCCGCGATCGGGGTGCCGGCGGGGCAGGGGTGGCGGGAGGAGTTCGGGGACTCCCGGGCGGGAATGTACCGCCTCGGGGACGGGCGATGGTCCCCGGCCGGCGAGCTGTACCGCAGGATGCCCGGGGATTCGCTCGCCGTCTTCTCCTTCTCCCGGTCGGGGACCTACGCGGTGGGATTCGACGGTACGGGTCCCTTCATCGGTGCGGGCGGCGATGGGGCAGGGGGCCTCGAGGTCCGGCCCGGGCCGCCCGGCACGGCGCCGGGGATCACTCCGCCGCGCTGGGAAGTCTTCGCGGTGGCCCTGGAGGATCCGGGGTCCGGGATCCGGGTCGAGTCCCTGACCGCGATCCTCGATGGACGTCCGCTGGTGGTCGAACCGGACCTCCCCCGGGACCGCTTCCTGGTCGAGCTTCCCGACGATACGGCCCCGGGCCCTCACCGGCTCGAGGTCCGGGTCGAGGACCAGGCGGGGAATGCCGGCTCCCGCATCATCCTTTTCACCTGCATGGAATAGGATGCGGGTTGTCTCCCCCGCCGGGGATTGCTATCCTGTCGGAGTTCCGGAGCCTTTCCCGCGACCTGTTCAACCCCGGCCATGGGCGATCTAAAATAAATGACTGCAATGTCTTTGCCTGATACCTTCGTGCATCTGCACAACCATTCGCACTATTCCCTGCTGGACGGGGCCATGAGGTGCGACGCCATGGCCCAGCGGGCGGCGGACTACGGCCAGCCCGCCCTGGCCCTCACCGACCACGGGAACATGTTCGGGGCGGTGGATTTCTATCTCCAGTGCCGCAAGCGCGGGGTCAAGCCCATCATCGGGATGGAGGCCTACGTCACCAGGGATCGGTTCAACCGGAATCCCGACAAGGTGGGCAACCGCAGCTTCCACATGGTGCTGCTGGCCCGCAATGCAACCGGTTACCGGAACCTCACCCGGCTGGCCTCGCAGGGCTTCCTGGAGGGGTTCTACTATCGCCCCCGCATCGATCGCGAACTGCTGGCCCGGCACAGCGAGGGCCTCATCGGGCTGACCGCCTGCATGAGCGGCGAACCCAACTGGCACCTGCGCCAGGGCAACGTGAAGGCCGCGGTCGAAGCGGCGGCGGCCTACCGGGACATCCTCGGCCGGGACAACTATTTCCTGGAAATCCAGAATCACGGGATCGAGGAGGAGGCCCGCATCCGGCAGCTGATGCCCGAGGTCAGCCGCCAGACCGGCGTGCCCATCATCGCGACCAACGACTGCCACTTCCTGGACCGGGAGCACCACGAGGCCCACGACATCCTGCTGGCCATCCAGACCGGCAAGACCCTCAACGACCCGGGCCGCTGGCGCAGCAACACGCCCGAGGTCTACTTCAAGTCCACCAGGGAGATGCTCCAGCTGTTCCAGGACTGGCCCGAAGCGGTCGAAAACACCCTGCGGGTCGCCGACATGGTCGATTTCGAGATGGAGATGGGCAAGCTCCTGTTGCCGTCGTTCCCCATCCCCGAGGGCTTCGCGGGCCCCGACGACTACCTGGCCCACCTGGCGCGGGAGGGACTGGTCCGGCGATTCGGCGCCGTCACCGCCGAGCTGAACGAGCGTCTGGAATACGAGCTCGGCGTCATCAGGCAGATGGAGTTCGCGGGCTACTTCCTGATCGTCTGGGACTTCATCGACGCCGCGCGCAAGCTGGACATCCCGGTGGGCCCGGGCCGCGGCTCGGCTGCGGGCAGCCTGGTCTGCTACAGCATCGGGATCACCGACATCGATCCCATCCGCCACCAGCTGCTGTTCGAACGCTTCCTCAACCCCGAACGCATCTCCATGCCGGACATCGACGTCGACTTCTGCTTCGAGAAGCGCGGCCGCATCATCGAGTACGTCGCCGAGAAGTACGGCCGCGAGAACGTCTCCCAGATCATCACCTTCGGGACGATGGCCGCCAAGGCCGTGCTCAAGGACGTCGCCCGGGTCCTGGAGTTCCCCTTCGCCGACAGCAACCGGATCAGCGCGCTGGTTCCCGAGGAGGTGGGCATCACCCTCCAAAAGGCCCTCGACGAGGCGCCGGGGCTCAAGGAGGTGGCCCGGGAGTCCGAGGCCCACGCCATGCTGCTGCGCAACGCCCTGGTGCTCGAAGGGCTCAACCGCAACACCGGCATCCACGCCGCGGGCGTCCTGATCACCCCCAGCCCGCTCATCGAGCACGCCCCCCTCTACAAGTCGACCAAGGGCGACATCACCGTCCAGTTCGACATGAAGATGAGCGAGGCCCTGGGCCTGTTGAAGATGGACTTCCTGGGCCTGCGGACGCTGACGGTGATCGACAAGGCCCTGAACCTCATCGCCGAATCCACCGGGAACCGGATGACCGCCTCGGAGATCCCCACGGACGACGAGGGGACGTTCAAGCTGCTGCAGGAGGGACGGACCGTCGGCGTGTTCCAGCTCGAGAGCAGCGGCATGCAGGAGCTGGTGCGCAAGATGGCCCCCACCTGCTGGGACGACATCACCGCCATCTGCGCCCTCTACCGGCCCGGCCCCCTGGGGGCCGAGATGGACAAGGTCTACGTCGAGTGCAAGCACGGCCGCAGGAGGGTGGAGTTCAGGCACCCGGTCCTGGAGCCCATCCTGAAGGACACCTACGGGGTGATCCTCTACCAGGAGCAGGTCATGCAGATCGCCTCGGCCATGGGCGGTTTCACCATGGGCGAGGCGGACACCCTGCGCAAGGCCATGGGCAAGAAGAACCAGAAGATGATGGAGGAGATGAAGGTCAAGTTCCTCGCCGGGGCCGGGGAGAAGGGGTTCGACCAGCGCCTGGCCCGGGAAACCTACGAGGAGATGGAGTTCTTCGCCCAGTACGGCTTCAACAAGAGCCACTCGGCCGCCTACGCCCTGCTCTCCATCCAGACCGCCTGGCTGAAGGCCCACCATCCGGCGGAGTTCATGGCTGCCACCATGACCACCGAGATGCGCAAGGCCGAACGCATCACCCAGCTCATCGACGAGGTCAAGGCGCTGGGCCTGCGCATCCTCCCCCCCGACATCAACAAGCCCCGCAGCGAGTTCACGGTCAGGGACGGGGACGTGGTCTTCGGGCTGGGCGCGGTCAAGGGGGTCGGCTCCTCCGCCATCGAGGCCGTCGCGGCCGCTCACGCCGGGCTCGGGCGCCCCTTCACCGACCTGTTCGACCTGGTCGAACACGTCGATCTGCAGAAGGTCAACCGCAAGGTGCTCGAGAGCCTCATCCACGCCGGGGCGATGGACGGCTTCCCCGGCCACCGGCGCCGGCTCCTGGCCAACCTGGACCGGGCGCTGGCCTTCGGCCAGAAGGCGGCCCGCGACCGCGCGGGGGGCCAGGTCTCCCTGTTCGGGGCCGGGCCGGCCGCGGATCTCCTGAAGCCCGCCCTGCTGGAATGCGATCCCTTCGACCCCCTGGTGGAGCTGAGCCACGAGCGCCGGGCCGTGGGCTTCTTCCTGTCCGGGCACCCGTTCCACGAGTACCGCGAGCTCGTGGATTCCCTGCCCACCGGCACCACCGCCGCGGCCCACCTGCGCGGCGAGGGAACCTGGGTGGACCTGATGGGCGTCATCACCTCCCACACCAAGCACCGGGACAAGAACAAGCGGGTCTATGCGCGGGCCCACTTCGAGGACCGCAGCGGGGTCATCGGGCTGGTGGTCTACTCCCGCCTCTACGAGGAAGATCGGAAGAGC
>JBFXKG010000032.1:0-46800 GCA_050174015.1 Candidatus Krumholzibacteriia bacterium
GGCGATCACCAGATCGGTGTCCCCGGTGGCGAAGGGGGTGTAGAGGACCTCGGCATTCGCCCAGACCGGGTCATCGTGCCGGTCCCAGATCCATTCCGCAATCTGATCAGGGTTGGTCGTCCCCCAGAAGTTGCCGCGGAAGTCATGAATGACCCGGTCTTCGGAATCAGCCTGGAAACATCTCACCGCATATGTGCTCGTTCCCTTCAACAAATGGCAGTACTTAAAATTGGCGGCCCCGCTGCCACCCAAATAGACAACACTGTCACTCCCTCCCTGGATGGTCGAATTCGCAATGTCGAACACACACCCGGCGTTCGCGGACACCCCCTTGATGCCTCCAGAAACCTGACAATCCCTGACAATGGCTACACAGTTGCTTTGTGCCAGGCCGATTCCTGTTCCCGACTTGTCCAAAATCTGACACCCATAAAATTCCACCTTCGCCCCACCCTGCAATTGGGCTCCCAGGGTGCCATCATACAATTCGCAATCCCGGACAACCACATCATTCACCCCTTGGAACCAAAGGGAACTCACCTCCAAGGTGCATCCCTCGATTACGATACCTGTTCCTATTCCTAGCAACATAATTCCATGATTAAACAATATGCTGGATTGGAAATGGGAGTTCCAGACACCTCCTCCCTCTCCAGAGGAGTCCCAAATTATTCCGATCTCATTGCCAAGAAAATTGCACCCATCCACGAACAACCGGCCATAATCCAGCCAAACCCCATCTCCCGAATTCCTCAATGTCAGGTTCTCGATCCGCAGGTCCCCCGTCAGATCGAAGGCGATCACCTTGCTTTCCCTCCCGGCGTATGCTGTCGGGCCAACGATGGTTTCGTCGGGACCGGACCCGATAAGGGTCAGATCGGGATCCTTCACCAACCCGGAAACATCGAGCCACCCGCCAGCATTCGGCAGGTACTGCGGCGTCATCTCCGGGTATTCCCCCGGACCGATCAGGACCGTGTCCCCCGCCGCGCAGACATCCAAGGCCGGCTGCAACGTCGTGAAATCGCCGCTCCCGTCCCGCTCGACCCTCCAGGTCGCACCGCCGGCGGCCGTGACCGGCCCCGCCGCCAGGATCATGCCGGCAACCATCACATTCCAGAACCTCATCGCGACTCCTTCAGGGGGGCCTGAATCACGCCCCCCGGTCTTCAGGGCTGCATACAGACCTTGAACCGATAGGCCCCCGACCACACGCTCCAGACCTCATGCTGAGCATCCAGCCCGCTGTAGGCCTGGAACGTGACCGAACAGCCGGACCCTCCGCAGATCTGGTTCCGCAGGATCAGGACATGGGATAACAACCCTCCGATGATGCCCATTTGATGGTTCGTCAGGAAAATCCGTATTCCTTGGCGACTTCCCGTCAATTGAGGGAAAAAATCAGCGACATAGGATTGCGCACCTTTGAGCATACCCTATTCGAGGGATGTTTTCAACGAGCAAAATCCTTATGAATCATACAGATACATAAAGTTCAGCTGAGGTCCCTGAGGATCCCCGACCCCACTCCCCCCCCTGCGGAATGGGATGGATAGACAACCACCCATATGGTGCGGGAATTGCCCCGAACCATCCTCTCCCGGAACAGGAGCCGGTCGCCAAGCCTCCTGGGCTTGGCGACCGGTGAAAAAATTACCGAAAAGACAGACGGATCACTTCAACAGCAGCAGGCGGACGCTCTCCCGCAGGTCCCCCGCCCTGACCACGGCGAAGTAGACGCCGCTGGCCGCCGCGCGGCCCGCGTCATCCCGCCCGGTCCAGGCGATCTCGCTGGTCCCCGCCGGGAACAGATCGTCCGCCAGGACGCGGACCTGGCGCCCCGCCGCGTCATAGACCACGACCTGGGCCCTGGCGGCCACCGGCAGGGTGAAGGCCACCTTGGTCAGCGGGTTGAAGGGGTTGGGCGAAGCGACCACATCCAGGCCGAGCGGGCGCGCATCCGCCGATTCCTCCTTCTCCACCGGCGGCATCCCCGAAGCGATCCCCTCCCCGCTACCCGCAGCCTCGGAGCAGATGACCCGATGGAAGGGCTCGTCGAAGTAAGGGTAAGGGTAAGCCCCATCGACGTTGGTCCAGGTTCCATCGGCCGTGCCGGTGCCCGCCGCCAGGTCGAAGGCGACCGCCCACAGGGCCCGCTGGCCGGAGGACGGCCGCGCCGTCTGGACGGCGAGGTACACCATGTTGCCCTGCCGCCAGCCGCCGCCGTCCATGGCCTCGCCGGAGATGCTGGCGTTCCTGCCGGTGACCTGGAAGTACCCGCCGGCCACCTGATCCACCTTCCAGCGCCACAGGTCCGCGTAGGCGTCCATCTTGAAGCAGAACTCGCTCCCGAGGATGCTCTTCAGCGCCTCCTCGTCCACGGCCACAGGAACTTCATCGCGGGAGGGGGGGACGTAGCCGGGCAGGGAGGCTGGCTGGTCGGTCCCCTTCCCCTCCGCCGCCGGGACCACCTCGTGGAAGGGAAGCTGCCAGTGGGCGACGAAGGGGGCCTCCTGGTAGTCCTTCCAGATGAAGGTCGAAGTTCCCGTCATCGTGGTCAGGTCCAGTGCCATCCCATGGAGGCACCGGCTGCCTGAGGCGGCCTCCGATTCGCGGACGGTCAGGTAGAGCATGGTCCCCACCTGCATGCCGCCCCCGTACATGGCCGATCCGGCGTACACTGTGTCGTAGCCCGTCACCTGGTGGACGCCGCTTCCCAGATCCTGGAAGAACAGGTGCCAGGTGTCGGTGTAGGAATCGAGCTTGAAATCGTGCCAGCCGGTCAGGCTCATGATCCCCACCTGGGCCGGGTCGGCGGGAACCCTGACCTCATCCGCGGCCAGGGGCCGCGAAGGGGGCAGGGCCGCGTCCACCTCGTTCGTGCAGGGGACCTGGTGGAAGGGCTCGTCGGTGTAGGTGTAGGTCGTGGGCATTCCGGTCTCGTCGTACCAGGTGAAGTCGGAGACCCCGGTGAACGTCGTCAGGTCGATTTCGACGGCGTGGACGCAGCGCCAGCCGCGGCTCCAGTCCGTGGCCGCCACCGTCAGGTGCAGCAGGTTGCCCGTCTTGTAACCTCCCCCGGTCATGGGCGCGTCCCCGAAGAACCGGTCGTACCCCGTGACCTGGAAGTACCCGTCCTTCTGGGAATCGACCCGCCATTGCCAGGTGTCGGCGAACCGGTCCATCTGGAAGCAGTAGGGTCCGATGATGGCCTTGTCCTCGACGGACGTCCCGCCGAAGGCGGGGACCGCGAGGGTGAACAGGAGCAGGACGGAAAGAAGCGGCGTGAGGACTCTCATGACTCCCTCCTCTGTCGGGGTGGCGGAGGGTTCCGGGCGCATCGATGTCGGGCGGGGTGCTCGGCGGGCTGCTTCGGACCCCCTCCGAAGCGAACTCTCCCATCATAACAGATTCGTTGAAAATGATCGGAAATATTTGTTATCAACCAAACATCTTTGATCTAATAACTTACAGCAATCTCTACCAGGATCGTCGTCCCCGCCATGAAGACCCCCGGCACCTCCTGGTAACTGCGATCCAGCAGGTTCAGGACGGTGAGCCGTGCCGATTTGCCCGCGGAAAATTCCCACCGGGCCGTACCGTCCAGGACGAAGGCGTGCCGGAAGGGATCGGGCCCCCCGGTGTGCTCCAGGTAGCGGGCCGTCAGGCCGGCGCCCAGGCTCGGTGAGAGCACCAGGTAGCCCCGGCCCGTCACCACCTGCCGGGGGGCGAGCAGGGCGTACTTCCCCTCGAAGGACGAGGACATGGCCGACTCCTTCTCGAGCCAGGTCCACCCCAGGCCCACCGCATGCCCCCGCGCCGCGGTCCAGTCCCAGCCGGTCTCCACCCCCCGCACCGTGGCCTCGGCGACGTTGAGCACCTGCCAGGGCGGGACCTCTTCGGTGGTCCATTCCCGCGGACGCGCCCATTCGATGAGGTCGCGCTCGTACCGCTCGAAGTAGCCGGCGCGGATCGACCAGGCGTCCCCGCGCAGGTCGAACCCACCTTCCCAGGACCAGCCCTTCTCGGGACGCAGGTCCGGATTGCCCAGGTTGGCGGGCGAGACGTAGTAGAGCTCGGTGAAGGTGGGCACCCGGAACATGCTGCCCAGGCTTCCCCTGACCGCGAGCCGCCCGGTGAGGTCCACGGCCGCTGCCGCCGTCCCCGAATAGCGGGGCAGGAAGCCCTCGCGGCCGTCGATGCGGCCGCCCAGCTGCCAGCGCACCGGTTCCCCGTGCCGGTCGACCTCCAGGGCGACCGACAGGCGCCGGCGGACGTGGCTGCCCAGGGCGTCCTGCCAGACCCCTGCGCGCAGGCCCCGGCTGTCGATATCCTCGTACGCGCTTTCGAGGGAGACGGCCGCCGCATGGCGCCGCCCCAGGTCCACCAGGGTGCGCAGCTCCAGGCCGGTGCGGCGGGTCAGGTGGTCGTTGGTGAAGACGTCGGGGTCGCTGCGCAACAGGACGAACCGGTCGGTGTGCCGGCGCAGGTACAGGCGGGGCTCGACCGCCACCCGGCGGGACAGGGAGCGGTTGTGGCGGACGCCCAAAAAGAGGGTCCGGGTCTCCTCCCAGGACGGATAGGGCGCGTAGAAGTCCAGGGCGCCGAACCTGCGGTCGGCGAGGCCCGCGAAGACGTCGGTCCTCCCTCCCGACCCGTCGTGGACCACGCGGCCCGTCAGGAAGCGGCTGCGGGCGTCGTTGCCGCCCCAGGCTTCCCCGCCGTCGGCCTGAGGGACCTGGTAGCCGTCGGTGCCGCCGGCTTCGGCGCTGACCCTGATCCCCGTCGCTGCGGCGGGGCGCCAGTCGAACGCCGACCCCAGCCCCCAGGTCGCCAGGGATCCGCCCCGCACGAAGGCCGTCCCACCCGTCGCTTCGGCGGGGGCGCGGGTGACGACGTTGACCGTCCCCCCGAAGGCGCCGGAACCGTAGAGAGCCGAACCGTGGCCGGGCAGGACCTCCATGCGGGCGACATCCTGGCCCGAGATCGGCAGGTCGAGCAGGTGGTGGCCGGTCTGGGCGTCGCCGAGGTCGTAACCGTCCATCAGCACCTGGACCTGTTCGAAGGTGGAGCCGCGGATGCTCAGGTCGGACTGGACCCCGTGGGGCTGGCGCCGGCCGGACACGACCCCGGGAACGGCCTGCAGCCATTCGGACGGGGACAAGCCCGGTGACCGGCCGAGGTCGTCCTCGCCGAGCACGCCCACCGCGCGCAGCAGGCCGGGCAGGGCGGCGGGCACCCGGGAGCCGACCACCACCAGCGGGTCGGCCAGCTGGAGGGTGTCGCCGTCGATCACCACGAATCCGGGGGCGTCCGGGGACTCCGGGGCGGCGGAACCGGGTCCCGGAGCGACCGGGGCCCCCATCGCCGGGGCCATCAGGCCAAGGGAGAGGGCCGCCCCGAGGACGGCCCGGAAGAAGGCTTGCATGGTACGACCTGCCGGGTTCAGGCTTGCTTCGGCTTGGGCTTGGCGTTCCACAGCCGTGAAGCCAGGAACAGTCCCGCAGCCGCCACCGGGATCATGGCGATGGGCCACGCCCGCCAGTTGGCCGGATCGGTGGCGGCGCCCACGATGTGTCCCGCCCCGTCCAGATCCACCCTGGGCAGGACGATGGCGTAGGTCAGGGACATCAGTCCGGTGCCGAGATAGACGAAGCCGTCGATGATGCCCACGGCGATGCCGGCGTTCTTCGCCCCTCCGAAGTCCATGCTCGCGGTGCCCGACAGCATGCCGTGGACCCCGATGACGGCCATGGACATGACGATGACCAGCCACCCCACGATGGGCGTGGTGTAGGTGAAGGTAAGAACGATCGAGCCGGCCAGCATGACCCCGTAGAGGAACCCGGCCACCGGGCCGCGCCGGGACTGGAAGACGTGGTCGCTGATGGCGCCGGCGAACACCCCGCCCAGGATGCCGGCGATGCACAGCAGCAGGCCCCAGTTGTCGTAGACGAAATCGGAGCGCAATCCCAGCACCCCGTCGGTCTGCTTGGCGAACGAGGGGTACCACTGCATGATCGCCTGCCGCAGGAACCCGCTGCAGAACTCCACCCCTGCGATGGTCATGATGATGGGATTGGTGAGCATCATCCTGAAGACCTTGCCCGCCCCCAGGCGCGGGCTCGTGTCGCCGCTGGTGGCGTCGCCCGTGTTGAAGTCCACCAGGCCCGCCTCGGCCGGGCTGTTGCGCACGACGAACCAGTCGATGATCCAGAACAGGCCCAGCAGGATGGCGGGCACCAGGAACACCCAGGCCAGCCCCATGCCCTCCAGGACCAGGTAGCCGATGTCGAAGGCGAAGTAGATGCCCAGGGAGATCAGGATGCCGAAAATGGCCCCGAACACCCCCCGTTCGCGCACGTGGAACCAGGGCGCGTTCACCTTCACGATGGCCACCGCGCCGAAGCTCTGGAAGTACATGTTGACCGCGTAAAGCACCGAGAAGACGACCAGGAAGTTGGCGGCCAGGAAGCCCGACAGCGGTCCCTGGTGCATCAGGCTCAGGGCCGACAGGCCCATGATCAGGTTCATGGCCATGGCGCCGAGGGTCCCGGTCAGCATGGAGAAGCGACCGCCCAGCCGGTCGGTCAAGGGGCCGTTGATCAGGAAGGAGACCCCGTAGATGATCGTGCCCACCATGAAGACGATGCCGAAGCCGGTGTTGCCCATGAGCGGCCCGCCGCCCGGCCCGGGAATCTCCTCGAATGCGTACTGGCTGACCTTCAGGTTGTAACGGCCCATGTAGAGCAGGGCGTAGGTCAGCCCCAGGGGCAACCAGTTCAGGACCCTCCGCCGCACGTAGGCCTTGGTGTGGCCGACGTCCACCGCAGGCAATCGGTAGAAGACGAAGGCCACCACGACCAGCAGGATGACCACCGGCATGAATTCCTGGAGCCAGGCCGGCAGGGATGCGTGGAAGTCTCGGTACCAGTCGAACATGAGGACGTCTCCCTAGCTTGATGGGGACCACGGACGAACCCGGAGCATACCCCGCCGCGGGGTGCTTTCCAACGGGAATCTCCTGGAGCGGTCCGCGTGCGATGGGTGCTGGGCATTTCCGCGGATGCTGCTATCATGGCCGGATCATCAACCCCTGCCGAGGTCATCGGATGTCTGCTGCGACCAATCCCTGGCTCACCCGCATGAAGGCCGTGCCGGCTCCCCGGGCCCGCGTCCTCTGCTTCCCGTTCGCCGGCGGAACCAGCGCCGTCTATCGCGCCTGGCAGGACCGCTTCCCCGCCGACGTGGAGGTCTGCGCCGTCAACTTCCCCGGCCGGGGCAGCCGGTTCACCGAACCCCCCATCCGCCGCATGGACGCCCTGCTGGACGGCCTTTGCTCGGGCCTGACCCCCTTCCTGGACCGCCCGTTCGCGGTGTTCGGCCACAGCCTCGGGGCCGTGATCGCCTTCGAGTGGTGCCGGCTGCTGCCGGGCCGCGGGCTTCCCTCCCCCCTGCGCCTGTTCGCTTCGGGCGCCCGGGGGCCCCAGTTGCCCGACCCCTATTCCCCCATCCACCACCTGCCGCCCGACGAGTTCGTGCACCAGATGCAGGTCCGCTACGCGGGCATCCCCGCGGAGATCCTGGCCGAGCCGGACCTGCTGGCCCTGCTGCTGCCGCCCCTGCAGGCCGATCTCGAGCTCTTCGAGACCTACGCCTACCAGCCGGGGCCGGCCCTGGACTTCCCCGTCACCGTATTCGGCGGCAGGCAGGATCACCGCCTGGACGACCGCCAGTACCAGGCCTGGCGGCAAATGACCACCCGGTCGGTGGATTTCGCGATGTTCGACGGAGGCCACTTCTTCGTGCAGGAAAGCGCGGCCGAGGTGGCCTCCGCGGTCGCCCGCACCCTCGCCCGCGACCTGGACGGCGCATGAGGTCCCGGCGGTGACCGGCCGGGCCGATTCCTGGCTGCCCCTCCTCCCCGGCCCCGGTCCGGCCCCGGGGGAGATCCGCCTGTGGCTGTGCCCCGTCGGGAAGATCGATCCGGCCGATGACCGGCTCGTCGGCGTCCTGACCCCCGCCGAACGCGAGGCGGCCTCCCGATTCGTCTTCCCCGAGGACGCCCGCCGTTTCACCGCCGGGCGGGCCTGCCTGCGCCTGGCGCTCGGGAACGGCCTCGGCGTCGCGCCGGGGTCGCTCGCCTTCGTCCAGGGCCCCCACGGCAAGCCCGGCCTCGAACCTGGGAGCGCTCCCCGCCTCCTCCACTTCAACGTCAGCCATGCGGGATCCCTGGCGGTGATCGCCGTGGCCGCGGACCGGCCCGTGGGCATCGACGTGGAATGGACCGGGCGGGAAGGGAGGACCGGGGAGATCGCCCGCAGGATGTTCGCGCCCGCGGAGACCGCAGCGATGGATCGCCTGAAAGGGCCCGCGGCCCGGGAGGCCTTCTTCAGGATCTGGACGAGGAAGGAGGCGGTCGTCAAGGCCCTCGGCGCCGGGTTGACCCATCCCCTGGACGGCTTCACCGTGCCGCTCGATCCCGGCGGCGCAGACGGCGAACCCTTCCTCATCCGGTTGCCCGACGGGTCCCGGCTCCTGGTCTGGGATCTCGATCTCGGTCCCGGCCACGCCGGCGCCCTGGCGGCCCCCGGCCCTTTGCCCACGCTCCGGCGCTTCGCCGCGGAACCCCTGCTGGATTCCCCGGCCTAGCCCTGCCGCCGGATCACCACCAGGGTGATGTCGTCCGATTGCGGCTGGCCCACGGTGTGTTCGGCCACCGCAGCGAGGATGGCGTCCTTGATGCCCGAGGCGGGCAGGTGGCCGTTGCGGCGCAGGACCTCGATCAGGGCGTCCTCGCCGAACAGCGAATCGGGGTCCTCCTCGCCGCCCGCCGGTCCCACGGCCTCGGTGATGCCGTCGGTGTACATGACGATCACGTCGCCGGGATCCAGCTGGACGGTGGCCTGCTGGTAGACCTGGTCGCCGAGCATGCCCAGCAGCAGGCCGCCGGTCTTCAGCTCCTCCAGCCGGCCGTCGGCCCTCAGCACCAGGGGCGGATTGTGCCCCGCATTGGTGCAGATGAACGAACCGGTGCGGGTGTCGAGCAGGCCGTAGAAGAACGAGGCGAACATGTGGGGGTCGGTGGACTTCACCATCAGGTCGTTGATCCGCTGGACCACGCCGGACACGCTGCCCGGGTGCAGGACCTGGCCGTGCAGGCTGGCCTGCAGGTTCGACATGAGCAGGGCGGCGGGCATGCCCTTGCCCGAGACGTCCCCGATGGCGATCCCCACCAGATCGTCGCCCTGGGCGATGAAGTCGTAGTAGTCCCCGCCGATCTCGCGGCTGGGGATGCTGGCCCCGGCCACCTCGAACCCTTCCAGCAAGGGAGCGCTGCGCGGCAGCAACCTCTCCTGGATGGCGCGGGCCGTCGCCATCTCCTGCTTGAGGCGGTCGTTGGCCAGGGCGATGTCCCGTCCCATCCGGAGGGCCGCGGTCATCTCGTTGAAGCTGGCGGCCAGGTCGCCGAACTCGTCCTCGTTGGGCAGGGTGATGTTGGTCTGCAGGTCGCCGGCGGCCAGGGCCTTGTTCCCCCGGTGCAGGGCGTGGACGGCGGCGACGATCCCTTCGCTGATGCGGACGCCGAAGAAGACCGCGAAGATCTCGAGCACGAGGAAGAAGAAGGCCAGGACGGCCAGGACCACGGCCACCGCGATGTTCAGGTTCGTCTGCCCCTCGAAGAAGTCGGCCTTCATCTCGGGCCATCCCGCCCTCAGGTTGATGAAGACCGTGCCGTCGCGGATCCCGTCCTCGCCCATCTTCAGGTAGCTGAACAGGGTGCCCCCGAAATACACGAACCGGTCCCAGAACGGGGAATCCGACGGGACGTCCCGGTAGCTGACGCGCATGCCGCGCAAGGCCGCCTCGTCCTCCTCGTCGACCGGCCTGATGACCACCCCCTGGTCGCTGGCGCGGGCGTCGACCGATCCGAAGTCGATGCCCGCCCGGAGGATCCTCGACAGCATCCTCAGGGGCGTGACCCCGAGTTTCCAGGCCTCGACCCGGGGCTCGGGGGTGTCCAGCCCCCGCCAGCGCATAAGCCAGAGGCTCCGGTCCAGCAGGAACCAGTGGGTGGAATCGGAGGCGGCCGCCCGCACGGCTCCCGTGGAGTCGGCGCTTCCCGGCAACTGGGACCCCTTCATGACCCGGACCAGATCGGCCATCTCCGCGGGGGCGGGGATGCGGCCCGGGATCCGGGTGGATGCGGGTGGGTCCGGCCAGACGAAGGTCGTGTCGAAGAGGGCGCCCGACAGGTCCGTCCCCGCGGCTGTCATCAGGCGCCAGGACTCCAGCGTCTCCCGCGCGCGCTCGGCGCGGCTGCCGCCCAGCCCCGTGTAGAAGATCAGGGAGCCCAGCAGGACCACCATCAACAGGGGGATCACGCCGATCAGGACGGCGCTGACGGCGAGTTTGGGGCGCAGCCGCATGAAGTGCAGCCGCATGTGCAGGGCGAGATGGAACAGCGACCACAGCCAGAACATGATCAGGCCGCCCAGGGACCAGCCGCCCAGGTAGCGCAGCCGGTCGATGGGCCACGAGCCGGTGTCCTCGCCCCAGAAGCGGGCGGCCAGGGCCAGGGCGCCAGCCGTCAGGAGGCCCAGGCCGAAGGCGATGGCCCGGCGGCGCGCGGTCAGCAGGCGCCAGGGTCGGTAACGGCGCGGGGCCAGGAAGAACCCGGCGAAGGTGATCGCAACGATCATCCCCCCCTTGCCCAGCAGCAGGACGAACAGGAGGGATGCCAGGTGGACCGCGATCCACAGGCGCAGGCCCCAGGTGTCCAGGAACAGGAAGCGGACTACCTGCAGCCACGAGGCCAGGAGCAGGATCCCGGCAAGCGCCCCGGTCGCAGCCGCGGGAGCCAGGTGGAGATCCGCCTGCAACGACACGACGGCCGCCGCAAGCACGACCGCAAGGACGCTCAGGAGGATCAGCCGCCAG
Source organism: Candidatus Krumholzibacteriia bacterium (assembly GCA_050174015.1). Classification (GTDB taxonomy): domain Bacteria; phylum Krumholzibacteriota; class Krumholzibacteriia; order LZORAL124-64-63; family LZORAL124-64-63; genus JAHJTW01. The sequence continues at coordinate 10,942 of JBFXKG010000032.1, forward strand.
GGATCGGCCGACCGGGCGACCACCGGGAGGCGGGGCAGGATTTTCACCGGATCCCGTGCTCCTTCTTGTAGGCCGCCCAGTTCTCCTTGAGGCTGCAGAACGCCCCGAAGCTGCCGGCGGTCAGGAACGGGTTGTGATCCCGCTCGTGGCCGATGGTGGAATGGCGCCGGGCGCCCTCGCCCCCGTAGTAGTCGTGTCCGGGAAAGACCCGGGTGGCGGGGGGCAGCTTGAGGATCCGCATCAGGGATTCGTACTCCTGCTCGGCGCTGGAACCGGGAAAATAGGGGCCGGTGCCGCCCACCTTGCCGCAGAACAGCAGATCGCCCGTGATCAGGGCGTCAGCGACAAGGAAGCAGAAATGATCCGGAGCGTGCCCCGGGGAGGCCAGCGCCCGGACGATCAGCGAGCCCACCTTGATCAGCTCGTCGTCCGCCAGGGGCATCGCGCCGGGGACGGCGCCGGGATCCCCGGCCTGGATCCGGGCTCCGGTCAGTTCCGCCAGACGGGCGGCCGCGCCGGTGTGGTCGGCGTGCCCGTGGGTGATCAGGATTCGTCCGATGGTCAGCCCCCGGGCGGCCGCGAGGTCGGCGAAGGCCTCCGCCTCGAACCCCGGATCGACGGCGGCCGCCTCCCCGGTGCGCGGATCGCCGATGAGGTAGTGGAAATTCCGGTCGCCCCCCAGGTGGAACTGCAGGAGGCGCAAGGTTTCGCTGCCATGATCGTGGATCTGCATGGACTCCCCCTCCGCTCAGGATCCGGGCATCATAACCGCAGGCCGCCGTCGGGCCAAGAACTACCGCGGAGCGAATGCGATCCCTCCCGTTGCGGCAGGACGGCCCCCTTCCTATGCTAAAAAAGAGTCCCATTGTCCTGTTTATCCGCGCAGGACCTCGCGCGGCCCTTCCGGAGGTGCTTCCGATGCGTCCAGGCCGAATGCTCCCGTTGACCATGGCCGCCGGTTTCCTGGCCGCCGCCACCCTCGGCCAGGCGGCCCCGGGGGATGTCGGCACCCCCGCCGCCTATTTCGCCCTGCCCGAATTCGGCACCGGCGAGGTCCACACCCTGAGCCAGCACCGGGGCGAAGTCGTCATGCTGTTCATCGTCGGCTACGGCTGAGTCACCTGCATCAACCTGGGCCCCGGTACGGAGGCCATCAGCGACGACTACTCGGATCAGCCCTTCCAGGCCCTGGCCATCGACGTCTGGGACGGCGGCCCCACCCAGGTGAACATCTTCGCCACCAACAGCGGGGTGAGCTATCCGATCCTCATGTTCGGCGGGGCCAACGGCATCCTGACCGACTACAACTGTCCCTACGACTACCTGTTCGTCATCGGCGGGGACGGGATCATCCTGTGGCGGGGGAACTACGACGACGCGGCCATCCGGGCGGCCATCGACGACGGCCTGGCGGCCCTGGCCTCTCCGGCGCCTCCGGCCGTCATGGCCGGCCACCGGTTGCTGCCGGGCTATCCCAACCCCTTCAATCCGGCGGTGCGGATCCCCTACGAGCTGGACGGCGAGGGACCGGTGTCCGTCCGCCTGGAAATCCTCGACCTGCGGGGACGCAGGGTGCGGACGCTGGTCGAAGGCGTCGAATCAGGGGGAAGCATCCGCGAAGCGGTCTGGGACGGCGCCGACGAGGCCGGCGTCAGGCAGCCCAGCGGCGCCTATCTCGTCAACCTGGCGGCGGGCGGAGCGACCTTCCAGCGCATCGTGACCCTGGTCAAGTAACGCCCATCCCCCTGTCGCACGGCGGCCCGGGACCGCAGGTCCCGGGCCGCTCCCGCAGGCCGGACCCCCGGCCGATCCTACCGGAACATGGCCTTGATGCTCCCGAAGGACCGGCCATCGTCGGCGACAAGTTCGCCCCTCGCCTGGATCATCACCGGCAGTCCCTGGAACCAGGGCGTCGTCCCCCCGCATTCGACCACCCCGCCGGCAGGGCCGCTGGCCCACAGGTAGTCCCCGGCCTCGGGGGCGTTGAGGCGGACCTCGAGGGTCGCCAGCCAGAGGGACTCCCGGTCGAGGCATTCCTCCGACGTGCTCCAGACGCCCGACAGGGGGCTGCCGTCGTGGGTCAGTTCCGGATTGTACTGGACGTTCAGGATGTCGATGGAGGCCCCGCAGCAGACCTGGTGGATCACCCAGGGCACCGTCACCAGGGAGTGGCCGATGGGCGCTCCTTCTTCCGGTCCGAACACGCAGGCATAGAGGGTGAAGGACCTGCTCTGATCCACTTCCACGGTGTCGACGTAGGCGGTCGGCGAGGCGCTCAGGCCCAGCCTGGGCAGGGTCTCGAACTGGGCCCGGCCCGTCCCCGGCCGGGCCAGGCAGGCCAGCAGGACGAGCAGAGCGGTCGAGGCAAGACGCGAAGGCATGGCGAACCTCAGGGAAGGAGAGTGTTTTTCTCCTGTTCAGTATCCGAAGATCGGGAGACGAGCGCAAGGGGCCCCGGCTCGGCCGGGGCCCCTGATGTTCGGCGGTGAGGTTCCCAGGGTCTCCGCTCCTCTCCCTACGGTCCGACGCAGGTCCCCGCCGGTCCGAAATCCGCGAACGGCGGCCGGATGTCCGCCTCGAGCAGCGAGAAGTCCTCCTTCAGGATCATCGGCAGCCCCGTGATCGGATTGGACGTGGGGATGGACCCTCGCGAGGTCGCCCTGATGGCGACGCCCATGTCGAGGTAGAAGATGTCCAGGGTGGCCATCACGGTGTGCGCCGCGGTGGGAATCGGGTAGGCGAAGCCCACGATGTAGTTGTAGGTCCCGGCCGCCTGGTTCACCGTCCCGACGTCGGTGGCCGGCGCCGGGTAGGTGACCGAGATGGGCGAGTTGTAGATCCCCGCGCCCGAGAGATCGAACCCGAACTCGAATCCCCGGGTCGAGGCGATGGTGGGATTGCTGTAGAGGACGTAGGCCGGCAGATGGTCGAGGAAGTTCACCTCGGCGCAATCGGTCAGGGCCTGGGGATCGAACCACAGGCCGATCTCGTCGAATCCGGAAACCGGCGCATAGGTTCCGACGAAAACGATGGTCTGCCCCCCCATCAGGCTGAGGGTCTCCGGTGGCGGGGTGGCGTAACCGACCACCGGCAGCCAGGTCACGGTATAGGAACCCGGCGTCTGGTTCTGGAGGATCACGTCCCCGTTGCCCGTCTGCAACCCGCCCGGCCCCAGGAGCTGCCAGGGAGCCTCGAGGGCGTCGGGATCCGGATCCACGGTGATCGTCCCCGTGGTCATCCCCTCCGGAAGGATCACCATCGCCGGAAGGGTGGGATCCGACGCCATCGCCACCTCGTAGATCGTGTAGTCGTTGCGGATCACCGCCGGCAACCCGTTGGCCGGAGGCGATTCGGGGTCCGAGGGCCGGAACCGGAACTCCAGGGGCGCCTGGTCCAGGTAGAAGATGTCCAGTTCGGCCAGGACCGTCGCGCCGGCGGTGGGCAGGGGCTCACCGAATCCGGCGATGAAGTTGTAGGTGCCGCTCGCGGGGTCCACGTTGCCGACGTCGGTCGCCGGAACCGGATAGGACGCGGTGATGGAGCTGTTGAGCTGGGCCCCCTTGAGGGCCGTGGCCACGTCGAAGCCGCACTCGAAGCCCCGGACCACCGGCAGGCTCGGATCGGCGTAGACGACGTACCCCGCCACGTGGTCGAGGAACCCGGCCTCGACCTCGGTCACCGTCCCCTGGGCGTCGAAGAAGATGCCCATGGTCTCGGCCAGGCCGGCCGCCGGGGTCGCCGCGATGGGTGCGCTCTGGCCCGATTCGTTGCCCCATGCATCCACCGAACGCACCACGTAGTAGTACGTCGTCCCGTTGGTCACCGAGGTGTCCAGGTGACCGGCGGCGGCCGGCGAGGCGATCAGGCCGTAGGGCCCCCCGTTCACCGTTCCCCGGTACAGGTTGTAGTGATCGAAATCGATCTCCCCGTTGGCCGTCCAGTGGAGGTCGACCTCGCCGTCCCCGGCGACGGCCTGCGTGAAGACCGGAACGGCCGGAGGCGTGCTGTCCCCGGGGACGGCGTGGGCCTCGGCGCTCGGGAGGGATTCGTTGCCGCCGTCATCCACCGCCGTCACCACGTAGTGGTAGGTCACGCCGAGGGACACGTCCAGGTCCTGGTAGCTGCTGGCCGCGACCAGCCCCCCCGTGTTGATCCGGGCGTAGGGGCCGCCCGCGGTCAGGGACCGGTGCACGTTGTAGCCTGCGAGATCGGGTTCGGTGTTGTTGTTCCAGTCGAGGACCACCCGCGCCGGGGAATCCAGGGAACCGGTGGCGATCAGATTGGCGGGGGCCGCAGGCGCCGGATCGCCGGTGCCCAGGTCGAACAGGAGGTCCCGGACGCCCGGCGCGGTGGGCATGCCCACCGGAACCACGGTCTGGAAGTCCGGCGTGAGGATGCCCGGCGCCCCGTCCACCGAGGAGGGGATCGACCCCCGCAGATCGGCCGTCAGGTTCTCCTGCTCGAGGATGAGGGCGTTGAGGGTGGCCAGGACGGTCGCACCGGAGACCGGCAGCGGGGACTGATAGCCGACGATGAAATTGTACACGCCCCTTGCCGGATCGTTGACGCCCAGGTTGAGACCCGGGACCGGAAGCGTCATCGAGATGTAGGTGTTGAAGGTGGTCCCCGACAGGCGGCCGAGGTCGAATCCGGCCTCGAACCCCCCGCAGGCCCCCAGCTCGGGCTTGAGGTAGAGGATGTAGAAGGGCACCTGGTCCAGGAACCGGGCCTGGACCGTATCCAGGGTGCCCGCCGTGTCGAAGAACAGGCCGATCTCCTGGTCGGAAGAGATCTCCGTGTACGTCCCGACGAAATGGATGGTCCCGGCGGGGTCCAGGGTCAGGGTCTCGGGCCCGGGTGCGGTCCACCCCTCCACCGGCAACCAGTTCAGGGTATAGGGTCCGGGCGCCATGCCCGTCAGGGTCTGATCGCCGCTGCCCGAGCCGGTGGACCCGCCGGGCAGGACCAGTTCCCAGGGCGCGTTCAGGGAGTCGGGTTCGGCGTCGATGCTGACGGTCCCCGGCAGGACCGGGCCGCCGTTGATCTGCATGGCCGGAAGCAGCGGATCGGTGGCCAACGCGACCTTGTACTCGCTGAAATCCTCCCTGACCAGGGTGGGCAGGCCCACCGCCGGCGGGGATTCGGGATCCGACGGTCCCAGGTAGAAATCCAGCGCCGTGCCCGTGGGTTCCAGGAAGAGGATGTCCAGGGTCGCCAGGACGGTGTGGTCCGTCGCGGACAGCGGGAAGGCGAAACCCGTGATGAAGTTGTAGATCCCCTCCGCCGGGCTCTTGTTGCCGATGTCGGTGGCCGGGATCGGGTAGGTGACGCCCAGGGTCGTGTTGATCTGCGAACCGCCGGCGGGCAGGACGAGGCCGATGCCGCACTCGAACCCGCGCAACGAGACCAGCGTGGGCTCGTTGTAGAGGATGTACGCGGCGACGTGATCGAGCAGTTCCACCCCGTCCACCTGCGTCAGGGAGGCCGCGGTGTCGAAGTAGATTCCCAGGTTCTCGCCCGGGGGCGTGCTCGACCTCACCTCGACGGCCAGTTCCAGGCGGTCGTTGGCCGGGACCGGATCGGGAAAGTCGTGGGCGCAGACCAGGGTGTAGAAGCCCGGCGCCAGGCTGTCGGGAACGGTGAAGGTCAGGGTCGCCGAACGGTCGATCCCGGCGGGCAGGGCGGCGATGGTCCTCAGGACCAGCCTGCGACCCGTCACCTGCTCGGTGATGGCCGCCTGGAAGGGCGTCGCCACGTCCACCGCGCCCAGGTTGGCGATGGATGCGGTCACAGCGAAGGTCTCGCCCTGGAACACCGAGGAAGGGCCGGTGAAGGCGGTGATCGCGACATCGGGGAAGGGTCCCTGGGGGATGGCCCAGCCGATGGGTTCCTTGCGGGGATCCGGATCGTTCAGGACCGCCAGTCCGGCGGGAGAATCCTGGGGCACGGCATTGTCGATCAGGGCCTGACGGATGGCGCGGACCCCGTGGACGTCGGCCGCGCGGCCGTGCTCGGCGATGAAGAGGGCGGCCAGGCCGGCCCCGTGGGCGGCCGCGGCGCTGGTCCCGCTGCCGGAATAATAGCCCCCGCCGGGAATCGTGGAGCGGACCTGGACCCCCGGCAGCAGCAGATCGACCGCTCCGCCGGGCGACTGCACCGGGTTGTCCGGCAGGACGCCCCGGGCGAAGTTGGAGAACGCGGCGAAGGCATCGTCCGGTCCGAAGAGGGTGGTCCCCCCCAGCCCGCCCGGCCGCCCGTCCGCATCGCAGAAGGCCGTGACCGTGGCCACGTCGGGCAGGTCGGCGGGGATGACGTCGTCCCCGGTGCCGAACACCCCGTCGGCTCCGAAGACGTCCTGGGCGCCGTTGCCGGCCGCGGCCATCATGACCACCCCGGCGCCCACGCAGTTCTGCACGGCCGCGTGCAGGGCGGGCGAGTACCCGGTGCCGCCCAGGCACAGGGTGGCCACTTCGATGGTCCCGGCCCTGGCGGCGACCCAGTCCACACCCGCGATGAGGTCGGAAAGCAGGCCCACCCCCCAGCCGTCGAGCACCTTCACGCCCCACAACCGGGCGCCGGGCGCCACGCCCACGACGCCCCCGGCGTCGTCCCGCGCGGCGACGATGCCGCCCACGTGGGTTCCGTGCCCGAAGTCGTCCCGGAAATCGGCATCCTCGATGCCGTTCAGGATGCGGACGCCCCCGACCACGTTCAGGTCGGGGTGGGTCGCGTCCAGGCCCGTGTCGAGGATGGCGACGTCGACGTCGATCAGGGTCGGTTGGCCGTCGATGGCGGCGATGGGGCTGAGGTCCACCTCGATGCGGTCGGCGCCCGTGGGGAGGACCTGGGCCAGGGCGCCCAGCTTCCGCTCCGGCTCGACGCTCGCCACCTGGGGGAGGCCCCGCAGCCGTTCGGCCACCCCGTCGGAGATGCGACCGGCGAAGCCCTTCAGGGCCGTCTCGAAGACGTGATCGACGGCGATGCCGTAGGCGCTGCCCAGCGCCGCGGCCTGGGCTGCGGCATCCACGCCGTCCCCCGCGAGGACCACGATGTAACGCCCGGGAACCAGCGAATCCCCCGCCTTGCCCAGGGCGGAGAGGTTCGCTTCCCAGTCGCCTCCCCCGGCGGACCCGGGCCGGGTCGGCCCATCCTGGGAACAACCGTGGGAAAGGAGCAAGGTCGAAACAAGGGCGAGCAGGAATCCGGATTGCCAGCGCATCATCATCCCCCTTGGATATCTTGGGCTTGCGGTCGCCAAACGCGCAGTATGCGATACGATGCAGGGATGATAGCACAAATTCAGATCCGGTCGGGTGGGTTTTTGGCCCTGCCCCGCGGGTCGATCGGAAGACCGGAAAAAATCGTCCAATAAATTGAAAATCCTTGTTGATATCCCGTGGGGCGTCACCTAGCCTTTCCGGACCATCCACCCTTCACTCGGATGTCACTCAACATGGAGGTTTCTCGATGAAGAAGTTCGCCTCGCTCGCAGTGATCGCAATCATCACCATGATGGCCGGCAACGCCTTCGCCGGCCTGGGCCTGATGAGCTTCGCCCCGCGCGTCGCCTACGTCATGCCCGAGGACCTGGACGCCACCATCGGGTTCGGCGCCGTGGTCGGCCTCGGCGAGCTCAGCCCCAGCTTCGGCCTGGAACTGACCGCCGACTACTGGAAGTCCAACATCGAGGAAAGCGATGATTGGGAAGTCAAGGACTTCATCCTCGGCCTGCGCGCCCGCTACGACATCGCCACCGAGGGCAACATGAAGCCCTACCTGTTCGGCGGTCTGGGCATGAACTTCATGTCCGTGGACTTCACCTACGTCGACTTCCTCGGCAACCATTACGACGAGTCCGACAGCGAGAGCAAGATCGGCTTCGACCTGGGCGGCGGCCTGGACTTCCCCGGCGAGAGCATGAGCTTCTTCGCCGAGGCGGCCTACCGCATCGTCGAGGACTTCAGCTCCCTCTGGCTCGGCGGCGGCGTGAAGTTCAACATGGGCAACTAGCTACCGCCTGGTTGCGACAGCGAACCGGCCCGGCGCCTTGCCGGGCCGGTTTTTTCGTCCCCCGGGCGGCCCCAGCGTCAGGTCTCCAGGAGGTCCCGAGCCCGCAGCCAGTCCGCCTCGGTGGTCACCTTCCAGTTCCCCTCCTCGCCGGCGACCACCGCCGGCGCCAGGCCCCGGGCGGCCAGCAGCCCCCCGTCGTCGGTGAAGTCCCGGTCAGCGGCGGCCGCCCACCGGTGGGCTTCCAGGCACGGCGCCCAGCGGAAGACCTGCGGGGTCTGGACGGCCAGCAACTCCTCCCGGGGCAGGTAGGCCACCCCCGCATCGTCCGGTCCGGCCCGCACCACCGTGTCGGCCACCGGGATTCCGGGCACCGCGCCGCCCTGCCGGATCGCGGCCGTCGCCAGCCTGGCCAGGAGCTCCGCCGAGGCGAAGGGCCGGGCGGTGTCATGCACCGCCACCAGGTCGTCCTTCCCCGGTCGGGCCAGGTCGGCACCCCTCGCGAGAACCTCCAGGGCGTTGAGGGTCGATGCGGTCCGGGTCGGGCCCGCAGGCGCCAGGGCCCAGGGCACGGGACAACCCGTCAGGTCCCCGGCGACGGTCTCCCGCCACGGGTCGCCGGCCGTGACCACGACCTGGGCCACCCGGAATCCGGAATCGGGATCCAGCTTCAGCAGGGAATCGAGGCTGACCCGGTAAAGCAGTCCCCGGCCCGTCCGCCTGAACTGCTTGGGCGGGCCGCCCCCCGCGCCACCCGCCCTCAGCCCCCGGCCGCCGGCCAGCAGGACCAGATGGATCGGCGTCCGGATCGTCTCGGTCATCTCAGCGCTCCCCGCCGGCGGCCCGCGCCCCCGGCTGCATGGCCAGGGCCACCGCCTCCTCGACGCTGACCACCGCCGCGACGTCCATCCCCTTCAGCTTCCGCCGCGGCTTGGCCCCGGGAAGCTGGGCCATGACCGCGCGGGTGAACCCGTGCCGGGACGCCTCCAGCAGGCGGGTCTCCAGGTCGCTGACCGGCCGGACCTCGCCCGTCAGGCCGACCTCGCCCAGCACCAGCACCCCCTCGGGAATGGGCCGCTCCCGCAGGGACGAGGCCAGGGCGGCCATGATGGCGAGGTCCGCGCCCGGATCATCGATCCGCCCGCCCCCGGCCACCTTGACGAAGATGTCGCAGCCGGCCAGGTCCAGGCCGGCCCGCTTCTCGAGGATGGCCGCCAGCAGGGCGACCCGCTTGCTGTCCACCCCCTGCACCACCCGCTGGGGTGTTCCGTAACGCGAGGGCGACACCAGGGCCTGGACCTCGACCAGGAAGGTGCGCGAACCGTTCTTCACCGCGCACACGGCCGAACCCGGCTCCACCCCGCGCCGGCCGCCGAGGAACAGCACCCCGGCCTGGTCCACGGGAACCAGGCCCTCCCCCCGCATCTCCAGGACCGCCAGCTCGCCGGTGGTGCCGAACCGGTTCTTGACCGCCCGGACCATGCGGATGGCCCCGCCGTCGCTGCCCTCGAAGTACAGGACGGTGTCGACCATGTGCTCGAGCAGCTTGGGGCCCGCCAGATCGCCCGACTTGGTCACGTGACCCACCAGGAACACCGGGCTGCCCGACCGGCGGGCGAAGTCCGCCATCACCCCTCCGCAGTAGCGGATCTGGGTGGGGCTGCCGGGAAACGCGTCGACGTTCTCGCTGTGGAGGGTCTGCACCGAATCGGCGATGACGATGCAAGGGGGGACGGGGCCCTCGCCGGCCGCGGCGGCCGCGGCCGCCCGGTCGTTCTGCAGGGCCTCGATCAGGCTCTCGAGATGGACCTCGGGCAGGATGGCGAAGCCGTCCTCGTCCCCGGGCCGGAAGCCCAGCCGTTCGGCCCGCATCCGGATCTGGGCGGGGGATTCCTCACCTGCCACGTACAGCACCCGCACGCCCCGTCCGGCCCACCACAGGGCCAGACCCGTCAGCAGGGTGGACTTGCCCACGCCCGGTTCGCCCCCCAGCAGGATCACCGAGCCCTCGACCAGCCCTCCGCCCAGGACCCGCGCCACCTCGGCCGGTTCGACGGGCAGGCGCCTCTGCTCGGCGGAACCGATCTCGGCCAGGGGCACCGGCCGCAGCTTCCCGTCAGGTCCCACCGAACCCGGGAAGACCCCCGCATCCCGGCCGCCGAATCCCACCGGTCCCCGCGCTGCGGCCGGGGTCTTGAAGCCCCGCGTGCCCTTCCCGCCGCCGGCGGGCGCGACCTTCACTTCCTGGAACGTGTTCCAGGCGCCGCAGCCGGGGCACCGCCCCAGCCAGCGCAGTTCCTCGTGGCCGCATTCCTTGCAGAAGAACCGGGTGCCGCTCTTGGCCATGGTGTGGATCCATCCTGAAGGGGACTCGGTGACCGGATCAGCGCACGAGCAGCATCTTGCGCTCGAGCACGCCGCCCCCGGCCTCGAGCCGGAAGAAGTAGGCGCCGCTGCCCGCCTGGCGGCCGGACCCGTCGCGCCCGTCCCAGGTCACGGTGTGCGGCCCGGCGGGCAGGGAACGGTCCAGCAGGTTCCGCACCAGCATACCACGCAGGTCGAAAATGGAAAGGCGGGCGTGGCCGGGCGACTCCAGGGCGAAGGACAGCACCGTGCGGGGATTGAAGGGATTGGGGATGTTCGGATAGAGGACGGCCGGCGCCCGGGGGGCCCCGTTCCCGGTGGCGGACACGAAGTGCTTGAGGGTGAAGTCCAGGCCCCAGGTGTCCAGCACGCAGGAGGCTCCCGCCTGCGTGTGGGAGACGATCAGGGTCCACAGGCCGGTGCTGGGCTCGTCGGCGAAGAGGGACAGGGCGCCGGGGCCGTCCACCGTCAGGGTCAGGGGCCAGTTGCCGGTCAGGTTCGCCGTGCCGGCCAGGGTGTGGTCGTGCAGGGTCACCACGGTCCCCTGGGGGCTGCGCAGGGCGATCCTGACCTCGCCGGCGTCCGGATGGGTCAGGCCGATGTCCACGCCGACCGCGACCACGGTTCCCCCGTGGTCAGCCGGAACGTGGATCTGGCTCTCGTAGGTGACGGGTTCGATCTCCGGGCACGGCAGGCCGGGAGCGGCGTCCAGGGACACCTCGACCAGGGTGGTCACCTCGAAGACCGCCGGATCGTCCGGCGCGTAGACCGGGCACCTCGCGGTGAAGCCGTCCAGGGCCTGCGCCTCCAGGTAGTATTCCACCGTCGAACCGAGCGGCTGGCCCGGGATGATGGCGGAGTACTCGTCGGGATTGCCGGTGGGCAGCAGGGCGGCGAGGGTCCAGGCCCCGCCGCCGACGCGGTAGCGCAGCCCCGCGGTGGCGCCGTCCAGGCCCGTCCTGGCGGTGATGATCGCCGTCACCTGATAGGGACCGGCCACGTCCTCGGTGTCGTCCAGGAGGACGTGGTCGAACACCGGGCCGTAGTAACCGACGGCCGCCTGTGCGTCCACGACGCCCCAGCCGAAGTCGTTGTCCGGGGTCGCCGCATTGTCGGCGGTCGCGCGCAGCGCCTCGATGACCTGCATGGGCGTCAGGTCGGGCAGGCGCGAGAGCATCAGCGCCGCGACGCCGGAGATCAGGGGGCAGCTGAACGAGGTGCCCGAGGCGTAGACGTAGGCGATGTCGTCGGTGGGATTGGCCACCGGATTGCTCAGGCCCAGGGCCATGACGTCGGGTTTGATGCGGCCGTCGGCCGTCGGTCCCGGCGAGGAGAAGAAGGTGTAGTCCCCGGCGGCGTCCACCGCGCCCACGGTCAACACGCTGTCCCCGTCGGCGGGGGCGATCAGATGGCCCAGGCTGGCCCGGGCATTCCCGGCGGAGTTGACCACGAGCAGGCCCCGGCCCACCGCCAGATCGGCGGCGATGGTGGTCACGCAGGTGTCGCCGTCCAGGTCCTCGTAGACGTACCAGTCGATGTAGCCCAGCGACGAGGAGATGATGTCCGCTCCCTCGGCTTCGGCCCACTCCAGGCCCGCGACCCAGAAGTCCTCCTCGATGGGGACCTCCTGGGACACGTCCTCGGTCTTGGCCAGGATGGCGGACGCCTCGTAAGCGGGCGCGACCAGACCGCCCAGACGGTAGCCGGCAACCGTCGAGAGCGTCATGGTGCCGTGATTGATGGACGAGGTGGGATCGTCCCCCTCGTTGTCGACGACCGGGTCGTCGTTGACGAAGTCGTAGGCAGCCAGGATGGGAATCTGATCCAGGGATTCGTGGGTCGTCCGGAAACCGGTGTCCAGCATGCCCACCACCACGCCGCGGCCGGTCACACCCATCTCGTGTACCGGCGCGACGTTGATCTGCTCGATGGCGTCGAGGTTCAAGCCGTAATCATTCGTCCACAGGGCGCCCGAGGCGCCCAGACCGCTCTTGGCCTCCGCCGGCACGGGTTCGGGCAGCGGGTCGCGCCGGTGGCGCGCCACCAGGTCGAGGCGCTGAACGCAATCCAGGGACCGCACCGCCTCGATGCGGCCGGCGGGAACGGCGAACGAGGCGGCGTTCAGCCAGCGGCTCTGCCGGCGCAGGACCCCGCCCTGATCGGCGACCAGGGCCAGGAATTCAGGATTCACCGGGAGATCCCCGGCGTCCACCAGCCTGGAGCCGGGAGGCAGGACCTTGGCCCGGCGGCGGGCCGTGCGCTCGTCGAGGCCGGCCTCGGCCTCCTGCAGGGCCGCCTCGAGAGCGGCGGGGCCCAGCCCCCTGCCCTCGAAGAAGACCCAGACCACCAGGGGCTCGGACGACTTCAGGCCCAGGGCCGCGGGATCGGACAGAGCCCGTTCCAGGCGCGCCGACAGGGGCGCGGCGTCCGGCTGGGCGAGGATGCCCCCGCACGGGAAAAGGACCAGGAGCAGGCCCAGGACCGGGAACACCCGCCCCGGCGAGATGGAAAAACCGGATAGGTCGCGCAATGTCGATTCCCCCGCTGCGATCCGACAGGAAGGCGCACGCCGGTCCCGGGCGATCCCGGCGTGGTTCATGATTCCTTATGATACCATGAAGTGGGCTCAAAAATCAAAACCGGCGCCCCCGGATCCGGGAGCGCCGGCAGCGGCGGAACGTCCGCAGACGGGTCAGTGGGCGCTCTTTCCCGCGGAATCCGAGGCATCCTCGTCCTCGCCCGGCACCAGCCCCATGGCGTCGAGGGTGTCGAAGAGCCACCAGCGGGCAGCCTCCGCGCGGGACCAGGCCTCGCCCAGGACCTGCAGGCAGTAGTGCGCCTCGTCCTCGGTCCCGGTCCTGATGGCGACCGGCAGATCGTACTCCTCGTCGGTGCCCATTCCGATCAGCAGCGGGGCGACGTAGGGGTTCTGGTCCAGGGCGTGGTCGAGGGACTGGCGGGCGCCTTCCTCGTCTCCCACCAGCAGGAACAGCAGCACCCAGGCCCAGTTGTGGACGGCGCTGACCTCGTCGTCGATGTCCTCCAGCAGGTCCCAGGAGCGCTGGACCTCGCCCATGCTCAGGTAATAGCCCAGCAGCAGGGCGCAGTTGCCCATGTGGTCGGCGGGATCGAGGTCCAGAAGGTTCTCGTAGTGGGCGACCGCGTCCAGCCTGCGGCCCACGTTCCACAGCACCTCCGCCAGCTGCTTGATGCACCGCATGTAGGGCCGGGCCTCGACCATGGGCCAGAAGTCGCCCATGAACTCGGCGAAGAACTCCTCGCCCAGGTCCTCCTCGGCCACCGTCGCCGCATGCTCCAGCAGACCGATGAGCTCCCCCGCCCCCGGCGCCGTCAGGAAGGCCTGGAGAGTCAGCGCGTCCACGCAGCGGGGATCGAGTTCGAGGGCCTTCTCCGTCAGTTCGACGGCCTGGGTCTCGTCCTCGCACTCGTAGGCCTGGAACGCGAGCTCCTGAGCCATCTCGACGGGGTTGTTCTCGAGGGAACCGAGGTAGCGCTCCTGGAGGCCGTCATCCAGCCGGCCCTGAAGGTCGGCCCGGAATTCCTCCTCGGAAGCGAACCCGGCCTGCTCGGCGTCCCGTCTGGCCAGACGCATCAGGCGCTCCAGCAGGAAGGGGGATTCGGGAAGCGGTGCGCGCGCGGAATCGGTCATGGCGGTCCCCTCGATCATCCGGTTCGGGTGGGGCGGCCCGGTCGGGGCCGACCCTTCAGGCGAAAACGCTAACCCCTGGGCCCGGCCCCGTCAAAGACTCGTTGGCCGCGAGCGGGGGGTCTGCTAGTCTCCCCCGGTCGTTCGACCACAGCGGAGTGGACCATGGCCAGACCTCTGAAAATCGGAATCGCCCTGGGCAGCGGCGGCGCGCGCGGCCTCGCCCACGCCGGGGTCCTCCAGGTCCTCGAGGAAGCCGGCATCAAGGCCGACATCGTCGCCGGAACCAGCATGGGTTCCATCGTGGGGGCGCTCTACGCCCAGAACCAGGACCCCGCCTGGATCTGGGACAAGCTGAAGACCTACGTCAGCAATCCCGACTTCGCGGACTACTGGGCTCCCTTCGTCCCCAGGGACGAGTCCGAGGCCCAGTCCCCCCAGCACCGCCTGTCCGGCATCTTCGACTTCATGCAGCGCAAGATGATCGCGGTCAAGACCGTGACCCGCCCCTGGATCCAGGAACGGGAAAAGCTCCTGAATCCGCTGGGAAAGGCCTTCGGGCCCATCAGCTTCGAGGACCTGCCCATCCCTTTGGCCGCCGTCGCCCTCGACCTCGTGTCGGGCAGGAGCGTGGTCTACACCAAGGGGTCCCTCGTGGAGGGCATCTACGCCAGCTGCGCCATCCCCGCGGTCTTTCCCCCGATCTACCGGGACGGGATGATCATCTGCGACGGCGGAGGGCCCTTCCGCGTGCCGGTCGAGGCCTGCCGCGACCTCGGGGCGGACGTGGTCATCGCGGTGGACATCCCCGCCTTCGAGGAGACCACCTTCTCCACCGGGCTGGACATGATCCTGCGCAGCAACACCATCGCCCGCCAGCGCCTGAACCGGTTCGTGTGCGGGACGGCCGATTTCGTGATCCGGCCCCAGGTCACCGAATTCCACTGGGCCGACTTCGGCGCCGGGGAAGCCTGCCGGGCCCGGGGCTACGCCCAGGCCGAGGCCCAGCTCGGCGATCTGCGACGCCTCCTCCGCTGGCGCCGCAACCCCCGCTACCACTGGAAGATGAAGGCGAGGAAGCTCCTGAAGCTGAGTCTCGACTGAGGGTCATCCCCGGTCGAGGATCTCCCTCACCTTGGAGAGGAATTCCTTCGGACCGAAGGGCTTGGCCACGAAATCCACGTCGCCCGCCACCAGCCCCCGCTGCAGCAGCACGCTGTCGGTGTACCCGCTGATGTACAGGACCTGCAACCCCGGCCGCACGGCCGTGAGGCAGGCGGCGAGCTCGGGCCCGCCCAGCTCGGGCATGATCACGTCCGTCACCAGCAGGTCGAATTCGAGCCCTTCCTGCTCGACGGCTTCCAGCGCGGCCCGCCCGTTGGCCGCGGTGTGCACGGTGTAGCCCTTGCCCACCAGGACCTTCTCCACCAGGCGCAGCAGGGTCGGCTCGTCCTCCACCAGCAGGATGGTTTCCCGCCCCTGCAGGTCGGCCGGCGGCGCGGCTTCTGTTTCAGGGGCCGGCCCCTCCTCCGATTCGTGCAACGGCAGGAAGATCGTGAATTCGGTCCCCTCCCCCTGCCGACTCTCCACGGTCACCTCCCCTCCGCTCTGCTTGATGATGCCGTAGACGGTCGACAGCCCGAGGCCCGTTCCGCGCCCCATCTCCTTGGTCGTGAAGAAGGGGTCGAAGATCCGGCGAATGTTCTCGGGCGGGATGCCCGTCCCGGTGTCCTGGACGCCGAGAACCGCATACCGCCCCGGGCAAAGCAGGGGATGGGGATCGTCCTCCCGGACCTCCAGCCTGCCCGTGGTGAAGACGAGGGTGCCCCCGTCCGGCATGGCGTCCCGGGCGTTGGTGGCCAGGTTCATGACCACCTGCTCCATCTGGCTCGGGTCCACCAGGACAGGGAGGGGCTCGGCATCCAGGTGCAGGACGATGGCGACGTCCTCGCCCAGCAGCCGCCCCAGCATCTGGTTCAGGCCCTTGAAGACGCCGCAAAGATCCAGCACCCGCGGCTGGAGGATCTGCTTGCGGCTGTAGGCCAGGAGCTGCTCGATGAGGGCAGCGGCCCGCTCGGAGGCGTGCAGGATCTCGGCGATGATCTCCGCGTTCTCGGTGCCCGCCTCGCATTCGACCTGCAGCAGTTCCGCGTTCCCGCTGATGGCCATCAGAAGATTGTTGAAGTCGTGGGCGATGCCCCCCGCCAGCTTGCCCACCGCCTCGAGCTTCTGGGCCTGGCGCAGCTCGTCCTCCAGCTGCTTCCGGCCGGTGATGTCCCGCCAGACGGTGTGGAGCATGGTCCGGTCCCCGTAGGGCACGGCCGTCAGGAGCACCTCCACGGGGAACACCTCGCCGTCGGCGCGGCGGTGAAGCCACTCGAAGCGGTGGCTGCCCCGCTCCGAGGCGATCCTCATCATCTCGTTGGCCTTCTCGAAGGAGCGGCGCCCGTCCACCTGGAACTCGGGGGAGAGTTCGGAGGGGTGGGTCTGGAGCAGCTCCTCCTTCGACCCGTACCGCAGCATGGCGACGGTTGCGGGATTGCAATCGACGAAGCGGTCGCCGTCGATGACCAGGATGGCGTCGGCGGAGGCCTCGAAGAGGTCCCGGTACCGCGTGTCGCCCTCATGGGCCCGGGCCAGCGCGGCTTCGAGCTCCTCGATCCGGGCCCGGAGCCGTTCCTCGACCGAGGTGAGCCGCTCCGCCTTGTCTTGATGGTTCAACGTCAAAATCCCTCCGGTCGCTTGATAAAGTCGGATTCACCCCATATTATCGGATTATTCCTCTCCTCAACAGGGAAAACTCCCCGCGCTCGCCGTCCCTCCAATGTCCGGAGCCGCCGCATGACCATCCCGCCCCTCGGTTTCAGCGAAATGGACCTGGCCGCTCCGCTGATCAAGGCCGTCACCGAACTCGGCTACGAATCCGCGCTGCCCATCCAGGCGGCCTGCATCCCCCCGCTGCTCGCCGGCCGCGACGTGCTGGGCCTGGCCCAGACCGGGACCGGCAAGACCGCGGCCTTCGCCCTGCCGCTGCTCTCGCGCGTGGACCTGGAGCTCAAGGCCCCCCAGATCCTGGTCCTGACTCCCACCCGGGAGCTGGCCATCCAGGTGGCCGAGGCCTTCCAGGCCTACGCCCGTCATCTGAAGGGCTTCCACGTGCTGCCCATCTACGGGGGCCAGCGGTACTCCTTCCAGTTCAACCAGCTGCGGCGCGGTCCGCAGGTGATCGTGGGCACTCCGGGACGCATCCAGGATCACCTGGATCGCGGCACGCTCCGCCTGGACGGCATCGTCTGCGTGGTGCTGGACGAGGCGGACGAGATGCTGCGCATGGGATTCCTCGAGGCGGTGGACGCCATCCTGGACCGGACCCCGGCCGGCCGGCAGATGGCCCTCTTCTCGGCCACGATGCCGCCCCAGATCCGGCGCATATCCCGCAAACACCTCAAGGATCCCGCCGAGATCCGCATCGAGAACAAGACCATGACCGCGGACAACATCGAGCAGGTGTACCTGGTGGTGCCCCCTGCGGCGAAGTTCGAGGCCCTGATCAGGGTCCTGGAAACCGAGTCCTACGACGGCATCCTCATCTTCGCGCGCACCCGCCTGGCCACCGGGGAGCTGGCAGGCAAGCTCGCCGCCCGGGGCTACGACGTGGCCGCGCTCAACGGGGAGATGACCCAGGACGCCCGCGAGCGCACCATCAAGCGGCTCAAGAGCGGCGGCATCGACATCGTGGTGGCCACCGACGTGGCGGCTCGCGGCCTGGACGTCGAGCGCATCTCCCTGGTGATCAACTACGACATCCCCGGCGACAGCGAGGCCTACGTCCACCGCATCGGGCGCACCGGGAGGGTGGGCCGCTACGGCAAGGCCATCCTCTTCGCCAGCCCGCGGGAGCGGCATCTGCTGAGCGCCATCGAGAGGGTGACCCGTCAGCCCCTGCGGCGCATGGCCATGCCCAGTCACGACGCGGTGACCCGCAAGCGGGTCGACCGCTTCAGGGAGGAGCTGGCCGAGCAGATGGCCGCGCAGCCCCAGGCCTTCTTCGAGGACCTGAGCTTCGATCTGATGGAGGCCATGCAGATCGACATCCTGCAGCTGGCCGCGGGCGCCCTCTGCCTGGCCCAGAAGGGCCGGCCCCTGCAGGCCAAGGACAGCCGCGACCTGGCCGACGTCCCCTGGGACTCGCCACGCCCCGGCGGCCGGGACCGGGGTCCCGCGCGGAACCGGCCGGGCGGGGGCATGATCCTTTACCGGATCGATGCCGGTTCGACGGACGGCGTGGAGGTCCGCAACATCGTGGGGGCGGTGACCAACGAAACCGGTCTGAAGAACCGCTACATCGGGCAGATCCGCATCCATCCCGACCACTCCACCATCGAGCTGCCGGACGACCTGCCGGCCGCGATGATCGAGCACCTGAAAAAGGTCTACGTGGGGGGAAAGGCCATGAAGCTGACGCGGGCGGGGGACGAATCCGGCCCCGGCAAGCTTGAACCTGGCAAGGCGCCGGCGAAGCGGGCGAGAGCGGCCAAGCCCGAGGCAGGCAAGGCCAAACCGCGCAAGGCCAAATCGGGCAAGACAAAGCCCGGCAAGACCCGCAAGACCAGGCCCTGACCAACCAGGGCCGCTACTTCACCACCACGCTGACCAGCTTGCCGGGCACGTAGATCGTCTTGGTGATCTGCTTGCCCTCGGTCCACTGCCTGATCTTCGGACTTTCCAGGGCCATCGCCTTGACGGTCTCCTGGTCGGCGTCGGGAGCGACCTGCAGCTGATCGCGGACCTTGCCGTTGACCTGGACCACCACGGTGACCCGTTCGGCGACCAGGTACTGCGGATCCGCCTCGGGCCAGGGCGCGTGGGCCAGGGTGCCGGAGTTCCCCAGCTTCGCCCAGATCTCCTCGGCCAGGTGGGGGGCGTACGGTCCCAGCAGCTTGGCGAAGTCCTCCAGCACCGACCGCGGCCGGACCTCGAGCTGATTCATCTCGTTGACGAACACCATCATCTGGCTGATGGCGGTGTTGAACCGCAGGTCCTCGGTCATCGTCGTGACCGCATCGATGGTCCTGTGCAGGATGCGCAGGGCCTCGTCGGTGGGAGGCACGTCCTGCACCGGGGCGGCGAGGCCGTCCTCCTCGTCGAAGTAGAGCCGCCAGACGCGGTCCAGGAACCGCCGCACCCCCTCGATGCCGTGGGTGTTCCAGGGCTTGTCGCGCTCGAGGGGGCCCAGGAACATCAGGTACAGGCGCAGGGCGTCGGCCCCCTGATCGCGGATCACGTCGTCCGGGTTGACCACGTTGCCGCGGCTCTTGCTCATCTTCTCGCCGTTCTCGCCCAGGATCATGCCCTGGTTGCGCAGCTTCCGGAAGGGCTCGGTCGTGGACACCAGCCCCAGGTCGAACAGCACCTTGTGCCAGAACCGGGCGTACATCAGGTGCAGGACCGCGTGCTCGGTGCCGCCCAGGTACAGGTCGACCGGCATCCAGTACTTCTCCTTGTCCCGGTCCCAGGCGGCCTCCCGGTTGCGGGGGTCGATGAACCGCAGGTAGTACCAGCAGCTGCCGGCCCACTGGGGCATGGTGTTGGTCTCCCGGCGCCCGTGCAGACCGCTCACCGGATCGTCCACTTCCACCCAGTCGGTGACGGTGGCCAGCGGCCCCTCGCCCGTCCCCGCAGGCTCGTACTTCTCGACCTCGGGCAGGGTCAGGGGCAGCTCGTCGTCCTCCAGCAGCCGCACGGTGCCGTCGGACAGCTTGATCAGGGGGAAGGGTTCGCCCCAGTAGCGCTGCCGGCTGAACAGCCAGTCGCGCAGCTTGTAGTTGACCTTGCGCTCTCCCAGGCCCCGCTCCTCCAGCCACCCGGTCATCCTGGCCTTGGCCTCGGCCACCCAAAGACCGTCCAGGAACCCGCTGTTGATGGCGGGGCCGTCACCGGTGAACGCCTTCCCGTCGAAGTCCTCGGGCGGCTGCACGGTGCGGATGATGGGAAGATCGAAGACCTCCGCGAATTCCCAGTCGCGCTCGTCCTGGCCGGGCACGGCCATGATCGCGCCGGTGCCGTAGCCCATCATGACGTAGTCGGCGATCCAGATGGGGATGTCCTTCCCCGTGGCCGGATTGACCGCGTAGCTGCCGGTGAACACCCCCGTCTTGTCCTTGGCGATCTGGCGGTCCCGGTCGCTCTTGGCCGCCGCCTCGGCCCGGTAGGCGGCCACCGCCTCGCGGCGGTCCGCGGTGGTCAACTCCCGGACCCAGGGATGTTCCGGGCTGAGCACCATGTACGTGGCCCCGAACATGGTGTCGGGGCGGGTGGTGAAGATGCGCAGCCTGCGCTCGCTGCCCTTGACCGGGAAATCGACGTCGGCGCCCTCGCTGCGGCCGATCCAGTTGCGCTGCAGGTCCTTGATGTAATCGGGCCAGTCCAGGTCGTCCAGGTCCTCCAGCAGGCGCTCGGCGTAGGCGGTGATCCTGAGCATCCACTGCTTCATGGGCTTGCGGACGACCGGGTGTCCGCCCACCTCGCTCAGGCCGTCCTTGACCTCCTCGTTGGCCAGCACCGTGCCCAGGGCGGGGCACCAGTTCACGGCCATCTCCGCCTCGTAGGCCAGGCCCTGCCGGTACAGCAGGGTGAAGATCCACTGGGTCCAGCGGTAGTAGTCCGGGTCGCTGGTGGCGACCTCGCGGTCCCAGTCGAAGCTGAACCCCAGCATCTTCAGCTGGCGCTTGAAATTGGCGATGTTCCGGACGGTCGTCTCGCGGGGATGGGTGCCCGTCTTGATGGCGTGGTTTTCGGCCGGCAGGCCGAAGCTGTCCCAGCCCATGGGATGCAGGACGTTGAATCCGCGCATCCGCTTGTAGCGGGCGATGATGTCCGTCGCGGTGTAGCCTTCGGGATGCCCCACGTGGAGCCCGTTTCCCGAGGGATAGGGGAACATGTCCAGCACGTAGTACTTGGGCCTGTCGCCGCCGTCGGGCGCCGCGAAGGTGCTGTTCTCTTCCCAGTACTTCTGCCACCGGGGTTCGATCTGCGAAGGGTCGTAGGCCATCGTCCGTCCTCGTTCATCTGTGCCGAAAGGGGTCACGGGAACCGGGAATATGCGCCAATCGGGGGAAAATGACAACCGGGAGCCGTGGGTGAAGTCCCCTGGCGGTCCCGCCGGAGCGAGGACGGACCCGAACGGATCTCGGGCGGGCGAGCCCGCCGGGCGCGGAGCGAGGACGGACCCGAACGGATCCCCGGACCGCCTACATGGGGGAGAACCCCTGGTCCGCCCAGTAGGCGTCCTGGTAGATCTTCTCCAGTTCCAGCAGCTGCTCGAGATGGCCGTCCTCCCACTCCACCAGCCAGGTGAAGAGCTGCTTCAGGTCCGGGTCGTCGGTCCTGGCGGCGTTCTCCTTGTAATAGGCGATGGCCTTGTTCTCGAGGTCGCAGCCGATGCTGATCACGGCCATCTCGAACTTGCCGCGCTGGACGGACTTCTTGAACTGGTCGTTGATGACGTCGTGCGAACCGTGGTCCACCTCGGCCGGATGGACGTCGTCCAGGTTCAGCTTCCCCTCCTCCACCAGGTGCCTGTACTGGCTCATGAGGATGCGGACGTGGTCGTCCTCGTCCTTCGCCAGCATCTCGAACATGGCCTTGGCGGCGGGGTCCTCGGCCGTCGTCGCGGCATGGCTGTACAGCTGCTGGCCCTTGACCTCCACCATCACGGCGTCCTTGATGGCCTTGATCATCGCGGCTTTCCTGGGATCCTGGTTCATCCTCGTCCTCCCGGGTGGTTGCGGTTGCCCGCGGGCTAGAAATCCATCACGTTCAGCTTGAAATACTTCTTGGGGTTGCGGCGCATCTCGTCCAGCAGCCGCTTGACCGAGGTCAGGGTCGAATCGGTGCGCGCGTAGAGGGCCGGGTCGTTCAGCAGCATCCCGGCGGACCCATGCCCCTCCTCCAGGTTCGTCAGGATCCGTTCCAGACGCACCGCGGATCGGTTCAGGCTGATCAGCATGCTGTCGGCGGAGGCCATGGTCAGCGATGTCCGGTTCAGGGTGCTGTCGATGGTCCCTGACGCCAGCAGGCCCTTGAGATCCTCGGTGGCGGCGACGAGGTTGTTCAGGATGACCTGCACCTCGCCGTGGTTCTGCTCCACCATGTCGTCCACCTTGGCCAGGGTCTCGTTGGCCTGGGCCAGGGTCTCGACCACCTTGCCCTGGGTCTTGATCTCATCGACGAGCTCGGTGACCTTGCCGGTCAACAGGCGCATCTCGCCGAGGGCGTCGCCCGCCGCGTCGGTCATGGCGGCGATGGTCCCGGCGGTCCGGCCCTGGAAGACGTGCCCTTCCCCCACCGGTGCGCCCTGCCCGGGCGATACCTCGATGACCACCTCCCCCACGATGCCCTTCTCGCCCAGGGTCACCACCGCGTCATCGTGCAGCTCGACCGAGGCGTCGAGCAGCAGCTCGACCCTCACCGCGTCGGGCAGCATCTCGAACTCGCCGACCTCTCCCATGCGGATGCCGCGGACCTGGACCCGATCGCCGGGCTGCAGCCCCTCGACCTGGGGGAAGTCCGCCAGATAGAGGGTCATGCCCCGCGACAGATCGATGTTCTTGAACCAGAGGATGCCGACCACGAGCACCACGATGGCCGCCATGGTCAGGACGCCCACCTGGACCTCGGAGAATCTGCGTTTCATTCCACTCATGCCCCGATTTCCGCTTCCGCAGGCCGCGCCGGGGCGCGGCGGTGATCAGAAGGCGCCCAGGGGTCCCCGGGCGCTGCCCTCGATGAACTGGCGCACCATGGGGTGGTCCGTCCGCTGGACCTCCTCGACGGTGCCCGTGAAGACGACCTTGCCCCGACTGAGCATGGCGATGCGGTCGGCGATCTTGAAGGCGCTCTGCATGTCGTGGGTCACCACGATGCTGGTCACGCCCAGTTCGTGCTGCAGCTTCAGGATCAGGTCGTTGATCGCGTCGCTGGTGATGGGGTCCAGCCCCGTCGTCGGCTCGTCGTAGAGGATGTACTGGGGATTCATGACGATGGCCCGGGCCAGCCCGGCGCGTTTCTTCATGCCCCCGCTGAGTTCGCTGGGCAGCTTGTCCTCGGCCGCCTCCAGCCCCACCTGGGCCAGGCACTCGCAGGCCCGGCTGCGGATGCGGTCCTCCGTCCAGTCCGTGTGCTCCTCGAGCATGAGCCCAACGTTCTTGCAGATGGTCATCGAATCGAACAGGGCCGCCCCCTGGAACAGGAATCCGAACTGCTTGCGCAGTTCCATCAGCGGCTTCCGGCCCAGGCGCGTGACCTCCCGGCCCTCGATCCAGATGTGGCCCCGGTCAGGATCCAGCAGCCGGACGATGTGCTTCAGCAGGACGGACTTGCCCTCCCCGCTGCGGCCGATGATCACCAGGGTCTCGCCCTTTTGGATCAGCAGGTCGCACTCGTCGAGCACCACCTTCGGCCCGAACCGTTTGCTCACCCCCTGCAGGGCGACCCCCCGGTGGGCCGACGGATCGGCGATCCGCTGGTCCGGCAGGGGCGGCATGCCCGCGAATGGGTTCTGCAAACGTTCCACCCTGCAACCTACCCCTTGAAGACGATCTGGAAAAGGATGATGGCCAGCAGGTAATCGGCGACCAGGACGCTCAGGCAGCTGCCCACCACGGCGGTCATGGTGGCCTTGCCCACGCCCTCGGCGCCGCCTTCGGTGTTGAAACCGAAGAAGCAGCCGCTCATGGCGATGATGCCCCCGAAGATGAAGGACTTGATCAAACCGCCCATCAGGTCGCTGAGCTTGAAGAACATCCGCAGCCCCTCGATGAAGGTGCTGCTGGTCACGTCCAGGGTCAGGACGGATGCGACGTAGCCGCCCATGACGGCGACGGCGTTGGCGAAGATCGTGACGACCGGAATCATCAGGACGGACGCCAGGAAACGGGGCATGCCCAGGTACCGCACCGGATCGATGGCCATGATCGCCATGGCGTCGAGCTGTTCGGTCACCTTCATGGTGCCGAGTTCGGCCGCGTAGTTGGCGCACAGCCGGCTGCCCACCACCAGGGCGATGAGCACCGGGCCCAGCTCGATGAACACGCTCTTGGAGATGACCACGCCCAGGAACTTCATGGGCACGTAGGCCTGCATCTGGTAGACCGCCTGAACCGCGGTGACCGCGCCGACGAAGACGGAGGTCACGATGACCAGGGGCATCGATCCCACCGAGACGACGTGCATCTGTTCGAGGACCTCCCGCCTCATCCGCCAGGCATAGGGGATCTGGAACAGGATGGAACGCAGCAAAAGGGTGCCGCGGCCGGCGCTGGCCAGCGCCCGCAGGACGGAACGGCCCAGATTGGCGAAGATGGCGGTCATGGTCCGCCGAATATAAGCCCCTGCCCCGGGGAAGTCTATCCCCGGACACGGCAAGGCGGGGATGGTATCGGGGCGAATATGGTGTATACTGCGCGGGTAGATCCTCGTGGGAACATCGCCGCCCCCACCACCGCAAGGGAGCCGGCCATGAAAATCCGGATCATCGCCCGTCACCGGGCCCGCCGGCCCCTGCTCCGGACCCCGGCGGCCCTCGAAGTCGCAGCCTCGGCCATCATCCTGGCCCTCACGGCCCTCGCGGCGGTCGCCGCCCCCCCCATCGTCCACTTGACGTGGGAAGGTCCCATCACCCCCGTCGCCGCCGAATACCTCGCCCGGGGCATCGAGGAAGCCGCGGTGGACGGCGCCGGCGCCGTCCTGATCCAGCTGGACACCCCCGGCGGCCTGGACACCTCCATGCGGGACATCATCAAGGCCCAGATGGCCTCCCCCGTCCCGGTCGTCGTCTGGGTGGGGCCGGCGGGCAGCCGGGCCGCCAGCGCGGGCGCCTTCCTGACCGTGGCCGCCCACGTCGCCGCCATGGCCCCCGGCACCAACATCGGGTCAGCCAGCCCGGTCCAGATGATGGGCTCCGTCATGGACAGCACCATGGCCCACAAGGTGACCAACGACGCCGCAGCCTACATCGCGTCGATCGCCGAGAAGCGAGGACGCAACGCCGAACAGGCGCGGCTCTTCGTCACCGAGGCCCTGAACCTGACCGCCGAGGACGCCCACAGCCAGGGCGTCATCGACCTCCTGGCGTCCACCCTGCCCGCCCTGCTGGACAGCCTCCGGGGCCGGACGGTCGCCATGGAGGGCGGGCCGGTGACCTTGTCCGAGGAGCCGGCGGACCTGGAGGCCAGGCCGCCCGGGGCCCGCCAGAAGCTGCTGAAGATCCTGGCCGACCCCAACGTCGCCTACTTCCTGCTGATGCTCGGCATCTACGGGATGTTCTTCGAGCTGAGCAACCCCGGGGCCTTCGCCCCCGGCATCATCGGCGGCATCTGCCTGCTGCTGGCCCTGTTCGCCTTCCAGGCGCTGCCGGTGGACTACAGCGGGGCGGCGCTGATCCTGCTGGGGGCGGTGCTGCTGATCCTGGAGGTCAAGGTGACCAGCCACGGCGCGCTTTCCATCGGAGGCGTGGCCTCCCTGGTGCTCGGTTCCCTCATGCTGTTCGACTCGCCCGAACCCTGGGCGCGGGTCAGCCTGCAGGTGATGATCCCCACGGTCGCGGTCTTCGCCGGATTCTTCCTGCTGTGCGTCTGGCTCGCCGTGCGCGCCCAGCGCCGGCCGCCGGCCACGGGCCTGCAGGCCCTGGTGGGGGAGACCGGGCGGGTGATCGTGGCCATTACCGCGGGGGGAACGGGCAAGGTCATCGTCCACGGGGAAGTGTGGCACGCGGAGTCCGGCTCGCCCCTGCCGCGCGATGCGATCGCGCGGGTGGTCTCGGTCGAGGGGCGAATCGTCCAGGTCGAACCGGCGGATCCCGCCGGATCCCAACCATGACAAGGAGCTGATCATGCCATTCGTGTTTCCGGCGACCTTCATCTTCCTGGTGCTGTTCGTCCTGGCCAACAGCCTGCGCATCCTGCGCGAGTACGAACGGGGCGTCGTGTTCCGTCTGGGCCGGTTCGTGGGCAACCGCGGGCCGGGCCTGATCATCCTGGTGCCCTTCATCGAACGCATGGTGAAGATCAGCCTGCGGACGATCACCATGGACGTCATGCCCCAGGACGTCATCACGCGGGACAACGTCTCGGTCAAGGTCAACGCCGTGCTCTACTTCCGGGTCGTGGAGCCCGACAAGGCCGTGATCGAGGTCGAGGACTTCTACTTCGCCACCAGCCAGCTCGCCCAGACCACCCTGCGGTCGGTGGTGGGCCAGGCCGAGCTCGACGAACTGCTGTCGGAGCGGGACAAGCTCAACGCCCAGGTCCAGGAGATCCTGGACGAGGCCACCGATCCCTGGGGCATCAAGGTCGTCACCGTCGAGATGAAGGACGTGGACCTTCCCATGGAGATGAAGCGGGCCATGGCCAAGCAGGCCGAGGCCGAGCGCGAACGTCGGGCCAAGGTCATCCACGCCGACGGCGAGTTCCAGGCCAGCCAGCGGCTGAGCGACGCCGCCCAGGTCATCGAGCAGCATCCCATGGCCTTGCAGCTCCGTTATCTGCAAGCTCTGGTGGAGGTGGCCTCGGAGAACAACAGCACCACGCTGTTTCCCATCCCCATCGACCTGATGGAGGCGTTCATGAAACGGAACAGTTAACCTACTTTAATTATAGGATATAGGGCATTTTCTTTCGGCCCCGGCGGGGATTTCGCTACCGCCGGGGCCCGTCTTTGTCGGATAATCATTTTCAGGATGGCGTCAGCGCATGACGAGTGGAGGGGAAACACTCGCGGCATGGGACTTTCCTTGAACTCGCCTCACCGGAGGACCCGATGAAAAACCTCATCCTGATCAGCGGCCTGCTCATGGCGGCCTTCCTTTTCGGCTGCAGCTCCGACAACCCGACCATCCCCACCACGGCCGACGACGCCCTGGTCGACGGCAGCATCTACCAGCGCCCTGAATTCATCGACGACCGGCCCCTGTCCGTCCAGCAGCAGTTCACCCTGACCGCCGACGACGTCTTCACCGTCGCGCCCACCTCGGAGAAGGCCGGCGGCAAGTACGCCCTGGTGATCGGGATCTCCGACTACGAAGGCACGGCCAACGACCTGACCTACTGCGACGACGACGCCATCGACTGGCGGAATTACCTGCAGGGCCAGGGCTACACCGTGACGATCCTGCTGGACGGCGCCGCCACCGCGGCCGCCATCCAGAGCGCCGTCGGCAATCTCGCGTCCCTGTCCATCGCCGGCAACGAGATCGCCTTCGCCTACTCGGGCCACGGCTCGCGCGGCAACATGATCTCCGCCGACCTCTACTACGTCAGCAACTCCTGGTTCGGCGGCATGTTCGCCGGGGTGGGCAGCACGAAGATGGCCTTCAACTTCGACGCCTGCCAGATCGGCGCCTTCGGCACGGCCCTGAACGCCCCCGGCCGCGTGATCGCCCTGGCCTCCGACACCAAGCGCTACAGCTACGACGGCACCGCCGCCATGGCCAACGGCGTGTTCACCTACTACCAGATGCTGGGCTTCGATCAGCAGGGCTTCGTGTACGCCGAGGACGACGACGCGTATGCGGTCCAGCAGATGATCCTGTGGGCCAAGTCGGTGCGCGTGAAGGTCGCCCCTTCCTACGTCGACACCTACGTGGGGAGCCTGGACTACTAGGCGCCTGGACTGCCTCATCGCTCGCTCACACCCGTCGCCGCGGGGAGATTCGGCGGGCCGGTCCACAGGGGGTGGACCGGCCCGTTGTCTATCCGGGGTGGATCAGCGCCGCAGGTAGCCCAGCATTCCGCGCAGGGACTGCCGCGTGAAGTCCCGCTCCCGGACCCGGATGTCCTCGGGGAGCCGGTCGCCGCGGGCGTAGAACGGATCCCGAGCGCGCAGTTCGGCGGCGACGGCGTCCATCCAGGCGGCCTCGGCGGTACCGTCTCCGGTCGGGGGCAAACCTCCGATCCGTTCGGTGACCTCCCTGCAGATTCCGACCCAAAGGCCCAGCTGATCCCGGGCCGCCTGCAACAGGCCGCGCGCCTCACCGGTGAACATGCCGTGGTGGGCGAAAAGGAGGCGCCGGGGGGCCGGATCGAGGGCGAGCAGGGCGTCGAGCGATCGCTGCGCCACCTCGAGCTTGAACATGGGCGGGGTGGCCGGCCGCAGATAGGGTTCGTCGGTGTCGGGCCCGCAGCCCAGGGTGCTGAAGGTGCCGGCCGCCTCCCCGAGGAACAGGTCATCGCCCACGGCGAAGCAGATGTGGTGCGGGGCGTGGCCGGGCGTCTCGATGATGCGCACGCCCCGGGCCTCGGCCTCGGCGTACTCCGCGAGAGCCTCCTTGGGGACCGGCCGGGGCTCGCCGTAGGCCTCGGCCTTCTCCCCCAGCACCGCCAGCGAGCCCTCCCACAGCTTGGCCGGGGCGGCCAGGTGCCGCCTGCCGTGGGGATGACAGATCACTCGGGCCTCGGGCCACCGGTCGAGCACCGCGGCGGTGGTCCCGGCGTGGTCGAGGTGGATGTGCGTCAGCAGGACGAAATCGAGGCGGTCGATCGCCAGGGCCTCGAGTTCGGCGATCAGCCGGTCGCCGCTGGACGGGGGGCCGGGATCGACGATGAAGGTGAGCTCCTGCGAGCGGCGCACCCAGCAGCTGATGAACCGCCGCTGGCCGGGCAGGTCCTGGTCGAGGTCGATGAGGTGCAGGTCGGCGTGCTGGGTCATGGCTCCGTCCGGGTTGGGTGGCAATTTCCGGTCAAGATAACCGGGTGCCGGACGATGGCCAACACCCGCCCAGCAACGGAGTATTCCAGCCGGAAACGCCCTCAGATCCCCGTGGAGGTCGACCTCAGGTGGCGCCGGATCAGCCAGATCCCGTAGAGCGCATAAAGACCGGTGAGCGCGAGCGCCACGACTGCCTGCCCGGGGTACAGGGCGGCGCCCTCATCGGGGAAGGTGAAGTCGCGGCCCGCAGCATCGGTGAAGTCGATGAGGGCGTGCACCACGATCGCGGGCCAGATGGCTCCCGTCGCCACGACGGGTCCCGCGAATCCGATGCCGATGAAGGCGGCGTAGACCACCTGCACCAAGGTCGAAAAGAGGTCCCGGCCCTCCAGGACGTTCGCCAGGTGGGCGATTCCGAACAGCACGGAGGACAGGACCGCCGCCCGCATCACCCCCCCGGGGCGCAGGGCCCGCAGGACCACCCCCCGCAGCAGGGCTTC
Source organism: Candidatus Krumholzibacteriia bacterium (assembly GCA_050174015.1). Taxonomy (GTDB): domain Bacteria; phylum Krumholzibacteriota; class Krumholzibacteriia; order LZORAL124-64-63; family LZORAL124-64-63; genus JAHJTW01. The sequence goes on from JBFXKG010000032.1 coordinate 40,183, forward strand.
CTCGCCGAATCCCACCAGCAGCGCCCAGAACGCGAAGACGGCGATTCGGGCCGGACCGGAGGTCACCATCCCCACGTCGGTCAGCTGCAGCAGGGGAATCAGGAGCCAGGGGGTGAACACCAGGATTGTGCGCCCGGTCACCTTCCGCTGGAATCCGCACTCGCCCCACCAGCCGAGGCGTTGCAGGAGGAAGGAGACGTAACCCGCGAGCAGGAACTGGCCCGTCAGGGCCACCGCCGTCCGGGACCACCCAACCGGTTCGAGGAGGGCCCTGAGCCCCCAGGCAAGCCCGGAATAGACGAGAATCGCCAGCAGCGATAAGGCCACCGGTTTCCTCAAAGCCAGGTCCATTCCCTTGCTCCTTTCACCAGGCCCCGCACCATGGACGGTGAACCTCAAGGTCCGACGGTCAAGGTCCCCCTCAACCGCACGTCCCGGCTCGAGGCGCCGATCATGATGCGAAAGTCCCCCGGCTCGATCACCGGCCGCAGGTCGCGGTCGAGCATGGCCAGCATGTCCGGCCGGATGACGAACCGCAGCTCCCTGGCCTCGCCCGGGAGCAGATGGACCCGCTGGAATCCCTTCAGCGCGGTGACCGGCTGCGCCACGGTGGCCAGTTCGTCGCGGACGTAGAGCTGGACCACCTCGTCCCCGGCGACCGGTCCGGTGTTCTCCACGGTGAAGCGGACGACGGCCGAGTCCCCCACGGCGATTCGCCCGGGCTCCAGCACCAGCCCCCCGTACGCGAACTCCGTGTAGGAAAGCCCGTACCCGAAAGGGAAGAGCGGCAGGCCGGTCAGGTCCACGTAATCGTCCCCGCGGCCGGTGGGCCGGTGGCTGTAGGTCAGCGGCAGCTGGCCCTCGGCCACCGGGAAGGTGATGGGCAAGCGGCCGGCCGGGCTGACGTCCCCGAAGAGGACGTCGGCCACCGCCGCGCCTCCCGCCTCGCCAGGATACCAGGCCATGACCACGGCGCCGACCCGGTCGAGCCAGCCGGACATGGTCACCGCGCTTCCGCCGACGACGACCACCGCCACGGGAACGCCCGTGGCCGCGATACGCTCGATGAGCTCGCCCTGTCGGCCCGGCAGACCCAGCCGGGCCCGGTCGCGGAATTCCCCCTCTTCCAGGCCCACCACCACGACGGCGACGTCGCTGCCGGCGGCCAGATCAACGGCCTCCTTCAGGGATCGATCCTCGTCCGGAGCCCCGCCGTGATCCCAGACCAGCCTGATCCTGCCGTTTCCCCCCGGCTCGTTGAACTCGATCCGCAGGTTGTACCGCCGGCCCTCCTCGCACGCCAGACCGACGGTTTCGGTGCGGTGGGAGACCTTCCGCCGGCGGTCGATCACCAGGTCGTCGTCGAGGTAGAGCCGGAACCCGTCGTCGCCCTCGAGGCCGATCCGGACCGGGCCCGTCACCGGGCCGGTGAGCACGCCGGTCCAGCGGACCGAGTAGAAATCCGAGGCCAGCCGGTCGGGATCGGGCGAGGCGAGAGTCCACCGGAAGTCGATCTCGTCATCGACGCGCGTGAGGATCGGCGTCCCATCCAGCGAGACGTTGTCGTGATAGGCGCCCAGCAAACCCGGGACGATCCGCTCGCCCCGGCGGCAGGAGAGGTACTCGCCGGGCACGGTGACCAGAGCGGGACGGCCGCGCGAACACCCCTCGGCATGGACGATTCGGCCGGCGGGGCCTGCGGCCGCGCGGATCCCCTCCAGGATGCTCACCGGATCGTTGCCCGGACCGCTGTAGCCCCCCAGGCGCACCTCGGCGGCGTCGGGACCGACGACCGCGATCTCGCGCAGATCCCGTCGCAAGGGGAGCGTCCCCGCCTCGTTCTTCAGCAGCACGAGGGACTCCTGGGCCGTCCGCCGGGCCAGCGCACGGTGCGTCGCAGCGGCGGCGTCCGTCATGATCGACGATCCGACGGCGTACGGCTGCTCGAACAATCCCAGCTCCAGCTTGGCCCTCAGCACCCGGGCGACCGCAGCGTCGATCACCGCGGGGGGGATGGCGTCGTCGCCGTCCCCGGGAAAGAACAGCCCGAAGTGGTCGGGCGAGGTCTGGAAGATCACGTCCAGGCCGCCCTGGAGGGCCTGGGATCCGGCGTCCGGATAACCGCTCGCGGTGAAGTGCAGGACGTTGGCGCCGCCGACCGCCCCCGCATCGGAGATGACGAAGCCGGAAAAGCCCCATTCGCCCTTCAGCAGGGTGTCGTTCAGCCAACCGCTCGCACTGCAGGGAACCCCGTCGAGGGAGTTGTAGGACGTCATCACCGAACGGGAGCCCCCCCGGTCGATGCACGCCCGGAACGGCGGCAGGTGGACCTCCCGCAGCAGGCGCTCGTCCATCCCGATGGGATAGCTGTCGCGGCCGCCGTCCCCCACGTTGGCCACCAGGTGCTTCGGCGTGGTGATGATTCCTTCCCGGGTGAAGGCGGCGACGAAAGAGACGCCCATGGCGGAGGCGAGGAACGGATCCTCGCCGTAGGTCTCCTCGGTCCGGCCCCAGCGGACGTCGGTCGCGACATTGACCACCGGGGACAGCACCTGCCGGACCCCCCGGTCGCGGCACTCACCGGCGACGGCGGCGGCGACGTCCGACATCAGGGCGGTGTCGAACGTGGCGGCCAGGCCGATCGCCTGGGGGAAGGCCGTCGCCCCCTCCTGGGCCAGCCCGTGCAGGGCCTCGGCGAACAGGATGACCGGGATTCCCAGCCGCGTGCCCTCGACGAACCGGCGCTGGATCCGGTTGCCCCGGGCGATCGTCTCGGAGGCATCCCAGGCGGCGGGAACCTGCAACCCGCAGACGCCGTGGGCGTAGCGGCCCGGGTCGGTGTCGGGATCCCAGGCGTCCAGGTCCTCGGCCACCATGAACAGCTGCCAGCGCTTCTCCAGAGGGGTCATGCGGGCCAGGATGTCCCGGACCCTTGCCTCGACTGGCAGATCCGGGTCGCGGTACGGCTGGGCGGCCGCAGCGGCGAAGGTCCCGGCCAGCACCGCCAGGGCCACCATCATCGTGAAGCTATCCCGTCTTCTCACCGCGGCTCCTAACGCACGACGATCTCGTCGGTGAAGATCCACGCCGGGCCGCCCGAACCCTTGTGCCAGGACGGACAGACCTCCCGGCTGTCGGCCGCCAGCCGGACGTACCGGGCCGACGCCGGTTCGCACGCCACCGCGAACGGTTCGATGATGGGCCCGTAGGCCTCGGGCGACGTCCCGCACATGACCCTGCCGATCTCCCGGAAGGCGCGGCCGTCCTCGGACAACGAGACGGTGACGCTCAGGGGCATGAAGATCCAGGAGTTGATGTCCTGCAGGAAGTCCGCCGACACCCTCGAGACGTTCCGGACCGCGCCGAGGTCGATGACGGCCTCCAGATCCTCGCCCTCGAATCCCAGCCAGTGGAAGTGGTAGTCGTCCCAGCCGCGGCAGCCGTCGGTCAGGGCCGAAGCCTCGCCCCCGTGGTACTTGGGGCTGGCCGGACGGGCCAGGACGACCTTCCGACCCCGGCCCAGATGGGGTGCGGTGCTGTCGGCCAGGAACCGCCTGGTCATCGTCAGGTACTGCTGGGGATGAGTGCCGTGCTCCCACAAGCCGGGAATGCCCGCCTCCACGCACACCGCCACGAACGTCTCGAGCAGGGCGGCGATCCCGGGCCGGACCCGCAATGACCCATCCGCGTCCGGGACGAAGCATCCCCGCTCGCCGGGGCCCGCCATCTTGGCCTGCTCCAGGCGGGCGAACTGGACCGGCAGGTGCGCGGTTCGGGCACGCAGCAGGAGATCCGGATCATCAGCCACCGCCGCCTCCGCCTGCGTGAGCAGATCCTCGTAGGCGTCAAGCATGGGCGGAGACAAGTACCCGTCCGCCGAGGGCACCGGGTACCCGTAGATGGACAGGCCCTCCCCCGATTCCTCCAGCCTGTCGTGCATCAGGTCGATGTACCTGCGCAGGAACGGCGCGGCATCTCCGTAGTAGCCTGCCAGGAAGTCGTCGATGACGGCGTCCGCGTCGGTGTCCGGGTTCCACAGCAGCTTGGCGATCAGATACGTCCGAAGTTCCGAGAACTCCCCCGCCATGGTGGAAAGCCCCTGCTCGAAGACCGTGGTGATCCCGCTGTCCCTGAAGAACCGGATGTTCGGCTGCAGCACCCGCAGATTGGGAAACGGGCTGACCAGGTTGCGGTACTGGATCACGTAGTCCCACAGGAAGATGTTGGAGGTCAGGGCCGACCAGTCGCGGACATCCCGGACGAAGGAGGCGCTGCCGGGATCGTCGGCCAGCGGCCGGCTCCGATTGCACTCGATGCTGCAGAGCATGACGTTCACGTTCGGCAGGGGCTTCAGCGTCCTCGGCGCTGCCCGCGAGTACTGGTAGGCCAGGGTGGAGATGGTCCTGTCGGGAAACTCCGCGGCCACCCGGTTGACGAAGGCCAGGATGGAACCCGATTGCGAGCCCTCCACCTCGTCGACCGCCCGGCACGCGTCGCATTCGCACGGCGCGTAGGTGTCGTTCTGGGAGACCGACCAGAACACGGCCTCGGGCTTCTCCCGCATGAGCCGCCGGAGCTCGTCCACGACGATGCGGAGCACTTCGGGATTGGTCAGGCACAGCTGGCCCTGGGGCGTGCGGTTGCCGTTGAGCAGGGAGAAGTACTCCGGATGCTCGGCGAAGTACCGCTGCGGCGGGACCAGGTCGTCGAAGGTGTGGACGAACAGCCCGAAATCGTCCCGGGTGTCCAGCTTGTGCCACTCCGTGTAGGGTTGGGCGTGGAGGTTCTGCATCCGGAACAGGATCGGCGGAACCTGCCGGTCGTCGATGTCGCCGAGGGCGATGGTGGCCCGCCTGGGAATCACCTGGACGGTGGGACTGTACATGCGGCAACCGAGGTGCGATTCCAGGAAGGTGTAGACGGCATGGCGGAACCCGCGGGCGGTCTCGACCGTAAAAAGGAGATCCCCCTTCGCCGTCCGGATGTGGAAGCCGTCGGGTCCCAGGCCCGCGTCGGAGTCGATCTCCACGAGGATGCGCGGCCCCTGCGCCGGGCGTCCGCTGACGACCGGAAGCTGGGCGCGGGAAATCTCCCGGACGTAGCGGCGCAGGGTGTCGGCCGCGTCGGTGAAGCCCTCCGGCGCATCGCCGGGCAGGCAGATCACCGCCTCGGCACGGTGGTCCCGTACCAGGACCACCTCCGCCCTGACCGAACCCGCCGCCAACGCCCACAGCGCCGCCAACGCCAGAGCTTTCCAGGCGGTCATCAGGAACCCCCTTCCCGGAAACGAAAAACCCAGGCGTGGCCACAGGGCGGATCGGCCTGCACGGTCGCGGGCACCCGGATGACGAACCCCTCGCCTGCCGGCTCCCAGGGAATGGCCCCCGAGGTCCCCAGCATGGTGACCTCGCTGCCCGGCGCCGGGACGAAGGCCGTGATGACGACCGTGGACGGGAGTCCCGCCTGGTCGTCCTGGCCCAGCACGATGGCGTTGATGCTCCCGTCGGTCCCCCGGGTGTAACGCACCGGACCCTCCTGGTACGGGGCGACGGACCGGGTCCGATGGATGGCGTCCCCGTTCACGGCCATCCAGGCGGCCAGGCCCTCGAGCCGGTCGTACGCGTCGGGCGCCCATCTCCCCTCGGCGCTCGGCCCGATGTTCAGCAACAGGTTGCCCCCCTTGGCCACGATCTCCACCAGGGTGCGGACCAGCTGTCCGGTGGGCTTGTAGGTATCGGTGGCCTCGTAGGTCCAGGACGTGGCCATGGTCATGCAGGTCTCCCAGACGTACGGCGGCGGTGACTCGGGGATCTCCTGCTCGGGCGTGCGATAGTCCTGGTAGGCCCCCTCCACCGCCCGGTCCACGATGATCAGGCCCGGTTGCAACGAGCGGGCCATGGCCGCGATCCTCGGCATGTCGATGTCCTGGTCGCAGGGGGCCTTGCCCCAGCGCGGCGAGGTCCCGGTCATGGGCTGCACCCAGCCGCCGTCCAGCCAGAGGATGTCCACCGGGCCGTAACCCGACATCAGCTCGCGGATCTGCTCGTAGGTGAAGGTCTTGAACCGCTCCCAGCGCTCGGGATAGCGCGTGAGATCGTAGTTGGGGTTGCGGTCGAAGGGCGGGAAGTAGGGCCACCAGTAGTCGGGGCTGTGCCAGTCGGGCTTGGAGAAGTAGGCCCCCACGCCGAAACCACGGTCCCGGAACGCGGTGAAGATCTCCCGCGTGACGTCGGCCCGGGGATCGCCGCTGAAGGGACAGCCCGGATCCGTGATCTTGTAATCGGTCTGGCGCGTGTCGAACATGCAGAAGCCGTCGTGGTGCTTGGTGGTGAAGACCACGTAGCGCATGCCGGCCGCCCAGGCGGCCTCGGCCCACGGTTCCGGGTCGAAATCCACCGGATCGAAGGTCGTCTTCAGATCCTCGTAGGCGGCCTTGTAGGCGAAGTAGTCGGCAGCGTGCTCGCCGCGCCGCTCGCACCAGTTCTCGTCCTCGGGGCACAGGCTCCAGCTCTCGACGATCTGCCACTGCGTGTAGGGGCCCCAGTGCATCAGCAGGCCGAACTTCTGGTCCTGGAACCATTCCAGCTTCGCCTGGACCAGGGGATCGGGATGCGGGGC
>JBFXKG010000033.1:0-44993 GCA_050174015.1 Candidatus Krumholzibacteriia bacterium
GTCCATCATCAACCTTCGAAGGATCGCCCATGTCCGATGCCCCGGAGAAAAAGCTCGACCGCCTGAACGAACTGAGGAGCCAGGCCCTGGCCGGCGGCGGCCCCGAGAAGATCGCCAAGATCCACGAGAAGGGCCGACTGACCGCCCGTGAACGGATCCACCTGCTGCTGGACGAAGGCAGCTTCCACGAGACGGGTGTCTTCGTCAGGCATCGCAGCCACGAGATGGGGATGGACCGCTTCCGGCCGGTCGGCGACGGGATCGTCACCGGCATCGGACGCGTCGACGGGCGCCAGGTCTACGTCTTCGCCCAGGACTTCACGGTCTTCGGGGGCTCGATGAGCGAGGCCAACGCCCAGAAGATCTGCAAGCTGATGGACCAGGCCCTGGAGAACGGCTGCCCAGTGATCGGCCTGAACGACAGCGGCGGGGCGCGCATCCAGGAGGGGGTCCGTTCCCTGGCCGGTTACGCCGAGATCTTCTGGCGCAACACCATGGCCTCGGGGGTGGTCCCCCAGATCAGCGCCATCCTCGGCCCCTGCGCCGGCGGGGCCGTCTATTCCCCCGCCATCACGGACTTCACCCTCATGGTCGACAAGACCAGCTACATGTTCGTGACCGGTCCCAACGTCATCAAGATGGTGACCAACGAGGACGTCACCTTCGAGGAGCTCGGCGGCGCCAAGACCCACTCCACGCGCAGCGGGGTCGCCCACTTCATGTCGGCCAGCGACCAGGACTGCCTCCTGATGGTCCGGAGGCTGCTCAGCTTCCTGCCCCAGAACAACCTGGAGGAGCCGCCGCGCATCGTTCCCAACGACCGGCCGGACCGCCGGGAAGAGGCCCTGAACACCCTGGTGCCCGAGGACAGCCGCAAACCCTACGACATGCACGACGTGATCCGGCTGGTCGTCGACGAGGGCGACTTCATGGAGGTCCAGCCCCTGCACGCCCAGAACATCATCTGCGGTTTCGCGCGCCTGGACGGCAAACCCGTCGGCATCGTGGCCAACCAGCCGAAGTTCCAGGCGGGAGTGCTCGACATCGCCAGCAGCACCAAGGGCGCCCGCTTCGTGCGCACCTGCGACTGCTTCAACGTTCCCCTGGTGGTCTTCGAGGACGTTCCCGGCTTCCTGCCAGGCACCGATCAGGAGTACGGGGGCATCATCAAGCACGGAGCCAAGCTGCTGTTCGCCTTCAGCGAGGCCACGGTGCCCAAGCTGACCGTCATCACCCGCAAGGCCTACGGCGGGGCCTACGACGTGATGAACAGCAAGCACATCCGGGCCGACTACAACGTGGCCTGGCCCGGGGCCGAACTGGCCGTGATGGGTCCGGAGGGCGCGGTCAACATCCTGTTCAGGCAGCAGATCGCCGATTCCCCGGAACCGGAGGCCGAACGCAGGCGGCTGGTGGACGAGTACAACGAACTCTACGCCAACCCCTTCATCGCCGCGGGGCTGGGCTATCTCGACGACGTGATCGAACCGGCGGAGACCCGCCGGCACCTGATCGTCGCCCTGCACAACCTGCGCAACAAGAAACAGCAGTTGCCGCCCAAGAAGCACGGCAACATCCCCCTCTAGGGAGAAGGCGAACGTGGCGAACAGCGACAGCCCCAGGCAGTTCAGGAAGGTCCTCGTGGCCAACCGCGGCGAGATCGCGGTGCGCATCATCCAGGGCCTGCGGGAAATGGGGATCGGAACCGTGGCCGTGTACTCGGAGATCGATCGCACGGCCCTGCACGTGCTGGCGGCCGACGAGGCGGTGTGCATCGGGCCCGCCCCCGCGTCGGAGAGCTACCTCAAGGGGGACCGGATCATCGCCGCCGCCCGGGAGGCCGGGGCCGAGGCCATCCATCCCGGCTACGGCTTCCTCTCCGAGAACGGCCCCTTCAGCGCCGCGGTCGAGGAAGCCGGTCTGGTGTTCATCGGCCCCACGGCCGAGACCATGGCGATCATGGGAGACAAGCTCAGCTCGAGGCGGCGCATGATCGCCGCCGGGGTGCCCGTGGTTCCGGGCACCGAGGAGGCCGTCACGGATCCCGAGGAGGCCGTGGCGGTCGCCGAGCGGATCGGCTATCCCGTCCTGCTCAAGGCCTCCGCGGGCGGCGGCGGCAAGGGCATGCGGGTGGTCCGCTCCTCCGGGGAGATGGCCGCGGCCCTGCGCCAGACCCGCGGCGAGGCCGGGGCCAGCTTCGCCAACGACGCGGTCTTCGTCGAGAAGTACATCGAGAGTCCCAAGCACATCGAAGTCCAGGTGCTCGGGGACGGCCGCGGCGAGGTGATCCACGTCTTCGAACGCGAGTGTTCGGTGCAGCGCCGGCACCAGAAGGTGATCGAGGAGAGCCCCTCCCCCTCACTGACCCCCGCCCTGCGGGACAGGATCTGCGAAGCCGCGGTCCAGACCGCCCGCGCCGTCTCCTACCGGGGCGCGGGCACCGTCGAGTTCATCCTCGCCCCCGGCGGCGAGTTCTACTTCCTGGAGATGAACACCCGGCTGCAGGTCGAGCACCCGGTGACCGAGATGGTGACGGGGGTGGACCTGGTCCGGGCCATGGTCCTGATCGCCCGGGGACAGGGGCTCTGCTACAGGCAGGAGGACATCCGCCAGCGCGGCTGGGCCCTGGAGTTCCGCCTCTACGCCGAGGATCCCGCCCGCAACTTCGCGCCGAGCATCGGCCGCATCGAATCCCTGACCGTGCCCCAGGGACCCGGGGTCCGCCTCGACACGGGCATCTACGAGGGGTTCGACGTCCCCATCCATTACGATCCGATGCTGGCCAAGCTGATCGTCTGGGCGGAGGACCGGGATCTGGCCATCGACCGGGCCCGCCGGGTCCTGGGCGAATTCATCCTGCACGGGCCGGTCCACAACCTGCCCTTCCACGCCTGGGCCCTGGAACAACCCGCCTTCCGGGACGGCTCCTACACCACCCATTTCGTCTCGGAGCACTTCGACCCTGCGGACTGGCAGCCCCGGCTCGACGCCGGACAGACCGACGCCCTGATCGCCGCAACCGCCCTGTTCGAGGCCAACCGGCGGGACGCCCGCCTGGCCGGGACCCCTGCCGGGAGCGAGAGCTCCCCCGGGAACTGGCGGCTGAACGCCCTGCGCCAGATGACCAACGCCAAGTAGCCGGAGGCCGAGCCCGTGTGGATGAAGAAGCGCTATATCCTCAAACTCGCCGATGACCAGGTGACCGCGGAGGTCGCCCGTCGGGAGGCCGAGACCCAGGTGCGCCTCGGGGACGCCGAGCCCCTCGGAATCGACGCCGTGCCCGTGATGGGGGGCCGGGCCCTGTCCGTACGGTTCGGCAACCGCCACCACCTGGTCCACCTGACCGGAATGGACAGCAAGGGGACCGTGGCCGCCACCCTGGACGGACGCCCCTTCCGCCTGACCGTCATGGACGAGTTGAAGGCCCAGGCTCTCGAGAGCCTCGGCGACGCGGGGGGCAGCGGGACCATCCTCGCGGACATTCCCGGCCTGGTCATCGAGATCCGGGTCCGGCCCGGACAGCAGGTCCACCAGGGCGAACCGGTCATCGTGGTCGAGGCCATGAAGATGCAGAACGAACTGGGCGCCAGGGTGAGCGGGGTGGTCAGGGAGATTCCGGTCAAGGTGGGGCAATCGGTCAATCCGGGGGATCCCCTGGTCGTGATCGAGCCCGATCCGGGCGGATGATCCGACCCTGCAGTCCCTGCGGACGCGGCGGCCCCCCGGGGGGCCGCTTTTTTTTCCGCCTGATGTAACCATCCCCCGACCCCGGCGTCTTCCTGGTATGCAGATGGACGGAACGGCATTCACCAGGCACCTGAGCGCCCACCGCGACCGCGTCTACAGCCAGGCGCTGTGGGTGGTCCGCCACGACCAGGACGCCGAGGACATCACCCAGGAGGCGTTCCTGCGGTTGTGGCGCAGCGGCGGGGACCTGCCGGAATCCGGAGTCCTGCCCTGGCTGCTGAGGGTCACGCACAACCTGTGCATCGACCGCACCCGCCGGCAGGGGGCCCTGGTCCGCAATCTGGGCCGGCCCGACGGCGAGGCCGTCGATCGCCTGGCCTGGACCGGGCCGGATTCCGCCGGTCCCGACGGGAACCTGGCGGCCGAGGACCGGCGGCGGGAAATCATGGCCGCCCTGGCCACCCTCGGCGAGGAGACCCGGAGCGTGATGCTCATGCACTACTTCCAGGGGATGAAGGTCAAGGACATCGCCGCGGCCCTGGGCAAGAACCTGAACTCGGTGAAGGTCCAGATCCACAGGGCGCGCAAGTCCCTCAGGCTCGTCCTGGCCGAAGACCACGGCACGCCCGCCTCCCGACAGGAGACCGTCTGATGAAGACCTGCCGCGACATCCAGCTCGAACTGGCCGGATTCCTCGACGGGGATCTGCGCCCCGAGGAGACCGCAGGGATCGCCGCCCACCTGGCCAGGTGCGCCGAGTGCACCGGCGAGCTCGAACGGGAACAGGCCCTGCGCCGGAGCCTCGGAACCGCTCCCCCGGTCAGGTGCCCCGCCACCCTCACGACCGCCATCCTCAAGGCGGTGGCGGCGGAATCGCCGGAATCCGCGGCTCCGGTCCAGCCCCGCTTCCGGCGCCGGGCCCTGGCGCCGGTCGGCGTGGGCGTCGCCCTGGCCGCCTGCCTGGTGGCGATGGTGGCGACCCGCACGCCGGACCTCGATCCGGCCCCCACTCCGGGGGCCGCGGCCCTCCGGTCCGAACCCGGCCCCGAGCGGATCCGGCAGGCCCGCAGGGACCTGGCCTGGACCCTGGACCTCGCCGCCAGGGTCATCGATCACAACGAGAAAGAAACGGTCAAGGACGTGTTCGGCCGGAAGATCCCGGCCGCGATCACCGGATCGCTCAGGAGCGCGGCCGAGGCATCACAGGGAGGCAAAGGATGAACTGGAAACGCACGACGACGATGGCGGCGCTGGCCGCCCTGCTCGCAGCAGGCCTGGCGACCGCGTCCGATCTGGACAAGGAGCCCGGGTACCTGGATTTGGAGTGGATCAAGATCCCCGCCGACGCGGAGGAGGTGAAGGACATCGACCTCAGCTCCATGCTGCTCAGCATCGCAGCCGAGGCCGACGAGGCCGGGGATCCCGAGCTGGCCGAGGCCCTGACCATGATCAAGGCCGTCCGCGTGAAGGCCTTCTCCCTGGAGGGTGAGGACGACGAGACCGCCGGGACCGTCCAGAAGATCACCGACAAGCTGGAGAAGGGCGGCTGGAACAGGCTGATCTACTCCAAGGACGGCCGGGAGATCACCTCGGTCAGCACCAAGCGGGTCGACGGCAAGATGGTGGGCCTGGTGCTCGTCTACTTCAGTCCCGGCGAGGAAGCGGCGTTCGTCAACGTCGTGGGCGACCTGGACCTGGGAACCATGTTCAGGCTGGCCCAGCACTTCGACAGCGAGGAGTTCGAGGCGATGATCGAGGGGCTGGACGGGAAGGCCGGGATCGAGGTCGAGCGCACCGGGAGCCGCTAGCCGGTCCGCCCGCCGCCGCGAAAAAGGAGAGGGAGCGAGCCGCTCCCTCTTCCTCTATCCCCGCATCACGAATTTCGAGAGGAACACCCCGGCGGCGACGGCCGAACCGATCACTCCCGCCACGTTGGGCGCCATGGCGTGCATGATCAGGAAGTTCTGGGGGTCCTCCTTGGCCCCGACCATCTGGCAGACGCGGGCGCTGTCCGGGACGGCCGACACCCCCGCCGCCCCGATGATGGGATTGATCTTGTCCTTCGTGAAGAGGTTCATGACCTTCGCGAAGATCACCCCCGCCGCGGTGGCCACGCAGAAGGAAAGCGCCCCGAGGGCGGCGATCTTGACCGAGGCCGGGGTCAGGAACCGGCTGGCGTCGGTGGACGCCCCCACGCAGAGTCCCAGCAGGATGGTGACGGTGTCGATCAGGGAGCTGCGGGCCGTCTTGGCCAGGCGCTCGGTCACCCCGCTCTCCTTCAGGATGTTCCCGAAGAAGAGGAACCCCAGGAGGCTGATCGCACCCGGCGCGATGCCGGCGCAGAGGATGAAGGCCACGATCGGGAAGATGATGCGGATGCGCTTGCTGACCGGGCGCGAGGGTTTCATCCGGATGAGGCGCTCCTTCCGGGTGGTCAGCAGCTTGATGATGGGCGGCTGGATCACCGGGACCAGCGCCATGTAGCTGTAGGCCGCCACGGCGATGGCCCCCAGCAGGTGGGGCGCCAGCTGGCTGGACAGGAAGATGGCGGTGGGGCCGTCGGCGCCGCCGATGATCCCGATGGCCGCGGCGTCCTTCTCGGCGAAGCCCAGCAGCAGGGATCCGGCGAAGGTCAGGAAGATGCCCGCCTGGGCCGCAGCCCCCAGCAGGATGAGGCGGGGATTGCTCAGCATCGCCGAGAAATCGGTCATGGCGCCGATGCCCAGGAAGATCAGCGAAGGGTACCAGCCCTGGGTCACGCCCTGGTACAGGATGTTCAGGACGCTCCCCGGCTCGTAGATGCCGATGTTCATGCCGCTGCTCAGGGGGATGTTGCCCACGAGCATCCCGAAACCGATCGGCACCAGCAGCAGCGGCTCGTAGTCCTTGGCGATGCCCAGGTAGATGAACATGCAGCCGATGGCCAGCATGGCCATGTTGCCCCAGGAGAAGTTCCCGACGATCCCGACCTGGAGGAAATCCCAAACGACATCCATGGCGTCACTCGAATTCGACGAGGGTCTGGCTCTCCCGCACCGCATCGCCCGCCGCCACCAGCACGGCCTTGATCCTGCCGGCCGAGGGGGCGGCGATGGTGGTCTCCATCTTCATGGCCTCGATGATGACCAGGTCCTGGCCCTGGACGACGCTGTCGCCCGGCTTGCAGCGGACCTCCAGGACGGTGCCGGCGATGGGACAGGCCACCCCGCCCGGATCTCCGGAAACCGGGGCCGGTCCGGCCGGGGGAGGCGGAGGGGCCGGCCGCCCAGCCACGGGAGCGGCTCCCGCCTCGGGGGCAGCCGGCGGCAACGGAGCCGCCGAACCCTGCATCTCGTCCTTGGCGTCGAGAACCTCGACGTCGACCTCGTACGCTACCCCGTGGACGGTGATCTTCAGCTTCATGATCCATCTCCCCCGGACCCTGCGGCCCGGATGATGTCGGTTCGACCGGTCAACGCAGATCCCCCTGGCGCGAGGGCGCGTGGGAACCCTGCAGGATGAGGCGTCCCTGGGCGGACCAGGGCGTTCGCTTGGTCTTGGGCGAGAGCAGGCGCCGGATGCGGCGCACCCGGAACCTCCCGCCGACGGCGACGGCCGCCGCGGCGCTGATGAGGACCAGGGTGGTCTCGTCGATGGTGGCGGGCTTGAGCACGGCCTTGGTCTCGGCCTTGGCCTCGGCAGCCTGCCAGCGGTCGTCGAGTCGCTTGATGACGGAGATGACGAAGGCGATCAGGGCCAGGACCGCGAACACGATCCCGATGCCCGCCCAGGACAACGCAGCCATTTCCTCGCTGATGCGCCCTTCCACTTCGCCCTCCTAGAGCGGGATGAGCCCGTGCTTCTTCGCGGGCCGCAGCTCGCGCTTGGACTTGAGGACCTCCAGGGACATCGCGATGTAGGCACGCGTATCGGCCGGCTCGATGACGTCGTCGACCATGCCCCTCGCCGCGGCCACGTAGGGGTTGGAGAACTCGCCCATGTACTCGTCGATCTTCTCGCGGCGCATGGCGGCCGGATCCGCAGCCTCGGAGATCTCCTTGCGGTACAGGACGTTGACGGCGCCTTCGGCGCCCATCACCGCGATCTCGGCCGACGGCCAGGCGGCCACCCGGTCGGCGCCCATGCTCCGGCCGCACATGGCCAGGTAAGCCCCGCCGTAGGCCTTGCGCACCACGATGGTGATCTTGGGCACGGTCGCGGCACCGTAGGCGAAGAGCATCTTGGCCCCGTGCCGGATGATGCCGCCGTATTCCTGCTGGACGCCGGGCATGAAGCCGGGGACGTCCACGAAGGTCACCAGGGGGATGTTGAAGGCGTTGCAGAAGCGGATGAAGCGGGCGCCCTTGCAGGAGGAGTCGATGTCCAGGACGCCGGCCTTGTGGCTGGGGTTGTTGGCCACCACGCCGATGGTGGACCCTTCCATGCGGCCGAAGCCCACGATCAGGTTGGGCGCGAAGTGCTCCTGGACCTCGAGGAAGTCCGCCCGGTCGACCACCCGGCGGATCACGTCGTGCATGTCGTACGCGGCGCGGGGATTCTCGGGCACGATTTCGTTCACGGCCTCGTCGACCCCCACCGCGTCGTCGTGGAGGAGGTCCACGAAGGGGGGATCGTCGGTGTTGTTGCTGGGCAGGAAGCTCAGCAGGCGCCGCGCGATGGCGATGCCCTGGCCTCCGCTCTCGGCGACGAAGTGGACCACGCCCGAATAGTGGCTGTGGCTCTCCACGCCGCCCAGTTCCTCGGCGGTCACCACCTCTCCGGTGACCTGCTTGATCACGCTGGGGCCGGTGATGTACATCTGGCCCTCGTGGCGGACCTGGATGATGAAGTCGGTGAGGGCCGGCGAGTAGGCCGCCCCCCCGGCGCACGGCCCGCTGATGATGGAGATCTGCGGCACGACGCCCGAGGCCTTGATGTTCCGGTAGAAGATGTTCCCGTAGCCGGCGAGGGAGTCGACCCCCTCCTGGATCCGGGCGCCCCCGGAATCGTTGATGAAGATGATGGGATCACCGGTCTTCATGGCGTCGTCCTGGAGATCGGAGATCTTCCGGGCGGTCGCCTCCCCCACGGCCCCGCCGGCGACGGTGAAGTCCTGGCTGGCGGCGTAGACGGGCCGGCCGTCGATCAGCCCGTAACCCGTCACCACCCCTTCGCCGGGCAGTTCCTTGCCCGCCATGCCGAAGTTCGTGCACCGGTGCTGCATGAAGGGATGGGTTTCCTGGAAGGTGTCCTGGTCGAAGAGCTGGGCCAGCCGTTCCCGCGCCGTCCGCTTGCCGGCGGCGTGCTGCTTGGCGATCCGTTCCTCGCCGCCCCCGAGATAGAGGCGGGCCTTCCGTTCCCGCAGCTCTTCGATCTTCTTGTTCGCCATAGTTTCGCCTCTTTTCCGCAGGCCCGGCAGCCCGGGCCCATGCCTCGTTCACCTGGGCCCAAAATGGCACACCGCGAGGATTTGTCAAATTTTTGACAGGTAAAAAACCGGAGGGCCCGGCATCCCTCCGATTTTTGCAAGTCCATGCTGCATAACCCGTTCATTGAATAACGGCGAGCGTTCGCCGTATCATTTGAGGTTTTCGGGATTGAGACCATCCAGTTCCGGCAGGACGAAGAGCCCGTCCTTGCGGATCAGCTTGCCGTCGAACCGGATCTCCCCCCCGCCCTTGGCGGGGGTCTGGATCTGGACGATGTCCCAGTGCAGCGCTGACTTGTTCCCGTTGTCGGCGGCCTCGTAGGCGTTGCCCGGAGTCAGGTGGAAACTGCCGCTGATCTTCTCGTCGAACAGGGTGTCGAGCATGGGCTCGGTGATGTAGGGGTTCACGCCGAGGGCGAACTCCCCGAAGTAGCGGGCGCCCTCATCGATGTCCAGGGCGGCCTGGAGCTTGTCCTGGTTCCCGTCGCAGGTGGCCTCGACGATCCTGCCGTCCTTGACCACGAAGCGGACGTTGTCCAGGACCGCCCCACCCTGCCTGGTCTTGGTGTTGTACCGGATCACGCCGTTGACGCTGTCGCGCACCGGCGCGGTGTAGACCTCGCCGTCGGGAATGTTCCGGCCTCCGTCGCACTTGACCGGTCCGATCCCCTTGATCGAGAAGCTCAGGTCGGTGCCCGGGCCCTTGATCTCCACCCGGTCGGTCTTCGCGATCAGATCGGCCAGCGGGTCCATGGCCTTGCTCATCCTGGCGTAGTCGAGGGTGCAGACCTTGAAGTAGAAGTCGGCGAACTCCTCGGTGGACTTCTCGGCGGCCTGGGCCATGGAGGGGTTGGGATAGCGCAGGACGCACCACTTCTTCTTCAAGCGGACGGGGATGTGGACCTCGCCCCAGTAGGCCTGGTCGTGCCACTTCATGCGCTGGGCGTCGATGCCCGCCAGGTCGAAGGGGTTGGTGCTGCCGCGGACGGCGATGTAGGCGTCGACCGCCTCCATGATGGGCCGGTGGAACCTGCCCCAGGCCTGGAACTGCTCCTGTCCGGCGTTCTTGACGAATCCGCGGCTGATGGTCTCGTCGTTGTAGTACCAGAAGGGCACGCCGCCGTGGATGGTGGCCGTCCGCACCAGTTCCTTGCCCAGTTCGAGGGCCTCCAGTCCCTTGATCTCGATGTAGATCTTCTCACCCGGTTGGAGCTTCACGCTGTAGGTGATGAGCTGCTCGGCGAGCTGGGTGATCCGCGGGTCCATGCCGTGTTCCTCCTGGGTCCTGGTGGGGCGTCGGGTCGGGCCGCGCGGGAGATCCCCAGGCCCGGTGGGGTAAGACCCATGATAACAACAGGGGCTGCAGCCGGTAAGGAAAAACTGCCCCGCGGCCGGGTTTTGCCTATCATTGGGGCGAGGCGGCCCCCGCCGGGGGCGAACCGTCTGGACCGACATCCCGTGGAGGACCGGAATGAACATCCCTGCAAGCGACGGATTGCTGCCGGCCGGAACGGCCGGATTCGTCGATCACATCGGCATCGCGGTCGCCGACCTGGAGGAGGGCATCGCCCTGTACCGCGACCTGCTCGGCCTGGAACTCGAACGCATCGAGGAGGTGCCCCAGGAGAACGTCAAGGTGGCCTTCCTCAAGCTTGACCGCGCCGGGGCGGTCGGCCACGTGGAACTGCTGGCCCCCACGTCCGACCAGGGCGCCATCGCGGGATTCATCGCCAGGAAGGGGCCTGGCCTCCATCACATCGCGATCGCGGCCCGGGACATCCGCCAGGTCATGGACCGCTGCGCCGCAGCGGGCATGCGCCTGCTGGACGCCGAGCCCCGCACGGGCGCCGGCGGCAAGCGGATCGTTTTCCTGCATCCGAAATCCGGCGGCGGCGTGCTCATCGAGATCTGCGCCGACCCCGATCACCGCTGAAGCCCCCGCCCGCTGAAAAAACGCCGCCGGTTCCCGGAGGAGCCGGCGGCTCGGGTTTTGACCGTCCTGATCAGCGCGCCTGGAAGATCCCCACGTCCCGCCAGGTCGAGGAGCCCCGGACCTCCGTGGTGTCGGGTTCCCCCGTCGGATTCAGCCAGGCCGGGACGTAGCCCGCCCCGAACAGGTAGTTGAGCTGGTTGCTCGATGCCGATCCGATGTACAGGGCCTGGGTTCCGGTGCCCTGACAGCCTTCGGTGCGCCGGCAGGAGAGGAGTTCCGATCCGTCCAGGCCGATGCGCACGTTCTCGGGACGTCCCTGGAACATCAGCTTCCAGTGGACCAGCAGGGTCCCCGGCTGCTCCAGCCGCTGGCCGCTGGTGATGCCGTAGGCCACCGCTCCCGACCCGACGCCCACGTTGAGCCCCTCCTCGGGAAAGGTCTGCTCGAGGATGAAGGCCTCGGCCCCCTGGACGTCCAGCGTCAGCTCGTAGCCGCCGATGGCCAGGAGGGCCTCGCCGTCGTTGGCCACCGCATCGACGTCCGTCAGCCAGGCGTACAGATCGACCCGCGTCACTCCGCCCTGGGGTTCGCCGGAATCGAGGACCGACACCAGGGAATCCCCCTCGACGAAGGAAAAACGCACCAGGCCGTTCTCGCCGCACCAGTGCGAGGCGGCGGCCGGCCGGGCCCCGAGCAGGACCAGGCCGAGGGCGATCAGGAGGGTACCTCTGGTATTCATGTCAACTCCCCGTGCTGGCGTAGCGGCGGATGCCCTTTTTCCAGATGGCGACGGCCCCGCCGAAAACGATCAGCCCCACGCCCGGCGTCAGCAGGGCGAGGTGCTTGAATCCCGGACTGCCCAGGAACCAGGTGGCAGGATAGAACGCCACCCAGGCGAAGGGCAACACGAACGTCAAGAAGATCCGCACCGGCAGGCTGTAGATGGTCATGGGATACCGGCTGAAGCGGATCACGTTGTAGACGGGGGGCGCCAGCCCCATCCGGTCCTCCGCCCAGAAGGTGACGGAGGTGATGGCCAGGAAGACCCCCGTGTAGATGAGCGCGGCCGCCGGTCCGAGCACCGCCAGTCCCAGAACGTCATCAACGCCCAGGGTCAGCCCGAGTTCCAGCCCCGCATAGATCATGACCGCGGTCCCCAGAACGATCTCGTTGAGACCCGACACGTTGAAGGACTCGCAGAGGACCTGGGTCAAGGTTCCCACCGGCCGCAGCAGCACCCTGTCGAGCTTGCCCTGGACGATGTAGTCGTCCCCGAACCGGTAGAGGTTCACGCTGATCAGGTTGAACAGGCCCAGGGGCACCAGGGAGAACCCGTAGATGAACAGGACCTCCTCGAATCTCCAGCCCTGCAGGGCCTTGACCTTGGCGAAAAGGGCGGTCAGGACCGCCATCTGGACCAGGATGCTGAACGAGATGGCCAGGGTGTCGATGAAGAAGTCCACCCGGTAGGCCAGGCGGGACTTCACGAACTGGGCGAAGTAGGCGCCGTAGATGCCCAGTTGCCAGGTGAACCTGGACCAGGGACCGCGCGGGGCGGCAGGCGGAAAGCGCCAGGGACTCCCGTCCATCTCACCCTCCCTGCACGATGACCTTGCTCACCGAGTACCGGTAGAGCAGGCGTCCGGCGATGAACAGGCCGACCGCCCAGGCGAGCTGGATCCCGACGGCCTGGTAGAGGTCCGGCCCCGTGCGCTTGCCCAGGTAGATGGTGACCGGGATGTAGCTGATGCCCTGGAACGGCAGCCAGGCGACCGCGGTCTGGAACCAGCCGGGAAACATGGAGAACGGCAGGATGACCCCCGTCAGGAAATCCATGCTCACCATCTGGGCCCGCAGCACCCCCTGGATGTTCTTGAGGTAGAATGCCAGGCAACCGATCAGGAAGTTCCACTGGCTGTAGATGACCAAAGCCAGCAGGAAGCTCAGGAAGGTCCAGCCGTAGAGGTCCGGCCGCGGCGGGGCCAGGACGTCGAACAGCGGCACGATGACGACCACGATGGGCAGGGTGAACATGAGCAGGCGGAAGGCCGCCTCCCCCACCACCTCGAACATCATCACCGTCTGCAGGTGGAAGGGCTTGATCAGGTTCATGGCGATCTCGCCCTCCTGGATCATCCGGCTCAGCTCGCGGGCGATGTTGTTGAAGTAGAAGCTGCGCCCGATCCAGCCCACCGCCACGTAGGTGATCATCTCCGGCAGGGTCAGGCCCCCGATCAGGACCGGCTGCCCGGGGTCGGCCACCGTGGAGGCGAACAGCGCCCGGTAGATGTAGTAGTGGCCCGTCACGAAAACCGTGTAGCTGACCACGCCGGTGTAGTAGCGCAGGCGGTAGGCCAGGAACTTCAGGAAGGCCAGGCGGATGAAGGTGAAGTAGAGGCCCAGGGTCGCCGGCACGCTGCGCGACCAGGGGACCAGGAGGGCCGGATCGGCGGGCGTCGCCGCCCCGGCTGCGCTGGAGCCGCCGTCCTTCATGCCTGCCCCTTCCCCGAGGCGCGGTAGATGTCGCGGACGATCTCCTCGATGGCCGGTTCGGCCAGATGAAGATCGTTGACCGGGAAGGCGTTGACGACGGCCTTGATGACGTCCGCCCCGGAGATGTCCTCCCGCCTGAACTCCGCCACGTGCAGCTTGCCCTCCTTCGCTTCCCAGGTGACCGGAAGCCCGGCCGTCAGGCCGGCAAGACGTTCGCTGGAGATCCCCTCGCGCAGCTCCAGGCTCAGGCGCACCCGCCGCCCCACCCGCACCCTCAGGTCCTCCAGGTCGCCGTCGAAGTGCACCTTCCCCTTGTCGATGATGATGACCCGGCGGCAGAGCTGCTCGATGTCGCCCAGGTCGTGCGTGGTCAGGATCACCGTCACGCCCTGCAGATCGCGGATCTCGCGCAGGAAGACGCGGACGTTCTCCTTGGCCACCACGTCGAGGCCGATGGTCGGCTCGTCCAGGAACAGGATGCGGGGCTGGTGGAGCAGGGCGGCCGCCAGGTCGCAGCGCATCCGCTGGCCCAGGGAGAGCTTGCGGACCGGCTGATGCAGGAACTCGTCGATGCCCAGCAGGTCGTTGAAGACCCCCATCTGCCGGGCATAGACGTCGTCGGCCACCTCGTAGATCTTCTTGAGCAGGCGGAAGCTCTCCACCACCGCGAGGTCCCACCACAGCTGGGTCCGCTGCCCGAACACCGCGCCGATGTGCCGCGTGTACTGCAACCGGGCGCTCCAGGGCACGAGCCCGCCGACCCGGACGGTCCCCGCCGTGGGGGTCAGGATGCCGGTGAGCATCTTGATGGTGGTGGACTTCCCGGCCCCGTTGGCCCCGATGTAACCGACCATCTCGCCGGGATCGATGCTGAACGAGACGTTGTCCACCGCGCGCAGGATCCGCCGGCGGGGGCGGATCAGATCGACGAGACCGCCGGCCACGCCCTCCCGCTTGCGGGTCAGCCGGTAGTCCCGGGTCAGGTCCCGGACCTGGATGATGGGTTCCATGAGATCCTAATCCCCCGCGGCGGGTTCGTCCCGGCCGGTTTCGGGGGCGGGCTGCAGGCCCGCGACCAGGCCGCGCACTTCGGTCTCGGTGCGGGCCAGCTTCTCGCGGCAGACCTGGAGCAGTTCCACCGCACGCTTGAC
Source organism: Candidatus Krumholzibacteriia bacterium (assembly GCA_050174015.1). Taxonomy (GTDB): domain Bacteria; phylum Krumholzibacteriota; class Krumholzibacteriia; order LZORAL124-64-63; family LZORAL124-64-63; genus JAHJTW01. The sequence goes on from JBFXKG010000033.1 coordinate 14,672, forward strand.
CTCCACGCCCAGCTGGTCGATGTCCACGTCGTCGTTCTCGAGGCGACCGAGGATCTCCTCCACCTCGCCGACGGCCTCACCGAAAGAGAGATTCCTGACCGGGGTCTGCTTCTTTTCCGCCACCTTTGCCGCCTTTCCGGATCGGGGTCCGTGGGGATCCCGCGGGACCCCCGGGTTGAACGATGCTGGGCACTTCCCCGTCGGGGAAACGCGTCAGGATGTGCGTGCCCGGAGCGAGGCATCCCGCCGAACGCAGGGTGCGTCCCTCGTGGTCCAGGGTCAGGGTGTATCCGCGGGCCAGAAGCCGCGCCGGATCCATCAGCCGCACCTTCACAGCAGCGTGTTCCAGGTCCCTGCCGCGCCGCCCCAGGACGCCTTCGCTCGCGCGATCCAGACGGACGCAGAGCCGGCTCAGGTCCTGGACCGCGCCCGAAAGGGGGCGGTTTCCCGCCCGGACGAGCCGGGGGACCAGGGTCTTCAGTTCCGCCCGCCGAGACGCCAACCTGCCGCTTGCGGTCCCGGACAGCCGCGCCTCGAGACGACCCAGCCCGGCCGCTGCCCCGGCCAGCCGGCCGGTGACCCGGTCCTGCAGGCGGGCCGCCAGTTCCTGACGGCGCAAGGAGGCGTCGAGCTGGATCCGGTGCGCCAATCGCGCCAGCCTGTCCCCCACCGCCAGGTCCGCGGCGGCCTGATCCAGCAACGCGGCGATCCGCATGGCCAGTCTGGCGGCCGCCTCCTCCACCTGGTCCGCGGCCTCGTCGACGCGATCCACCAGGAATTCGGCGGCCGCGGTCGGGGTCTTGCAGCTGTGGTGGGCCACCAGGTCGGCGATGCTCCGGTCGATCTCGTGGCCGATGGCGGTGATGACCGGCACCGGACAGCCGGCGATCGCCACCGCCAGATCCTTCTGGTCGAACCAGCTGAGGTCGGCCCGCGAGCCCCCGCCCCGGGTGATCACGATCACGTCCACCCCGCTGCGCGCGTGGGCTGCCAGGGCCCTGATCACCTCGGCCTCGAGCTGGTCCCCCTGCATCTTCGCGCCGCGCAGGGTGATCTGGAAGGGGCGCCCGCTGGCTTCCAGGCCCGTGATGAAGTCCCGCTCGGCCGCGCTGCCGGCCGCCGTGATCAGTCCGACGCGGAAGGGAAGTCGCGGCAGGGCGAGGGCGCCCTGCCTCTCGAGCAGACCCTCGGCCGTCAGATGGGCCAGGACCTCGCGCCGCCGCGCTTCGAGGCGGCCCAGGGAATAGTGGGGGTCGATGCCCACCACCTTCAGGCTCAGCTTGCCGAAGGGAGGATAGAAATCGACCTGCGCCTCCAGGCAGACTTCCATCCGGTCCGCCAGCTGGAAGTCGGGATCCGTCCCGTCGAGGTACCTGCCCAGCCCGTAGCGCTGGCGGTCCCAGCCCATCAGGCCCACGGGGATCTGGAACTCCGCCGCGCCGCTGGTCCCGGTCTCGTGGAGCTCGAAGTAGACGTGGCTGCGCCTGGCGGCGTCCGCGGGCAGCCGCTGGACCTCGCCCTTGACCCACACCGTTCCCGGGAAGGCGGTCTTGAGGGCGGCGCTGATGCTCTCGTTGAGCTCGCGGACCCCGAGGATCCTGCGGCGGGAACCGCCGGGAGACTCCGCGAAAAGTTCAGGGCTCATACCCGGACCTCGTGCCACTTCAAGCGGGAGAACAGGAACGCCATGCCGACGGCATAAAGGCTCCACCAGACCATCAGGGCCAGCCAGGCCCCCATGAGGCCGCCGCCCAGCGCCACCCCGAAGAGGTAGGCGAGCGGGGGCAGCATCAGGAAGCCGGTGAGGATGTCGACGATCATCACCGGGCGGGTGACCCCGGCCCCGCGCAGCGCCCCCGAGAGGGTCAATCCCACCGCGTCGATGACCTGGACCAGACCCATCAGCCTCAGGATGGGGATGCCCGCGGCGACCAGGTCCTCGCTGCCGGAAAACAGGCGCATCAGGAATCCCGGCGCCAGCAGGAAAACCAGGCCGAGGCTGCCCATGAAGACGACCGATAGGCCGACCCCGATCCAGGTGGCCCGGCGGGCGCCCCGCACGTCCCTGCGGCCCAGGGATTGGCTGACCGCGGTCTGCAGGGCCACCCCCACCCCGACTCCGGGCATGAACGAAACCGCAGCCATCCGCAACACCACGTTGCCCGTGGCGACGGCCAGGGTGGAGATCCTGCCCAGGATAAGGAAGAACACCAGAAGGGCCAGCAGATTCCCCAGCGTCTGCAGGGCCGGAGGCCAGCCCAGCCGGACGAAGGGACCGATCAGCCGGGCCTGGAAGTTGCCCCGGTGAAGGATCCGGAAGCGGCGCCGCACCGCCGGACGCAGGACGAAGCCCAGGATGACGACCGCCGCCAATCCGGCGCTCAGGGTGCTGGCCAGCGCCGCGCCCCCCACCCCCATGGCGGGGGCCCCGAGCTTCCCGAAGATCAGGATCCAGTTCAGCACGATGTTGGCAAGGTTCATGCCGATGCCCACACCCATGCCGATGCGCGTCCAGCCGATGCCGTCGGTCACGGCCTTGACCATGAAGAACACCAGCAGGGGCAGGATGCCGGCGTAACGGTAACGCAGGTATTCGATCCCCAGATCCCGGACGTCGGGATCGGCGGTGACCAGGCGCATGAGGTGGCCGGGCCAGGCCAGACCCACCGCCATGACGACCACCCCGAGCCCCAGGGTGACGGTGACGGCCGTCGCCAGGACGGCGCCGACCTCCTGGTGGCGGCCCTCCCCGATGCGCCGGGCGGTGATGGTCTGGGCGGCCACGTCGGCGTGCTTGAGACTCATGGCGAGGGCCGAGAAGAGCAGGGTCGCCAGGCCGACGGCCGCCAGGGCCGTCGGGCCTAGGCGGCCGACCATCAGGGTGTCGACCAGCCCCATGAGGGTCTGGGACAGGTTGGCGAGCACGACCGGCACGGCCAGGCGGCCGATCACTCCCACCAGACCCCGCCGGGAGAACTCTCCCAGCGGCCGGCCCTCGCCGGGCACCCCCTGCCAGCGATCAGCCGACAAGGATCTGGACGGTGCGGGCCAGCAGGCGGGCCCCGAATCCCGTGCCGCCCTTGGGGCTGGTGACCGAGTCGCTGGTGGAGTAGGCCGGACCGGCGATGTCCAGGTGCGACCATGACGTCTTGTCGTCGACGAAGGCCGCCAGGAAGGCCGCCGCGGTCAAGGCCCCGCCCTCGCGACCGCCTCCCAGGTTCTGGAGGTCGGACCAGGCGCCCTTCATCATCTCCTTGTGCTCGTCCACCAGCGGCAGGGGCCAGACCCGCTCGAAGGTCTCGCCGCCGGCCTGCTTGATGGCGTCCATGAGGTCTCCGCTGTTGCCCAGCATCCCGGCGAAATGCTTGCCCAATGCGACCACGCAGGCCCCCGTGAGGGTGGCCATGTCGATGAGGTAATCGGGCTTGCCGCGACCCGCGTACCACAGGGCGTCGGCCAGGATCAGCCGGCCCTCGGCGTCGGTGTTCAGCACCTCCACCGTCTTGCCGCTGGCCATGGTGATGACGTCCGCCGGCTTGACGGCCCGTCCGTCCGGCATGTTCTCCGCCGCGGGCACCACCACCTGCAGGTTCACCGGCAGCCCGAGGCGGGCGACGGTCAGCGCGGCCCCCATCACCCCCGCGGCGCCGGCCATGTCGCACTTCATCTCCTCCATGCCCTGGCCAGGCTTGAGCGAGATGCCGCCCGAATCGAACGTGACCCCCTTGCCAACCAGGGCGATGCGGGGAGCGTTCCTGCTGCGCGAGCCCCTGTACTCCAGCACGATGAGCCGGGGCGGGTTGGCGCTGCCCTGCCCGACGCCCAGGATGCCGCCCATCTTCAGCTTCTTCAGTTCCGGCACCCCGAGGACCCGGCACCTCATGCCCTCGGCCCGGGCCAGGCGCCGCGCGTGGCCGGCCAGGTCGGCCGGGGTCAGGTGGTTCGGCGGCAGGTTCACCAGCTTGCGGGCGAACAGCGTGCCCGCGGTCAGGGCCTGGGCCTCGGCCAGGCCGGCCTTCAATTCCCGGTGGCGGCCGGCCTCGGCGATGAGCGACCACGAGGACGGTCCGGGGGCGCTCCGGGGGCCGGTCTTGAGCTCCCCGACCGGGCTCAAGGCCAGTTCGGCCCCCTCGGCCCAGGACCTCGCGAAGGTCTGGTCGTCGAAGTTGATGTCCTTGGCCGCGGGCACCGCGACCAGGACGCGGGAGACCTCCATGCTCCGGCAATGCTTGGCCGCCACGCCGGCGGCCTTGCGGATGCCCTCGAGCCCCACCTCGGCCGCCGGCCCCATGCCGACCAGCAGCACCCATCCGGCCTTCAGGTCCTCGCAATGGACGGCCAGGGTCGACTCGGCCTTGGCCGTGAATCCGCCCCGCGCGACGATGGCCTTCAGGTCGGGGCGGCCGCCGCCGCGCTTCGCATTGCCGCCGCCCACGTCGGCGACCAGGGGACGCAGATCGGCCGCCTGATCCTTCCGGAACACGGGGTAGACGAGGAGGTCGCCCGGTGCGGTTCCCGGGCTGGTTCTGGTCACGGTCCAGCGCATGGATTCGGTCCTTTCGGATGGTCCTGGGGAAATCGGTCGATTCGCAGGTCGCAAGCGGGGATTCTAGCATCGGTCGGGGGGATTGCCAGCGGAGTTTCCGGGGATTCGTCCCCGGGGTATTGGCCCTTGCCTGCAACGCTTCCGGCCCCCTAGAATGCCCCGGGTCACCTTCGGATCCAGCCCCGCGAGGTTCCATGCGCAACCGGCTCCACCTGCAGATCCTCATCGCCCTCCTCCTGGGTGTCGGCGCCGGTCTGCTCTGGCCCGAGGGCCGGACCATCTGGGGGGGCATCCGCCCCTCCGCCCTCTTCGACTTCGTGGGTACCCTCTTCCTGCGCGCATTGAAGATGGTGATCGTGCCGCTGATCGCCGGGAGCATCATCAGCGGGGTGGCCGGCGTCGGTTCGTCGCGCGGCCTGGGCAGGCTCTTCGGGCGGACCTTCGCCTGGTACGTGAGCACCAGCCTGATGGCCATCCTGGTGGGTCTTTTCCTGGTCAACCTCATCCAGCCCGGCATCCAGGGGGGCGAACCGGTCGGCCCCCGGCTGGGTCTGAGCCGGCCCGACCCCCAGCTGTCCGCCGAGCTGGAAGCGCGCGGAGCCGGCGACCTGGTGGACATCGTCCAGCGCATGATACCGACCAACCCCGTCGCCGCCGCGGCCGAGGGTCAGATGCTGCCGCTGATCTTCTTCTGCCTCCTGTTCGGGATCGCCGTCGGCGCCCTGGGCGAGCAGCAGCGGGCGGCCCAGTGCGCGTTCTGGGAATCGCTCTTCGCGGTGATGATGAGGATCACCGGCTGGGTCATCCGGGCCGCCCCGGTGGGGATCTTCGGCTTGATGGCCAAGATCACCGCCGCCAGCGGCTTCGCAGCCTTCGGCCCCCTGCTGCAGTACGGCGGCACCGTCCTGGCCGCCCTCGTCATCCACGCGGCGATCACCCTGCCCCTGCTGGTGCGGGCGGTCGGGGGCCTGCCCGCCCACCGGCACGCCCAGGTCATGGCTCCGGCGCTGCTGACGGCCTTCTCCACCCGCAGCTCGTCGGCCACCCTGCCGCTGACCATGGACCGGATCGAGAACGGCGCCGGGGTCAGCAACCGGGTCACCAGCTTCGTGCTCCCCTTGGGAGCCACCATCAACATGGACGGGACCGCCCTCTACGAGTGCGTGGCCGCGCTGTTCATCGCCCAGGCCTACGGAGTCGAACTGGGCATCGGTTCGCAGGTCGTGGTCGTGTTCACAGCCCTGCTGGCCAGCATCGGCGCTGCCGGAATTCCCGCCGCGGGACTGGTGATGATCTCCATCATCCTCGACGCCGTGGGTCTGCCCCTGGAGGGCATCGCTTTGATCCTGGCCATCGATCCCGTCCTGGACATGTTCCGGACGGCGGTCAACGTCTGGAGCGACAGTTGCGGGGCGGTGGTGATCGCCCGCCGGGAGGGCGAGGAGGGTATCCTGGCCCGGGAGGCCGGCCGGGGCTGATCCCCCTTCATTGCCCCCTTGTCCCCGGCCCGCGCCTGTGGCAACCTGACCCTGCCGGATGGATTGCAACGCATGGTCGATGATTGCGTATGTGTCTCATCCCCCGTCCGGACCCCAACCAGGGAGAAGATCCGTGCGCGAAGTTCGCCTCAGCCCCCACGACGCCGAGATTCCCGGATCCTCCGGGTCCGGACCCGAGGCCGGAGGCCCCTTCGGTCCCGGCTTCGATGATGGGCTCGGAGGATCGGGCGCCGGACTCGAATTGCCGCCCTGGGAGCGGCGGGAACGATTCGGGTTCCTCAACGCCTTCTACCTGACGGTCAAGGACGTCCTGCTGGCGCCGGGCCGGTTCTTCAGGCGCATGCCCTCGGCCTTGGGCGTCAGCCAGCCCCTGTTCTTCGCCATCGTCATCGGGGCCATCGCCACCTTCGTGTCCTGGATGTGGGCGCTGACCGGCAGCAGCCTGCAGGCCCTGCTGGGGGAGAACCTGGAGGAGATCGTCCAGGGCCCCCTCTACTCCTTCATCCTCTTCCTGTTCAGTCCCGTGCTCACGACGGTCCTCCTTTTCATCCAGGCCGGATTGACCCACCTGATCCTGCTGCTCCTCGGGGGCGGCAAGCTGGGCTTCGAGGCCACCTTCCGGGTGTGCGCCTACGCGGAGGCGGCGAGCCTGCTGGTGCTGGTTCCGGTCTGCGGCCAGGGCATCGCGCTCGTCTGGAACCTGGTCATCGTGGTCATCGGGTTGTACCACATCCACGAAACCGAACCGTGGAAGGCCGTCGTGGCCGTCATCGCCCCCACCCTGGTGTGCCTGGGCGCCCTGGGCGGGGGGCTGACGCTGACCCTCATGGCCCTGAACTGATCCGGTTCGCCCATGCGGTTCGTGCCCGAATCCTCATCGCTGACCCGGTGGATCGTCCTGGGGCTCGCCGCCGCGGGCGGCGTGGCCCTTCTGCTGGTGAGGTTCATGCCGGAAGCCTTCCTGGCCTGGGCCCGTTGCCCGCTCCGGGAGGCGACGGGCATCCCCTGCCCCACCTGCGGCGGCAGCCACACCCTGGTCGCCCTGGCCAGGGGAGACCCGTGGACGGCCCTGGGAGCCAATCCCGCCCTCTGCGGGTTCGTCCTGGCGTTCGCCGTGGCGGTCCTGTGGGCGGCCCTCGCCCTGGCGGTCCCCGCCCTGCGCGTGGACGTGCGACTGGGCCCCCGCGAGCGAAGGACCGCCAGATGGCTGGCGGTCCTGGGAATCGTCGCGTCCTGGGCCTATCAGATCTGGCGGGTCAATATTCGCTGAGCAGGTGCCGGGCGATCACCAGGCGCTGGATCTCGCTCGTGCCCTCGTAGATGCGGGTGACCCGGACGTCCCGGTAATACCGCTCCACGGGATATTCCTTGCAATAGCCGTAGCCGCCGTGGATCTGGACGGCGGAGTCCGCGGCCCGCCAGGCGGCCTCGCTGGCGGCCAGCTTGGCCATGGCGGCCTGCTTGCCGAAGGGACGGCCCTGGTCCTTGAGCCAGGCAGCCTGCAGGGCGAGCAGGCGCGCCGACTCCAGTTCGGTGCCCATGTCGGCGATCATCGCGCCGATCACCGGCTGCCTTGCCAGAGGCTTGCCGAACTGTTCGCGAACCTTGGCGTACCGGGCCGCCTCCTCCAGGCAGGCCATGCCGATGCCCAGGGCCTGGAAGGCGATGCCGATGCGGCCCCCGTCGAGGGCGGCCATGGCGATCTTGAAACCGTCGCCTTCCTTGCCGAGCAGCTGGTCCCCCGGAACGCGCACGTCCTCCAGGTCGATCACCACGGTGTCGCTGGCCCGCAATCCCATCTTGTCTTCCTTCTTGCCGACGGTCAGGCCCTCGCTGGCCCGCTCGACGATGAAGGCGTGGGTGTCCTGGTGCCCGGTGGTCCCCGGGGTGCGGGCGACCACGACGAAGAAGGAGGCGCGGGCGCCGTTGGTGACGTAGATCTTGCTCCCGTTGAGCACGTAGTGATCACCGTCGCGGCGGGCGGTGGTGATCAGGGAGGCGGCATCGCTGCCGGCGCCGGGTTCGGTGACGCAGAAGGCCGCGATCTCGCCGGCCGCCATGCGGGGCAGGAACTGCTGCCTGGTCTTCTCGCTGCCGAACATGGCCAGGGGGTAGCTGCCGACGCTGTTGTGCACCGTCAGCATGACGCAGACGCCGGCGCTGGCCTTCGCCAGTTCCTCCACCACCAGCCCGTAGGTGATCGTGTCCACCCCGAGTCCTCCGTACTGCTCCGGAAAGGACAGCCCGAAGAAACCGTTCTCCCGGAGCCCTGCGATGAGGGAATCGGGCATGGTCCCCTCCTCGTCCATCTGCCGGGCGATGGGAGAGATCTCCTTGCGGGCGAAGTCCCGGACCATGTCGCGGAACATCTTGTGGTTCTCGGTGAGGTCGAAGTTCATGTCGGCTCCTGTTCGGGGGTCCCACGCGGGCCTGCGGCCCGCCGAAGAAAAATAGTGACCGGCGGGGCGTCCTTCAAACCCTCAGGACGTCCCGCCTCGGGACGGAGTCGGGTCACCAGGGCGAAGACCAGCGGGTTCCCAGGCCCGGGCCCAGCAGGATCGCGTTCGTCAGCATCTGCTCGGTTTCGGCCATCCACCGGCGGTAGGCCGGATGGTCGGCGAAAAGGACCGCCTGCCCCCGGCCCACCCCCTCGCGGACCGCGTAGGCGGTCCGGGCGATCCGGGCCGCCGCCTCGGGCCAGACCAGGCCGCCCCGGTGCAGACGGGCCGGCTCCATGAAAAGGGCCCCCACCATGACCGGAGGCGCGGCGATCATGGTGTCGTCGCTCCCGAACCAGACCGTGGCCTCCAGGCCCAGTCCGAAGTTCAACCAGGCCTCGGGATCCAGTTCCACACCCAGCAGGGCGCCCTGGGGCATGAACCGGCGCAACCGCTCGTCGGCCGCCCGGACGTCCCCTTCGTCCGGTTTCGCCTTGCCTGCAGGAAGGACGGGCTCGAGCCACTGCTCGAGGCCCAGCGGACCGGCGCCGAGTGGTCTGCCCTGGTCGTGCCCCTGGCAGAACGGCAGGGCGCCGGGACCGACCACCGGAGCCACGTCGTAGAGGGCGCCGTGGAAGGCCGGCTGCGGACCCTTCGCGTCCCCGGCGGCGGCCGGCGGGGTCGGGCGCAGGCCCAGAGCCGCCGGACGGCCCGCATCCTGGGCCTCCTGGGCGGCGATGCTCCAGACCGGTGGCGGGAATTCCCCGAGAGCATCGGACCGGAAGCGGGTCCCGACCAGGCCCAGCGTTGGATCGGCCAGCAGGCGCGCTCCGCCGGCCATCCCGATCGCCGTCCCTCCGGCGGACACCCATTCCTTGAGCCGGGCCAGCCCCTGCTCGCCCAGGATCTGCCTGTACATCGCGGTGCCGCCCCGGATGGGCGGGAAGACCAGGACGTTGTAGCGGGCCAGGTCGATCCGGTTGAAGGACCCGAGATCCAGGCTGTTGAAGCGCAGCCCCAGGGTCTCGTCCAGCAGGTGCCACACGAATCCGAATTCGGAGGGCGACACGGGGCTTCCGCTGAAGACTCCCAGGCGCGGTGCGACCAGGACGGGATATTCCGCCCCGCCGAGGTCGGGGCCGTCCTCGGCCCGGGACGTCCCCACGGCGTCCATCCGGACCAGGAGTTCGCCCTGGATCGCAGCCAGGCGCTCGTGCAGATCGGGCAGGTTGCCTTCACGGCGGACGACCAGGGTTCCCGGGGAATAGGACCGACCCCCGATGGCGAAGGGCTTGCGGGCCACCCGCACGGTGACGCCTTCCTCGAACAGCCGGACCAGGATCCGCGGCCCGGCGGGATGGTCGACCGGGATGATCACGCTGCTGAAGACCGCGGGCACGGGATCGACGGCCGGCGGCAGGGCAGGCTCCCAGCGCATCCAGCGCCCGCCGGGGAACTTGCCTGTCCAGTAGGCGGGCACACCCCGGATGAGGGGCAGGGACCAGGCGGTGGTGTCGTAGAGGCGGCTGCCCTTGCCCTTCTCCAGATATTCGCGCTCGTCCAGGAAGAACGACGAGTCCATGGGAACGTGGGGATCGAGGATGACCCGGGCGAGAGCCCCCTGGGGCTGGTCCAGCCGCACCAGCAGGGATCCGGCGGGAAGATCCAGGGTCTCCTCGGCTCCGGTCACGGCGTGGCGCAGGCCCGACGCCCGGGCGGAGGCCTCAGCCAGGACCAGGACCTCGACGCCCTGGGCCTCGAGCTGGGCGCCCAGGGCAGCCAGGCGACCGGCATGCCGGGATCCGGCCGGGAACACCCACGCCTTGAGGGGGCCGTCGGTCCCGGCCGTGACGGCGTCCCCGCGGGCGGCGATCATGTCCGCCAGGACTTGCGGGGCGTTGGCGGCGAGCGTGTTCAGGTTGGCCAGGGAGGACGTCGCCTGATGATCCACCGCCTGGGCGAAGGTCCGCACCGTGCCGTCGCGCTTGTGGAGGAGGGTGCCCGTGGTGCGGCTCATCTCGTAGAGGATGCCCACCCCTCCCAGGTATTTCGCGTAGGAAGACCCGTATCCGGGAAAGAACTCCTCGTTCCATTCGCCGGAAAAGTAGGGATAGCCCCGGCCGTCCAGGGCCCGGGCCTGGTCGTCGCTGAACTCCCGCTCCCACCTGGCCGCGCTGGCCGGGAGGTGGGGATTGTAGGGGTGTCGCGCAGGAGGGAAGAGGTAGGTGGCGTCGCCCCCCATCTCGTGGCTGTCCACCATCAGCTGGGGCAGCCAGGAGGCGATGACCGTGGACCGGCGGCTTTCCGGATGCACCAGGCTGAACCAGTCGCGGTTCAGGTCGAAGAGGTAGTGGTTGCCTCGTCCCCAGGGCCAGACTCCGGCGTGCGAAAGGTCGTCCTGGTCGGGATTGGGCGCGGCGTGGGCGAAGCTCGCGATCTGGGCGAGATAGCGGGCCCGCCCGTCCGGATTCTCGCACGGGTCGATGAGGATCACCAGTTTCCGCCGCAGGCGCCGGGATTCCTCGTCGATGCCGGCCACGAGCCTGTAGGCCAGGGCCGCGGCGGCGTCCGTGCTGCTCAATTCGTCGCCGTGGATGCCGTAGGCCAGCCAGGCCACGGCCTTGACCCCGTCGAGTTCCGAGGCGGCGGGCGTCCCTCCCTGCCTGGGATCCAGGCGGGCGGCGTGCCGGCCCAGGAACCCGTCGAGATCGGCCACGGTCCCCGAATCGCTCACGGCCAGGTAGACCAGGGGCCGACCTTCGTGGGTGTGCGCGTAGGTCCGCAATTCCGCCAGGGGCGAGGCCTCGGCCAGCCGCTGGAAATAAGCGACGACCTCGTCCGGACGCAGGGGCCGCTCCGCGGGCCGGATCCCCACGAAATCATCGAGGTCGGGAACGGCCGGATCGAACGTGGCCCCGGGGAAGAGATCGGCGTAGGACATCCCCCCGGGGGAGGCGGTGACCGACCCCGGGGACGAGGTCGCAAAGGCGGCGCAGAGGATCGCCAACAGGCACAGAACACGCCGGGTATCGAGGTCGTTCATGACATCTCCCGTGGGCCGGGTGGATCGGGACGTCGCGGCCCGGGGCCGCTCGACGGCAGGCGGTCAGGAACCGGACTGTATCACAGGGAGCCCGGCAAACCAACCTCCCGCTGGCGGGGCTCCCCCCCGGCGGGGATCCCCCCCGTCCGGGTCCCGCCGACGGGGCCGGCCCATTTCCGGTTTGACCTCGGGACCTCGGGACCCGCATGATGGTCCCGGCCGCCGGACCGCCCCCATCCCCGGGGCGGAACCTGTCCCGCACCCTGACCCCCTGGAGCCCGTCGTGCCCCGTCCCCGCCTCCTGCCCCTGCTTTCCGGATCGCTCGGCCTCTGGCTCGCCGCCTGCGCCTGCCACGCCTGGGCCGGCGATGCCACTCCTCCTGCGGAAACCGCCGCACCCGGGGTCCCTGAGCGCGGGCCGCGCCTGGCAGTCGCCGCGGTCCTCAATGCCCCGCGTGAGGACCTCCTCGCAGACCTCGACCCCGCAACCGGTTGGGTCGCCGGTCTCGAGGTCGGGCTGGGAAGCGCAGCCTACCTGAGGCTGGAGGGCCTGTGGCAGGATTCCCCCTTCGCCTCCGAATCCCTGATCCGGGTCGAGGAGGACGCCACCCGGTACAACGAGGACTACCTCTACCGCGACGTGTGCCTGATGCTGGGCCTGGACCTGTTGCGCCCCCGGATCGGCAGGCCCCATCCCTTCGTGGAACTGGGCGCAGGCGTGGCGGGCGAGCGGTTCACCTGGGTGTCGGTCGACCCCCAGGGCAGGAACGCCGAGGACCGGGAAACCGACCGGGTCTACTTCGTGGCCGCGGGCGGCGCGGGGATCAGATACCCCCTGCACGGGCGGCTAGACCTCGAACTGGGCGTGTCGGTGAGGGTCCACTGGGACACCGACCCCGGCTCCGGGCTCTTCGACGACCTGACCGGCGAGTTGATCCCCGTGGCCGATCAGGATCCGACCACCACCCGCTTCGGGACCTTCGTCGGGGTCCGGCTGGGGCTGGCCTGGGCCCTCGGCTGACGGGCGGCCGGTCTCAGTCCACCGTGGCCTCCACCACTCCCACGGTCACCAGGTTCACCACGTCCTCCACGGTGGCGCCGTACTGCAGGATGTGGACGGGCAGCCGCGTGCCCATGAGCATGGGGCCGACCAGCACCGCCCCGGCCATGTGGTGCAGCGACTGCATGGTGAGGGTCCCTGCCTGGAGGTTGGGAAACACCAGGACGTTCGCATCGTCCGTGAGATCGGAGAAGGGGAAGATCTCCCTGCGCAGGGCCTTGTTGCGGGCCGTGGCCAGCTGCATGTCCCCGTCGATCTCCAGGTCGGGATCCCGTTCCCGGGCCAGGGCCGCGGCCGCCTGGACGCGCCGGGCCGAGGCGTGGTCGTTGTTGCCGAAGTTCGAGAACGAGAGCATGGCGACGCGGGGGTCGACGCCCAGGGACCGCGCCGTCGTCGCCGCCAGCAGGGCGGTCTCGGCGAGCTGTCCCGCCGTGGGCTCGATGTTGACCGAGCAGTCCGCCAGGACCACCACGTCGTTCTGCAGCATGACCAGGTGGTGGCTGCTGACCCTGCCGATCCCCGGGGCCGGCCCGATCACCTCGAGAACGGTCCTGAGGGTCTCGGTGAAGTGCGTGGACGACCCGGCGATCATCATGTCGGCGTGGCCCCCGTTCATCATGAAGCGCCGAAGTATTCCGGCTGGCGCAACCTCTCCGCCGCGCTGGCCCTGATGACCCCCTGGCGCCGGCGCATGCGGAAGTACTCCTCGACGAAGGCCTCGAAGCGGGGATCCCTGGCGGGATCGACGATCTCAGCCCCGCCGAGGTCCCTGCCCAGCCGGTCGATGCGCTTACGGATGTCCTTCGCCGGGCCCAGCAGGATGGGCTGGGCGATGCCCTCGTCCAGCAGGATGCTGCACGCCCGCAGGACCGTGTCGCTCAGGCCCTCGGTGAAGACCACGCGCGGGCGTGACCGGCGGGCGCGCATGAGCAGCTCGCGCATCTTCTCGCGGCCGGTGCCGATCCGCACGGAAAGCCGGCCCTCGTAGTCGACGGTGTCCACCGGAGCCTCGGCCAGACCCTCGGCGATGGCCTGGGCCGCCACGGCCGCGGATTCGCGCACGAAGATCCTGGGGTCGATGGGCTTCGGCAGGAGGTACTCGGGCCCGAAGCTCAGGGGCAGGCCGCCGTAGGCCCGCTCCACCTCCTCGGGCACCTCCTCGCGGGCCAGGTCGGCCAGGGCGCGGGCCGCGGCCAGGAGCATCCCTTCGGTGATGCTCACCGACTGGACGTCCAGGGCGCCGCGGAAGATGTAGGGGAAGCTGAGCACGTCCAGGACCGCGTTGGGATCGGGGCCCAGCCCGGTGGCCACCAGCACGTCCTGCCGGCTGGCCCGGGCCTGCTCGTAGAGGATCTCCGGCTCGGGGGTGGCCAGGGCGAAGACCACCGGATAGCGGTTCATGGAGCGGATCATCTCCATGGTGAAGGCCCCGCCGGCCGAGGCGCCGATGAGCACGTCGGCTCCCTTGACTCCCGCAGCCAGGGTCTTCAGGCGGGAGGACACCGCGAACTCGCGCTGGTACTCGTGGAGCTTCCGGTCGGACGGGTGCACCAGCCCGTCGACGTTGTACATGAGCATGTTGCCGGGATCGACGCCGAGCCCCCGCAGCAGCCTGGCGCACCCGATGCCCACGGTCCCCGCCCCGCAGATCACCACCTTGACGTCCCCGACCCGCTTGTCCACCAGGTCCAGGGCGTTGATGAGGGCGGCCGCGGCCACCACGGCGGTGCTGTAGAGGTTCTCGTGGTAGACCGGGATGGTCAGGATCTCGCGCAGGCGGTCGTAGAGCTCCAGGCCCTGGGGCGCCTGGATGTCCTTGAGGTTGATGCCGCCGAAGGTGGGCTCGAGCATGCGCACGGTCTCCACGATGCCGTCGATGTCCCGGCTGGCCAGCTCGAGGTCGAACACGTCGATGTCCGCGAGCCGCTTGAACAGGATGGCGATGCCCTCCTGCATGGGCTTGGCCGCGAAAGGCCCCACGTTGCCCAGGCCGGGCACGGCCGAACCGTCGGTGACCACGCCTACAAGGTTGCCCCGCGAGGTGTACTTGAAGACGGCCGCGGGGTCGCGCGCGATCTCCTCGGCGGGGAAGGTCGCCCCGGGCAGGTAGGCCAGGCGGAGTTCGCGCGGCGTCAGGCACGGCTTGGTCGCGGTGACTCCAATCTTGCCGGGCCGTCCTCCTGCGTGGTACTCCAGGGAATCGTTCTTGTGAATCACGTCTTCGCTCCCGGTTCGGGTTCCGGATCCAGGACCTGCGGTTCGGGGGGGTGCGGGTCGACGGCGTGCGGGTCGAGGGCCCGCGGATCCAGCGGGTGCCGCTTCAGGGTCTCGTTCAGTTCGGCCAGGAAGGTGGCGATCGGCCTGGCTTGCAGCAGCATGACCTGGGTCCCCTCGATGGCGAACTCCAGGTCCAGGGGATAGCCGTACCCGGCCTCGAGGGCCTCCACCTTCTCCACCAGTTCCAGCAGCTCGGTGTATTCCAGGGCCGGCCTCAGGCGCTGATGGTAGAGGGTCTCGACCAGCCGGGTGCCCGAGCCCCGGCGCTCGTCCCGGACGATCATCAGGGGCTTGTCGTTGGTGACGTAGTTGAAGGCCAGCGCCTCCCCCCGGCGACGCGGGGCCTTGACGACGGTCACCAGGTCGGCGGCCACCTGGCCGGAGACGACCCCCTCCCCGAGGCCGAGACCGGCGTTGATCACCATCTCGCCCAGGTCGCCCCGGGCGATGTTCACCGTCTGGACCACTCCGGACACCCTGGCGTCCACCATGCGCTGGACGATGAGGCCGCCCGCCGGCCGAGCCTCCGCAACCCCCATGGTGGCCCGGTTGTGCAGGGCCCGTTCGGACCAGAGTCCTGCCCAGGTCAATCGCAGGTGCTCGAGCAGGGCGCCCTCGCCCATGACGTTCAGGTAGGTCTCGAACTCGCCGGCCTTCATCGCGACCTCGGTGTCCTCGTCGCGGGAGGAGGACCGGATGGCCACCGCGCCCCCGCCGTCGTCAGGCCCCAGCCCGCGGTAGGCTGCGATCACGGCATCCTCGAGGATCCCGGGCAGGGCGCACTCCATCCACAGCGACCGGATGCGGGCCGACTGCTGCTCGAAGTCGAGGTCTCCGTCCTCCAGGATTCCGGTGATGGCGCGTTCCAGGACCGTCCCGGCGACCCGCTGTTCCAGCGCGAGTCCGAAGGCCCGGTCGGTCACCACGAACCAGGCGGGGCAGAGGCCGGGTCCGGCCAGGGCCTCCATCTCGCCCAGGTTGGCCGCCTTCCAGCCGATCAGCGGATGCAGGGGGAAACCGCACTGGGCGGAGCCCAGGACCAGGGCGTCCGCATGGCGCTTCAACGCCGCCGTCGCCGCACTCTCCAGCCGCCGGCCGACGTCCGCCAGGCGTCGGGCGTCCGGTCCCGTCACACCCAGGACCTTCTCGCACCGCTCGATGTGGCGGACCAGGTGCCGGGCGCGCGCCGGGGGATGGCGCCAGGAAACCAGCTGATCCAGCTCTTTCCGGCCCGCGGCCGACATGTCCTTCAGGCGGCCCAGCGCGGCCCCGTCGACGGAAAGGATCCAGTCGCTCCCGGGGGCCGCGACCTCCTGACCGCACGCGGCCAGCAGAGCGGCGCAGGTGCGGGAAGCCTCCAGGCAGCGCCGGGCCTTCAGGCGGTAGCCGAGGACCACGCCGAGCTGACCGGCGGCAGGAATCCCCTCCAGCGCTTCGGCCACCGCCAGGCGCGTGCAGGCCTCCAGACGATCCACCAGGTCCCGCAGCCGCCCGGAAACCTCCTCGGCCACTGCGGGATTGGCCAGGAGCCGCCCCAGCAGACGGGCGCGGTCGGTTTCCGGGACCGCGGCGAGGTCGGCGCCCGCCAGGATCTCCTCCAGGGCGAATGCGGCCAGGACCTTGTCCGTCAGGCGGTCGAGGATCTTCTCCACCTGGTGGCGGGCTCTCAGATGGGCCGCCCGCGAGGCGAGGGTGGCGGCCGCATCGGCTTCCGAATCCCCGCTGCGGGCCGCCTCACCCAGCAGGCGCAGGCCCTCCCAGAGGGAGAGGGTGTCGGGGTCCTGGCCCAGGATGCGCACGACCGACTCGTCGGCGTCGAGCACGACCAGGTCTCCGTCGCGCAGCTGGTCGGCCCGCTTGCCCACCACTCCCTGCACGCTGACCCGGAATCCGTGGACCACCCGGTCCAGCCGGCGTCTCACCATGGTGGTGAAGTGCAGGGCCACGGACCGTCCATGATCCAGTTCGAGCTGGGCCGGCGCGAGCAGGGCGGGCTTGCCGTACTGGATGGCGACCAGGGCGGCGTGGCTGAGGACGGCTCCCCCGATGGACACCACGCCGGCGGCGTGGAAGAGGAAGGGATTGTCCTCCGGACGGATCTCGCGCGCGATCAGGACGGCGCCGGCGACGTCCTCGGGCCGCCGGCCCCGGACTCCGAAGACGGCCCGGCCGACCGCCCGGCCGGGAGCTGCCTTGATCCCTCCCAGGATCTTCTCCTCCTCCAGCCGCGGCCGGCCCCGATCGGTGGCCGGGGAGGAGGCCAGTTCCCGCAGCTGGTCGAGTTCTCCCGCGGGGGCGCCCCCGGGCGCCCGGGCCGATCCGGCCAGGTAGTTGGCGCCCCTCAGCAGCGCCCACATCCGGCCCGGATCGATCAGGACGTTGCTCCGCCAGGGGCTGCCCGGACCGGACCTCCTGCGGAAGAGGCGGTCACCCTCGCAGGTGAATCCCATGCGCACCAGGCGGTGCTGATCCCGCAGGAGAAAGACCGTCAACCACCCCCCGCGGACGGGCAGCCGGCCGCGTTCGACGCCAAGGCGGCCGACCGTGCCGGTCGGCTGGAATTCGATGAAGCGTTCCAGTTCGGCCATAGGGCGGGCCAGGGCGACGGCCCCGGCGGCCAGGTCCTCGTCCCCGGCCAGGATCTCGGCGAACGCCTCGGCCTCGTGCAGGGGCTGGACCAGTCCGGGATGCGGAGGTTCGGGGGCGTCGATTCCAGCAGCCAGCCAGCCCGATCGCCGCGCCCGGCGCCAGGGTTCCAGGTACTCCTCCTCCAGGAGATTGAGGCCGATCCCCCGGGAGTCGCCGCCGGGCAGGGCGGCCGGCGCGGTCAGACCCAGCCTTTCCAGTTCTCCCCGCACCCACCCCAGGAATCCGGGATGACAGTCGCCGTCGTGGAGATCCTCGTAGGGTTCCCTGCCGTTCCAGGGCCGTTCGACCGGGCCGGTGGGACCGGGTTCGTAGCCCTTGAGGATGCGGGTCCGGTCCGCCGTCAACAGGTCACGGGGCAGGATCACCCCGGACCGCACGAACCGGTCCGACCAGGCCGCCTCCACCAGGCCCCTGGACTCCGGCCCGTAGGCCAGGGAGCCGATCTGCCAGTCCACCTCCATCAGCCAGGGGGCCAGGCGGAACAGCGCCGACGCCTTCGCGCAGAGGTCGCCGAGGTCGGGACAGCGCTCCTTGTCGTAGCGGACCTGGAGGCGCGTCCCCTCGAGGCTCACGTCGCAGCCCAGGTCGCGGAACATCAGACGGATCGCATCGAGCCGGAGATTGGGATGGACGTCGAGCTCGAAGTTGCTCACCCCGTAGTACTCCAGGTCGATCATCCCCCCCCGCTGGGGCGGCGAGTAGTCCACCCGCAGGAAGACCGGGTGGTTCCGGAAGAAGAAGTAGTAGTGCACCTCGTTGCCGAACAGGTAGACGTTCACGTCCGGGAACCGGAGACGGCCGTCGAGCATCTGGCGTTCCCAGGCGTCCACCAGCAACCGGACGGGGAAGGGCAACCGCGCGTCCCCCTCCATCTCCGCGGCCTTCTCGAACTCCGCGAACCGGATCGCCGGAGCCTTCGTCAGGCGTCCCCGCCTGTCCACCAGAACCAGGTCGACGGTGCGGTTGGGCGTCTGGGCGGCGTCCACCAGGGCGAACCCGTACCTCAACCCCTTCTGGTGGAGATACCGTTTCAGACCGTGGACGGTGCGGACCTGGCCCAGGTTGCCCGGATCCTCGAACATCTGGACCAGGCGGGTCAGCTCGGGGGACAGGGGCATGCCCTCGCACCAGCCCTCCATCTCCGCCAGGATCCGGCCCTTCAGGTCGCCGTAGACCTCCGGCAGGATGGCGCACTCCTCGGAAACCCCGGCGAACAGGGTCGAGTAATCGGCGACGATGCGGTCCATGGCCCCGAGGATGCGCTCCACCTTGGCCGGGATCAGCGGCGCCACGTCGAGGATCTCGGCCAGGAGGTCGGCGTGGGTGGTGTTCAGGCGCCGGAAGCGGTCCACCGGATCGCCGGACCGGCCTCCGTTCCGCCCCTTGACGGACGCAGGCGCTCCCTCGCCGACGGCGACCGCGACGATCCGTTCGGGCCCCCGACGCACTCCCGGGGCCCGGACCAGGAACGCGGCGTCGTCCAGGGGCAGGTGCGCCGGCGGGTAGCCGGGAATCACCACCTCCGCCCGGTGCCGGAGATCGATTCCCCGGTTGAGCGAAGCCCAGCCGATCAGCGAAATCAGTTGCCGCAGGAGGGCCCTGCCGAACCTTGCCTCCCCTGCCGCCACCGAGCGGTGGATCGAGGGATCCGGCTTGCGGCCGGGGGTCAGGTCCAGGAGGTCCCTGTGGGATGCCCGGGTGAATTCCAGGTAGGGTTGCAGGATGCGGTGGGCCTCCCGGCCCAGCAGGAGCTCGGCCAGATCCGCGGGGGCGGGCTCCCCCTCGCGGTCCAGCAAGGTTGCGGCGAGGAGCCTGATGCCCGGATCCCTGTCCCTGGCCAGAAGGCGCTGGAGACTCCCGCAGCTCCCCGGATCCCGAGTCAGCACCTCCGCCGCCTGGGATAGGGCAAGCGGCCAGTCCTCCCGGTCCTCGGCGCCGCCTTCCACCTTCCCCTCCCCGGCCCCCGGAACCAGACGGGCCAAGATCTTCAGCATCGGGCGATCGAGGGGCCGCCCGCCCCTGCGGACCGGCCCGAGCAGGAGTTCGACCGCTGCGGCGACGAGCGCCGGGTCCGGGGATTCGACCAGGGGGCCCAGGATCTTCAGGGGATCGGACAGGCGAGGCAGGAGCGTTCCGAACAGGGACAGGACCGGAGCGCCGTCGGTCGGATCGGCGGCGGCGAGGGATGAGGCAAGGCGCTTGAGGCGCCTCAGGTCGGCCGCGGCGGGGCGGGGGCCGAGGAGGCGCTCGATGGCCAGGCAGTCGCGGGCGAGCTGGTCCGCGTCGGGGCGGATCATCTCCAGCTGTTCGACGACATCATCGATGAGGGAGACCAGCTCTCCCCGGCCCGACACCGCTCCCAATGGTGGAACCCCCGCGTCCCGCCGACACTCGTGAAGGACGACCGGGTTCAATGATAATACATTTGCATCCCGGACAAGAGAAATCCCTCCGCCGGGTCGCCGGCGGAGGGATGGACGGGGATCGGCGGTCGGCAGGGGTCCCCCACTTCCGCGCCGGTCACTTCTTCAGCTGGCTCCCGGAGATCACCATCCGCTGGGCCTCGCTCGTGCCCTCGTAGATCTCGGTGATCTTGGCGTCGCGGAAGTGGCGCTCGACGGGGTACTCCTTGGAATAGCCGTTGCCGCCGAAGATCTGCACCGCCTCGTTGGTGATGAAGTGGCTCGCCTCGCTGGCGAACAGCTTGGCCATGGCGGCCTCCTCGCTGAAACGCCGGCCCTGGTCCTTGGTCCAGGCCGCCCGGTAGGTGAGCAGGCGGGCGGCGTCCAGCCGGGTCGCCATGTCCGCGATCTTCCACTGGATCGCCTGGAACTGGCAGATGGGCCGACCGAACTGCTCGCGCTGCTTGCTGTACTCCAGGGCAGCCTCGTAGGCCGCGCCGCAGATGCCCAGGGCCTGGGCGGCGATGCCGATGCGGCCGCCGTCCAGGGTGCTCATGGCGATCTTGAACCCGGCGCCCTCGCCCCCGAGGGCCCGATCCGGGCCGACCGTCACGTTGTCGAAGGCGAGCTGGGCGGTGTCGGACGCCCGGATGCCCATCTTCTCCTCCTTGCGGATCACCGAGAACCCCGGATCGGTCTTCTCGACGATGAAGGCGCGGATGCCCTTGTGCCGCAGTCCGGGATCGGTCTGGGCGAAGACGATCAGGGTGTCGGCGTTGGCCCCGTTGGTGATGAAGTTCTTCATCCCGTTGATGATCCAGCCGTCGCCGTCGGGCCTGGCCACCGTCTGCTGGTTGGCCGCGTCGGTCCCCGCCCCGGGCTCGCTGAGGCAGTAGGCCCCCAGCTTCTCCCCCCGGGCCAGAGGCGTCAGGAAGTCGCGCTTCTGGTCCTCGGACCCGTAGGTCTCCAGGGGCCAGCAGACCAGGGAATTGTTCACGGACATGATCACGCCCGTGGAGGCGCAGGCCCTGCTGATCTCCTCCATGGCCAGGACGTAGCAGACCATGTCCAGCCCGGCGCCCCCGTACTGCTCGGGGACGTTCATCCCCATGAAGCCCAGTTCGCCCATCTTCCTGACCACGTCGGCTGGGAAGCGCTCCTCGTGGTCGATGGCCGCGGCGATGGGAGCCACTTCCCTGGTCGCGAAATCCCGGGCCATGTCCCGGATCATCCTCTGCTGCTCGCTGAATTCGAATTGCACGGCGTTCACCTCGCGTGGGTGGTCCTGGTTCCGCTGTCCCTAGGCGTAGTCGTAGAATCCCTTGCCGCTCTTGCGGCCGAGATGGCCGGCGTCGACCATGCGCCGCAGCAGCGGGCAGGGCCGGTACTTGCCGTCGCCGAAACCCTCGTGGAGCACCTCCATGATGTCCAGGCAGACGTCCAGCCCGATGAAGTCGGCCAGGGTCAGCGGCCCCATGGGATGGGCCATGCCCAGCTTCATGACCGTGTCGATCGCCTCCCGGTCGGCCACGCCTTCCATCAGGCAGTAGACCGCCTCGTTGATCATGGGCATCAGGACGCGGTTGCTGATGAAGCCGGGATAGTCCTGCACGGTGACCGGGACCTTGCCAAGGTCCAGCGACCACTGGGTGACCTTGGCGAGGGTGTCCGGATCGGTGGCCTGCCCGCAGATCACCTCGACCAGCTTCATCACGGGCACCGGGTTCATGAAGTGCATGCCGATGACGTCCCCGGGACGCTTCGTGCAGGCGGCGATCTTCGTCAGGGAGATGCTGGAGGTGTTGCTGGCCAGGACGGCGCCCGGCTTGCAGATCCCGTCCAGCTTCGCGAAGATCTCCCGCTTGACCTCGTAGGATTCGAACACGGCCTCGATGACCAGGTCGCTTTCCGCGGCCGCGTTCAGATCCGTGGTGGGATTCAGGCGCCCCAGGGTGGCGGACGCCTCCTCCTGGGTGATGGCTTCCTTCTTGACCTGGCGGCCCAGGTTCTTCTCGATGGTTCCCATGGCCCTGTCCAGGAACTCCTGTTTCACGTCGATCAGGTTCACCTGGTGGCCGTTCTGGGCGAAGACGTGGGCGATGCCGTTGCCCATGGTCCCTCCGCCGATCACCGTGACTTTCATCGCCGAGTCCTTTCCGGCGCCGAACCGGCGCCAACACCGTCAGGGAAGGGAGATCGCCATGCTCACCGCGTCGCCGCCGCCCAGGCAGAGGCTGGCGATGCCGTCACGGACCTTCCGGTCCTCCATGGCGTGCAGCAGGGTCACCAGGATGCGCGCTCCCGAACACCCGATGGGGTGGCCCAGGGAGACGCCGCCGCCGTTGACGTTGACCTTGTCCTCGTCCAGTTCGAGCTGCCGCACCACGCCAAGGCTCTGGGCGCTGAAGGCCTCGTTGAGTTCGAACAGGCCGTAGTCCGCGACCGTCTTCCCGGTCTTCTTCAGGAGGTTCCGCACGCTGGTCACCGGCGCCATCATCACTTCCTTCGGATCGACGGCGCCGGTGGCCGAGGCCTCGATGAAGGCGCGGACGGTCAGGCCGTGGGCCCGGGCGAATTCCTCGCTGCAGACCAGCAGGGCCGCCGCGCCGTCGTTGATGGACGAGGAGTTCCCGGCCGTCACCGATCCCCCGTCCCGTTTGAAGGCCGGCTTGAGCTTCGCCAGGCCGGCCACGGTGGTGTCCGCCCGGGGGCCCTCGTCTCGGGCCACGACCAGGGGATCGCCCTTGCGCTGGGGCACCTCGACCGGCACGACCTCGCGGTCGAACCGGCCCGCGTCCCAGGCGGCGCAGGCCCGCTGGTGGCTGCGGGCGGCGTAGGCGTCCTGGTCCTCCCTGGTGACCCCGTAGGTCTCGACCACCCACTCGGCGGTCATGCCCATGTGGAAGTCGTTGTAGATGTCCCAGAGGCCGTCGTGGACCAGCAGGTCGGTCACCTTGCCGTCCCCCAGCCGCAGCCCGTCGCGCGCGGTCAGCAGGGCGTAAGGGATCCGGCTCATGTTCTCGAAGCCCCCGGCGATGACGCAGTCCTTGTCGCCGGCGCGGATGGCCTGGTCGGCCAGGGCCACCGCCTTCAGGCCGGAGCCGCAGACCTTGTTGACGGTCATGGCGCTCACCCCGGTGGGGATGCCGCCGAAGATGGCCGCCTGCCGGGCGGGATTCTGCTGCAGGCCGGCCTGGCACACGCAGCCCATGATCACTTCCTCGACCGCGGCGGGATCGAGCCCGGTCCGCCGGATGAGATCCTTGATCACGACGGCGCCCAGCTGGGGGGCCCGCACCGCCGCCAGTCCGCCCTGGAACCTGCCGATGGGCGTCCTCACCGCTTCACAGATGACCGATCGCTTGCTCACGTGAGCTCCTTCCTGACTGGATCGAATCCCTCACTGGGAAAGTTCGTATCGTCCGATGACCATGCGCTGGATCTCGCTGGTCCCCTCCCCGATGGTGCACAGCTTGGCGTCCCGGTACATGCGCTCGACGGGATACTCGCGCGTGTACCCGTAGCCCCCCAGGATCTGGATGGCCTTGTCGGTGACGAACATGGCGGTCTCGCTGGCGTGCAGCTTCGCCATGGCGGCCATCTGGGCGTAGGGCTCGCCGCAATCCTTCAGGCGGCAGGCCTCGTACGTCAACTGGCGGGAGGCCTGGATCTGCGTCGCCATGTCCGCCAGCATGAACTCCACGGCCTGGAAGCTGGCGATGGGTTTGCCGAACTGGAAGCGCTCCTTGGCGTAGGCCAGGGCCGTCCGGTAGGCGCCTTCGGCCAGGCCCAGGGCCACCGCGGCGATGGAGATGCGCCCGCCGTCGAGGGTCATCATGAAGTACTTGAAGCCCTCGCCTTCCTCGCCCAGCAGCAGGTCGGCGGGGATGCGGACGTCCTGGAGGGTCAACGGGGCGGTGTCGCTGGCCCGCATGCCCAGCTTGTCCTCCTTCTTCTCCACCGTGAAGCCCGGTGTGTCGGTGGGGACGATGAAGGCGCTGATGCCGTGGCTGCCCTCCGCCTCGGGATCGGTCTTGGCCGTGATCACGATGGCGCCCGCGTAGTGGCTGTTGGTGATCCACATCTTGCTGCCGTTCAGGACCCAGTGGTCGCCGTCGCGCACCGCGGTGGTCCGGGTGCCGCCGGCGTCGCTGCCTGCCCCCGCTTCGGTCAGGCCGAAGCTGAGAAGGTACTCGCCCGTGGCGGCGGGCGGCAGGAACCGCCGCTTCTGCTCCTCGGTGCCGAGCTCCACGAGGGGCCAGCAGCCGAGGCTGTTGTGGGCGGCCACCGTCAGGCCGTGGCTGCCGCAGACCGAGGAGATCTCCTCGACCACCAGGGCGTAGCTGGTGATGTCGCCGCCGAGTCCGCCGTACTGCTCGGGCACGACCATCCCCAGGAATCCGAGCTGGCCCATCTCCCTGACGTTGGCCTCGGGGAACTCGGCGGAATGGTCGAGCTTCGCAGCCACCGGAGCGATCTTGGCCTTGGCGAAATCCCTGGCCATCTGGCGGATCATCTTCTGGTTTTCATTGAGTTGCATCGCGATCTCCTGCGGGGCGTGCCGGAACGGAAGCTGACCCGACGGCCGGACGCCGCCGGACCGAGGCAAACGCGGCCGGGGGGCAGCTTCGGAAACGTCCCGTGCACGTTACAGGAATAACATGGGGATGGGAAGAAAAAACCCGCAAAAGCCCTTCATGGTGGGGAATTTGGCTGTCTCCGGCCCCTGCCGGAGGACCCGGAAACGAGGACGGGTCTGGACTCCATTCCCGGCCCGTCCCCGGCGGGAGGAGCGGCCCGGCGCCGCGGCGCCGGGCCCCCGCCTCGAACCTGATCAGTCGGTCAGGCGGATCCCGGCGCGGCCCGTCGAGGGACTGATCCTCCCGGAAAGGCTCACAGGAATTCCGCCTTGATGCTGCCGAAGGACCGGCCGCTGTCGGGCACGAGGGTCCGGCAGAAGTTGGGCTCGCCCGGCGTGGGCTCGCAGCCGGTGCCCGGAGGCGTCAAGCTCCCGGTGTAGGGGAACAGGGCGTCGTAGAGGATCCACTCGGTCCGTTCCTCGTTCCAGCCCGTGCAGCGGTCGTCGTCGGCGACGTGGTCCCCGAACGTCACGGTGTCGAGGATCTCCAGGTCGTGGCCCCCGTCCCCGGGATAGCTGTGGAGCAGGTAGACGGTGTCCCCGCCGTTGTTGAGGCTGAAGCCCCCCGTCGTGACCCCCACCTCCAGCTGCCAGGCCACCGCGTCCGACCCGTAGAAGACCCGCGCCTCCCCCGGATCCAGGACGCCCGACAGGTGCAGGCGCGGGGAATCGGCCGACTCGTCCTGGAGCCAGTAGTCCCCGAGATCCACCGGTCCGGTCCCCAGGTTGATCACCTCGATCCATTCGTCTCCCTTGTAGTCCACGATGCCGTCGCCGTCCCAGTCGCTCCCCGGATCCGCCAGGATCTCGTTGAGGTGGATCTGGGCCGCCGCCTGTCCGACGGCGGCGGTCATGAGCCCCAGGACCAGGACGGCGACGCCCTGCCGGCGTTGGAATCCGTTCATGGTGCACTCCGCATCCGGGAGGAGGTTGCCGCGGGCCCGCGGACTGCGGCCCCGAGATGCCGCCCCGGTGCCAGAAGCACGCCAGCGGGGTTCCGGTGCCGGGGCCTCCTTCCCGCCCGGGATTCCGGCCCGGACTCCGTCGGACGTCCGGTCGGGCGCCTCTCGAAGCGTTCCTCCGGCGATCCGGCCCCCGGCCGACCGCCAATCCCGGTTGACGGCCCACCCTGTCCCGGCGAGGGACGGAATCCCAGCCAAGACCCGTGACAGGGACCGCGGACCTGGCCTACAATGGCCCGGTACCCGACCCCCGGCATCCACCCGGGAAAGGACGAGCCCATGACCTTCCGCATCGGCGTCATCGGAGCCGGGACCCACGGGGCCCGCTACCTGCGGCATGCCCTGGTCGACGTCCCGGGCCTGACCGCGACCGCCCTCTGCCGGCGGGACCCCGAGGCGGGCGCGAAGCTCGCCGGGGAACTGGGCCTGCGGTACCACCGCGACCCCCTGGCCCTCATCGCCGACCGGGAGGTCGACGGGGTCGTCATCGCCACCCCCCCCGCCAGCCACGGCCAGCTGGCCGAGGCCGTGCTCGGGGCCGGCAAGCCCTTGCTGCTGGAAAAACCCCTGACCGCCACCCTGCAGGAAGCCGAGCACCTGGAGGATCTCGACGCCCGGTCGGCCGCGCCCCTGTTCCTGGCCCAGACCCTGCGGTGGAATCCCGTGATCAAGGCCGTGAAGGACCTGTGGCCCCGGCTGGGCAAGGTCCATCTGATCCGGCTGTCCCAGCGGCTGGAGCCCACCACCCTCGCCTGGCAGCACGATCCCCACGATCCCACCGGAGGCTCCTTGCTGATCACCGGCGTGCACGTCATCGACACCGTCCGGTTCCTGACGGGGCGGGAATTCGCCTCCGTGACCGCCTGGACCGGCCAGATCCTCAACCACGCCGTCGAGGACGCCTTCCTGGCCCGGGCGGTCCTCGGCGACGGCTGCTGGGTCAGCCTGGAAGTCAGCAAGTACACCCGGAGCCGGGCCTGCTGGCTCGATGTCGTCGGGGAGGACGGACAGCTGCTGGCGGATTATCTCAAGGGAGGGGTCACGCTCCGCCGCGACGGCGGAGAGGAGCACCTGGATGTCCCCGCCGCGATCCCCACCCTGCCCCTGGTCCTGGGGGATTGGTTGAGAACCGTCCGCGACGGCGCGCCTCCGCCGGTCACCGTCACCGACGGGGTGGCGGTCATGCAGGTGGTGGACGCCTGCTACCGGTCCGCCCGGACCGGCAGGGCGGTGGAGATCTGAACCGACGGTGAGGGGAGGAAGCGCCCGCCTCGCGGCGGGCGCCGACCTCCGGATCGATTCCTGCCCTACTGCGCCAGGATCCTCTCGATCCCCCCGCGGGCGATGGGATGGTAACCCGCGGCATGATCCGCGAAGGTCTCCACGGCCAGGGTCCGCGTCCGCTCGTTGCGATGCAGGGCCGTGTAGAGCGGCTTGAGGTACTTCATGCGCCCCACCTCGCCCAGGAACTTCCGGATGCGCGGAAACGCGGGTTCGTAGCCGCTGCCGGCGGCGATGAGCAGCCAGTTGCAGAGGATCTCGGCGTTGCCGGCGTTGGTCAGGTCGAAGGATTCGTCCAGCCACCGGCAATCGGCCTCGGGCATCCTGCGGGGCAGGGCCTGCAGGAAGATCTGCCAGTCCTCGGGCGACCACGAACGCGCGGAGGCCGGGTCGGGCCGCTCGCCGTCCGCCCAGCCCGCGGCGAGGCCCTGCAGGTTCTCCAGCCTGGCCGAGGTGAACCGGGGAGCGTTGGCGGGCAGGCCGGCCTGGTAGACCCACTGCCTGGCCCCGACCTTTTCCGCGGCGCCGGGCAGCTCGGCCTCCAGGAACTCGAGGAACTGCTCGGTGGTGATGCTGGTGAAGCTGAAGTACTCGATGTAACGCCTGATGAAGGCGGCGAACCGCTCGCGGCCAACGGCCTGTTCCAGCAGGCTGACCAGCAGGAACCCCTTCTCGTAGGGGACCAGGGAGTAGAACTCGTCCGGATCCTTGCCCTTGCCGTCGGTCTTCAGGCGGGTGAAGGGCGAATCGGGACCGAAGTTGCCGATGGCGTCGTTCAGGCCGTTGCGCCCGATGGCCGCGGCCAGGGACTTGGCCTCGGGCCCCTCCAGCTTCTCCAGGATGCAGCGCTCGGCCCAGACCGTGAAGCCCTCGTTCAGCCAGAAGTCGTCGATGGTGGCGTTGGTCACCAGGTTGCCGGTCCAGCTGTGGGCGAGCTCATGGGCGAGCACGTTGACCAGGGACCGGTCGCCCGCGAGCAGCGTCGGCGTCAGGAAGGTCAGGCGGGGATTCTCCATGCCGCCGTAGGGGAACGAGGACGGCATGACCAGGAAATCGAAGCGGTCCCAGAGGTAGGGGCCGAAGACGTCCTCGGCCGCGGTCAGCATGGAATCCACCTCGGCGAATTCCCAGGCCGCCCGCTCCAGGGTTTCGGGCTCGGTGTAGACCCGCGAACGGGGACCCAGATCCTTCGAGACGATGTTGCCCACCGCGAAGGCGAACAGGTAGCTGGGGATGGACTGGGGCATGGCGAAGGTGAAGGTGCGGTGGCCCGCCCGGGCGGAGGGCACGGCCTCGCCCGGAGCCGCCGCCATCACCACGGTGAGATCCTCGGGGACGGTCACCGTGGCGTGGAAGGTGAACCTGGCCAGGGGGGTGTCCTGGCACGGCACGACGCTGCGCGCGTGGATGGCCTGGCACTGGCTGAAGAGGTAGGGATGGTTGCCGCCGTCCGTCTGCGCCGGATCCAGCCACTGGAGCGCGCTGGCCTGCGGGCTGGTGGCGAAGTGGACGGTGGCCTGGACGGTCCCGGGAGGCAGCTGCAGCCTGAGCCGGGTCCCCATGACCGGGTCCGGATCTGCCAGTTCGAAGGGGACGTCCTCGCCCTCCACGGCGGCCCCGGTGATCTCCAGGTCCCGCGTGTCCAGATCGAGCGGACCTTCGGCGGGAGCGGCGAGCGTCACGGTCGCGGCTCCCTCGATGCGGCGGCTGGTGAAGTCGATGAACAGGTCCAGGTCCAGGTGCGATATGCGGCCCTGGTCGAGGTCGGCGTAACTGTGCGGGTCGGGACGGCTCAATGGAGCACCTCCTGGTGACGGCGGGAGCCGCGTTCTCGGGCGTCGGGGCGAGACGGAATCGATGTCCGCCCATTGTCTCTCCAATCCCGACCGACCGCAACCCCGGTCTGGGGCCCCTTCCTTCCGGCGGTGGCCAACCCGCCGGCCATGCCCTATGATCCGACCATGCGGAATCCAGCCCTCAACCTGCTCGGGGCGACCCTGGTCGCCCTGCTGGGATCCGGGTGCGCCGGGCACGGCTCCCGGCTCCTGGTCGGCGATCCCCCCGTGAGCATCCGGGTTCAGGACCGGTACCCCCACGACGGGGACCGGGGACCCGCCGCCGCCGGCCCCTGGGCCGGTCCCCTGAGCGTCGCCGTCCCGGGCGAGATCCAACCGGAACGGGCTCCCCTGCCCGCGAACGACGCGGAGCGCCTGGTCTTCGCCCATCTGTACGAGAACCTGACGGTCATCGATGCCGGGGGCCTCGTCCTCCCCGCCCTGGCCGAGCGTTGGTCGGGATTCGGCGGGGGCAAGGTCTGGGACATCACCCTGCGGACCGATGCCCGTTTCTGGGACGGTTCCCCGGTCACCGCCGCCTCGGTGGCATCGGCATGGACCGCGCTGGCCTTCCGGCTGCAGCAGACGCCCCACCCTCCCACCCCCCTGGCCTTCCTGCCCACCGGCGCTCCCGGCCTGCGGATCCTGGACGACCGCTCCCTGAGGATCACCTTGCCCCAGGCCGTCCCGGACCTGCCGGCGGTTCTGGCCCACCCCGCCCTGGCGGTCAGGGGCCTCAAAGCCGAGGGATGGGCCTGGCCCCTGGGCAGCGGACCGTGCAAGCCCGGGCCGGTGGAGGCAGGGCCGGTCCTCGAGCCGAATCCCCTGCATCCCTCGCCCCCGACCTGGAGCAGCCTCCGGATCCTGCCCGAGGGCGAGGCGGCCGACCTGGCCGTCACCCGGAATCCGGAAATGCGCGACGATCTTTCCCCCGACCGCCGCATCCTGACCGGTCCCTGGAACCGCATGCAGATGCTGATCTGCCCCCCCGCCAGGATGGGCGCCACCGCCGAGGACCGCCTTCGGTGGACCACAGGGTGGTCGGCCCGCGAGCTGGTCCTCGGGAATCCCGCGGCCGTCTCCGACGAGGCCTGGTCCTGGAGCTTCCAGGCGCCGGAGGGTCGGATCTGCCCCCTGGACCTCCTGCCGGTCCAGTCGTGGGACTGGCCGGATTTCGCCTGGCCGGAGCGCACGACGGCCCGCGACGAGGACCTGATCCTGTTTCCGGCGGAGGACCCGGAAGCCGCCTATCTCGCCGGCTCCCTCGCCGAGTGGGCCGCCCGGCCCCTGCGCCCCGTGGATTCCAGCCCCGCCTGGGACCCCCTCCAGCCGCCCCGCCCACCCCGGGGCAACCTCGTCCCCCAGGCCCTCGGCCTGGAACGGTCCGCCTTCGAGGCGGCCCTCCAGTCGGGCAGGGCCGGAGCCTACATCCTGCCCGTGGACGACGTCTGGGGCTCCGCCTGCCGTCAGCTGGCCTCGGTGACCGCCAGGGCTCTCTGGCTCCAGGAGGAATCCCGCTCGCCCGACTACGCCTCCAGCCCCCTGCCCCAGGGTGCCAGGCCCGCCGATCCGACCCTGGGCGCCGACGTCCCCTTCGCCGAGCAGTCCGCCCTGCGCCTGCAGACCGGGCGCGTCCTCCTGCCCCTGACGGTGAGCCGGATGGTGGTGGGCCTGCGCGGGGATCTGGGCGG
>JBFXKG010000034.1:0-43294 GCA_050174015.1 Candidatus Krumholzibacteriia bacterium
CTAGGCGATGTTCGGCTATCTCGGTCACCCGGGGTGCGCGGCGGGGACGGCGGTTATCCTGAACCAGATAAGCACGATCCACCTGCTGATCCTCGCCTCGGTGATCCTCAAGGAACCGTTCACCCGCCGCAAAGCGGTCGCCGCGGGGCTGGCCCTGTGCGGCATCCTGCTGGTCTTGCGGCCAGGTTCCTGACGTACCTCGAAATCGGGGGTTTTACCGAAAACCGGCTCCAATTGCCAGTTTCAAGGTCATTTTCGGCTATATAGGTCCCCCGGGGGGCGCGCCGGGGACGGCGGTTATCCTGAACCTGATAAGCACGATCCACCTGCTGATCCTCATTTCGGCGATTCTCAAGGAACGCCGCAAGGCGGTCGCCGCGGGGCTGGCCCTGTGCGGCATCCTGCTGATCTTGCTGCCGGGTTCCTGACGGACCTCGAAATCGGGGGTTTTACCGAAAACCGGCTCCAATTGCCAGTTTCAAGGCCGTTTCCGGCCATATAGGTCCCCCGGGGGGCGCGCCGGGGACGGCGGTTATCCTGAACCTGATAAGCACGATCCACCTGCTGATCCGCGCCTCGGCCCTCCTCAAGGAAATGCACAAGGCCATGGCCGCCGGCCTGGCCCAGCGCGGAATCCTGCTGACCAGGTACCCGGCAAATCCAGGCCCCCGCCCGGACTCAACTAGGATTTTTCTGGGATTTTCTTGACATTCTATGTAACAATTGTTTTATAACGGCCGTAATATACCTTTCGGGGATGGGAAAGGCCGGTCACGATGGTCCGTAAAGTCGTTTTCGAAAAAGAAGATATCGTCGCTGCCGGGCTCGCTGTCGTGGAACGGAAGGGCATGGACCGGCTGACCGCACGAAGCGTGGCGCGCCAGCTGGGGTCGAGCACCGCCCCGGTCTACAGCAACTTCCAGAGCATGGAGGGGCTGCAGGAGGCCGTCATGGCCCGGGCCCTGGAACTCCTCCTGGAGGAATCCCTCAAGCCCCGGACCGGCAACGCGTTCCTGAACATGGGGCTGGGGGTCCTGCAGTTCGCCCTGGATCATCCCCACCTCTACGACGCCCTCTTCCTGTGCGGCGAGGGGTCCAGCGATCCGGACCGGATGCTGATGGAGAACTTCCTGGACCGCATGGCGGCCATCCCCGAGCTGGCGCAGATGGAGGTGGAGGAACATTTCATCCTCCTGCGGAAGCTGGCGGTCTTCACTCATGGCCTGGCGTCGGAGATCTGCTGCGGCCGTCTCGGAGCGGACGACATGCCCATGATGATGGTCCTGATGGGCGAGGTGGGCATGGCCGTCGTGGCCGCGGCCCACAATCCACCCGCCAGGACGGACCAGGAGCGGGAACTCCTGCTGTCCATGGTCAAGTGTTCAGGTGGCGGACGTTTCGTCGCCAACGTCGGGAAAACGAGAAAGGACGAAGATGACGAGGTCGAATGAAGTTGCCCGGGCGGCCGGCCGCCCGCTGGGCTGGGCCATCTGTCTGATGATCCTGATGGGGCCGGCGGCAGGCCGGGCCCAGGAGGGCGGGATCCAGGCTGGCGAAGTCCCGGACGCATCCCCCGTGGGGCCGGTCGTGGAGGCACGGGCCGGGGAAGCCCGACCCCTGGGGCTGGGCGAGGTGGTGGCCGAGGTCCTGCGCGTCAACGACCTGCTGGAGGCCGAGCGGCTGAAGCGCAGGGAACTGGACGGTCAAATGAACCAGGCCCTCTCGACCGGGCTGCCCACCCTCGATCTGGTGGGCAACTGGAGCCGGGGCCGCGATCCCAGCTTCGCCCTGGATTCCACCTTCGGCGGGGGGGACGGCATGTTCGCGCCCATCCCCGACGCCGAGCCGTGGTTCAACGAGTTCCTGGCGGGGTTCGGGTCCTTCATCCCGGCGCCCGAGGCCATCCCCGCCCAGACCTTCTACACGACCAACCTGAGCCTGTTCTGGGAGATCAATCCTTCGAAGATCCTCGGCGCGGTGGGCGCGGCCAGGCTGGGCATCGACCGGCAGGACCTGGCCTACCGGAGCGTCAAGCAGTCCACCGAGGAGGCCACGCTGACGGCCTACCACGGGATCATCAAGGCGGCCGAGAGGGTGGGAGCGGTCGAGGCCCAGCTGGCCAACCAGACCGAGGTGCTGGACATCATGCGGCTGCGGCACGAACTCGGCATGGCCACCACCCTGGACACCCTCCAGGCGGCGGTGAGCCTGGCGAACCTGCGGCCCCAGCTGTCCATCGCGGAGGCGGGTCTGCGCAACGCCGGCAGCCGGCTGAACACCCTGATGGGGAAGTCCCCCGCCGCGCCCCTGCGCATCAGGAACGACCTCCGGCTCGAGCTGGACGACCTGTCCGAGGAGCGGGCCCTCGCCCTGGCGGTGGCGCGTCCCGAACTGGCCGCGGCCGAGACGTTCGTGGAGATCCTGGGCCGCAATCGTCAGGCCCAGAAGGCCGACAACCGCCCGTACCTGACGGTGACCGGCTCGTACGGCTACGTGGGCCGGACGGTGGATTCCCTGTTCGACACCGGCCACGATTCGTGGCGGGCCGCCGTGGCCCTCAACGTGCCGGTGTTCGACGGCCTGCTGACCCGGGGCCTGGTGGCCGAGAC
Source organism: Candidatus Krumholzibacteriia bacterium (assembly GCA_050174015.1). Classification (GTDB taxonomy): domain Bacteria; phylum Krumholzibacteriota; class Krumholzibacteriia; order LZORAL124-64-63; family LZORAL124-64-63; genus JAHJTW01. The sequence goes on from JBFXKG010000034.1 coordinate 2,610, forward strand.
CGAGGCCCGCATCCTGCGCGCCGAATCCGAGCTCTCCGGCCAGCGGAAGCAGGTGCAGCTCGAGGTGCTGGAGATCCTCGCCAACCTGGAGATGGCCCGGGAGGTCCACCAGGCCACCGAGCTCAACCTCGAGCGCAGCGAGGAGGTCCTCGCCGAGAGCCTGCTCAGCCTCGAGCTCGGCAAGGCCAGCTATCTGGACGTCCTGGTGGCCGAGGCGAACCGGGCCGAGGCCCGCGCCGCGCTGATCGACGCCCGGTTCGAGGTGCTCGACCTGACCGCCGCCCTGAAGCGGGCGATCGGATGGAGTCCCCTGGCGTCCCTGACCGACATTCCCGGCCTCGTCCCGGAGGTCGCCCGATGAGCCCGCAGACAGGAGTGGAGAACATGACCAAGGCGATGGTGGTCCGCAGCCTGATCGGGGTTGCGGTGTTGGCCGGGCTCGGCGGTTGCGCCGGCGAGAGGCAGGAGACCGAAGGGATGCGGGAGATTCCCCGGAACGTCCGGGTGCTGGAACTGCAGCCCTCGATGGTCGAGGAGTTCTTCGAGGTGGCCGGCCCGGTGAGTCCGGTCCGGGGCGCCGATCTGGCCGCCGAGGAGATCGGGCCCGTCGTCTCCATCGAGGTGCCCAAGGGCGCCGAGGTGAAGGAGGGGCAGATCCTGCTGGCCCAGGATCGCGCCCTGCTCGCCGCGGAGATGGCCGCGGCCGAGGCCGCCCGCAAGACCCAGGACTACAACCTGGACAAGGTGCGGCGGCTGCACGAGGCCGGCAAGGTGAGCGAGATCGAGCTGCTCCAGGCCGAGACGGCCGCTGCGCAGGCCCGGGCCCAGGCCGAGGTCGCCGTGCGGCGCCACCGGCGGGGGGCGATCCGGGCGCCCTTCGACGGCGTGGTGGTCGACCGGATGGTGGAACTGGGGCAGTACCTGGCTCCGGGGTTGCCGGCGGTGCGGGTCATCGATCCCTACGTCCTGAAACTGCAGGCCTATCTCACCGACCTCCAGGTTCCCTGGGTCCAGCCGGGACAGGAATGCCGGGTGGCGCTCGGCGACTCCCCGGGCGAGGTGTCCGGGACGGTTTCCTTCGTCAGCCTGGAGGCCGACCCTGCGACCGGCAAGTTCAGGGTCGAGGTGCGGATCCCCAATCCCGACCTGGCCCTGCGCAGCGGGGTGATCGGCCGGGCACGCCTGCCCAAGGCCACCACCCGCGGACTGGCCATTCCCCGGGACGCCGTGCTGGCCGGGAGGAGCGGATCCCAGGTCTTCGTGGTGGAGGGCGACCGCGCCAGCCTGCGCAGCCTGGAACTGGGGGCGGATCAGGGACTGATGGTGGTGGTGGAGTCCGGCCTGCAGGCCGGCGACAGGCTCGTGGTGCGGGGCCAGCGGGAGCTGCGTGACGGCAGCCTGGTGGCCGTGACCGAGACCGCCGCGGCCCGGGACGGATCGCTGCCCACCGATCCGTCGGTGGTCCGGGGGGCGGACGCATCCGGGCGCATCGGTTCGGGCGACGTTGCGGGGGGTGCGTCCCGATGAAGCTGACCCGCGGCGCCATCCGGCGCTACCCGATGATCTTCGCCTTCATGGTGATCATCGTCCTGATCGGGCTCAAGTCCTACGTGGAATTGCCCAGGGAATCGTCGCCCGACGTGAAGATCCCCTTCGTGATGGTCATCGCGCCCTACGCGGGCACCAGCCCCGAGGACATGGAGAACCTCGTGACCCGCAAGCTCGAGACCGAGCTCAAGGGCGTCGAGGACCTCAAGGAGATGACCAGCTCCTCGTCCTACGGGATGTCGGTCATCACGATGGAGTTCGAATCCAAGGTCGACATGAGCGACGCCCTCCAGGCGGTCCGCGACCGGATCGAACTGGCCAAGCCCGACCTCCCGGAGGACCCGCGCAACGACCTGGTGGTCCAGGAGATCAGCGCCGCCGATGCGTTCCCCGTCATGCAGGTCAACCTCTATGGTGACCTTGACCTGTTCGCGCTCAAGAAGGCGGGGGAGGATCTCCAGGAGCGCCTCGAGCAGATCGAGGGCATCCTGGACATCGACCTGGTGGGCGGGATCGAGAACGAGGTCCAGGTGAACGTGGACCCCGAGAAGCTCGCCTACTACAACCTGGGGCTCGTGGACGTCCAGGACGCCATCGCCCTGCAGAACATGACCATCCCAGGCGGCAAGCTGTCCCTGGGGACCCTGGACTACCAGGTGCGCGTGCCGGGCGAGGTGGAGGACATCAAGGAGATCCTCGACTTCATCGTGGTGCCGGGGGTCCAGCCGCCGGTCCACATCGGCGACCTGGCGACCGTCACCTTCGGCATCAAGGACCGCGAGACCATCAGCCGGGCCAACGGGCGCGACGCGGTCACCCTGGTCGTCAAGAAGCGCAGCGGCGAGAACATCATCCGCATCGCCGAGGAGGTGCGTCGGGTCCTGGAGGAGGAGAAGCCCAACCTGCCGGCGGGCGTCCAGGTGAGCATCGTCGCCGACCAGTCGGTGGCCATCGAACGGATGGTCCAGGAGCTTGAGAACAACATCCTCAGCGGCCTGATCCTGGTGGTCCTGGTCCTGCTGGCCTTCTTCGGGGTCCGCAACGCCGTCTTCGTGGGGATCGCCATCCCGTTCTCGATGCTGATCACCTTCATCGCCCTCGACGCCCTGGGCATCACCCTCAACATGGTGGTGCTGTTCAGTCTCATCCTGGCGCTCGGCATGCTGGTGGACAACGCCATCGTCATCGTCGAGAACATCTTCCGCCACCGGGGCAAGGGCAAGGATCCGGTCCAGGCCTCGGACGACGGAGCCAGCCAGGTCGCCGGGGCCGTGATCTCCTCGACCCTGACCACGATCTGCGCCTTCGGGCCGGTGGTCTTCTGGCCGGGCATCATGGGCGAGTTCATGAAGTACCTGCCGATCACGGTCATCATCACCCTGGCGGCTTCGCTGCTCGTGGCCCTGGTGTTCAACCCGGTGCTCTGCTCCCGGTTCATGGGGGTGCCCAGGACCGGCGACCAGGGCCGGTTGATGGGCGACCGCCTGATCGACTTCGGCCTGCGCACTTACCGTCCCACCCTGGAATGGGCCCTGCAGCACCGGGTCCTGGTCCTGATCGGCATGAACGCCGTCCTGGTGGTGGTGTTCCTCCTGTTCGGTCGTTTCAATGCCGGTGTGGAGCTCTTCCCCGATGCCGATCCGGAATTCGCCACCGTGAACATCGACGCGCCCAGCGGCACCCGGATCGAGGTCACCGACAGCTACGCCGACACGATCGAGGATGAGGTGGAGAAGGTGAGCGACCTGATCGCCTTCAACACCTCGGTCGGCACCCCGATCGACCAGCAGCTCGGGGGAGGGTCCCTGCCGTCGCACCAGGGAACCATCACCATGCAGTTAGAGCCGATGCACGAACGGGTCAAGTCCTCCCGGCAATCCATCGAGGACCTGCGCACGGCCCTGAAGGACTTCACGGGAGCGCGGCTCACCGTGGACAAGATGGAGGAAGGGCCGCCCACCGGGGCTCCGGTGAACATCGAGATCACCGGCGACGACTTCAACGTCCTGGGCGAGATCTCCGCCGGGATCAAGGAGGTCCTGCGCGGGATCGACGGGCTGGTGGACATCACCGACAACTACGATCGCGCCCTGCCCGAACTGACGGTGAGGTCCGACGTGGAGAAGGCGGGCCGTTACGGCCTGCGGACCTTCGACCTGGCCGGGGGCATCCGGACCGCCCTTCACGGCGCCGAAACCGCCAAGCACCGCATCGGCGAGGACGAGTACGACATCACCGTGCGCTTCGCCGAACCTTTCCGGAAGAAGGTGGAGGACCTGGAGGCCGCGCCCTTCTTCCACGAGGGCAAGATCGTGCCCCTCTCGGCCTTCGCCCGGACGGAATTCGGGGCCGGCCTGGCCGCCGTCTACCGGATCGACGCCCGCCGGGTGGTCACCGTGTCGGCCGAAGCCGCCGCCGGTTTCAACGGCAACGCTTTGCTGGCCGAGGTTCAGGCTGCCCTGGCGGACTTCCGCCTGCCGGCCGGGTATTCCCTGGACTACACGGGCGAGAGCGAGGACCAGGAGGAGGCCATCGCCTTCCTCAGCGACGCCTTCATGATCGCCATCATGCTGATCTTCGTCGTGCTGGTCAGCCAGTTCAGCTCGGTCACCGTCCCGCTGGTCATCCTGTTCAGCGTCATCCTCTCGCTGATCGGCGTGCTGGGCGGCCTGATGGTCACCCAGACCGCCTTCGGCATCATCATGACCGGGGTGGGGGTCATCTCCCTCGCGGGGATCGTGGTGAACAACGCCATCGTCCTGCTGGATTACATCATCCAGCTGCGCAACCGGGGCCTCGACCCGACCGAAGCCATCCTGCGGGCCGGCATGACCCGGTTCCGCCCGGTCATCCTCACGGCCGTGACGACGATCCTGGGGCTGATCCCCCTGACCACCGGCCTTTCCCTCGATTTCGCAGCCTTGACCGACGGCCGCCTCGGCGACGTCCTGATCATCGGCGGCGAGTCCAGCCAGTGGTGGGGCCCCATGGGCGTGGCGGTCATCTGGGGCCTGGCGGTGGCCACCTTCCTGACGCTGGTGGTCGTCCCGGTGATGTACTCCACCCTCGATCCCATCAAGCTGACCCTGCACGACTGCTGGTGGAAGGTCCTGGCCTCCGAGTACGCCTCCTTCGCGGGAACCGCCGGCCGCCGGCAGTACTGGTGGTTCTCCATCATCAACGGGGGGCTGGTGCTGGTGTTCGCGGCCTTCGCGGGCGCCGGAGGGCGTGTCCCCTGGGCCGCCCTGGTCTACCTGCTGGCCACGCTGACGCCCTGGCTCGGTCTGGGAGTCCGCAGGATGCGGGACGCGGGGCGGCCCGTCTGGCTGGCGTTCGTCCCGGTGATCAACCTGCCGATCCTGGTCCGGAAGGGCAGGACCGGGGGCGAGTGACGGATCCGAACGGTCGAGCCGAGCATGGAAAGAGGGGGAAGGCCCGGCCTTCCCCCTCCTGGCGCCTGGGCAGGTCGGCTACTTGAAATCCTTCAGGAGGGGATCCTCCTTGTAGCCGAGGGCCTTCCAGTCGACCCTGCCGCCGTCCGTGTGGCAGTCGAGGCATTGCAGGGCCTCGGACGCGGGGCGGACCTCGTGGAAGATCCCCATGTACCGGATCGAGGGTTTCCATTCGTAGGCCGGATGGTGAATGCCGTAGGCGGCGGCCGCCCCTTCGGCCACGGCCTTCCCGATGTCCCCGTCGATGAAGAACTCGTCGACGGCCAGGGGGATCATCCACTGCTCGTCCTCGAGGACGGGCAGGACCGCCCGGTGGACCTTGAACGCGTGCAGCTTGGCCTGCTTGTCCTTCCGGTCGCCCATGGGGACCATCACGGGAATGCGGCCTTGGTCGTCGTATTCGATCTTCTCGCCGAGACGGGCGATCCGCGAGCGGCCGTTGAACCAGGCCAGCACGGGCTTCACGTTGGTCCCGAAGGTGATGGTCGCGGAGTACTTGTTGGCCTCCTCATGGTGCCTGGGGGCCGACCAGTCGCGCACCATGTCGGTGGAGTCGGCCTTGGCGAACTCGGTGATGTGGCAGACGGTGCAATACAGGCGCTCGGTGTGGCCGTCGAGCACCGGTTGGCCGTGGGGCCGCTCCTCATGGCAGGAGGTGCACAGCAGGGGTTCGTCGGGGTTGTCGGTGCCCGAAAGGTCGGTGCCCCGGCCGCGCATGCGGTGATCCGCGCCGCCGTGGCAGTCGGCGCAGGTCATGTCGTTGCCCTCGGCGGCCATGTGCACGTCGAAGTCCGCATCGCATTCGTTCAGGGCGTACTCGATGTCCCCGCGCTTGAAGTTGGGGCCCCCGCCGGCTCCGCTGTGGCAACGCAGGCACATGGTGCGCTCGGGCATGCCGATCCGCTTGGACACCGAGTCCAGACCCGCCGGGTTCTTCCACAGGATGGGCTTCCATTCCCAGTCGCCCGCCTCATCCTGGTAGAGGTCGCGCCGGTAGCCCGCGGCGTGGCAGATCAGGCAGTCGATGTTCTCCAGCTGATCCCGGGTCATCTCGATCGAGGGCTTCTTACCCGATCCCGCATGGCACTTGGAGCAACCCTGGGCGATGATCTTGCCGTCGCTGTTGACGGCGTTGCCGATCCAGCTGGGCAGGGGGTTGGTGCAGAAATCGTTCATCGTGTTCAGCTTGCCGAGCTCGTCCCCGTTGCTGTTGACGATGTTGGGAGCCTCGCCCCGCCACTGGTAGTGCTGGGAATGGAAGAAGTCTTCCGCTTCCTCCTGGTGGCACTCGAGGCAGGTGCTGGTCCCCTCGTAATGCTCGAAGTATTCCTGGTGGCTGTAGGTCCGCCGCGCGGCCGATGATGGTCCGGCCAGCGCGGCGACGATCACCAGCGACACTGCGAGGGTCGCGGTGGTTTTCATGGCGATTCTCCTTCTAGAAGCGGGCCGTGAAGCCGAGGGACAGCTTGGAGGCCTTCTTGTAGGTGGGGAAGCCGAGGACCTGCGCCTGGTCCAGGTCCTTCGGAGCGCCCACGTGCCAGCCCGAGCCGGAGTAGTCGTAGTCGTAGTTGATGTAGCCCAGCTTCACGATGAACTTGTGGTTCACCCGGTGCGTGAGATAGGCCTCGATCACGGTGCCGCGGGTGCCGGTCTTCGGGGAGATGATGTCGTCCTGGGCGGGGGCGAAGTTGAACCAGTACCGGGAGCCCCTGTTCCACTCGAGGCCGACCTTGGTCATGTCCTCGTTGAAGTTGAAGCGGGCGCCGAGATAGTACATGGAGCCGGTCCGCTCCTCGGCCGATTCGAAGGGGTCGGCCATCAACCCGCCGAACGGGGTGGTCACTCCATCCTCCGGACGGCTCTTGCACCAGCTGCCGGTGACGAACCAGTCAACCGGACCGTCGCGCCGGGCGAGCAGGAGACTGGCCAGGTCGAAGTCCCCGAGGTTGGCCGAGGGATTGTAGCGGGTCACGATGGGGCCGGGCATGGGATTGCCGGTCACCGGGTCGTTGGGCATGATCACGAAGCCGTTGAACCCGTCGGTCACGTCGAAGGCCCGGGCGACCGTGGTCTGGACCTGCATCTCCGGGGTGTTCCAGGCGTCGATGTTGAAGCCGAAGAACGCCGCATCCTTCAGGCGGTCGGCGGGGCGCTGCAGGAGCGAGCCGTTGCCGTACTGGGATTCGTAGCCCAGGCCGTAGCAGGCCCGGACGATGACCTCGTCGGTGAGGTCGTAGCCGAAGGTGGCGCCGTCGAACTGGAAGTCGATGATGCTGCCCATCGGAGTCCCGGCGCGCAGTTCGTCCTGGCGGAAGTGAAGCGGGGGACCGGCGGTGCTGGGACGGCGGCCGAGGCTCAGGTACATGGGCTTGCCGGCGATGTCGCGCCAGGTGAAGTAGGCGCGCTCGACCTTGAGGGTCTCGTCGCCCGGGACGCCGGGACTGTTGGCGTCCATGGCCAGGGTGTTGGCCTGCCCGTTGAACATGCCGACCTGGGTGGATGCGCCCCAGGGCTTGTACATGGAAAGTCGGCCGGCGAAGCCCACGTTTCCGGCGACCTTGGCGTCCATGTCCAGCCGCAGCCTGGTGGTGTACAGGATGTCGTTGTCGGTCTTGTAGCCCTCCTGGAAGACACCGGGGACCACCATCATCATCTGCATGGCTCCGTTCTGGACGGCTGCCCAATCCGCAGGCGTCATGGTCTGGGGGTCCAGGCCCTGGGCCTGCGCCATGGACGTCAGCAGGGCCTGCATCTCGGCGGGGAAGGTGGTGTCGAAGTCGAAGGCGGCCAGGTAGGCCTGGTAGGCGCCGTAATCGTTCCCGATGGCCTCCCCGACGGCCTGGTAGTTGAAGGTCCCGTCCGGGTTCATGGGCAGGGCGGTGGGGCCGCCACCGTTGACGCTGTGGTAGAACATGGTGTTGACCATGATGTTCTGCAGCATCATGCCGTCGTAGTGATCGGGCACCTCGCCTGTGATGGTGTGTGCCTCGACCCGCAGGTCCCCGCCGAGGTCGATCTTGTTCTTGGCCGACCGTACTTCCAGCTGCTGGAGGCGCTTTTCCAGGGCCTTGATCCGCTTGTCGGTGTCGGTCTGGGCCTGGCTCCCGCTGGCCGTGGTCAACAGGACCAGGACCGCCGAAAGGATCAACAACGTCTTCGTCATCGGATGATCTCCCTTGTTCGGAACTCGTGATCCGGCCCGGATCCGCGGGGTATCCCGGCCGCCTCCTCGGCTCGGTTTCCCATCAACCGCAGGTCATGGGCTGTTCGCTGTCGGCGGCATGATCGACGCAGAACTTCTTGATCTTCTTGATCAGGTCCTTGTCCAGGACATCGGTGACCTTCTTCGTCTCGTCCTCGGGGCAGACCAGGTCCTTGTGGGATTCCGTGAAGCCGGCGTCGAAGAAGTCCTCCCACTGCTCCATGATCAGGGACATGGGGGTGTACTCCCCGGCCTCGGCGCCTTCGGCGTGGCAGACCTTGCAGAAGGTCTTGTAGAGGTCCTTCCCATCCATCTTGGCGATCTCCTGCGCGGGGGATTCTTCCTCTTCGGCGATCGCGAGCCCCGCGACCATGACCGATCCCAGCAGGGCGATCATGAGGACCAGGTTCGTGTGCTTGAACATGCGGCATCTCCCTTTCGTGGTTTGCGCGAGTTCCGGCCGGGCCGGGTGAACCATTCCAATCTTCGAGACTTATAATCCATTACCCTGTTGATCGCGAAATTGGTTGAATGAGAGGGAACAGTCAAGAAAAGTTCCGGGTCGTCCAAATACTGGTGTTTCAACGGATTCAAGGACCGGAGGGTGATTCTTTTTATCAAAATCATAGTGTTCGAAATGACAAAATTCCAACAGGTAATGAATCCTTTCGGTGGGAAATACTCTTGCCCAGAGTGGTGGGAATCCTCGACCGGCATTCGTCGTGAGGCGGCATGTTCCGCACTTCACCCTCCCGGGAAAGCTCGGCGGATTGTCCTGCCCCAAGCTCCTGACGGAATCCAGGCCAACGCGGGTTGCCGCCTCATTCGGCAGTGGAGATGGCCCGACGGTTTGATCTGGAATTCCCCGCGGCCTTGGGCGAATATCCCTGGCACGATGACGGTTCGCCGGTCGCCCCGGTCCTGGAGCGCCGAATCGCGACGCCGGCCGGTTCAACAGGCAAAGGATTCCGCCATGCCCCTTCGTCCGATCATCTTCGAGGACCACGCCCACGGCAGGATGCGTCCCCTCGCCTGGTCGCGTCCCATCCAGGACATCAGGTGCGGGATCTGCACTCCCCGGGAACGCCTGCAGATGGCGGCCGGGGAAGCGGAGGTCCTGTCCCTGGACCGCTTCGCCCTGGCTGCGGGACGCCTCGAAGGCGCCTGGGCGAAGGCGCCGGATCCGGCGCCGGGGCAGGAGGGGGATCTCTGGATCGCCGGCCGTCTCGGCCCCGCCTGGGACGTGCTCGCAGCCTTGCTGGATCTGGCCGGCCGCGGCGTTCCCCCGTTCGCCTGGACCGACGGCCACGGGCTGGTGGCCGCATGGTGCGGTGGACCGCGGGCCGCCACGCTCGCCGATTCGTGGGGCGCCTGGGCGCGCGCCGATCTCGATCACCCTCGCGCCCACCGGCCTGACCGGCGGCCCGATGCCTGGGTGCCCGACCTCGAGGGAATGGGCTTCCGGGCTGCCGAGACCGGCGGCGGCCACACCCTGTTCTTCGCCTCGTCGGATCGGGAGAGCGGTCCCGCCGGCGAGCTCGCCGCGGCCTGGCGCCGCTGGTCGAAGGCGCCCCACCTCCTGGTGGACTGGATCTGGGACCTGGTCCCGGCGACCGGGCCTGCCGTGGAAGCCGACATCGGCCGCTTCGGTTCGGGACTCCTGGTCCGGAAACCCTGGGGTCTGACGCCCGGGACGGGCGCGCCGGTCTGGGGCGGACCTTGGGCCTTCGACCATCCCACCGTCGACCGGGGCGGACCGGTGATGCAGATCATCGGCGACCGGGAGCGGGTGCACCTCGGGGAGGGCGTGGCCGCCGAGCCCGGGGTCGTCATCGACGCCGCCCGGGGCGCCGTGGTCCTGGACCGTGGCGTGTCCATCCAGGCCCATTGCCGGCTCGAAGGTCCGCTGTACGTCGGGCCCGGATCCATCATCAAGGCCGGGTGTCGCATCTCCGGCGAATCCTCCTTCGGAATCGGGAACCGTCTCGCCGGCGAGATCGGGGAAAGCGTCACCGGGGACTTCGTCAACAAGCAGCACGACGGGTTCATCGGCCACGCCGTGCTGGGTTCCTGGATCAACCTCGGCGCGCTGACCACCTGCAGCGACCTGAAGAACAACTACGGGGAGGTCCGCGTCGACCTGGGCTGGGGGGCGCAGGCTTCCGGCCTGCGGTTCGTGGGCCTGCTGGCGGCCGACCACGTCAAGACCGCCATCGGAACCCTGTTCAACACCGGCACCTGCGTGTGCTTCGCGTCCAACATCTTCGGGGACGGCATGCCGCCCAAGTTCGTGGACCACTTCAGCTGGGGAGGAAGGGCCGATGCGCCCCGCTACGCGGTCGACCGGGCCCTGGCCACCGCCCGCACCGTCCTGGGCCGGAGGGGGTGCCTCCTCGACGAGGTCCAGGAACGCCTTTTCCATTCCCTGGGAGAGGAGTGATTTCTCCGGCGATCCCGTGACGGCTCCTGGGGTTGCAGAAAGCCCTGTCGCGCCCGGGCGTTCCATGCCGAATGAGTTCCATGCTTCCCGTTCTCGCCGGCCGGCGGGCAGGATCACGTTCCTTCATATCGCTTCGGCCTGAATCCAACGTGTGCGATGACAGGGTGTTCGGGCCGTGGGAGCGCACGGCTCCCGCCGCCGGTGAAGGAGCCCCGTGGATGGCACGCAGGTTGCGAAGGGTTGAGAAAATGTTCTCTGCCCTGTGCGGGCTTGGCTGTTGAAATACCTGCGCTCTCCGTGTTGCAGGTCCATGTCGGCAGTCACCCGGCAACCGGTGGAGAACATTTTTTTTTCTTGGTATTCAAGGAACGATGTGGTATTTGTTGCTGTCCTAACTCTCACCAGCAAAACAAGGTAGGGCGACCGCCCCCCGGACGCTCCAGAGGAGGCAACGAATGACCAAGGCCGAGTTGGTGGAAATCATCTCGCAGGAGACGGGAGTCAGCAAGAAGGACACCGGGATCATCGTCAACCTGATCATGGACAACATCGGTCAGGCCCTGGTCCAGGGCGACAAGGTCGAGGTCCGCGGTTTCGGCAGCTTCAAGGTCAAGACCCGCAATTCCCGGCTGGCCCGCAATCCGAGGACCGGCGATTCTGTGGATGTCCCGGCCAAGCGCGTGCCGTACTTCAAGGCATCCAACGAGCTGAAGGAACGCCTGAACAAAAAAGAGGATTGACGGCAAGTTCGAGGTTGTCTGGGGGGATGCGATAGCCTATCTTGTTGCCTCGTTTAGGGACACGGCGGGGCGCCGCCGTGCGGTTTGGTATGCCGCTGGATGCTGGAGCCAACGCGTTTTCACCCAGCGAGTTGAAGAAAGGATCGCTATGCCGAACGGGCGTAAGCGCAAGCGCAAGAAGATCGCGACCCACAAGCGGAAGAAGCGGTTGCGCAAGAATCGTCACAAGAAGAAGTAGGACGCCCGTGAGGCCGGCCGCCGGTACGACCGGGGCCGGCCCGTGGCGCCTGAGGGCAGGCGGCGCGGGTTTTCCTCAACCTTGTCCCGGACGTGACGAAGGTCAAGGCAGGGAAGGGAGCGTCTTGTGAATACCGACAATATGGAAAGACGACGCGCCCGGCGGGTCAACGCGAGCCTGAACCTCGACGTCAGGGTCCCGCGGGTGGACGGGTCCGAGCTGACCGCCAGTCTCGAGACCATCAACATCAGCTCCTCCGGCGTCTATTTCAAATCCGACCATTACATCGAACCCATGACGAAGCTTGCCATGGTGCTGGAGGTTCTCGTGTCCTCCGCCGACGGCGATAAGTACGCGCCGGTGCCCTGCGAGGGGCTCGTGGTCCGTTCGAATCCCGAGGCCGAGGTCGAGGGCTGCTCCAACTACGAGATCGCCGTGTTCTTCACCCAGATCGAACCCGACGGCGCCGCCAACCTGGAAAAGCACATCTCCCTGCTGCTCGATAACCTCGCCTGATCGGCCCGCCGGGACCCGGCCGGCGCCCCGCCCGGTTTTTTTTTGCCTTCCGCCGTCGATTTGGTTCAAGCGCGCCGTTTCCCTGCCGATGATCATCCCGGCACCAATCCCTTGGGGCACACAGGAATGACTGGAGCAGCGTGACCGATTCCCCGACCAAAAGGACCATCCTGGTCGTCGATGATTCTGCGCCGACCCGTCTGTATTTCAAGCGGTTCCTTGAAAAGCAGGGGTACGACGTGCTGGCGGCCGAGGACGGTGCCAAGGGGGCGAGACTCGCCCTCGAGAACCTTCCCGACCTGATCCTCCTGGACAAGGAGATGCCGGGGATGCACGGGTTCGACGTGAGCCGCATCCTGCGCAGGAACGAGAGCACCCGGGGCATTCCCATCCTGATGATCAGCTCGGAAAGCCAGACCTCGGAGAAGATCCGGGGGCTGGACATGGGCGCCGACGACTTCATTCCCAAGGGGGTCTCGGGGGACGAGCTGTTCTCCAAGATCCGGGCCTTCCTGAGGATCAAGGATCTGCAGGACCTGCTGAAGCAGGAGTCCAGCAAGTTGAACCAGATCTTCCGGTACCTGCACGAGCCGGTGGCCATCTGCACCCACGAGGACAAGCTGGAGCTGACCAGCAAGGTCTTCCTGGAGCTGTTCAAGCTGCCCCCCGAGGCCACCCGCTTCAAGACCATGACCGAGGTCCTGAGCACCGTCGAGGTCCCCCTGGAGATCATCGAGGAACTGCGCCACGGCTGCTTCCACGACGTCCAGTTCACGACCAACATCGACGGCAAGGTCACCCACCTGCGGGGGAGGACCGCGCCCATCCAGCTGGAGGGCGACGGGCCGGCCATGGCCTACATCTTCCGGGACATCACCCGGGACGTGGAGTCGGAGCGGATGAAGTCCGACTTCCACTCCATGATCGCCCACGACCTGAGGTCGCCCATGTCGGTGATCCAGGGCTATGTGGCGCTGATGGCCTCTGGCAAGACCGGCGAGATCAACGACACCCAGAAGGAGTTCCTCGGCAACGTGGTCCGCAAGATCACGGAGATGACGGCCCTGCTGAACGACTTCCTGGACATCTCCAAGATCGACGCGGGCTTCGTCAACCTCAAGCGCAGCAGGCTCGACCTGGCCCAGGTGCTGCGGGAAGTGGTGGGGGATCTGGGGCCGATGGCGGCGTCGAAGGACCTGAAGGTCGATCTGGAATTGCCCGCGGGGGAACTGCTCATCCACGCCGATCCCCTGCGCCTGACCCAGATCCTGCGGAACCTGATGTCCAACGCCATCAAGTACAACGTGGAATCCGGGTGGATCCGGATCACCGCCCGCCCCGAGGGGGACTGGGCGCGCATCATCATCGCCGACGGCGGCATCGGGATGTCCCCCGAGGAGATCGCCGTCCTGTTCCAGCCCTACACCCGGGGCAAGAGCGAACGCCAGATCAAGGGCGTGGGGCTCGGCGTCGTGATCGTGAAGAAGCTGGTCGAGGCCCACGGCGGAACCGTCGACGTGGTGAGCGAGCCGGGCAAGGGCTCCACCTTCACCTTCAACATGCCCCTGGCCGACGACACCGTCCAGCAGGACGAGCTCGCCGATCGGGATCTGCCCCAGTTCCAGACGTCCTGACGTCCCATCTCCCGGCCCGCGACATCCCGACCGCAGGTGGCTGCCCACTGGCCGCCTGCGGCTGCAAATCGACCCCGGCAATTTTTTCCCGCGCCGTGCCGCGATCCGGCGGCACAACCCTCCCGAGACGACCTCCGCTTTCCTAACCTGAAAATTGTCAAGGGATTGACGCTGTTTCGACGGATGGCCGCCCGGGGGTCCCGGCTTTCCCGCCTGGGGTCCCCGGGCCGGGGATGCGGGCACGTGGTTTGCCCTGACCGCCCGGACAATCAGGTCTTCGTCGAAAGGAACGCCCGTGATCCGGAGCTTGCGAACCGCCGAAAAGGCCATGCAGATGGAACAGGTGCGGATCGACGCCCTGGCCAACAACCTGGCCAACGTCGACTCCACGGGCTTCCGGCAGATCCTGACCAGGGTGAAGGAAGAGAACGAGGCCGCCGGCCCCGGCGGCGCCCCCCAGGCACTCAAGATGGGCCCCGAGGCCTGGGCGGCGCAGCCCAGGCTGGAGATGGGTCACGCCATGGACGTCAGGCCGGGCCCGATCGAGGAGACAGGACGCCCGACGGACGTCGCCATCATGGGGCGGGGATTCTTCGTGATCGGCACCGAGGACGGGGAGCGCTACACGCGCAACGGATCCTTCATCCTCAACGAGCAGCGCCAGTTGACCACTCCCGAAGGCCATCTGGTGCAGGGCGAGGGCGGGCCCCTGACCCTGGACGGAAACGCCTTCAGCATCGAACCGGACGGGACCGTGATGGTGGACGGCAATCAGACCGGCAAGCTGCGCCTCGTGGATTTCGCCGAGCCCACCCGCCTGGAGCACATGGGCGCCAACCTTTTGACCGCGCCCGAGGACATGCAGGCTCAGCCCGTGCCCGCGGGTGAGGCCACGGTCGCCCAGGGCCACATCGAGGGCAGCAACGTCAACGCCGTCGACACCCTGGTGGCCATGATCGCCGCCCAGCGCGCCTTCGAAGTCCAGTCCAAGGTCATGTCCACCGAGGACGAAATGCTGAACAAGTCGGTCAACAACCTGCCGCGGATCAGCGCCTAGCGGCCGCAGGGAAAGGTGACGCGAGATGATTCGAGCCATGGGGACCGCCGCTTCGGGCATGAAGGCCCAGCAGATGAACATCGACACCATCGCCAACAACCTGGCGAACGTGAACACCACGGGCTACAAGCGCAGCCACGCCGAATTCCAGGACCTCCTGTACGAGAAGGTGACTCCGGGCGGTCAGGTGGACGCCCAGGGCAACGCCCTGCCGACGCGGGTGGAGGTGGGGCACGGCGTCAAGCTCGTGGCGACCAACAAGAACTTCTCCCAGGGCACGGTGATCTCCACCAACAACCCCCTGGACTTGATGATCGAGGGCAACGGTTTCTTCCAGATGCGGCTGCCTGACGGCACCTTGGCCTATTCCCGCGACGGCAGCTTCAAGCTCGACGCCGAGGGCAACGTCGTGAATTCCGCCGGGTACCGCCTGGAGCCGGCCATCCAGATCCCGCAGGACGCGGTGGAGATGGGCGTGTCCCGGGACGGGATCGTCAGCGTCATCGTGTCGGGGGACTCGGCCAACGTGCAGGAGATCGGGCAGCTGGAACTGGCGCGCTTCCCCAACTCAGCCGGCCTGACGGCCAGGGGCGGGAACCTGTTCGTCGAATCGCCGGCGAGCGGCGCGCCCATCCTCGGCAATCCCGGGCTGGACGGAATCGGGGAGATCGCTTCGGGCTTCCTGGAGGAGAGCAACGTCGAGACGGTGGATGAGCTGGTGAACATGATCTCCGCCCAGCGCGCGTACGAACTCAACTCGAAGACCATCACCATGGCCGACGAGATGCTGCAGACGGTCAACCGGCTGAAGAGGTAGTCCCCGATGACGACCCGCACGACAGCCGCCCTGCTCCTGACGGTCCTCCTGGCCTGCCTTGCCGGTCGGGCGGACGCCTGGGTCTGCACCCTGCCGGACTCCCTGACCGTGGACGGGGACAGGCTGACCCTGGGCCAGCTGTCCTCGAGCCCCGTCCCCTCGGGGGCCGCCGGGCTGAACCTGCTGGCCGGCGGACAACCCAACACCACCGTCACCCTGGATCGCAAGACCGTCCTGAGGAAGCTGGTCACCGGCGGCCTCGCCGCCGGCGTCAAGTTCCGGGGCGCGCCGGCCACCCTCGTGGCCTTCGCCGGCGCCAAGGTCGAGGCCAACGCCCTGGTGCGGGCCATGCAGGAGGCGCTGGCGCCCCTGCTGCCCTCAGCCGAACCCGGGGCTCCGGCCACCTGGTTCGAGGTGGAATACGGCAGGGGAGGAGTCGGCGCGGTGGGCCCGTGGCGGCTGGTTCCCCTGGAGAACGCGGTCCTTGCCCCGGGCCGCCAGCAGGTGCGGTTCCGGTTCGAGGACGACCTCCACAGCGAGATCATCCCCGTGAGCGTGACCGTCCATCGGTACGGAGAACTGGCCACCCCCGTGCGGCGCATCGAACACGATCAGGAACTCGCCGCCGAGATGTTCACCTGGGCGTGGGCGGACCTGGCCGAGGGGACAAGGGGCCGGGTGGTCGGCCGACGGGCCCTGGAAGGGACCTGCGCGGCGCGGACCCTGACGCCTGAAACCCAGTTGCTCGAACAGGACATCCGGAGCATCCCCGTGGTGCGGACCGGGGATCCGGTGGAGCTCGCCGTCCGCCGGGGAGGGGTGGCCGTCTCGGTCCGCGCCTTCGCCCGGCAGGACGGAACCCTGGGACAGACCATTCCGGTCCGCAACGAGCTGACCGGTGAACTCGTCAATGCCCGGGTCGTGGGCCCCGGGTCCGTGGAATGGAGACGATGATGCGGAACCTGATGCCGGCCCCGGCGATCCTCGCGGTCCTGCTGCTTTCCTGCGGTGCCGCGGCGGGGAAGACGCCCCTGATCGATTTCGATACGGGGGCCTCCCTGGTCACCAACATGAAGGCCCACCGGGTGGGGGACCTGCTGACGATCATCATCACCGAGGACGCCTCGGCCAACGCCGGCAGCAAGACCAAGGCGGACAACAAGAGCGAGCATTCCGGCGGCGCCGGGCTGGGGTTCCTCGACTTCATCCAGCCCTGGGACCTGTCCGTCGAGAACAAGTACAAGGGCGACGGGGACACCGAGCGCAGCGGCAGCCTGAGGGCCGAGATCACCGCCCGGATCGTCGAGGTCCTGCGCAACGGCGACCTGCGGATCACCGGTACCCGGATGATCAACATCAACGGGGAGAAGCAGCTGATCGAGATCACCGGCGTGTGCCGGCCCCGCGACATCGCCCCCGACAACACGATCATGAGCACCTACATCTCCGACGCCCAGATCGCCTACAACGGATCCGGCCTGGTCACGGACACCGCGCAGCCCGGCGTGGTCACCAAGATCATCAACTGGCTTTTCTAGGAGCTGACATGAGCGCGCGCATCATGACGAAATCCCGCAGCCGGTCGAACCGTCGCCAGGCCGTCCTGGCCCTGGTGGTGCTGCTCTGCGCGGCCGGAGCGGCCGGCCAGGACGAGGTCAGGATCAAGGATCTGGCCATCCTGGAGGGAACCTCCCGGGAGCCCCTGGTCGGCTACGGCATCGTGGTCGGCCTGAACGGGACGGGGGACAGCGCGAACGCCGAGATGACCATGAACAGCCTGGCGACCATGCTCGAGAAGATGGACGTGACCGTGGATCCCCAGGCCCTCAAGCCCAAGAACGTGGCCTCGGTGATGGTGACCGCGAGACTCGACCCCAACGCCAACGTGGGGTCCATGCTCGACGTGATCGTCAGCTCGGTGAACGACGCCTCCAGTCTCGAAGGGGGCCTGCTCATGATGACTCCGCTGATGGCGGTGGACGGGACCATCTGCGCCCTCGCCCAGGGGAGCGTCTCCATCGGCGGCTTCAACATCAAGTCCGGCGAGGGCAACAGCTTCAGGAAGAACCACGCCCAGGCGGGAATCATCCCCAACGGCGGAACCGTCAAGGTTCCCCTCCAGGGCCATTACCTGCGTGACGGAGCAGTCAGCTGGCTGCTCCACAACCCGGACTTCAGCACCGCGGCCGAGGTGGCGCGCGCTATCAACCTCAACTTCGGGGCGGACCTGGCCAGGGCCCAGGACTCCCAGCGCATCGAGGTCCGCCTCACGCCCGAACAGCGGAACGACCCCGTCGACTTCATCGCCCGCATGGGGGAGATCTCCGCCCGGAGCGACGCCGTGGCCCGGGTCGTCATGAACGCCCGCACCGGGACCATCATCGTCGGCAAGAACGTGAAGCTGAGCGAGGCGGCGGTGGCCCACGGAACCCTGAAGGTGGTCGTCAACACCACCTACGGCGTTTCCCAGCCCAATCCCTTCAGCCGGACCGGCAACACGGTCGTGGTGCCCCAGACCAACACCGCCGTCTCCGACCGGGAGGCCAGGGTCCTCCACGTCCCGGACACGAGCACCGTGGCCGACGTGGTGTCCGTCCTCAACGAGATCGGCGCCAGCCCCCGCGACATCATCGCCATCCTGCAGGCCCTGAAACAGGCCGGATCCCTCCAGGCCGAACTGGTCCTGATGTAGCCGGCATGGGTGTGGACGCAGGCATGGGACCGGCGAACGTCATGGAGGGCGCCCTCTCCACCTCGGGTTCGCGCAAGCTGGAGAACCTGGCTGCGGGGCTCCAGTCCGGCCGTGAGGACAAGGCCGGGCTGCAGGCCGCCGCCCGGGAATTCGAGGCGGTGTTCCTAAACCAGCTTTTGAAGGCCATGCGCTCCACGGTGCCGGACAATGAACTGTTCAATTCCAAGGGTCCCACCAAGTTCTACCAGCAGATGTACGACGCCGAACTGGCCAAGGGGATGGCTTCGGGCCCGGCCAGGCTGGGGATCGCCGACCTGATCGTCCGCCAGCTGGAGCGAACTGGATCCGAGTCCGCCACGCCCGAACCCGGCGAGGCTGCCGGACCGCCGGCCCCCGCCATGACGGCGTCCGGCGCCGTCGACCGCTACCGGAGCTTCTCGGCCATCGGGCGGAACCAGGCCCTCGGCCTGCGTCTGCGCTCCCTGGCCGAGGCCCGGGGGGATGCCGTGGCCGACACCCTGCGCCGGTTCGAGCCGGAAATCCACCGAGCGGCCGCGTCCGAGGGGCTCGACCCCGCCCTGGTGCTGGCCGTGGTCATGGTGGAGTCGGGCGGGGATCCCGCCGCACGCTCCGGCAAGGGCGCCACGGGGCTCATGCAGCTGATGCCCGCGACGGCGGGGGAACTGGGCGTGGAGGATCCCGCCCATCCCGGGCAGAACCTCGAGGGAGGCTCCCGCTACCTCGCCCGCATGCTCGAGAGGTACGACC
The DNA here is from genome assembly GCA_050174015.1 of Candidatus Krumholzibacteriia bacterium. Lineage (GTDB taxonomy): Bacteria > Krumholzibacteriota > Krumholzibacteriia > LZORAL124-64-63 > LZORAL124-64-63 > JAHJTW01. The sequence continues at coordinate 21,714 of JBFXKG010000034.1, forward strand.
AGAACCTGGAGCTGGCCCTGGCGGCCTACAACGCCGGGCCGGGACGCGTGGACCGGGCCGGCAAGACGGTGCCCGACATCCCGGAAACCCGGCGCTACATCGAGAAGGTCCTGGACCATTTCCAGGCCCTCGGCGGTGGCACGAATCTGGATGGGTCCGGTCCGTAAGGACAAGGCGTCCACCATCCTGGAGATGACCCGATGCAAGGAAGACAGCAGATCATTCAGGCCAATGACGGGGATTGCGCCCGTTTGGAACGGCTCCTGGCCCGGGAGGAGACCCTGTACCGGCGCCTGCTGCGCCTGGCCTGGCGGCAGAATTCTTACATGAAGCGGCAAGATGTGGACCGCCTGGAAGCCAACGCCCGGGAGTGGAACCGCCACCTGCCCGCCGCCAATGCGGCCCGGGCGGAACGGGAGGCGGCCGTGGCCGCCCTGGCCGGGCGCAGGGGCATGGCCATTCCCCCCGACACGCTGGCCGCCGTCCTGGCGGGGACCGGGTCCGCCCCCCTGGGAGGGGTCATGGCCGCCCTCGCGCGACTCAAGACGACGGTGAGGCGCCTGGCCCGGCAGAACGAGCTGAACCGCCTCCTGGCCGACTTCTGCCTGGACCTGGCCAGGGAGGAGTCCGAGATCTTCAAGCGCTGCGTTCTGGACGATCCCAGCGGACGCTACGGACACAACGCCCAGCGCGCCGATCGCGGCCCCGGCGGGGTCATCGTGCGTCAAGCCTGAAAGGATCCCGATGTCAGGTCTCAGCTCCATCATGGACACCAGCCTGTCGGCCCTCTACGCGGCCCAGGCGGGCTTGGCCACCACCGGCCACAACATCGCCAACGCCAACACGCCCGGTTACAGCCGGCAGACCGTCCTGTACGCGGCCCGGCGTCCCGACCTGCTCCCCTACGGGGCCATCGGGCGGGGGGTGGAGGTCCAGGGGATCCGCCGCATCCAGGACGACTTCCTGCTGAACAACCTGCGCGCCCAGAGCGCCCGGTACGAATCCTATGCGGCCATGGACACCACGCTGTACGAGATCGAGGCCATCATGGGGTCGGTGGACAACGACCACCTCGGCGACGCCCTGAACAACTTCTTCAACTCGTGGAACGCCCTGGCCCAGCCCCCCGTCAACACCTCCCTCAAGGAGGACGTGGTCACCAACGCGGTGAGTCTGGTCAACGACTTCCACTCCGTCAGCGACTCCCTCGACGATCTCGAGGCCGACATCGAGGTCGGCATCCAGTCCGAGATCGCCAACCTGAACCGCCTGCTGACCCAGGTGGCGGACATGAACAAGCAGATCATGGCCTCGGAGACCAACGGGGAGCCCGCCAACGACCTGCGCGACCAGCGGGACTACCTGATCACCGAGGTCTCGAAGATCGCCCAGGTTTCCGTGCACGAGCGCGAGGACGGGACCAAGGACGTCATCCTGGCCGGACGCACCATGGTGGTCCGCGACAGCGTGACCCTGTTCGAACCGACCTACGAGAAGACCGCCGACGGCTACCAGATGACCATCGTGACCCAGGGGACCCTGCAGAAGGTCGCCCTGTCGGACGGCAAGCTGTCGGGGCTGCTCGAGAGCCGCGACACCCACGTGGCGAGCGTCCGGGAGCAGCTCGACGCGGTGGCCGCCCAGCTGATCGAGGACGTCAACGCCCTGCACACCCAGGGCCGGACCTCGCTCTCCAGCGGGCAGGCCTTCTTCACCGGCGACAGCATGCACACCATCGGGGTCAACGAGGCCATCCTGGCCAATTCCGACCTGGTGGCCATGGGCCGCAGCGGCGCCGACGGCGACACCGCCCTGGCCCAGGAGATCGCCGACCTGGCCAATGCGGGCCGCGGCGGCGTGGGCACCAAATCGGTCACCGACAACTACCGGGCCTTCCTGACCAACGTGGCCAGCAAGCGCGCCAGCTACGAGTTCATGGTGGAGAACCAGCAGAACGTGGTGGCCTCCCTGGAGACCAGGCTGGCGAGCGTCGCCGGGGTCAGCCTGGACGAGGAGGGCGCCAACATGGTCAAGTTCCAGAACAGCTACAACGCCGCGGCCAAGGTCATTTCCACCGTCCAGGAGCTCTACGACACGCTCCTGAACATGGTCTGATGAGAAACGGAACAGAGAGGCGGCCATGAGCATCCGGGTCACCGACAGCTACCTGTCCTCCATCCTGGTGGGCGACCTCAACCGCAGCCTGGGCCACATGCTCAAGCAGCAGCGGATGGCGGGGTCCATGCGGAGGGTCAACTCCTTCGCCGACGATCCCCGGTCGGTGAGCTCGATCCAGCGCTACAACCAGCTGATCGCCACCAACACCGAGTACATGGACAACGTCTCCCGCAGCCGGATCATCGTGGACTCGACGGACACCGCCCTGCAGAACATCAGCGACGTGCTGGCCAGCGTGCGGGAGCTCGCCATGCGGGAGTCCTCGGCCCTGGCCACGGATCAGACCATGAGCACCGCCGTGGTCGAGGTCGACAACTTCGCCAACCGCCTGCTGGACGTCCTCAACACCACCGTGGAGGGGAACTACATCTTCGGGGGCCAGCGCACCAGCCAGCCCGCCTTCGTCCGCAGCGGCGACACCATCCTCTACAGCGGGGACGACGAGGAGATGTTCAGCCGGGTCGGTCCGAACAGTTCGATGGCCGTCAACATCCCCGGCACCGTCTTCCAGGGGACGCAGAGTTCGACCCTGGGCGGCAGGACCGACATCGCCCCGCGGCTCCAGGCGACCACCGACCTGGACGACATCAACCTGGGCGCCGGGTTCGATTCCGGCTCCATCCTCATCGAGGACGGCCTGGGCAACGCCTGGTCGGTCGACCTTTCCAGCTGCCTGACCATCGGCGACGTCATCACCACCATCAACACGGAGACCGGCGGCGTGGTCACGGCCGGCCTCAAGTCGGACGGTTCGGGCCTGGAGCTGGTGGGAGTGGGTCCGCTCAACGTCCAGGACGAAGGGGAGTCCACTTCGGCGACCTCCCTGGGATTCTCGACCACCAGCCAGGGCGGCATCCTGTCCGGCCGGGACATCCGGCCGGCCGCCTCGAGCACCACCCTCCTCGCCGACATCGACTCCCTCTCCGGGTCGCTTCCCCTGGGAAGCATGGAGGTGGAGTGGCAGGGGGCCACCTACACGGTCGATTTCTCCACGGCGACCACCCTGGGGGACCTCGAGACCATCTTCGAGGCCGCCGTCCCGGGGATGGAACTGGACATCCGGGACACCTCGCTCGCCCTGCTCGGCGGCAGCCCCGAGACCTTCACGGTGATCAATGCCGACGCCACCAACACCGCCTCCCTGCTGGGGCTGGCGGGGACCGGAACCCCGGTCCGACTGTTCGGGATGCTCGAGGACCTGAAAGGCTATCTCGAAGCGGGAGACCAGGATTCGGTGCGGGGGGTGATGGTGGAGCTGGCCACCCTGGAGGACACCGTCTATCAGCTGATGATGCGCAACGGCGGCCGCCAGCGGGACCTGGACTGGGCCGACGGCATCCTCCACCAGAGGGACGAGCGGCTGCGCAGCAACCTGTCCCTGGAATACGACGCCGACATCGCCCAGGTCGCCTCCGATCTGAGCCGGGCCGAGGCCAGCTACCAGGCGTCCCTGATGATCACCAGCCAGCTGTTCCAGTACAACCTGATCCAGTTCTTGAGGTAAGACCAACGGGGCGCGGGAACGCCCGCCAACAAGGAGTCGATGATGCCGAGTTTCACCACATTGCGTTTCGGGGAGCTGGAGTACCGTGCCGAGGACGTGGTCATCCTTCCCGAAGGACTGGTGGGAATGCCCCAGATGCGGCGGTGGCTGCTTCTCGACCTGGGGAACGACCAGGCCATGAAATGGATGCAGTCCCTCGACCGCGGGGATTTCGGCTTTCCCGTGACCCAGCCCTACTTCTTCCTGGACGAGTACGATTTCGACCTGCCCTCGCCGGCCAGGGAGAAGATCGGGAATACCAGGGAGGACCAGATCGCCGTGATGATCATCACCACGGTCCACCCCGGCGGCGCCAAGGTGACCGGCAACATGTTGGCGCCGTTGGTGATAGACACCGACACCAGGAAGGGCCTGCAGCTCACCCTGGAGGGGGAATTCGACCTCCGGCAGGAGATCAATTACTTCAAATTTGGTCTTGCCGTGGGCGGGCAATCAGCGGACAATACGGCCCAGGAGCCTGCGGCGGATTCCGTCGGGGACCGCCAGGGCTCGGCCGCCTCGGCTCCGGCCGAAACGGTTACCGTCTAGCACCCGCCTCGAGGCGGGCGCCGGAGAACGGACAGGGAGGTCCCGTGCTCATCCTCAGCCGCAAACGCAACGAGAAGATCATGATAGGGGATGACATCTCCATCATGATCGTGGACATCCGCGGCGACCAGGTCCAGATCGGGATCGATGCGCCCCGCGCCATTCCCGTGCATCGTTATGAGATCTACGAGGAGATCAAGAGCACGACCCTGGGGGCGGCCGCCTCCGAGAACGTCGACATGGACGCGATCCGCAAGAAGATGAACCAGACCAAGCCGTCCAAGGACGACTGAGCCCCCGATGCCCGGGGCGCCCTCCGAATCGTAACCCGATGAACGTCAAGGGGTCATGCACGCCTGTCCAGGCAGCCGGTTCGGCACTGGCGGGCGTCGGGCGCCCCTGCAGGGACACCCAGCGACCGGCACATCTCCGTCTTCGAGGCGGCCATGACCGTGGCCGCCAGATCCTGGAGTTCCCGGTCCGCCAGCTTCAATTCCGTCAGCAGATCGGCACAGGCGGATTTCTCCGGGGCGGAGGCGGCCTGGTCGGCCTCGATGAAGGCGGCCATGGCCTGCTCCCTGGCGACCAGCTGCTCGAGGGCAGCCGGCACGTCGTCCCGGTCCAGGGCCTCGTACATGAGGCGGCTGAGGTCCAGAACCCGTTCCATGGTGTCTTTCAGGTGCATGTCAGGCCGATACCGAGAGGATTCCCTGGTTCGAGTGGGCGGGTTCCTTCTCCACCGGTTTGGCGGAATGGGGCCCGTTCGCACTCCTGTTGCCGCCAGGGCCCGATGCAGTTTCCGGGCCACCCTGGGAGTCCGCGTGTGACTGGACCCGGTCCCGGGCCGCTTTCTGCCCCGTGCCGGCGGGGATCCGGCGCCAGGCCTCGAGGAGCGGTTCCAGGACCTCGATGGCGCTGCGGGCGTGCCTGGGTTCCTGATCGGCGATCATCTGGAGGCACTCGTGGAAGGTGAAATCGTAGATGGAGTCGAGGTTCCGCGCGATGTCGCCCCCGATCGCGTGATCGAGAGCGGCCCGCAACTCCGTGATGATGCGCATCGCGTGGTTCAGTTTCCTGGTCATCTCCAGGCGGCCCCCGTCCGCGGCCGCCGCGACGGCCTCCTGGAGGTCGCTGACCGTCTTCTCGTAGAGCAGGACGATCATCTTTTCCTGGGTCATGGAGGAGAAATCGGCTTCCCGGTATCTCTGCAATCCCATGTTGTTGTACATTTTCGGCCGCCACTCCCGGATTCTAGTAGTACATCGCACTGGACAGGTAGTTCCCCTGGGCCTGGAGCTGGGCGACCATGGCTTCCATGGCCGTGAACTTCCGCTCCATCGTGACCCGGTAGGATTCGACGCTCCGTTCGTAGCGCTCGATGGACTGATCGGCGTATTCGATCCTCTTGTTCAGGGAGTCCGTGGAAATCTTGAACAGGCCGTCGATGCTGTCGGTCATGTCTTCCACGGCATTGTCGACCAGGTACATCTTGCCGAGGTTGCCCTCGCGTTCGATGAACAGGTCCCGCACCCCGCTGAAGTTCCCTTCCAGCGCCTCGACGAACTTCTCCTCGTCCCATTCGAGCTGGCGGCCGCTGCCCCGGGAGATGCCCACCTGGAAGAAGTTGGTGATGCTCCCGAGGCCGCCTTCCAGGCTGGAGGAGAAGATGTTCTCCATCCGGCTGGCCACGGTCCGCAGCGTGGGGTTGCTGCGCAGGCTGCCGGTCGGGCCCGATTCGGTCTCCACGAAGGCGAAGAGGTCGTTGTAGGCGTCCACCATGGCCTTGACCTTCTCGGAGATGCCTTCGGAGTCGACCTCGACCTGGACGGTGACCTGGGTGAGGGGGTCGAAATCCTTCAGGTTCAGGGTCAACCCGCTGATCACGTCCTCGGCGTTGTTGCTGGTGGCGACGACGTCGATGCCGTCGACCGTCAGGGTGGCGTCCTCGGCCGCCTGCTGGGTGGTGAAGACCGGCGTGGTCCCGCCCGACAGACCGCTCAGGTCCACGCTGAAGGCGCCCGCCGATCCCGCCTCGGCGCTGCTGAGGACCAGGTGGTAGGAATCCCCGCCCAGACCGTCGTTGACGATGGAGGCGCTGACGCCTTCGACGCTGTCGTTGATCAGGTTTTTCACCGATTCGAGGCTGTTGTAGCCCACGAGGCTCAGCTCGGTGGTCTCGCCGCCCACGGTGAAGGAGATGGTGCCTGAACCGACGTCGGCCACGTCCGAGGAATAGCCCTGGGAGATCTCCTTCTGGGCCTTGGCCAGGGTCTTGACCGTGATGTCGTAGGAGCCCGCGGCGGCTTCCGCGCCCGCGGTGACGGTCAGGAGATCATCGTTGCTGGAGGTGGCCTTCAGGGAGGCGAACTCCCCGGAGGTGTCGATGGCCTGGGCCGCCTTCTGGAGGGCGAGAAGCTTGGTCTTCAGGGTGCCCAGCGACGTGATCTGGGTCTGGTAGCCCTTCTTGTCGTTCTGCAACCGGTAGATGGGCTGACGCTTCAACTCCACCAGCTGGCTGACGATGCTGGCGGTATCCAGCCCCGTGGCGATACCGGAAAATGAAATCCCGCTCATGGTGATCTCCCGCAGTCTGGCATCATGTCGATCCGTCGACGCCGCTCGAGATCCGTCACGTCACCGTGTCGATGACCATGCCCGAGAGATCGTCAAGTTTGCGCCGGAGGTTTAGCAGTTTTTCCGGCGGAAACTGGCGGATCAGGTTGCCGTCGCCGTCCCGGACCACGACCACGGTGGCGCCGGTGTCCGGATCCTGGTGGATTCCGACCTCGTGCCCCCGGTTCAGGGATTGAAGGTGCGTCTCCAGTTCGGCGAGCGCCCGGTCCAGTTCGCGGGGATCGTATTCCAGCTCCCCGGCAGGGTTCTCCTGCGGAATCGTTGGGGTTCTGACGGCAGCTTTGGGGGCCTGGTGCGAGTTGTTCACCTGCATCTGGCCGGTCAGCCGCGGGTCCAGCGACCCCTGGGTTCTGCTGATGGTGGCCATATCGCGATCACCTTGTTCGTGCGGGGGCCGGAGCCCCCGCACAGTTCCGGCTCGGTTCCTACTGGAACAGGGCCATGGCCAGGCCGGTGGTCATGTTGGCCTGGGCCAGCATGGACACGCCCGCCTGCTGCAGGATCTGGTAGCTGGTCATCGTCGAGGTCTCCTTCGCGATGTCCACGTCCCTGATCCGGCTGTTGGCGGCGCTCAGGTTCTCCGACTGCAGGTTGATGTTGCGGATCGAGCTCTCCAGACGGTTCTGGATGGCGCCGAAGCTCGCGCGCGCGCTGGTCACCGAGGCGATGGCGTCGTCGATCTGGCCCATCGCGGTGGTGGCGTTCGTGACGTCGTCCACGGTGCCGGACACGCCGATGCCGGTGGCGTCCAGGTCGTCGCTCAGGTCGATGGCCACGCGGTCGGCGGCCTCGGTCCCGATGCCCACCTGGATGTTGACGGAGCCGCCGGACCCGTCCAGCAGCTTGACGCCGTTGAACTCGGTGCTGTCGCTGATGCGGTTGATCTCCGACTTCAGGTTGCTGAACTCGCTGTTCAGGTAGCCGCGCTCGGTGTTGGACAGGGTGCCGTTGAGGGACTGCTCGGCGAGCTCCTTCATCCGCAGCAGGATGTTGGAGACTTCGTCCAGGGCGCCTTCACCGACCTGCACCAGGGAGATGCCGTCGGCGGCGTTCCGGGAGGCCTGATCCAGGGCCCGGACGTCGGCCTTCAAGCCCTCGCTGATGGCCAGACCGGCGGCGTCGTCGCCGGCGCGGTTGATCCGCAGACCGGAGCTCAGCTTCTCCATGCTCTTGGCGAACATGTTGGTCGAGTTCTGCAGGTGACGCTGGGTGTTGAGGGAACTGATGTTGGTGTTGATGCGGATACCCATGGCATTCCTCCTTGAAATGGCTGGGTCGCTCTTGGTCCTCAGCTTGGGCGGGGCCCGACCATCCTGGTCGCTGAGGGTTGTTTTCCCCCTCTTATTATAAGGGTTGATGTTTAGTTCGGCATGTTGATGGAAAACTTGAGGAAAAATATTATCAATAGGATAAAAACAAAAAAGGGCGGGGTCGAAACCCCGCCCTCCGTCTTCCTGCGGATTACTGGAAGAGCGACATGGCCAGGCCGGTGGTCATGTTGGCCTGGGCCAGCATGGACACGCCCGCCTGCTGCAGGATCTGGTAGCTGGTCATCGTCGAGGTCTCCTTCGCGATGTCCACGTCCCTGATCCGGCTGTTGGCGGCGCTCAGGTTCTCCGACTGCAGGTTGATGTTGCGGATCGAGCTCTCCAGACGGTTCTGGATGGCGCCGAAGCTCGCGCGCGCGCTGGTCACCGAGGCGATGGCGTCGTCGATCTGGCCCATCGCGGTGGTGGCGTTCGTGACGTCGTCCACGGTGCCGGACACGCCGATGCCGGTGGCGTCCAGGTCGTCGCTCAGGTCGATGGCCACGCGGTCGGCGGCCTCGGTCCCGATGCCCACCTGGATGTTGACGGAGCCGCCGGACCCGTCCAGCAGCTTGACGCCGTTGAACTCGGTGCTGTCGCTGATGCGGTTGATCTCCGACTTCAGGTTGCTGAACTCGCTGTTCAGGTAGCCGCGCTCGGTGTTGGACAGGGTGCCGTTGAGGGACTGCTCGGCGAGCTCCTTCATCCGCAGCAGGATGTTGGAGACTTCGTCCAGGGCGCCTTCACCGACCTGCACCAGGGAGATGCCGTCGGCGGCGTTCCGGGAGGCCTGATCCAGGGCCCGGACGTCGGCCTTCAAGCCCTCGCTGATGGCCAGACCGGCGGCGTCGTCGCCGGCGCGGTTGATCCGCAGACCGGAGCTCAGCTTCTCCATGCTCTTGGCGAACATGTTGGTCGAGTTCTGCAGGTGACGCTGGGTGTTGAGGGAGCTGATGTTGGTGTTGATGCGGAGTCCCATGGTTTTCCTCCTTGAAAACTCTTCGGGTTTTCGCCCCGTGGTTGGAGCGTGCTTGACCGTCTGCCCGCTCCGACCGTCCCGGGAAATCCGTTTTTCCGGGGGGTGTTCCTAGCGTGGCAGAAGGGTGTTCGGCGAATCTGGGGTTGCGCTTGAGAAAAAAATTGGGCCGATATGCGGGGGTAATCGGGCGGGAGCATCGGGGGCCGGGGATCCATCCCCGGCCCCTGCGCTGCTTTTGCGGCCGGTCGCGTCCTTCCCGGGGGAGGGACGGTCCCGGATCTGCCTAGCCCTGCAGGAGATTCAGGGCCAGCTGCGAGGTCATGTTCGCCTGGGAGAGGATCGACACACCGGCCTGCTGCAGGATCTGCAGGCTGGTCATGTTCGAGGTCTCCAGGGCGACGTCCACGTCGCGGATGCGGCTGTTGGCGGCCGAGAGGTTCTCCGCCGTCATGCCGATGTTCCGGACGGACGTCTCGAAGCGGTTCTGGGCCGCGCCGAAGCCGGCGCGGACGGAACTGACGATCCCCGTGGCCTCGGTGATCAGGCCGATGGCGACCCGGGCCGCGTCCCCGTTCGTGCCGGTGATGTTGATGGTCCCGGCCGTGAGATTCAGGTCGCTGGAGCTCATGGGCTGGCTCAGGTCGATGGGCACCGCGCTGGTCGTGGTGTCGGTCCCGATGCCGACCTGCACGTTCAGGGTGGTGACCGAGCCGTCCAGAAGCTTGATGCCGTTGAACTCGGCGGTGGTGCTGATCCGGTCGATCTCGTCCAGCAGTTCCTGGAACTCGCCGTTCAGGTAGACGCGCTCCTCCTGCCCCAGCGTTTCGGTCGCGGCCTGCTCGGCCAGTTCCCGCAGGCGCAGCAGGATGTTGTTGACCTCGTCCAGCGAGCCCTCGGCGGTCTGGACCAGGGAGATGCCGTCGGCGGCGTTGCGGCTGGCCTGCTGGAGGGCGCGGATGTCCGACTTGAGGCTTTCGCTGATGGCGAGGCCGGCGGCGTCGTCGCCCGAACGGTTGATCCGCATGCCGGAACTCAACCGCTCCATCGACTTCTGGAAGTTGTTGGTGGTGTTGTAGAGGTGTCGTTGGGCGTTCAACGACGCGACGTTGGTGTTAACGCGAAGTCCCATTGTTCCATCCTCCGTGAAGCTGGCGGCCCAGCCCCATCTCCTGTCGGGGTACGCTCCGCCCGGCCCGTTTCAAAAGCAGCTTGCTCAACTTCTCGGCGACACTCTAAAGTGGGGGCGACCCTCATCCTTGCAATTCGCCGGTCCCGGGGCGCCGTCATGCACATTGACACTCCCACACCCGAAGAGCATGCCGAGTACCTTGCACTCGTCAATGCAGAGATCAGGCCACATCGTGCAGATACCACGGCCAGGGAGGATTTCCCGGTCATTTTGCACGCGGCCAACCTGGATCAGACCCTGATCGCCAGGTCTCCCGAAGGCGCCTTGATGGGTGGGATCGCCACCCTAGTCCGTTCATTCAAAACCAGTTGCGGACCGGTGCCGGTGGCGGGAATCGGCAGCGTGGTCACCGCCGGACCCTTCCGTGGGCTCGGGGTGAGTGCGGCGTTGCAGAACGCCCTGATGGATCGCCTGAAGGGGAAAAATGTTCCCCTTGCGGTGCTCTGGACGGACAGGCCGGAAATTTATGCCGGAAGAGGATTTGTCGCCGCCGGGTGGGAATTGCACTGCGACCTGCGTCCCGCGCGGCTTCAGGGCGGCCTCCCCGACGGGTTCACCCTCCGACCCTTCCTGGGCGGGGACGCATCCACCGTGGCCTCCCTCTACGACGACCACCCGCTCTCCACCGTGCGCCGGCCCGGGGACGCCGATCTGCTCTACGGCATGCCCGGCACCCGCGGGCTCGTCGCCGCCGGGCCGGACGGCCGGGCCGCGGCCGCCGTCTTCGTGGGGAAGGGCGCCGACTTCCCCGGCTACGTCCTGGAGTGGGACGGTCCCGCCCGCCTGGTGGAACCCCTGGTGGATGCGGCGCGAAACCGGCTCGGCGCCACCCACATCCTCGTCCCGGCGGGCGAGGACGAACTGGCCCGGCGGCTCGTGGACGCCGGCGCGGGCTGGGGGTTCGTGCCCTCGGGGTGCTGGGCCGTCCTGGATGGGGAAGAGTTGCGGAACCTCGTCGGCGGTGCAGCGGGAGGGGCCTTGCCCGAGGGATCCGACCCCCGGCCGTGGCTGGGGACGGTCGGCCCGGAAGGGCAGCCGCTGCCCGGGCTGCTGACCCTGGCCGTATGGGGATTCGATTCGGTATGAACAACCTCTCGCTGGTCATGATCGTCAAGGATGCCGCCTTCTGGTTGCCCGGATTCATCGCCGCCCACGAGGGTCTGGCGGCCGACTGGGTCGCGGTCGATACAGGCAGCTCCGACGCCACTCCCGCCATCCTCGCCGGGACGGGCGCCCGCATCCTCCACGTCCCCTGGCGGGACGACTTCGCCGCAGCCCGGAATCATGGTCTTGCAGCCGCCCGGGAACCGTGGGTGCTCCTGCTGGATGCCGACGAGATCATCGCGCCTGCCGATCGTCCCCGCCTCGAGGCGGCGCTCCTGCAGGAGCCCCGGGTGGGTTACCTCATGGAGGCCCGCAACTACTGCCGCAGAGGGTCGCACCGGGAATGGCAACCGCTGCGGGCCGATACGCCCGACCTGCCCCTGGAGGCCGACGGCTTCTTCGTTTCCCGCCGGATCGGCCTTTTCCCGAACCACCCCGGCATCCGGTTCGCCGGTCGCATCCACGAGACGGTCCTCCCGGCCCTCCAGCGGCTCGCCATGCCGGTGATTCCCCTCGACGTGCCGGTCCATCACCTGGGGTACGCCGGGCCGGATGGGGTGAACCGGGACCGGCGCGACCGGTACCGCACGCTGGTGGCGCGGAAACTCGCGGAGGATCCCGGCGACTGGCAAGCCATGATCGAGATGGCGGCCATCGACCTGGAGGACGGGCGTCTGCCCCAGGCGCAGGCGCTGCTGGAGAGATTGGCCCAGGGCCCCCGGGGATTGCGGCCGGTCGTCCGCGGGACGGCCCTGCTCGCGGAGATCAGGGAAGGACAGGGCGACCTCGGGCAGGCAGGGGAATTGCTCAGGGATGTCGTCCGTCAGGATCCCCGGTTCCTTTTCGGCTGGATCCGGCTGATCCGGCACGAAGCCGACGGGGGCCGCTGGGCCGCCGCGAATGAACTCCTGGAACGGGCAGGCCGCCGGTTCCCGGGTGGGGAGCCGCTGCTCCTGCGCGAGGCGCTGAGGTGCAAGGCCCACGTCGGGGACCTGGCCGGGGCCCTGGCCGCGGCCGATGCCCTGCTGGAAATCTGTCCAGGCTGGTCTGAAATCCGGTCGGTGCGCGACCGGCTGGCGAAGGCGAGAGGTCATGGGGCGAGACACGACGAGGGGAACGATACCCCTGCTGAGCCTGGCGGTGATCGTCAGGAACCAGGCCGCTGAACTCGCCGAGCTGCTCGTCCACCACCGCGATCTCTACGATGAAGCCGTGGTCGTGGACACCGGGTCGTCGGACGATTCGGCGGACGTCGCCGGAAGGCTGGCCGGGCGCGTCCACCGGTTCCCCTGGAACGACGACTTCAGCGCCGCCCGCAATCATTCCCTCGGCCACTGCCGCGGCGCGTGGATCCTCGTCCTCGATTGCGACGAGCGGATCGATTCCCGGGACTTTCCCTCGGTCAGGGCGGCCTGCCGGAACGGCGAGGCCGCCGGCTACATCCTGGAGCAGCGAAGCTATTGCCGGCCGACGGGGGATCCGGCCTTCGTCCCACAGCCCGGCAGCGGGGACGTCCCGGGCGGGGCGGGGGCGGCAGGCTACGTGCCCGAGCCCACGGTCCGGCTCTTTCCCGGCGGCAGGGGGCTCCGCTACCGCGGGCGCGTCCATGAAAGCCTCGCCGAGGCCCTGGCCGAGGCCGGCATCCCGGCCAGGGATCTCGGGATCCCGGTGCATCATTTCGGGCACCTGGAAGGTTCGGAAGGAAAGCGCCGGCGGACCAGCCTGTACGGAAGGCTGCTGAGGAGCAAGATCCGGGAGGAGGGTCCCAGCCCGCGCACGTGCCGGGAGATGGCCACGCAACTGCTGGCGGAAGGACGCCGGGATCTCGCCAGGCGCTTCCTCGAGACGGCCCTCGTCGATGATCCCGTGGGGGAGGAGGTCCACCGGGTGCGGTCCCTGCTGGGACGCCTGGACCTGGCGGACGGGCGTCCGGAAGCCGCCAGAGTCCAGTTCCATTCGGCCCTGAGGCTCCGGCCCGACAGCTGGGCGTGCTGGGCGGACGCCGTCCGCTTCCACCGCTCGCAGGGTGAGGACGACCTGGCCGCCCGCTACCTCGAAAAAGCCCGCCGGTTGTTCCCGGTGAACCGCGGGTTGCAGGAACTGGAGTCTCAAGTTTCCCGCGACCGCGGTCGATAAAACACCTGGAGTGGCCGGGAATTGGTCGAGGCCTGGTGACCGTTCCCGGGGTGGCGGATCCGGGGGAGTTCCCCCGAACCGCTCGAATCGGCCCTCCCGAGGCCACCGGGGGTTGCCGATCGATCCCGGCACCGGGTTTGCATGGGAATCGCGAAAGACCGATCGGATTTCCGGGTGGTCCGGAATCCGGCACATCCTGGCAAGAGGCAGGTTCAACCCATGGCCATGGACAGAATCAACGGGTCGCCCCTGGTACGCCCCAACATCCTGGATCAGTTCCAGACGACCAGGAAGGGCGAGGAGAAGGCCGAGGGCCCAGTTTCAGCGGTCGGGGCCGCCATGTCGCAGGGGAAACCGACCGCGGACAAGGCGGAGATTTCCGATGCGGCGAGGGAACTGGTCGATCTGCGCCAGGCCGTGGAGACGGGGCGGGCCGCGCTCGCGGAGCTTCCCGAGGTCAGGCCCGAACGCGTGGCCGAGGTCCAGCAGCGCCTGGAACGGGGCTACTACCAGTCGATCGAGGTCATGAACATGGTCGCTGAACGGATCATGGGAGTGGTCCAGGCCATGGAAATGCCCTGATTCAAGACTCGCGATGATTTTGGGGTTCCCCGCGGGGAACCCCATTTTTTTTGTTGTCTTTGCTGGTAAATTTTTTTACAGTCAAGTGGCTCACTGCCGGTCCTGGACCTGACCAAACGAAGTGTACATGACCAAAAATAAAATCGATTTCCTTCCCGAGCCCCTGCCGAGGGAGGCGCTCCTCCTGGGACCAGGGTCCTGGGACAGGCCTGATCGGCTTGCCGCCGCCGGGTGCCGGTGGTTCGGCGATCCGGCCGCCCTTCTCGAGTGGTGCGGATCCGGAGCCCAGGACCGGGCCCCGTCCCGGCTCGTATTGCTTCACCAGGACGCCTTTGCCGGGCAAGGCGGCGTGGACCGGCTGGAAGGCTGGCTCCTGGAACTCATGGGGGTGGATCCGTCGTCCCTGCCCGTCCTCATCCACGGGGGAATTCCTGCCCGGGCCCTGGTCCGGTTCTTCCGGGTGGGGCTTTTCGATGCGCTGGCCCTTCCTTTCGGACGCCAGGACTGGTTCAACCTCCTGATCCGCGCCGAAAAGCGTCTGGAGCGCCGATCGCAGAACCGGCTCGTGCTGGAGGCCAACGTCCAGACCCAGGATCTGCTGCGCCGGATGCGCCGGCGCATCGAGACCGAGACCGACCGGACGGCCGGGGATCTTCTCCAGGCCCAGGAATCCCTGGAGACCGTCAACCGCCAGCTGACCGACGCCATGGCGGAGATCTCCCTGCTCTACCGGTTCGGCAGGGAGCTGAGCCAGGCCCGCAACTGGGATGAAGTCCTGCGCAGGATCCTCAAGGAACTGGCTGAATTCCTCGGCGCCGGCGGCGCCGCCCTGGTCCTCAAGTCCGCGCCCGGCGGCCGTTTCTCGCCCCGTCAGACCTGGCAGTGGGAGGAGAAGTCCTGGGACAAGGTCCTGGTCAACCTCCACGACCAGGTGGACGCCGCCGTGGCCGAGAGCATCATGGCGCCCGGAGTCTTCCGCATCGACGCCGGGGCCGGGGGGCTGCCCGACCAGGGACGCCGCATCATCGCCCTGCCCCTCGAGCACCAGGACCTGCGTCTGGGATACCTGCTGCTGCTGTTCACCACCCCGGAAAGGCGCCGCCAGGTCGCCGGGCGCAACCTCCCCTTCCTGCAGGCCGTGCAGGTCGTGCTGGCCGAGGAAGTCGCCGGGGCCCAGATGCTCGACCGGATCCGGGACATCGGGACCTTCAACGCCCGGGTCCTGGAGACCGTCAGCAGCGGGATCTGGGTCCTGGACGAGCAGGGGCGCACCGTGTTCTGCAATCGCGCGGGGCAGGAACTGCTGACCGGCCAGCCTTCCCGCCAGGCGGCTTCGCTCGACTTCTTCTATCAGATCGGGCGTGGGGATCTCGTCAAGGATCTGAAGCCCGAGGACGAGGTGCCGGAACTGATCCTGGACGCCTGCCTCGGCCTGACCGATGAGCGGGGACTGGTCCTTGCCACCCTGCGCAACGCTCCCGGGGGGACGTTCCGCGGCCCGGGCAGCATCACGTCCCGGCTGGGGGAGGTCATCCCCGTCCTGGTCCAGACCTCGTTCATGGAAGGACAGGCCCGCAACCAGACCTGGCTGGTGGTCGTGGCCGAGGACCAGCGCGAGGCCCGGCAGCTGGAGCAGGAACGCATGCGCGTGGGGCAGCTCCAGGGCCTGGTGGAGATGTCGGCGACCCTGGCCCACGAGATCCGCAATCCGCTGATGGGCCTGAGCGCCCAGGCCGAGCTCCTCGCCGACCGGCTGCCCGGAGACGACCCGCGGATCAAGTACATCGACGTCATCACCCGCGAAGTGGACCGCATCAACCAGACCATCACCCGGATGCTGAACTTCGTCAGGCCCTACGAACCCACCCTGGCCCCGACCGACCTCGAGGTCATCGTCCGCGACTGCCTCGAACTGTGCCGGGACCGCGCCCAGGACAAGGGCGTCGCTTTGGTCGCCGAGGCCGCCCGGGGTCCCGGCGCCGCGCCGGAAGTCCGCCTCGACGAGGCGCAGATCAAGCAGGTGGTCCTGAACCTGGTGATCAACGCCATCGACGCGGTGCCCCCCGGCGGACGCGTCCAGGTCGGGCTGTCCTATTCCGACGAACTGGGATTGCCCGATCGCCGACGCGGGGGCTCGGTTCTCGGCCCCGGGGTGGTCATCGAGGTGCTGGACGACGGGCCGGGTTTCGCCGACGGCGATCTGGCCCGGATCTTCCGGCCTTTCTACACGACCAAGAGCTCGGGGACCGGACTCGGCCTGAGCCTGTGCCACAAGATCGTCCTTGCCCACGGCGGCGACATCACCGCCGCCCGGGTGGGGGATGCCACGGTTTTCCGGGTGGTCCTGCCTCGCGAGGCGGACCTCCCGTCCGCCGCCCAAGCCCGAACGGAGGAAGCGTGATGAAGTCCAGGATCCTGATCGTCGATGACGAGGCCACCATCCGGGAGTCCCTGCAGGAGGCCCTGGTCGCTGCGGATTACGACGTGACCACGGCCGACAGCGGGGAAGCCGCCCTGGCCCGGTGCCACGGGGAGTCGTTCGACCTGGTCATCTCCGACCTGCGGTTGCCGGGGGTGTCGGGACTCGAGATCCTCAAGGCCCTGAGGAACCAGGGCGACCAGGTGCCCGTGATCATGATGACGGCTTACGGGGACGTCGACACGGCCGTGAGCGCCATGCGCGACGGGGCCTACGACTTCATTCCCAAGCCGTTCAAGCTGGGAGTGATCAAGAAGCAGGTCCGGGCGGCCCTGCGCGCCACCGTGCCCGCCGAGGGTGTCCCCGCCGCCGCGGTCGAGGAGCCCGTCCCTGTCCCGCGCCCCGCCTCCGATCTCGACGGCCGCTACATGCGGATGATCCGGGCCTGCCCCGGCCTCGAGAAGGTGGCCCGGATGCTCGAGAAGATCGGGCACAGCCGCAGCGGCAACGACACCTCCATCCTGATCCAGGGGGAATCCGGATCGGGCAAGGAGATCATCGCGAGGGCCGTCCACGAGGTCAGCATGGGCAGCAGCGACCGCTTCATGGAGATCAACTGCGCCGCGGTTCCGGAGACCCTCCTGGAGAGCGAACTGTTCGGACACGAGAAGGGCGCCTTCACGGACGCCAAGTCGCGCAAGGAGGGACTCTTCGAACTGGCGGGGAACGGCACCATCTTCCTGGACGAGATCGGGGAGATGGGGATCCTGCTCCAGAGCCGCCTGCTGAGGGTCCTGGAGAACCGCCGGTTCCGGCGGGTCGGCGGCAAGGACGACAACGACGTCAAGGCCCGGGTGGTGGCCGCGACCAACCAGCGGCTGGGGGAGGCCATCGAGGCGGGCACCTTCCGCAACGACCTCTACTACCGGCTCCAGGTGCTGGAAATCCATGTCCCCCCCCTGCGCGAGCGCCCCCAGGATCTGGAGGTCCTGATCAACGGCTTCCTGCGGGAGTTCAACACCCAGCTGGGGTTGAAGACAGGTCCCATCGACGCGGCCCTCCTGGAAACCCTGCAGAAGTATCCCTGGCCGGGCAACGTGCGCGAGCTGCGCAACCTGCTCAAGCGGATCATGATCCTGGAGGAGCCGGACGTCCTGCTGCCCGAGCACTTCCCCGCCCACATCCTCGACGGGCGCAACCCCCGGACCGGAGCCCGCCAGTCGGGAGTGGGGCCGGCTGCCGGCCTCATCCCCCTGTCGGAAGTCGAGCGGATCCAGATCCTCTACACCCTGGAGATGACCGAGAACAACAAGTCCAAGGCGGCCCGGATCCTGGGGATCAGCCGCCAGACCCTCAGGGAGAAGCTGCGGCAGTATTCGGTGATCGGAGATGACGACGATCTCCAGGCGGACGAGGCCGAGGGCTGACCCCATTTCCTTGATGTTTGCTCACACGATGGGCCGCCGGACCCCGGGTTCGGCGGCCCTCGCCTTCCCGGTGAATGCTGGCCATCCAGTGTCAACAAAATGGCCACGGCCGGAATTTCCGGGTTTCCTGGACCCGTCGCGGGTGATGGGGCACGGAACCTCCGTCCCCTCGCCAGGCCGGCTTCCAGGCCTCCAATCCCTTTCAAATCCATGATATAGGCCATTTCCGGGCAGGTGACGCCCCGATCCCCGCCGCTGCCGGCCCTCGCCCTCCCTCAAGGTCAAGGCGGGCATATCCCTTGCGCTGCGCCCTCGGGAGGGTGAGATGTGCCATCGACAGGAAAAAAGGGTCATGCTGGCAAAAGCTAAAAAATCGCTCCTGGTCCTGCTGCTGGTCGGGTCCGTTCCCGCCGCAGGGGCCGCCGATGGCGGCGAAAGCCTGGCCATGGAGGAGAGCGTCGGTTACCTGCAATGGCTCCACAGCCTGGAACAGGTCGTCCAGGGCCGGACCGCAGGTGGCCTCCCGGAGGGGAACCTGCTCTTTCCCCTGGGCCGTCCGGGCTGGGTCGAACCCGAAGCCAGACCCTACCGGCACCTGACCATCAGCAAGGCCATCGGCGTCCTGGAATCCCAGTTCGCCGTTCGCGCCAACGTGCCTTCGGCCCTGGTGGCCCTGGCCAATGCCCGCAATTACCTGAACCTCAGTGAATTCGACAGCGCCCTGGTCTGGTACGACCTGGCGGCCGACCTTGATTCCGCCGGGACGTTCGCGGCGGAGATCGAACTGGAAAGCATGTCCGCCGCAGTGGCGGGGAACGATTCCCTGGCCATGGCGAGCCTGGTGAAGGAGACCTGGAGGCGGATCGACGATCCGGCCGCCGTGGAGAACGTCTGCCTGGCGATCCGCTGGACCCTTTCCCGGGACGCGAGTGATCAGGCCGCCGAACTGACCGGCCTCCTGGCCGGCTTGCCGGAGGACATGGACCCCGGGCTGCGGTTCTGGCGGGCCTATGCCTCGAGTTTCAACGGGAACAGGGCGGAAGCGCTGGCCGACCTGAGGATCCTGGTCCGGGCCGGCGGACTGAGCCTCGGACTCAGCGAAGGGCAGAGGGCCTGGGTCCTGACCGCCCTCGCCGACGAGGTCTTCCTGGCTGGAAACCACGACCAGGCCCGATCCCTCTACGAAACCCTGAAGGAGTCCACCCTGGAGGAACTGCGCCTCTGGGGGACCTACCAGCTGGCCGGACTGGCCTTCATCGCCTGCAGCTACCTGGAAGCGGCCACCGGATTCGAAACGGTGTGCAAGGCGAAAGAGGTGGCGATCTGGCAGAAGCAGGCCTGCGAGATGGCCGATCTGGCCGGGGAACTTTCCCGGATCCACAAGGAAGGCGAACCGTATGGGGTTGCCGGGTTCTATGCGCGCTGACATCCGCCAGGCCGAGGCCGAGATCCTCGATCGACTCCTGGGACTCTACGAGGAGGAGCGGCTGGTCTACCACCGCATCCTCGAGCTGTCACGGAACCAGGGGGAACTCCTGAGGCAGGGGGCGCCCCTGGGCAACGTCCGCAGGTTGCTCGACCAGAAGAAGGTCTGTCTGGAAACGATCCGCCGCCTGGAATTGACCGAGGCCAGGAGCAAGCAGGACTGGGAGAGGGGCCAGCACCACTGGTCGGCAGCCGGCAAGGCCCGGCTCCACGGGGCCCTGCGCAGGGTCGGGGAACTGATCGAGGACATTCTCCAGTGCGAGGAAAGCAACGACATGGTCCTCATCGGACAGGCGCGGGAGTTCTGATGGAAGCGCTCATGGAACGCAAGACCCCGCATCCGACGCTCCGGGAAAGCTCGGCGGGAACCTCCAGCCTCCAGCACAGGCTGCTGCGGGGCTACCTGCACAAGACCAGCAATTCCCTCTGCGGCATCAAGGGGTACGCCAGCCTGATCGCCGAGCGCGGCCTGGCCGCCGGGGACAACAGCGTGTGGGCCCGGAAGATCATCAGCGAAGTGGAAAACATGGAGCGGCTGTTCGCCTCGGTGGGCGATCTGACCGGCGGCCGGGCCGCCAGCCCCGCCGGAGCCGACCTGGAGCAGGCATTCCTGGAGGCCGTCGCCCATCTCCAGGGAGGATTGAACGGTGCCAGGCTGGAAATCGGAGCCCTGCCCGCGGCCAGGCTGCTGCTGCCCGCCGCGGACCTGCGGCAGGTCGTGCGGGAGATCCTCCTCAACAGCAGCGAGGCCCGTCCCGGCGCCTGCATCACCGTATCGGCGGACCCCTGCGGTCGCGGCAACCTCAGCCTGATTCTCGGGGACGATGCGGGAGGCATTCCCGGCGACCTGTTCCGCCAGGTCAGGGACCCCTTCGTCACCACCAAGCCCGGGCACCTGGGAATCGGATTGGCCCGGGTCGAGACGATCATGGACATGCACGAACTGGATTGGGCGCTCACCAGCGACCCGGGACGAGGAACGACGGTTTCCCTGGAAGTGGCGGCCCTCGACTGAGGGCCCCACAACGGAAAGGCCAGTGATGGAGCACAAACGAAGCATCTTGATCGTGGACGACGAGCAGACCATGCGGGACTTCCTGCAGGCCTCCCTCGGCAACCGGTATCGGGTCCGGACGGCGTCCACGGGCGAGGAGGCCTGGGGACACCTGCAGGGGGACCGCTTCGAGGTGGTTCTCAGCGACATCCAGATGCCGGGGATGGGCGGCATGGGGCTGCTGGAGAGGATCGCCGGCATGACCGGCGACAGGCCCCTGGTCATCATGATGACGGCCTTCGGGACCATCGGCCAGGCCGTGGAGGCGACCAGGCAGGGGGCCTTCGACTACCTGACCAAGCCCTTCGGCCTGGAACAGCTGGACCACGTGCTGGGCCAGGCGACGGCCTTCGAACGCCTTCGCACGGAGAACCAGAACCTGCGCCGCAACGTCGTGGTCCGCAACAACCAGCACGGCCTGCTGGGCAACAACCCCTCAGTGATCCGCCTGCGCGAGAAGATCGCCATGATCGCCGACAGCCGGGGCACCGTGCTCCTGCAGGGGGAAAGCGGCACGGGCAAGGAAGTGGTGGCCCGCGCCATCCACATGTCCGGTTCCCGGAAGGACGGGCCCTTCATCCGGCTCAACTGCGCGGCCATTCCCGAATCCCTGCTGGAGTCCGAACTGTTCGGCCACGAGCGGGGGGCGTTCACCGGGGCCGTCCAGTCGCGCAAGGGCAAGTTCGAGCTCGCCGACGGCGGCACCCTCCTGCTGGACGAGATCAGCGAGATGCCCTTCGCCATGCAGGCCAAGCTCCTGCGAGTCCTCCAGGAACGGGAATTCATGAAGCTGGGGGCGAGGGACTCGATCAGGGCGGACGTGCGCATCATCGCCACGACCAACCGAAACCTCAAGGAAGAGATCAAGGCCCGGACCTTCCGGGAAGACCTCTACTTCCGGCTCAACGTGATCCCCATCCACATCTCGCCGCTTCGCTTGAGGAAGGACGACATCCCCCTGCTCGCCACGCATTTCTGCCAGAACTTCTGCGCCG
>JBFXKG010000035.1:0-39637 GCA_050174015.1 Candidatus Krumholzibacteriia bacterium
ACCTGCGCTGGCCGGTGACCGGCTGGGAGGACGAAAGCGAGGAGCGGCCCTCGCCTCCTGAGAGTTTCCTGGCCCCCGTGCTTCACGACGCGGTTCCCAACCCGTTCAACCCCACCACGACGGTGGCCTTCGACCTTCCTGCACCGGAGACCGTCAGCCTGCTGGTGTTCGACGTGAAGGGTCGGCTGGTCCGGACTCTTCTGGACCGCCAGACCTTCTCGCAGGGGCGCCACGAGGTAAGGTGGGACGGCCGGGACCAGGCGGGGGGTCAGGCGGCCAGCGGGACGTACTTTTTCCGGCTGGAGGCGGGTGGCCGGGGGCGGACAACCAGAGGAGTGCTCCTCAAGTAACGCCGTGAGGGCGGGATGCCCGGCCCTGAGATTGAGGGGGAATCCCTGATGTGTGGGTTCAATGCCATTAGGAATCCATAATGATGGTGAGGGAGATGATGATGAATATCCCATCGAGCCTGAGTGTTGTCATCGCCGTTCTGGTCCTGGGGGTCGGCCGGCTGGGAGCGGCCGAGGTCCCCGTGCTCCCGGACGGGTACGTGATCCTGGACAGCATGACTGCCAACACCTGTTTGGCCGTCCGGGTGTCCGTGCCGCCGGATCAGGCGGTTTCGGGAATACGGTGGTTCAACGGGGCCACGGAACCGGGATTCGATCGGGTCCTGGTCGCCGGCGGTTCCGGGTTGTTTCCGCCGGCCCTGGCCGAGGCGGTTCCGGTTGCCGAGGATATCCCCGGGGCGCAGGAGGATTGGTCGGACCTCGAGTTTTCCGAACCCGTAGGCAGCACCACGGGTAGTCTGTTCCTGATAATGAAGTACCCTGCGGATTACGTTCCACCGGAAGGTGGGGCCCCCCTGGGGGTGGGATATCGGAATGTCGAGAACAGGTCCGATCATTTCGTGACCGATGACGGCTCGGATTGGATCAAAGTCAGTTCCCGGTGCCAGCTGATGATGGAGCCGGTCTTCTGCGCCCTGACCGACACGACGTTGGTCAAGAGCATGCAGCCGAGCGAGGCGGACGAGCAGGACTTGCCGTTGCCGAAGGTGCTGGCGCTGGATGTCTATCCCAATCCCTTCAACCCCCAGGCGACGATCCGGCTCGCCTTGCCCCAGGACACGGCTTGCTCCCTGAAGGTCTATGACGTCAGGGGGCGCCTGGTCCGCGATTTCCGGCCGGGAACCCTACCTGCGGGTTTCCACGAATTCGTCTGGAGAGGCCGGGATGATCGCGACCAGCCGGTCGGCAGCGGGGTCTATTTCGCCAGGATCATGGCCGGCGGAAAAACCTTGGGCAGGCGGATGGTTTTGATCAAATAGAATCGGTATGGAAAACCTACCGGGTAGGGGTATCAGGAGCCCGCGAACCCCTTCTTCTTCAGCAGCGCGGCGACCGCGTCCTGCTTGTCGCCCTGGATGACGATGACCCCGTCCCCCGACGACCCGCCCACCCCGCACGCCTTCTTGAGCTCGGCGGCGAGCCCGGCCAGGCCGTCGTCGTCGAGACCGAGGCCGCTGATCACCGTGACGGTCTTCCCGCGCCGGCCCTTGGTCTCGCGCACGATGCGCAGGCGGCCGCCTCCGCCGGTCGGCCGGTCGGGTCGGGATCGTTCTGGCTCGATCCGGCCCTCGTCCGAGGACCAGACCAGGCGGTTGCCGTCCTTGTCCCCGGCGCAGCTCACGCCCTGTCCTTCGCCTCTGCGAAGATTCCGGCCAGGTCCTCCTGCCGGACCCCCATCATCAGCTGGCCATCGGGGAAGCTGAGGGCGATGGGGCCTTGTTCGCAGCCGCCCAGGCAGCCGCTGGCGAAGACGCGGATCCTGCCTTCGAGGCCCGCCTCCCGGACCATGCCGCGCAGTTCCTCGCGCAGTTCGGCGCCGCCGCGCCGCCCGCAGCAGGGCTTGGGATGGCCTTCGGGGCGCTGGTTCGTGCAGACGAAGATGGTGGTCTGGTAAGGAACCGGGAACTTCAGCATCGTGGTCTCCTGGGTCGCACGCTCGGGATGGGGTGATGGCACCGCGACAGTATAGGCGGGGTCCTCAGCGGCCGCAAAACCGGGCCCGGGCGACCACGGCCTGGCCCAGGGCCACCGCGCCGTCGTTGGGGGGGGCCTGGACCGGCCTCAGGCAGGCGAGTCCCCGGCGTCCGAGGGCCGCCAGCAAGCCGTCCAGGAGGATCTCGTTCTGGAGGACGCCGCCGGCCAGCACGACCTCGGCGATGCCCGCGTCCGCACAGGCCGCGGCGGTGGGGGCGGCCAGCAGGTCGATGAGCGTGCGGTGGAACCGCGCGCTGACTGCGGCGTGGGGGACGCCGGCCGCCAGGTCTCCGGCGCAGCTGCGGACCAGCGGACGCACGGGGATGACGAACGGGTCGCCGGGCGGGAGGAGCGGTACTTCGAGCGCGGAGGGATACGGTACGGCCGCGTGGACCTCTTCCGCGGTGGTCAGGGCCATCCACTCGATGGCGGCCTGCGCCTCGTAAGCCGCTTCGGGCCAGCGGCCGGTCAGTGCGGCGACGGCGTCGAAGAGGCGGCCGCAACTGCTCGTCAGGGGGCTGTTCAGGCTGCGGCCCAGGATCTCCAGCACCGCGTCCACCGGATGATCCTGCAGGAAGGGCAAGTCCGGCCAGGCGGTGCGGTCGGGTCCGTACGCCGCCCGGAGATACCCGACCGCCGTGCGCCAGGGATTGCGGACGGCCGCGTCCCCGCCGGGCAGCGCCACGGTCTCCAGGTGGGCCAGACGCCGGAAGTTGCTGCAATCGCCCAGCAGGATCTCCCCGCCCCAGATGGTCCCGTCGGTTCCGTACCCGGTCCCGTCGAGGATCAGGCCCACGGCCGGTCCGGGTCTGCCGTGCTCGGCCAGGACGGCGGCCAGGTGGGCGTGGTGGTGCTGGACCCCGACCAGGGTCAGGCCGGGGTCGGCGGCGGCCGCGTCCCGGGCCCACTGCGTGCTCAGGTATCCGGGGTGCAGATCGTGAGCGATCACCCTGGGCCGGCATTCCAGCAGGTTCTGCAGGTCCGCGCAGGTCTCTCTGAAGAACGCGTGGGTGGGCAGGTTTTCCAGGTCGCCGACGTGGGGGCTCAGGAACGCCCGATCCTCCTTCAACAGGCAGACCGTGCTCTTCAGTTCCGGACCCGCCGCCAGGACGTCGGGCCAGGATCCGTGGCCGGTCAGCAGGACGGGCACGGGCGCATAGCCCCGGCTCCGCCGGAACACCAGGGGCTGCCGGTCCCGGGGCAGGATCTGCACCACCGAATCGTCGGCGCGCCGCAGGATGTCCCGGTCGTGCAGGAGCCAGGCGTCGGCGATCCCGGCCAGCCGAGTCCGCGCCTCCTGGTTGCCCAGGCAGATGGGTTCGTTGCCCGCGTTGCCGCTGGTCATCACCAGGGCGGGCACGCCCCGGGCCGCCGCGGCTTCCAGCAGGAGGTGGTGCAGCGGGGTGTAGGGCAGCATCACGCCCAGCCGGCGGTGGCCGCCGGCCACCGCCCCGCACACCGGGGCACCGGGCCGGGCCTCCAGCAGGACGATGGGCGCGGCCGGCGAACGGAGCAGGTCCTCTTCCTCGGGCCAGGTCACCGCCAGTGCCCGGACGGCATCGAGGGATGGCGCCATCACCGCCAGGGGCTTGCCCTCGCGCTGCTTGCGGCGCCGCAGGCGGTCCACGGCGCCGGGATCGTCCGCCCGCACCGCCAGATGGAATCCCCCCAGGCCCTTGACCGCCAGGATCGCTCCGCCGGCCAGCAGATCGGCCCCCGTTTCCAGCGGGTCGCCGGCGGCGGGCCCGGACGGATCCTCCAGCCACAGCCGGGGTCCGCAGTCGGGGCAGGCATTGGGCTGGGCGTGGAACCGCCGGTCGCGGGGATCCTCGTATTCGGCCCGGCAGCGGTCGCACATGACGAACCCGGCCATGGAGG
The DNA here is from genome assembly GCA_050174015.1 of Candidatus Krumholzibacteriia bacterium. GTDB lineage: Bacteria > Krumholzibacteriota > Krumholzibacteriia > LZORAL124-64-63 > LZORAL124-64-63 > JAHJTW01. Next base: position 3,924 of record JBFXKG010000035.1, read on the forward strand.
TGTAGGGCCGGTCGTAGGGGATGCGGCCGATGATGGTCCAGCGCGGCCCGCAGCTGGTGCAGTTGGTGAAGGGATAACGGTGGCGGCGGTCGCGGGGATCGCGGATCTCCCGCAGGCAGTCGGCGCAGACCGCGACGTCCGGGGGAACGAGGGTCAGGGTGCCGGGGGAATCCACCGATGCGGCGATGGCGAAGGAATCCTCGCCGGGGATCACCTGGGCGTCCTCGGCCGTCACCGAGACGATGCGGGCCAGGGGCGGAGTCTCCGCCCGCAACCGCCGCGTGAACCGCTCCACGGCCTCGACGGGGCCCTGGATCTCGGCGATCACGCCGGCGCTGGTGTTGGTGACGAAGCCGGTGAGGTGTTCGGATTCGGCCAGCTTGAAGACGAAGGGCCGGAATCCGACGCCCTGGACGATGCCGTCGATCAGCAGCCTGCGCCGCACCGGCGGCATGCCGGTCAGCTCCGGATCCGGGCGCGCAGCCAGTCCCGCCAGCGGTCGAGACCCTCGCCGGTGGTGGCGGAGAGCTCCAGGAACTCCAGCCGGGGGTTGACCTGCAGGGCCGCCCGGCGGCAGCGTTCGAGGTCGAAGTCCACGTAGGGCAGCAGGTCGATCTTGTTGATCAGGCAGAGGCGGGCCGCCGCGAACATGTTGGGGTACTTCAGGGGCTTGTCGTCCCCCTCGGTGACGCTGATGATGACGACCTTCGCGTCCTCGCCGAGATCGAACAGGGCCGGGCAGACCAGGTTGCCCACGTTCTCGATCATCAGCAGGGACCCCGCGGGCGGATCGAGCTCGTCGCAGGCCCGCCGCACCATGGCCGCGTCGAGGTGGCAGCCGTTCCCGGTGTTGACCTGCAGGACCGCCGCGCCCGTGGCGGCGATGCGTTCGGCGTCGTTCATGGTCTGCTGGTCGCCCTCGATCACCGACACCACCGGTTCGCCGCCGAGAGCGGCGATGGTCTTCTCCAGCAGGGTGGTCTTCCCGGATCCCGGCGAGGAGACCAGGTTCAGCGCGGTCACCTTGCGCGCGTCCAGCCAGCCGCGGTTCCGCTCGGCCAGCAGGTTGTTCTGCAGCAGGACGTCCTGCTCCACCGCCAGGATCCGGCCGTCCGGGGCGTGCTCGTGGTCGTGAGCGTGGTGATGATCATGGTGATGGTCATGCCCGTGGTCGTGATGATGGTGGCCGTGTCCATGGGTGTGCTCATGGCCGTGCCCGGGGCCGGCATCCGGGTGGCCGGGTCTGCGGAAGGTGATGGCCTCCTCGGGCTGGTTGCAGCCGCAGGTGTCGCACATGGTGTCCTCCGTGGCCGGCAAGCGTCCGGCCGGATGGCTAGAGTCCCAGGAACCGGATGGCCAGCCCGCTGGCGCAGATGGCGAAGCCGGCCAGGGCATGAGTGTAGCGCTCGAGCTTGCGCAGGGGAAGCAGGCGAACGCCCCGGTCGGCCAGGGCGACCATCATCAGCATGGTCCCGATGGTGCAGACCGAGAACACGAGGGTCACCAGGACGAGTCCGCCCACGTTCCGGTCGGCCGCCGGATACATCAGGATCGGAATCAGGGGCTCGCAGGGGCCGAGCACGAAGATGATGAACAGGGCCCAGGGGGTCAGCGAACCGCCCCCGGGGGCGTGGACGTGGGCGTGCTCTTCCCCGTGGCCGTGGTCGTGACTGTGGACCGTGCCGTCGGCGTGATGGTGATGGTGGCTGTGGACCTTGTTGCGCCAGGCCCGCCGCAATCCCCAGGCCATGTACACCAGGCCGAAGGAGATCAGCAGCCAGGCGGCCAGGTCCCCCCGCACGCCTTCGATGATTTCCAGACGCCCCACCGCGATGCCCAGGCCGATGCCGACCAGCCCCAGGGCGACCGAACCCAGCACGTGACCCACCCCGCACAGGGCGGTGATCAGAAGGGTGCGGGCCAGGGGCCAGCGGCGGGCCCGGCCCAGGACGATGAAGGGGAGGTAATGGTCGGGTCCGGTCAGGGTGTGGACCACGCCGATGGAGGCGGCGGTGGCGACGAGGATGCCGATGTCCTGGCCCATGGTGCCTTCCTTCTCACGGGCTCCAGGAGGATCCTCCGGGCCCGTGGGCGGGGGAAATACGAATTTGACGAAAAAATAACAGGTAAGGGGCGGAAATCAAACCCAATCGGGTCGCAGGGCCGGATCCGGGCGGGAATCAGAGGATGATGACGCGCCGGGGATCGGGCACCCCCCCGGGCTTGAAGAGCCACATCCGGTAGTCGAAGCCGTCGTTGCGCAGGCAGGCCCGGGTCACGACCCCTCCGCCGAGAGGACCTTCCCTCTCGCGTTCCGGAAACGCGCTCTCCAGCAGGCCGTCGAATGCGGCCGCGAAGGTCGGGGCGCTCTGCTTGCGCAGGACGTGCAGGCAGAAGGCCACCATGCCGGCCCCCACCTTGTCGGTGTCCTGGTTGACCAGGATGGTCACCAGGTCCCCGGTGTCGGCGGGGAGGTCGGCCCCCAGCCGGTCGCCGATGGCCAGGGAGTGGTCGGTGGTGGCGCCCATATTGCGAAGGATGGCGCCGTAGGGTTTGCCCAGGGGATGGAAAAGATCGCCGAAGACCTCGTCGAAATGATCGATCAATTCGAAGTCGCGCAAGAGATTGCGTGCGCTGGCGGTCTCGTCCCCGGTGGTGACGACCTGGCGGAATTCCCGGCCGAGTTCAGGCAGGAAATCGCCCGCGCCGGGCATGGGCTGGGCCTTCCCGGAGACGGGGTCGAAAGGGATGAGGGTGCCGGCCATGTCCCACATCAGAACGCTCCGCTGGCGGTCGATGGGGGACAGCCCGTGCTGCAACTCGGGCATGATCGCGACTTCCGATCGGGTTCGACTGAATGGATCCGGGCCAGGCCGGATTTCACAGGATAATTCCTCGGTGCCGAATATCCAAGGGAATGTGGTTTGTCCAAAACCCTGCCTTTGATATAGTACGGCCGGGAAGCCTGGATCCACAGTTCGCCCGAAATGATCGGGCCCCGGCAGGGAGACCGGGGCCGTTCTCACAGGCAAGGGAGGTCCCTATCGTGAAACGATCTCGCACGTTCTTCAAGGCCGGAACCGTTTCCGTGCCCTGGATCCTGTTCGCCGCCCTCGCTCTGGCCATGGTCCAGGGGGCCCTGGCGCAGGACCTCGAGGAGACCCTCAGCCAGGTCGGCGAGGAGTACGCCATCGCCTATTCGTCGCCTTTCCTGCACGCCTTCGGGCCGTCCCTCAACAGCGGGATGTACCACACCGCGGCCATCCCCCACACCGGGTTGACCATCGGATTCGCCCTCAAGGGCATGGCGGCCAAGCTGAGCGACGAGGACCAGACCTTCACCCGGGTCATGCAGGTCGACGACCTCGGCGTCTTCGACCCCGATTTCGACGGGGTCGAGGGGACCGTGGTCATGACCGGTCCCACGGTCTTCGGCAGCGACGAGGATGAGGGCAGCATCATCGGTTACGTGAACGGGCTGCCGGTCTTCGAGCAGGAAGGCCTCGAAGGCCTTTGGGAGACGGACTTCGTCCCCATGGCCACCCCCGAGCTCTCGGTCGGCGGAGTCATGGGCCTGCGGGCGGTCTTCCGCTACCTGCCCGAGGTGGAGATCGAGGACGTCGGCAAGTTCAAGTACTTCGGCTGGGGCCTGCAGTGGAACACGGGCGAAGTCCTGAAGAACCTGCCGGTCGATCTGATGGTCGGCTACGGCAGTCAGAAGCTGGAGGTGGGGACGGTTCTCGAGACCAACGCCTCGATGTTCTACGTGGGGGCCAGCCGCGAGTTCTCGCTCCTGACCCTGTACGGCGGCATCGGCTTCGAATCCTCCGACATGACCGTCACCTACACCTACGTTTCCGACGACGTGGAACAGGACGTCTCCTTCGAGGTGGACGGCGCCCAGGACAGCCGCCTGACCGTCGGCGGCACCCTGGACCTGGGCCTCAAGCTCAACGCCGAGATCGCCAAGGGCAGCGCCGTCACGACGATGTCCGCCGGCCTGATCATGGGATTCTGACGGGAGAGGCCGCCGCCGGGCGGCCGGAAGGAAGGTTCGGCTCATGAAGATCAAGGAATGCAAGCGCTCACTGGCGGCCCTGGCCGTCCTTGCCCTGCTGGCTGCGTTCTGGGGCTGCGAGAGCGACCCAGTGGCGCCCCACGATCCGATCCCCGCGCTGACCGAGGAAGGCGCGGCCAACCAGGCGGCCATGATCGCCCTGGCGGTCAACGAGGTGGCGCCCCTGGCCGTGGACTACTCGCTGTGGCCGGCCGCCAAGACCGACCCGCCCTACCAGTACTATTTCGACGGGTCGAACAACATCGACGGCACCGTGGCCCTGGACTACCGCAACGGCAGCCCCACGGGGACCCATGCGGCCGTTCCGGCCCTGGCCGGGTTCGTCACCATCTTCAACGTCTATCCGGAGGGCGTGACCATCACGACCCCCCTGGGCGGTCGGATCCACATCACCGCCACGATCATCGCCGCCCTGACGCACGGTCTGAACGAGGGCGCGGAGATCCTGACGGGCAGCGGCGGGACCCTGGAGGCCGGGGCCTACTCCGCCGTCTTCACCATCGAGGATCTGGTGGTGACCCCGGACGGCTGGCCCAACGGCGGCCCCATCGTGTTCACGGGGGGCGGGCACGAGGTGGAGGTGATGTTCAACGGGACGGCCGTGGTGACGCTTTGGCTCGACGGCTTGGACCGCTGGACCTTCAACCTGGACACGCTCACCCTGACTGAGATCTGAACCCGCTGCCCCGGAAGAACAGAAGGCGGAACCCTCGGGGTTCCGCCTTCTTCTCCGCTGTGGCCCGAACCTGGTTACCGTCCGGATCCTTCCGATTTCCCGGCATGGACCCGATCTTTGGGATCGTGAGTCGCCGGTCCGGCCTGGAACCTGCACCCGACACGACTTTGCGCTGCCTTGAATCAGGACAGGCGGTCGGACCCGGGCTGGTTCCGGTTCGGTGATTCTCCGCTACCGCTCCATCGTCATTGCGCGAGAACCAGAGATGCTGTCGTCCGTGGCCGGTCGCAGCCGGCCCGATGCTTCCAACGCTTGCGCCATATTGGCGCAAATGTCCTCAGGATACAAGGTCGGAATCCCGATTCCTTGAACCCGCACCGACGGGTTGGTCCCAGAAGTCGTTCCCGTCCTCCTCCAGCGCCCGGACCGGCGGGATCGAATCCAGGAAACGGTCGACCTTCCGGGCGGGAACGCCGGCTCCGGCCGTTCCCGTGACGGTCGAAGGGCATCCGACCGCCTTCTCCCCGCCGATGATCCGCTCCAGCGTCTCCACGATGGTCGTCAGGTCGCCAGCCAGATCGGCCATCTCGTTGCTGGCGGCGGCCGAGGCCTCCGCGCTCGTGGAATTGGCCTGGGTGACGCCGTCGATCTGCGTGATGGCCCCATTGATCTGGTCGATCCCCAGAGCCTGCTCCCGCGCCGAGGTGTTCAGGTCCTGGACCAGCTGGGCCGCGCCCTGCACCCTCCGGCTGATCTCCTCGAGGATCGTCTGGACCTCTCCGGCCATGGTGACCCCGTGGTCGGCGTTGGACTGGGACTGGTCGATGAGGCTGCTGGTCGAGCGGGCCGACTCGGCGCTCCGCTGGGCCAGGTTGCGCACCTCTTCCGCCACCACGGCGAACCCCTTGCCGGCGTCGCCGGCGCGGGCGGCCTCCACTGCGGCGTTCAGGGCCAGCAGGTTGGTCTGGAAGGCGATCTCGTCGATGGTGTTGATGATCCGCGAGGTCTGGTCGCTGCTGCTCTTGATCTTGCCGATGGCTTCGGTCATGCGCCGCATGGCGTCCAGACCCCGGTCGGCCTCGTCCCGGGCGTGACTGGTCTCGGCCGCCGCCTTGCCGGCGTTTTCGGCGTTGCGGCGGGTCTGGCTCGCCAGTTCCTCGAGCGACGCGGAAGTCTGCTCGAGGGCGGCCGCCTGGTTGACGGTCCCTTCGGACAACCTCTCGCTCGCGGATGCGACCTCCGACGACGACCTGTTGAGCTGGACGCTGCTCTCGGCCAGGCTCGCCACCACCCGGTCGACCGGGGAGATGACGATGCGGGACAGAAGGAACCACGTCAGCCCGGTCAGCAGGACGAGGGTCAGCAACCCGAGCCCGGCCGTCCAGGTGATGGTCCGCACCGCCGCCCGGTCCTGAGCCGCGGCGTTTTCCGCCTGCATGGTCTGGATGGTCCCCTGCAGCTTGTCCACGGCGCGGGTCACGCCCGCAGTGGAGACGCCGATCTCCATGGTTCCCACGGGTGAGTCCTCGAACAGGACTTCGTGGATGAAGACCTTCGCGTCCCGGGGGCGCTCCTCCGCCCGGGTCAGGACGTTGCCGTCGGTCCCGTGGAACTCGACGAAAATGATGTCCTGATCCTGGGTCGTGACGTCGGCGAGTTGCTGGAGCGAGGCGAAGTCGTAGCCCACGATGTAGGTGGCGGCGATGCCCGTCAGGACCGAGGCCAGCGACGCCTCCTTGCGCATGAGCTGGTCCTCCAGCAGCGTCGCCTGGTCCTCCCCGAACAGGCCGAGCTGCTGCGTGAAGCGTTCGGCCTGGCCCGCGAGGTTGTCGCGGCTCTGGTAAAGGGACACGACCCCGCTGCCGACCTGGATGGCCAGGATGGCGACGGCGATGGCCGCGAGGAACTTGGCTGTCACACCGAGCTTGGCGAACATGAGGGCTCCTTACTGGATCGTTGCGAAATCGCCGTACTGGATCAGGGTCAGGCACTCCACGACGGGGCTGTAGTCGGCGGGATCCGTCCAGCCGACGATCTTGGCGCTGACGGCCGCGGCATCGTCCTTGGGCATGGCCTTCAGGGCGGCGGCGACCTTGGCGGCGACGGCCGGATCGAGGCTCTTGCAGGCCGCCAGGGGCCACTCGGGATACAGCCGGGTGCTGTGCACGAACGGGAACCCGTCCTCGACCTTGTTGATGATCCGGAAATCGGACATGCTCACCGAGCCCTCGTCGACCATCCGCTCGATGGTGTCGGACCGCACGGAGCCCACGTCGCAAGCCCCGTTCTTGACCGCCAGGACGACGTTGTCGTGCTTGTTGCCGGAGACCACCTCGGCGAAGTCCTGGTCGGGATCGATGCCGTTTTCCAGCAGCAGGCGCCAGACCATCTGCGCGCCGCCGAACGAGGATTTCGCCACCCACATGAACTTCTTGCCCCGGGTGTCCTCGATGGTCTGGATGGGGCTGTCGCTGCGCACGAACAGGACGCCGCCGAACTCGCTCAGGGCGTGGCCCTTGCGGGAGTTGATCATGGTGGCGACGGCCTCGACCCCGTACTTCTTCTGCAGGCTGACGAAGAAGGCCGAGTTGGCCAGGACGAAGTCCACGGTCCCGTCGGCGACGGCCGGTTCGACGGCTTCGAACTTCAGGGGGATGATCTTGACGTCCTCGCCGGTGGCGGCGGTGAGATACTGGGCGGTGGCTCCCCACTGGGACATGCACTTGGGGGCTCCGTTCTTGGCCAGCACCCCGATCTTGATCTCGGCCAGGGCCTGGGTGGCGGCGGCTGCGACCAGCAGCGCCACCACCAGCATCGTCACGGTCTTCATCGTCCTCATCGTCCTACCTGCCTTGCTGTTTGGGGGAGGGGCGGAATGATCCACCGCTTTCACTTGGACCTTGATCGGTCCCCATAGGGGTTCCTTTAGCAGGAAAAGTCCGCGATGGCCGGGTTTGGGGAACCGCCGGGTGAACGACCGGTGATCATTCAGGATTTGTCCGCGGGCAGGGGTGGCGTTATCATCAACCGACGCCGCAGACCCGCCCGGCTGGCGGGGCTTCAACAGGGGAGATGTTTTTGAGACCACAGTTTCGCAGGGTCTGGAGGAAATTCCTGGGAGGCGTCCTGCCCCTGGTGTGTCTGGCGGTCCTGCTGGCGTCCCCGCCGACTGCCGCGGGCGAGGCCGAGGTCCAGGTGGATGCGGGGTGGCTCATTCCGGGGGGCGATCTGGCGGACGACTTCCTCGCGACCCGCTGGGGTTTCGGGGCCGATGCCGGCCTGGAACTCGGCTTCCACTGGCGCTACCGTTTCAACGAGGACTGGTCCATCGCGCCCGCGTTCCGGTTCGCCGACCTGGGGGACTTCAACGGGGACGTCGACACCCCCCAGGAGTACCGCATCCAGTCCAGCAGCTACCGCTACACCCTGGAGGTCCGGCGGACCTTCCGGAGCGGATTTCCGGGCCTGGAACCCTTCCTCGCGATGGGCGGGGGCGTCTTCCGCAATCGCTATCTCGGCTGGGACAAGGAGATCCTGACCGCGGTGGACCAGTCCCAGTCGACCCTGGGCCTGTTCGCCCATGCCGGTTTCCGCTTCAAGGAGGTGGAACTGGGGGTGGTCTACAACCGGAACCGGTTCGCCAGTTGGCGGTTCTTCACCGGCGACCGGGAACGTGAATTCGACTGGGACACCGTGTGCGTCCGGATGAGCTGGGTCATCCCCGGGACCTGATGACAGGGGGGGCTCCCGATCGCGATGGCTTCAGGCCCGCCGTCGCCTGGACGGGCCTGGGGGCGGCGTTCCTGGGCCTGCTGTCGATCGGCTTCTCCTTCCACTTCGTCTCGCCCATCCTGCCGGCCATGATCGCCGATCTGGGCATCGGCCACGGCGCCGCCGGCCTGCTGATGTCCCTGTTCGCCCTTCCGGGCATCGTCCTCTCCTTTCCCGCCGGCTGGCTCACCGACCGCTGGGGGCCCGATCGGACCGGCGGCCTGGGCCTTCTGGTCATGGGCCTGGGGACCCTGGCGGTGGGCGCAGGGCCGACCTTCGGGGTGATCCTCGCCGGGCGCACCCTGACCGGGGTGGGGGTCTCCCTGGCGGTGGTGGCCCTTCAGCGCATGATCGCGGCCCTGTTCGCGGGACGAAATCTGGGATTGCCCATGGGGGTCAGCGGGATGGCGGTTCCCCTGGGCATCATCCTCATCCTGAATCTGGCCGGCCCCTGGTCCGAAAGGGCGGGTTGGCGCCAGGTCGCCCTCGGAACCGGGACCTTCGCCGTCCTGGCCTCCCTGGTGTTCTTCGGCGTGGCCCGGCTCCTGCCGGGATCGGGCAGGGAAGGGACGAGGCCGCCCGGCGGCTCGAGCTCGTCCGGTCCGCAGCCGGCGGGACATCTTTCCTTTCGGCCCATCTGGCTGGCCGGCTGGGTGTGGTTTTTCGCCAACGGCGCCATGACGGCATTCATGACCTTCGCGCCCAACCACTTCTTCGAGCTGGGCTGGGGCGTGCAGGCGCGAGGGCTGGTGACCAGCATCCCCATGTGGGGGTCGGTCCTGCTGGGTCCGTTGATCGGATGGCTCAGCGACCGGCAGGGCGGCAAGCCGGCCTTCATGGGCCTGGGGATGATCCTGATGTCCCTGGCCCTGCTGGCCGTCCCGGGCGGGCGGATACCCCAGCCGGTCATCGGGATCGCCCTCGGCGGCGCCCTGGCCGCCGTCGTGACCCCCCTGCTCTCCCTGCCGGGAACCCTCCTGGCCACGCACCAGGTCGGCCGGGGCTACGGGATCCTGGCGACGTGCGCCAACGTGGGGATCTTCTGCCTGCCCCCGGCCGCGGGCCTGGTCCGGGATGCGACCGGGGGCTTCACCGGCCCGTTCCTCCTGCTGGGGGGCGCGGCCGCAGCGGGCGTCCTCGGGGCCGAGGCCCTGCGCCGCAGCCGGGTCGTCCCGGGCTGGACGTGGCCCCGGCGGCCCCACCATTGAGCTTGAATCCGGTCGGCCGGAGTGTGAAATTTCCTTTCACGACGACCCCTACCCCGCACTCGAAGGAGCCGCCATGAACGCCGAAGTCCACGCCCTCTGGCCCGAACTGGACTGGATCCAGGACGACCAGCTTCGCGAAGCCACCGCCCGGACCTGGGAACTCGCCCTGGCGCGCAGCCCCTTGACGGTCGAGGATCTCGACACCATCCCGTTCACCCTGCTCGTTCCCGACCTGAAGGTCAGCTTCATGGCCCACAAGCGCTGCGTGGTGCACGTGGCCCGGGAATCGGCCCTGAAGATGAACGAGTTCTTCGGCGACGACTTGCCCGTCGATCTGGACGTGACCATCGCCGGAGCCATCCTGGCGGACGTGGGCAAGCTGCTGGAGTACGACATCAGGGACGGCAAGAGCTGCAAGAGCGACATGGGCGTCTACGTCAGGCATCCCTTCAGCGGGGTCGGCCTGGCCATGGAGGCCGGAGTGCCGGCGAAGGTCTGCCACATCATCGCGGCCCATGCGGGCGAGGGAGACATGGTCAAAAGGACCACCGAGGCCTACGTGGTCCACCACGCGGACTTCATGACCTTCCTGCCGTTCAAGAACAAATAAAAAAGGGTTGGCGCAGCGAATCGTTTGGTTTATCTAGGTCTCAATGATCGCCCTGGGACCGGAGGGCTCGCAATCCGGTCCGCGCCGCCGCCATCGCCGGGAGGAAGACCATGGCCGACAACACCGACAAGGTGCCAGATAACGCCGAAGGGCCGTTCTACGTCGACAGCAACTGCATCGACTGCGACCTCTGCCGCCAGACCGCGCCGGACAACTTCGAGCGCAACGAGGACGAGGGCTACTCCTTCGTGTCGAAACAGCCCGAGACTCCCGAAGAGGAGCAGGCCTGCAGGGACGCCCTGGACGAGTGCCCGGTCGAGGCCATCGGCGACGACGGCTGACCCGGAATCCCACACCGTCGCGGCCCGCCCCGTGCGCGGGCCGCTTTTTTTTGTATCCTGGTGGAAACCAAACCGCCCGCCGGAGGTTGAAGCGCCCGAAAGGTCATCGTGCGCCCCGACGGCGCTGCAACCCCAAGCAGGAGGACTCCTGATGAATTCCCTGATGCAACGCGGTCCGGCCGCCTCGGCTTGGCTGGCCCTGGCCCTGGCCGCACTGATCCCGGCGGCGGCTCCGCTTTTCGCCCAGCCGTTGGCCGCCGGGCAGCTCCGTTCCTACGCTGACGTGGCCGACCTGACCATGCCTGCGGTGGTCAACATCTCCACGGACAAGGTGGTCGAGAGCGGGGGGCTCAATCATCCCTTCCTGGACGACCCCATGCTCCGCCGCTTCTTCAACATGCCCGACGACGACATCCACGGAGGGCGGGGCAACGAACGCGTGGAACACTCCCTCGGCTCGGGCGTGGTGATCTCCCCGGACGGTTTCATCATCACCAACAACCACGTGGTCGAGAACGCCTCGAAGATCGTGGTGACCTTCATGGGCGACATCGAATACGAAGCGGAGGTCATCGGGACCGACCCGCCGACCGACGTGGCGCTCATCAAGATCGATGCGGGGGTCGAACTGCCGGCGATCCGCATCGGGAACAGTGAAGAGCTCCGTCTGGGCGACCAGGTGATGGCCATCGGCAACCCCTTCGGGGTGGGGCAGAGCATCTCCCTGGGCATCGTCAGCGCCCTGGGCCGCAACATCGGCCTGATGGACTACGCCGACCTGATCCAGACGGACGCGGCCATCAACCGCGGCAACAGCGGCGGCGCCCTGGTCAACATGCAGGGCGAACTGGTGGGGATCAACGCGGCCATCCTCAGCAGCAGCGGCGGCAGCCAGGGCATCGGTTTCGCGATTCCCACGGCCATGGCCATGCGGGTCGTTGACGCCCTGCGCACCGTCGGGGAAGTCCAGCGGGCGTACCTGGGCGTGCTGCCCCAGGCTGTGGACCAGTCCATCGCCGACGCCCTGAAGATGGACCGGCCCCGCGGGGTGCTCATCTCCCAGGTCAACGAGGACACCCCGGCCGCCAGGGCGGGCCTGCAGTACGGCGACGTCATCCTGACGGTGGACGGCAAGGAGATCCGCAATCCCAGCATGCTGCGGAACGTGATCAGCCTGTCGGAAGTCGGTCACGAGGCGGAGCTGGAGATCCTGCGGGACGGCAAGCCCAGGACGATCACGGTGCGCCTGGACAAGCTGCCGGATCAGCAGGTGGCCTCCGGGGGAGGAAACCGGTCCGAACCGGACAGCGACGATTCCCTGGAAGGGGTCACCGTACAGGCGGTGGATGCCCGGCTGCGGGCCATGGCGAACCTGCCCGACGACGTCGACGGCATCTTCGTGGTGAGCGTCAGCCCCACCAGCAACGCCGCCCGGGAGGGCCTGGCCGAGGGGGACGTCATCCAGGAGATCAGGGGGCGGAAGGTCTCCTCCCTGGCCGACTACCAGGAGGCCCTGGCCGGCGACAAGGACCGGCCGGTGTTCATGCGGGTTTACAAGCCGCAGCAGCGGCTGAGCGTCTTCATCGCCGTGCCCAGGTAGCCTACCCGCCGAGACGACGAGGACCCCCGGGATCCGGAGCTTCCCACTCCCCCGGGGGTCCTCGTCGTTGTCCCCGTTCCTCCCCGAAACTCCCCGAGTTGGACAGGGTCTGCGACCCCGGCCGCCGCGGCGGTCTACGACCGCCGCGATCCTGCGGACGAGCCCCCTGCTCCGCGGTTCAGGGGACGATCGCCGCCACCGTCTCCGCCAGCAGCCTGTTGAACTCCTGCGGGTCTTCCTTCATCAGGAAGTGGCCTCGGCCGGGCATGTACCTCACCTGGTATCCCGGCACCGCGTCCTTGAGTCCGGCCTCGTCGGTGGGCTGGTTGTCCGAGTTGATGCACATCAGGGGACAGTCCAGCAGCGGCAGCCTTTCCTGCGCGGAGGTGCCGTACCAGTGCAGGAGATTGCCCATGGCGCTGATCGCCACCGCGGGAGGCGCGGACGCCATGTCCTCGGCCACGGCCCGGGCCAGGGAGCTGTCGGCCCCGGCGGGGAACATGCTCATCACCCAGGGAACGCACGTGCCCCGGAAATCGTTCCGGAAGGCGTTCAGGAAGCCCTCGATCTGGGCCTCGGGCAGGTCGAAGGACACCTCGTGGAAGTTGTCCACGCCGACCAGGCCCTTGATGCGGTCCGGGGCGGTCAGGGCTGCCTCGACGACGACCCCGCCGCCCATGGAGTGGCCCACCAGGACGGCGTCGTGGACGCCCAGTTCCTCCAGGACGGCCGCCACGTCGCCGCCGAAGGACTCGAGGGTGTAGTCCTCCCGGGCCTGGCCCGAATCCCCGTGCCCGGCCAGGTCGACGGCCACGACCCGGTGGGTGGGGGCGAAGTGGTCCATCTGGGCCTTCCAGTAGGTGCCGTCGCAACTCCAGCCGTGGATGAAGACCAGGGTGGGGGAACCGGTCCCCTGGACGACGTAATGGATCGGCGTACCGTCCGCCGAGGCGACCAGACCGTCGATGGGGTCCGCTGCGTCGCCCCCGCCGCAGCCGGCAAACAGGGTGCCGATCATGGGGATGATCCAAAGGATTCTACGAAACATCGGTCTTCCTCCCTCGATCCCGGAACCGGAAACCGGCAACGAGACCCTGCCTGACCGCCGTGGCCGGAAAACCGGTCACCGGGGTTTCCTGGGGTGACGCCATGGGGCGGTCCTCCCCTGATCCGACCATAGGTTCGGTCCAGAGGCCTTCCGGTGCGGTCCGCCGGATCATGACGGTAAAGGACGGTGCCGGAAGGAACCATATCAGTTTTTCCTGCCGGGGAAAAATGATCATCGCCTGTGAGGTCGGATCATGCCGGAAGCCGCATCGGGCCGGGTCGATGGCGGGAGATGTCCAAGGTGATTGCTGTGATAAATGTGACGTTAAGGTCACAACATGGAAGGTTTTTGCCCGAAATGGTCTCGAAATCAGGGCGATTGTGCTAGAATCGTCACGAGGCTGATCCGGCCCCCGGCCCTTCCCACCCCGGAGGGGGGACCCCATCCACCGAAAGGAGACCGTCGGATCAGGAAAAAATACATCTTCTCACAACCGATAGGAGCCCTCATGCGTTCATCTCGCCACGTGCCCATGTTGCTCGTTCTCCTCCTGGCAGCCGGCACTGCCCTGGCAGCCGGGGACCTCGGACCAAGACCCTTCCCTCCCGCCCAGGAGGGTTTCACCAGCCAGGCCCAACAGGTTCTCCCCTATGCTCCCGATCGGCTCCTGGTCCAGTTCACGCCCCGGGCCATGGCGGCCCTCGACGTCGGCCAGGACAAGGGAGCCCGCCTTGCCGGTTCGGTCACCGGGTTCGCCCGGGTGGATGCGCTGACCAAGGGGGCGGGCGTCTACGCCATCGAGCGCCCCTACCGCCCGGGTGCGGACAAGGCCCGCGCCGAGGCCTTCGGCAAGGATCGCTGGTTCATGTTCCGGTTCGAAGCCGGCGCCGATCTGCCGGCCTTGGCGGAGGCGCTTCGCCGTGACGCCAACGTCGACGCGGTGTCCCTGGACTGGGTCGCCTTCCCGGCCGTGGTGCCCGGCGATGATTACTATCTCGATCACTGGGGGCACAACAACACGGCCCAGCTGCCCGACCTGGACTGGGGGGGCACCTATGATCACACCCTGTCCACCACCGTGGGCACCCCCGGTTTCGACGCCAACGCCGAGGCGGCCTGGGACGGCTCCCAGGGATTCGGCAGCAGCAGCATCGTGATCGCCATCCTGGACAGCGGCGTGGACATCGATCACCCGGACCTGCGCCTGATCTCCGGGTACGACTTCGGCGACAACGACAGCAACCCGGACGACAACAGCGCCCAGGCCGGTCACGGCACCTGCTGCGCCGGCGTCGCGGCCGCGGTCAACAACGGGTTCGGGGCCGTCGGCATCGCCGCCGGCTGCAGCATCATGCCCTGCAAGGTCGCCGACAGCGGCGGCTCCATGTACTTCAGCTACATCCAGGACGCCCTGTACTGGGCCGCCGACAACGGCGCCGACGTCATCAGCATGAGCCTGGGCGCCGCCATCACGAGCGACCCGGCCACCGACGCCGCCCTGGCCTACGCCCACAATGCGGGCTGCGTGGTGCTCGCCGCCACCGGCAACGAGAACGCCTCCACGATCAGCTATCCGGCCATCCACGCCGACGTCATCGGCGTGGGCGCGGCCTCGCCCTGCGGCGAGCGCAAGCGCTCCAGCTCCAGCCGCCTCGAGGTCAACCCCGGGGTCAACACCGACCCCAACGGGTACACCTGCGACGGCGAACGCTGGTGGGGCTCCAACTACGGCGTGACCACCGTCGATGCGGCCGGGGCCGTGGACGTCATCGCCCCGACGATCCTGCCCACCACCGACATCGGCGGCAGCGGCGGCTACCGCAGCGGCGACTACGAACCCTTCTTCAACGGGACCAGCTGCGCCACCCCCTATGCCGCGGGAGTGGCCGCCCTCATCAAATCGGCCAATCCGACCTGGACCAACAATCAGATCCGCGACCAGCTGGTGAACACCGCCCAGGACGTGACCAGCGTGGAATCGGGCGCCGGTTGGGATCGCTATGCCGGCTACGGCATGGTCGATGCGGCCGCGGCCGTGGGCGGCGGCGGGCCGGTGGCTCCGGTCGCCAATTTCACCGGGACGCCGACCAGCGGGGACTATCCCCTGGTCGTCGCCTTCACCGACGGGTCCAGTGGTGCGCCTACCGGTTGGAGCTGGACTTTCGGCGACGGAGGGACCTCGATCCAGCAGAATCCCACCTACACCTACACGGCTCCCGGGACCTACACCGTGAGCCTGACGGTGACCAACGACTTCGGCAGCGATTCGTTGACCAGGACCGGGTACGTCAACGTGACCGAACCCGGCGTGACCACCTTCGTGACCGCCTCCGGCGAGACTCCGATCTCCGGCACGGTCAGCGGGACCTTCGCGGCAACGGCCGTGAGCGACGGGGTCAGCCAGTCCATCACCGAGATCCAGTACACCGGTCATCCCGTCAAGACCTACAGCTACCTTGAACACCGGTGGAATTTCGACCTGCCGGCCGGCGGGGCGGCGACCTTCCACCTGGAGGCGGCCCGCAGCAACAACGCCGAGAGCGAT
The DNA here is from genome assembly GCA_050174015.1 of Candidatus Krumholzibacteriia bacterium. Taxonomy (GTDB): domain Bacteria; phylum Krumholzibacteriota; class Krumholzibacteriia; order LZORAL124-64-63; family LZORAL124-64-63; genus JAHJTW01. The sequence continues at coordinate 19,801 of JBFXKG010000035.1, forward strand.
GACATGGTGTTCGAGTACAGCACCGACGGGGTGAACTGGCTCGGCCTGGCCACGGTGACCAGCGCCGCCGAGCAGACCTTCGCCGTCAGCCTCGGGAATCTCAGCGGCGCGGTGACCGTTCGGGCCTACGATTCGGACCACAGCTGGGGCAACACCGCCCTGGACGTGCTTTCGGTGGACTACCTGGCGTTCGAGCTGGGTGACGTGCAACCGGTCGCGCCAACCGCCGAATTCGCAGGGACGCCGACGAGCGGCGAGTACCCCCTCGCCGTGCAGTTCACCGACCTTTCCTCGGGTGATCCGACCGGCTGGATCTGGACCTTCGGCGACGGCGGGACCTCCACCGCCCGGAACCCGAGTCATACCTACAACCTGGCGGGAACCTATTCGGTCAGCCTGACGGCCAGCAACGCCCAGGGCAGCGACACCGTCACGAAGACCGGCTACATCACCGTGAACGAGCCCGGCGTCGGCGGCACCACCATGCATGTGGCGGCGATGGCCGTGAACCGGGTCCGGTCTGGACCCAACAGCCTCGGCTCCTGCGCCGTCGTCATCGTTGACGACCAGGGGCAGCCCGTCGGCGGGGCGAGCGTCTCGGCGGTCTTCGACGGTCCGACCAGCGGCTCGACCGGCGGAACCACCGCCGCGGACGGGACCGTGACGTTGTCGTCCACCGGGATCAAGAAGCCCTCCGGAGAGTGGTGCTTCGAGATCACGAACGTCACGCACGCCACCCTGGGCTACGACCCCGGCAGCAACGTCACCACCCGCAGCTGCGAGAGCGGAGACGTCTTCAACGCCGAGGGCGGCAGGATCCCCGCGGAATTCGGTCTGGCCCAGAACAGTCCCAACCCGTTCAACCCCATGACCGTCATCAGGTTCAACCTGCCGCGCGATACGCAGGTCGCCCTGCGGGTCTACAACGTCCGCGGCCAGGTCGTCGAGACCCTGGTCGAGCGCACGCTGGGCGCCGGCGAGCATCAGGTCACCTGGGACGCCAAGGACAGTCCCAGCGGCGTGTACTTCTACCGGATCGAGACGCCCGGGTTCAGCGAGACCCGCAAGATGATCATGTTGAAGTAGGGTCCCTAGACCCGTTCGTTCCCCACGGCCCCGGACCCCCTGGTCCGGGGCCGTTCGCCGGGACTGTCTGTAGCGGATGAAATCGGCTATACTGCTGCGATCGTCGCCCGGGCCCTGGACCCTGCCTGCCGGAGGATCGTCCGTGAACCGTAGCTGCCGCCTCGCCCTGTTCCTGGGAATCGTCCTGCTGTCCGCCGGTTGCGGCGGGAAACCCGCCTCCCATTCCGACCCCGCGGCCGAGGTCGCCGCCTCCACCCTGACGGCCGTGGGGGACGAGGCGCCCGATTTCACCGCCGAACTCCTGGACGGCGGCTCGTTCCAGCTCGCCGGCCAGCGGGGCAAGGTCGTCCTGGTGAACTGGTGGGCGACCTGGTGCCCGCCCTGTGTCGAGGAGATGCCCCATCTCCAGGAGAAGGTCTGGGAACGCTTCCGGGGCGAGGATTTCGCCATGGTGGCCGTGTCCCGGGCCGAGACCCCCGAGGTGGTCGCCCCCTGGATCGCCGCCCGCGGCTTCACCTTCCCCGTCGCCCTGGACCGCGAACGGACGGCCTACGCCCTCTTCGCGTCAGCCTACATCCCCCGCAGCTACGTCATCGGCCGTGACGGCCGGATCCTCTTCCAGTCCCAGGGGTACGAGGAGGCCGAATTCGGACGGATGGTCGCGACCATCGAGTCGGCGCTGGCGGCCGCGCCGTGAGGGCCGTCTTGACCGGACGGGGCCGGGGGGCCACTTTGGGTGCCCGGCCCCCCTTGACCGTCCCCGGAGGATGAGATCCAGCCCGTGAACGCCTATCTGCGCATGATCCGGATGATCCGGCCCTACACGGTCCACGTGGTCCTGTCCGTCGTGTTCATGATCCTGTTCTCGGTCATGAGCGTGCTGAGCATCACCATGGTCTCGCCGTTCCTCAGGGCGCTCTTCCTGAAGGACCAGGATCCTGCGGTGACCATGGTCATGGACGAGGCTGGGCCGGCGGCCCCGGCCTCAGTCCCCGACGGCCCTTCGCCCGGGGCTGACCGGCAGCGCTACGAGGATCTGCAGGACAAGCTGTCCTGGGTGGAGAATCTCAAGGTGGAGTTCTCGGATTACGTCCAGAACACCCTTCTGCAGGGATCGGACGAGGAGAAGCTGCTGCGCGTCTGCCTGGCCATCTTCTTCCTGTTCCTGGGCAAGAACATCGCCGGCTACCTGCAGGAGATCCTGATGACCTACGTGGGTCAGGCGGTGATCCGCGACCTGCGCAACGAACTCTATCTCAAGTTCACCACCCTGCCCCTGAGCTTCTACCACCGCCACAAGGCGGGCGAGCTCATCAGCCGCGCCACCAACGACGTCATGGTGGCCCAGCAGTGCGTGGGGCTCAGCTTCACCAAGCTGGTCAAGGATCCCATCCAGATCCTCATGTACCTGGCCGTGGCCCTGATCCTCAGCTGGAAGATGACGGTGATGGCCGCGGTGCTGCTGCCGCTGAGTCTCGGGGTGATCATCTGCATCGGGAAGAAGCTGCGCAAGATCAGCCACCAGCAGCAGGAGAAGATGGCCGACCTGACCAGCACCCTGCAGGAGACGGTCTACGGCCTCCGCGTCATCAAGGCCTTCGCCATGGAGGACTTCGAGAACCGCAAGTTCCTGGCCCAGTCGCAGGAGCTGTTCCGCCGCATCTTCCGCTACAACTGGCTGATGAAGCTGTCGGCGCCGCTCACCGAACAGCTGTCGATCGTCGTGGGCCTGTGCCTGCTGTGGTACGGCGGCAGCAAGGTCTTCACCGGCGGCATCATGGCGCCCGACCTGTTCGTGGTCTTCCTGATCGTGATCTTCTCGATGGTGCGGCCCATCAAGAGCCTCGGGGCGGTCAACAACGAGATCCAGGGGGGGATGGCCGCGGCCGACCGCATCTTCGCCGTCCTGGACGAGACGCCGGAAGTGGCGGATCCGAGGGCGGGGATGCTGTTGACGGAGGTCGCAGGTCGGGTGGAGTTCCAGGAGGTCCACTTCAGCTACCTGCCGGGGGAACCGGTCCTGCAGGGGGTCTCCCTGGCGGTGGAGCCTGGTGAGATCGTGGCCCTCGTCGGCAGCAGCGGTTCGGGCAAGAGCACGCTGATCGACCTGATCCCCGGCTTCCATCATCCCGACCGGGGCCGGGTCCTCATCGACGGCCACGACGTGCGCACGGTGAATCTGGGCGGCCTGCGCCGCAGCATGGGCATCGTCACCCAGGAAGTGATCCTCTTCCACGACACGATCTTCAACAACATCGCCTACGGCCTGGATTCGGTGTCCCGGGAGGACGTCGAGGCCGCGGCGCGGGCGGCCAACGCCCACGACTTCATCACCAGGCTGCCCGCCGGCTACCGGACGGTGATCGGGGACCGGGGGCTCAAGCTCAGCGGCGGTCAGCGGCAGCGCATCAGCATCGCGCGGGCGATCCTCAAGAACCCGCCCATCCTGCTGCTGGACGAGGCCACCAGCGCCCTGGACACCGAGTCCGAACTGCTGGTCCAGGAAGCCATCGACCGCCTGGTCAGGCACCGCACGACCATCGTCATCGCCCATCGCCTCTCCACGATCCAGAACGTGGACCGCATCTACATGCTCGAGGAGGGCAGGGTCGTCCAGGTGGGGACGCACGCCGAGCTGCTGGCTGCCGGCGGACGCTACAAGGAGCTGTACACCATGCAGTTCCAGGCCGGGGCGGAAGGCTGAATCGTCAGGGTCAGCCCTCGGGTTCGTCGTAGAAGTCGATCAGGTCCAGGGGCATGACCACCGTCGAGGCGATGTTGCTCATGTGGGCCACCAGCCGCTTGTAGAACCGCAGCACCAGCACCAGGCAGACCGCGTCCCGGGTGGCCAATCCGCTGGCGGTGATCTCCCTGATACGCCGCTCGACGTCCCTGCCGGTGGCCTTGGCCGTCTTGATCACCGCTCCGGCCAGGGCCTCGTCGGTGTCCACGAAGCCCCTGCGCGTCTGGTCGAAGAGGCGGGCGATGGTCTCGGTGGGTTCGGCCAGCCACTGCCGGTAAAGCTCGCGGTCGGGTTCGGGGGGCATCATCTCGGCGACCTCGTGCAGGTTCTTGATGTAGTCGCCCAGCCTTTCGCCGTCCTTCACGACGTTCATGAAGATCAGCGCGGTGGGCACGTCCGCCCTGGAATCGCCCACCGAGAGGCGCGACACCACCCGCCGGCGGATCATCCGCTCGAGCTTGTTGATCCGCTTGTCGCGGTCGTAGATGTTGACCTGGGGGTCGTCGTCCGGCCCGCCGGTGACGATCACCGCCGAGGTGTGGGAGAACATGGCCGATGCCAGTTCCAGCATCTCGGTCGTCATCTGCACGAGCTCGTTGCTCCAGTTGTCCTGCTTGAACAGGTCGAGGATGGAACGGAAGCGCATCTTTGCCTCCTGAGGGGATCAGAGTCCCCGGATCAGCTTGTCGATCAGCACGAAGACCAGGGGCATCAGGAAGAAGACCCCGACCATGTAATAGACGGCGAAGATCCGCTTCCGGGCGGTTTTTTGGGCCAGCCCCGTGGCCAGCCTGATGGGAACGCGCCTCAGCTGGGGCAGCGGATAGATGATGGCGATCCCCGAGAGATTGAACAGCAGGTGGACCAGGGCCACGGTGACCGCCGCGGGGGTACCGGTCAGCGAGGCGAGCAGGGCGGTGACCGTGGTTCCCACGTTGGCGCCCAGGGTCGCGGCGAAGGCGGCCTCGATGGGGACGATCCCCGCCCCGATCAGCGGCACGAGCAGGCTGGTGGTGATCGAACTGCTCTGGACGCTGACGGTCACCAGCAAGCCCATGATCATGGCGGCCGCGGCGTTGCGCCGCAAGGTCTGGGTGAAGGCCCCTTCGGCTCGGCTGAGGACCAGGCGCTTCAGCAGCTTGGTCAGGAAGGTCAGGGCGAAGAAGATGCCCAGGAGGGCGACGATCACCATGAGCAGCGAGGCCATGCCCGTCCCCAGACCCAGGCTGCCCGTCAGCAGATCCTGCAGTCCGTCCACGGCCGGTTTGACGGCGTCCTTGACCGGATTGGGGAACTGGGATCCTTCGGTCCCCACCAGATGCTCGCTGAACCAGGTCGCGGATTTGCGGAGGTAACCGGTCGCCATCTCCAGCGGGAACAGGATGGCGATGGCCAGCAGGTTGAAGAAGTCGTGCATGGTGGCGCCGGCGAAGGCGCGCTGGAACTCGGCCCGCCGGTTCATGGAGGTCATGGCCACCAGGGTGTTGGTCACCGTGGTGCCCATGTTGGCCCCCATGATGATGGGTATGGCGTTTTGGACGGTGAGGGCCCCGCCCGAGACCATCCCCACCACGATGGAGGTGGTGCTGGACGAACTCTGGATCAGGGAGGTCGCCAGCAGGCCGATCATCAGGCCGATGACGGGGTCGGAGGTGGTGGCGATCAGGTGCTTGCTGAAGTCCTTGCCGACCAGCTTGAATGCGGCCCCGAACAGGGCGATCGCGGCCAGGAAAATGTACAGCAGGGCCAGCAAGGCGATCAGGTTGATCAGGAAACGCAGCGCCGGATGCAGGGAGCCGGCAGGCGGGGCCGGATGGACGGCCGGGTCGGTCATGGGTCTCCTGTTCCGGATCCGAGCGGATCCGGAGGACATGCAATCTGGCGTGCAGGGGGTGACCGGGCCGAAAGGTACCGGGGAAGCTGTCCGGGGTCAAGGCAATGTCCAAATCCCGTAAAATAACCGGAAGAACGGCCGGCTCTAGCGGGGGGCCGCCCCTGCGGCAGGAGAGCCCAGGGTTCCCGGCCGGCGGAACAACCACGCGGGCGCGCTCCGGGGCAGCAGGTACAGCAGGCCGCCGAGGGTCACCCAGTTGGCCAGCTCGTCCAGGCCGAAGACCAGGTGCCCGCCGAAGGGGACCAGGTGCGCGAAGCGGAAGAAGAACTGGAGCCACAGGGAGGCCATGACCGCCGCCAGGGTGAGTCCCGCCGCCCGGCCCAGGGGGGGGACGCCGCACCGGCGCCAGGAGTCGAGCTGGGGGATGGTGAACAGCAGGAACATCAGGCGGTAGTCCCAGTTGTTGCCGATCAGGAAAGTGCCGATGTAGATCGCCGAGCCCAGCCGGAAGGCGTCCAGGTGCTGGTGGCCCTGCCCGGCGGAGGCGAACCGGAATCCGCGGGTCCTCAGGGCGATCCCGACCATGACCAGCAGGATCCCCAGGCAGGCGTATTCCAGCCAGAGCCCCGTCGCGGGGGATCGGAAGTATTCGTGGACCGAGGTGTGGAGGACGTTGAACCCGTAGGAGATCGTCGTTCCCCGCAGGGCCCCCGTCCCGATGTGCCTGAGATCGCCGAAGGTGGCCGCGGCGTAGACGAGGATCAGGGCGAGGCTGAGACCGGCCAGGGCGAGGCAGCGCCGGCGGGGCAGGGCCAGCAGGATGGCCAGGCCGAAGATGGGAAAGTACATCAGGGCGGCCCCGAAGGTGACCAGTCCCGTGGCGAGGACGGGGGACCGGCGCAGGGCCGCCAGGGCGGCGGCCATGAGGAAGAAGATCAGCAGGTCGTTGTTGCCCCGCTCGATTCCCAGCAGCACGGCGGGCGAAAAGATTCCGGCCGCCAGCAGGACGGCGGTGGTCCGGTCGATGTCCCGGATGAACAGGAACAGCCCGGCGACGAAGGCGGCGATCATGATCAACGCCAGCAGTGCGGTGTCGCCCTGGTCGATCCCCAGCAGGAAGAGGGACTCCCAGATCCGGGGGTAGTCCATGGGGCGGCCCCAGGGATCTCCCGGATTGTCCACCATGGGGTCCAGGCCCATCCGGGCGGATTCGGCCCCGCCGGTGATGGTCCGCAGATCGGCGAAGTGGGGGGACATGGTGGGGATGTTCCACAGGCGCCAGGTATCGTCGTACCCATACGACACCAGGAGTACGGCCAAGGCCAACACACCCAGTCCCACCAGGAGGATGAGGATTTTCTTGCCCTGCATGACGTTGCCTTGCCCTCGGGAGCGCCGGCGAGTCCGGGTATGCCCGGAGCGCCCCGGGGGCCGGATCACTATGCCTGATGAACGGCCTCGATGTCAAGAATCCTGTCAACCCATCACAAGTTTCCCGGGGACCCCGAGAGGGCGCCCGGAAAAATCCGCCGGGGGATGCGCCCATCCTTGCCGGTTCGGCGGACCAAAGGCCCGGAAAGGGGCCGGATGGGAGGGCTCCCGCGAAAGGTCCTGTTTTTGCAAGGAGGGAAAAAAGGGTTATGGTGGATGTCGGAAAATCCACCTGTCCGCCACGCGGACGCCGACCCTTTGCCAAGGAGACTCGAGGTCATGGCCATCCTTAAGGTCGCCCGGATGGGGCACCCGGTCCTGCGGCAGCAGTGCCGCCCCATCGACCCGGAGAAGATCACGGGGGACGAGGTCCAGCGCCTGGTCCGGGACATGTTCGAGACGATGATCGAGTACAACGGGGTGGGGCTCGCCGCTCCCCAGGTGCATCAGGCGGTCCGGCTGGCCATCGCCGGGGGAGAGACGGACCAGGACGGGCGTCCGCGCTTCCGGGTCCTGATCAACCCCGAGATCACCGTCCTGGACGAGGAGACCAAGCTCGGCATGTACGAGGGATGCCTGTCCATCCCCGGCCTGCGCGGCTGGGTCGAGCGTCCGGCCAGGATCCGGGTCAAGGCTTACAACGAGAAGGGTCAGCGGCAGGAGTTCGTCCTGGACGGTTATCCGGCCGTGGTGACCCAGCACGAGTGCGACCATCTGGACGGCGTGCTCTATGTGGATCGCATCACCGACACCAAGCGCCTCGCCTTCGAGGAGGAAGCCGAAAGATTCCTCGACCTGGCGGGCGATGATGTGGGAGACTCCGAGGACTGAAGGGCGGCCTGGCGCCCGGACGGCCGCGGGGATCCGGCAAGGAGACCTGCATGAACGATCTGATCCTCAACCGGACCGTGAGCGCCTTCAACAACCGCAACTACGCCGAGGCCGCCAGGCAGGCCGCCGAGGGCCTGGCCGGGGCCGGGGGTCAGGACGAGGCCTTCTGGATGGGGCTGCAGGAAGCCTGCGAAGGTTACGCGCTGCTGCGCGAAGGCAAGCTGCCCAACGCCGAGAAGAAACTGGTGGAGAGCATGCGCATCCTGCGGAACTTCGGGTTCCGCTACGAGAATTTCGAGGTCACCGCGGCCCTGGCGGGCATCAGGCGGGCCGTCGAGGAGATCCGCTCCGTGCGGGCCGGTGCGGGCAAGATCTTCGACATGAGCCTGCTCCCCCAGCTGAGGCTGGCGGCCAAGGCGGACGACTGAGGTCACGATGACGTTCGATGCCTTCCTCGCCTTGATCCACAACGCCCTGGTGCTTCTGGCACTGGGGCTTCTTTTTCCCCGGCTGGCCGGCTGGCTCTTCCACCGCTCCTCCTGGCGCCGCATGGTGGCGGGGGCGGCCGTCGGCGGGATCGGCCTGACCGTGATGTCCCTGCACTGGACCGCCGCTCCCGGAGTCGTCTTCGACACCCGCAGCGTCCTGCTTTCGCTCAGCGGCCTGTTCTTCGGCCTGGCCCCCACCCTGGTGGCCGCCGCCATGATGGCCGCCCTGCGGGTGGCCATGGGGGGCGCGGGGACCGGGATGGGCATCTCGGTCATCATCGCCACCGCCGCCATGGGCCTGGGGTGGCGGGGGCGGTCCGGCATCCCACTGCACCGTCTGGGCTGGTTCCACCTCTACCTGTTCGGTCTGGCCGTCCACCTGGTCATGATCATGCTGATGGGGACCCTTCCCGGCGCGCTCATGTGGCCCACCCTCAAGGCCGTGGCCGTTCCGGTCCTGGTCATCTACCCCCTGGGCACGGTCCTGCTCGGACGGTTGCTCGTGACCGAACGACAGGAGATGGAACTGGCCCGGGCGGTGGCCGAAAGCGAACGGAAGTACCGCCTGTACATCGACTCGGCGCCGACGGGGGTCTTCGTCGCCGATTCCGGAGGCCGGTACGTGGAGGTCAACGACGCCGGCTGCAGGATGACCGGCTATTCCCGGGAGGAGATCCTGGGCAGGCCGGTGACGGATTTTTCCCCGCCGGGGGACAAGTCCTCCGGATCCGCCCACTTCGCCGCCGTCCTGGCCTCCGGCAAGTCCACCGGGGTCCTGTCGTTCCTGCGCAAGGACGGCAGCGTGGGCTGGTGGAGCGTCGAAGCGGTCGCCCTGGGGGACGGCCGGTTCATCGGGTTCAGCACCGACGTCAGCGAGATCAAGCGCCTGGAACTGGAGGCGGCCGCCAGCGAAAGAAAGCTCTTCGAGGCCCAGCGACTGGCCCGGATCGGCAGCTGGGAGTGCGATCTCGCCACCGGGTCCGTCCAGGCCTCCCCGGAAGCCTTCCGGATCTACGGTGCGGATGAGGCTGCGTTGACCCTGGACAGGATCAATCATTTCCCCCTGCCGGAATACCGACCCCGCCTGGACGAGGCCATGAAGACGCTGGTCGCCGGGGAGGGCCCCTATGATGTGGAGTTCCGGATACGCCGGGAAGGCGATGGGGGCATCAGGGACATCCACTCCCTGGCCGCCTACGACCCGGTGAAGCGGGTCATCACCGGCACCATCCAGGACATCACCCGGCGCAAGCAGGCCGAGAGGGCCATCCGGGAAAGCGACGAGCGTTTCCGGGCCGTCTTCGAGCACGCGGCGGTCGGCATCGGCATCGTGGGTCTGGACGGGCACTGGATCCGGGCCAACGAGCGGCTCTGCAGCCTGCTGGGCTACACGGCCGAGGAACTCCAGAGGCGGTCATTCGAGAACACGACCCATCCCGATGATCTCGTGGAGGACCTGAGGCTGGGCGAGGAGTGCCTCGCGGGGCGGAGCACCTGCTTCACCATGGAGAAGCGTTACATCCACAAGCAGGGTCACGAGGTCTGGGTCGAACTGACGGTCAGCCTGATCCGTTCGGCGGCGGGAGAGCCGGCCTATTTCATCAGCGTGGTCCACGACATCGGCGGTCGCAAGAAGCTGGAGCAGGAACGCGATCGGGCGGAAGCCGAACTGCGCCAGGCCCAGAAGATGGAGGCGGTGGGCAGGCTGGCCGGCGGGGTCGCCCACGACTTCAACAACATGCTCAACGTCATCCTCGGCTATGCCGAGGTCGTCCTGGAGGACATGGGGCCCGGGGATCCTCACCGGTCGAGCCTGGAGAGTATCCGGTCCGCCGCCGAGCGTTCGGCGCAGCTCACGGGGCATCTGCTGGCCTTTTCCCGCAAGCAGATCCTCGCCCCCGGGGTGCTGGATCTCAACGAAGCGGTCGCGAGCCAGAAGAAGCTCCTGGACCGGCTCATCGGCGAGAACGTGGAGATCACCTTCCTTCCAGGCGAGAACCTCTGGCCGGTCAGGATCGACCCCTCCCAGCTGGACCAGGTGCTGGCCAACCTGGCCGTCAACGCCCGGGATGCGATCGCGGGAGTGGGCCGGGTCCTGATCCGGACGGCCAACCTCGGGCTCGAGGAGGGAACGACGCGCCAGGGGGACCCCATCCCCGCCGGCGATTACGTGCTCCTGGAATTCGGGGACACGGGCGAGGGCATCGCTTCCGAACACCTGGACAAGATCTTCGAGCCGTTCTTCACGACCAAGCCCGTGGAGCAGGGGACCGGCCTGGGACTGGCGACCGTCTACGGCGTGGTGACCCAGCACGGGGGACACCTCGACGTGACCAGCGCGCCGGGCCGGGGCACCACCTTCCGGATCTACCTGCCGCGCTACAGCGGGGAGCGGCGGATGGCCGAACCGGTTTCCGCGCCGCGTCCGTCGGGCGGAGGGGAGACCATCCTGCTGGTCGAGGACGAACCCCAGCTCCTGGACCTTGCCGCCCGCATGCTGGAGAAGGGGGGATACACCGTTCTCAAGGGCGAAACCCCCAACCGGGCTCTCGAGATCGCCGCCGGTTTCCCGGGGGACATCCACCTGGTGGTGTCGGACGTCATCATGCCCCAGATGAACGGCAAGGAACTCGTGGACCGGGTCAAGGCGTTGCGTCCGGATCTGGGGGTCCTGTTCATGTCGGGCTACACGGACGACGCCATCGCGGACCAGGGCGTTCTCGAAGAAGGCGTCCACTTCCTCAACAAGCCCTTCACCCTGGCCGAGGTCCAGGCTGCGGTGAGGACCGCCCTGGACGCCTGAACTCCCCGTTCCCGTCGGGTTTTCCTGTGGCGAACCCCCCGGTTGGCATTAGATTTGGCGGATCGGACCGCACGCCCGGACGCCATGAAGAGGAGCCTTCGCCGCCATGTTGCCAGCCGCCCATCCGCTCTCGGACATCGCCGCCAGGGTCGAGGCCGGTGAACGTCTTTCCCCCGAGGACGGGCTGCGCCTGGCCTCGAGCCATGACCTTCCCGCCCTGGGCCTGCTGGCCCACCACGTCCGGGACCGGCTGCACGGGGACGCCGTCTACTACAACATCAACCGGCACCTGAACCCCACCAACGTCTGCTACGTGGGCTGCGAGCTGTGCGCCTATGCCGACGATCCCAACGCCGAGGGCACCTGGAGCTACACGCCTGCAGAGTGCGTCGAGATCGCCCGCCGCGACTGGTCCCCCGACGTGACCGAGTTCCACATCGTCGGCGGCCTGCATCCCCGCTGGAAGTTCGACGTCTACGCGGAGATCCTGCGGTCCCTGAAGCAAGCCTTCCCCACCGTGCACCTGAAGGCCTTCACCATGGTGGAGATCGACTTCCTGGCCAAGATCGCCAAGCTGTCCGTGCCCGAGACCATCGCGGTGCTGCGCGAGGCGGGCCTGGACAGCTGTCCGGGCGGGGGCGCGGAGATCTTCCATCCCGAAATCCGGGAGCGGATCGCCTCGAAGAAGATGAGCGCCGACCGCTGGCTCGAGGTGGCGGGGATGGTCCATGCGGCGGGTCTGAAGTCCAATTGCACCATGCTGTTCGGGCACATCGAGAAGCCGGAGCACTGGATCGACCATCTGGTGCGGTTGCGGGAGCAGCAGGACCTCACGGGCGGATTCCAGTGCTTCATCCCCCTGGCCTTCCATCCGGCCAACACGAAGTTCGCCCACCTGCCGGGGCCCGACCTGGTCACCAAGCTCAAGGTCGTCGCCCTGAGCCGCCTGATGCTGGACAACGTCCCGCACATCAAGGCCTACTGGGTCATGCTGGGCAGGGAGATCGCCCAGCTGGCGCTGCGCTACGGGGCCAACGACCTGGACGGGACGGTGGTGGATGAGCGGGTGACCTTCGCCGCCGGCGGGGCCGCCGGCAAGGGCATGACGGTCGAGACCATCCGGGATTTCATCGCGGGTGTGGGTCTGCGGCCGGTGCTGAGGGACACCGTCTACAACGAGATCGCGGGCTGAGGCGTTACTTCCGAGCCCCTTCGAGCATGGCGATGAGGTCGGGCTCCATGGCGCGCGCCGTGGCAGCCGGTCCGGTCAGCTTGAAGAACAGGCTGCCCTGGGGTCCTTCGATGACCACGCCCACGAGACGGTAACCCGGCAGGATCTCTCCACCCCCGCCCATCGGGCGTCCGCCCCCGGATTTGTAGCTTCCATCGAGGGAGACGACGTGTCCGGCCATGCCGTCGGCCGTGAACGTGCTCCGCCGGGCCGCCGCCGACGGGTCCGACCCGTCCGGCAACTCCATCTGGCCGATCCAGCGCTGGAGGTTGGCCTCGACGCCGCCTCCGGACTGGGGACCGAAGTAGAAGACGTTCACCTCGGCCGGGGCGGGGTCGCCCTCGACCGGCTCCAGCCGGAACTGGGCCTGGCGCATGCCTTCGGCGCCCAGGCTGGTCCAGCCGGCCGGAGGGGTGATGGTGACGCCGGCCAGGGTGACCTCTCCGGCGGAGGCAGGGGCGCCGCCGTGGGCGGCAGGGGTTGCGTCAGCCGGGCTCGGGCCGCCGGCGGCCTGCGTCGATCCCTGATCCCCGCCGCCACATCCGGCGACGAGCAGGGCCAGCAGGCCGGCGACCGCAAGCAGCGACCTCGCGGAGTTTCTCAGGTTGTTCATGGGGTCAAGATAAACCGGACATCATGAGGCCACAATCGAAAATGACGGCTGGAGCACCTGAAACAGGGCGGCCTTGCCCCGGGTTGCCGGGCGGGGCATAATAGGGGAACCCCCCGGGGGGGCTTCGCCATCGGCAACCGAAAGGATTCGACACCATGACAACCGAGCGCTCCCTGGCGGGCAAGACCCTTCTGATCACCGGAGCCAGCCGGGGCATCGGCAAGGCCATCGCCCTGAGGGCGGCCCGCGACGGGGCCAACATCGTGGTCGTCGCCAAGACCACCACCGAGCACCCCAAGCTGCCGGGCACCATCTTCACGGCCGCGGAGGAGATCCAGGAAGCCGGCGGCAGGGCCCTGCCCGTCAAGACCGACATCCGGTTCGAGGAGGAGGTCGCCGCGGCGGTGACCGCGGCCGTCGAGGAGTTCGGAGGCCTGGACATCGTCGTCAACAACGCCAGCGCGATCAGCCTGACGGGGACCCTCGAGACGCCGATGAAGATGTACGACCGCATGTTCGAGATCAACGCCCGCGGCAGCTACCTGGTGACCAGGACCGCCCTGCCGCACCTGCTGGAGGCATCCAATCCCCACGTCCTGAACCTCAGCCCTCCGTTGAACCTGGATCCCCGCTGGTTCGCCGGCCACGCGGCCTACACCCTGGCCAAGTACGCCATGAGCGTGTGGGTGCTGGGCATGGCCGCCGAATTCCGGGGCAAGGTGGCGTTCAACGCCCTCTGGCCGCGCACGGCCATCGCCACCGCCGCGGTGCGGAACCTGCTGGGGGGAGAGAAGATGGTGGCCGCCAGCCGGCGCCCCGAGATCGTGGCCGACGCCGCCTGGGCCGTCCTGACCCGCCCCGCGGCCGCCTGCACCGGCAACTTCTTCACGGACGAGGAGGTCCTGGTCGCCGAGGGCGAGACCGACCTGGAGAAGTACGCGGTTCAACCGGGGACGCCCCTGTTCCCCGACTTCTTCCTGGATTGACAAAGCGATCCCTCGGCGATTCCTTGTAGCTCCGTCCGGCCCTTGACCCGGCCGCCGACCGCCTGTTCAATGGACGGGCCCGGCGCCCCGTTCCCCCCTGACCCGGAGTGTTGCCTGCGTGGTCGTCGCCCTGGACATCGGCATCATCATCGCCTGCATCGCCGGCCTGTGGTGGGGCGCCGTGCAGGTGGTCGATTCCGCCACCCGCATCGCCCGACGCCTGGGAGTCTCCGATCTGGTCATCGGCCTGACCGTGGTGGCCATCGGCACCTCGGCGCCCGAGTTCGCCGTGACCGCCGTCGCCGCCCTGAAGGGCCAGTCGGACATCAGCGTCGGCAACGTCGTGGGCTCGAACATCTTCAACCTGGGCTTCATCCTGGGCGGGCTGGCTCTGTTCCGGGGCGTGGCGACCTCCCCGCGCCTGGTCTACCGCGACGGGGGAGTCCTGATCGGGACGACCCTCCTGCTCGTCTTCTTCCTGCGGGACCTGGCCGTCACCCGGCTGGAGGGGTCCATTCTCATGGCCCTGCTGGTGGTCTACGTCGCAGTTCTCATCGTCCAGCGGGCCGATGGGGGGGAGCCGGTGCCGCCCGGCCGCTTCCACCGGATGGACGTTCCCCGCTTCCTGGTGGGCATCGTGGTCATCGTGGGCGCCGGGCACTTCTTCGTCGAGGCCGCCGGCAGCCTCGCCCGCCTGATGGGCGTCTCCGAGTGGGTCATCGGCGTGACCATCGTGGCGATCGGGACCTCGGCCCCCGAGCTCGCGACCTCCCTGGTGGCCCTGCTCCGGGGCCAGCACGGCATGTCGGCGGGCAATCTCGTCGGCAGCGACCTGTTCAACCTCCTGGGGGTCCTCGGCCTGGCCGCCGTCCTCAGTCCCATGAGCGTGGATCCGGCCGCCCTCAGCAGCGTGACGGTGCTGGCCGGCATGGTGGTGGTGGTCGTGGTGATGATGCGCACCGGCTGGAAGCTCAGCCGCTGGGAGGGCGCCCTGCTGGTGGCCATCACCCTGGTCCGCTGGGGCTTCGACTTCTCCCGCTGATTCCCGGTCCGGACCCCCACGGCCCGAACTCCCCGTTTACCCGGCGGGCGCAGCTTGGTATCCTGGCCGCGGCAGTCTCCCCGCCCCACCCCTTTCCCGGGATGACCCATGATCAAGACGAAGATCATCTGCACGATCGGGCCGGCCAGCAGCGATCCGGAGGTCCTGGAGCGCCTGATGGAAGCGGGCATGAACGTCTGCCGCCTCAACTTCAGCCACGGCGACCACGAGCAGCACGCGGGCATGATCAGGACGATCCGGGAGGTCGCCGCCCGCCGCGACGCGCCCGTGGCCATCCTGCAGGACCTGGCCGGGCCCAAGATCCGCACCGCGGGCATGGCCGCCGGGACCGCGACCCTGAAGCAGGGTGCGTCCCTGGTCCTGACCAGCCGGAACGTCCCGGGAGACGACCGCGAGGTCGGTCTGACCTACCCCGACCTGCCGCGGAGCGTGCGCCCCGGGGACGTCATCCAACTGGCCGACGGGGCCATGCAGCTGGTGGTCGAATCGTCCACGGGCACGGACATCCACTGCCGGGTCACCGTGGGCGGCGAGCTGGGATCCCACAAGGGGATCAACCTGCCGGGACGCACCCTCAACGCCCCCATCCTGGGGGACAAGGACCGGGCCGACCTGCTGTTCGGCCTCGGGCAGGACGTGGATTTCGTGGCGCTGTCCTTCGTGCGCACGGCCCACGACGTGGAGCTGGTCAAGCAGGTGATCCGCGAGGCGGGGCACGACACGCCGCTCATCGCGAAGATCGAGAAGTTCGAGGCGCTGGACAACATCGATGCCATCATCGACGCGGCCGACGGGATCATGGTGGCCCGCGGCGACCTGGGGGTGGAAATTCCCCTGGAGCAGGTGCCCCGCGCGCAGAAGATGATCATCGCGCGCACCAACGCGGCGTCCAAGCCGGTCATCACGGCGACCCAGATGCTCAAGTCCATGGTGGAATCCCCCCGGCCCACCCGGGCCGAGGTCACCGACGTGGCCAACGCCATCCACGACGGGACCGACGCGATCATGCTGAGCGAGGAGACGGCGATGGGCCGGTATCCCGTCGAAGCCGTGCGGGTCATGGGCCGGGTCGCGGCGGACACCGAACAGCAGCTCGACTACGAGGGCTGGACCCGCCGCGCCGACGAGACCATCAAGCTCAGCTACGGCCGCGCCGTGGCCCATGCGGCGGTGGAGATGGCCGAGGACATCCACGCCGCGGCCATCCTGACCTGCACCCGCAGCGGAGGCACCACCCGCCGGGTGGCGCGCTACCGTCCCAGGCAGATGCTGCTGGGCATGACTCCCGACGCCCAGACCGCCCGGCGCATGGCCCTGGTGTTCGGGGCCGTGCCGGTGCTCATCGACCTGGTGGACAGCGCGGAGGAACTGGAAACCATGGCCGTGGACCAGGCCCTGCGCCGGGGCTTCGTCCAGCCCGGCGACCCGGTCATCCTGACCGCGGGCCTGCCCTTCCACAAGCGCAGCGCCACCAACATGATCAAGGTCATCACCGCGGAGTGGTCGTGAGCGGGGCCGGGATCTTGCGGGAGCGGGGTCAGCGCACGACGACGAACCGTCCGAAGAAATCCTCGAACTGCCCGCCTTCGCTCTGCACCACGTAGAGGTAGATGCCGCTCCCGATCTCCTGCCCGTTGCGGGACAGCAGGTTCCAGCTGCGGGCGCCGCCCTCGGTGCGGCCGTCGTGCCGCAGGGTGACCACGTGGTCGCCCGAGGCGGTGTAGATCTTGATGGTGTTCAGGGCGGCGGGCAGGTTGGCGAACATGATCCGCTGCCCGACGGGGTCGTCGTGGTCGGGAGGTTGGGCCTGGAACTCGGCCAGGGATTCGTTCGTGGCCGGGTTGGGATAGACGTAGATGTTGGGGCCCTCGTTCCGGCGCTCGGCTGGGGTCTGGGCGGTCTCTCCGGGAACGGTCAGGCTGAAGTTGTTGCCCGGTTCGGACTGGATGCCGTAGCCGGCCGGGTAATAGCGCCCGTCCTCCTCCTCGAGGAGGTGGTCGGCGGCGGTCACGGCGTAGAAGACCGAGAAGCCGTTGTGCACCTCGGTATCGACGTAGTGGTAGTAGCGGCTCCCGTGCTTGGCGGGGATGCCCAGGGCGGCGTCGCCCTCGCGGGGGGTCACCGCGAAGAAGGTGTCCAGGACGGTGGGCCAGGCTTCCCAGGGCAGGAACTGCTGCAGGCCGGGGACGGGGTTGCCGTCCCGGTCCCGCAGGACCGGCATGACCGGGTGCGATCCGGTCCGGTCGGCGTCCACGAACTCCTGCATGGTCGCAGCGAGCCCGGCGAACCGGGGGTCGTCCAGGCAGACCGGGACGTAGGACGCCTCCTCCAGCCCGGTGTTCCTGCCGAGGGGCAGGGCCACGTTGTTGTAGTTCAGGAAGGCCGGGATCTCGTTGATGAGGTCGAACTCGGCGATCATGCCCCACATGTCGGAGGGAGGGCCGAGCAGTTCGCTGGTGCCCGACGGGCGGACCCAGCCGTCCACCCGCCAGATCCGGTAGGATTCGAAATCCACCACGCCCCTGAAGAAATCGATCTCGTTCTCGGGGCCGTCGTCCCAGAAGACCTCCACCTGGTGGTTGCCCGGCACCAGCCTGATGTTGGGCGGTGCGGGAGGCAGTTCGGTCTCGTGGATCCACCCGACATGGTGTTCCCGGCCGCGAATGCCGGTGAAGTAGGGCGGAGGCGGATACCACCAGGGCAGGTTGGACGACACCCAGTACAGGCCGTTGGCCTCGGTGCAGGGGACGCCGTGCCGCCGGAAGCACTCCTCGCAGTTGTCGGCGTTGACCCAGATGCAGGTGCGGCCGTCGGCCTGCGGTTCCATGATGTCCTTGCGGATGACGTCGATGAACATGAAGGATCCCGATCCCACGCAGGTCTCGTCCATCATGACGATCTTGTAGCCGAAGAGAGGGTCGCTGCCGTCGGGATTGGCGGGATAATCGCCCAGGCAGACCAGGGATTCCTTCTGCTCCACACCCGTGGCGCTGCTCTGGTCAAGGTCCATCCAGGCGCCGCGGCCGATCTCGGCGGCCAGCAGGGCGTTGTCCAGCATCTCCTCGAAGCCGTAACCCATGACCATGGCCAGGCGCAGGTTCAGGGTCCGCCCGGGGGGCAGGTAGGTGAACGGACCGCACGACATGAGGAACTTCAGGTCGCCGGCCTTGTCGGGCCGGGTGTCCCGGTCGATCTCGTTGCGGGCCATCACGTAGTACCGGTCCTGGTCGGACAGGGGAAGGCCGTCCTGGATGACCTGGGTGTTGGTGGCGAAGATCTGGAACGACCGGATGCCCACCCGGTTGGGTCCGTCGCTTTCCCGCCGGAAGTCGGTGGGATGATCGAGCAGCACCACCCCCATCACCCCGGGCAGCGGGTCGACCGGGGCGGCGTCCTTCATCCACCCGACCTGGAGGTCGTAGAAGGTGTTGTCGCTGCCCCGCCGCGACCCCTTGTAGAACCCGGCCAGGTCGTCGGGATCGGACCGGTTCTCCTGGCGGCGCTGGATGTCTCCGTCCACGAAGAACCCCAGGTAGACGTCGGTCAGCACCTCCGTGCCGGTGTTCTTGATCTCGAAGTCCAGGCCGACGATGTCGTCGTACTCGTCCTGGAACCAGGTGAAGGCCCTCTGGACCACGGTGATCCCCAGGGGCCGGTGGGCAGGGTAGATCTCCTGGATGAGGGGCAGGTCGTCGCGCATGGTGCAGGTGAACATCTGGGTGCCCAACTGGCCCCAGTCCTCGTCAACCAGGCCGTCCCCGTCGTCGTCGTAGCCGTTGAGCAGGTCCTCGTCGACCCGGTTGTCCCGGTCGTCGTCGCCGCGGCCGTCGGGGTAGCGCCGCCCGCTGATCCATTCCTCGGGCGCCGGCCGGGTGATCCGCCCCTCGACCCCCTCGTAGATGGTGGCGCGGAGGTCGTCGTCGGGACGCAGCTCGCGATCGTACTGGCCGGTAGTCACGGCGATGTCGCCCCCCACCCGCGCCCCGACCCACAACCCGGCACCCCACAGGTACTCGTGGCCGGAGCCCCCGGGCCATTGGCCGGAGGGGGCGTGGCTGTACGGTAGGGCGGCGGAGAACTGAGAGCCGATCAGGCCGTGGTTGGTGACGTTGACCTGGAATTCGCCGTCGTCCAGGATGTAGGAGCCGTCCAGGATGTGGATGCCGTCGGGACGGATCTCCTCCTCGAGGACGTAGTCAGGCGGCGGCTCGGCCGGGGATGATGCGACGATCCCGAGCAGGGAGCAGATGGTTGCCGAAATGACCAGTCCGAGCCTGAACATGCCCCAGGGCTCCGAAGGTGTCGGGTATGCTGAGTCGTACGGGGCGCCGTCGCGGTTGGCGAAGGGCGCTGTCGGGGACATGAAGTTAGGGATTTCCGCAACCTTATGCAAATGATTGGTTGTGCCGTCGAAATTGTGTCCGCTGTCATCCCTCTGCCGGTCTCGGCCGGCAGAGGGTTCCTTTCTAGTACGCGTACGTCAATTCATGCCGCCTCTGCTTCCCCAGCGCAGGGGTTTCCACCGCCCGATCATAGTACTGCGCCCACCGGTCCGGTAACTCCATCAACGTCCGGAAGATCCGCCGACTCAGCACCTCCGGTACCTGCAACGCCCGGTCCACCATCCCCCGCAACATCGCCGGCGTGGGGCTCCCCCGCTGCTTCTCGCTGATCCCCTTCATGTAGTTCCGCCACACCAGGAAGATCACCAGCCGCTCCGCACTCCCC
>JBFXKG010000036.1:0-39408 GCA_050174015.1 Candidatus Krumholzibacteriia bacterium
TTGTGGTTCAGTGCCAACTTTCGCCAGGTGATGGCCGGCGACAAAGTTTCAATGTTCCTTATCGTGCTGGGTTGTGGCGGTGCAGTGGCCATCGCCAGTTTTTGGTTATTGATAGAGCGCCGAAGGTTTGTCGAGGCAATTGAAAATCTTGTCGCTCAATTGGATGGCTCTGCATAGGAATCGCTGGGGCCGGCCGCCCGCGATTGCAGGCCGGTTCCGGCTCGCCGCAGCTGAATAGCAATGCCTCTGATGCCCAAGGAGCCATCATGACGGTCAAGCGCATGGACAACGTCGGCATCGTTGTGGAAGACCTCGATGCCGCCGTGGAGTTCTTTACCGAACTCGGCCTCATCCTCGAAGGCCGCATGCCCATCGAGGGCGAATGGGCCGGCCGCGTCACCGGAGTGCGCGGCCAGCGCGTCGTGGTCGCCATGATGCGCACCCCCGACGGTCACAGCCGCCTAGAGCTCTCCCGCTTCGACGCCCCCGGCATCGCGTCCGATCACCGCACGGCCCCCGTGAATTCGTTGGGATACCTGCGCGTCATGTTCGCCGTAGAGGACCTCGGGGACACCCTCGCCAGGCTCAGCAGGCTCGGTGCGACGGTGGTCGATGAAGTCGTCGATTACCAGGACAACTACCGGCTCTGCTACATCCGGGGCCCCGAGGGGATCCTCATCGGGCTCGCCCAGGAGCTCGGGCAGCAGTCCCTCGATAAGCACCAGGGGCACGATGGAACCTGATGGTGGAGCCTCGTCGAAAAGGGTGAGCAATGAGGTCGCACTTTATCCTTTACGTTGCCGACCAGGAGGCAAGCACGAGGTTCTATTCCCACGTCCTTGACCTCGATCCCATCCTCAACGTTCCCGGAATGACCGAATTCCAGTTGGATCGGTCCGCTGTCCTGGGATTGATGCCTGCGTCGGGCATCTCACGCCTCCTTGGGGACAAGCTTCCTACCCCAATGGTCGGTGCCGGGTCGGCCATGGCCGAGGTCTATCTGCTGGTGGAAGACCCCGCCGCCTATCACTCCAGGTCCATTGGCGGCGGCGGGCGGGAGCTGAGCGCCCTTCAGCCTCGGGACTGGGGGCACGATGTCGCCTACAGCATGGACGCCGATGGATACGTCCTTGCGTTCGCGCAGGCCACGAAATGATAATGGCAACCCGGCCGGAATTCACCGTGGTCAGCACACCCTCCGACGTGCGTCGATGAGGACGGCCTAACCGGTCGCAGCGGGCGGCCCGCTACGCGGCCCCCCGCTGAAACGGAGCGTCTAGTGATTCGTGGAAGGTCAGTCATGACGCGCATGAAGATATGCTGCATCAGCTCCGTTGCGGAGGCCAAGCTGGCGGTGCGACTTGGTGCGTCGGCGATCGGCTTGGTGTCCGAAATGCCAAGCGGACCGGGGGTCATCCCTGAGGCGCGCATCCGGGAGATTGCCGCTACTGTTCCCCCACCCATAGCCACCGTCCTCCTCACCAGCCGGGTCTCGTCCGCCGACATCATCGCGCAGCAGAAGCGGTGCCGGGTCAATACGCTTCAAATCTGCGATCGAATCGATCTAGGCGCATATGCTGACCTACGGGGGGCCCTTCCCGGGATCGCGCTCATCCAGGTTGTTCACGTCACTGGCGAGGAGTCCGTGTCGGAGGCGCTTGAGGTGGGCCCTCTGGTCGATGCGATTCTTTTGGACTCCGGCAACCGATCTCTGCCCGTTAAACAGCTTGGCGGAACAGGTCGTACGCATGATTGGGAATTGAGTGCCAGAATCGTTGCACAAACGCCGGTGCCGGTTTTTCTTGCCGGCGGGTTGAATTCGGAGAACGTGCTGGAGGCTGTCCGAAAGGTTCGCCCGTTCGGCGTAGACGTTTGCAGTGGCGTACGGACGGCTGACCAATTGGACGAGGGCAAACTCGAGAGGTTCATGAGTCAGGTGCGCGCCGCAGTGTGACGAGGGGATGCAAAGGACGCGGCGACGGTCAGACGACCACCACGCCGCTGGCGGGGGCCAGCACGATCCCCTTGGTCCGGCGTTGGCCATGCTCAAGGTTACCGATTATATGAGACAAATCTTTGGCCATATTGTAGGCTGGCCATAATATTGAGCAGGAGAGATGGCTTTGTTGTGGCTCCTCGCTATTTGGTATACACATAGCCCACCCCCATCTGCAGGCCACTATCGGGCGCGGCATAGCCGTCCGGATACTGCATGATGGTGAAAAAGCGGCGCCGCAGCCCCCCCTGAGCCGCGGCGCCCGCTCCTCCAATCCCTCCCCGGATCAGCTCCCCTGGAACCGGGTGTTCTCCTTGACTTCCATGGCTTGCTGCTTGACCACCGCCATCTCCTCGGGATCCAGATAGGTCCAGGCCTTGTCCAGGATGGCCATGTAGGCCTTCTCCAGATGAGGCGCGAGGGCCGCAGCCATCCCCTCGTCTCCGTAGTTCGGGCTCAGACCCACGGGGGATTCGAACTTTGTCTTGCCCTGGTAGGGCACGGTTACGGGGTCGATCGCCACGCTCTTGTTCCACATCTTCGTGCCGGAGAGGCTTTCGACCACCGAAAGCGTCACCCGGCCGCCGAGGATGGCCGTCCCGTTGATGGTCCAGTACTTGGGGCCCAGCAGCACCGTGTGTTCCTGGAAGGCGAGGCCCTGGACGGGGACCGTCAGGTCGAGATCGGGAACCAGGATGAGGTCGCAGTTCTTCTTGTCCGGGTAGGTCATTTCCTCCATGGTGTCGAACGGCCCTGTAGTAATGAAGCCGCGCGCCGTCAACAGCTCATCGAAATCTCCCTGCATATTGGTACGGAAGGTGCTGAAGGGATAGTAGCGCCCCCACCCTGCGTCTTCGCCGAACTCGCCGCCGACGATCCCGAAGGTCACGGCCGCGGAATTCGGCGCCGCCGTGGTCGCCGGGTCCCAGTTGAACACCGGCGCAGGGGTCGCTTCTGTTTTGACATTGGTCGACGGCGCGCAGCCGCACATCGCAGCGACGAAGAAGGCCAGGACGATCACAACCTGCTTGTTCATGATGGCTCCCCGTTTTGTTTGATGTCCGGGCCGCCCGGGCGGCAATCCGCGGTTTCCCGGGCGGCATAGACCGCGCATTCGCGGTCCTGAACTGACCGGCAGGCATTGCAACCCCTGGACCAGGCCCGGCTGGATGCACCGGATCCCGGAACCCACCGGGGAAGTCCATTGTTCAAGGGGAGTTGGGCCCGGCCCGGGAATATCCCCTATCCATGCGGCCAACCGCCGAAGAGCCCGCCTGTCCGGAAATCCGGACGGGGCGTCCGGGATTCCGGACGTTCAAACCCTCTAACTGTTTGAATTAAATAGGCTTGCACTCGCGAAATCCGTCTTTCCCTGTTGAATGGGAGACAGGCGGGATGCTAGAATGGACGGGTTCGGACACCCTATCCATCACCTGGCTGGGGTCCAGCAGGCAATCCAGACCGGCCCCGGGAGACCTCACGATGCGGGCGATGGCCGCCATTGCAACGGGATTGGCGTTCCTCCTGGCTCAGGCCCCCGCCACCTTGGCCTCCCCGGCCTCCGGAGTTCCAGTCCCGCATTGGTGCTGCATCACCCGGGAGCCCGTCGACGACATCCAGATCGACAGCGCCGGACGTCTGTGGGCCACCCACCGCTTCACCGGGCTCACCATGTGGCCGGACGGCTGTGCAGACCCCTCCGAAGCCCTGAGCGAGCCATTGCGATTCCCTCCGCCGCAGGGAACCACCATCTCCGAGTTTTTCGTCGGAGCAGGGGGCCAAGTTACCATCGTCACCTGGATCGAATCCGACAGGACGAGCAGCCTGTTCCACCGCGAAGTCGGATCCGACCCTTCCTCACCCTGGCGACCCGTTCCTTTGCCCGAGCTGTACGGACGGCCGACCGCCTTGGTCGAGGACTCCGCCGGTGACCTGTGGCTCGGCGCCGAAAGGCGCGAGTCCTTCCGGTTCACGGGGGTGGACTGGGTGCGGCACATGGCCCCTGTCCCGTACCATTTCGTCGACTTCGTCCTGAACGAGCGGGGCGAACTGTTCGCCCTCAGCGGGGCGCGTCTCGACCATGCCGTCCTCCGCTGGGACGGCACGTACTGGAGGACCGAATTCCAGGGGACGAGCCTGTCGGGCGCAGAGTTCCTTCGGGTTTTCGGCCGGACCATGGTCCTGGGTCTCGACAAGGTCTTGTATCGGAGAGCCCTCGGTCTGAACGAACCGCTCGAGGTCTGGGCCGAGACCGGATCCCCGACCATGGCCCCCGCCACGCCGGACACGGCCTGGGTGTGCCGGGACGGCAGGCTCTTCCTCCTGGCCGGCCAGAACTGGCAGGACAAGGGCCCCTTGCCCCTTCTGCCAGGAAGGATCGAATGGCTCGACCGCCGTCTGTACGCCTGGGGCCAGACCGGGTTGTGGGTCATGGATACCGCAGCGGAGACTTCCACCGTCCACTCGTTCCTCGGCCTGGCTCCCCGTCACGACGACACCATACCCGGCGAACCTCCCCTCTACGGCATGGCTGTCCTCGACCTCCCCCAGGGACCCCACCTCTACCTGCCTTTCCACGAATCGCCTGACGCCGTGGCCCCCCTCGATCCCCTCGCCTCCTTCGACGCCTGGCGGCAGGTGTCCGAACGGCTGGGTCTCGCCCTGCTGGATGAGAGCAATCACTGGGTCCCCAGCTTCGACATGGCTGCGGTCGCAGGCGATCTGGACGGCGACGACCACGAGGACGTCCTGCTGGCCACCATGTATGACGGGATCCGCTTCCTCCGCAGTTTCGGGGGTCGCCGCCTGGCTCCCTGGTCGGGACCGGCGGGGCTCCGCGGTCTGGAGGATGAGATCTGCGAGGACGTGGACCTGCTGGATGCCGATGGGGACGGCGACCTGGACCTCCACGTCGCGGCCTTGCAGGGACCCGACCATCTCTTCCTGAACGACGGGGCCGCCTTCTTCCACGACGCCACCGCCTCCTCAGGAATGATCACGCCCGATGCCAGCACCTCCGCATTGTGCCGCGACCTCGACGCCGACGGTGACACCGACATCGTCGTTGCGACCTCCGGCCGCGGGCTCTACATCCACGAGAACCGCACCCCCCGGGGAGGCCCGCTCTCCTTCCGCACTACCATCCTGTTCGCGGACCACCTCCATCCGGAGCTACCGGATGGACTCTCGGATCTGCAATTGACCGGGATCGAGGCCCTGGATTTCGACGGTGACGGGGATTTCGACCTCCTGGTGGGGTCCCGCTCCGGTCCGGCCCTCTGCTTGCGGAACGAAGGCGGGTTGAGATTCACCGAGGACCCGGCGGTCTTCGCCGGGGAAGGGCCCCGCGGGGTCATAGGGATCACCGCGATGGACCCCGACGGGGACGGCGACTGGGACCTGGCCTGCACCGGCGACGGAGGTTCCCGCTTCTACGAGAATCGCGGAGAGGTTCTGCACCTCCACGCCGACCCCCTGGGGCGCGTGGTCGCCCCCACGCGACGCTCCACGGGCGCCGTGCTGGTGGACACCGACGGCGATTTCGACCTGGACTACATCGAGGCCTATCTGGATGAACCCCCCGTGGTCTACACCAACACCAACCCTCCCGGCGGTCTCTCGGTCCGGGTGCGGGGGCCCTGGGGCAATCCCGGGGCCCTTGGAGCCGTGGTGAGGGTCTCCCCGGCGGACCATCCGGATACCGCTGCCGCTGTCCAGGAGATCGCCGGCGGGTCCGGTTACGCTTCCCACCGCACGCGGCAACTGGTGTTCACTGGCCTGGACGGGACGGGAACCTACCAGGTCCAGGTCGCCCTGCCGAGCGGGGCCGGGGCGGTCCTGTCCGGCGTGCCAGGCCGGGGGCAGGTCGCCATCGACATGCGGCGCGGCGGCGCGGCGGGCCTGGCTGACGCGGTCATCCACCGGGCCCGTCGAACCTGGCTTGACCCCTGGACCCGCCTCGACGGACTCGTTTCCGCCGGGATCGCGCTCCTTGTTCTCGCCCTCGGCCTGACTCAGCGCCGCAGGTATCCCGGCGCTATCCCCTGGCTCGCGGCGGGGGGCCTCCTGACGGTCCAGGTCCTGACCCGCCGCCTCCTGCCGCCGGTTCCCGGCATCGACCATGCCGCGATCACCGCCCTGGCCGGCCTGGGGTCCGGACTGCTCGTGCTGGCCGTCGCGCGGCCCCGACGATCCCGCTGCACGGTGACCCTCCTGGCTGAATTCTCGGAGTCGCTGAAATCATTCGACCACAACCAGACCCCCCGCAAGGTCATCGACCGGCTGCAGTTCGTCCGCACCAACGCCGGTTCCGCCGGCCCCGGCGCGCCGATTGCGGAACTGTTGCGGGAAGACCTCGACCTGTTCGGCGGAGTCGTCCTTCCTGAATTCGGATTCCTCATGGACGGAGCACGGGCCGCCGAGTTCGACACCGGGCCGGGGAGCCACCTCCTGAGATCGGTCACCCGCGGGTGGCGGCACCTCGCCGGCATGTCCGACGACGAACTGGTGAGCGCCGCCGGCCTCCCGGTCCTCGACGCCTTGCTGGACAACGTCGCCTCGTTCCGCGCCTGGACGGCGGCACTGCGCCGGGAGGTGGACGCCCGCCTGACGACCGATCTGGCCGCCTTCGCCAACCGCTACGTCCACACCCGGTCAGCCATCCACCCGGTGGATATCGAGGCCGATCTGCCGCCGATCAAGGTCCGGATCGCGGAGGCCGAATTGATGCGGGTGCTCGATTCCCTGCTGGAAAACGCCGTCCGGGCGGCGGACGGAAGGCGAGCCAAGGTCCTGCTCAGGAGTTTCCCAGCGAAGCCCGGCCGCATCCGCCTGGCCATCAGCGACGACGGACCCGGACTTCCCGCCGGGCTTGCCGACACCGCGTTCGATGCGGGGGTCACAGCCACGTCCGGAGGGACCGGCTACGGGCTGTTTGCCGTGCGCAGGACCGTGGAGCGGTACGGCGGCCGCGTCCTTATGGGCCATGAGTCCCCCGGAGCCCTCATCCTGATCGAACTCGACACCGTCACCTGAACCGGAGGCCTCATGCCCATGCGAGTCCTGCTGATCGACGACGACCCCGATTTCCGCCGGCGCTTCAGTCTGATGGCCACCGAGGCCTTCGAACTGACCACCGCGTCGACCTACGACGAGGGTCTGACCAAGCTGAAGAAGGGGGCGCCGGACGCCGTCCTGCTGGACATCGACCTGAGCGAATCCCGTTCGGGAATCGATCTTCTGCGGGAGATCCGCAGCTGCGATCTGGACCTGCCGGTGATCATGTTGACGGGGGACGACCGGGCCGAATCCATCGACGCGGCGCTGCGGGCCGGCGCCGAGGGGTACACCCGCAAGCACGTCAACCTCATGGTGCTGCAATCGCTCGTGGAACATGCCCTGGAAAACGCCATGTGGCGCCGCCACGCCCGCAGCTTCCAGGCGGGGACCGACGACCTGATCGGGCACTCCGCCGCCGTCCAGAACCTGCGGCGGGAGATCGCGGAGGTCGCCCGCACCTCCCTGCGGGTCCTCATCCGCGGAGAGAGCGGGGTGGGCAAGGAGATCGTCGCCAGGGCGATCCACTCCTCCAGCGACCGCAGCAAGGGCCGCTTCGTCACCGTCAACGGCGCCATCGGCACCGACGAGCTGTTCGACGACGTCGTCTTCGGACACGTCCGCGGCGCCTTCACCAGCGCCGACCAGGCCCGCGTGGGCAAGCTGGAGATCGCCCGCAACGGGACCCTGTTCCTCGACGAGATCGGCAAGATGAGCCCGGCCCGCCAGGCCAAGCTCCTGCGCGTCGTCGAGGAGGAGAACTTCGAGCGCATCGGCGGATCCGACACCATCACCACCGACGCCCGCATGATCTCGGCCAGCAACGAGAACCTGGAGGATGCCGTGACGGAGGGACGGCTCTACCAGGACTTCTTCCACCGTATGCGCGAATACGAGATCGTGGTTCCTCCCCTGCGCGACCGCCTCGAGGACCTGCCCGAAATCGCCCGATTCCTGGTCGACCGCTTCTGCCTGCGGGAAGGCCGCCCGGCCCCGGAGATGACCGACGACGCCTTCGCTTCCCTGCTGACCTACGGTTGGCCCGGCAACGTCAGGGAGCTCGATTCGGTCCTCAAGCGCGCGGTGATCCGGACGACCGGCACCCTGTCGTCCGAGGAGATCGCCGCCGCCCTGGACCGGGTGAGGCTGGACAAGTGCCACGGCCCGGATGATGCCCTGACGCTGGACGAGGCCCGGACGCGCTGGGAAAAGGAGTTCGTGCAGCGGGCCATCGTCCGGGCGGGAGGGTCGGCGACCCGGGCCGCGGAAATGTTGGGGATCTCGCGGTCGACCCTGTATGCGAAGCTGCAGGATTAGGCCGCCGGGGTCACATGGAGACATGACAAGGTGCGATCAGATCCTATTTCACCAGAACCATTGTCTCCATCTCGCATTCCCCACCCGCGCAAATTCTGGACAAATAAACACCGGAGCCGACGGAAAGCCCTCGATTGTCGCACCCATGCCAAACCCTCTCATGCGTGCCTGAATCAAGAATCTCGCCGTCAACAAGCGTACGCACGAGGTGACCTTTGATATCGTAGATATTCAGTTCGGTCCTTGTCTGGACCGTCAGCGTAAAACTGATCCTGGTAACCGGATTGAATGGATTCGGCCGACACTCCAACAGAAGGGAGGTGGCGGTTTCCCGACTTTCGGGAACGCTTGAAATCCCCCGCTGCTCGTAGAAAACGATCTCATCCAACACGTTCGAGGCGGAGACCACATCCAAGTCCCCGTCTTCGTCCACGTCTGCGCCGATGGCGCAGCTCGCGTATACCGCGCTCTCGAGAGTATGGCGTGAAAATACCTGGTTCCCATCGTTTATGTACCAGACCAGCCCGCTGCCCTGGTTGTTCCCGAGCACATCGATATCTCCGTCCCCATCCACGTCACCGGCAAAGACGGAATTCGCAAAATCGGCAACGCTCGAAATCAGGTGGGTGATAAACGCACCCGCTCCCGAATTCTCATACCATGAGATCGTATCGTCCAGTCCGGAGGCCGACAGTACATCGGTATCGCCGTCGCGATCGAGGTCAATGGCGAATACGGAAACGGCCCCGTCCGCGCCGGTCGTGACAACATGGTCCGTGAAATTTTGGCTCCCATCATTTTCCATCCAGGCGACCGAGTCATCGAACCATGAGGCCGAAAGGACGTCCATGTCCCCATCGCTGTCGATATCCGCCGCGAATATCGACCTCGGGTCGTTGAATGAGGTGGTGATGGTGTGCTGGGTGAAATTCGCGTTGCCGTCGTTCTCCCACCAGGACACGAAATCCGTGAAGGCACTGGAGGCGGAAAGGAAATCCTCATCTCCGTCACCATCCAGGTCCACCGCATGGACGGACCACGCACCGTAGACGCTACCGGCAACTATATGGGAGGAAAAAATTCCTTCACCGTCATTCTCATGCCACCGTATGGTGTTATCACCAAATGACGCAGTAACCACATCGACATCACCATCCCCGTCGAAATCCCCTCCATCAACCGATTTCGCGCCTTTGGCTGTGATCATAATCGTGTGCGGGGTGAACACCCCACCCCCTCCATTTTCGAGCCACCCGATCCGCCAATCGTATTCGGCCGCAAAAAGCAGGTCCCTGTCCCCGTCCCCGTCGACATCCTCCGCACAGACGCTTTGAGCTCCGTCCGCACTGAATGGCATCGTGTTAAAACCGAAATTTCCATGTCCGTCGTTCTCGTACCAGAGGATTTTCCCGTAATTCCCTCCCCCCGAGGCGGACAGGAGGTCCAGGGAACCGTCGCCGTTGATGTCGGCCCCATAAACGGACTGGGCGACATCGGCCCTGACTGTGACCGAATGGGCACTGAAGGTTTCACTGCCGTCGTTCTCGTACCAAGCAATCTTGTCGTCCAGGCGAGAAGCTGATATCACGTCCGCATCCCCGTCCCCATCGACATCCCCCGCAAAGACCGAACATGCCCAGTTCGCATTCGAGGCAATGGTATGGACCAGGAAGTTCCCTGAGCCGTCGTTTTCGTACCAGGCAATCCGATCGTCCAGAGCGGAAGCCGAGAGAACATCCAAATCCCCATCATTGTCCACATCATGCGCAAATACGGACCAGGCGCCATTGGCGCCGGTAGTGATGACGTGCTCGACAAAAACCAATCCTCCGGTGTTTTCGTACCAAGCCACCTTGTCGTCGTTGTAGGAAGCCGAGATCACATCATTGTCCCCGTCACGGTCCAGGTCCGCGGCGTATACCGCGTGGGCAAAATTGGCGGTTGCCGAGATGGTGTGGACGGTGAAATTTCCGTTTCCATCATTCTCATACAGGGCAATTCGGTCGTCCCCTTCCGAGGCGGAAAGCACATCGACGTCACCGTCCCCATCCATGTCGGCGGCGTACACACAACTGGCATTGATAGCGTTCGAACTGATGTTGTGCGCCGTGAAAATCTGGGCGCCGTCGTTTTCGTACCAATCAATCGAATGATAATCTGCCGCGGCCGAGAGCACATCCACGTCCCCATCTCCGTCCACATCGACGGCGAAGACGGAAACGGCACTGATTGCCGTGGAGCTGATGGTGTGGGCAGGAAAAGCCTCAGTTCCGTCGTTTTCATACCAAGCGATCTTGTCGTCATCGTGGGAGGCGGAAAGAACGTCGATGTCGCCGTCACCGTCCAGGTCCACCGCGAAGACCGACCTTGCGGAATCAGTGGAAAATTCCTGAACAACGACATGAGGGACGAACAGCAACTGAGCGCGGCCATCCACAACCAACAACAGGAAAATGGCCATCGGGATTATTAGTCGGGTCATTTTGCAACCCTCCTTTCGAACCAATGGATCCAAACTGGTCGATGGGATCCCTTTCGTTCAACCCATGGAAACCCCAGCTGCCAAGTTCACTGCCTTTCCCTTTCCCCCGACAAGGAAACTATGGATCCAAAGTTTACCACATATTGAAGGGCTGATCCACTGGGGCCGCCTCTTCCTCGACCAATCGGACGCCTGGAGTGTCCGTGCCCGGATATTCGAATCCTGCGGATTCCCCTGCAAGTCGAGCGGATTGCGCACTCCACATCACCGCATGTCCCACTTTGTCAACCTGTTTCATCAGTGGAGCGAAGCCTTTCTCCAGCAGCCTCGTCGCTGTTGTTTCCTCGTTGTCATGAAGTCAACTCCATTCCCGTTCAAGCGGGTCGCATTGTAATTGGAACCGGTCGCCGAGCCTCCTGGGGGCCCGGCGACCGGAAACGTATATCCATCAGGAACGAGATTATTTTATGAGGACGAGTTTCACCGTCCGCTCAACCTCCCCGGACGAGAACCGTGCGAAGTAGACACCTGAGGCCATCCGTTCCCCCTGATCATCCACACCGTCCCAAATCACCACATGAAGGCCTGGCCCACGCAAATCGTCCAGGAGGCGGGCGATTCGGTGCCCCCCGAGGTCGTACACGTCAAGAACGGCCCTCCCTTCCGATGGCAGGGCGAAGGTCAAAGTCACCCTTGGATTGAAGGGATTGGGCACCGGCGGGAAAAGGGTCGGCACGGACGGGATCACCTCTCCGGCCACTCCGACATTCGCCGCATGAATGGTGAAGTTCTCCGAGAAATCGTAGACCGATCCCGAAAGGGCGCTGACGCCGATGCGGTACTCCGCCGATTCGGAATAGTCCTGGGGAATGGTCCACAGGTAGCTGCCCGTGTTGGGCGCTTCGCCTGCGATGTTCGGCAGGGGTGTCGTCCCCAGGTAGGGCTGGATCTGGATCGTCCCCGTAAGGCCGCTATGGATCCAGGTGATCTCATGGGTCTCCCCGGCGGTCCAGACCTCGCCGCCTTCAGGAGCCATGACGGTTATGGATACCGGTTCCCCGGTGCGATGGGATTCGATGTAGGTCGATGGGTGATGGTAGGCCGCTTCGATCTGGGCCACCGACCAGCCGACCGGCCAGGCGTCCGGCGCCAGGTCCTGTTTCCGGATCTCAAAGTGCAGGTGGGCGGAATATTCGTTATTGAACCCCTTGCCAATGGTGCCGATCACCTGGCCACGCGACACCGTCCCCGTAGTCACCAGCCTGTTCTGAAGGTGGGCGTACTGGCTCCAGATGACCTCGCCTTCAGGGCTTTCGTGGCGGATCACTGTGATGTTCCCCCAGCCTGAACCGTAATCGGCCGACGCTGTAACCACCCCATCGGCAATGGCGTGCACGGAATCGCCCAGGTCGGTGTCGCCTCCTCCGTCTCCGTTCCAGTCCTCCCCAGGATGCCAAACAGTCTCGGTCCATTCCAACCAGTCCCAGCCTGCCGTGTGGTTGTAACCCACCCCGTCGGGATACCCCACCGGGAAATCGAAGGCGAGCATCGGCGGGTCGCCGATCGTGAATTCATCCGAGAAATCGTAAACGTGGCCATTCATGGCGCTGAGAGCGACCTGGTAACGGGACCCGTCAGGAATACCTTCCGGGATGTTCCAGGCCAAGCTCCCCGAATTGGCCGCCCCTGCGGCCAACTGCACCACGAACTGACCCCCGGCGTAGAGGTCCACCTGGATCGTCCCCAGCACGGCGATGCTCTGCCAGGTGATTGGGCAGTTGGTGCCTTGGTCATACTGGCCGCCTTGGCCCGGAGTCAGGACGGTGAGGCTCGGCTTGACCAGGCTGAAGACCGCGTCGCTGAAATCCCAGGGGGCTCCATCTGCCGCACTTATGGCGAACCGGTAATCGGCCCCCGCTTGCAGGGACCCATCGACGGGAAAGTTCACCGTCTGGGACCCGTCGTCGACCGTGCCCGCCTCGAACTGGAGGACCATGTCATCGGCCCGATAGAGTTCGATCTTCACGTTCTCCGTCATGCAGTCGCTGCTGTTCCAGGTGACGGTGCAATCGTGGCCCAGGTACAGGACTTCGCCGCCGTTGGGGAAGCCGACTGTCACGGTCGGAATGCAACCGTTGATCGTGAAGCAATCCGAAAAATCATAGACGTGGCCGTACATGGCGCTGATCCCCACCGTGTAGCAGGAAGAGGTCGGCGCACCTGCCGGTACGGTCCAAGGGTGGTATCCGTCGTTGGCCCCGGAAGTCGTGAGGACCTGGTAGGACGCCCCATCCTTGTATACCTCGATGTGAACGTTTCCAAGCACCTGTGACGAGGTCCAGGTGATGGGAACGGTATCCCCCGGTCCGAAAACCGCCCCGCCGGCTGGTCCGGTGACCGTTAGAGTCGGTTTGCTGATGGTGAAATACCCGTCGCTGAAGTCCCAGGGGTCGCCGTCCACCGCGCTCATCGCAATGCGATAGTCGCTTGCCGCGACCAGCGATCCGTCCACCGGGATGTTGATCACCTGGGATCCGTCGTTGGGCGTTCCGCTTTCGAACTGACGGACCATGGTGGATCCGCGGTAGAGTTCGATCTTCACCGTGCCGTCGGTGCAGGAACTGGTCGACCAGGTGACCGTGTAATCGTGGCCCATCCACCAGACCTGTCCCCCGTTGGGGTAGGTGACGTCGAGGTCAGGCTGGCAGATCGTGAACGGACCGTCCGAGATATCGCTGCTTGAGCCTCCGGCGTAGTACCCGGTCACCTTGATGCGGCAGTTGGACGAGGCCGGCGGTGTCACGACCCAGTCGCGGTAGTAGTAGTTGCCCGGCAAACCGGTGTGCAGGGTGGACCAGGTCCCTCCCCCGTTCAGGGAAAGCTGGGTGGTGAACGATGTATAACCGCCCGGATTGGTCCATTGGATCGTCCGGGTGCTTCCGATGGGCCAAACTTCCCCGCCGTTGGGGGCGACCACCTGGATGGGAGCCGGTACGGTATCCACCGTCTGGATCCAATCGAACGCGATGAACCCCGGACTCGTGGGGCTACCGCAATACCCCGAGGGGTCGATCCGGATCTGGGTGATGGTTCCGGTCCAGTCCGTGTTTCCGCTCAGGTCGAGTTCGTAGGTCCCCCCGGCGGAACCGTTGCTCAGGACCACCGTGCCACCCGTGTAGACCGTACTCGATCCCGATCGCATGAAATAGACCGTGCAATTCCGGTCGGAGCAATAGGTCCAGACGTACATCCGCAGCAGGTCGTTCGATGACGCCGAAATCGACAGCGAAGGGCTGACGATTCCGGGATCGTTGCCGTAGGTGTCCACGTAGAGCCGGCCGCCCCCATCGCCCGACCAGCGCACGTTGGTGCCGTTGCGACCGGTCCAACCTTCTACGGAGGATGTGAAGTTCCAAGTGACGGCCGCGATCTCCTCCGGCGCCGTCCCGACGGGCGGGGCGGCGGGAGATTCGGCCAGGATCGTGGTTGCAGGTTGGAGAATCGCCAGGGCGATGAGCGCCAGGGGCCGGATGAATGGGTTGTTTCGTCTAATCATGGGCGAACCCCTCCGTGTTCAGGCCGTGAGGCCCCCTGATTTGTTCACCAGATCGGGTCGGCCGGTGAATCCGGCGCCATCATCTCAATTCAAGAGTCCGGCGAACACCCCGGTGAAGATGGCCGCGATCCCGCCGCCGATCAGCCCCAGGATCAGCATGGCCGGAATCGAAGCCAGGACCCACTTGACCATGAAGACGACCATCGCTCCGAAGCTCATTCTGACGTTGGAAACCACCACGGATTGACTTGGCTGGTTGGACATCGGTGCCTCCTACGGTCGCGGCCCGGCCGCATGAAATGGAACGAAACGGGTCGGCGCTATCGGACCGACCCCTGACGGGGGTTGGAATTGCAATCCATGAGCCAGACCTGAATACTCCGATCCGCCTACGCCAGGTGAGTTAGGTTCTTTGTGCAAGGGGGGTTGCCGGGGTCCCGCTGGAAACCCTTGATCGTCCCAAAAACGGTAAGAACGGAGGTGTCCGGGATTCCGGACCGGGTGTCCGGGAGGCCGTACGGAAGGCCTGGCGCCATTGACGATTCCGGAGGCCGCGGCTACGATTCCCGCTGATCCGCTCCCTGATACCCGGCTACCTCACCATTCGACGAGGACCGACCATGCCCAAGCTGACCATCGTGGCCCACATCCACGCCGATGCCGACCGGATCGAGCTCGTGAAGGCCGAACTCCGGAAGCTCGTTCCCCTCACGCTGGCCGAGCAGGGCTGCCTGCAGTACGACCTCCACCAGGACAACGAGGACCCGGCCCATTTCATGTTCTACGAGAACTGGGAATCGCGTGAGCTGTGGCAGGTCCACATGGCCAGCCGGCACCTGGAAGATTACAAGGCTGCGACCGGTGGAGCCGTGGCGGAGACCGTCATCCACGAGATGGCGCCCATGGCCTGATTTCGTTTACCACTCCCGGAATTTGCTCATAAGGCCGTACCGGAAAGCCCCCTCCTGAACAGACCGCCACCGCTCCTTCCCGCGTCTGCAGGAGGGGCGGAATTGATGGTCTAAGTGAATTGTCAGCGCACCAGGACCATGCGCCGGATCTCCTTGAGTCCCCCGTCCGATTCGAGACAATAGAAATAGGTTCCCGAGGCCACCGGCCGGCCGGCGAAATCCTGTCCCCTCCATTGGGCATCGTGGCGTCCTGATCCGAGGGTCTGGTGATCCACGAGGGTGGCAACCAGACGGCCGGATAGGTCGAAGATCTGAAGGGTCACCGCATCCGAGCCTTTTAGCTCGAACGCAATCGTCGTGGTCGGATTGAAGGGGTTGGGATACGCACCCAGGAGTGCATCGGCCACGGCCATGGCATCGCCCTCGGATGCCTGGTCATCCCACCCGGTCAGAATCCAGTCCGACTCCTGTTCGAATCCCAGCCCTCCCGCGAGTTTATCAAAGACGAACTCGTCCGAGGCCAGGACCGATCCGTCGAGGTTCTTGACAAACAGCTGGTAAGCATAGGTTCCGGCAGGCGCCCCGGCGGGAACAGACTGGGACATGGCGTTACGGACGATCAGGGCTCCTGCATGGAAAGTCACCGAGGATTTCGATTGGACTGGGTAGACGTTTCCGTTTGGAAGAACCGCCTGGAGAAACACGTCAGCCACGACGTCCCGGACCGACCTGTTCTCGATAGCGAGGTCGTAATAGATCCCACCGCCCGTGGGGGGAATGACGATAGGCTGGTAATGGGGCGCCAAGGTGGCCACCATGACAGGGTTCTCCGCTTGGACCGCAAAGAAACCGCTGAAAGCATAGGTCGACCCACCCTCTGCGCTCAGGCTGATCCGGTAATCCTCGCCGGCCGGCCAGTCCAGGGGGATGGCCCAGGCGTATGAGCCGGTGTTCGGGGCAGCCGGATTGATGTTCGTCAAGGGGGTGTCACCACGGTATGGTTGGATCTGGATGGTCCCATCCACGTTATCGGACGTCCAGGCTATTGTCAGACCTTGGCCTGGCACGAAGGTCTCCCCGCCGGCGGGATAGGTCACGTCCAGCCGGCCCTGGTAACGGGGGAATGACCCGGTGTACCGTGTCATGCCGAACAGCATCTGCCCGCCACCCTGAGTGAACGAGGCAAGGGTGTGGGTAGGCGAGAACGACATCTCCCAGGGGTCCAATATCGGGTAGGAGCCGGGATCGCCCGATGGTCCCACCCTGTCGTAGACGACCACCCAGTGCTGGAACCCGGTCAAGCGGACTTCAACGAGGGGCTTATAGCCCGCATCGAGCCAAGCATCCACCTGACTCCACTCATCCGCGGAAAAATACAGGCGATCCACATATTCAAGACCGATGTCGCCGAGGTAGTTGTCGGCGACATTCCAGTAGATGTTGCAGGAACCGTCGTATCCTCCGTTGGCACGGAGCCATGTGTTCAGTTCCGAGGGATCGGGATCCTTGGAATCACCATCTTCCCAGCTCAACAGCATGGCCACACAGGTCATGGCGCAACCCAGGTCCCCGATGGTGCAGGTTCCGCCCATGGACTCGTCGGACCAGAGGGGGTCGCGCTGGCTGTAGAAAATGGCGGCGGGAAAATCGGGCAGCGCAGGATTGCCGATTGTGAAGCCGCCGCTGATCGACATCACTTGACCCGACATGGCGCTGATTTCGATCTGGACATTCCCGGAATCAGGGAATTCCGGTGGAATGGACCAGGCATGGTAACCGTCATTCGGGGTCCCGGCGGCCAGCACCTGGTAGGCAAGGCCGTCCAGGAATACCTGAATCATGACGTCGCCGAGTACATGATCGCTTCCCCACGAAATGATGACCTGATCCCCCTGCATGTATGTCGTCCCGGAGATCGGGCTGGTCAGGTTCAGAGAAGGCCGGTTGATGGTGAAGTACCCGTCGCTGAAATCGTAGGGATCACCTGATTCCGCTGCCATTGCCAACCGGTAATCACTACCCTCTGACAGATTGGCCGGCAGGGCACAAACCTGGGATCCGTCGTTCGCCGTTCCTGCTTCGAACTGAACAACCATGGAATTGCCCTTGTAGAGTTCCAGCTTGACCAACTGAGTCAGGTTCGCGCTGGTCCAAGTGGCGGTGAAATCGTGACCGGCGTATAGGATCTCACCCCCGTTGGGATTGACGATTTCCAGATCTGCCGGCTGGGATTCGATCCTGAAGCAATTGTTGGAAAAATCGGAAACGTGCCCATCCATGGCGCTTATCCCCATGGTGTAGCAGGAAGAGGGCGCGAATTCTGCAGGAATGTTCCAGGTGAAGATGCCGTCGTTGGTTGTCCCTGTTGTCAAGGGCGCTTGGGGAATGCCGTCCATGTAAGGCTGGATCAGTACGTTGCCCACGACTTGGGAGGAGGTCCAACGAATGGTCTGAGTGGATCCAGCTGTCCAAATCTCACCGCCATTGGGGGCCAGAACCGTTATTGTCGGCGTGGCGATGGAAAAATACCCTCCGAAGTCATAGACAGTTCCGCCCATGGCACTTACGGCAATCTGGTAATCGCTTCCAGGAAGGAGCGTCCAGGGAGGAGTGAACGGGAAAGAACCCGTGTTGGACGCACCTCCGGCCAGCCTCATCAGATTGGAGCCACCTTTGTAGAGGTCGATGGCGATGGTTCCGGTCACTCCGGAGCTTGTCCAGGAAATCGTGTAGGGGTTTCCCAGGTAGAGGGTCTGGCCACCGTTTGGCCAGGTGACATCCAGGGCCGGAGAAACGATGCTGAAACTGCTGTTACTGATGTCCTCCCGGCTACCCCCCTGATAATTTCCGAGGACCTTGAGCCTGCAATTGGTGGAGTTGGGACCTGTGACGACCCAATCACGGTAAAAATAGTTTCCCGGCAACCCGCTTTCGATCATGGTCCAGGAGGTCCCTCCATTCCTGGACAGCATGATGTCGATCGAAGCGTAAACCCCTGAATTGAGCCACTGGAGCCGATAGGTCTGCCCGATCGTAAGAGTTTCTCCTCCGTCGGGATCCGTCACCGTAAGGGCAGGAGGCCTTATGGTGAAATAGCTGTCTGAAAAATCTGAAACCGATCCCGACATGGCGCTGATACCGATTTTAACGTAGGCTGAAGCTGTGTAATTGGAGGGAATGGTCCACAGGAAATATCCGTCATTGGGGGTATCCGTCGTCAGGGGCGCTTGGGGAACACCGTTGATATAGGGTTGGATCAGGATTCCGCCCGTTACTCCCGAATGGGTCCAGGTGATGGCCCTTTGTTGGCCCTGCTCCCAGATATTCCCTCCATTTGGTGAAGTCACCGTGAGAGTTGCACCAAAAGCGCCCCAGGCTGGAAAGGCAACCAGGATTGCTCCAAAAAGGACTCGACTGGCAATACGGTGCACCGTCCAGAAATTGGTCTTCACTGTCATTTGAGGAACCTCATTGTTTGAAATCCGGAATTTAATCACAGGTCCAAAGGGGCCACTGCTTTTCCTTATTACTCCGCTTCCCCAACCCCAATGACCAAACCTGCGTTTACATTATCAAATTGCTTCAATTTTTGCAATTGTGTTTTCGGTATTCAAGTTTACAATATTCCAATTGAATTAATCCGAAGTTACTATTCCATGGTTGAGTACAAGGGAAAGGGCATTTCAGGATCATCAATCTGGAGAACCAATGTCCGTCCTTATCGAAATCATCTCCGTGATCGTCCGTCTCAACGCCGTCCAGGCGCGCTGTGCCGACGGGTAGGACGTCTTTCTCGACCGGGAAACGGGCAAGGAGGTTGCCTTGCCTCCCTCGTCCGCCGGGGCCGGTCGGACCCCGAAGCAGCGACCGGAGTTCGATTCATGACCGATGCCTCGAAATCATCACGCCCCGCCGTGGGTCTGATCCTGCTGGCCGTCCTTCTGGTGCTGATCTGCCTCGCAGCCCTCTATCGCCCAGACCGCCCCGTGGCCACCATCGAACCGGGATCGTCGTCGGGGCCGGCGTTCGTGGCCCAGATCATCCGCCCGCGTCTGGGGCTGCCCCTCGGCGGGATCCTCCCGCCAGGCATCTTCGGATTCGAAGGGCATCTGGGGTTCGACTCGGCCAGTCCCGGGGCCGCCGTCGGCCGAATCGAGCCAGGCCGGCTCGAACTCCGCTCCGACGGCTGGGACGTGACCATCGTCCTGAACGGCAGGGGACGCGTTTCGCCCGGGACCGAGGCCGTCTTCGAACTGCTGTTCGAAAACACGATCAGGAAGGTGCGCTGCCGGACCGCCGATCCTGCCGTGGGAACGTTCACGATGGACCCATTATCCGGTGATTCTGGCGAGGTCAGCGGCAGCTTCGACATCGAGCTTCCCCGCTGCGAGGATGCGGATACGGGGACGCCGCTGGGCTGGCCGCCGAAGCCGTTCGTTCTCCACGGAAGCTTCGACAGGCTGCCGTCCACGCATCCGTGATCGAGATGCCCGATCCACGTGCCCCTGAGAGTACGAAGGTCGCGACCCATGGATGACGTCCTCTACCCCATCACCGATCTCGACCTGGCGCGGCGTCTGGAGGACACCGAAGCGGCCGCCAACATCGCCTTCATCGAGGCCCGCACCCTGCTGAACCCGGAAGTCGATGCTGCGCACACCCGGCTGGCGGGCGTCAGCGCGATGTTCGACGGTTCCGAGTCGCCGCTGACCCAGACGTTCGGTCTGGGATTGTCCGGCGCGCATGATGCTGCGGACTTCGAAGCGATCGAGGACTTCTTCCTGAGCCGATCCGCCCCGGTTCATCACGAGGTGAGCCCGCTGGCCCACCCTGATACTCTGATCCAGCTGAACGCCCGGGGCTACCGACCCGTGGAGATGTCCACCGTGCTCGTTCGCCCGACATCCCAGCCCGTGGCCGACAAGATGACCGTGTTGGTCCG
The DNA here is from genome assembly GCA_050174015.1 of Candidatus Krumholzibacteriia bacterium. Lineage (GTDB taxonomy): Bacteria > Krumholzibacteriota > Krumholzibacteriia > LZORAL124-64-63 > LZORAL124-64-63 > JAHJTW01. The sequence continues at coordinate 20,260 of JBFXKG010000036.1, forward strand.
CAAGATCGGGCCGGACGAGGGGCCCCTGTGGTCCCGCATCGCAGGAGAAGGCTGGAGCAGCGAATCCGCGGAACTGGCCGGCTTCATCGAGGCGTTCGGGCTGATCATGGCCCAGGCCGCCGGCGTCCATTGCTTTCTTGCAGAGATAATGGGGCGCCCCGTCGCCACGGGGGCCCTTGGCCTTGCCGGGGACGTCGCCCTGCTGGCAGGGGCCAGCACCGTCCCCTCGGCTCGACGCCGGGGAGCCCAGCTGGCGCTCCTTGCGGCGCGTCTGGAGTTCGCCGCTGCGCGCGGGGCCGACCTGGCCATGATGGTGGCCCAGCCCGGCAGCGCGTCGCAGCGCAACGCCGAGCGTCAGGGGTTCAGGACGGCGTACACGCGGACGAAGTGGGGGCTCCCCCTCCAGGTGGCGGATTAGAAGAGACATTCGACCGGGCGGGTTGTAGGTTGGCCAGTGCTGCCCTGGTGGCGGATCCGGGAGTAGGATCCGGTTCGGGCGGATCGCTCAAGGCAAGGCGGGTTGCCGATCGTCCTGGTTCGAGGGAGGAGCGTCCCATGAAACGTTTCGCCATGGTTTGTCTTCTGGGGGTTTTCCTCATCTCCTGCAACCAGGAGCAGGAAACGGCCCCCGCCAGTTCCATCGACTGGGAAGCTCGGACCGTCGACTTCCCCTTGCCCGCCTCCCTCGAATCCGGATCGACCTACCTGTCCGTCTATTCGCAGATCTACAGCCTGACCGAACACCGGACCCATGATTTGACGGTGACCACGAGCATCCGCAATACGAGCCGGGCCGACACCCTCATCATCGATAGGGCGGAATACTTCGACACCCATGGATCGCCCATCAGGGCCTACGTCGATGGACCGGTCTATCTCGTGCCCATGGAAACGATCGAAATCGTGATCGCCGCCAAGGACCGGGAAGGGGGTACGGGCGCCAACTTCATGTTCGATTGGAGGATCCAACCCGGTTCCAATGAGCCCCTGTTCGAAGGCGTCATGATCTCGACCTCCGGCCAGCAGGGCCTGTCCTTTTCGACCCGGGGTATTAGGGTCGAATAGTTGCGGGCATGGATAGGGAATGGGAGCCTCCCAGCCGATCGGCGTGCTTCGGGGAATGTGGCGGTAACATGTCGTACGATCAGGAATACCTCCGTTCAGACGCTCTCTTCGGCCAAGATCCTGAGTCCTCGTTGATTCGTTTTGCCGACCGGCTTATCGACGGTGGGACCGTCCTCGACATCGGCGCGGGTCAGGGCCGCAATGCCCTGTTCCTGGCGCGGCGAGGCTTCGACGTACACACCCTCGAACCTTCGAACGTCGCCGCCACTGCCCTGGGCGCCCTGGCCGGCAGGGAGAACCTCCCCTTCTCGGTGTTCACCGATCCCTTCGGCGCCTTCCACCCGCCGGTTCCCTCCTATGCCGGAATCCTGGTCTTCGGTCTGATCCCCGACCTTCGTCGCGGTGAGATCACCGACCTGGCCGGCCGGGTCCGCCGCTGGTCCTGCCCCGGCGCCCTGCTCTGGGTGACCGCCTTCACCACCGAGGATCCGGCATACCCGAAATGGAAGACGGGGACCGAAGAAATCGACCCCCGGTCCTTCCGCCGGCCGGACGGGCGCGTCCGCACCTACCTCGAACCCGGCGAGATCCTCCGGCTGTTTCCGGGATTCTCTCCGATTCATCACTGGGAGGGCCTGGGCCCCGAGCACAGGCACGGTGACGGCCAACCCGAGCGGCACGGGATGGCCGAGGCGGTATTCACCCTGGATTCGTTGCCGACCGGGCGCGCGCCCTGACCTCCGGCCGTTTCAATGGGAAGCGATCTGGCTGGTGGATTGCCCGACCTGGAAGTGCACGTAACCGTCCAGCCAGGCCTCCTGCACCGCGGGATCGAGAATGCCCCGGGCGGTGGCGTCGTCCTCGAGCCCGACCCGGCGCAGCAGGTTGACGCAGTGGTCGGTGACGCCGATTCCCGCCGGGAAGAGCCGGGAGTCCATGTCCAGCACAACGGCCGCGATGCCGTGGGCCCCCACATCGACCTGGATCGTGACTTCGCCCGTCCCGTTCCGGAAGGTCCGAATCTTCGAGGCCTCCAGTCGCGTGATTTGTAGCATTCCCATGTATGGCTCGGGCCAGGCGGGCAGGACGAGCCTGTACAGCGAGGAATCGGGCACCGCGTATCCGGGCTGGGTGACGGGGTCGACCGCGGCCCCCCTCCAGTGATCGGCGTCGAGGATGAAGACCGTGGCGCCCTGATAGGCCTTGGCGTTGTTGGTGCCGGCCGCGATGACCTCGTCGCACCCGTCCCCGTCGAGATCCACCACCTCGATGTCGTAGAGGGAGCCCCTGTTGGCGTACTGGGCGTTCAGACTGCCATCCCTGCTCACCAGGCACAGGGCGTTGGGATACCACTTGGTGTGGAAGAAGTGGACGATCAGTTCCGGTTCCCCGTCACCCGCCAGATCCGCCTGGAGGACCTCCCGGCAGCCGAATCCCCCGCCGTAGACGGAATCCCCTCCGAATGCGGCAGCCATCTCCTTGCTGTCCGGGGCGATCGACCAGATCTCCGTCCCGTCGTCGAGGTCCAACGCCAGGAGCCGCCCCCCATCCAGGTGCAGGCCGCCCAGGCCGACCAGCAGAATGTCGTCCGCCCAGTCCGCGGGCTGGCAGATGCGGATCTCGTCGCCGAGATCCCGGCTCCACAGGACCCTGCCGAACAGGCCGTCCCTGGCCTCGATGGTCCCGCCCTCCCGATCGAATCGCCAATCGACCTGATGGTAAATGTTGTAAGCAAATATCAAGAGGAATGACGCAACGGGGACCGCTGCGATCGCCAGGATCTTCTTCCAGGGGAAGTGTTGCGTCGTTGCGTCATCGGACGACCCCGTGGCCCCGGAGGGATTCTCCGGATCCGGATCCCCGTTGAGGAAGTCATGGACCGGGATTTCGAGGGCTTCGGCCAGCGCCATGAGAGTCTTTGCCAGGATCCTGTCGCGCCGACCTGCTTCCAGTTCATAGACCGTCCTGGCGTGGACGCCCGCCTTTTCGGCCAGTTCCCCCTGGGTGAGGTAGCGTTGTTCTCGTTCTTTGCGGAGTCGCGCGGGAAGATCAGGCGGGACCCGGACGATGTTGCCTGCCATTCATGAATCCTCGCGGATATGTCCAATGGATATGGGCGAGTGGTGATTATAGCGTCCGATTCCATTCGATTCCAGCGGATTCGAGCCCATTCCATTGAAATTGCCGGACCCTCCCGAACATGATTGTGCTGCCGGACAATCCGGAAACAGTCCACCTCTGGATGACCAACAGGCACTGCACAGAAGGGAATCGTGATGATTAACGTCAGGTCAGCACTCGTGATTCGATCCGCCTTGGTGGCCGCCCTGCTCATCCTCCTGCCCGGATTCTCCCTGGGCTTCACGGACCTGATCATCCTTCGCGACATCGGGTCCAGTTCGCCCGGATTCAGGACCATCGACGTCGGAAACAATGCAGGTTCCGGCCTCGACTGGGGCACGAAGCCCGATGGAACCCAGAAGATCTTCTTCACCGGTTCCGAGTACTCCAATGGAGGCGACCTCTGGGAAGTCGATCCCACCACCGGCGCAACGAGCCTTCTGTTCCAGAACGGACGCGCCTGGGAAGACGTGGCCTGCTCCCCCGACGGCATGCAGCTCTTCCTGAAGGACAACACCGATTACCCCGACGCCCAGGGCTACCTCTACTCCCTGGAGCTCATGGGGCTGCTCGACCGATCCACCACCTGGACCAACAACCGGCACGGCGATCTCTCCCACTACCACATGGCCACCGAGGTGTACCCGGTCTGGGGCGGGACGTCCGACATCGCCGTCTCCACGCGCTTCGGCGCCCTGCGCCAGGCGGTGTGCGGATTCAGCTCCAGGGAGGCCTGGGACCCGACCTTCGATCCCGTCTCGGAGGGCCATCTCTATTACCTCGTGGACCCCGACCGGGGCGGGCCCGAATGGGGTCGGATCATGCGGATGCCAATCGACGGGTCCGACTGCCCCGGAACGGTGATCTACATGCCGGACGTCCATGAGGACATCTCCGGGCTGTCGATTGCCCCGGACGGCAGCCGCCTGGCGTTCGTCCGCTCCCCGTTCACCGGCGGTCCTCGGGAACTCGTGGTCGCCGAGCTCGATCCCGTGACCCGGGAGATCGCCTCGCTGTGCGTCCCGATCACCGAAGCCGACAGCCAGTGGACCCTCTATGCCTGGACGGCGTTCTCACCGGATTCCAGCGACCTCGTCATTCTCGGAGAACCGATCGGCTTCTCGTCCGTGCACGATGACGAGTTGCCACCGGCGGATGCCATGTCCATCGGGATCGCGCCGAACCCCTTCAATCCCGCGACGACGATCTCCTACACCGTGCCCCTGGCCGGACGCGGCCACCTCGCCGTCTTCAACCTGCGCGGGGAACTGGTGCGGGTCCTGGTCGAGGGGGACATGGCCTCCGGGCCCGACCAGGTGGTGTGGAACGGCCTGGACCAGCACGGCAACCGCGTCGCTTCGGGGCCCTACATCATCAGGCTGGAAACGAAAGCCGGCGTCAGGACCGGCAAGCTCACCGTCTTGAAGTAATGCCCATAAGGTGCTGGATTCGCCCATTTGAAACAGGGGAGCCCGTCATGAGAATAATCCACTCGGCGATTGTAACGATGTGCCTGTTTGCCATGAATTCAGCGGCCTCCGGCGACACGGGCTCCCCCGACTGCATTGATTATGGTGATTCCGTCCACTGGGAAGATTCTTTCAATCTCCAGGCGGAAGCCTGCGTAATTTCGGGCGATCATCTTTATGTCGCTTCCGGCGAGGAGGGATTTCGAATCCTGTCTTTCCGACCACCGGCCTCCTTGGTGGAATTGGCCGCCATCGGTGGGATGGGTTTTGTCACCAACGTGGTCCTTTCCGGAAACGTGGCGTGCATTGCCAGCGATACGCTTAGCCTGGTTCGGGTGGATGATCCGCAAGGGCCTGTCCTTGTTGGCGGCTATGCCCCTGGGTTCATGGAAGACGCCATGGCCGTCAAAGGGGACATTATCTTCATTTGCAACATGCTGCATATTCTTCAGTCCGTAGACATCAGCACACCTTCTGCTCCTCGGCTTGTCCGGGAAACAGGGATCCAGGCCTATATGCGGGCCCTCAGCATGGCGATCGGGGGAGACCGGCTTTTTCTCGGCTGCAATAGCGGTCTTCAGATCTTCGATGTCTCCGACCCCACGGCCCCTTTCTACCTAAGCCATCTCGTGGTCGGGACACTTGAGCAAGTTCTGGTAGATGGTGACCTGCTATACGGCGTGGATTTCGGCGGCCAAAAGGTCCATGTCATTGATGTCTCCGACCCGACCAACCCCATAGTGATCGGGGTCTGGGGTGAATCCGGAATCCTTGCGATTTCCGGCAACATCGCCTTCCAGGCCTGCGGATTCGAGGGTGTCCGCGTCCTCGACCTGTCCGACCCAATCATGCCCCGACTTCTCGCCACGATCCCGACGAAAAGTTTTGCGAGAACTCTCGCTGCCGGAGGCGGTTTCGCGGTTTCCTGCACCGGCCTTGCCCTCGAAACCCCACGCCTGGAAACCATCGACGCACGCGGGCTCGAAAGCCTTGAACCCATTGCCCATCTGGATCTCCATCTGGATCTCATGGCCCTGGCCTTGAAGGGAGACCTCCTCCTCGCTGCAGTCGAGGGGTCAGGAGTTTACGCCATCGACGTCCTGGACCCAGGAACCCCCAGAGTCACCTGCCAACTGGACGCTGGTTATTGGCTCACGGACATTGAAGTCGTGGGGGAGTTGGCCTTTGTTGCCGACGAGACCGCTGGCCTTTCGCTCGTGGACGTATCCGACCCATATTCCCTGCAATTGGAAGGTCAGCTGGGGGGTCTTCTCGACCTCCAGTGCGTGACGGGTAATGACACCCTTGCCGTAACCGGAGCAGCTGATGGAATCCTTTCCTTCGTGGACGTTTCGGACCCGGTGTCACCTGGCCTGATCGGTCAACTCGAAGTTCCCGGTGTCCCTCGTGACCTGGTGAGTGTTGAAGGGTTCCTATACGTCGCAGCCCAGGATTCAGGGCTGATCGTTGTCGATATCCGCCAACCGGACAACCCCGCCGTGGTCGACATCATTCCCACTCCGGGACTCGCATTGGGGCTCAGCCGATCTGATCGAATGCTGGCCGTATCCTGTGGGAATGGTGGCGTTCTGCTGGTGGGTATCGAAGATCCCTACCATCCGGTCATTTATGGATCCCACCCTACTTCAGGAATAACCATGAAGACCGTCTTTGACGGACCATATGCCTATTGTGCCGAATGGGAACACGGCATCAAAGTCCTGGATGTCCTGGCAAGTCCCGGCCTGGGTGCTATCGGCTATATCGACACCCCCGGGTATGCCAGGGATGTGGTTGTGGGGAACGATGCAGTATTTGTAGCGGACGACTCGGGTGGGCTCCAAATCATCCAGCGTCAGTGTGGCCAGCAAGTTCCTGTGGTCCTTTCAAGCTTCCATGTTCATCCCGCAGGCGGCATTAATCTGGCGATGTGGACTGTCGCTTCAGGCTGGGAAACCGCCCACTTTCGACTATTGGGCCGTTCCGGCGGTATTGAATGGGTAATACCCCACATCATGATAGGGGACGGAACTTTCCAGGCCGAGGACGATTCAGGCGCGGTCAAGAATTCCCGGTCAATCACCTACTCGCTATATTTTGAATCCCGATTGGGACAATGGCAGATCTTGAAGGAAATCACCTTGAACGCGAGGCCCCCGGCCCCCAGGACCCGATTCCTCTCCACGAATCCGAACCCGTTCAATCCTCACACGTCGATCAGGTTCGTTTGTGCATCGCCGAGCCAGGTCAGGATCACGGTGCATGACATGGCTGGTCGCTTGTTGGCCATGCTCCTTGACGAGGCCATGGCCCCGGGCACTCACGCAATCGACTGGGACGGCCGGGATTTCCAAGGTAGACCTGCCGCCTCCGGGCCGTATCTCATCAGGCTGGTTTCGGATGGAACAGTTGATGTTCGAAAAGTCACGCTTATCCGATGACACGATTACTTTCATCCGTTGGGGATGTTGCGCAAGTACAGGAATCCAGGCAGCTCCTACCGGCAATACCGGTCCGCACCTCCCCCGAGGTGAAACGCGACCCCGTGAACCTGAAGCAAGCCAGACCTTGTCCAAGGTGGAGCTCGAGAGCGGCGGCGATCAGACCCCCCTTCCGTTTGACGCCGGCCCCCGCGCCCGGGGGCCGACGTTCTTTTTCAACGACCCGTTGCGGGAATGGCCTGTCCTTCCTACACTCAACAGGAGATTTTTTATCCTGTTTTTAGGGAGGGGGACTCATGCCTTATCGCCCGCACCGCCTCGCACTGTGCGCCTTGCTCCTGATGCCTTGCGTAGCCCTCGCCACCGGCCAGGTCGGTGAACCCGCCCCCGACTTCTCCCTCATGAACACCGCCGGCGAGACCGTGGACGTCGTCTTCGGCCACGGCGAGGTCTTCCTGCTGGCCTTCGTCGGCTACGGCTGAACCTTCTGCATGGAGACGGCCGCCGGTGCGGAGGCCTTCGTGGAGCAATATGAAGGGCAGCCCCTGCGGTGGATCGTCATCGACATCTGGGACGGCAACGCCCAGCAGTGCGGGATCTTCGAGAACGCCGCCGGCCTGGACGAGCCCATGCTCATGAACGGGGGCCGCGAGAGCGGCGTCGCCCGCAGCTTCGACGCCGAGATCGAGCACTACTTCGTCATCGACTCCGGCGGGATCATCCGCTACGAGCGCAACCGCGCCGACGGCGCCACCGACGCCCTGCCGCCCTGGCGGCCCGACGTGATCGGCCCGATCATCGACGCGGCCCTGCTGGCCCTGCCCACCGGGGCCGCCGCCTTTTCCGGCGTCAAGGCGCTGTTCCGCTGAGTTGAGCCGGACCGGTCCTCCCGGTCGTCCCCCCGATTTCCTTTGACCGGACGAGGACAAGGGCTACAATGCAGCCGCTTTTTCCGATTTCCCGCGGGAGTCGGTCGTCCCTCCAACATCCTGCACGGAAGGCGTCCCGTGACCGCCGGCCTGATCATGTTCGGCGTCCTCTTCCTCCTGGTCTCCCTGGCGGCCGCCCGCCGGTTCCCCCGCGTGTGGCTGGCAGGTGCGCTCGCGGCCCAGGCCGCCCTTCTTGCCGCCTCCCTGGCGATCCTGGCCGGAGGCACCGCCTGGCGCCTGCGGACCGCGATCGCCTTCGGCGGGGAACCCCTCTCCCTTCACTTCGATGCCCTGGCCGCGTTCTTCGCCACCCTGCTTGCCGTGGTCGGAGGCGCAGCGACGGTGTACGGCTGGCGCTACTGGTCGTTGCCGCGCCACCGCCGCACCGCGGGCGCCGGCCGCCTGGCCTGGAGCGTCATGATCGGGAGCCTGGCGATGGTCCTGATGCAGGCCAACGGCCTGCACTTCCTCATCGCCTGGGAGACCTTCGCCCTGGCAGGCTACTTCCTGATCACGCTGGAACGGGGTTCGCGCGAGGTCCGCGACGCCGGCTGGCTCTACCTCGTGGCCTCCCACGCCGCCACCCTGTGCCTGTTCGCGTTCTTCACCCTGCTGGCGGCCAGGACCGGCAGCTGGGAGCTGGGACCCCTGGGTGACCGCCCCGAACTCGCTCCTCTGTTCTGGCTGGCCCTGGCCGGTTTCGGCCTGAAGGCGGGCCTGTTCCCCCTCCACGTCTGGTTGCCCTCCGCCCACGCCAGCGCGCCCAGCCACGTCTCGGCCCTGCTGTCGGGGGTGACCCTCAAGGTCGGCATCTACGCCCTGGTGCGGTTCAGCGGCTGGCTGCCCCTGCCTGCGGGGGCGGCCTGGACGGTCGTCGGGCTGGGGCTCGCCAGTTCCGTGCTGGGCGTGGCGTTCGCCCTGGGCCAGCACGACCTGAAACGCCTGCTCGCCTATCACAGCGTCGAGAACGTCGGGATCATCGCCCTGGGGCTGGGGTTCGCCATGGTGGCCCTGGAGAACGGTTCACCCGGTTGGGGCGGCCTGGCTCTGGCCGGGTGCCTGCTCCACGTCTGGAACCACGGTCTGTTCAAGTCCCTGCTCTTCCTCGCCGCCGGATCGGTGGCCCACGCCGCCGGGACCCGCCAGATGAGCCGACTGGGCGGCCTGTGGCGCGTGATGCCCTGGACCACGGCCTGCTTCGGCCTCGGCGCCGCCGCGATCTGCGGGTTGCCGCCCCTGAACGGGTTCGTCAGCGAGTGGCTGATCTTCCTCGGCCTGTTCGACGCCGCCATCCAGCCGGGTCCCGTCGCGGCTGCCGCCCTGACGGGCGCCATCCTGCTGGGGATGACCGGCGCCCTGGCGCTCGCCTGCTTCGTCAAGGTGTGCGGGATCGTCTTCCTGGGCGCCCCCCGCACCCCTGCAGTGGCCGTGGCCCACGAATGCGACCGGCCCATGCGCGGTTCGATGGTCCTGCTGGCGGCCCTTTGCGTGGCCATCGGTCTGGCGCCGGTTCCCTTCGCCGGTCTGGTCCAGAGGGCGGCAGCCGCCTGGCGACCCGGACTGGACCCGACCGCCGTGCCGTCCCAGCTCTCGGCCCTCGGCTGGTGGCACCTGGGCCTGGCCGCGGCGGCCGTCGGCGCGGTGGCCGGACTGGGAGCCCTCGTCCGCCGCAACGGGCTGCGCCGCGGTCCCACCTGGGACTGCGGATACGCCGCGCCCGGGCCGCGCATGCAGTACACCGCCGGGTCGTTCGCATCCATCGTGACCTCCTGGTTCGCCTGGATCCTGCGGCCCGTCCGGCACCGCCGTGATCCCGATGGCCTTTTCCCCCGGGAAGCCGTCCTGGAATCCCACACCCCCGAGACCGTTCTGGAATGTGTGATCCGGCCGACCGCGGGCGCGGTGATGGTGCTGGCGAACGCCCTGCGGCGCCTTCAGCACGGGCGCGTGCAGTCCTACCTGATCTACCTGGTTGCCGGAGTCGTGCTTGTCGCGGCGGTCATGCTCAGGGGAGGTGCCCGGTGAGCGTCCTGTTGCCGGTTGTGGGTCGGATCCTGGTGCTGCTCGCCCTGGCGCCGCTTCTGCCCGGCCTGATCACCCGCTTCAAGTCCTGGGCGGCCGGCCGGCGCGGCCCGTCCGTGTGGCAGCTCTACTACGACCTGGCGCGGCTGTGGCGCAAGGGCGTGGTCCTGAGCACCGCGGCGTCCCCCTGGCACGTCGCCGGGACGGCGGTCGCCTGGGTCGCCCTGCTCGCCGCCGCCCTCCTGCTGCCGCTGGGCCCCTGGACTTCCCCCCTGGCCTTCAGGGGCGATGCCGTCCTTTTCGTCTACTTGCTGGCCTTGTCCCGGTTCTGCACCGCCCTGACGGCCATGGACGTGGGCTCGGCCTTCACGGGGATGGGAGCCGCCCGCGAGGTGAGCTACGCCGTCCTCGCCGAGGCCGCGGTGATCGCCGGCCTGCTGGCCCTTGCCGTGCAGAACCGGAGCGTGTCGTTGTCGGACATGCTCACGCCCGCCTCGGGGGCGGGCACCGCCCTGCTCGGGGCGGGGCTGTTCATCGTCCTGCTGGTCGAGAACTGCCGGGTGCCCTTCGACGATCCCAACACCCATCTCGAGCTGACGATGATCCACGAGGTGATGGTCCTGGACCACAGCGGACCTCCGCTCGGGCTGGTCCTCCACGGCGCCGCGCTGAAGCTCCTGGTCTTCACCCTGCTGCTGTCCCAGGCGATGATCCCGCTCGGCGTCCGGTCGGAGCCCCTGGCGGCCGCCCTCCTGGTCGGAACGGCCCTGGTGGTGGCGATGGCGGTGGGCCTGACCGAGTCGATCACCGCGAGGCTCGCGTTCCTGCGGGTGCCCATGCTGTTGACGACGGGGTTCCTGCTCTGCCTGTTCGCCCTGCTGGTGTCCTGGAAGGGGGGTTCCTGGTGAGCCCGTGGCTCAATCTCCTGGTCGGGCTGGCCCTCGGCCTGAACCTGTTCGCCCTGGCCAGCAGCCGCTTGCCGTCCCTGATCCGTTGCGCCGCGGGACAGGGCGTGGTGCTCGGGATCCTGCCCCTGCTGCTGGGCCATGGGGACTGGCTGACCGCGGGTTTCGCCCTGGGCACCGTCGCGGTCAAGGGCATCCTCATCCCCGCCTTGCTCTACCGGGCCATGCGCGCGTCAAGCATGGACCGGGAAATCTGGCCGTTGATCGGGTTCGTCCCCTCCCTGCTGCTGGGGGCGGCGGCGACCATCGTCGCGGTGGGCCTGGCCGGGAAGCTGCCCCTGCGGCCCGAGCACGCCGGATCCCTCCTGGTGGGCGGCGCCTTCGCGACCCTGTTCACCGGGATCCTCCTGCTGGTCGGACGGGCCAAGGCCATCTCCCAGGTGTGCGGCTACCTGATCCTCGAGAACGGCATCTTCCTGTTCGGCCTGCTGCTCATCCGGTCCACCCCCCTGATCGTCGAGGCGGGCATCCTGCTCGACCTGACGGTGGCCGTCTTCATCATCGGGATCATCGTGGACCGGATCCAGCGGGAGTTCGACACCCTCGACACCCGGAAGCTCGCGGAGCTGAAGGAATGACGGGCCTGCTGCTGATCACCTTGCCCCTTGCGGCCGCCCTCGCCACGGCGGCCTGGCCCGGGAACCGGACCCGCCCCCTGTTCCTGCCCGCCGTCGGCCTCGCCCACGCGGGGATCTCCTGCGCCTTGCTCGCCGGGGGCGCACCCCCTCCGGGCGCCGCCTGGTTGGGCTTCGACCCCGTCGCCCGCGCCACCCTGCCCGCGCTGTCCCTGCTGTTCCTGGTGTGCGCCCTCTACGGCGTGCCCTACCTGGCGGGGCATCCCGAGCGCGGGAACCGGACCTTCGTGTCCTGCCTCCTCCTGCTGCTCGGTCTGCTCAGTCTGGCCATCCAGTCCCTCCATCTCGGCCTGTACTGGATCGCGATCGAAGGCGCCACCCTGGCGACCGTCCCGCTCCTGCACTTCAACCGGACGCCGCGAGCCTACGAAGCGACCTGGAAGTACCTGCTCGTCGGCGGCACGGGCATCGCCCTCTCTCTTTTGGGGACGTTCTTCCTGGGCTACGCCTCGCTCTTCGCCCAGGACGGCGGCGACCTCACGTTCTCGGCCCTGGCGGCGCAGGGGACCGAGCTCTCGCGGCCCTGGGTGCGCGCCGGCTGGGTACTCCTGCTGGTCGGCTACGGCACCAAGATGGGTCTGGCCCCGATGCACACCTGGAAGCCGGACGCCTACGGGGAGGCCTCGGGCATGGTGGGCGCCCTGCTGGCGGGCGGACTCACGACCGTGGCGTTCGTGGGGATCCTGCGCGTCAAGCAGGTGGTCGCCGCCGCGGGGGAAGGGGAGATGGCCGCGCGGACCCTGCTGACCCTGGGCCTGCTTTCCATGGCCGTCGCCGCCCTCTTCCTGCTGAGCGCTCGCCACTTCAAGCGGATGCTCGCCTATTCGAGCGTCGAGCACATGGGCATCCTGGGCATCGGCGCGGCCCTGGGCGGGGCCGGATTGTGGGCGGCCCTCTTCCACGTCTGGGCCAACGGTCTGACCAAGGGCGCCCTGTTCCTGAGCGCCGGCAACCTGCGACGGGCCCTGGGCCGGGGCGACCCCTACCAGGCGACCGGACTCGCGGCGCTGGCGCCCTGGTCCACCCGCATCTTCGTCACGGGGATCTTCGCGGTCACGGCCATGCCCCCGTTCGCTCCGTTCTTCAGCGAGCTGCGGGTGGTGCGCGAGGCGTTCGCCGGCGGACGCACCGGCGTGGCCATCGCCTTCCTGGCCTGCCTCCTGCTGGCCTTCTGCGGGCTCACGCGACGGACGTTCTCGGTCGCGGACGGACGTCCGGATCCAGGCAGCCGCAACCTTACCGAACCCTGCCGGGAATCCGCCGCCGTGCTGGTTCCGCCGCTGGCGCTGCTGGCGGCCTCGGCCTACCTCGGCCTGTTCACCCCGGACCTGCTGCGCCAGGTGTGGACGGCAGCGGTGGCCGCCCTGGAGGCCGCGCCATGAGCCGCCGGACGGCCCTGGTCCCGGTGCCCAACGGCGGGTGCGTGCCCCTGGCCGCCCTGGCCCCCCTCCCCGCTTCCGACCTGGCGGCGGAGGTGGGGGCCGAACTCGCCGGCGGCGGCCGCCTGAGCGCCTGGTTCGGGGTCCGGACCCCGGAGGGCATCCGTCTGGTGGCCGTGGTCGCCCGGGACCGGGACGGTGAACTGCTGGCGGGACGATCCCTGCCTACCTGCGATCCGTTCCCTGCGCTGACCCCGCTGCACCCCCAGGCCCACCTGTTCGAACGGGAGATCCGGGAGCTGCATGGCCTCGAACCGGCCGGCCATCCGTGGTTGAAACCTGTGCGATCGGCTTCCGAGCGCGGACCCGCCACCGCCCCCGTCTTCTGCGTGGAAGGCGGAGAGATCCACGAGGTGGCGGTGGGCCCGGTGCATGCCGGCGTCATCGAACCCGGCCACTTCCGCTTCCAGTGCCACGGCGAGGAGGTCCTGCACCTGGAGATCGCCCTGGGCTACCAGCACCGGGGAATCGAGGCCGCACTCGTCGGCGGCCCGCACCCGGCCACGATGGTCCAGGTCGAGGCCACGGCCGGGGACGCCACGATCGCCCACGCCACCGCCCATGCGTCCGTGCTGGAGGCCCTGGGCGGTACCGAGGCCCCCGCGCGGGGCCGCTGGCTGAGGGCCGTCGCCCTGGAACTGGAGCGGATGGCGAACCATGCCGGGGATCTCGGCGCGCTCGCCGGGGACGTCGCCTACCTGCCGACCGCCGCGGCGTGCGGGAGGATCAGGGGCGACTTCCTGAACCTCACCGCCCTGGTGTGCGGCAACCGGTTCGGACGCCGGCTGGTGCGCCCCGGCGGCTGCCGCTACGACCTGGAGGAGACGCGCCGCAACCTCCTTGCCGAAGGTCTGGCACGCTCCACCGCCGAGGTGATGAAGGCGGCCGACTGGCTGTGGGCGTCCCATTCGGCGCGATCCCGGTTCGAGGGCGTCGGCATCGTGACCGCGGAGCAGGCCCGGGAGATCGGCATGGTCGGTGTGGCCGCCCGGGCCTCGGGGCTGGACCTCGACGTGCGCCGCGATCATCCGGTAGGCCGGCAGGGCTGCGCATCGCCGCCGGTGGCCGTTCTTCCGGCCGGGGACGTGTTCTCCCGTGCCCGCGTTCGCTGGCTGGAAATGCAGGCTTCCGCCGCCTTCCTCCAGGAGCAGCTCGCCGGCCCGCCGCCGGATGGGCCCTCCGCGCTCGACTCCGCCCCGCCCCGCCCCGAATGCCTTGCGCTCGCGCTGGTCGAGAGCTGGCGAGGCGAGGTCTGCCACATCGCCGTCACCGGCCCGGACGGCCGCTTCCTGGGCTACAAGATCGTGGACCCCTCGTTCCACAACTGGACGGGCCTGGCCCTGGCGATGCGCGGGCAGGCCATCGCCGACTTCCCGATCTGCAACAAGAGCTTCAACCTCTCCTACTGCGGATTCGACCTGTGAGGAGCCATGGCCGACCTTGACCCCATCCTGCACCGGCTGCGCAACGGCTGCCGCACCATGTCCTATCCCGACGGGAAACCGCCGGCCCTGCCGGACCGCCACGGGGGCGGGCTCCGGCTGGACCAGGCGAAGTGCCCCGCCGGTTGCGAGGCCTGCGTCCCGGTCTGTCCCACCGCTGCGGTGACCCGGGAACTGCCCGACGGACCGACCCGCCTTGACCTGGGGCGATGCGTGTCGTGCGCCGCCTGCGTCGAGGCATGCAACGCCGGGGCGATCGCGTGGACGGGCGATCACCGCCTGGCCGTCCGCCTGCGAGAGGATCTGGTCCTGGGCGGGAACGGCTGCGCGGAGGTGCGCCTGGCCGAACGACTCGACGGCCGCCTGCGTTCCCTGTTCGGCCGCTCCCTGCGCCTGAGGCAGGTCAGCGCCGGCGGGTGCAACGCCTGCGAGGCGGACGTCAACGTGCTGGGAACCATCGGCTGGGATCTCGGCCGGTTCGGCGTCCAGTTCGTGGCCTCGCCGCGGCACGCCGACGGGTTGCTGGTCACCGGACCGGTGACGGCGAACATGCGTCTGGCCCTGGAGAAAACCTACGACGCGGTGCCCGACCCGAAGCTCGTGATCGCGGTGGGGGCCTGCGCCATCGCCGGCGGGCCGTTCGCAGGCAACGATCACGCCGGCACGGGCGCCGGGGAAGTGATCCCGATCGACCTTTTCATCCCGGGCTGTCCGCCCCATCCGCTGACCATCCTGGACGGCCTGTTGCGGCTGCTCGGCCGGGTCCGGGACGGCAGGACCACCGGACGCCCGGAATCCCGTTGACACCGTCCCCCTCCCGGCGTTATCAACTCAGCCGGAATTCCGGGACGACGGCAGGTAGGGACGCCCGCACTTCCTCCGGAGGGAACCGCCGGGCTCGCCATGGATCCTGTCGCCGCCGCGATCACATCCCCTTGCAGCATCGGAGGACGGCCATGTCGCGGTCGTATCGCATTGCGCTGGTGACCTTGTGCATCCTGGCTTGCCTGCCCTCAGGCAGCCGGGCCAAGGAAGTGGATCTGAACCGTCAGGAAGTGACGGTCATCAAGAAGAAGCTGGTGGCGGTCGAGGAGTCGCTCAGCCCCCTGCCCGTGGGCTACGCCAAGAGCGAGGAGGATTTCGGGCTGCCGACCTCCGTCCAGACCGGAGACAAGGGCGGCTTCCGCCCCGTCTACGCATCGGCCAGCTACACCTTCGAGGGGGGCGGCGCCTTGACGGCCGAGAAGACCGAGAAGGAGCTCGAAGCCGAGTACAAGAAGAAGATCATGGAGGCCCAGGCCAAGGGGGACTACCAGGCCATCCAGACGCTGTCCCAGGAGATGATGCAGAAGGCCATGAGCAACCAGATGGCCGCCGAGGAAGCCAAGCGCGATCCCGTGCGGGTGTACGTGACCATCAACGGCGGGGCCTACGCCACCATCGATCCCGATGCGGTGGTCTTCGAGAAGCCGGGTGTCATCGCCCTCAAGACCCTCCAGAACCAGGGCCAGGACGCGCAGGTCATGATCTACGTCGATCCGGTCAAGCTCAAGGAGACCGGGACCCTGTCCAAGATCGAGCTGCAGGACGACCAGGACGCGGCCGGGAAGACCACCGTCCGCCACATCACCATCGAGCTGTCCGGGCCTGCGGCGGTCGTCGAAGCGTGGAGCAAGACCGTCGACACCGGCAAGGCGCTGGCCCAGATCGACCGTTAGGGGTTCCGCCTCCGGAATGGGACCGGATGAACGGGCGCCGGCCTTCGGCCGGGGGTCGGCGCCTCAGAAAGCGATGTCGTCCGGCAGTTCGTTGACGTCGTCGGGCCGGTGCGGGAAGTGCCGGCCCAGCTTTTCCCCGATGGCGGCGATGGCCGCCACCAGACCCTCCGTGAACCGTCCATCCGCGAATTCCTCCGCCATCAGGTCGCGGATCCCGGTCCAGTAGCCCTCGCCCACCCTGTTGTGGAGTTCCTCGTCGCCCACGATGGCGAACCGGCGCGAACGCACGGCCAGGTAGATCAGGACCCCGTTCCGCTCAGCCGTCTCATGCATCTTCAGCCCGGCGAAGACCTGTCGGGCTCGTGCATAGGGATCTGCGGCCCCGTCATTGACGCCCCGCTCCAGGTAGAGGCGGATCTCGCCGGACGTGAGCTCTTCTGCCTCGCCGATGGCGGCTGCGATGCGGCTCCGCTCCTCGGGGCTGAAGAACCGGCGGGGGAGGTCGCTTCGTCCAGTTTCCATCTACCAACCTCCACTGGCGCCGCCGCCGCCGGAAAAGCCCCCACCGCCGGAGAATCCCCCACCCCCGCCTCCGGACCATCCTCCGCCGCCTCCGGATGACCCGCCGCCCCAGGAACCCCCGCCGCCGAAGAATCCTCCCCCGGATGATCCCTTGCCTCGTTTTCCCGATTCCACGATCAGCGGTCCAAAAAAGCGGGCCAGAGTGGTTCCGACGACCACGACGAACACCGCGAAGATGATCAGGCCGATGATCAGGGACGTGTTCCTTTGATTCCTGGCCGAATGGCTGCGCGGGGATTCGCTTCCCCCTGCCAGCGGATCACCCGGAGCCACCGCGGCGGCCACCTGCCCGATGACGTAGCTGAATCGCCGCTCCGCTGGACTGGCGGGGATCTTGACCATGTTCCTGAGGATGCGGCCCGCGGCGACGTCCGGCAGGCTCGCCTCGAGACCGTAACCGACCTCGATGCGGCTCTCCTTCTGCTCGAGGAAGACCACGAACAGGACGCCCCGCTGCGTTTCCCTTCGACCGATGCCCCAGTGCTCGTAGAGCCGGTTCACATGGTCTTCCAGGCTCCCGGAATGGCGGGGCAGAACGGCGACCACGAACTGGATGCCGGTGCGCTGCTCGAACCCGTTCAGGTCATCCGCGAACTTCCGGGCCGCCGCATGGTCCACCAGCCCCACCGCGTCGTGGAAATGCCGCGGGGGCGGCGGCGGGAACTCGTCCGTCCGGCCCGACGCCGGCAGGACCGTGCAGGCGACCGCTGCCAGCAACAGGACCGGCCACAGGATCACCCTGGTGCTGCGCATCAATGGAAATCGACCTTCGGCGCGACCGCCGAGCCCTCGGCCGCCTCGAAGTACGCCTTCTTGGTGAATCCGAACATGCCGGCGACCAGGCTGGCGGGAAACCGCCTGATCACCGTGTTGAAGCTCTGGGCCGTTTCATTGAACCGGCGGCGTTCCACCGCGATGCGGTTCTCCGTTCCCTCCAGCTGGACCTGCAGGTCCCGGAATCCCTCGTTCGCCTTCAGGTCGGGGTACTTCTCGATAACCACCATGAGCCGGCCGAGAGCCGAGGAGAGGTCGTTCTGGACCGCCTGGAACCTCTGCATGGCCTGGGGGTCGTCCAGGGATTCGGGGGTGAGCCGGGCCTCCATCCTGGTGGCGTCCGCCCTCGCCTTGACCACGGCCTCGAGGGTCTCCCGCTCGTGGGCCGCGTAGCCCTTGACCGTCTCCACCAGGTTGGGGATCAGATCGGCGCGGCGCTGGTATACGTTCTCGACGTTGCCCCACTGCCCGGCCACCGCCTCGTCGAGATTGACCATGCGGTTGTACTGTCCGACCAGGCCGGCCATTCCCACGGCGATGACACCCAGCACCACCAGAATCGGAATCCACTTCTTCATGACCACCTCGGCAAGGAAGGAATGTTTGCGGACCAGTATGACTACCCGGTTTGGGGGCGGGATATTCGCCGGAGCGGGCATCCTAGCACCCATGAAATCGCCGGGTCAATCGACCGGGGCGGGGAATCGGCCCACGGTTCGATGACCTGGAGCAAGCCAGCGCCCACCGATCGGGGTGGCTCCACCGCCATGTATGCTTATTGAATATATTTTTTCTATACAAAATCTTGACATTGCTCCGATTCCCTTTAGATTGGTCCCGAATTCCCTGACGACCTGGTCGTCTGCAGGAACTACCCGACCCGAAAGGAACCATCATGATCCGCAAGATCACGGCTGTCTTCACCCTGTCCGCCCTGCTCACCGCCGGGTCGGCCCTGGCCGCCGACCGCACCGGGGAGTTCGCCCTCGGCTTCAACAACTCCGACGCTCCGGTCGGCCTGCGCTACTTCTTCTCCGAGAAGGTCGCCGCCGATTTCGGCCTCGGGCTGGAGTCCCAGGACCTCGGCGACGAGAGCGCCACGAGCCTCTGGGTGGAGTTCGGGGTGCCCTTCGTCCTTTACGACTACGAGAGCAGCTTCTTCTTCGTCCGCCCGGCCCTGACCTTCGCCAGTCTGGACGACCGGATCTACGGCACAGGCAGCATCGACGACACCTGGTCGGTGATTGCCCTGCGGCTGAACCTGGGCGCAGAGGTGCGACTGGCCGAGCGCTTCGGGCTGACCTTCCAGCACGGTCTGGGGCTCACCTCGATGTCGCCTCCGGGGGACGGGGACAGCCTGACCAGCTTCGGGACCTTCGGCGAGAACGCCACCGAGGCGGGAGTCTGGTTTACCTTCTGATGTGCCGTCGAAATTGTGTCCGCTGTCATCCCTCTGCCGGTCTCGGCCGGCAGAGGGTTCCTTTCTAGTACGCGTACTTCAATTCATGCCGCCTCTGCTTCCCCAGCGCTGGGGTTTCCACCGCCCG
>JBFXKG010000037.1:0-38791 GCA_050174015.1 Candidatus Krumholzibacteriia bacterium
CGATTGCGTCTTCCATCAGGCCGCCCTGCCCAGCGTCCCCCGCAGCGTGGCCGATCCCCTGGCCAGCGACGAGAACAACGTGGGCGGAACCCTGCGGGTCTTCTGGGCGGCCCATCGCCGGGGCGTCCGGCGCGTGGTCTACGCCTCGAGCAGTTCGGTCTACGGGGACACCGAGGTCCTGCCCAAGCATGAAGGCCTGCCGCCCCGGCCCATGTCGCCCTACGCCGTCAACAAGCGCGTCTCCGAGCTCTACGGTTCGGTGTTCAACGATCTGTACGGCCTGAGCACCATCGGCCTGCGCTACTTCAACGTCTTCGGCCCCCGGCAGGACCCCGCCAGCCAGTACGCCGCGGTCGTGCCGAAGTTCATCACGGCCTTTCTGGAGGGCCGCGCGCCCGTCATCCACGGCGACGGCGGGCAGTCCCGGGACTTCACCTTCGTCCAGAACGTGGTGGAGGCGAACCTGGCGGCCTGCGCCGCCCGGTCCGGCGCCGGCGGGGGGGCCTACAACGTCGCCCTCGGAGGGAGGATCACCGTGAAGGATCTCTGCCTGAAGATCCGGGAGCTGACGGGATCCGACCTCGATCCGGAATACGACGCCGGCCGGCCCGGGGACGTGAGGCATTCCCAGGCGGCGGTGGACCTGGCGGCGGAGCACCTGGATTACCGGGGATCGGTGGATCTCGATGAGGGGCTGCGGCGGACCGTGGCGTGGTACCGCGATCAGGCCCGTTGATCCGATTCCCCTTCCGGTTCGGGCGCCTGGAACCGGGAACGGGCGGCCAGGAAGACGACGAGCCCCAGGGCCACGGCCAGCCACAGGGTGAACAACCGCACCAGCAGGGCCGCGCTGGCCGCGACGGCGGTCGGCAGGGCGACCTTGCCGAGCAGCCAGATGATGGTCGCTTCGGTTCCTCCCAGGCCTCCCGGCAGGAAGGACAGGGAGCCGACCAGCGTGCCGGCGGCATAGACGAACACCGCCTCGCCGACCCCCACCGGAAATCCCAACCCCTTGCACACCAGCCAGAGACCGAGGCATTCGCAGAACCAGGCCAGGGAGGTCAGGGTCAGGGAGAAGGCGAGTTGCCGCACGGTGAGCAGTCGGGCGAGGGATTCCAGGGATTCGTCCAGGCCCAGCCGGTGCTTCTTCAGGAGGGCCGAGCCCGCCGCCTTCTCGACCAGCCTGCGGCGGATGCCCCGATGCCTGAAGAGCAGCATGAAGGCGGGCAGGCAAGTGGCGGCAGCCAAACCGGTTCCCAGTCCGCTGACGGGCCCCGGCCAGAAGACGATTCCCACGATGGCAAGCAGGAGGACGGCCAGGAAGTCGTACAGCCTCTCCGCCAGGACCACGGGGATCCCCCGGGCCAGACTGACGCCATGGGTCTCCCCGAGGATCCCGGCCTTGAAGACCTCGCCGATCTTGCCGGGAGTGATGACCATGACGTAGGCGGAGAAGTAGACGGCGAGAGAGGTGGTCAGGGGAATCCTGACTCCGAGGCTGCGCAGGTAGACCTCCCACCGCCAGTAGCGCAGGAGGTAGTTTGTCAGCGACAACAAGCCGACCATGGCCAGGACGCCGGCGGGAACCGCCCGCAGATTATCCCGCATGTCGGCCCAGCCGAAGGCCAGGGCGCCGACCGCATACAGGGCGATGGAGAAGCCCAGGACAACGAAGGATCGGGTCACGAAGCGGCGGGGCAGTTGCAAGCAGATCTCCCGTGGTCGTCAACCTGGTCGGCCGGTTCCGGATCCTCCCGGAAGGTTCCGCGGAGACGCCAGCCAGAATGGCCCAAGCGGAACCCGACGGCAACGGCGAATCCGGGTAACCTGAACAATGATACCATTTTGTCTGGGAAATTGAAATAATATAATATTCATGATACAATCAAGGGGGAGGTGAAGTTCCGTGACGGCTCGACGCTCGACCCTGTATCTGCCCCTCAAGCGCCTGGGCGACGTCCTGGCGGGACTTCTGGGCGTCGGCTTGCTCCTGGTGCTGGGGCCCCCGATCGCCCTCTGGATCAGGCTCCGGACCGGCCAGCCGCCCCTGGTGACCCGGGCCCTGGTGGGCCCGGAACGCCGCCGTGAGGCCATCCCCGGAATCGGGTCGGATCGCCGACGGGTCGTCCTGCCCGGACGGCCGCTCACCTGGCGGACCTTCAGGACGGTCGTTTCCGGACCTGGGTCCGGGGTCCCGGTGGGATGGGGCCGGTTCCTGGAGTGGTCCGGCCTGGACCTGCTGCCCCTGGCGCCCGACCTTCTGAGGGGGAGGTTGTCCCTGGTAGGCCTTGCGCCCCTCGACCTGGAAACCTGCACCCGCAATCGCCTGCAATGCTCGCCGCTCCTGAGGGTCAGGCAGGGGCCGGTGGGTCTGCTGAACCTGGCCAGGCTGGAGGATGATCCCGCCGCAGGGAAGGCGGGGGTCATGCGGCGCCTGGCCCTCGACGGGGATTACGTCCGGCGCCGTTCCCTCGGCTTCGATCTGGCCATCGTCCTGTTCACCCTGCTGTCGGGTCCGCCCGAGCGCGCCCGTTCCCGTTGACCCCGAATCGCGCCTTGCCAGCCTCACCCCGGCGCACGATAATGCAGCATCCCAGTCCTGGTGATCATCGCCGCGGGCGCGCCTGCGGTTTCCCTGTCCCGAGGTGTCATGAGGCCGGTCATCCTTGTCGTGGACGATGATGTCCTCATCCTGGAGTTCCTGGACCGGACCTTCGCCGAGGCGGGGTATGACGTGCGACTCGCCCCGAGCGGGAATGACGCCCTGGCGATCCTGGAGGAGACCCAGCCCGATCTGGTGTTGCTGGACCTGATGCTGCCGGACATGAGCGGGGTCCAGGTCCTGGGGATCATCAAGGAGAAGTATCCCCTGCTGCCGGTCGTCATCGTCACGGCCTACCGGGAGACGGACACCGCGGTGCTGGCGATGAAACTCAGCGCCGCGGACTACGTCCACAAGCCCATCCAACTCGACCGGCTGCTCAAGGTGACCCGGAAGGCCCTGGCCGAATCGGCCCGGCGCCGGGAAAGGGAAAAGGAGGAGCGCACGGCCGGGATCTTCGCCGGATCGGACAACGTGGTTCCCAGCCGTTCCCCGGTCCTTCGCGACATCTACGACACCATCGCCAGGATCACCCGGGGCCACACCAGCACCGTGCTCATCCTGGGGGAGTCGGGGGTCGGCAAGGACGTGATCGCCAACCTCATCCACCGGTCCTCCTCCCGGGCCGACGGCCCCTTCCTCGAGATCAACTGCGCCTCCCTGTCGGACACTCTCCTGGAGAGCGAACTGTTCGGGCACGAAAAGGGGGCCTTCACCGACGCGGTGATCCGGAAGAACGGACTGCTGGAACTGGGGGACAAGGGAACGGTCTTTCTCGACGAGATCGGCGAGATGCCGCTGCAGGTCCAGGTGAAGCTCCTGCGCGTCCTGGAGAAGACGATCTTCCGGCGGGTCGGAGGCACCCAGGACATCCAGGTGGACGTCCGCATCATCGCGGCCACCAACCGCAACCTCGCGGAATACGTGAAGCAGGGGCTGTTCCGGGAGGATCTCTTCTACCGCCTGAAGGTCGTCCAGTTGAACCTGCCGCCGCTGCGCTCGCGGCCCGAGGACATCCTGCCCCTCGCGGAGTACTTCGTGGGCCTGTTCAACGAGCGTTTCGGCAAGCGGTTCCGCGAGATCCATCCGGAGGCGAAGGAAGCGCTCCTCGGCCACCACTGGCCCAGGAACATCAGGGAGCTCAAGAACCTCATCGAACGGGCCGTCCTGCTCGAGGACGGACCCGTGCTCCTGAAGGAGCACATCCTGGTGGCGCCCGACGCCGCCTCGGAACAGGGGCTCGCCGACCGGATCGACGCCGCCCTCGCACGCCCCCTGCCCAGGGCGGGGATCGACCTCGAGGGAATCGTGGGGGAACTCGAGGAGGCCCTGGTCCGCAAGGCCTTCGCGGACGCGGAGGGGAACCAGAGCCGCGCCGCGCGGTTGTTGCGGTTGAACCGGGACAAGTTCAGGTACCGGATGCGCCAGTACAAGATCAAGGAGTAGAGTGGACATGACCGCCCGCCGACGCGTTTTGACCGGCCTCGTCCTTGGGCCGATCCTGTTCGCCTGGTTCGGATCGACCGGATGCGGGGTGTATTCCGCCAGCAGCGGCCGGGTCGACGAGTCGCTCAAGCGGGTCGCGGTGGAATACCTGGAGAACCAGACCCCCGAACCCAGCATCGGCACCGAGTTGACCGACCTGATCATCGCCGCCATCCAGGCCGACAACACCCTGAAGGTGGTGGGCGAAGAGGCTGCGGACAGTATCATTTCCGGCCGCGTGGTCCAGTACGAGCTCAAGGAGGCCTTCGCCCGCGGGGATCTCACCGTGACCGAATACCAGGTCCAGGTCGCTGTGGTTCTCAGCTTCGTCGTCAAGGCCACCGGGGACGCCAAGTTCAGCGAGAAGCAGTTCACCGGGGTGGGCAACTACGTGCTCGACGATCCCCAGGGGACCAGCGAGGAGACGGCCAAGGTCGAGGCCATCGATCAGATCGTCAGGGACATCCTGGCCCAGGTCGTGGAGGACTGGTAAGCATGGTTCAGGCCGGCAAAGGCAAATCCGGAACGACTCCCGGGCTCGACGACATCGTCGCCCAGGATCTCAAGACGGGCAAGTTCCGTCCCGTCTACGTCCTGGCGGGGGAGGACTCCCTGCGGATCGAAGGCGTGGTCGCCAAGATCCGCAAGGATGCCCTCGGACCAGCCGGTGCGTTCAACGACCACGTCTTCGACGGCGAGCAGGTCCCGTTTGCCCGGATCCTCCAGCAGGCCCTGAGCCTGCCCATGCTCGGCGGACGCCAGGTGGTCTACGTCAAGCACGCCGGGGGAGTGCTGGACCGCCAGGAAAACGCCGACCATCTGGAGAAGTATCTCGGGAATCCGGTGCCCGAGACCATCCTGATCCTGACCACGCCCAAGGCCGACCGCCGCAAAAAATGGGTCAAGATCTGTCTGGAAGCCGGTTATTTTTTTGAATTTACGGCTCCGACCGGCGAAAACCTGATCCAGTGGATCCTCAAGGCCGCCGGCAGGCTCGGGTTGCCGCTGGACCGCGATCAGGCCCAGTTGCTGGGCGATCTTCTGGGCGACGACCTTCTCAGCATCAAGAACGAGCTGGACAAGCTGGCGCTGCTGTTCGAGGACCGCGGCGAGGCCTTGACCGTGGCCGAGCTCAACGCCGTGATCATGGACCAGGCCGAACTCAAGGGATACGAGATCACCGAGTTCCTGCAGCCAGGCCGCGCCGGGGACGTGCTGAAGACCTGGTACCGCCTGGCCGAATGGGGCCGATCCCCGTACGAGATCGCCCCGCTGGTCCTGAACCGCATCCGCCGGGGATACCTGCTGCAACATGCCAAGGACGAGGGCATGACCGACCAGGAGATCGGCGCCTTGACGGGACAGAGTCCCTGGTCGTTCCGGTACCTGAAAGGCATGATCGACAACATGGGCGTGAGGGGCATGGCTCGGGGGCAGATCGAAGCGCTCGAGTGCGATCGCCAGATGAAGAACAGCCCGCTCAGGGAAGGGGCCGTCTTCGAGCAGGCGATCCTGAGGTTGTGCCGGGAGGATGGGGCTTCCTAGGGACATTTTTCGATTAGTTAACATAATATACATTATACGCAATTGTTGAGGTGACAGGACTCAAACTACTGGGGTCCATGGAGTTGGCTCAGGATTGTTCGATCGGGATGCGCTCGGCCAGCTCGTCCAGGTAGGGAATCCGCCACTCCTCGCCGAACAGCGCCTTGGCGAAGCCCAGGGCCGACAGGGACAGGAACAGGACGAAGAGCACCAGACGCAGCAGGATGACCACCAGGAATCCCAGCAGCGGGATCAGCCCGAGGGTGGCGTCGATGATGAGGATCAGCAGGAGCGCCAGGATCTCGATGCAGAACAGCGCGAAGCCCTGGCGGCAATGGCGGGCCAGGAACGCGGATTTCTCCGGGGCCAGGCAGGGCACCAGGACGAAGACCGAAAGATAGCAGACGGCGCCCAGCCAGCGATCACGGACGGTCACGGATTGGTCCATCGTGTGCTCCTCCCCTTGCTGGATCCAGTAAACCACATGGGTGGGGATCCGCCAATCTTTTCAGCCGCCGGTCATCCAGGAAAGGTCTCCCGCAATGCCGTCCCCCCGCTTGATCGGCAAGTTGGTGAAAAAGCTGAAGGGGGAATGGGAAGGGGTCGACATGCTTGACCTGGTGCCCCAGGCCCGGGTGGCCACGGACCCCGACGGCAGCCCCGACCGGATCATCCTGCTCCAGCCGCGGTATTCTGGCCCGGTCTGGGGCAGAATCCTGCAGCCCCTGCTGCCGGAAGACAAGAAGTTCGTCAGGGTTCCGCTCGATCCCCGGGG
Organism: Candidatus Krumholzibacteriia bacterium; assembly: GCA_050174015.1. GTDB lineage: Bacteria > Krumholzibacteriota > Krumholzibacteriia > LZORAL124-64-63 > LZORAL124-64-63 > JAHJTW01. Next base: position 6,408 of record JBFXKG010000037.1, read on the forward strand.
ATCCTTCATCTGGAGCCGGATCGACGGCGAAACCGCCATCAGGAGCATGGCCGAAGGGTGGGAAGGCCGCTTTCCCGAGGACGCCGATCACGTCCACCACCGGATCTGTCTCTTCCTGGCCAGGATGCGCGAGCTGGGGTTCATCTCGTTTCTCAGACCTAAGATTTAAGTGTTTATTTTTCAATTTCATGACTTTTTAATGCCTTTTGGTCAAACCTGTTGAGTTTTCTCCGGAAAAATGGGACAATCAAACCGATATCGGATGTGGGGCCCTCGCCTCCCCACAGCCTATACCGACCACACCCGGCGAGGTGTCGACAACCGGCTCGTTGGTAATGATTCGCACGATCCTCGACCTAGGCATCCTGCTCTCGCGTCAGGTGCTGGTTGCGTTTTTCCTGCTGGGCGGGCTGGCGGCCCTCCTCGGTTGGTGGCGCCCCGCCTGGCTGCCGGGCTGGTCCGCCCGTCACCGTCGGCTGGTGACGGTGGGCGGCTGCCTGCTGGCCGTGACCTTCCTGGGGATCGGCCTGTGGTATCTGACCCTCGAGGGTTTCGCCGGCGAGGTGGAACCGCTGGTCACCAGCAATTCATGGCTGCTCGAGCAGGGCCAGGAACTCTACCACCCCATCGACGGTGCGCAGCAGTACAGCGTCCTCTACGGCCCCTCCGTCTTCCTGACCAACGGTCTGTTCCTGAAGGTCCTCGGCCCCACCCTGGCTTCGGCCAAGGCGGCCTCGTTCCTGGCCGGAGTCGCCAGCATCCTCCTTCTCTTCGCCGCCGTGAGCCGCAGGCGGAACGACCCGCTGCCTTGGGCGGTGACCGGGTGCGCCATCCTCCTGTTCTGGTCCCACGGTTTCGGGATCTATCTCGTGCGCCCGGATTCCCTGCTCGTGTTCGCCGCCGCGTTCGGGATCTTCACCGTGCGCCGGGCCGGACCCCGCCTCGGTGTGGCGGGTCTGGCGGCCGTCATGGGCTTCGCGATCAATCTCAAGGTCCACGGGGGGCTGTACTTCCTGCCCATCCTGTACCTGGCTTACCGCAGCTGGGGCCGCAGGAGCCTGGTGTGGATCCTGGCCGGTTCGATGCTGGTGGTCGCTGCGCCGTTCCTGCTGCATCCCCGGATCTCGTTCCTGAACTACCTGACCTGGCTGCAGAACGCCACCCTGCACGGCCTGACGATGCAGGATCTGGGGCTCAACCTGCGGTTCACCTTCCTGCTCCTGTTGCCCCTTCTGGGCCTGGCGGCCCGGACGGGCTTCAGGCGGGGGATCTGGCGAGGACAGGAAGGGCTGCTCCTGTCGGTGTTCCTGTCCCTCGGGCCGGTGCTCGTGCTGGCGGCCAAACCGGGCGCCGGTCCGGTCCACCTGCTGCCCCTGGTCCCGATCATGGCCTTCGTGCCTGCCCTGGTCTGGAGTTCGGCTGGTCCGGCCGATCGCGCCCTCCCCTACTCGCGGCGCGTTCCGGCCCGCGGCATGCTGGCCGGGGCGGCCCTGACCATCGCCATAGCGGGGCTGGTCAGCGAGTACCGGGCGGCCATGCTGGTGGCCTGGCAGCAGGAACAGGCGCCTGGGCTGGCCGCCGAGGTGCGCGGCATCATGGCGAAGTATCCGGGATTGGACATCGGCATGGCCTGCGGAGGGGAGAACGCCAGCTTCCGCTGGACCTGGATCCGGCCCCTGCTGGTCTTCGCCGATCACCCCGTCCTGATCGACCCCATCTCGGTCATGGACTGCTGCCTCGCCGGACGGCCCCTGCCGCCCGCCACCCAGGAAGCCCTGGGCCAGGGCGTTGTGGACGTGTGGCTGGTGCCCCGGGAGCAGGTCCCCTTCGCGAAGGTGAACTGGTACCCGCCGCACGAGCCCATCTTCACCCCCGAATTCCAGCAGGCGTTCCTGGCCCATCACGCCATGGCGGACCGGACGGAGCACTTCGACCTGTGGTTCTGGAAGAAGGATGAAGGCGAAACCCCGCCCGGCCGGCCGGACTGGGCGAACGCCGCCAGCGTGGTGGGCGAGGTGCTCGCGCCCTGATCCGGCTTCGCGTCGAGGCTGGGTGGGAAACGCTTCGGTTGGGGATGGTACCCCCGGCGGGATTCGAACCCACGGCCCCCAGATTAGGAATCTGGTGCTCTATCCGGCTGAGCTACGGGGGCACCCAGTGGTGCGGTTGCCCAAAATAGACGGGCTGTCAGTAGTTCACAAGGGAAAAAACCGGGCCCAGCGGGGCCAGCTTCTCCCGTCCCTTCAGGTCGTCGAGCTCCACCAGGAACACGAAGGCCGCCACCTCCGCACCGGCTTTATCCACCAGCGCCGCGGCCGCCGCCGCGGTCCCCCCGGTGGCCAGCAGGTCGTCGATGAGGACGACCCTGTCTCCGGGTTCCAGGCTGTCCACGTGCATCTCCAGAACGGCCTCGCCGTACTCCAGGGCGTAGGCGGCGGCCAGGGTCCGCCCGGGCAGCTTGCCCTGCTTGCGCAGCAGGACCAGGGGCCGGCCCGCCCGCAGGGCGACCGGAGCGCCGAAGACGAAGCCACGGGACTCGATGGCCCCCATGGCGTTCCACTCGATCCCTTCGAGGAGTTCCTCGAGGCCGGCGACGGCGGCCGCGAAGGAGGCGGGATCCTCCATGACCGGGGTGATGTCGCGGAACAGGATGCCCGGCTTGGGGAAGTCGGGGATGGCGCGGATGGCGTCGCGGACGATCTGCTGGCTGGTCATGATCCCTCCGGAGTCGATGGTCCTGGACCGATCCGGGAAGCATAACCGCCGGTCCGAAACCTGGGAAGTCCCGGTTGCGGCGGGTGGGTGATCCCGGGAATCGGCATGAAAAAAGCCCCGTCGCCGGGGCGTCATCAGCCGGGAAGGTGGTCGGGGCGGAGAGATTTGAACTCTCGACCTCCTGCTCCCGAAGCAGGCGCGCTAACCGGGCTGCGCTACGCCCCGACCGAAAAGACGATTCGCCGGAAGGCCCTCACCCCCACAGGGAAATGACGCCCTGCGAGACCAGCGTGACCACGATCCCGGCGATCAGGATGCCCAAAATGATACAAGGTATCGCCATCCGCAAGGGAAGTTTGAAGAGATAGGCGGCGATGGCTCCGGTCCAGGCGCCGGTCATGGGCAGGGGGATGGCGACGAAGAGGATCAGACCCAGGCTTTCGTACCTCTTGATGACGTCGCTGCGGCTGACCGTCCTCCGGAACAGCCAGGTGAAGAACCGGTCCCAGACTCGGAACCGGCGCAACCGCCATTCGACCGGGCCCAGCAGGGTCAGGATCGGGATCACCGGCACGAAGTTGCCCGCGACGGCCAGCAGGTAGATCAGCCAGGTCTGGGTCATGCCCATGGCGTAGCCCGCGGGAATGGCGCCGCGCAGTTCGAAGACGGGCAGCATGGCGATGCAGAACACGGCCAGGGGCGCCGGCAGCTGGTTGAAGTGCTCCATCAACTGGTCACGCAAGGCCGGCCTCCCCCCCGCCCCCGGCCTCGGCGGCCGCGAGGTCGGACTCGGACACCTCGTGGTCGGCGTCGCCGGCGTGGGCGAGTCCGGGCAGGAGCGGGACGAACTTGCAGGAGACCGACTGCTCGATGACCACTTCGGATCCCTGCCGCTGGTACCGGTAGAGGATCTGTTCGCGCCCCTTGTTCACGGGGATGAGCAGGTGGCCTCCGTCCCGCAGCTGGCCCACCAGGTGGGGCGGCAGGCTGGGTGCGCAGGCCGTGACCATGATCGCGTCGAAGGGGGCGTAGTCGGCCAGGCCGCAGATGCCGTCGTGGGCCAGGACCGAGATGTTGCCGTAGCCGAGTTCGGCCAGGACGGTGCGGGCCCGGTGGGCCAAAGGAGCGATGCGTTCCACGCTGACCACCTGGGCGGCGAGCCGCGCCAGGATGGCGCCCTGGTAGCCGCTGCCGGTGCCGATCTCCAGGACCCGCTCGTGACCCTGGAGTTCGAGGAGGGCCGTCATCAGACCCACGGTGAAGGGCTTGCTGATGGTCTGGCCGAACCCGATGGGCAGGGCGCTGGCCTGGTGCGCCCGGTGGCGCAGCAGCCTGGGCACGAAAAGGTGGCGGGGCGTCTGCTCCATGGCCTTGAGCACCCGGCGGTCGGCGATGCCCGCGGCCGCGATCTGTTCCCGGACCATGCGTCGCCTGGCGACGGCGAAATCATTCATCGGGCAATCCGTCCCTTTCCAGATGCTTCATCTCCTGCTGCAGACCGTAGTGGGTCAGATCGACGAGCAGGGGGGTGATGCTGACGTAGCCTTCCTCGCAGCTGCAGTAGTCCGTCCCCGTCTCCCGCTCCCAGGTGGGCCCCTTGCCCCCGATCCAGAAATACGGCCGCCCGTGGGGATCCACCTGGTCGGTGATCACGTTCTGGTAGACCCGGCTGCCGAGGCGGGTGACGCGGACGCCGAGGATGTTCTCCGGCGGACCGTCGGGAATGTTGACGTTGATCAGGGATCCCTTGCGCAAGGGGAACTCCAGGATGCGGGGCAGGTAGCGCCGGATGAACGCCGCCGCTCCCGAGAAGTCCGTGGGGTGCCAGGCCGCAAGGCTGAAGGCGTAGCTGGGCAGTCCGCACATGGTCCCCTCCATGGCGGCGGCCACGGTGCCCGAGTAGATGACGTCCTCCCCCATGTTGGGGCCGTGGTTGATCCCGCTCAGCACGATGTCGGGAGGGTCGCTGCGCAGGATCTTCTCGATGGCCACCAGGACGGTGTCCGTCGGGGTCCCGGTGACCGCGAACCTCCCCGGGCCCCGTTCGATGATGCGCAGGGGCGAGGTGAGCGTCAGGCTGTGGCTCGAGGCGCTCTGCTGGTCGCTGGGCGCGACCACGGTCACCCTGAATCCCTCCATCCCCCGGATGGTCTCCTCGAGGACCTGCAGCCCGTGGGCGTCGATGCCGTCGTCGTTGGAGATCAGGACGTGCTTCAGCTTCTGGCCGGAACCGCCGGGGTTCATGGTGTCTCCTCAATCGCGGGTGAAGATGAGCCGGGCGACGAGCCGGAAGAAGCGGCCGGTATCGACGAGCGGATTGATGGAGCTCTTTTCGTCGCCGTACACCGTGGTCACCGGAGCCGAACCGATACGGTAACCCCGGCGGGCCAGCCGCACCAGGATTTCCGACTCGGCGTCGTAGCGGGTGGCCTTGATGCGGACGTCCGGGAGGCAGGCGACCCGGTACAGGCGGAAGCCGTTCTGGGAATCGGGGATCCTGCATCCGGCCAGGCGGCTGACGACCCAGCTGGTGAAAAGGTTGGTCATCTTGCGGATCCAGGGCATGTCGGCCGGGCGGTCCATACGGGACCCCACCACCACGTCCAGCCCCCCTCCCGCGACCGCGTCGAGGAACCCCTGCATGTCCTGCGGGAGGTGCTGGCCGTCGGCATCCATGGTGAAGACCCATTCCAGCCCGGTCTGGACGGCCCAGTGGTACCCGGTCATCAGGGCGGCGCCCTTCCCCAGGTTGCGGGGATGGGTGATGACCTCGGCGCCGGCCTGCCGGGCGGCGGCCGCCGTTCCGTCGGTACTGCCGTCGTCCACGACCAGGACCCGGATGCCGGGCTGGGCGGCGCGGAGATCCGCGACCACGGCAGGCAGGTGGCGGGCGGCGTTGAGAGCGGGAAGGATGACGCCGAGGTTCATGGGTGGATGTCGGTCCCCGGGATCGGATGGCACACGGTGGCTCCTGGTCGTGGAGAATATCGAGGGGCGCCCTCCCCCAGCAACCAAAAAAAAGAGCCCCGCCTCGGCGTGACTCCATCCGCAATCGGCAAAATTGGTCGGGACGGCGAGATTTGAACTCGCGACCCCTTGCCCCCCATGCAAGTGCGCTACCGGGCTGCGCCACGTCCCGACCGAGATCGAAGTGCCGGCGTCCGCCGGCCGGGGGATCAGGTGGCGGTCAATTTAATACACCGGACTGCCGGGGACAAGGAACAATAGGACCCGGCGGCAACTTGTTTTCAGGCCTTGCCTTCCTTCCTGGCCGCACCACGCGCGGCAGGTTTCAGGGACCGGACCAGCCCCAGGATCTCGGTGAGGCCATCCTTGACGGCGGCCAGCTGCTGGGCGCTGTCCAGTTCGGCGAACGAGAGGGTCAACTGGCTCGGGGCGGCAGGCCCGGCAGCCGAATGGGCCTGGCGCCGCATCTTCTTGGCCCCCGCGATCTTGAATCCCTCGTCGTAGAGGAGCTTCTTGATGGCGAGGATCTCGTCGATGTCGGGCTGACGGTAGCGGCGGCTGCCGGTGCGGGTCTTGCGCGGGCGCAGGGTGGGGAACTCCGACTCCCAGTAGCGCAGGACGTGCGCCTTGACGCCCGTCAGCTTGGCCACCTCGCTGATCGAGTAGTAGAGCTTTTCGGGTTGGACCTGTGACATGCGCCGCTCCCTGGGCCGGTCCCTCAATCCAGTTCCGTGCGCAGTTCCCGTTCCATCAGTTCGCGCATCGCCTGGCGGGGAGGTTTCCCGGAGAATAACACATCGTGAACCTGTTTGGTAATGGGAAGTTCAACCCCGAACTTCTCGCTCAACTTCAAGGCGGCCTGGGCCATGTGGACCCCCTCGACGACCTGCACCGAGTCGGCCAGCACCTGCTGGGGGGAGCGATCGCCGCGGGTGACGGCCTCGCCGAAGTTGCGGTTGCGGGAATGGCGGCTGATGCAGGTGGTGATCATGTCGCCGATCCCTGCCAGTCCGAAGAAGGTGTCGGTGCGGCCGCCGAGAACGGAGCCCAGGCGGGCGAGCTCGCTCATCCCGCGGGTCATGAGGGTGCCGCGGGTGTTGTCCCCCGCCCCCAGGCCGTCGGCCATGCCAACCGCCAGGGCGATGATGTTCTTGAAGCCGGAGGCGATCTCGACCCCGGCGGTGTCGTCGTTGGTGTAGACCCGGAAGAAGGGCCCGGAAATCAGGCCTTGCCAACGACTCCAGTCGGCCTTGGCGCAGCCGCTGAGAACCACGGCGGTCGGCAGTTCGCGGGCGACCTCCTCGGCGTGGCTGGGGCCAAGGAGCACCGCCACGGGATGGTCGGCCAGCCGTCCGGCCGCCTCCAGTTCCTCGGCGATGACCTCGCTGAGGCGCTTCAGGGTGCTCACCTCGAACCCCTTGGCCAGGCTGATCAGGGGCGCCCCTGGCTTGAGCGCCGCGCTGCCCGCCGCCTGCTTGACCACCGCCCGGACGGCCTGGCTCGGGACCACCACGAAAACCGCCTCCGCCTGGTGGAGGGCGTCGTCCAGGTCCAGGGTCGCGCGAACGTTGGGGGGCAGGGTGATGTCGCCGAGGAACGCGGGATTGGTTCCGGTCTTGTTGATGCTGTCGATCTGGGAGGCCTCGATGCCCCAGAGCACGACCCTCTCCCACTTGTGGGTCAGGTGCTTGCCGAAAGCCGAAGCCCAGCTCCCGGTGCCCAGGATGGCGGCCTTCATTCGGGGCCTCCTGCCGTGTCCGAGGGGCGGTCGCCGCCCGCTCCGGGGGCGGCCTTGTCCCCGTTCCTGGAGCCGATCCTGGCTTCGGTCCCGTTCTGCAGGCGGACGATGTTGGAACGGTGCCTGAAGACGACCCAGCCGCAGGTCAGGAAGACGAACGCGATGATGGTCAGGCTGGGCCGCCCCCGGGTCAGTTCGAAGAACAGGACGGCCACGGGCAGGACCGATGCGGCGGTGATGCTGGCCAGGGAGACGAGCCGCGTGGAGGCGAGGACCGCGAGGAACGCGACGGTGGCCAGGATCACCGGGTAGGGTGCCAGGACCGCGAAGGCTCCTCCGGTGGTGGCGACCCCCTTGCCCCCGTGGAATCCGACGAACGGGCTGAAGGTGTGGCCCAGGGCGGCCAGGAAGCCCGCGAAGATGCGGAAAAGGTCGGGTGTGATGCGGAAGGGTGTCGGTTCGCCCTCGGGCCAGGTGCTCACCAGCCAGGTCATCAGGCCCACGGCCGCGGCGCCCTTGGCGAGATCGAGCAGCAGGCACAGGCCGCCCCACCAGGGGCCCAGGGTCCTGAAGACGTTGGTCGCACCCAGATTCCCGCTGCCGTGCTGGCGGAGGTCGATGCCCTTGACGCGCTTGCCGATCAGGTAGCTGAAGGGGACGGCCCCCAGGGCGAAGGCGATGAGGAGAAAGATGATGAGCAGCATGGGCGCCTCTCGGTCCACGTCCAGTTCCAGGGACTCCTAGTGCTTCTTCAGTTTGACAAAGATGCGGCTTCCGGTAAAGCCGTATTCCTTGCGCAGCTGGTTGTTGAGGAACCGCAGGTAATTCCTGGCGAAGAACCGGGGCTCGTTCACGGACAACATGAAGGTCGGGGGCTCCTTGTCCACCTGGGTGCCGTAGTAGATCTTCCCCACCCCGCCCCCGTGGGACCTGGGTTGCTGGAGCTGGGCGGTCTTCTCCAGGAAGTCGTTCAACTTGCTCGTGGGGATGCGCCTGCTGCGTTCCTCGTGGACCTGCCAGACCGTTTCCAGGATCCTGCCGGTCCTCTGCCGGGTCAGGGCGCTGAGGGTGAACCAGGGCGCGTAGGACAGGAATGGCACCTCGCGCAGGAATTCCTCCCAGTGGTCCTTGTGGGTGTTCGTCTCCTTGTCGGGGATCAGGTCCCACTTGTTGAACGCCACCACGACGCCCTTGCCCGCGTCATGGATGAGGCCGGCGATCTTGGAGTCCTGGGTGACCACACCGGTGGAGGCGTCCACCATGAAGACCACGACGTCGGCCATTTCCAGGGCCCGGATGGTGCGCATGTTGCTGAACACCTCGACGGCTTCCTGGACCTTGGACTTGCGTCTGAGCCCGGCGGTGTCGATGAGCCGGATGGTCTTGCCGTGCCACTTCAGATCGGTGTGGATGGAATCCCGCGTGGTGCCGGGGATCTCGCTGACCAGGGCGTCGTTGCGGCCGGTCAGGATGTTGAGCATGGACGACTTGCCCACGTTGGGACGCCCGAGGATGGCCACCTTGCAATCGCAGGGGGTCTCCACCTCGTGGCTGGGGAATCCTTCGACGATCAGGTCCAGAAGGTCGCCCACCCCCTGCCCGTGCAGGGCGCTGATGGGATGGGGGTCGCCCAGGCCCAGGGCGTGGAACTCGTGGACCGCCAGTTCTTCCGCCGGCTTCTCGATCTTGTTGACGGCCAGGACGACCGGTTTGCCTGTCCGGCGCAGGTCCCGCGCGATGGACTCGTCCCAGGCCATGGGTCCGACCTTGCCGTCCACCAGGAACAGGACCAGGTCGGATTCGTCGATGGCGTTCCGGGCGATCTCGGTCACCACCGCGTCGAATTCGCTGACGGTCTCCCCGAACGGGATGATGCCGCCGGTGTCCAGGAGGATGAAGGGATGGCCGGCCCAGTCCGTGGTCTCGGCGACCCGGTCGCGGGTCACCCCGGCGGTCTCGTGCACGACGCTCCGCCGTTCACCGATGATGCGGTTGAACAGGGTCGATTTGCCCACGTTGGGGCGGCCGACGATGGCCACGGTGCGCAGTGCCAAGATGGATCTCCCGGGAAGAAGGAACCGACGGATGGGGGTCATCCGGCCAGAAACTAGCCCAGACGGCTCCAGAAATCAACAAAGCCGTCCTCCTCGGCCACCAGGATCTCGTGGGCGAGCCCCCTTCCCAGTTCGGCGAGGGTCAGTCCGTCGAGGGTGAGCCCGTCGCTGTTGAACACCCGCGGAGAGAGCAGGACGGTGCGCGCCGGATCGGCGGGAAGGGAGCGCAGGGCCCGGCGCAGGTCGTCGCCGCCGAGCAATCCGGCGACGGTGACGGTGTGACCATAGAGGGTGTTGCGGACCCCGACGACCTCGACCGCGGGGCAGCCGGCCGCTTCGAGCACGGGGGTGAACTCCCGCAACCAGGCCCGGGCGGCGAGTTCGCCGGTCAGCACGGTCACCGGTCGGGTGGGAAGGTCGCCGTCCTCGGCGGCCCACTCCAGTTCCTCGGCCCACAGGTCGCGCAGCCGCGGCGTGAGCCCGATGGCGTTGTCCACCTGGTAGAATCCGTCGTAGGACCCGGTCGGCGGGAAGGGGACCCCGGCCTGGAGGTAGAACTCGTCGCTGAGGTAGACGAAGTTGTAGCCCACGGTCCGGGAGGCCTCCTCCTGCCACCCGGCGACCTGGCCGATGACCTCGCGGGCCAGCCCGGGAGTCACCGGGTCCAAACGGGTCAGGCCCTCGCGGTGGGCGCTCAGTCCTACCGGAACGATGGCGAGGGAACGCACGCCGCCGACGGCGGGGGCAGGATCATCCTCCCCCGGGATCGGAAGGCCGGCGAGAACGGCCCAATCCACGTCCTCATCCGCGTCCTCTTCCTCGTCGGGGAAACTCTCGTAACCGTAGCCGCGCCGGGAGACGGCCGTGAACGGGCTGTCCCCTTCCTCGTGCGGCGCCGCGAGGGCCAGGAGGTCCCGGAAGGTCTGCTCGAGAACCGGGCCGTCGTTCCAGCCGGGACACAGGACCACTTGCGTGTGGACCTCGATGCCGGCGTCGGCCAGCTTCCTCAGGATGGCCAGCAGATCGATGCGCTTCCTGATGCCCAGCATCCTCGTGCGCACCTCCAGGTCGGTGGCGTGGACGGAGACGTACAGGGGCGACATCCGCTGGCGGATGATCCGCTCGAGCCCGTTCCTGCCGAGGGAGGTCAGGGTGATGTAGTTCCCGTAGAGGAAGCTGAAGCGATAGTCCTCGTCCTTGACGTAGATGGAGTCCCGCATGCCGGCGGGGTTCTGGTCGATGAAGCAGAACACGCAGTCGCAGGCGCAGGTCTTGAACTCCATGGGCGCGAAGCAGGAGGTCACCGCCCCGATGTCGCCGGGGTCCAGGTGCACGGTGACCTCTTCCCCGTCCCGGCGGAGCAGCCGCAGCTCGGTGCGCCCGGTTTCGGGAGTGTAGTAGTACAGGTCGAGGATGTCCTCGAGGGGCTTGCCGTCGAGGTGGGTGACCTGGTCGCCGGGCCGCCAGCCGTAGAGGCGGTCGAGGGGCGCCGGGAAGGGTTTGACGAGCTGGATCATCGGGACAAGGAACCACACCAGGCGGGGTTTGGCAAGGCCTCCTCCCCTGCGCGAAGCCGGGTTGACAGGCGGCTCCCGGCAGCGTAATTTCCCTGCCACGGAGCGGGCTTAGCTCAGTTGGTAGAGCATCAGCTTCCCAAGCTGAGGGTCGCGAGTTCGAGCCTCGTAGCCCGCTCCAATCTTTCAAAAATCAAGGAAGTTGCAAGGCCGGGGATGCTCCGGCCTTTTGCGTGTCCGCCAGTTGCCGTTCGGGAGCCGTTCGGGTGCGGTCACCAGGAAGCGGGGCTGAACGGCTCCGCGAAACCGCCGACGAGAAACGGCCCTGCTCGCGCAGGGCCGTTTCCCTTGTGGGCGGGGCGAAGCGCCCACGGATATCGCTCGGATCTACCGGAAGAGAGCCTTCACGGCGCCGAAGCTGGCATCCTCGTTCTCGACCACGCCGCAGGCGCCGTTCAGCTGAGCGGCCAGGCCACCCTCGGTGGAGGTGCCGATGTTCATCTCGCTGAAGTCGCTCCGCAGCACCATGGGCAGACCCAGTTCGCTGGAGGAGGGAACCGCGGCGCCGACGTAGAAGTCCATCGGGGAGCCGGAGAAGTTCAGGTAGAAGATGTCCAGAATCGCCAGGACGGTGGCCTCGGAGGTCGGCAGCGGATTCGCGAAGCCGGCGATGAAGTTGAAGTTGGGAGCGGTCTTGTTGCCGACGTCCGTGGTGCTGGTCGGGAAGGTGGCGCTGATGCTGGTGTTGTTGTCGCCGGCGACGTAGGACACCTTGCACTCGAAGCCGCGGATCGACGTGAGCGAGGGGTTGGTGTAGATCACGTAAGCGGGAACGTGAGCCAGGGGAGCGGCCGTCGTGCAGACGACGTCGGCGGTCGTGTCGAAGTACAGGCCGAGCATGTCGGTGTCGGGATCGACGACGGCGAAGGCCGAGGTGGCGATCAGCATGGCGGCGAGAAGCATTACAGACTTCTTCATGGTGTGATTCTCCTTGCGGGGGCGAGCTAGCGCTCGGACGTTGTTCGTGCAAACCACTGGTGAGGTCGAGCTTGACGCAATGGTGCTTACCTCAGATTGGGCGATTTGCTATCCAATTCATGACTTTACCATAGAAAACATTCTCTTGGAATAGAATTTTTTGTAAGGAAGGAAAATTTTTGGGAAAAACCGGAGGAAAAATGAATCCTCAATGCATTTGATAAATCAAAAACAGGAGCGGGCCGGGTGGGGATGAAAGCCCTCATTCCCCTAGGGATTGGCGGATCGCGTCCTGAAACCGCCCCTCCTCCGGCCGGCCCCGGCCGACGGCGACCAGCTTCCGGAACCAGGTCCGCTGCCGCTTGGCGTACTGGCGGGTGGCCAGGACGATGGCTTGCTCCGCATCGGCGGGGGTCTTCCTCCCCTGGATCATGGCGATGACCTCGGGATAGCCGATGGATCGCAGGCCCGGGCAGCCGGGAGGATAGGCGGCCAGGGCCTCCCGGGTCTCCTCCACCCAGCCGCCCGCGAGCATGGCCGCGGTGCGCAGACGGATCCTCTCGTCGAGTTCGGCAACCGGCCGCTGCAGGAGGAAAACACGGAAATCCAACCCGAGGCAGGGGTCCGGACGCTGTTCGGCCATCCAGCGGCTCATGGGGATCCCCGTCAGCTCGTGGATCTCGAGGGCCCTGCGCCGGCGATAAAGGTCGTTGGGGTGCAGGCGATCGGCGGATTCCCGGTCCACCGCCGCCAACCGCCCGGCGAGGGTCGCCGGATCGAGTTCCTCGATGCCCGCCCGGATCCCGGGGAGGCGGGCCTTCAGATGGCCGGGGATCTCGAGGAACCCCTCCTCCAGGCCCTTGAGGTACAAGCCCGCGCCCCCGACCAGGACGGGGATGCGGTCCCTGCCGTGGATCTCCGTCCAGACCCGCTGGAAATCCTCCCGGAAGCGCATGGCGTCGTAGGTCCGGTCGCAGGGCAGGAAATCGACGAGGTGATGGGGGCAGGCCGCCAGGTCCGCGGCCGTCGGCTGGGCCGTGCCGATGCGCAGGCCGCGGTAGATCTGGCGGCTGTCCAGGCTGATGACCTCGATGGGAAATTCAGCGGCGAGGCGGGCGACCAGGGCGGTCTTGCCCACGGCGGTGGGACCGACCAGACAGACGATGGACCGCCGGCGGTCGGCCATCCTCAGGTCCGCCCGAAGCGCTTCTCGAGCTCGGCCAGGGAGAACTGGATGAGGGTGGGCCGCCCGTGGGGACACGACAGGGGCGTGTCGGTGGCGAACAGCTGGTCCACCAGGTTCTGCATTTCCGGCACGGTCAGCGGTTCGCCGGCCCGTACGGCGCCGTGGCAGGCGTAGCTGGCCAGCAGATCGACCTGGTTCTCCTGGCTCGGTTTGTCGTCCCAGGCCAGGTCGTCCAGGATGTCGAGCAGGAGCTGGCCCTCGTTCCAGTTCTTCAGGCTGGCAGGGATGCCCTGGACCAGGATGCTCTGCCCGCCGAACGGCTCGATGGTGAAGCCCATCGCCGCCAGCTGATCGCTGTGGGTCTGCCAGGCCTGGACCTGACCCGGGGTCAGCTCGAGATGGGCGGGGAACAGCAGCTGCTGGGTGGGCACGCCACGTTCCCGTCCGGCCAGAGCCCGTTGCGCCTCGTTGTAGAGGATGCGTTCGTGGCTGTTGTGCTGGTCGATGAGCACGAGCCCGCCCCGGATCTGCGTCACGATGTAGGTCCGATGGAGTTGCCAGAACGGGGCGGAGTGGAGAGGCAGATGATCGGACGATTCCGCCGCCGAGATTTCCTGGCTCCCGCCGTCCCCGGCAGAGGACCCCCCGCGCAGGGCGGAGACCCCGAATAGTTCCCCCTGCCCGCGCGGGACCCCCCTGTACTCGTACCCGGCCGATCCCCCGCGCTGGAAGTGCTGGCGCAGGAAGTCGTCCTGGGCCGCGGCGATCCTCTGGCCGGCCGCCTCGCCCGCGGGATCGTCGAGGTCCTCTCCCGGACCGGACCAGGGGCGCATGGCAGCGGCGTCCCGCAGGCTGAGCCCTTCCTGCAGGCTGTTCTTGAGGAGGCTGAAGATCTCCCGCTCCAGCAGCAGGCGGACCTCGGTCTTGGCCGGGTGGACGTTGACGTCCACCTCTCCGGCGGGGATCTCCAGGAACGCCAGCACGACGGGGTGCCGACCCGGAGGAATGACTTCCTTGTAGGCCTGGACGATGGCCTGGGACAGGGCTGCGCTTTCGACCGGGCGCCGGTTGATGAAGAGGAACTGCTGGTCGCGGTTGCCGCGGGTCCACGTGGGCCGCGAGGCCAGTCCCCGGATGCTGAATCCCCCCTTTTCGATCTCGAACCTGGCGAGGTGGGCGGTGACGGAGGCTCCGAGCAGGTCCCGGGCCCGGTCGGTCAAAGACGGCGCGGCGCGGAGGTCCATCACCACGTCCTTGTCGGCCTTGACCAGCCAGCGGATCTCCCGGTGGGCCAGGGCCAGCTTGGTCAGCAGCTTGATGACGGCGCGCTTCTCCGCCTGGGCGGTCTTCATGAACTTGCGCCGGGCCGGGGTGTTGAAGAACAGGTCGCTGACCGTGATGGTGGTGCCCCGGTTGCGGGGCGCGGGCTCCCGGCGCAGGAGGTCGCCGCCGGCGATCTCGATCATGCCGCCGGTCTCTTCGGCAGCGCAGCGGGAGACGCAGCGCACCCGGCTGACCGAGGCGATGCTCGCCAGGGCCTCGCCGCGGAACCCGAAACTGGCGACGCGCATGATGTCGGCGGCCGTGGTGATCTTGCTGGTGGCGTGGCGCTCGAAGGCCAGGGGCAGGTCCTGGAAGGGCATGCCGTGGCCGTCGTCCTCGATCACCAGGCTGGTCAGGCCCCCGTCCTGGAAGGTGATGCCGATCTGGGACGCCCCGGCGTCGAGGGCGTTCTCCACGAGTTCCTTGATCACGGAGGCGGGGCGTTCGATGACCTCGCCGGCGGCGATCCGGTCGATGGTGGCGTCATCGAGGACGAGGATCTTCGGAGTAGGCTGCGGCTGGCTGGCCATGTTGCCGGGCATGGGTTTCCTTGGTCGGGCGGTGGTTCGCAACGGGAAGTGACCGACAGGCAAGGTAAAGCAGGTCACCCGGCCCCGTCAACCGGCAGCAGGGCCGCCGCGCGAAATACGCGCAGGCGGCTCAGGCGACCTGGCCCAGGACCGCTTCCAGCAACTGGGTGATGCTGGCGGCCCCTCCGGGATAGGGCCGCGCCGCGCTCCGCAGGGTGAGGTCCTGCCGGCCGGACAGCCGGCGGATGATCCCCTCCACCCGGTCCTGCAGCTTGGGCAGCGACTGGACGTCCTCGGGCACCAGGACCAGCACGGTGTCGTCCCGGTGAGGGAACACGTAATCGGAGGAGCGCAGGTAGGGTTCGAGATCGCGGACCAGTCCGGAGAGGTCCAGGGGCCGGTCACCCGTCCATTCCAGGCGGAAGGCCGCCAGGCCCAGGCAGGTGTGGTAGCGGTCGCAGCGGTCCATTTCCCTGCGCAGGACCGCCTGCAGTTCGGGAGCGGGCAGGACTGCCGGGGCCTGGGGCTGCGGAGCCGGGGTCGGGCCCGACGGAACCGGAACCGGGGCCCGAGCCTCGCCCTCGCCGGTCTGCCGGCGCCGCCATTCCAGGAAGGGGAGCAGACGGCGCACGAAGAGGGCGTCGAACTCCGAGAAGGACCACCCGTCGAGGGGATGCAGCCTCTCCTTGTCGATCAGCACCAGACCGGGGAAAGGCGCGTTCCGTTGCAGGGGAACGACGAGCAGGGATCGCCGCGGGCCGGAGCCCTCCCCGCCCTGGAGGTCCTCCACTCCGATGGTGGTGGCCTGCCAGCCGCGCTGGCCGATGGTGCCCAGGAGGCGGCCGGCCTCCCTGCGCAGCAGATCGTCCTGGCCGCCGCCGTCCCCGAGGATGTCCTGCTGGGGATCGCGGAGCAGCAGGTAGGCCTTGCTCGCCCCGGTGAGGCGGCAGGCGGCCGCGAGCACGCGATCCTGCTCCGGAGGGCCTTCCGCCCCGAGGGCGAGATCCGAGAGGGAGGTCGCCAGGGTGGTGAGGCGGTCCACCTGGTCCACCAGGGCCACCCGCTCCAGGTAGTCCCGGAGGTGGCGGCTGATCAGGTTCATGATCTCGCCGCTGATGGTCTGGAAGTGATGGGCTCTCGCGGCCGAATTGAAGGCCACGGTGAACAGGGCCGGGGCGGGGTCCCTTCCCACGGGAAGGTGGAAGATCGTGGCCTCGCGGAGGGTGTCCACCGGGTCGGTGTCCGCGAGATCGCCCGGGCGCAGCACGCGCGCCCTGGCCTCGGCCAGGACCTCGGCCTTGACCGGATCGAGGGGCGACTCGTACCGGTGCCCGCCGGGGTCGGCGACCAGGAGATCGCCGTCCCCGGTCAGGACGCCCAGGCTGGCGGAATCGGCGCCGGCCACCCTGCCCAGGCCTTCGGCCCAGCGGGACAGGGTCGCCGCCAGGGCCTCCGGATCACGGGACCGGCTGGTGAGGTCGTCCTCGACGGCCCGGAAGAGATCCCCGTCCTTGACCATCTGGATCCTCAGGAAACGGTCCAGGATCATCCCGAAACGGTGGGACAGGCTCTCGATGACGGCCAGGGCGTCCGGGTTGAGTCCGCCCTGGTCGGGAGCGGCGGAGATGTTCAGGACACCCAGCAGCCTGCCGTCCCAGACCAGCGGCGCGCACACGGCGGCCGCGCCGGCGGGCCGGTCCCTGCGGGCGCCCGGGTGCTGGTTCGACGTGATCATCTCGGCCTGGCGGTTGCGGGCCACCCGGCCGGCGATGCCCTCGCCCAGGCGGACCCTGGTGCGGTGCATCGTCTGCTGGCTCAGGCCGTGCGCGAAGGCGACGTAGAGTTCCTCGGACGCGGGATCCAGGAGCATGATCGACCCGCTGGCGCCGCCGGTGGCGCGGGCCGCGAGCCCCAGCAGCCAGCGCAGGAGCGCCTCCCTGTCGAGGGCTTCCTCGATGCGGCTGAGAGTGCGGTGGATGGCCGCGGTCTCGGTTTCCAGCGCCTCGTGGTCCGGATGCTTGCGCGCCTTCGGGGCAGGGTCCGGGCGTCTCCGGGCGGGATCGGCGACCAGGGAAGCGAAGCGGCTGACGGGCAGGGCCTCCAGGCCGAATTCCGGAGCCAGGTCCACGAAGGCGGCCACCTCGTCGTTCAGACGGGGATAGACCAGGTAGCGAGCCTGCCCGGCGGGAACCTCCGCCAGGTCGCCGATGACGGTCAGTCCCATGACCTCGGCCAGCCCCGCACCCAGGCTGGAGCGGTCGCGATCGGCCACCGCGACGATCTGGGCGTCGCTGCGCGCGGCGAGATCCGCCAGCAGGGGAAGGTCCTCCTCCCCCGGACAGGCGAAAATCACGGGCCATTTGATGATGTCGGCCATGCCGGCCCCTTCCCTGCCCGCCGGCGGCCGGAAACCGGGGAAGCGTCCTCCCCCCCGCGGCCATTGCGGGCATCCTGCCTGATGATCGGCACTTGTGGGGAACAGTTTAACGGGAATCGGGCGGCGGGGCACCCCGCCGATCGTCAGGAATCGAGCTGGCGCTTGATCTTGACCAGCCACATGAAGGCGTCCAGGGGGCTGATGGAGTCCAGGTCCATGGTCCGCAAGGTCTCCAGGGCATCCCTTTCGCTTTCCCGGAAGAGGGACAGCTGGGCCTGGGGCCGGCCGGACCCGGACGCCTCCGGAGCGTGCGGCAAGGGCTTGCGGCGGATGGCGAGGTCCCGGCTGTCGGAGGCGGTCAGGGAGGCCAGGATCTCCTGGGCCCTGGCCAGGACGGATTCGGGCAGGCCGGCGAGGCGGGCCACGTGGATCCCGTAGCTCTTGTCGCTGCGGCCGTCCTTGACCGCATGCATGAAGATGATCTTGCCTTCCCACTCCTTGACGTCCATGCAGAGATTCACCAGGCCCGGCAGGTCGCCCTCGAGCTCGGTCAACTCGTGGTAGTGGGTGGCGAAGACGGCACGAGGCCGCGGACCGGCCGGGTGGCACAGGAACTCGGTGATGGACCAGGCCAGGGACAACCCGTCGTAGGTGGAGGTGCCGCGGCCGATCTCGTCCAGGATGACCAGGCTGCGCCGGGTCATCTGGTGCAGGATGTGCGCCGTCTCGCTCATCTCCATGTAGAAGGTCGATTCCCCGCGGGCCAGGTTGTCGCTGGCCCCGACCCGGGTGAAGATGCGGTCGATGACCCCGAAGCGGGCGGAGCGGGCCGGCACGAAGCCGCCGGCCTGGGCGAGCAGCGCGATCTGGGCGATCTGGCGCAGGTAGGTGGACTTGCCCCCCATGTTGGGTCCGGTCAGCAGGATGACCCGGCGGTCGTCTCCCGTCAGGCCGGTGTCGTTGGGGATGAAATCCCCGTCCAGGAGCTGCTCGATGACCGGGTGGCGACCGCCGGCGATGTGCAGCTCGTGGGAGTCGTCGATGATGGGCCGGCAATAGTCCTGGTCCTCGGCCAGTTCGGCGAACGCGAGCATGAGGTCGATGTTGGCGATGAGGAACGAGACCCGCTGCAGATCCTCCAGGCGGTCGGCCACCTCCCCCAGCAGCTCCTGGTAGAGGGCGGCTTCCCTCCGCCCGATGGTGTCCTCGGCGGCGAGGATGGTGTTCTCGGCTTCCTTGAGTTCCTCGGTATGGAATCGCGCCGAAGACACCAGGGTCTGTTTCTGCTGGTAATCCGCGGGGATCTTATCAAGGTGCTTGTTGGTGATCTCGAAAAAATAGCCGAAGACCTTGTTGAACCCGACCTTGAGGGTGCTGATGCCCGTCCGTTCCCTCTCCCTCTGCTGGAGGCCGGCCAGGAAGCCCTTGCTGTCCCGGGCGATGGACCGCGCCCGATCGAGCTCGGGGTCGACCCCGGCGGCGATGTAGCCGGGCTTGCGCACGTTGGCGGGCGCCTCGGCTGACAGCCGGCCGAGAACGAGGGACGCCAGATCGGCGACCGGCGGCAACTGGCCGATCCAGGCGAGGACCGGATGATCGGACGGTCCATCCTCCGCACCGGCATCCTTCAGCCCGGCCACCGTGAGCAGGCCCTCGCCCAGCTGGCGCAGGGCGGCCGGCCCGATGCGCCCCGCCGCGGCGCGGGCGCTCTGCCGCTGGAGATCGCCGAGGCCGCGCAGGGCGGAGCGGAGGGCTCGCATCCAGGCCGGATGGGCGAGCGCGCCGGCCACTCCGGCGTGCCAGCCCGCCAGCTCGTCCAGATCGGTCAAGGGCGAGGCCAGCCGCAATTCCAGGAAGCGCCTGCCCATGGGCGTCGAGGTCCGGTCGCAATGGTGGACCAGGGTCCCGGGCCCTCTCTCGCCCCGGAAGGTCCGGAAGATCTCGAGGTTGCGGAGGGTCTCCTCGTCCAGGAGCAGGCCCTGGCCGGTGCTGTTGAACTGGAGGGTGACGACCTGGGCGGGTCGGCGCATCGCCAGGGAAGTCAGGTACCGGATGGCGGCGCCGGCGGCGACGGCCGCAGGATCCCGGGATTCGTCCGCCAGGCCGAAGGCCGTCAGCCCGGCCACCTGGAAGTGTTCCTGCAGGGTGCGGCGGGCGAAAGCGGGATGGAACCAGGCCGCGTTCACCCGGTTCAGGACGGTGTCCCCGATGGCCCTCCGCCACGCCTTCACCGCGTCCTCCCCTGCGTTGTCGCTGACGATCACCTCGCTCACGGGGTAGCGCTGGACGAGGCTCACCAGGGACGTCCGCTCCTGGCCGCACCGGAAGTCCCCGGTGGTGGCGTCGAGGATCGCCCAGCCCGCCTCCCCCCCAGATCCCGGCGCCCACGCGAGGCAATACCGGCCGGAATCGGAGGCCACGATCTCGCTGGACGTCGCGGTGCCGGGGCTGATGATCTCGACGACTTCCCGCTTGACCAGCCCCTTGGCCTGGGCCGGATCCTCCACCTGTTCGCAGATGGCCACGGTCTTGCCGGCTTCGAGGAGCCGGGTCAGGTAGGTGTCGAGGGCGTGGTAGGGGACCCCCGCCAGGGGTACGGGATGGTCGCTCTTGGCGTCCCGGCTGGTCAGGGCCACCCCGGTGAGGGCGGCCAGTTCCTGGGCGTCCTCGAAGAAGGTCTCGTAGAAGTCCCCCATCCGGAACAGGAGGAGGGCGCCCGGATGGGCGGCCTTGATGTCCAGGTACTGGGTCAGCATGGGCGTGATGCGGGGGCGCTGGCTGCTGGCCTGGGAACCGGTCATGGGCGGATCAATCCTGACTTCCGCGTGCGGCGTCCCGCTCGACGACGAAGACGTCGATCCCCAGCCGGGACTTCAGCAGGTTGGCTTCGTTGCGGGCCTGGACGGGGCTGGCGAAGCCGCCGCTGCGCACCTTGTAGAAGTTCCGCCCCGTCTCGTCCGCGGAACGTTCGATGCGCAGGTCCGGCAGGGCTTCCTGGTGCCGGCGGACGAAGGCCAGGGCCAGGGAGCGGTCCGCGAAGGCTCCGAACTGGAGGCAATAGCGCTCCCGGTCGTCCACCGGAGGAGCCTCCCCTTCCCCCGGTTCCTCCTCATCGCCGGCGGGGGCAGCGGAGCCCGGGGATTCCAGGTGAAGGTCGAGGAGCGCGAGGCGGTCGGCCGGCAGGCTGCGCAATCCGGCGAGCAGCTCCGCCGCGGCGTCGGTCTCGCCCTGCGCCTCGAGGGCTCTCCAGCGGGCGGCGTCGGCAAGGACACCGATCCGGTCGCCCCCCGCCTCCCGGGCGGCCTCGAGGTAGCGCTGGGCGAGCACGGGATCGCCCTGGTCCAGGGCGATGTCCCCCAGGTAGTACCTGGCCAGCGGAAAGGCCTCGTCCCCCGGCTGGACCGAGGCCAGCATCTCTCGGGACTGCTGGAGGCGGCCGAGGGCGCGGTGCGCCAGGCCCGCCCACAGGAAGGCCGACCCGGGGACCGAACGGGGATCATGGCCGATGACGGGTTCGAGAACGGCGAGGCATTCGCCGAACTTCCCCCTCGTGAACTCCATGGCGGCGGAATCCAGACGGGCGGCCAGTTCCAGGGGACGGTCGCCCGGCTCGTCGGTGAAGGTCCCCGCGGCCAGGGTGAGCGCCATCTCGGGCCTGGTCTCCAGTCTCATCCTCCAGAAGAGCTCGGTGTCCGGATCGATCCCCTGGCCGGGAACGGCGAGGGCTTCCCGGGCTCCCCGAAAGTCGCCTGCGGCGAAGAGATCCTCCAGGGCGCCTGACTGGCCGAAGGACACCAGGGTCAGGGAACCGCCCACCAGGACCAGGGCGCAGATGAGCAGGCTGCCGGGAAACACCCTGGTCATGTCAGGATTCCTTTCCCCTGGCCGGGGCCGGCGCGAAGGAGTAGAAGCTGCGGCAGGCGGGGCAGAACCACCTTACCCTGGGACTGCTCATCCCGCAGGCGCCGCAGACCCACTGCTGGTTCGGCGCGGGCAGCGAGAGGGCCTTCCAGACCTGGCGGAAGTCCGGGTCCCTGGAGTTGCGGGCCAGCAGGCGGAGCACGGGAACGGCCGCCGCCGGCGTCAGGTCGGGGTTGCCGGACTTCTCGGTGATCAACTGGACGGCCTTGTCCCTCTGCCCGAGCTTGTCGTACAGCACGGCCAGGTCGACGACCATGCGGATGGGCGCGCCTTCCCCCTGGCAGGCCCGTTCGAGCAGGGGGATGGTCTTCTCGTACTGGCCCTGGCTGTACAGGATCTCCTGGAGGAAGGGCAGGAACAGATCGAGTTCCCGGGGATGATCAAGCAGATCGCTCGAGGCGACGTCCAGGGCGGTCCGGACGTCACCCCCCCGTGCGGCGAGGATCGCCCGGACCAGGGATGTCCGCTCCGCCGCGCCGGGCAGCTTGGCCACGTCCCGCAGCCGGGCCTGGGCGTCGCCGGTCTCCCCCTCGAGGGCGTGCATCAGGGCGCGGTCGAGCTGGAAGGCGACGTAGGCCCGGTCGAACCACGGCAGGTCGGCGGGAGGCACCTTGCTCCGGGCGTATTTCAGGGCCCGGGCGGCGTCAGGAAGTTCCCCCAGTCCGTACCATTGCTGGAACCGCGCCTTCCAGTACCGGGCTTCCCCGGTGGCGTGGCGGACGAGGGTGTCCAGCACCTTGCCCGCCTCGGCGAACTGCTTCAGGTCGATCAGGTCCTCCGCCAGGGAGAGTCCGACCTGGATCCGCATTCCCAGGGGCAGGTCCGGCCGCACCGTCAGGCCGCGGTGCAGGGCGGATGCCCGCCGGGGATCCCCTTTCATGCGCAGCAGGTCGCCCAGCTGGAGGTAGGGATCGACCGCGTCGGGCTGTTCCCGGATCACCGCTTCCAGGAGGGCCGCGGCGCCGTCGAGGTCGCCGGCGAGCCACTTCTGCAGGGCGAGGAGATGCGAGTCGCGGGCCTGCTTGCGGGGCTTGCGTTCGAAGGTCCGCCAGAGCAGGTAGCCGACCAGCCCCACCGTCGCCAGGGCGAAAAAGACCGACGCCACGTCATTCACGGGCGGCACCTTTTTCGAGGGGTTTCCCGGTCAGGACCGGAGCGGCGGCGATCTCGTCGGGAACGTGCAGGGCCATGGTCCTCAGGTCGGCGATCTCCCTGTCCCTGGTCTTGACCGTCCGCTTGAGCCGGGAGACCTCCCGGCGGAAACGGAACTCCCGGAATCCGGCGATGACGAAGCTGGTCGCGAATCCGAGCAGGAAGCTGGCGACCACGATCCAGTAGACGGACACGTCGAGGTAGGTCCGGCCGTAGACGTCGATGTCCACGGAATGGTCGCTGTTGTCGATGAAAAAGTAGACCAGGACGAAGAGCAGGACCAGGAAGAGGAGGCCCTTGAGGATCCACATGGAACTACCTTCTTTCAATGCGTTCTGGGCCGATCAGCATTCCTCGCACGAGCCGAAAAAGGTCGTGTTCCGGTGGCCGGTGATCCGGACCGCAACACATTGCCCCGGGACGAGTTCCCCATCGGCGACGATGACCTTGCGGTTGTTGCCGGTGCGCAGTTGCCAGGCGCCCTCGGGCCTGCGGGCCGGGCCCTCGACCACGGCGTCCCAGACCTGGCCCGCACAGGCCGCGGCCGTACCCGCCCACACCTCGTCCTGAAGCTCCATGAGGCGGGCCAGACGGGACTTCTTGACGTCCAGCGGTACGTCGTCGGCAAGGCGCGCCGCAGGCACCCCCGGCCTCTCGGAGTACTTGAACGAGAAGATCTGATCGTACCTTACCTCCCGGAGGACCTCAAGGGTAGCCTGAAAATCCTCTTCCGTCTCGCCGGGGAAGCCCACGATGAAGTCCGAGGAGAAGGTGACCCCGGGAATGGCCCGCCGGGCGTAATCCACCATGTCCAGGTACTCGGCCCGGTCATACAGGCGCTTCATCCGCCGCAGAATGCGGTCGCTGCCGCTCTGGATGGGGACGTGGAGCCAGGGGCAGACGCTGTCCAGCCGTCCGATGACGTCCATGAGGGGCCGGTGCATGTCGCGGGGATGGCCGGTGAGGAAGCGGATCCGCTCCAGGCCCGGGACCTCCGCGACCTTCCGGAGAAGCCCGGCGAAATCCAGGCCGGGCCAGGCGTAGGCGGTGACGTTCTGCCCCAGCAGGGTCACCTCCCTGCCGCCGGCGGCGACGATGCCCCTGACCTCCTCGAGGATGAGGTCCGGCGCCTTCTCCTTCTGGGGCCCGCGGGTCATGGGCACGATGCAGTAGGTGCACTTGTAATCGCAGCCCTTGTGGATGGTGACCAGGTGGCTGTTGTTGACGGGATACAGCTCGGGCGGGGCCACGAGCCGCGCCTCGTCCGTGTGCCCGGTGACCACCGCTTCGAGAGCGGGCTCCCCGGCCAGCAATTCGCCGACCAGGCCCGGCAGGGTCTCGTACCGGTCCACCCCCACCACCAGATCCACCCGGTGCTGGCCCTTCCGGAGCTCCGGCCCCAGGCGTTCGGCCATGCATCCGCACACTCCGATCAGAGGCTGAGACAGACCTCGGCGGCGCCGGATGCTGCGGATCTCCCCGATCCGGCTGAGGATCTTCTGTTCGGCATGGTCGCGCACGCTGCAGGTGTTCAGCAGGACGATGTCCGCCGCGTCGGGATCGTCGGACCTGGCGTACCCTGCCCGCTGCAGCAGGCCGGAGATGGCCTGACTATCGTAGGAGTTCATCTGGCAGCCGTAGGTCTCCACGTGGAACCGGGCCCCCGATGGGGGAGCTTCCGCCGGCGCGGAGCGCGGCTGCAGTTCGGCCTGGAAATCCGCCATGGTTCAGTTCTCCACCCGGGCGATGAGTTTGCCGTCATGATAGGACTCGGGGACGACGGTGACCAGTTCCCCCGTCGGCCTCCCGGGAGGCACCAGGACGGTGGCGTAGTTGTCGGTGGTGGCCTGCCTGAAACCCGAGGCGTCGTCCTCGGCCTCGACCACCGCTTCCCTGGGTCGGCCGATCAGGCCGCGCAGGAAGGCCTCCTCCTTGGCGGCGGCCAGATCCCGCAGGACCGCGCTCCGCTCCGTGACGGTCTCGGGATGGACCTGGTCCGGCAGGTCGGCGGCCGGGGTCCCCGGTCGGGGCGAGAAACGGAAGACGTGCAGGTAGGTGAACGGCAACTCGGCCACCATCCTGCGCGTGGCCTCGAACTCCTCGTCGGTCTCACCCGGGAAGCCGACGATGACGTCGGCCCCGATGCCGAAATCCGCGTCCAGGCGCGCGATCTCCCCCAGGGCCCGGTAGGCCCGGGCGCCCCGGTACGGGCGCTTCATGCGCTTGAGGACGGTGTCGCTGCCGCTCTGGAGGCTGACGTGCAGGTGCCGTCTCAGGTGCGGGTACTGCGTGAAGAGGCCGAGCAGTTCGGGGGTGACCTCGTTGGGATGGATGCTGCTCAGGCGGATCCGAAGTTCGGGCAATTCCGCCAGGCAGGTGCGCAGGAGTCCGGGCAGGGTGGCGCGGGTTTCGAGATCCCGGCCGTAGCCGCCCAGGTGGATGCCCGCCAGGATCGCCTCCCGGTACCCCCCCGCGACGAGCAGCCGCAGCTGCTGGACGACTTCGGGAACGGTGCGGGACCGACCGGGGCCGCGCGCCTTCCAGATCAGGCAATACGTGCAGCGGAGGTTGCAGCCGTCCTGGATCTTGATGAAGGCCCGGCTGCGCCCGCTGAAGGAATCGATCAGGGGCGAATCGAAGACGGGATCCTCGGCGAAATCCTCGACCATGAGGGCCAGGCCCCCGTCCCCCAGGACTTCAGGCAACCAGGAGGCGATGTCCTCCTTGGCCGTGTTGCCGACGACGCCGTCGATCTCCGGCATGGAGGCCAGGACATCGGGCTGGGTCTGGGCATAGCAGCCGGCGACCACGACCTTGGCCAGGGGGTGGCGCCGCTTGGCCTGGCGTGCGAGACGGCGGCACTCCTGGTCGGCTTTGGCGGTCACGGTGCAGCTGTTCAGGACGTACAGGTCGGCCTCGGCGTTCCAGGACACGACCTCGATGGGCAGGCGTGCGGCCATGGCCGTGCGGATGCCTTCGGTGTCGTACTGGTTCAGGCGGCAGCCCAGGGTCCAGAATGCCACCCTGAGCGCCGGGAAAACCCCGCCGGCGGGAACGGGGCCGGTCTGGGGCATCGGTGCGAGTTCGGGCGTCAGGTCGTTCATGTCTTCTCCTGCGCAGAGTCGGGAAAAGGAAAGGGACGGAGGTGGAACCCCCGCCCCTCTCACAGGCGGAACATGACGATGAGCGGAATCCGTCCTATTCCCGGGCGGCGTCCTCTTCTCCTTCACCGTCCTGGCCGTGGTCGGCGGGGACGCCGAATTCGGCCGCTTCCCGGGCGAGGGCCTCGTCCTCGGCCCGGTCGGCATCGTCGCTGAGCATCCGGGCGCCTTCGGCCTGGGCGGCCTTGTCGGCCTCCACCACCTCTTCGAGGCGCGGGTGGGCGGCGATGAACTCGGCGACGGCTTCATCCCCGAATTCCTTCAGGCGTTCGGCGATGGAGAGCACGATCCGGCGGTTCTCGACGTCCATCTTGATGACCTTCAGGTCGACCTTCTCGCCTTCCTTGAAGTAGTACTGGGGCTTCTCCAGCTTGGGGATGCCCAGGTGGCCGAGAGGCACGAAGCCTTCCAGATCGTCACCCATCTCCACGATGATGCCGTGGTCCAGCATCCGGTTGATCTCACCCTCGATGGTGTGGCCGACCGGGAAGTCCTCGGCCAGGGTCGGCCAGGGATTCTCGTGGAGCTGCTTGATGCCCAGGCTGATGCGTCGCTTGTTGGTGTCGATGTCCAGGATCTGGACCTCGAGGCTGTCGCCGCGCTTGAGCATCTCCTTGGGATGGCGGACGCGCTTGGTCCAGCTCATGTCGGAGATGTGGACCAGGCCGTCGATGCCCTCCTCGACCTCGACGAAGGCGCCGAAGTCGGTCAGGTTGCGGACCTTGCCCTCGATGACGGTCCCGACCGGGTAGCGCTCGGCGAGGGTCAGCCAGGGATCGGTCTCGCACTGCTTGAGGCCGAGGCTGATCTTCTCGTTCTCCTTGTCGATCTTCAGGACCATCACGTCCACCTCGTCCCCGATGGAGACGACCTTGGACGGATGCTTGATGTGGCGGGTCCAGCTCATCTCGCTGATGTGGATCAGGCCCTCCACGCCCTTCTCGAGTTCGACGAAGGCGCCGTAGTTGGTGATGCTCACCACGCGGCCCCGGACGATGCTCTCCTCGGGGTACTTCTCCTCGACGTTGTCCCAGGGATAGGACTGCAGCTGCTTGAGGCCGAGGCTGATGCGCTCGCGCTCCTCCTCGAAGTCCAGCACCTTGACGTCGATCTCCTGACCGATGGTCAGGACCTCGCTGGGATGGCTCACGCGTCCCCAGCTCAGGTCGGTGATGTGCAGCAGGCCGTCGATGCCGCCGAGATCCACGAAGGCCCCGAAGTCGGTGATGTTCTTGACGACGCCGCGGCGCACCTGGCCCTTCTCCAGCTCGGAGATCAGGGCGCGCTTCTTCTCCTCGCGCTCCTGCTCCAGGACGATGCGGCGGGAGACGACCACGTTCCGGCGGCGCTTGTTCTTCTTGATGATGAGGCAGTGGATTTCCTGGCCGATGAGGTCCTCCAGATTGGGAACCTGACGGAGGGCCACCTGGCTGCCGGGCAGGAAGGTGTCCACGCCCCACAGCTTGACGACCAGGCCGCCCTTGATGCGGCGATCGACGATGCCGTTGACCACTTCCCCGGATTCGTGTGCCGTCTTGATCTTGTCCCAGACCTTCAGGAAGTCGGCGCGCTCCTTGGAAAGCACGACCAGACCGTCCTGGTTCTCCAGTTTCTCGAGGAACACGTCGAAGGAATCGCCGACCTTGATCTCGGTGCCGCCGAATTCCTCCAGAGGGATGACACCCTCGCTCTTGAACCCGATGTTCAGCAGGACCTCGTTCTCCCGCACCTCGATGACGGTGCCCTGGAGAATCTGCCCCTCCTGGATGTCGGTCAGGGTCTCCTCGTACTGGTTGATGAGCGCGAGCATGACGTCGCCGGCCAGATCGCCCTCGTCGGCCTCTTCCTCGATGAAGTCGAGGTTGACGATGGAATCGGGCAGATACTCGGTGCTCAGCTTCGGGGCCGCGGGAGTCGGCAGGACCTCGGCGGCGGGATGACGTCCCTCATCCTCGTCGTCCTGGTCGTCGAATCCGAACTTGCGGCCGAAGGTCCTGGGTGAATCGCCGGCTTCCGGCCGCCGGGAAGGGCGGGCGTTGCCGCGCCCCTCGTCGGAACCGGGGTTGGGGTTGGTGGTCATGAACGGTTGCCTCCTAGTGACAGATGAATGCACCGGGACCTCATGGTCCGGCAAGCTGCCCAAAATAAACCTCCGGGGCGGTATTTGCAAGTCCCTCGCGAGGCCGATTCCGGTCCGGGCAAGGGCGGAGGCGAGGGTCAGCGGGTGCCGAAAACCTTCTTGTGCCGCATCGTGAACGACTGCAACTGCTTGTCCCCCAGTTCCTTCTCGAAAAGGGTCCGGGGGTGGCGGGCGTAGGACCGGTCCTGGAGCTCGGAGAAGATGGCCTCGCACAGGCGGGCGATCCGGCGGCTGACGTCCTTGGGGTCCTGTTTCTCCAGCAGGGCGTCCAGCCCGTGCCACCAGACCACGGGACCGAAACTGACTTCCAGGGGGGACCTGGTCGATCCGCCGGGGGTGCGCCCGTAACTGCCCCGGATGAAGATCGGCTGCATGGGGGCCCGCGTGGCCTGGACCAGGATGCCCAGCCCGTTGCGGACCGGACCGGGACTTCCGATGGCGCGCCGCGTCCCCTCGGGGAAGATCACCAGGTTGTTCCCGGCCTGGAGGGCGGAGGCGGCCAGGGAGAACGCCTTGTGGTCGTAACCCTTGCGGCGGATGGGGATGCTGTCGATCGACCGGAACAGGGGCCCCATGGGCCAGATCCGGAACAGCTCCTCCTTGGCCAGGGAGTGGACCCGGTACCGATGGAGAGTGGAACCGACCAGGGGCGGATCCCAGAAGCTGATGTGGTTGACGGCGACGATGCACCCCCGGGGCAGGGCGCAGCCTTCATTCCCGATCTGCTTGAGCCCGTAGAAACGGCTGAACGCTCCGAAGACGGCGTAGGCCAGGCGGTAGTGCCAGGGCAGGTCCCGGCGGGCCGCCTCCAGGTCGCGATCCAGCCGGCTGTCGAGAGTCGGATTGATCCGGCAGGCCCGGGCGCAGGCGTCGTTCTGCTGGACGAGGCTCATCGAACTGCTGTCGATGACCAGGGAATCGGGGCTGATGGCCAGGGGGCTGACCTCCCGCTGGCTGTCCTTGCGGTCGCGTTCGGCCAGATCGGCCCGGATCTGGGACTCCTGGACCTCCCTCCCGGCCTGGCGGTACTGCCGGACCCGGCGCTGGACCCGGGCCTCGAGACCGGCCGACAGGAAGATCTTGGTGGATGCCAGCGGAAACACCACGCTGCCGATGTCCCGCCCCTCCATGACCACCCCGCCCCGGCGCCCGAATTCCTGCTGGCGCCGGACCATCTCCGTGCGCACCACCTCGTGGGAACTCACCAGGGAGACGGCCGCGTCGACCTCCGGGGACCGGATGGGGCTCGAGAAGTCCTGCCCGTTCCAGTGCACCGTGGTTTCCCCCCGCACCGATCCGAGCTCCAGGCGGGCGGGCAGCAGGAGACCCGCCAGGGCGGGACCGTCCGCGAGGTCCACCCCCTTCCTGAGGGCCGCCAGGGTCAGGGCGCGGTACATGGCGCCGGTGTCGATGTAGACGAGGCCGAACCGCTCGGCGAGGTTCCGGGCGGTCGTGGACTTGCCCGATCCGGCCGGCCCGTCGATGGCGATGACGGCGTCACGGGGCACGGGATCCAGGGCTTCGGTCGGCAGGGCGGCCACCGTATCGGGATTCATGCCCGGAGGTCCCGGCCGATGGCCCTGGCCACGGCGCGGCAGGACTCGGCGAGCAGGGAGAACTGCTCCGGCGTGAGGGACTGCTCGGCGTCGCTGAGGGCGGCATCCGGATGGTCGTGGACCTCGACGAGCAGGCCGTCGGCGCCGGCGGCGACGGCCGCCCGCGCCAGCGGAATGACGAACCGGCTGGAACCGGCTGCGTGGCTGGGATCGACGATGACCGGCAGGTGGGTCATCTCCTTGAGCACGGCGACGGAACCCACGTCCAGGGTGTTGCGCAGGCTGTTCTCGAAGGTGCGGATGCCCCGCTCGCAGAGGACGAGATCCCTGCAGCCGGCGGCCAGGACGTACTCCGCGGCGTTCAGCCATTCGTGAACGGTGGTCATCATGCCCCGCTTGAGGAGAACCGGCTTGCCGCTGGCGCCGGCTTCCCTGAGGAGGGGAAAGTTCTGGATGCTGCGGCTGCCGATCTGGAGCATGTCGACGGCGCCGGCGACCTGGTGCACGTCCCGGGGGTCCAGGACCTCGGTCACCACGGGCAGACCCGTGGCGGCGCGGGCGGCGGCCAGCAGGGGCAAGCCCTCTGCGCCGAGACCCTGGAAGGAATAGGGACTGGTCCGTGGCTTCCACGCCCCGCCCCGCAACATGGTCCCGCCGGAACGCTTCACGTGTCCGGCGATGTCCAGGATCTGATCGCGGCTCTCCACGGCGCAGGGGCCGCCGATCAGGACGACGGTCTTCCCCCCGAAGGTGACTTCGCCGACCCGGGCCAGACTCGTGGCCTGGCCTGGACGGCGCTCGTAAAGGGGCTGGCTCGAGGCGGGCCGGGCTTGGGCCATCAGTTCAGGATCTCCTTGAGTGCTTTGACGCAACGCTGGTTCTCCGCCGGCAACCCCACGCTGATGCGCAGGGCGCCTTCGCCCAGGCCGAAGGCATGCATGGGACGGACGATCACGCCCTTCTGCAGCAGGTCCCGGGTCAATCTACCCGCATTTTCGGGGCACCGCACCAGCACGAAATTGGTCTGGCTGGGCACCACGTCCAGGCCGAGGTCGGACAGTTGCCCGCAAAGCCAGTCCAGCTGCTCGCGATTGCGGCGCCGCCGGCCCTCGACCTCGTGCCAGTTGTCGAGACAGGCGATGGCCGCGGCCTGGCTCAGCATGTTGACGTTGAAGGGTTCCCGGGTCTTGTGCAGTTCGGACACCAGGTCCGGGTGCGCCACACCATACCCCACCCGCAGGCCGGCCAGGGAGTGGATTTTACTGAATGTGCGCAGGATGACAAGGTTGGGATGGGCGGGGAGCATCGCGAGGGTCTGGGGGAAATCGTCGGCGGTGACGTACTCGTAATAGGCCTCGTCCACCGCGACGATGACGTGGGCGGGCACGGCTGCCAGGAAGGCTTCGAACTCCTCCCTGGTGTTGTAGGTGCCGGTGGGATTGTTGGGATTGCAGACGATCACCAGCTTGGTGCGGTCGTCGATCCGGGCCGCCATGGCCGGCAGGTCGTGCTTGTCGCCCGGACCCAGGGGCACGGGGCGCCCGCTCTCGAAATGGACCGCGGTGGTCAGGGCGTAGACGATGAAGCTGTGCTCGCTGTAGATCACATTCTCGCCGGGGCTGACCAGGGCCCGGATGAGGATGTCGATGATCTCGTTGCTGCCGTTGCCGAAGATGAGGCTGCCGGGACTGACTTCCAGGTGCCGCGCCATGCGCTGGGTCAGGTAATGGCAGGCGGCGTCGGGATAGCGGTTGACCCCGCGGGCGGCGGTGCAGATGGCCTCGACGACGGCGGGGAGCGGGCCTTCCGGGTTCTCGTTGCTCGCGAGCTTGACGACGTCCTTGAGGCCCAGTTCGCGCTGGACCTCCTCCACGGGCTTTCCCGGCGAATAGGGGCGGGTGGCGAGGATACCCGGACGGAAAAGGCGCGTGAAATCCATGTCGAACCCCCTGCGGTCGCTGTCCTCTATTTCGGCGACGCTGCCCGCCGCAACTCCTCCACCTCGTCGACGCCCAGCCGCCGGAAGTCGCCCGGACGCAGCTTGCCCAGCCTGACGGGGCCGAACTGGACCCGGTGCAGGGCTGACACGCGATTGCCCACCGCGCGGAACATCCTCCGGATCTGACGTTTGCGCCCCTCGTGCAGATGCATGGTCCAGGACCGGCCCTCGTAGGGCGGATCCTCCTCGAGCCGGCAGGGCTTGCAGGGACGCCCGTCCAGGACGATGGCGCCGCCGGTGATCTCGGGGATGCGGGCCCGGAGCAGGGGTTCGGCCAGATGGACCTGGTAGACCTTCCACACCCCGGAATCGGGCCGGCAGAGCCGCTGGTTCAGATCGCCGTCGTCGGTCCAAAGGAGCAACCCGGTGGAGTCGGAGTCAAGTCTGCCGATGGGCATGAAGCGCTCGGGCAGTTCGGCCTGGCGCTTGTAGGGGAGCAGGGAAGGCTGGCCGCCCTGGGCCTTCAGGGTGGCGACGACGTCCAGGGGCTTGTGGAAGGCGTAGACCCGGTACCCCTGCACGGATCCTGCCGGCTGCCCATCGACCTCCACCCGGTCGGCCTCGGGATCGACGCGCCGTCCCAGGTCGGTGACGAGTTCCCCGTTGATCCTCACCCGCCCCTGCCGGACCAGTTCCTCGACCGAACGCCGGGATCCGAAGCCCGCCCTGGCCAGGAATCGGTTCAGGCGGATGTCAGGCCCGGGACTGGTCATGCCCGGCATCCTCCTCCGGGGGTCCGTCGGGCAGGGAGGGGTCCGGGGAATCGGCTGCCTCATCCGGGTCGGCGGGAAGTTCCGCCTCGACGCCCTCCTCCGGTGCGCTGAAGTAATCCTCCAGATCCTCGTCGGACACTTCCCGGCCGATCTGGTTGGCGAAGTCCCGCAGCTGGTCGCGGTCGTGGACGAAATCCTCGATGTCGGGCAGGTCCGGCAGCTGGCCGATACCCTTCAGGCCCAGAGGGTTGAGGAATTCGCGGGTCGTCCCGAAGAGCAGGGGATTGCCCACGGTCTGGGACCGCCCGACCACCGTGATGAGAATCCGCTCTGTGAGGGTGCTGATGGCCCCGCTGCTGT
>JBFXKG010000038.1:0-21102 GCA_050174015.1 Candidatus Krumholzibacteriia bacterium
TGGGCGAAGGTCTGGGTGGAGAAGGTTCTTCCGCAGGTGCGGCATGCAAACCTCTGGATACGGAAAGGGGGCTGGTGTCTCCAGAAGTATCCGATGCGTTTGTAGGGGAAGGGGAGGCCCAAGAGGTCGTGGTGTGGGCACTTGGGGTTAGGGCAGAAGGGAGGGGCCCAGGATTCGGGGTTGGAATTGGAGCTGTCCATGACCGGCCCGGGGCAAGGCCCGGGCCGGGAACAATCTCGACGGCACAACCAACCTATTGCCAGCGGAAGAGGCGGACCGCCGCCACGAAACTGACCAGGCCCCACCCCGTCACGATCAGCAGGGGCCCGGCTGCGCCAGCCAGACCCTGGCCGTCGTTCACGATGGCCCGCAGGGCGTCGTTCAGGGCGGTCAAGGGCAGGGCCCGGATCACCGGAACCATCGCCTCGGGGAACCTCTCGTAGCTGAAGAACGACCCGGAAAGCAGCCACATGGGCAGCTGGACCAGGTTCATCCAGCCGGACACGGCCTCGATCGTCCGCGGTCTCGCCGCCACCAGCAGGCCGATCCCCGCGAAGCAGAGGGCGCCCAGCAGCGCGGCCAGGGCCAGATCCGCCACCGACCCCTGGATGCGGACCCCGAACAGCAGGCGGCCCGCCCCCACGATGGCCGCGACCTCCAGGCCCAGGAACAGCAGGCGGGAAAGAGCCACGGACGCCAGGTAGTGGGACCGGCGCATGGGCGTGGCGGCCAGGCGTTTGAGGAGCTTGTTGGTGCGCGCCCACACGATGGAGTAGCCGATCCCCCACAGGCCGCTGCCCATCAGGTTCAGGCCGATCAGCCCCGGAATGAGGAAGTCGATATAGCGGGATCCGGGCGAGGGTTCTGCGTTCTCGGTGGCGGTCATGGCGTCCGTCCGGCCCAGGGCGCGCTGGAGCACGTCGTCCACCACCAGCTTGGCCGCGCGGCCCTCCGGCCGGTCCCCGTCGTAGCGGTACCCGATCGCCGGGTCCCCTGACGCCGCCGGTCCATCGGACAAGTCCACCACCACGTCCACCCGGGCCTTGCGCAGGGCGAAGGCGGCGGCATCCTCGTCGAGAACGTGCACCTGCAGGGCGGGCGAGGCCTCCAGGGCGGCCCGGAGCCGGTCCGCCACGGGACCGCGGTCGGCCGTCACGACCGCGACGGGCGTCACGTCGGCCGGCTTGGTCCGGAAGGCGATGCCCAGGGCCACCGCCAGCAGCACCGGGAAGACGAAGACCCAGAAGACCGCTTCGGGTTCGCGAACGAACTCGAGGATGCGCGCCCGGGTCAGCTCGCCCAGCGCCCGCCAGCCCGAACCGTGGAACCGGGGATCAGCCGTCACGCAAGGCCCTCCCGGTCAGATGGACGAAGACGTCCTCGAGGGTCGCCTGATGCGTCTGGAGGCTCTCCATCCGCGCCCCCCGGACAGCCAGCAGGTCCAGGACCCCCGGCAGGGAAGCCGCCGCCCGTTCGACGCTCAGGACGTACCCCTCGCCCTGCCGGCGGACCAGCGAAACCCCAGGCAGGGCGGCGAGATCCTCCGGCGGGATGGCCGCATCGGTCCGGAACTCCAGGATCTGCGGGGCGCCCAGGGACGCCACCAGATCTTCGGGGCTGCCCAGGGCGATGACCAGGCCGTGGTCGATGACGGCCACCCGATCGCAGAGGCGGGCAGCCTCCTCCATGTAATGGGTGGTCAGCAGGACGGTGCCGCCGCCGGCCTTGAAGCGCTCGACGATCTCCCAGACCCGATGCCTGGCCTGGGGATCGAGTCCGGTGGTCGGTTCGTCGAGGAAGAGCAGCTGGGGCGAGGAGACCAGGGCGCAGGCCAGGGCCAGCCGCTGCTTCTGGCCACCGGAAAGCT
This sequence comes from Candidatus Krumholzibacteriia bacterium, assembly GCA_050174015.1. Classification (GTDB taxonomy): domain Bacteria; phylum Krumholzibacteriota; class Krumholzibacteriia; order LZORAL124-64-63; family LZORAL124-64-63; genus JAHJTW01. The sequence goes on from JBFXKG010000038.1 coordinate 1,868, forward strand.
TGCCCACCCGGGCGTCCCGTTTCTCGTCCAGGCCCGTCATGCCCAGGATCTCCTCGAGGGGGCGCCCCTGATCGTAGAAGCTGCGGAAGAGCCGGATCGTCTCCTTCACGGTCAGCTTCTCGGCCAGGCGGGTCTCCTGGAGCTGGACCCCGATCTGCTGTCGCAGGTCGCGGTCATGGCCGCCCCCCCAGCGCCGTCCGAACACCTCGACCTCGCCCTCGTCGGGCCGGGTCAGACCCTCGAACATCTCCACGGTGGTGGTCTTGCCGGCGCCGTTGGGGCCCAGCAGGCCGAAGCATTCCCCGGGCAGGATCTCCAGGTCGATGCCGGCCACGGCGACCACGTCCGGGTAACGCTTGACCAGACCGCGGCAGCGCAGGGGTGCCGCCGGAGCATCCGCACCCGGTCCCGAGGGCTCTTGCCCGGTGGTGAAAGCGGTGATCAAGGAAAGGGGCTCCCTGGATGGAGATCGGCAGCACTGGGAAAGGGCGGCAATCCTACCATGCCCCTGGGTTCGGGGTCCAATGGGGACCGGGCGGCCCGGATGATACCATTCCGGCGCCGCCAGGAAAAGGGCCGGGGCGATCGCGGCCCCGGCCCATCCTGTCATCCTGCGATCGCAGCTAGTAGGACTGCGCGAACAGCACCCGGCCGATCGACTTCTCCCCGCAGTGGACGCAGGCCCCGACGGTCTCGTCCCGCTCGAACGGGATGTTGCGGATGGTCACCTTGGTCTTCTCCTGGATGGCTTTCTCGCAGTCCCCGTCGCCGCACCAGTGGCAGTGGGCGAATCCTCCCTCGCCCTCGTAGAGCTTCACGAACTCGTCCCAGGTATCGAGGTTCACCGTCGCCTCCTCGCGGCGCTTCACGGCGGCGGCGAAGAGGTCGGCCTGGATGCGCTCAAGCTCGGCGGGCAGCGCTGCGGGCAGGTCGGCGAACTTCACCGGATTCTTGGCGCGGTCGTGACGCGCGGCCATCATGACCTGGCCATCGGCCAGATCGCGGGGACCAAGTTCCAGGCGCACGGGCACGCCCTTCTGCTCCCACTCGGCGTACTTCCAGCCCGGGCGCATCTTGTCCCGCTTGTCCACGTGGATGTGCCCCACGGAGGCCTTGAGGTCGGCGGCGATCCTGTCGGCTGCGGCGCAGACGGCCGCCATCTCCTCGTCGTTCTTCCAGATGGGCACGATCACGGCCTTGGTGCGCGCGATCTTCGGAGGCAGGACCAGCCCGTTGTCGTCGCTGTGGGTCATGATCAGGGCGCCCACGATCCGGGTGCTCATGCCCCAGCTGGTGGCCCAGACGTGCTCGACCTTGCCCTCGGCGTCCTGGTAGGTGACGTCGAAGGCCTTGGCGAAGTTCTGGCCCAGGTCGTGGCTGGTGCCGGCCTGCAGAGCCTTGCGATCCTGCATCATGGCCTCGATGGAGTAGGTCTCCACGGCGCCGGCGAACCGCTCGTTGGCCGTCTTCGCGCCGCAGACAACAGGCATGGCCAGGATGTCCTCGGCGAACCAGCGGTAGACCTCGAGCATCTGCAGGGTCTCCTGGCGTCCTTCCTCGGCGGTGGCGTGGGCGGTGTGGCCCTCCTGCCAGAGGAATTCGGTCGTGCGCAGGAACATGCGCGTGCGCATCTCCCAGCGCATCACGTTGGCCCACTGGTTGATCAGGATCGGCAGGTCGCGGTAGCTCTGGATCCACTTGCGGTACTGGTCCCAGATCACCGTCTCGCTGGTGGGGCGGATGACGTACTCCTCCTCCAGCTTGCTCTCGGGATCGGGAACGACGGTGGTCTTGCCGTTCACCGTCACCTGCTTGAGCCGGTGGTGCGTGACGATCGCGCACTCCTTGGCGAACCCCTCGACGTGCTCGGCCTCCTTGGCCAGGAAGCTCTTGGGGATCAGCAGCGGGAAGTAGGCGTTGACGTGCCCCAGCTCCTTGAACTTGTCGTCCAGGGTGCGCTGGATGTTCTCCCAGATGGCGTAGCCGTTGGGCCGGATGACCATGCAGCCGCGCACGGGGCTGTTCTCGGCCAGCTCCGCGGCCTGGATGACGTCCTGGTACCAGCGGCTGTAATCGTCGGAACGCTTGGTGATCTCGGCCATGCCGAATCCTTCCTGTAACGTGAGTAGGGGATCCTGCGGTGGTTTGGGAAGATAGCATTTCCCCGGTCTTTGCGAAAGGTCGGGATCCCCTCCAATGGGGGATGATCCCGTACCATTGAATCCGGACCCGGCTTATGATATCGTTCTTCAGGATTTGAAAAACGAATTCGTATTTATGCTATTTCCAGTTTGGGAGGCCGATATGAGGATCATCACCCCGACAATTCTCGCATTTTTCCTGACCTTGCCCTCTCCCCTGGCCAGGGCTTCGACCTGCACGGACTGGTCGCAATCCCGAAGCCTTCCCCAATTTGAACCGGGAATCCTGGGGGATTTGTGCCAAGTGAAAGACAACACCGCATTTGTGGCCGATTCCGAACTGAAGATCATCGACCTCTCCGACCCCGAGTTCGCCAGGATCGCAGGAACCCTGCCTTTGCCGGGCACCGCGACGGATCTCCAGGTCCGGGGCGATTTCGCCTACCTGATCGTTGACGGGTTCCCATTGGTGGAAGTCGACGTGAGCACGCCGTCTTCTCCCCTGATAACCAGAAGCTTCCCGGAAACCGGGACCTTTTCCGATGTGGTGGCTCTGGACCCCTACATGGCAGTATTGGACGACCAGTCCCGGCTGCACATCTTCGACGTCACTCAGGGAAACCCATTGACGAGGATCGCCATTCATCCCCTGCCACTTTCTGCTGTCACCGATATCGGTTGTATCGAATCGTTTCTGGTCATCCGGGATGCCAGGAATATCGTGGTCATGGATTATTCCGACCCCCTGGTTTTGGAGGAAACCAGCCGGATAGATCGGTATGGTCAATTTTCGGGATTTGGCCCCGATTACATGATTTTTGGATATTATGAGAATGAGACCCGCGAAAGCGTTCTCCACAAGATCACCGTTGATGAAACGGGACAGGCCCATTTGGATTTTTTCAGATATCTGAGGGGGGTTTGCTTGGGTCTTCTTGCCGTCCAGGATTTGGTCTGCATCCATTTGGATTCCGGTAATTATCAATTTCTCCTTTTCGATGTTGGCGGAGGGCCATTCATTGCGAGTTACGAGGCTCCTGGTGAAACAGCCATGGGTCTTTCCCCGACCCGATTGGCAAGCATCTCCCCAATCACTGGATTCCAGTGGATCGATATTTCCGAGCTGGGGGTTGTCCCGTCATTGAACACCTTCGGGCTTCTTCCCCAGGGTTCAAATTGTATATATGAGATGACAGGGTATAGTTGCTGGTCCACATCGGGATGGCTATCAAATCAATACTGGATCGAGCAGACTTATTCCTGGTCGGACTACACGGGGGGGGGATTTTCCTCAGGATTCAAAACAAACATCTTCGATCTCCATGACCCGTCAAATCCAATTCAGATATTTCATTCGGACGGACCAGGATCGGCCGGGAATTGGGACGGTCAATGGATGGTCTCAAACCAGGATTGGTGTGATGATGCTGAAAATTGTACTTTTTGCACCCATACCTTCGAATTGATCGATCTCAGGACGATGACACCAGTCCAGTACTGGAACCGTTCCTCGCTCGAGGGCCTTGGTAGGGAAGGCATGCTCTGGCTGAACGAATTCGCCAGCTCTTCTTGCTCATCACCATTCGAGCTTAAAGGTTACAAGGTGGATGAAATTGGCAACGTTTCCGAAAGGGTGAACCTTGGGGCAAGATCGGGTTATCGGAGCAATTTCGGAAATGTGGTGATCCTTGCTGAAGGCGGATCCTGGAATGCCTATGATTTTTCTGACAGCAGCAATGTCCAGTTGGTCAGCTCGGTGCCCATGGGAATCAGCCCCTCTCTATGCTGGGAGGGCCCCACAGTCTATTACGCCAGCCCTTCCCTGGAGATCTCATCGATCGATTATTCGGATCCCGCTAACCCCCAGGTTCAAAATCTCATCACTGCCACCAAAGCTGTCGGAGGCCTCAGGGCCGATGAGGATTTCCTTTTGCTACGCTACCAGGACGGAGATCTGCAACTTGCCGGTGACCTCCCGACGGGCGGAATGACCATGGTCTCCCCCATCATCTCCGGTGGCTTCGTCTCCGCGGACATCATAGGCAACCAGCTCTACGCCAATTCGCCTTCCGGGTTGAGGCTATACGACATCACCGATCCGGCCCAGCCGGTCTACGTAGGCCAGGCGGCCGGCGACCTCACACGGATCGGAGAGATCAACGGCTATCTCGTAGGCGGGAGCAAGATCTATGAATTCGATTGCGGTCTGGTGCGCAACCTGGCCCTGTCCTTGGCGCCCGAGGTCGGCCCCATCGAAATTCCCGCTGAAGGCGGTTCCTTCACCTATTCCGTGGAGCTGACGGCTCCAGAGCAAGTCATCGTGGATGCCGTCATCGATGCCGTACTTCCCGATGGCAGCACCCGGACCATGCGGACGCCCGGTCCGTTCAACCTGACCGAAGGAACCCATACCTGGAGCGGTTTGCGCCAGGACGTCCCGACGAACGCACCTGCCGGGATCTATACCTACCGTTGCACTGCGACCGCGGTTGACGGGCGGACTGCGACCGCACACTTCACATTGGCAAAGCTCCCTGGGACCGCGGTCAGCAACTACGTGCCTGATTGGAATCTGACCGGTTGGGAAGGGGAGGCAAGTGACCGGCCTTCCCCGTCAACCGGGTTCGTTCTGCAAGGCGCTGCACCCAATCCCTTCAACCCGTCCACCACGATCAGTTTCGACCTGACCGGTCCCGGCCGCACGGATCTCCGGGTGTACGACATCTCCGGGAAACTCCAGCGAACCTTGATCGCGGGAGAACCTTTCCATGCTGGACACCATGAGATCCCATGGGACGGACGGGACGATAGAGGTAAGGTCGCTGCGGCTGGGGTCTACTTCTTCCGCCTGGAGTCCGGCAACCGCGTCGAGACCGGGCGCATGGTCATGGTCAAGTGATCTAGCTCAAACCGATGGATCCGGCTCAAACCGCAACCGGCTCCGCCGCCCCCAGCACCAGCCCCGCCTGCTGCGCCAGACCGGCCAGCTCGGTCGCCTGCTCGGCCACCACGTCGTCGCCGCCGGCGCCGCAATCGGCGTAAAGGACCCCATGGGATCCCCCCGGACCCAGGACCGGCGCCACTGCGAAACCGGTGCAGCGCGCGATGGCCAGCAGCTCCTCGCCGACCAGACCGCCGTAGGCCGGGCTGGCCGCCTTCGGCACGTGGATGCTCCGGTGCTCCATCAGGGCCAGGGCGACGGCCCCCGTCTGGCGGGTCACCGGGAAGGCCATCCGTTCGGCCAGGTCCCGGGCCTCGATCCCCGCCCAGGCCAGGGGCGTGAAGCGCCGGGCCTTGCGGTCCACCCCCAGCAGGACCACCCGCTCGAAGCCCAGGATGTGGACGGCGCCCTCCATGATGATCCCGAGCAGGTCCGAGGGATCGGAGCCCGTGGCCAGGCCCGAGCCCACCCGGCGGTAGAGATCCAGCTGGTCGGCCGTGCGCCGGGCCACCTCCTCGGGTGACATGCGCTTCGGCGCGACGTTGACGCTGCCCTTGACGTTGACGATGCGGCCGTAGTCCTGCAGGTCGCCCAGGTCGATGCCGACCCGTTCGGCCAGGTCGCTGATGCGGTCCCCCACCTCGCGGTAGATGCTCTCGAGGCGCGCCGCCGGAATGCCCAGGGCCTTGCCGGCCCGCCGGATGATCCGGTACTCCTGGGTCTGCTCCTGGGGCTGGCAGGTGAACCGGCTCATGGCGTTGGCGAAGGCGAGTACTCCCAGGCGGGGCTCCAGGTTGCGGGGCGGAAACAGCGGGTCGATGTCGTGGTGGTCGCCGATGACGGCGTGCAGGTCCCGGGGCAGGTTCCACTGTTCGGCCAGCCTGCGCCCCGCCCGGTCGTGCGTGATGCCGAAGTGGCGGCGCTCGGCTTCCAGGGGCGACACCCCGGCCCGCACGTCCTTCACGACCGCATCCATGGCCTCGGGGGAACATTCCAGCAGCACGACCTTGCCGATGTCGTGGACCAGGGCCGAGACGAAGGCCTCCTCGGGGGAGACCTTGCCTCCGGCCTCGGCCAGGATCTGGGCGAAGCCGGCGGTGATCAGCGAGTGCCGGGCGATCTCGGCCAGGAATGGCGACCGGGACAGCTTGCTCATCATGTCGAAGACCGAAAGGCCCAGGGCCAGCTTCCGCACCGTCTCGAACCCGATAACCACCACCGCCCGCCGCACCGTGCGCACGTCCTCGCCGCCGGCCCGCTTGTACATGGCGCTGTTGACCACCTTCAGGACCCGCATGGTCAACGCCTGGTCCTTGAGGATGCACTGGGCGAGATCGTCCGCGCAGCTGTTCTGGTCCTCGGCCACCGTCTGGATCTGCAGCAGGGTCTGGGGAAGGCTGGGCAGGTCGCCCATCTTCTCGATCTGGGCGAAGACGTCCGCGGAGTTCATCATGCCGGCACCACCAGGTCTCGAGCCGAATTGTTCACCTGGCTTGAGGTTCGGCAATCAGGGGGGCCCGGTTCAGTTCTTTTTCCGGCAGACCCAGTACCGCTCGAGGGGGTCGATGGCGTACCGCCGCAGCTCGTCACGGCTAAGTTCTTCTCCGGCAATGACTTCAATGATCTGCCAGCCCGGACGCTGGATGAGGTTCCCGAAATCGGGGGCGAACTGCCAGGCGTGGGCGTGGGCGCGGTAGGGATCGATGCGGATGCTGCGGCTGTGAGCCAGGCCCGGTTCGAAGGGGACCTGGAGCCAGGCCACCCCGCCCGGACGCAGCACGCGCAGGATCTCGTCCACGCAGACGTCCAGCTCGGGGATGTGTTCCAGGACGTGGCTGCAGAAGATCCAGTCCACGGTGCCCGAGAGCAGGGGAGCCTGGCGCAGGTCCAGCAGCAGGTCGGGATCGAAGCGCATGCTGTCCCGCTCGTAGTCGGTGCGGAAGCATCGGGGCAGGCCCTCGTGTTCGACCAGGAACCGCATGGCCGAGGAAAGGGACAGGCCGACCATCACCGCGGGCGTGGGAGTTCCGGGCGCCTGCAACTCGCGGCGCACCCCCAGCACCAGCTGCCGGTGCCGGTCGAAGGAACCGCAGCCGGGGCAGATGCAATGGCGGATGATCTCGTCGGCCGACAGGAAGTTCCGGAACCGGTGCCCGCGCCAGCGGCAGACTGGGCATTCGCGCCGGCCGCCGCGCACCAGCTTCTCCCCCGCCGGCAGCAACAGGTTCTCCACAGCGCCCAGGGCGACCTTGGCGGCCTGCCAGGGATGCCTCCACCAGCACGCCGGTGAATGCGGGTCGATCAGGGTGGTGCGGACGAATTCCAGGGCCGGCAAGGGCGTTCACGCTCCGCGGATTCAGGATGACGGGTCCAGGCCTTCGCTCTGTTCGCGGGCATGATAGCTCGACCGCACCATGGGTCCCGCTTCGACCCATTCCAGGCCCAGGCCGCGGCCGATCTCCGCGAGTTCGGCGAACTCCGCGGGCTCGACGTAGCGCCGGACCGGATGGTGTCGATGGGACGGCTGCAGGTACTGCCCGATGGTCACGATCTGCACGCCGTGATCGCGGGCGTCGCCCAGCAGTGAGACGACCTCCTCCAGGGTCTCCCCCACCCCGAGCATGATCCCGGTCTTGATCTTCATGCCGTTGCGGTGTTCATCGGCCCACAGGCGGCTGCGCTGAAGCAGTTCCAGCGATCGCCGGTAATCGGCCCGGGTCCGCAGGGCGGGATACAGGCGCGGAACGGTTTCCAGGTTGTGGTTGAGCACCTCGGGGGCGGCCTCCAGGACGATCCGCAACGACGGTTCGTCGCCCAGGAAATCGGGGATCAGCACCTCGACGCCGCAGCCGGGATTCTGCGCGCGGATCTCGGCGATGGTCCGGGCGAAGTGGTCCGCGCCGCCGTCGGGCAGGTCGTCCCGGTTCACCGAGGTGACGACGGCGAACTTCAGGCCCAGCTGCCGGACGGTCTCGCCGACGCGCCGCGGCTCGTCCGGATCCAGGGGCCCCGCCTTCCCCCCGGGGATGTTGCAGAAGGTGCAGTGCCGGGTGCAGACATCACCCATCAGCAGGAAGGTGGCCGTCCGGCTGGCGAAGCATTCCCCCCGGTTCGGGCAGTTGGCGCTCTCGCAGACCGTGTTCAGGGAAGCCTGACGCAACAGGCTCTTGACCTCGTTGTAGGCGGGCCCGCCCTGGCGCTTCATCCGCAGCCAGTCCGGCTTGCGGGGTGGCGGGGCGGCCCGGCCGAGGTCGGGGATCAGGTTGCCGTCCTTCATGAATTGCCGTTTCCTTTGCGGTCGGCCAGCAGGAAGACCTCGTCCGGGACGAACTTCCCGTCGCTGAACTTGACGGTCGCCGCCTCGTGGACCGGGTCGTGCTCGAAGACCAGTACGATGCCGTCCTCGGCGGCCCGGGTCAAAAACTGTTTCTTCTCGGTCACCGTCAGCAGGGGATTCAGGTCGTACCCCATGATCCAGGGCACGTGCACCTGGCTCAGGAAGGGGATCAGGTCGGCCACGTAGGCCAGGCTGCCCTCCACCGTCAGGAACTCGACCATCTGCTGGCCGGGGGTGTGCCCGCTGATGGGCGTCACCCGCACCCCGGGCATGATCTCCTTGGCCCCGTCCACCAGCTGGAGGTCGCCCTTCTCCTTCAGGACCTTGAAGTCCTCGTCCCGGAAGCTGGCCCGGTCCCGCTCGCTCGGATGGTCGGCCCACTCCCAGTGGCGCTTCTGGACCCAGTGCCGGGCGTTGGGAAAGACCGGTTCGAGACCGCCGTCGTCCCTGCGGCGCAGGGCTCCGCCCGCATGGTCGAAGTGCAGGTGGGTCAGGATCACGTCGGTGATGGATTCGCGGGTGATCCCGGCCTCGGCCAGTTCGGCGACCAGCTGGTTGGGCCGCCGGACCAGGGCGAAGATGTCCAGCTGCTTCTGCGCCCATCGGTCGCCCATGCCGGTGTCCACCAGGATCCGGCGATCACCCTGCTCGGCCAGGAGGCAGCGCAGGTCCAGGTCGATGCGGTTGTGGTCGTCTGCCGGGTGTTGCTTTTCCCAGAAGACCTTGGGCACGACTCCGAACATGGCGCCGCCGTCCAGCTTGAAGCGGCCGTCGTGAAAGGCCCGGAACGTCCAGTCAGCGAGTTTCATCTGGGCTCCCATTGGGTTATGGTACCACCTGGTCCGGCAAAGGATAACCCCCGCCAGCCCGGGCGGCAATGCCTGAGGAACAAGGTCAGCCATGGAGTTCCCGCAACCCCTGGTCCGCGCCCGCTTCGTCCCGATGGACAAAATCCGACTAATTTGGTATGCTAATTTCGCTATGATTTCTTGATCCACCAGACAGTGGACATCAAGGGGGAAAAACCATGTTCGCCATCTCCTGCCGCCGATCGGCCCTGCGGCCGACGGCCCTCGCCCTTTTATCCGTCCTCTCCCCTTGCCTTCCAGCCCTGAGTCAGGACCAGGTCGGCATCTATTTCGACCAGGCCTACACCCAGAACGAATTCCTCGTCGAAACCATGCCCGCCCTGGTGACCGGATATCTGGTCCTGATCGAACCCTCGGCTGCGGCCGGAGTCGGAGGGTGGGAACTCTGCGCCGATATCGATGGCCCAGCCGAGTTCTTCAACTGGGCCCTCGAGGGACAGACGATCAATGCCGACCAGCCACCCTGCTTCACCGTGGGGATCGGGGGTCCGCCCCTTCCCGGGGGATCGGCGGTCCTCCTGGCCACCTTCCAGATGGTGGTGACGGAGTACCTGCCGGTCTCCCTGAGTCTGAAACCGAAGTTCTTCGCCTCCATTCCCGGCAGCATGGCCTACCTCGACGGCGCCGATCCGGAGATCGTCATCCCGATGACCACGGTCACCGGCGTCCCCGAGGTGGCCTTCGTCAACAGCAGCATCCCGGTGCCCGACGTGAGCGTCCGCTCCCTGAACTTCACCGACACGCCCATCGGGTTGCCCGTCACCAAGCAGGTCGTCGTGAGCAACGTGGGCGGGGGGTTCCTCCTGCTCGACGTGGCTCTGCAGGCCGGATGCACGGACTTTTCCCTGCCGGGCCTGAGCGGACCCGTCCAGGTTCCCGGGGGATCGAGCCGGACGATCGACGTCACCTTCGACCCCCAGGGCTACGATCTCATCGAGTGCCAGCTGGATCTCGGCGAAGGCGTGACCCCGGTGTTCCTGGCGGGGCAAGGCCGGGACCCGATCATCAACCATTACGTCTATCCCGCGTCGTACGATTTCGGCGAAACCACCCTCAACTCGACGCGTTATAAAACCATATCGCTGTACAATCTGGGCGAGCTCCCGGTGACCGTGCCGGTCGCCCTGGCCGACGGCAACGGCCCCTTCTCCTTCGTCATCTCGCCCAATCCCGTGGTTCTGGATCCCGATCGGTCCCGGGCCTTCACCGTGTATTTCAATCCCACGGCGGTCGGAGCCTTCGCCGACACCCTGCTCTTCGGCGGAGTGATGGCTCCGGTCCCCTTGGCCGGGACGGGCCGGGCGCCCGTCGAGAGTTACGCCATCACCCCCACCTCCGTGGTCTTCTCCGACCTCGACCCCGGCGAATCCCGCAGCGCTTACGTCCGCATCACGAACGACGGCGACTTCGTCCTGAACCTGGACCCCGTCCTCATCCCCGGCGGGTCGGAGTGGGTGATCACCTCCGGCGATATCGCGCGGCTCCTTTACCCCTCCCAGTCTCATACGGTCACGGTGGTGTTCAGCGGCTCCCCTGAACCGGGATCCTTCGAGGCCTCCCTGGTATTCGGGGCGGGAATCGATCCCGTCCCGTTGCGTGCGTTCATCCCGGCCCCATACCTCGCCTGCAGCGTGACGCCCGACGGGGGGCTCCTGGGCATGGGCACCACGGGGCTCGGTCAGGACCTCTACGCCAACATCCAGGTGACCAACAGCGGGAACGCTTCCTTCACCGTGGTGCCCAGCCTCGATGGTTGCGAGTACTTCTCGGTCAACACGACCCCCTTCACCCTCGGTCCCCAGGAATCCCGGTCGATCCCCGTCCACTTCCAGGCCGACGCAGTCGGCTCCTGGGATTGCGCCGTCGATCTCGGCCTGAGCATATGCGGCGGCGTGTACCTGACCGCCACGGTGGATGCGGACATCGATCCCGACGGCGTCTTCGCGGGGGTCTTCTTCGATCCGGCCTTCACCCAGGACCACATCTCCACCTCGACCACCGGTGAAACCGTCACCGGGTATCTCGTCCTCAAGAACGCCCAGAACACCTCCGGCGTGGCGGGCTGGGAATGCTGCCTCGACGTGGTCGGCGACGCGGTGTTCACCGACTGGACCCTCGAGGGATTGACCATCAACGTCCAGGATCCCCCCTGCTTCCTGGTGGGCGTCGGTGGTTCGCCCCTGCCCTATTCTCCGGCCATCCTCCTGGCCACCTTCGAGCTGGAGGTGCCGACGCCCTATACTGAGTCCACCATCCTGCTCGGCCCCATCTACCACGCCTCCATCCCGGGATCGAGCGCCTGGATCGCCTGGGACAACCTGGAGATCCTGTATCCCATGCAGCAGCCCACCGGAGGGTTCATCCCGGTCGGGCACATCAACCCCTCCATCGTGGGGATAGAGTACCCCGCCCCCAGGGCGACGGTGGCCGGCGGACGTGTCGAACTGAGCTGGGAGATCGAAGGGACGACGGAAGTTCTCTGCCACGTCTACCGGCGAGCCGACGGCGAACCCGAAGTCCGCCTGACCGACGAGCCCCTTGCCGCCGCCGGCGGGAGCTTCTCGTTCAGCGACCAGGCGACGGGATACCCCGAGGGCGCCGTCCTCCACTACAGCTATGCCGTGCTTGCGGCCGAGGGTGAACAGGAGCGCAGTCCCGAAATCACGGTTCGGCTCAGCGGCGTCCCCACGCTGCGGACCCGTTTGCTGCCCAACGTCCCCAACCCCTTCAATCCCCGGACGGAGATCCGTTTCGAGGCCCGGGAACCCGGACGTGCCCGCATCACCATCTACGACGTATCGGGCCGTCTGGTCAGGACCCTCGTGGACCAGGTCGTCACCGCAGGCCCCCACATGGAGGTCTGGCAGGGCCGCGACGATACGGGCCGACCCGTTCCCAGCGGGGCTTACTACGTGAGGATGGAGATGAACGGTCGCCTGGACCATCGCAAGGTCCTGCTCTTGAAATAGGCGATTCCCGCCGGCCGACACACACAGCCAGCACCCGCAGCCGCGGGTGCTGGCATTGTCGGAACGAATTCCCCGGTCATCTTCCCAAGCGGTCCTTTCCTGTGCTATAATGAGGGAAATTTTTCATTTCGATCCGTCCCCACCCCATTGCGGATCGGTTACGAGGGGGAAGTCCATGTTCGCCAACCGCCAAGGAAGTCGGGCGCTGATCTGCGCCCTGTTCGTGTTAGGCCTTGGCTCGGGAACCGTGGCCCGGGGCCAGCCCGGCACCGACGTCGTGGGCATCTACTGGGATCCCGCCTTTACCCTGACCACCATCAACGACGTGGTCGCTCCCTCCCTGATAACGGGCTACCTGGTCATGCACAATCCCTCCGCCGCCGCCGGCGTGGGCGGCTGGGAACTCTGCGCGGACATCGAGGGGCCGGGACAGTTCTCCGGCTGGACGCTCGAGGGACAAACCATCAACGTCTCGCCCCCGCCCTGCTTCACCGTCGGGATCGGCGGCCCCCCGCTTCCTCCCGGCGAGAACGTCCTGCTGGCCACCTTCCAGATCCTGGTGGAGGGCCCCTTGCCGATCACCATCTCCCTCGAGCCGAAGTACAACGCCTCCATTCCGGGCAGCATGGCCTACCTCGACGGCGCGGACCCGGAAACCGTGATTCCTCTGGCCACGACCACCGGCACGCCCCAGGTGGCCCGGATCAACGACGACGTTCCGGTCTTCGAGGTCAGTCCCGTCGCCCTGGGCTTCTGGGACACCATCATCGGGCAGGCCCAGACCAAGGCCGTGACCGTGACCAACGCGGGCAGCGTATCTCTGGAACTGGACATCGCCCTGGCGGGGGACTGCCCCGGATTCTCCCTGCCCGGAGTCTCGGGCCCCCTGTCGCTGGGGGGCGGGGAGTCGCTCCAGGTGCTCGTCCGCTACGAACCCCAGGTCGAGGGGCACGACTATTGCACCCTCGTCCTGGGCGGGGTGGTTCCCGACGTCCCGGTGGAAGGGACGGCGAGGCATCCCGTCCTGGACGTCCGGGTCTCCCCGGACGCCCTGGATTTCGGTCCGGTGGCCGTCGGAGCCCAGATGGACCGGTCCGTCACGATCCAGAACTTCGGCGAGGTCCCCGTCACGGTCACCTCTTCCCTGGCCGACGCCACCGGCGCCTTCGAAATGCTCACCACCCCCGGGGTCTACATCATCGGCGCCTCCCAGAGCCTCGTCGTGGGGATTTCCTTCACCCCCCCGGCGGTCGGGGACTTCACTGCGACCCTGGAACTCGGCGACCAGGCCGGTTCCGTGCCGCTGAGCGGACAGGGGGTCGATGGGTCCGCCGCCGAGTGGACCGTCACTCCCGAGGTCGACTTCGGCCTGATCACCGCCAACGTCACCGTGTCCCGGAACGTGATCGTGCAAAACATCGGCATCGTTCCTTTCGTGATCACTGCCTCAGTGATCTCGCCGGAGAACGTCTTCGCCCTCGACGGAGGGACGACCTCCCTGACCCTGGCCCCCGGCCTGACCTTCGTGGCACGGGTGGACTTCACCCCCGCCGCCGCCCAGTCCTATTCGGGTTTCCTCGACCTGGGTGAGGTCGTGGGCCAGGTCCCCCTGTACGGCGAGGGGACCTTCGACATCATCCGGGGCGAGGCTCCTTCCTCCGTGAGCTTCGCACCGGTCCCCGTCGGCCAGAGCGCCCAGGAGACCATCGCCATCCGGAACACCGGGACCCTGCCCTTCACCATCGACCCGGTCTTCATGCAGGGAGGCGAAGCCTTTTCCATCGCTTCCGGGGGAGGTCTCTTCACCCTGGATCCGGGAATGACCCGGAACCTGACCCTGGAATTCTCGCCGCCCCTGGCCCAGATCTACACGGGCTTGCTCGCGCTGGGCGGGCCGTTCCAGTTGATTCCAGTGACCGGCACCGGTGTGCCCGTGTCCCTTTCCTGGACCGCCCCCACGGAGGTCGACTTCGGCAACCGGGTGCTCGGTTCGACCACCGAGAGATCCATCATCATCACGAATACCGGGAATTCCGGATTCCAGGTCATTCCGGACATCGTGGTCCCCTCGGAGTTCCATCCCGTTTCCGGTTTCACCGCCCGGACCCTGGAGGCCGGGGCCTCCCTCGAGCTGGTGGTGAGCTATCTGCCCCAGACCACCGGCCCCGTCACCGGAACCCTTGAACTGGGGCCTGTCGTGCCGGCCATCACCCTACTGGGAGAAGGCCGTCAGCCCGTCACCTCGTTCTTCCTCACCCCCGAGGAGCTGGTCCTGCCGCCGGTGGCCGTGGGCTATCCCCTGACCGGCAAGGTCACCCTGGCCAACACGGGCGACACCTACCTCGAAGTCGATCCCACCCTGGCGGACGACACGGTGTTCGCCATCGTCATGGGCGGCGGGGTGACGGCTGTCGCCCCAGGCACCAGCCACCAGGTCCAGGTGCAGTTCCAATCCGCCGACGTCGGCCCCTTCGCCACGCTCCTGTCCTTCGGCGGGGTCGTGCCCGACGTCCCCATCGAAGCCACCGCCGAATCCCCGGACCCCGCCTGCAGCGTGGAGCAGTTCGTGAACTTCGGCGTCGTCACCCTCGGCTGGCGGGAACAGCGTTATCTCACTGTCACCAACAGCGGCAACGTCCCCCTCTCGGGGACTCCGGTGGATCCGGGCTGCACCTATTTCGGCGTGGACACCAGTCCCATCGACCTGGGACCCGGCCAGCAGGTCCTGGTGTCGGTGACCTTCCAGCCGCTGACCGAGGGTTCCTTCAACTGCACCCTGGACCTCGGCATCGGCGAATGCGGGCAGGTCATGCTCAGCGGGACCGGCCAGTCCTCGGGTTGGGGCGGCAGCGGGAACAACGTCGCCGAGGTGTACTGGGATCCCTCCTACTTCAGCACCAGCACCTCCACCAACCAGTACAATCAGATCCTCACGGGCTATCTGGTCCTTTCCAGCCCCTCGGACATCTCCGGCGTCGGCGGCTGGGAAGGTTGCCTCGAACTGGACGGCGATGCGGAATTCCTTTCCTGGAACATCCAGGGCCAG
This sequence comes from Candidatus Krumholzibacteriia bacterium, assembly GCA_050174015.1. GTDB lineage: Bacteria > Krumholzibacteriota > Krumholzibacteriia > LZORAL124-64-63 > LZORAL124-64-63 > JAHJTW01. The sequence goes on from JBFXKG010000038.1 coordinate 17,171, forward strand.
AACATCAACGTGGAGACGCCGCCGTGCTTCATGGTCGGGATCGGGGGCGCCCCCCTGCCCTTCGCCGACCACGTCCTGCTGGCCACCTTCCAGTGCCTGGTTCCCACTCCCTGGTCCCGGGTCGACGTGCTGATCGGGCCGACCCGGACGCCGTCCATCCCGGGATACAGCGCCTGGATCCCCTGGGCCGATCTCGACAACGAAATGCCCATGCAGCAGTTCCCGGGGCAGGTCATCATCGGCGTCATCAACAGCGGACTGGTCGGCGTGGAGGCACCCACCCCCCGGGCCGCAGTCACCGCCGGCGGCGTGGAACTGACCTGGCAGCTGGGCGACGATCCGGGCGACCGCTGCCACGTCTACAGGCGGGCGGGCGAAGGACAGACGGTCCGCCTCACGGACGCACCGCTGGAGGCGATCAACGGCCGGTTCTCCTTCCGTGATCCGGCGGCCGGGATTGCACCAGGCTCCGTCCTGCACTACAGCTATGCGATCGTCTCCGGCGACGCCGAGCTGGCGCGCAGCCCCGAGACGACGGTCACCCTGGGCGGCGTGCCCGCAAACGCGACCCGCCTGCTGCCCAACGTTCCCAATCCGTTCAATCCCATGACCGAGGTGAGGTTCGAACTGGAAGCCCCCGGCCGCGTCCGGGTCATGATCTATGACGTTTCCGGCCGCCGGGTGGCCGGGCTGGTCGACGAAGCCTTGCCCGCCGGCCCCCACAGCCGCATCTGGCAGGGCCGCGACGATAGCGGCCGGCCTCTGCCCAGCGGAGCCTATTACCTGAGGCTGGAGGCGGACGGAAGGGTGGACCACCGGAAGGTCATGCTTCTTAAGTAATTTACATGCAATAGATTGCGGCCGCTCCCGATATCCGGAGCGGCCGCTTGTTTCCTTTTCCATCCCAAAATCAGGATAATTCCGGTATTATAATGATACTCGGACATCGTTGTCCTTTGCGCCCGCATTGCTCCAAGGGGGAGACCATGAAGCACCTGCTCGCCCCATCCGTTTTCGCTTTCCTGATGACCGCCGGATCGTCCGGTCTCGCCCTCGCCCAGGACACCGTGGGGTTCTACTTCGACCAGGCCTACTCGCTGACGGACCTCACCGACGTCCCGGTTCCCGGCCTCCTGACGGGATACCTCGTTCTCGAGAATCCCAGCGCCGTCGCCGGCGTCGGAGGCTGGGAAATGTGCGCCCGAATCGACGGGCCGGCCCAGTTCACCAACTGGACCCTCCAGGGCCAGACGATCAACGCCGAGACCCCCCCGTGCTTCGTCGTCGGAATCGGCGGGCCGCCCCTGCCTTCGGCCGGCGGCGCGGTCCTGCTCGCCGAGACGGGCATCATCGTCGAGGATTCCTTCCCCGTCTCGATTTCACTGGAGCCTCTCTTCTTCGCCTCCATTCCCGGCAGCATGTCGTACCTCGACGGGGCCGATCCCGAAAACGTCATCCCCCTGTCGACCAGCACGGGTTCTGACATCGTCGCCACCATAAACGCAGACCTTCCCCTGTATGAAATCTCGCCGCGGACCCTGAACTTCGGCGAGGTCGTGATCGGCATCACCTCCTCGCTCACCCTGACGATCAGCAACATCGGACTGGTGGACCTGCCCCTCGACATCGCCCTTCCCGACAGCTGCGGGGAGTACTCCCTGACCGGAGTCTCGGGCCCCCGGATCGTCGCGCCGGGAAGCGACCTCAGGATCTCCGTGGCATTTGCCCCCATCGCCACCGGGTTCCGCGAGTGCCGTCTGCTCCTCGGGGACGGGATGCCGTCCATTCCCATGGTCGGCGGCGGCCGGGAGGGAACCCTCTCCTGGACCCCTTCCCCCGAGAACGTCGACTTCGGTGCGATCGTCCTGAACGAGACGGGGATCCGGGCCCTGCGGATCACCAACACCGGCGAGGTCCCCATCGCGGTGGACGCCGTCCTGGATGATCCCGCCGGCATGTTCTTCATCAGTTCCGGGGACGGTATCCACACCATCCAGCCCTTCTACTCCCACTACGTCTACGTGCAGTTCCATCCCACAGTCGAAGGGCCCCAAGCGGCCACCCTCGACCTGGGATCAACCCTTCCTCCGGTCCCCCTGACGGGGACCGGCGTCCTGAGCCTGATTGACGGCCAGGTCACGCCCGATAACCTGAACTTCGGGATCATCCCCTACACCGGCACCCGGACTCTGAGGGTCACCATCGTCAACCAGGGAACCGTATTTTTCCGGGTGGTGCCCGCGATCGTCGATGATCCCTCGGGAGTCTACGCCATCACCTTCGGCGGCGGCCCACAGAACCTGTTGCCGGGCCAGACCAAGGTCGTCGACGTTCGCTTCGCCCCCTCGACGATCGGGATCTGCACGGGATCCCTTGATCTCGGCCTGGCCGTGGGACCTGTCCCGCTTTGGGGCCAGGCCCGCGATCTTGTCGAGGGCGCCACCCTCCAGCCCACCACCCTCGATCTGGGCACCACCGCCGTGGGTTTCACGGTCCAGGGATCGGTGGTGCTGCGCAACACGGGAGAAATCCCCCTGGCCATCGACCCCGAACTGACCGGATCGGCCCCCGGGTTCGCCATCACCTCCGGCGGGGAGCCGGTGACGGTCCCGGTAGGCTCGACGCACACGGTGGGAGTACGGTTCACCGCCACGACCACCGGAGCTTTCAGCAATCTTCTGGTCTTCGGGGAAGGCCTGCCCCAGGCCCCCATCCAGGTCATCGCCCAGACTCCGGATCCTTCCTGTCAGGTCACGCCCACCTTCCTCAACCTGGGCACGGTAACCCTGGGTCAGACCCTCGGCGGAATCATCACCATCACCAATACCGGCAACATCCGCATCAGCGGATCGCCCGTAGCCGATTGCCCGTTCTTCACGGTGGACACCACCTACTTCTCCCTCGAACCCGGGGAACAGCACCAGATCCACGTCACCTTCAGCGGCCAGGCCGAAGGCTCCTGGATCTGCGACGTCGACCTGCGGAGCACGACCTGCAGCAACGTCCAGATCACGGCGACCGCCGTTTCGGACCCAGGCGATGGGGACATGTTCGCCGGCGTCTTCTTCGACCCGGCATTTGTGGAGGACGAGACTGCGACCAGTTCCAGCATGGAGACCGTCACCGGATACCTCGTCCTTAAGAACGCGACCGAAACCTCGGGGGTCGGCGGCTGGGAATGCTGCGTCGGGATGATCGGGGACGCCTGGTTCACCGACTGGCGGCTCGAAGGTCAGCACATCAACCTCGAGGACCCACCCTGCTTTCTGGTGGGTATCGGCGGTGCCCCTTTGCCCTACTCGCCCGCGATCCTGCTGGCCACGTTCGACTGCATTGTTGCCACCCCCTATTCCGAGATCAGCTTCCTGCTGGGCCCCACGAGCCGCCCCTCACTGCCAGGTTCCAGCGCCTGGATTCCCTGGGACGATCCCGAACTTGTGTTGCCCATGCAGCGGGCGCCCGGCGGATCGGTCCAGGTCGGCCGCATCAACAGCCTGATTCTGGGTGTGGAAGCACCCAGACCCCTGGCAACGGTGACCACGGGCGGGGTGACCCTGCTCTGGGAGACGTCCGCCGATCACGATCTCGGTTGCCATGTCTACCGGCGCGTGGAGGATGAAGCCGAGATTCGTCTGACCTCCGTCCCGGTCCTGGCCGAGAATGGTAGTTTCGGATTCACCGATCCCGCCGCGGATCTCACCCCCGGAACGGTGGTCTCCTACAGCTACGGGATCGTCAGGAATGAGGGCGCGGAGATCCGCAGCCCCGAGGTGCGCGTCACCCTGGGCGGCGCGCCGTCGGTCATGACCCGCCTGCTGCCCAACGTTCCCAATCCGTTCAATCCCATGACCGAGGTGAGGTTCGAACTGGAAGCCCCCGGCCGCGTCCGGGTCATGATCTATGACGTTTCCGGCCGCCGGGTGGCCGGGCTG
>JBFXKG010000039.1:0-15963 GCA_050174015.1 Candidatus Krumholzibacteriia bacterium
CCTAGGATTACCTGCGGACGACATCGAGGACATCAAGCAGGACTTGCGAGTGGATTTGCTGAAACGGCTCCCAGCCTACGACCCGGAGAAGGCCGGCCGCCGGACCTTCATCACTCGGCTGGTCCGCAACAAGACTGAAAACCTGCGGGAATCATTTAGGGCGAAGAAACGGGACGTCTGGAAGGCCGGGCCGTCTCTCGATGAGGAGATTGAGCTGGGAGACGGGGAGACCGTTAGCCGCATCGACCAACTGAACTCGGACGACTACGACTGGGTTATGTACGGCAAGGCCCTGACCGCCCAGGCCCGGCTGGAGCTCTCCATTGATCTGCAATCATTCCTGTCGACCCTGGATCCCCACCAACTCCACATCTGCCAGTTGATAAAACTTGAGCCGAACCTGACCGCCGTGGCCCGGGCGCTGGGGATGTCTCGCTCGACCCTGTACCAGCGGTTAGCGGTCCTCCAGGGTCGATATCGGGACCAAAAAAATTGTCCGTAGCGCCCTACACATCGACCTCGGCTCCGGTATGTAAGGGTAGAAGCGCATGGGATGCGGCCGCGGGCCCACGCTCGCAAAACAAGGAGATCCGCCATGACTGAAGAGCACTTCCTGTTCGAGTTCAGCAGTACCGCCGACATGGCCAAGGTTGAGAACGCCCTGCTGATGGCGGTGGTGGCGGCCGAGGGCATCCACGGGCGGTCCCGAGTCAGCCTGGAGGCCGAGTTCAACACCAACCAGGCCGTTCGAACCTGTCTGGTCAATGCAGGCAACCAGGTCGGCACCGACATCGCCAAGGTGTTCACCGAATTCCTCAACCTCGAGGTGGGGGAGGACGCCTACAAGGTGACTCGCCGAGGGAATCGTGGGGGCTTGGCGGCTGAAGACAACGGAGGCCGCAATGCCAGCTGATCCCCTGTTTCGACCCGCGGGCACATCCACCCGCCGCTTGAAGATCCTGCTCTGGGGCGACAGCGGGTCCGGCAAGACCACCCTGTCCCTGCAGTTTCCCCGGCCGGCGGTGATCGACCTGGAGGGAGGGACCGAGCACTACGGCCAGAGCTTCAAGTTCGACGTGGTGAAGGCCACCAGGGCGGACGAGATCTCAGGCGCGGTGGACTGGCTGCTTACCAACGACCACGAGTACCGCACCCTGATCATCGACCCGATCACTCTGTACTGGGACGCCCTGCAGAAGAAGTGGTCGGACATCTTCCTGCGCCGCAACAAGGCGAGCAAGGGCCACCACGGGGAATACTTCGACCTGCAGCCCAGGGACTGGCAGACGCTCAAGGCCGAGCACAAGGATCTGGTTCGCCGCCTGATCCAATTGGACATGAACGTCATCGTCACAGCCCGGCAGAAGGTCCAGTACGCCGATGGCGGGTTCATGCGGGTGGTCGGCGAAACCTTCGACGGTGAAAAGTCGCTCCCGTATCTGTTCGACACCATCCTGCGCCTGTCTCGGGACGACAAGGGCCGGTTCATGGCCGAGAACCTCAAGGACCGCACCGGCAAGCTGCCCAGCGGCCATTTCGAAGTGAGCTACCCCGTCCTCGAGTCCTGTTTCGGCCAGGACACCCTTGTCCGCAGGGCGGAGCCCGTCCGGTTGGCCACCCCGGAGCAGATCTCCCTCCTCCGACACTTCATCGCCGTTTCCGGTATGAAAGATGAGCTGGTGGTCTCCCGCCTCAGGGACTACGGGGCCGACCGGCTGGAAGCCCTTAGCCAAGAGAATGCCCAACGGATCATCGCGAAGTTCGAGGCAGCGGCAAAACCGGCCGCTCATTCTGTCACTCAAGCCAAGGAGACCGATCATGCCGCGCATTGATTTCACGAACGTGGGGGCCGCCTCCGAGTACGCCCCTCTGCCCGAAGGTGATTACCGGTGTCAGCTCAGCGACATCGAACTGGACCGGACCCGTAGCGGGGACGAGATGTGGAAGCTCCGATGGACGGTGCTGGAGGGCGAGCATGCCGGCCGCCTGATCTTCGACAGCCTCGTGTTCACGCCCAAGGCCTTGCCCCGGGTGAAGCTGCTCTGCGACTGCATCGCAGTGGCCGTGGACGGGGTGGTCGACCTCGAGCCGGTCATGCTGGTGGACAAGCAGGCGGTGGTCTCGGTCTACCAGGACGAGTACACCAGCGACCAAGGCCAGACCCGGGTATCCAACAAGGTTCCGTTCGATGGGTACGCCCGTGTCCCGGTGGGCGGGTTCCAACCCCCTTTCTAGGTTGAACCCCTGGACGGATGGAGCCGACGTGGACGGATACACGATCGCCATCGATACGCGAGAGCAGCTTCCGTACGAGTTCCCGGGGGCGGTGGTCAAGACCCTGCCCACCGGGGACTACTCCGTCGTCGGCCTTGAGGATCGGGTCGCAGTGGAACGCAAGACAAAGGCCGACGCCTACGGAAGCCTCGGTCAAGGTCGCGCCCGGTTCCGGCGGGAGTGGGAGCGGTTGGCCGAACTGGATTACGCCGCCGTGGTGATCGAGTCCTCCCTGCCTGGCTTCCTGCACCGGCCCCCTCACTCGAAGATGAGTCCCCGGGCGGCGATCGGGTCGCTGCTGGGCTGGTCGGTGCGCTACCGGGTCCCCGTGTTCTTCGCCGGCGACCGCGACCACGGGCAGGCCCTGACCGGCAAGCTGTTGCAGATGTACGCCAAGTACCGAACGGAGGTGCTCCATGACGACCTCCGTTGACGGATGGGTCGCTTGCAAGGAAGAGGTGCTGGGCAAGCTCCGCGAGGAAGGCTTCGCCACGGTGTACGGCCACCTCGAGAACGTCCGACCCGGCAGCGACGGCTGGGTGACGGCGTGCTGCCCGCTTCACGACGACAAGAATCCGTCGTTCTCCTACAACCCGACCACCGGTCAATGGTCGTGCTTTGCCAGTTGCGGCAAGGGCGACGTGTTCGGGTTCCTGCAGAAAGAGCGCGGGGAATCGTTTAAGGAAGTGATGCTCCGGCTCTGCGGAGAACTGGGCGTGGAGCCGCCCGGCTGCGGGAACGAACGGACCAGGGCCTACGACTACACCGACGAGAACGGCAAGCTGTTGTACCAGGTCGTGCGCAAGCCCGGCAAGAAGTGGGCGCAGCGGAGGCCGAACGGGAACGGCGGCTGGGTCTGGAACCTCAAGGGCGTCACCCCCGTGCTGTACCACCTGTCCGAACTGGCGGCACGGCCGGACGAGACCGTGTTCATCGTCGAGGGAGAGAAGGACGCCGACCGGCTTCATGAGCTGGGCTTGCTGGCCACCACCAACTCCGGAGGGGCCGGCAAGTGGAAGGCCCGGTATTCGGAGGCGCTCAAGGGCCGCAACGTCGTCATCATCCCGGACAACGACCGCCCGGGCCGGGATCACGCGGAACTGGTCGCCAGGTCGCTGCGTGGTATCGCCTCCACGGTGAAGGTCGTTGCTCTTCCGGACCTGCCCGAGAAGGGCGACGTCAGCGACTGGCTGGACCGAGGGGGCACGAGGGAAACGCTCCTCGACCTCATCGCGACCCAAGACCCGGAGCAGGCATTTAAGGAAGAAATTTCCCGCCCGGTGATCCAGATCAGCGGCCGGCAGCTGCAGGACCTTGTTGCCGAGGCATGGGATACCATCCTCGCCACGAACGATCCGCCCCGACTGTTCAGGACCGCCGGTGGGGTGGCCCGGGTCGTGACCACCGGGGATACCGCCTACCTCGAGCTGCTGGACGAGACAATCGCCTATGGCCTGTTGATCCGCACGGCCGACTGGTTCACCCAGCGCGGCGGGCAGGACGTGGCGGTCAAGCCTCCGAAGGAGATCGCCAAGGATCTTCTGGTGAACCCGCACCCGGACCTGCCGTGGCTCCAGGGCGTCATCAGCACCCCGGTGTTCGACCACGACTGGCACATCCTGACCGCCTCCGGTTACCACCAGAACGGTCACCTGTGGCTGGCCCTGCCGAAGGATGCCGGCACCATCGACATCCCCACCTATCCCACGGAGGACCAGGTAGGTTGGGCCCGGTCCCTGCTGCTGGACCACCTGCTGGTGGACTTCCCGTTCGCCTCGGAATCCGACCGCGCCCACGCCGTCGCAGCCCTGCTGCTGCCGTTTACCCGCGCCATGTTCGAAGGCCCCACGCCGATCCACCTGATCGAGGCCCCGACCCCGGGCTCCGGCAAGTCCCTGCTCACGGAGCTGATCTCTATCATCGCCCTCGGCAGCGCCCTTGCCTGCACGACCCTGACCAATAACGAGGATGAGATCCGCAAGAAGCTCACCGCGGTGCTCAGCCGGGGATCCCCCATCATCGCCGTCGACAACCTTCAAGGCGGCCTGTGGTCCGCGCAGGTCGCAGCCGCGGTGACGGCCGAGTTCTGGGAGGACCGCCTGCTGGGCAAGACCCAGATGGTCAGGTTCCCGAACCGCGCCCTGTGGCTGGTGTCCGCGAACAACCCCAAGCTCTCGATGGAGATCGCCCGGCGCTGCGTGCGCATCCGGATCGACCCCGGCCAGGAGCAGCCGTGGAAGCGGACCGGGTTCAAGCACGACCCGATCCGGGAGTGGGCACGCCACCACCGGTGGGACCTCGTCCGGTCCATCCTGATCCTCGTCCAGCACTGGATCGCCAGCGGCGCCCCGCATGCCGAGAAGACCTTGGGCTCGTTCGAGGCGTGGGCCCGGGTGATGGGCGGGATGGTCCGGCACCTCGGGCTGGAGGGGTTCCTCGAGGACACCGACGAGTTCTACGAGGCGGCCGATCCGGAGTCGGGGGAGTGGGCCGGGTTCATTGCCACGTGGTGGGAGGCATACCAAGGCGTCAGCGTCACCGCGAAGGACCTGCTGGAGCTCGCCAAGCACCACGATTTGGTCGGGTTCGCCTTTTCCGCCAGGTCGGAATCCGGCGAGAGGATCAGGTTCGGGAAGCAGCTGGCCCAGCTCCGTGACCGCAGGTTCGGTGACCATCGAGTCGTCGTCGGGAATGATGCCAACAAAAAGGTCCAGGTTTTCCGCTTGGTCCCGGTGGAGAAGGGACTTTTCCCGTGAAAAAATCTTCATTTAAAGTCAAAAATTGCGGGGAATTGCGGGTAGTTGCGGGTAATTACAAAATCTATTCCCCGCAAGCTAATTACCTGTCATTTAAGGAATTAAACACTATGCGGGTAATTGCGGGTAATTCTCTATACCCCATACGCGCGCGCGCACGCGCGCATGTATATGTGGAAGCGGTGATCCGGAAAAATTACCCGCAATTACCCGCAACGACACTTAACCCATTAAATGACAAACGCTTGGGTTGCGGGGAATGGTTTTTACAACTACCCGCAATTCCCCGCAATTACCCGCAAGCTGGAGGTCGGGCCAAATGGAGGCGTTCTCCGGCCTGCCCGGGCCTGCCCATTCGCCACTCAATGACCGGCACCAACCTGCAGGAGGCAACGCGATGATGAAGGAACTGACGATTCAGATGATGGCCCTAAGCGACCTCGAGCCGGCGGAGTACAACCCGCGGACGATCTCCCCGGCGGCATTGGCCGGCCTGCGCGGCAGCGTGGAGCGTTTTGGCCTGGTCGAGCCGGTGGTCTGGAACCGCCGCACCGGCCGCGTGGTGGGCGGCCACCAGCGGCTCAAAGTCCTCCAGCAAATGGGGGAGCGGGAGACCCAAGTCGTCGTGGTCGACCTCGAGGAGACCGAGGAGAAGGCCCTCAACGTCGCGCTGAACAACCCCAGCATCGCCGGCGAGTTCACAAGCGACCTGCACACCCTCCTGGCCGAGATCCAAGCAGCCATGCCCGAGCTGTCGGGTCTATTGCGGTTCGACGACCTGGCCGCGCAGACCCGGGCGCTACTGGCCGACCTCGCTCCCAACGAGGGCCTGACCGCCCCTGACGATGTCCCGGAGGCCCCTGACGAGCCGATCACCCAGCCCGGGGACCTGTGGGTCCTGGGCCGGCACCGGCTCATCTGCGGCGACAGCGGCGATCCTGCGGTCCTCGAGCGCCTGATGGACGGGCAGAAGGCGCAGCTTTACGCCACCGACCCGCCGTACGGCGTGGGCTACGACGGCACCGCCCATCCCCAGAACCGCAGGGACAAGGACCGCGGCCGGGAGGCCGGCACCCAGAACCGGGACTGGTCGGCGGACTACAGCGACCACGACGCCTGGGACCACTTCGGCGACAGGGCCGAGTTCGAGGGGTTCCTGGAGCGGATTTTCCTGAACGCCAAAGGTCATGTGGATCAGGATGCCGCCTGGTACTGCTGGCACGCCAGCGCGACCGCCAGCAGCTTCCAGAAGGCCTGGGACATCGCCGGCATTCGCTACCACCAGACCATCACCTGGGTGAAGCCCACGCACGTCCTTGGGTTTGCGATGTGGAACTACCGCACTGAACCCTGCCTGATGGGCTGGCAGCAGGGCCACAAGCCGGCCGCCCTGCCCGTCCCTGACGAGCACTCGAACTGCTGGGAGGTGGACTGGGAAGGCAAGGCCCGCTGCACCGATGGAATCCACCCAACCCAAAAGCCCGTGCGCCTGTTCGAACTGCCCATGCTCAAGCACACCCGGCCGGGGGCCATCTGCCTGGAGACCTTCGCCGGCAGCGGCAGCCAGGTAATCGCCGCCGAGAGGCTGGACCGCCGCTGCTTCGCCGTCGAGCGCATGCCCAAGTTCTGCGACGTGATCGTCCAGCGGTGGGAGCGGTTCACTGGCCAGACCGGGATTCGGGTCCCCGTCGAGGGAGGCGAGTGATGGCCTACGGACGCGAAATCATGCTCCAGGCGAAGGCCCTGTGGATCTGCGGCGCGGGCACGGACCAGCAGATCGCCCAGCGCCTCGGCATCAAGCGGCCCGAGACGATCGGCGATTGGCGCCGCACCGAGGGCTGGGACATCGAGCGCCAGTACGTCCAGAAGATCACCGAGGAGCGGGTCACCCAGGCGGTCGCCGAGACCATCAGCGAGATGAACACTAGGCATTTGAAGGAGTACCAGCTGCTGCAGAGCAAGGGCGTGCAGGGGCTGAAGGACCTTGCCCCGAAGACGGCTGGGGAGGCCATGTCGTTGGTCGACGTGGGCATCCGGGGCGAGCGCCTGGTCCGAGGCGAACCGACCGAGGTCCGGGAGGTCCGGGCCCTGATGCAGGCCAACGTCCAGGTCCTGGAGATCGTGGTTGCCGACGTGATCAAGGTGCTGATCGATGCCGGCCGGATGGACAAGCGCCTGGCCCAGGTCTTCGCCGACGAGTTCGCCCGGCGGGTGAATGAGGCCCCGTTCCGGTACGCGGTGGAGGGCTGAATCATGAACCGTGGAACACAAAGCGATTACGTCATTTACGCCATCGACGCAAACGGCATAAAGGAACACCATTTGCCTCATTACCGGGTTGCGGGATGTGTCCATTTGGACACGTTAAATCCCCGAAGGTCGCATACTGGGAGATATATGACCTGCAACGAGTTACAGCGTTTTTGGGGCCATTTCTGCGGACCTGACGGCCATTTCCAGCCGCTTGGGGTCGACCTGGGCGTAGATCTCGGCCGTGGTGACGTGGGCATGCCGCAGCGCAACCTGGACCAGCCTCAAGTCCCCTGTGGCGTTGTACAGCCTCGTGGCGAACGTGTGCCTAAGCACATGGGGCGTCATGGTTTTGGTGATTCCGGCTTCCTGGCAACGGCCAGCGACGATCCTCTGGACCTGCCTGCAGCAGAGGCGGCGGCCTGTCCCGGTGCGGAACAGGGGATTTTCCGGTGGGACAGCTTGGGACAGTGGGCGCAGCAGGGCAAGGACCGCAGCGGGTGCCGTGACGGTCTCGGGTTCCCCGCCCTTGGGGTTGCGCAGGGTGATGCGACCGGTGTCCCAGTCGAAGTCCCGGCAGTCCAGGGCGACGGTCTCGGAAAGCCGGCAGCCGGTGGCGAGCATGAACGCCAGCAGGGCGCGGTCCCGGGCCGCCTCTTTCCCCTTAAATGAAAAGTTGAGCAGGAGATGGATTTCTTGCTCGGAGAGAACATCAGGAGGCAGTGAACGATGACGCCTGCATTTAAGGATCGCGGTGGGGTTGCGGGGAACGAGCCAGCGAGCTGCCCCCCAGGCGAACAGGGCCTTCAAGCTGACCCGGTAGCGGTTGATGGTGGCCTTGGCGCGCGGAGCGCCCCAGGGGCCGACCTGGACGCTCTCAGTGGCCATGAATTCGGTGAGCAGGGCGGGGGTGACGTCGGTGAGCGCGGTGTCTCCAGCGAATCCGATGAACGCCGCCAGATCCCGCCGGTACGCCGCCACGGTGTGCGGCGAGCGGCCCTCCACCTGAAGATCGGCCAGAAATTGTTCCACGGCTTCTGGTATACGCATGGTCCTCTCCTTGTGTTGTGCTGGTGGATCCTGGTCATGGTGGATAGGGGCGGATTCGGGGCCGGGGTGCAAGGCATATCTGACGTTGTGACAATGAATTAACTAGGCGATCAGGTAGCGATAAGGGGAGGAGATTAGGATGGATATCCCTGGAATCAAGCTGGTGGGCGATCAGGTCTCGGTGCTGACCACCCCGACCTCCCTGATGGAGAAGGTGGGCCTGGGCGCAGACCCCACCGACTTCGGCCTGCCCGATCTGCTGGAGGAGGGGCTCAGCACCCAGGAGCAGGACCGGCGGCTGCTCTCGGCCATCCAGGATCACCTGTTCATCAACAAGGACGGCCGCCGGCTGCCGATCGTGGTGATCCCGCCCATGCTGGAGTTCCTGAGCGACCTGTTCTATGAGCGCGTGCAGCAGGCCATCCTGTGGAAGCCTCGAGGCGGGGGTGGGTCGCTGGCGGCTGCAATATTGATCTGGCTGATGATGGTCTACCGGAACAAGAGCTTTATCGACATGGCGGGATCGGGGGAGCAGGCCAAGCGGGTTTACGAATACACAACTCAATTTTGGTTCTGCGTACCTGGGCTGGCCGAAACGGTCCTGGAGAAAGATCCGCTGCAGTCTTTGACCCAATTGAAAAACGGCGTGTCGCTGTCCTGCGTGCCGGCGAGCGAGAAGGCGGCCCGTGGGAAGCACGTCCCCGGGTTCGTGGCTGATGAATCCTGCCAGGAAGACCCCCGCGTGGGCCGGGTGCTGCAGGCCGCAGTGCAGGGGGTGTTGTCCGAACCCAACTTCACGATCGTCCTGCTGTCGACCTTCCATGTGCCGTTCGGGTTCTTCCAGGAGGCCTGGGACCTGGCCGAAGAGCGAGGGTTCCGGCGGTACAAGTGGGACGTCTACGACTGCATGGCGCGCTGCGAAGTGGGCATGGAGCAGGCCACGGCCGGCGACCCGGACGCCCGGTGTTACTGCCGGCGGGAATGTCCCCTGACCGATATCGTCCCTGACACAGGGGCTGACGGTCAGCCAGTAGGCGAGAACTTCACCGGCTGCAACGGACGGGCCCGCCACACCACAGGCCACCTCTCAAGGGACAACGTGCTGAAGGCGAAGCTGCTGAACCGAGGGACGGACGTCTGGGAAGTCGAGCACGAATGCAAGCGGCCCAAGGCGGCGGGGATGATCTACGATCCCGAGCAGATCCAGGCCGCAGTTTTTCCCTTAAACGACTTCTTGCGTCCTGGGGGGGCGGTCCGGCGCGCGGTGGGGATCGACTGGGGCCGGTTCGCGGTCGCGGTCCTGGCCGAACGAGCGACCGACCACATCGCCATCTCCGAGGCCAGGATCTTTGACTCCCGGCCCATTGCCGACCTGGTGGCCTACCTCGTGGACCTCAGGGACCGGGTCGGGGAGTTCATCGTCTACGCCGATGCCGAGAACGCCTACGGCAACCTGGACTGCCGCAACGCCGGGTTCGAGGTGGTCCCGGTGGCGTTCAACAAGTTCAAGGACGAGGGGATCGAGAACCTGAACCGCTACTTCGCCCACGGCCGGATCCGGATCCTGGGTGATGGCGCCTTGGAGACGGTGGTGAGGCAGCTCTTGCGCTACCACAAGAACGACCAGGGGAAGATCGTCAAGAAGGACGACCACGGGCCGGACGCCCTGCTCTGCGCCATGCTGCCGTTTCCGTTCATCGATGAGTTCGACACCGCGATCTCGGCCATGCTGTCAGGCAGCGACCGGGAGCGGCTGAAGGTGACCAGTCACCTCCTAAATGCCTGCGTCCACGACTATCCTCTCATCGTGACCGAGGCCCAGGAATCCACCATGGGCGTCTCCGTGGGACCTGCGGGGATGTACGTGGTGGTCTCGTTGGTGCCGGAGCGGGGGTTGCCGAAAGCCGACCAGATCCGGCGGGCGCTGTTTATCGGCAGGGTCAGGGAATGGGCGGAACTGGATGAGCTGATGACCCGGTTCCGGGTATCGATGTGCCTGATCTCGCCCCAGCCCGAGCCGCACTTGGTGAAGGAATGGGCCGCTGGGGATCATGCCGGGCAGGTCTACCAGATCACCTACACCAGCGACGGGGTGAGCGAGCCGGTGTGGCACAAGGACCACCGCAGGGTCACCGTGGATCGGACCTTCGCCCTGAACGCAGCGTACGAGGAGATCAAGGGCAGGCGGTGGTGGATCCCAGAAACGGCTCCCCTGATCGAAAACGGCGAGTTCTATGCCCAGATGAAAGCGCCGACCCGGGTCAGGGACATCGCCTCGGGCGATCTGCGGTACCAGTGGATCGAATCGGGCCGGCAGGACCACTTCCGGCACGCCCACGTGTTCGACCACCTCGCCGCCCAGAAGGCCCTGACGGAGGTCCCGGCGGCCTGTGCCTTTTCCGAGGGGGGACCCGATTACTTGCTGGCCAGTTACACCCTCTCCGGTTGGGATGACGAAGAATGACCCTCCGTTCAGATCAGCAGGAGATGTCCAGAACGATGGGTTGGGCCCGGAAACAAGAAGGTGGCCGCGACGACGACGAGGAACCAGGTAAAATCGAGCGTCGCGATGGGGGACCAGCCCCCCGGCAGGCCTCGAAAAAACGCGCCCCGGCCCCCCCAAAAGAGGGAGGAACCGGGGCGAGAAAGCTGAAGGGGGGTACGGTCCTCAGCTTGATATGGTCATCGCTGGAATTTGATCCAGCATATGATCCACTGATTATGACGGGCATGAAATGAGAAATCAAGGCCAAAAATACTCCCTCCACCGGACTCCCAAAGGGGGGTCCTCCCGGAATTGGCCTTTTCATCCAAGGAAAAAGTGTTCGCGCTCTTTTGGTTAAGAGAATTCGGAAGGGGAGGGGTTGTGACGTTCCCCAGCCTGCGGGTGTGGTACCAGTTCTTCTGGTGCGGGCCGAAGGGGGACCGGAGGATCACGCCGGCGGCGGTGGATTACCTCGAAAAACGAGCAGCCCATGAGGCGGAGATCCCCAGGCTCCATCCCCATGCCCTGAGGCACACGGCAGCTACTCTCGCGATTCAGGGTGGTGTGATGCTTCCGGCGGTTAAGGCGAAGCTGGGGCATTCTTCCATTATGACTACCATGCGGTATTTGCATCTGGGATAATGCCATGGAGAATTGGTTTCAGCTGGCCACTGAAATGGTAGGAGGAGTGATGACAAATTTGCCCGGAACCCATTCCCGACTGGCCGTTGCCTATCTGGACATTCTTGGATTCAAAAACATGATCAAGAATGGTCCACTGATTGATGTGGCGATGAAGTATGATGCGTATATCTCGACAGCAACGGGGATGAATCAATCCCTTTGCGGCGGGTCAAGCGAACCCCAGCTTTTCCCTCGCCATCCGCTTGGGACTCCATACTGCACGAGGTATGTTATTTCCGACTCCATAATCCTGATTGCGGACGGTGATGATGCACTGAGCTGCTTGAAGCTGTTGGTTCACACCTGGCGACTTGTGCAGGCCAGCCTTGCGCACCGAATGAGTGTCCGAGGGGCGATCGCCAGCGGAGAGATGTATTTCGACCTTACAAAGGGGATTTACCTTGGCCATGGGCTTACGGCTGCATATGAGTTGGAGCAAAGGCAGAACTGGGTTGGGGTGGCTATTGATAAATCAGTTGAGCTGGCGTACCCGGAAATCTTTCCTCCGGCAAGTGGTCAATCGTCAATCTTGGAAAGCCTGTTCCTGAAGTATCCGATACCAGTCAAAGGTGGAGGAGTTCTTGAGGCGCGGACTCTGAATTGGCGATGGAATATGGTCGTGGAGGATGGTACCCGTAGCCTTTTCCTGCCATGTGATGAAAAGCCAGGCCAAGAAAAAATCGACAATGCCCTGGAGTATGCACGGACGGTTGTGGAGACAGGGAGGATATATGCCGAAGACCACGGGGCATGCCCGGCCGAGCTTCGCGCCATGTTTATTGGGAAAAGTGAGCCGCCGTTCCCCCATGGGGATGACCTATAGTTGGGGTAAGGCTCCAGCAGGGAAGTTCACCCCAGTAAATGATATTGCCTTGCAAAGCCTACGTTGATGCGTAATATGTAAACCAGAGAAATTGTTTTGAAATCGGGGCAATCGCCTACTCCTCAAGGAGGAATCCCCATGACACCGAAGACGAAGGCCATTCTGGAGAGCCTGACCGCAGCCCAGCTGAAGCAGATGCTGGCGGTGAAGGAACGGGCCGACGAGCTGGCGGCGGCTCGGAAGGACCTCGCCAGTCAGCTGACCAAGGTGGAGAAGGAAATCGCCCAGCTACTGGGTGGCGCTGCTGCCCCTGCTCCGAGGAAGACGGCGGCCAAGAAGAAGGCTGCGAAGAAATCGACCGGCAAGAAGCGGGGACGGCCCCCCAAGGCCGCGGCCGAGGCCAAGGGCGCGGCGAAGAAGCCAACCAAGCAAACGACCAAGACGGCCCCCCGGACCAAGGCCCCCACCGCCGCCCGCCTCGAGGACGTCGTGGTCCAGGTCATCAAGGCCGGCGGCGGGAAGCTGGCCTTCCCCGAGATCCTAAGCACGATCACTTCGCAGAAGCTCTACGCCTCCAAGTCCAAGAACTTCGACAACGTCCTGCGGCGGACCATCTCGACATCCAAGAAGGTCAAGCGGGTCAGTCGGGGCGTGTATTCGGCTAAATGATTTAGATTCAACAGGGGCGACGGAGGCCGGGAGAGGCTCGGCCTCCTTTTCGCAGAAATTGTCGCTTTCCCTGCAATCAAATCGGGGGTTGCGGGCTTTTACCATGAAATAGGAATCGTTGGGTCGAAAGGTATCAGAGGACGAGGGGATGATCCTAATCCAGAGAACAGAAACCCTCACGCAGCCTGGTGGGTAAGCCCAGCGGTGGATTAGCTGCTTGTGTCGCTGCTGCGGCCGGGGAAGCCAAACGTTTGGCAGATTTGGAGGTATTAATGTCGTTTGTGATTTCAGTGTATGTTAGAGAGGGAATTGTCATGGCCAGTGACAGTCGCTTGACCATGACCAATCGGGTCGATCAAGGAAATCAGCAGATCCACAATATTGCTGTCGGGCAGTCGGACTCGAATTACAAGACATTTTTGACTCCATCAGGCGTTGGAATAAGTACCTACGGTAACGCAATGGTTGCAGGGGCGCCAATTGGCGGGTATGTCGAGTCATTCATTGAGGAGAGTAGTCGTGGCGCAAAACCGGCGGTTGCTTGTGTTGCAGAATCACTCCTCCTCTACTTCCGAACTCTTGATCCAGGTCTTCAAACCTATTTTTATGTCGCGGGATATCAGCCAGTAGATGGTGGAAGTACCGAGCAACAAGTTTGGAGTGTCGATATTGCACGGAATTCTGCGCAGCAAGTAATCCCCAATGGCACTCCGGGAGCAATATGGGGCGGTGAAAGCGACGTATTGGCTCGATTGGTAAACCCGATGTTTGGAGTTGATCAGAACAATCAGCCCGGCCAGCGGTTACCTGATGTCCAGATTCCATTTCCTTTCTTTACACTTCAAGACGCGATTGATTTTTCTGTTTTTGCGGTTCGATCCACAATCGACTCAATTCGGTTTCAGCCGCGCGCAAAAACAGTGGGCGGTCCTATCGATGTATTGATAATCAAACCATCGGGGGCTCATTGGGTGCAGAGAAAAGAACTGACGGTCGGTTAACAGCCTGACGGTAGCTTTCACCAGCCGCCCGCGACGCCGCTTGCTTAGAAATTGACACGCCAGCCTGACTCCGCTGGTATTGACAACCGCTGGAATAGGGAATGGGAGGGTGATAGAGATGGCAGGACGCATTAAGAGCGGCGAGGGAACGCTCATCGGCAACGCCGGGGAGTTCTATGTGGTTGCAGAACTTCTTAAGCGGGGCGTCGTTGCAGCATTAGCTCCGCGGAATGCCCCTGGCTTCGACATTCTGGCAACCAAGGGCGGAGCCACTGCGCGAATCCGGGTGAAGACGAAGTCCGCCGAATACACAGACTGGCAGTGGATGGCGAAGAAAGACGGCAGCATCTTCCGCGATCTTACCGACGGTGGGGACTTTACCGTGTTGGTCAACCTGACTCAAGAGACAAAGGACCTGACGTTCTTTGTCCTGCCAACGATTCTCCTGAATCAGTGGCTGATGGCCGATTTCGAAGCCTGGGTACAAAAACCCGGGAGGAACGGCCAGCCCCATGATCCAGCGAATAAGAAACGGCACCTGAACTACCCGAAGTTTGCGGACAGCTTGCTGCCGTACGAGAATCATTGGGATCGGATTTGGGCATAGTCCTGAAAACCAACCCACCCCTGGGAGGTGACAAATCCCATTTAAAGGGGATTGAATGAGCGGCTTTGAAAGCCGAGATCCCTCACCCTGCCCCCGCCTCGTCCCCGCGCGCCATCGTCCACCGCTGCCATCCCCGGCCAAGCCCGCCATGCATGTAGTTCACCCAAGAAGCGCCGCAGTAGAGGCACTCGAAACCGGTGGCCGATTCCCAGCCCTGGCCCTGGAGGGTTCTGTCGTCGAGGGAGTCCTTGACGAGCTTCAAAAACCCGAGCTTGTGGCTGCGGCAGTACTCACAGCCCGCCCTGTCCTTCGCCGGCCAGAGGCGGAGGATGCACTCGTCCAGCTCTCCCAGCTCGATCAAGCGCTCCGCTACGGGCCGGAACAGGGCGACGTGATGTTCGGGCTCGTGGACCTTGGAATTCCCCAACCCCATGCCCGGGGCGCGGGTGAAAAAGGAGTAGAAGGCCTTGAGGATGCGGTAGTACGAGAGTAAGCGATCAATCAGCGCCGCATTGACGTACCCTCGGGCAGGGAGGCTGGGATTGGATTGTCCCCGAACTTCTCTTTCCAGAGTCGCGGCGTCAGTTCGCTGACCTTGGCCGCGGGGTGGGTGTCCAGGCGCTGCAGGACATCGACCAGGTAGGTGAATGGGTCGATCCCGTGCAGCACACAGGTCGAGATCAGGCTCTGGGCGACACCGGTGTACTTCGCCCCGACTTCCGTCCAGCAGAACATCCAGTTCTTCCTGCCGATGGCAATGGGCCGGATCTGCCTTTCCAGATGGTTGGTGTCCAGAGGAACCGCAGGGTCTTCCAGGAACACCTTCAACGCCTGTTCGCGCTCCAGGGCGTAGGCCGCCGCCTTGGCAAATGGGTTCGTCGGCAGCAACGCCTGCTCGGCCTGCAACTTCCGCAACCACGCGAACAAGTCCTCCACGAGGGGCTTGCAATGCACGGCCCGTCGGGCGAGATGCTTGTCCGGAGCAAGGGACCGCAGCTTCTGTTCTGCCTCGTACAGGGCCGCAATCCGGTCCAGGGCCAGGGCGGCAAGCTCCCGGTCGCTGGCCAGGGCCTTCTCGAACCCACGCCGGGCATGGACCCAGCAGGCGGCATGGCGCACAGCTTGGTTCCGGGCCGCGTACTTGTCGTAGGCATCGTAACCGTCGGTCACCAGGGTGCCAGAGAACCCGGACAACAGGTCGTTGACCACCTTGTGGGCGCGGCTGGGCGCGAAGTGAAACGCCACCTCGTCCTGGTCGCCGTAAAGTGGCCAGAAATAGGCCGTGGACATCCGGCCTTTGCCCGGCGGCTTGTTCTTCTTGCGACCCGCCTTGATCGGAGTCTCGTCCATGGCCAGGACGTCGC
>JBFXKG010000040.1:0-14078 GCA_050174015.1 Candidatus Krumholzibacteriia bacterium
GCGACGTCCTGGCCATGGACGAGACTCCGATCAAGGCGGGTCGCAAGAAGAACAAGCCGCCGGGCAAAGGCCGGATGTCCACGGCCTATTTCTGGCCACTTTACGGCGACCAGGACGAGGTGGCGTTCCACTTCGCGCCCAGCCGCGCCCACACCGTGGTCAACGACCTGTTGTCCGGATTCTCGGGCACCCTGGTGACCGACGGTTACGATGCCTACGACAAGTACGCGGCCCGGAACCAGGCTGTGCGCCATGCCGCCTGCTGGGTCCATGCCCGGCGTGGGTTCGAGAAGGCCCTGGCCAGCGACCGGGAGTTCGCGGTCCAGGCCCTGGACCGGATTGCAGCCCTGTACGAGGCAGAACAGAAGCTGCGGTCCCTTGCTCCGGACAAGCATCTCGCCAGACGGGCCGTGCATTGCAAGCCCCTCGTGGAGGACTTGTTCTCGTGGTTGAGGAAGCTGCAGGCCGAGCAGGCGTTGCTGCCGACGAACCCGTTTGCCAAGGCGGCAGCTTACGCCCTGGAACGCGAACAGGCTTTGAAGGTGTTCCTGGAAGATCCTGCGGTTCCCCTGGACACCAACCATCTGGAAAGGCAGATCCGGCCCATTGCCATCGGCAGGAAGAACTGGATGTTCTGCTGGACGGAAGTCGGGGCGAAGTACACCGGTGTCGCCCAGAGTCTGATCTCGACCTGCGTGTTGCAGGGAGTGGACCCGTGGACCTATCTGGTCGATGTCCTGCAACGGCTGGACACCCATCCGGCGACCCTGGTCAGCGAACTGACGCCGCGACTCTGGAAAGAGAAGTTCGGGGACAATCCCATCCCGGCCTCTCTGCCAGAGGGCACGTCAATACGGCGCTGATTGATCGCTTACAATTCTCGCTACAAGGAATCCAGCCACCGCACCGTGAATGGAAAAGGCCCGGAACCACCGCCCCGGGCCTTCCTCCTCTTTGGATCGCTTCGCGATCACATGATCACCCGCAGTCCTCAGCCGCCTTCTTGTCGAACTTCGCCAGCTGGTCCTTGTAGTAGTCGTTCTCGGGGTCCAGCTCGATGGCTTTGCGGATCCGCACCAGCGCCTCGGTGCAGTCGCCGCGGGCGGCGCAGATCTCCGCCGCGGTGTCGAGGATGGTGGCGCGCTGGGCGTCGTCCTCGGCCAGCTCGATGCCGCGCAGGGCCATCTCCTCGGCCTCGTCCAGCTTGATCCCGTTCTCGAAGCACCACCAGGCGAAGGCGTTCAGGCGGCGGGCTTCGTCCCGCCAGCCCTCGGGTTGCAGGCCGACCTTCAGCTCGAAGGCCTTGTCCGCGTCCTTCTCCACCAGCAGGGCGTGGTCGATGCGCAGGCCGGTCACCGAGGGCGCCAGGTCCTCGTCGGTGTTGCCCTCGGCGGCCTCGAGCGCCGCGGTGATGTAGGGAATGGCCTTCTCCCTGGCGTCCATGGAGCCGGCCATGCGGCTGACCATCTGGGCCAGCTCGACCTTGTCCGACACGGTGGCGCCGGGAGAGGCGAAGGCCAGGTCGGCCTCGGCCGCGACCTCGGCGAACGTGAAGCCGCCGCCGTCGGCGCCGTAGTACATGTTGGTCAGGATCTGCTCGGTGAAGTGGTCCGCATCGGCGGGGTTCAGTTCCCGGGCCTTCTTGAAGTGGTCCACGGAGACACGGAAGTCGAAGTCGCAGGCCGCGTCGTTGGCCAGGCGGGCGGCCAGGTCCGCGGTCGGGGCGGCCGCGTAGGCCTCCTTCTTGGCGGCGATGGTCCGCATGTCGGCCTTGGCGTTCTCGACGGTGGCGGCCCAGCGCTCGGCGCCCTCGTAGCCGATCCAGCGGTCGGTGACCTCGCCGTCGCCGTTGACGGCATAGAAGGTGGGATAGGCGCGGATGCCGTACCTCTTGGCGACGTCCGGTCCTTCGCCCTTCTCGCAGTCGATCTTCAGGAAGACGGCGCCCTCCAGGGCGTCGGCGATGGCCGGGTTGTTGCTCGCCTCACGGGCGAACACCTTGCAGCTCGGTCACCAATCGGTGTAGAAGTCGATGATGACGAGCTGGCCGGCCCCCTTGGCCTGGGCCAGGGCATCGTAGTAGGACTCGGCCGCGATGGGCTCGGCCTGAGCGGCGCCCGCCACCAGCAGGCACAGGGCCGCAGCGGCGAGACCGGGTTGGATTCGGGTCATGGTGAACTCCTCGGAAACGGTTGGGGTGGGGGGCGACAATGTCTACCCCAGAAGTAGGAATATACGGGATTCCCGCAAGCGGGTTCCAGTACGAAAAGCGGCCGGACCCGGAAGAGTCCGGCCGCCTCAGTCTGGGCGCCGGTAGGCGATCTTGCCGTCGACCACAGTCATCAAGGTGGTTATGGACAAGAGGGCCGGCGCTTCGCCGGCCACGGGATCCCCATCCAGCACCGTGAAATCGGCCAGATAGCCCGGTTCGATGCGTCCCAGGCGGTCCTCGGCGAACCCCGCGAACGCCGAACCCGCCGTGTAGAGCTCCAGGGCGGTGGCTGCGTCCAGCTTCTCCTGGGGCATCCACCCCCCGGGGGGCGTGCCGTCGTGGTGGGTGCGGGTGCGGGCGGCGTACAGGCCCCACAGCGGGTCGACCGCCTCGATGGGGAAGTCGGTGCCCAGGCACAGGTGGGCGCCGGTATCCAGCAGGGACCGCCAGGCGTAGGCGCCGAGCAGGCGCTCGTCGCCCAGGCGCTCGTCGGCCCAGTCCATGTCGCTGGTGCAGTGGGTGGGCTGCATGGCGGCGATGACGCCCAGCTTGCCGAAGCGGGGGATGTCGTCCACGGCGAGGATCTGCGCGTGCTCGACGCGCCAGCGGCGATCGTCACCGCCGAGATCGCCCAGGATCTCCGCGTAGACGTCCAGCACCAGGCGGTTGCCCCCATCGCCGATGGCGTGGGTGCAGATCTGGAAGCCCAGGCCGCCCAGGTCGCGGCAGACCTCCAGGAGGTGATCCCGCGGCGTCACGGCCAGGCCGCGGGTGCCGGGGGCGTCCGTGTAGTCGTCCAGCAGCAGGGCGCCGCGGCTGCCCAGGGCGCCGTCGGCGTAGAGCTTGACCGCGCGGATGGTCAGCATCCCGCCGGGATGGAAGTACGGCCCCTCGGCGGCGGCGTGGGCCAGCACCCCGGGCTTGTCGTCGTACATGGCGTAGATGCGCAGGGGCAGTTCGCCCGCATCGGCCATGGCGCGGTAGATGCCCGCCAGCTCGAGGTCGACTCCGGCCTCGTGGACCCCCGTCAGGCCGTACTTCAGGCACTCGGCCACGGCCAGATCGATGCGGCGGCGTTTCTCCTGCGCGCTCGCGGGGGGGGCGACCTCGCTCACCAGGTCGACCGCGTTGTCGATCAAAACGCCGGTGGGCTCGCCGTCCGGTCCGCGCAGGATGCTGCCGCCCTCGGGATCGGGCGTCTCGGCGGTGATGCCGGCGGCCAGGAGCGCCGCGCTGTTGGCCCAGGCCGCGTGGCCGTCGATGCGGCGCAGCAGGGCGGGCCGGTCGCCGGTGACCCCGTCGAGCTGCCCGCGGTTCGGATATTCCTGCACCGGCCAGTCGTTCTGGTCCCAGCCCCGGCCCAGCAGCCAGTCGGTGCCGGGGGTGGCCGCAGCGGCGGCCAAGATCCGTTCCAGGGCTTCGTCCACGGTGGCGGTCCCCACCAGGTCGATCTGCGCCAGGGCGGCGCCCAGCCCGTAAAGGTGGCAGTGGCTGTCGATGAAGCCTGGGACCAGCGTCGCGCCGTCGAGATCGATCACTTCGCCGCCCGGGCCCGCCTGCTCGCGCGCCCCCTGATCGCTTCCCACGTAGGAGATGCGGCCGCCGGCAACCACCACGGCGGAGGCGCCGGGAGCGGCGAAGCCCTCGGGGATGCGGGCGCCGGTAAGGACCAGGGCGGCGGACTCGATGACCGGTTCCTGCCGGGTGCAGCCCCACGCGGACAGGGCGGCCAGGATCGACAGAATGATGGTGAAACGACGCATGGCCGTCCTTTCGCACGGGGAAGGGGCGATTCCGCCCCTGACACTAGCAGGTCCGCGCGCTAGAATGAAGGCCCAACCCGCAATCGGACTCGGCCCGGAATCCCGGAAGGACGCACGCCATGCCCCGCCCCAAGACCACCTTCACGCGCGATCCCGCGTTCGCCGCCCGGGTTCTCGACGCCACCGCCCGCCTGCGGGACGAAGTCGGCGCGCTCCGGTTCGGCGATCCGGTGGCCTGGGTCTACAATCCGCTGCAGTACGCCTGGGACCTCCACGCCCAGTACGTGATGCGGTGGGGCGCCTCGCCGCGCCAGGTGCTGATGCTGGGCATGAACCCCGGCCCCTGGGGCATGGCGCAGACCGGGGTCCCGTTCGGCGAGGTAGGCTTCGTCAAGGGCTGGCTGGGGCTGGATGCGGCGGTCGGCAAGCCCGATCCCGAGCACCCCAAGCGGCCGATCCTGGGGCTGGACTGCCCCCGCTCGGAGGTCAGCGGCCGCCGCCTGTGGGGCTTCTTCGCAGAGACCTTCGGCGCGCCCGAGCGGTTCTTCACCGACCACGTGATCGTCAACTACTGCCCGCTGGTCTTCATGGAGGAGGGCGCCCGCAACCGCACCCCAGACAAGCTGCCGGCCGCTGAGGCTGCGCCGCTGTTCGCAGCCTGCGACCGGCGTCTGAGCGCCCTGATCGACCTCTACCGGCCCCGGTTCGTTCTGGGCGTGGGGGCGTTCGCCCGGGGCAAGCTGGAGGGGCTGTTCGGCCCGAAAGGGCCGGCCCGTCGGGGCGGGCACCGGCCCGAGGTCATCGGGCAGATCCTGCATCCGAGCCCGGCCAGCCCCGCGGCCAACCGGGGGTGGGCGGAGGCGGCGTCCCGGCAGTTCGCGGAGCTGGGGGTGTGGGATTGAGCTTGGCTAGGGACCGCAGCGGTCAAGAAGCCGGCCTACGAATCCAACCACGTCGGCCTGGATGGCATCGTCAGGCCCGCGTGTCAGGAATTCCGCGACTCGACGCGGACCGACGCCGTTGTGGTCCAGGAAGTCACGCCGTAAAATGACCATCGCATCCGATCCTGCTGGATCATCGAGAAGGGGCTGGAGTCGCTCCGCGGTGTCCTCGACGCCGGATCCGAAGTTCCGCACGACATAGAACAGGTCATAGGCGTCCTTGTTTTCGCCACGGGAGGCGAAGGCCAGAGCCTTGAGGACGACATATGCGCCCGGTCCGCACACCCACACGTCTCGGGCGGCGTCCTCGCCCATGATCGTCTGGCCGGACAGAGGCACGCGTCGGCGATCCCGGAACGCAAGATGAAGCCCCGGCGCGATGATCGCGGCGAAATCGGCCTCGATGTTCCGGAGCGTCCCGCCAATGTCGCCGGGTTGCGTCGGCTGGATCAGGAAATCGACCATGACACTTCCGGCATTTTCAATCTTCCAGCGCTGCCGGGTCGGATTGCCCCCCGCGTTGACATCCTGGGAAAAGCCTGCTCGGCGGAGCCTCTCCGTGATCGTCCGGTAGCGGCCTTGGTCAAGCAAGGCCACGGACAGACCCACATCGAGATCCATGGTCCCGACATGCGGCTCGGCACCTTTGACAAGCCTCTGTTGATCGACGAGTAGCGACGGGACCAGCCCGCCGATGACCACGAGATCGTCCATCAGATCGCCCAGCCTGGATGCTACGTAAAGGCATGTTGCCCGCACCAGATCGACCTGTCCACCGCGGTATCCGTCGGCCGTCGACGGGTTTTCAGGCATGGGAACCCCATTTCAGCAACTCGGCCCGCAGGTGGTCGGCGGCCTCTTTGGCCCGTTCCGGCTGGGCCTTGAGATCGAGATAGGCCTGGACCGGATGCACGCACATGATCCCGTCTCGCTCGTCCGCCCCCTGAAACACGCCCTCGTCCTTGGGGATCACGATCCACACGTTCGCCCCGCGTGCCTCCTCGCGGAAGCCCAGGGATTCCAGCATCTCGGACGCCGGGCGCTCGGCGGCGTACATCGTCGTAAGCCGGAAGTCGGAGAACCGGGTCAGGAGCCAGGCTGCGGCAAGTCCAGTCGCCGCGTAGCGCACATTCAGGCCCTGCAAACCGTCTGCCAAATGATGTAGCGACTCCTCGCCGGACCGTGCGGCGATGTGGCCTTGAATGACTTCGTGCATCGAGAAGTCATACATCTCGCACCAGGCATCGAGCAGGAGATCCGGGTCCCGGAGCCTGATCTCCCCGTCTTGCCCTCGGAGGACGAAGTTCCCCTCTTCGAGCCGGGAGATGATCCGGCTCGTGAAGCCCTCGTCCATTTCCGTCGCCTTCGCGATCTCGCGTTGCTTCATCGGATGCCCCGCGTGCATCAGAAGCCCGCGGGAGATCCGGGAACTCTTGGGTGCGAAGGCGTTGGACGGCCTTCCCCGGCTCTTGAACCGATTCGGCTGACCCTCGACCAGCACTCGGATCCCCGGTGCGACGATCCGCGCGTTGCCGCTGAGATCCAGCCAGGCGACCTCGGCGTCCTCGCACCGCCGGCGGCCGACGGGGCCCATGAACGGAACGGCGACAAGCGGAATCGTGCGCGGCCCGGCGGGAGGCGCGATCATCCGCACCTGCTCGATCGCGGCGGAGATCGGCGCCGTGGAACCTGAACTCCTGTACGCGACGAGGAACGTGATCCCCGCGATCTCGATGACCGAGACTGCCGTGGGTGTCCGCCCATCCTGATGGGATCGGACCACGGAAGGCTCCGCACCCAGGAGTTCGACGAGACGCACGATTACCTGCCGCAGGGCCTGTTGTTCGTTTGGGATTCGCATACTTGACTAAATACAGGAATATGACGAAATAATCAAGTTCATAATTTAATCAAGTCAAAGATCGTTTTCCTTCCCTCTCCACCTGCCTCAGCAGGAGGCCGCAGGATTCTCGCCATATCCCCGAAAATCTGGTATCATCCCCTTGGGTGCTTCCTGTCCGGGCCGCCGTCCCGGACCGGAACGCCCCCCGATGGTCCCGCATCCGGTGGCCGCATCAGGGCTCCTCCTTCACCCCTGCCGGGAGGTCCGCCATGCCCTGCGAGAAGCTCCTCGACTATCTCACGGAAAACTCCGTGGATTTCAAGCTCGTGACACACCCCAGCGCCTTCGCCGCCCAGGACGTGGCGTTCAAGTCGGGGGTCCCCGGCCGGGTGTTCGCCAAGACCGTCATGGTGACCCTGGACGGCGGGATGGCCATGGCCGTGCTGCCTGCGGACAGCCGCATCGACTTTCACCTGCTGCGGGAGGCCGCGCGCGCCGAGACCATCGCCCTCTGCCTCGAGGAAGACTTCGCGGAGATCTTCCCCGACTGCGAGCTGGGGGCCATGCCGCCCTTCGGGAACCTGTACGGGATGCCGGTCTTCGTCTCCGGCAACCTGATCCGGGCCGAGACGGTCTCCTTCAATGCGGGCAACCACACGGAGGTCATCACCATGCCCTATCGCGACTTCGAACGGCTGGTCAAGCCCCGGATCGGGTTCTTCTCGTTCCGGCGGCCCCTGGCGCGGAAGGCCTGGGCTTGAAGGATCCCTCGCCCAGGCCGGACCTGGACCTGACGCCGGTGCCGGACGCCGGGGGGTCGGACCTCTTTGCCACGGCTCCCTATCCCTACCAGTCCCTGGATGATCAGGGGCGCTTCCTCTTCGTCAACCCCGCCTGGTGCGATCTGTTCGGGTATCGCCTCGAAGAGGTGGTCGGCCGGTCCTGGCCGGACCTGCTGGGTCCCCGGTCCCGAGATCTGGTGGCCGACCGGTTCCTCCGCTTCAAGCAGAGCGGGCGGGTGACCGGGTACCTCTTCGACGTCCGGCACCGTGACGGTTTCCTGATCCCCATCCGCCTGGACGGGCGCATCTCCTACCGCCAGGACGGGTCCTTCGAGCGGACGCACTGCTTCCTGATCGACATGCGCCCGGAACTGAAGGCCCGCCAGCAGTTGATGGAGAGCGAAGAGAGGTACCGGAGCCTCCTGGACCGGGTCCAGGGGGGGATCTGGGAGATCGACCGCGAGGGCCGCTCCACCTACGGGAACAAGGCCCTTTTCGACATGCTGGGGGTGACCGAGGCGGAATTCCTCGGCAGCCACCTGTTCGACTACATGGACGAGCGGGGCATCGAGAAGATCAAGGGCCACCTGGCGCGCCGGGAACAGGGCATCGCCGAGCAGCACGATCACGAGCTGATCGCCAAGGACGGGCGCAGGATCACGGTTTTCGTCGACACCCGGCCTCTCTACGACGAGGTCGGTCTGTACTGCGGGGCCATCGCCGAGGTGCTGGACGTCACCGACCGCCGCCGCATGGAGAAGGAGGACTTCCACGCCCAGAAGCTGAAGAGCCTGGGCATCCTGGCCGGCGGCATCGCCCACGACTTCAACAACCTCCTGCAGGCCATGGTCGGGAACCTGGACCTGGCCGAACTCGAGGTCCCGCCGGATTCCGGGCTGCGGGAGTACTTCCGGGGCATCCGCCGGGCCGCCGGCCGGGCGGGTGACCTGTGCCGCCAGATGCTCGCCTACGCCGGGCGGGGGGACTTCGAGGTCGAGGACTTCGACCTCGGCAGCCTGGTGAAGGAAATGGCCGGGCTGATCTCCGTGTCCCTCGACAAGAAGGCCCGTCTGGTCATGGACCTCGCCCCGTCCGTCCCCAGGGTCCACGGGGACGTCACCCAGCTGCGGCAGGTGGTCATGAACCTCATCACCAACGCCTCGGAGGCGCTGGGGGGCGAACCGGGCGAGGTCAGGGTTTCCGTCGGTAAAGAGCCCGCGCCGGAGGGATCCGGCCCCGGTCTGGTGGTCCTGACGGTCCAGGACACGGGCTGCGGGATGGATCCGGAGACCCAGCAGCGGCTCTTCGATCCCTTCTTCTCCACGAAGTTCTCCGGCCGGGGGCTCGGCATGGCGGCGGTCAGGGGCATCGTCGATTCCCACCGGGGAACCATCACCGTGGACAGCATCCCCCTGCAGGGCACCACCATCAGGGTGGCTCTGCCGGCGAGCACCCGACCCCTCGACCAGGTGGGGGGCATGCCGACTGCCGGGACCGGGACTGGGGAGGCGCCGCTGATCCTGATCGCGGACGACGAGGAGATGGTCCTGAGGATCCTCGGCCAGATGCTCAACATCCTGGGGTATCGAGTCCTGGCCGCCCATGACGGCGAGGAGGCCCTGGCGATCTTCAGGAGTGCGGGCGGCACGCTGGCGGCCGTCCTGCTGGACCTGACCATGCCGCGGATGGACGGGCAGGAGGTCTTCCTCGCAATCCAGGCCGCCGATCCGCAGATGCCCGTGGTCATCTTCAGCGGATTCCCGGCGGAGGACATCGCCCTGCGGTTCCCCGAACCCCGCCCGGCGGCCTTCCTGCAGAAGCCGTTCTCCCTGGAGGGGCTGAAGCTGGTGCTCGGTCCAATGCTGGGATCCCGGCCGGCCGGTCGCAGCCACCCGGACTAGGCGATGGGGATCAACGCATCCTGCACCGAACCCAGACCCTGCACGAACTGGAGCAGCCGGGCCACGCCCAGCTCGATGCCCGCGCGCGGCGGCTGCCCCGGCCGCAGGCCCCCTTCCATGGTTTGCCCGGCGAAGGGCAGGATGTAGCCCTGGGCCTGCTCCGCCTTCCCGCTTCCGGGCATGTCCTCGATGATCACCGGCAGATTCCCGCAGTAACGCACCAGGGAGGCCTCGGCCTCGGAGGACAGCGGTCGGCCGGGTTCCACCGCGATCCCGCGGGTCCCCAGCACCCGCACGGCCTCGGGGTGGGTGAGCCGCGGGTGGGCGACCCTCAGCATCTGATCCAGGCGCGTGACCGCGCGCCCGCCCAGCAGGTCGGCTCCCAGATCGGCAACCACAGCCTTCACCAGGTCCTGCATCAGGTCGCCGAGCCCCGTGGCATCCAGGTCCAGTCCCACCGCCTCGATGAGCTTGAACTCGGCGGGGGATCCCGTGGCGTCGAGAGCCCAGGGTCGCAGGCCGGCGGTCTCGCACCAGACGGCGGGGAATCCGCGCCGTACCATGGCGTCGAGGTGGTCCAGGCCGGAGGCGGCGGCGAGGCCGCTTGCGGCCGCGCCGGCGGCCCAGGGTTCGGATCCGGCGGCGGCCCTGGCGGCCGCCGGCGCTGCGAACACGGGTACGGGGATCTCCTGGAACCGGCGTTCCTCGAGGAAGCTGCGGACGCGCCGCAGCACGCGGTTGTGGATGGCCAGCCGCCGGGCCAGAGGACGCGGGCGTCCTGGGGCAAGGAACAGGGCCGAATGGAAAACGGGAGTCTGATCGGGAAGGTCGAGCGCGTGCGCAGGTGCGTTCATGGAGGGGACTCCTTTCGGGCTCACGGGCCGCGGTTAAAGGACGTGCGGGAGATTAAGCGCCGAGGGAGTGATTGTCAAGTCCGCGCAGCGGGCTGCTGCGGGTGAGTCGCAGAGGATAGGCCGCATTGGGCCGGCGGCAGGTGGTTCCGGTGTCTGGATTTGATGAATTGTGAATCAGCCGGGTTCGCACGAACCCGGCTGGTATCCGGTTGATCAAGATGAAGGGCATGCCGATTGCCAAATCGGAGGGGTCCATTCCGGCCTCCCGTTCGATGAGAAGAGCCGCTATTTCAAAAGCAGGGCTTTCACGGTTTGGCTCTCCCCACCGGCCTCCAACCGGATCATGTACATCCCCGTTGGTACGGTTCTGCCGGCCGCATCCCTGGCATTCCAGGGAACGCGGTACGTCCCCGGGGCATAGTCCCGGTCCTCCAGGACGATGATCTGATTGCCTTTGAGGTCGTACACGGTGACCTGGACGTGCTGGTTGCTGGGGATCGAAAACTGAACTTCGGTCAGGGCGTTGAAGGGATTGGGTCCCACGCTGGCGCCAAGGAGGCCGGCCTGCCCCGCGGCGTTCAAACCGTCTGATGGTGGGGTGCCGCTCGTGGGATTCTCTTGCCTGGCGTCGAGGGGGCACTGCGCCTTGAGCGTCACAATGCTCCTCGATGTCCCCAGGAAAACCCGGTCACCGACGACTTCAAAATCGCTCTGGGTACCCAGGCACAAGCCGAGTTCCACGAGGTTGCAGGGATCGGTTGCATCAAAGACAGCGATCAAATTTGAATAGAACTCGTGTGCGTAGACAATATTCCCGGCAATCTCGACCTGAGTGTAGTACTTGCCGGGGTTGTATTGGCATGAATAGGTGACACTGTCCGGCAAGGAATACCCTACGGTCCAGAGCCCCGAAGAAGTCGCAAGGCAGACAAACCCATCGCCTAAGGCAAAATCGGAAGTCCTCCCCGCCGGACAACTCACATTGGCCGTTACGGAGGGCACGGAAGGAACGGCAACATCGACGACAACAAGATCCGCGTTGCTGTAACTGAGAATGACATGATGACCTTGATTCTTGATTTTTTTGATCCACCCGTCAGCCAGCGGCAACTCGGAAACCAGGGCAGGATGCCACGGGTCGGATATATCCAAAACCCGCAAACTATTCGTGGTATCATCAACCGCTTCCGCCAGATAGACGTGGCCCTCATGGATCGCCGCTCCCCAGACCACCCGCTCCTCAGCGCTGCGAAGGGTAACCGTTTCCCGTTGCCCCGTGGGACCGGGAGGGGTCACGAGGATCGTCCCGAGATTATCATCCCACCCATACATATGCCCAAGAACGGCCACGTCTTCGCCGAAGGTAATGAATCCCGGAATTGCGGCGTCCATGAGGAGGAAGGTTTCCGTCGCCGAAGGTGGTAGACCCTCCAGGACATCGAATAAATGGAGATTCGGGACGGTGTAAGTCAGGAGCCAATGCCCTTTCGAGGCCATCATACGCCCCGGCAGCAGGGAATAATCAAGGAAGGGACTCGGATAGTTCCCGTCCGGATCCACGACGCGCATGCCGTACTTCTGCGAGGCCACCGCAACGTAGGGGTCGGCCGCTATGACGTGCGTGGCGCCGCCAGGCAGGTACGTGGTCTTTTCAATCCTCGGACCCTGCGGATCCGAGACATCGATCTCCCTTAGCCCAAGGGAACCGTCCGCAACATAAACGATATCTTCTTCGACGGAGAAATGAGACGGGGAACCGCCGAGATAGCATGACCCTAATACGGACGGG
The DNA here is from genome assembly GCA_050174015.1 of Candidatus Krumholzibacteriia bacterium. GTDB lineage: Bacteria > Krumholzibacteriota > Krumholzibacteriia > LZORAL124-64-63 > LZORAL124-64-63 > JAHJTW01. The sequence continues at coordinate 12,086 of JBFXKG010000040.1, forward strand.
GAGTCCGGGTTCGTTATGTCGACGACGAGGAGTTCGGGTGTGTTCGAGACGGCATACATGAGGCCGTCCTCTATGACGACTCCGGCTCTCAAGGTTGCGAAATCCAAGAACCCCGTCTGCGTGATGGCGCCGTCTTCGGCGAATTCGAGCCAGTAAACATTCTCCCTAGAGGAAGTCACGTACAGATGGTTTCCGTCGCGCACGATGTCATAATTGGATGGGGGAGCACCGGCAATGTCGATGGGGGTGAGACCACCGCCTTCCATCCTGTAAATGAAGATCGCCCCGGAACCGAGAGCCCTGTATCCCAGCACGAATACGAGATCGTTGTAAACGGCAAAGCCGTTCCCGCTGAAATAGACGTTGGTTTCCAGCCGGCCATTTCCAATCCGTGTCAAAGAAGCATCCGACTGTATCTTGAAGAGATCGAAACTGGGAGCCTCACCCAGCGGGCTGGATGATGCAGCAAATGCGAAGGAATCCACCACGGCGAACTTGTTGAGGTCCTGAAAGTAGCGAGACGTGACGATGAACGGCGCCAGGGGATCGGAACAGTCGATCGTGTGGACATAATCGGAGGCATCGGCGAGAAATGCGAACGGCGGGAATCCGCTCAGGGAAACCACGGCGGCCCCCACATTGACCTCGGATTCGAATGGGCGGAAATCGCGGTAGTCGAAACAATCCTGGGCCCAGGAAGGCAGAGCAACCGCAAGGAGGACCATCCCCAGGATTGTTCCCGGAAATCGCGCGGCTCGGCATTTCATGGGAATATCCTCCGGAATGAAAATTTCCAGTTATTCCTGCATTCAAATTAGTCGCGAGGATTATATCACAATCATCCGCACCTTGGCGAAAAAGCTGAACCCCCCGCTTCCCTCGCGGTCCAAAGTGATCGTGCGGCCCTGAGCCTGGACTTGATGAATTGTGAATCAGGCGGGTTCATGCGAACCCGCCTGGTATCCGGTTGATCAAGAATCCCGCCCACGGGAACGGGTCCTTCTTGCAGGTTTAACGAACTTCCTAAGGGACCAAGCTGGCGAAATAGGCCTTCATCTTTCTGGTCATGATTTCCGCAACGACGCAGCCGCCCACCGTGCCCCCGATACCTGCTCCGATTGCGGTTCCCAGGTAGGACACATGGATGAATTCCGCGCCAAGGCCGCCGCCAAGTCCGGATAACAATCCACATAGGCAAAATCCCAGGATTGTAGCCGGTTGACGAATGGCAAATTGTTTGGCTCGTTCGTAGAGCAGATTGTGCTCGAGGTCCGGATACCTCCTCAGCTCCGGCCATTGTTGCGATCTCGTGCTCATCGCGATCACCTCATGCCGTCAATAACATCCCAAGCCGCCTCGAAACCCGTTGATCCAGCGATTGCGCCGATCCCGGCCCCGACTCGGGCGCCAAAAGGACCTCCGACATTGCCGCCAATGATGGCACCGCCAATGCCCCCTGCAGCGTCGGATACCCGTGATCCGAACGTCCTCCAGTTGAACCGCTTGGAATCACCCCAGAAATCCGTGGAATAGAGTGCGATTTCGTAGCAATACCCCAAAGGGGTGTCCGGGTACGGAATCCCATGTTCCATCGTGTACTGATTGATGGACATTTGGACTTCAACCGGAGTATCCCCGACTTCGATGGCCTCCAGGAATCCGATCAACCAATCCGCTTCGGCCCTGGTGAGATTCCCACTGGAAAAGAAATAATCCCCGGCAGATTGAGGAGAAATTTCACCTGTAAAAACATTCGTATTCCCCTGGTCAGCCAAATCAAGCAAACCACGGACATAGGTATAAATATCCGCCTCGACCACTTGGTACGGGTCATTGTTCATGGCAAACCCATAGTTGATCGACTCGACCATGAGGTCGACATAAGCTTCTTCCGTCAGGATTTTTTTATCCTCATCAAAGGTATTGATGGTTTCGAATTTATCCAGACCATCATTGTGGATTTTCCCGATGGATGCCGCCGAACCTTTTTCGA
>JBFXKG010000041.1:0-10343 GCA_050174015.1 Candidatus Krumholzibacteriia bacterium
CATTCGGCGTCACAGGCAACCCGAAATCTCACCGAACGGCCGATTCCCTCGTTAATCAAAGGAGGCTTCCATGGGCGAAATCAACAAGCAACAACCGGGTATGCGGGCAAGGTTGAGTTTTTACGGGTTGCTCGCGTTCGTTTTGTGTGTCGGCCTGGCACTGGGCATGACCGCCAGTGCGGCGAACCTTCAGGGCTTGCGCGTGATCGGTGTTGCCGCGGATGGCACCGAGACACCCGTTAGCGATTACCGCTGGCTGGTGGAGAAGGATCTCACCTACCATGTCGGGTTCGATGGTTCGGGAAGCCCGGTGAGTGTCCCCGGCAACCCCGGATTCGATCCCAACTGGGAAAATACCCTGTCGGTCAGTTTCTACCGGACCTACATGCCCCTGGCAGGCAAGGGGTGCGTCAACATGCCGGCCGAGGCAGCCTGCACGGACGTGCCGGGTGCGGGGCCGGCGCTGGATCCCAACCAGCACTACTTCGTCTCCGTTCTACCCCGGTCGGGCTATACCATTGGCGGCGTGGGATTCAAGACGGACGCGAGTGGCGCCATCCCGGCGACAACCGTCTACGTCCACCAGACACCGTTGCCCACAGCCCAGATTTCGGTGTTTGTCTTCCCCGACACCCATCCGGTGAACGGCGCCCCGGATACCCCCGAAGAAGACCCGGCGACCAATGGCGTCGACATGAGCGGCTTCAAGATCATCCTTGAGGATGGTGGCGGCCGTTACGGGGCGGCCGCCGGAACGATGTCCACCGATGTCTACGGTAATCCGCTGGGGACGACCTATCAGAAAAATCCGGACGGCACATCTGTCTTCAACGCCGATGGTACGCCGAAAGTCAATGTAATGGGGCAGGGCATTGTCACCGGCCCCGACGGCTGGGCGCACATCCACAACCTGGCCCAGGGCAAATACGGCATCCAAGCCGTACCGCCGGATGGTTCGGGATGGGTTCAGACCTCGACCATCGAGGGCACCAAGATCATCGATGCCTGGGTCAAGCCCAACGAGCCTGAGTTTTTCGCCGAGTTCGGCCCCCCGGGCCCGCATGTCTTCATCGGTTTCGTCAAGGAGGATACCACGACGCCGGGCGGCGCGGCGACCCTTTCGGGCCAGGTCGTGAACCTGCACATGTCGCGGCCGCCGGATTATGCTTTCTACAACGGCGCGCCCTTCGGCCACACCACGCCCTGGGTGGGGCTCAACGATGGTGCCGGTGAGCTGATCTATGCGGCTCCCACCACCGATGGAAATTTCCAGATTCCGGGTCTCCCTGATGGCAACTACCAGCTCGTGGTTTGGGATTCGGCCCTTGACCTGATCATCTCGACCAAGGCGATCAACATTGCCAACGGCCAGTGTGACACGCCCGACGGATCGTGCAACCTGGGCGAGGTGCCGGTCTTCCAGTGGTTCCACCGCCAGGAGCACTTCGTGTTCAACGATGATGGCGGCATTTTTGGCCCCGATTCCCCGCAGGCTGCCAACGGCGTCTGGGATGAGGGGGAGAGCCCGCTGCCAGATGTGCCCTTGAACCTGCGCTGGCGCGATGGCTCCATCTATCAGACCAACGTGACCGACTTCGAGGGGGCCTTCGCGTTCGACGAAGTCTTCCCCTTCTTCTCCTGGCTGGTGGCCGAAACCGGCTTCACGCGGCTCCAGGCCACCGGTGTGACCGTCACCGTGGACAATGGTGGCCCCATCGATCCGTCCGATCCTTGGTCCTTTGGCGGCCAACTCAATCCCCAGGACCAGACCCATCCGGCCAGCGGTATCGGACTTGAAACGACATACAACCGGACGGAAACCGGACCGGTCCTGTTAGAGGCGTTCCAGGGCTTCATCGGCCAGACCAACGCCTTCCAGTGGGGCAAGCGCCACTACCCGGATGGCGAGAACGGCGGAATTACCGGCATCGTCTTTTACGATGTGACCCGTGACGTCAACAACCCCGAACAGTCCGCCGGCCAGGTCTGGGAGCCGGGTATCCCCGGCGTGCGGGTCAACCTCTACGCCGCCGACGGCACGACCCTGATCAATTCAACCACCACCGACAGCTGGGACGCCGCGATCCCCACCGACTGCAAGTACGGTGACGAGAGCGGACCCTTCGTCTTCTCTCCGGATGGTACCCATACCTATGAAAGAGACTGCTATGACGGCCTGCGCAACTTCAACCAGGTGCGTCCCGGCGTGTTTGACGGCGGCTATGCCTTCAGCGAGTACTACCCCGGCGGTATCACGGTCGATGCCGATGGCGCTATTCTTCCCAATGTGGCCGGCGAGACGCCGGTAACCCTGGTGCCCGCCGATTACGTGGTCGAGGTCATTCCGCCCATGGGCTACGAAATCACCAAGTGGCAAGACAAAAACGTGGATTTCGGCGATAGTTATCAACCGCCCACGCCGGCCCTGCTGCCACCGGCATGTGTCGGCACGGCCACCCCGGTGCCCCAGTATCTGACCCTCTATCCGGACGATCAGGTCGAGGTGGTGGGCTGGACCCCGGGGATGGAAGCCCCCCTGTGCGATAAAAAGCAGGTTACCTTGTCCGCCGGGGCCAATGCGGCAGCGGATTTCTTCCTCTTCACCGAGGTGCCCATCGCGGCCCACGGCGTCGGATTCATTCTCGATGATACCCAGAACGAGTTCGACCCCAATGCGCCCAACTTCGGCGAGAAGTATGCGCCGCCTTTCATGCCGGTTTCCATCCGTGACTGGATGGGGCGTGAGATCGGACGTACCTATTCCGACCAATACGGTCTGTACAATTTCCTGGTGCCGTCGACGGCGACCAAGAACGTTCCGTCGCCCAGCGGTGTGTCGCCCAACATGCTCACTGCCTGCATGAACGACGCCACCCTGCCGGACGGCTCCCTGGATCCGCAGCACAACCCCATCTACAGTCAATTCTGCTACACCCTGCAGTATATGCCGGGCGTCTACACCTACCTCGACACCCCGGTGATCCCGGTGGGAGCCTTTGCCGGTCCGGACCGTAACCCGGTGGACTGCGAATTCCCCGAGGTGACGCCGCGCATCGCCAGCGTCACGGTGGAAACCAACGGCGTCGGCGGAGGTCCTTACATCCCGCTCCAGAACAACGGGCGGGTGGCTGGAAACCAGACGCTGACGATTACATCCATGGGGACGGTCGCCGTACCGAATCCCGACTACTGCAACCCCCTGGGCGGGACCTGCCCGCCGGATGCCGACACGGCCAACAAGACGATCCCGCGTGACTTCGGTTTTGGTCCGGCAGGGTCGCTCAGCCTCGGCGGCGTACCGGTGAGCGTGACCGCCTGGAGCGACTCGCAGATTACCGCCACCGTGGCCAACAACACCAACGTCGGGGTTGGCGGACGCCAGCTCATCATCACCCGGGCCGACGGCAACGCGACCAGCACAGGCCTCACGGTGCAGTTTGGGTTGCGTGGCACCGGTGGCAATCGTGGCCATGTGGTCCAGGTGGCCGGCAACATTCAGGCGGCCATCGATGCGGCAGCACCCAACGACCTCCTACTGGTCAACCCCGGTATTTACAATGAGATGGTGATCATGTGGAAGCCGATCCAGCTCCAGGGCTGGGGTGAGGGCTCGACCAAGATCAACGCCCTGAAACAGCCGGCCGAGAAGCTGGTGGCCTGGCGGGCCCTGGCCGAGCAGCTGGTCAACGATGCCAGCATTACCCTTCTGCCCGGGCAGGAGGTGGGCTTTGGCGGCATCGAGCCGGTGACCCTGTTCAACGAGGAGGGGGCGGGGATTCTGGTGTTGGCCAGTGACAACGGCGGCACCCGCTTTGCTCTCTCCCGCAACCAGGGCGCCCGTATCGACGGATTCACCATCACGGGTGCCGATACCGGTGGCGGCATCATCGTCAATGGGTACGCCGATTACCTCGAGATTTCCAACAACCGGGTGGCCAACAACAGCGGCACCTTTGGCGGCGGCATCCGCGTGGGGCATCCCCTGCTGGTCAATGCGGCCCAGGACGGCTACGAGGACGGCATGAACGACTACATCAGAATCCACAACAACCAGGTTAACCAGAACGGTTCCCTGGACGGTGCCGGTGCCGGGATTTCCATGGGCGCCGGATCCGATTCCTACCAGGTGACCGATAACTGGGTGTGCGGCAACTTCACCACCGGTCAAGGCGGCGGTATCGGCCACATCGGGCTGAGCCGCGAGGCCGCCAACAACGCACCGGTGCCGCTGATCGCCCGCAACCGGGTGCTGTTCAACGAGGTCTTCAACCAGGGCCCCGGGGACTTCTCCGGCGGTGGCGTCTTTATCGGCGGTGCGGCACCGCTGGCGGCCGGCGGCCCGAGTCCGGGAACCGGCAATGTACGGGTTAACGCGAACCTGATTCAAGGCAACGGTGCCGGTTCCGGTGACGGTGGAGGCATCCGCCTGGCCATGGTCAACGGCCAGGACGTGGCCAACAACAACAATGCCAGTGCCTGGTACGGGGTCGATCTGTTCAACAACATGATCGTCAATAACGTGGCCGGGCTGGCCGGCGGCGGCATTTCCCTGCAGGACGCCGTCAAGGTCCGTGTTTTCCACAATACCATTGCCAACAACGACAGCCTGGGTACCGCGGGATCGGCCTTTATCGACCCCAACCAGTCGACGCCCCAGGACGGTGCCGGTATTGCCGCCCGGGCCCACAGCCCGTTGTTGCTGGCCACCGGCCAGCCCGTCGGGGCATTCTCCAACCCCGAGCTCCAGGACTCGATCGTCTGGCACAACCGGCAGTTCTTCTTCAAGATCGCCGAAGGCAACCCGGTTGATCCGGCCGGTGGGTCGGTATGGGGGCTTTGCCCGGATATCGGCGGCGCGATCGCCGGGCTCAATTGTCCGGGCAACACGCCGGTCTACAGTGATCTGGGCGTCCTCGGTGCAGAGGGCAGTCTCAACCCGATATCTTCCATGCTTACCGACATGACCGGGTATGACCCGTCAAATATCGCAGCGGACCCCGCGTTCACGCGTCCTTACATCAATGGTGCCCGTTCGGACGTGTTCCAACCCGAAATCACCACCGCCATCCAGGCCAACCCGGCCTTTGACGAGGGCGGCAATTTTATCCGGCCGAATTATGGTCCCCTGACGCTGGTGGCAGACCCCTCTGTCTCGCCGAACCTGCTTTGGGACTACCATATCGAACCGGGATCGCCGGCGATGAATGCCGGCTCCATCGCAACGCCATCGACCGACATCGACGGCGACAGCCGAACCGCTTCCCCGGATATCGGCGCGGATGAGTATGTGACGCCGTAAGTCAGCCGCTTCCCCTTGGGTTTCCCTCCCCCCGCGGGAGGGAAACCGGGGGGCCGGCGGTCGTCCCAAGACGATGCGTCCGTTTATTGAAAGGTAACCATGGAAGGAGAGCTACCATGAATCCAACCAAACGAATATCGATCCCGTTCCTGATGGTCCTGCTGCTGATCCTGGCCGCTGTTCCGGCAACGGCCCAGGTCAGCAGCCAGTGTCCGGGCGATCTCAACGGAGATGCCATCCCGGATCCGTTCCTTTTTAGAAACAACGGAACCCCGTCCAACCAGCCCAACCCGGATTATGATCCCAACGTCCAGTGCATGCACCTGACCGGCGGTGACGGTTTCGCCCTGATGGCCGATGGCCGGTCGCTGTATACCTTCGGCTTTTTCAACGCCACCGGGGTGCCCGATGACCAGGTGATGACTTCCGGTATCCTGGCGGCAGCCTGGCCGGCGCCAGCCATCGTGGTCGACGAGGGCAAACAGTTCTACCTGACCCTGACCAACGTGGGCATGCTCAAGCGGCCCGACCTGTTCGACCCCCATACCGTCCACTTCCACGGTTTTCCCAATGCGGCCTCGGTGTTTGACGGCCTGCCCGAATCGGCCATCGCCATCAACATGGGCGCCAGCCTGACGTACTACTACAACCTGGTCGAACCGGGCACCTTCATGTACCACTGCCACGTGGAGGCCACCGAGCACATGCAGATGGGCATGCTGGGCAACCTCTACGTGAGGGCCAGACAGAGCTTCGACGGGGACCCGGCGCATGGCATCGCACCGGGAACCCTGGGTGGCAACACCGCGCCCGGCGCGCCCATGGGGTATGCCTACAACGACGGCGACGGCTCCACCGCCTATGATGTCGAGTACCCCCTCCAGCTGGGCGGGTTCGACCACAACTTCCACCAGGACCATGTCAATGTCCAGCCGTTGCCCTTTGCCCTGATGAAGGACACCTATCCGATGATCAACGGCCGCGGCTATCCGGACACGGTCAACCCGGCACCGCTGGCGCCGCCGCCCGAGACCGGCATTCAATCCCAAAAGGAGTCCTCGTTGATCACCGCCTCTGCCGGCCAGCGGATCCTGCTGCGGCTGTCGAACCTCAACATCACGGTCATCGACACCCTGATCAGCCCCAGTATTCCCATGACCGTGATCGGCATCGATTCACGTGAACTGCGTACCGAGGACGGCCTGACCCCGTTGCATTACCAGACCCATTCGGTGTCCCTGGGCGGCGGCATGTCCACCGACGTGATTCTGGACACCACCGGTATCGCGCCGGGCACCTACTATCTCTACGCCGCCAACCTCAACTACCTGAGCAATTACCAGGAAGACTTCGGCGGCATGATGACCGAGATCGTGATCAATTAATGCATTCAAGGATTGGAGGTACGTCATGAACCGATTCAATAGACCCATTCTGGCCTCCGGAGGCCTCGCGGTTTCGGTCACCGCCCTGCTGGTACTGCTGTTTGCCGGTAGCGCCCTTGCCGCTGCGCGTATCGATGGCATCTCCGGAACCCGCTTCTCGCTTACCACCGGTACCGGCGAGATCAGCACGCCGGACGGCGGTTCCGTCCACTTCTGGGGGTACCAGGATGCGACCGGCGCCGCGAACCCCTTCGGTGTACCCCAGTATCCCGGTCCGACGCTGATCCTGAACCAGGGGGACACCGTCACCATCAACCTTTCCAGCGGACTGCCCTTCGGTCGCTGCACCTCCATGGTCTTTCCCGGCCATGCGGTGACCACCGGCGGTGGCGACCAGGACGGATTGTTGACCCGCGAAACCTGCCCGGGCGGTGCTGCCGTTTCGTACACCTTCACCGCAACCCAGCCCGGTACCTACACTTACTATTCCGGCACCGAGCCCGAACTGCAGATCGAAATGGGCCTGGTGGGCGCCATCATCGTGCGGCCGAGCATGGGCGAGGATTACGCCTACAACGACGCGAACACCCGTTTCGACCACGAGTACCTGTTCCTGATGACCCAGATGGATCCGGTGATTCACCAGCTGGTCGAGCAGGGGCGCTTCAGCGAAGTCGACATGGCGCGCTACTGGCCGGTCTACTGGTTCTTCAACGGGCGGGCCGGACCAGATGATCTGGCCGATGCCTTTGTTTCCTGGCTGCCCCATCAACCCTACAACTGCACGCCACGCATGACACCCGGGCAGACATTACTGATGCGGCTGGTCGGCGGGGACCAGGGCCAGCACCCCTTCCACTACCATGGCAACAATGCGGACATCATCGCCCGTGACGGTCGCCTATTGCCGCACTCGCGCTCCCAGTTCACCACCCTGTCGGTTCCCGGCGAGACGGTCGACCAGCTCTTCACCTGGACCGGTGAGAAGTTGGGCTGGGATATCTACGGGACCCCGGCCGACGGGATGCCGGCGCACAGCTGTGTCGATGGTGACGGTGACGGCTTTGGTGATGCCTCGGCCGGATCGACCTTCGATCACGAGTACTGCGCCGACCACGGCAAGCCGTTTCCCGTTGTCCTGCCCGAGCAGCAGAACTTGGCCTTCGGCGGTTGGTGGTCCGGCAGTCCCTTCATGGGGGCCGGCGGCGCCTTGCCACCGGGCGAGGGGGGGCTCAACCCCAACTCCGGCTACTTCTTCATGTGGCACTCCCACGCGGAGAAGGAGCTGACCAATTTCGACATTTTTCCCGGCGGGATGATGAGCATGATGGTCGTCGAACCGCCCGGAACCCCGATTCCCTAAGACAAGGAGGGACGAGCGATGAACGTCAAAATACTCTTCAAGAAGTTGATATTGCCGGCCCTGGGGCTGGTGGCCCTTGCCGCTTCGGCGGCTCCCTCCTTGGCGGCGGAGTTGGCTGCGGTGGAGGCCCGGTGGCTCCCACCTGGCGGGACGGCGGGCGTTGATGAGATTCCCATGTGGGGATTTGTCGACGTCAGCGCTGGCGGTGGGGCCAACGCATACGTGTGCCCGGCGGCACCGGTGGCCTGGACCAACGGTCCGGTCCTGAGTGCGGCCGAGGGGGATAATCTCACCATCAACCTGAAAAACTGCCTTACGGAGCCGGTGTCGGTATTTATCCCCGGACAGATCAAGGCCACGGCCCCGGTCAGCTTCGCCGATGCCCAGGGACGGTCCCGCGTCCGTTCCTTTGACGCCGAGATTGCGCCCGGCGGCGTGGGCAGCTACACCTGGGAGGGAATCAAGGCCGGTACCTATCTCTACCACAGCGGCACCCATCCCCAGGTGCAGGTCCAGATGGGACTCTACGGCGCCCTGGTGGTCGGCGGTGGATCCTACCCGGCGGCGGCCATGGAACAGGTCCTCGTCTACAGCGAGATCGATCCGGCCCTGCATGCCGCCGTTACCGGCGGAACCTACGGCACCGCCGCCTATCCGAGCACATTCGACTACTCCCCCCAGTACTTTCTGGTCAACGGGGAAGCCTACAGCGCCGGCAACGCGCCGATCAGTATCCCCGTGAGCCAGGATGTTCTCCTGCGTTTTGTCAACGCGGGCCTCAAGCCCCATACGCCCACCCTGGGCGGTGGCCTGTACATGACCCTCTCCTACGAGGACGGCAACCGTTATCCGTTCCCGGTCGAGCAGTATGGCTTCCAGCTGCCGCCGGCCAAGACCCTGGACGCCGTGCTTAACGCCGGCAACGCCGGGACCTATCCCCTGTATGACCGCTCCCTGGCATTGACCAACGGGTCGGCCACCGGCGGCGGAATGTTGGTCAATCTCCAGGCCGGTGCGGTTGCCGGCGCCCCGCTGGCGGCAAACGATGCCTATGCCGTGGCCGAGGATGGCGCGTTGAACGTCATCGCGCCGGGCGTACTCGATAACGACACGACCGGTTCGGGGCCGAACCCGCTGATGGCCAGTCTGGTGACGGACGTTTCCACCGGATCCCTCTCACTGGCCACCGACGGCTCCTTTTCCTATCTCCCCAACGCCAATTTCAATGGTGTCGACCAGTTCACCTATGTGGCCAACGACGGTGGACCGGACAGCAACGTGGCGACCGTGACCATCACTGTCAACGGGCAGAACGACGCACCCGTCGCGGTGGCGGACAGCTATGACGCCATGGCCGGCTCGATCCTGAGCGTGGATCCACCGGGCGTCCTGGGCAACGACAGCGACATCGACGGTAATCCGTTAAGTGCCGCCATCTCTGGCGTTTCGCCAGCAGGACTCACCTTCAACGCCGATGGGTCGTTCAGCTTCGACGCCACGGCCCTTGCCGCCGGCGCTATCGTCACCTTCGACTACGTTGCCAATGACGGCACGGTGGACAGCCTGCCGGCCACGGTCACGATCACGGTGGTGGCCCCCACGGCCAATGTCCCACCGGTGGCTGTCGACGACAACGCCTCCACGCCGCGCAATACCGCCGTTGTCATCAATGTGATCGCCAATGACACCGACGCCGACGGAACCATCGACCCGGCCAGTGTGGCATTGACAAGCACCATCACCTCCCGTGGTGGCAGTGTGGCCAACAACAACAACGGCACCGTCACCTTTACTCCCAAAAACGGATTCCGGGGAACGGATACCTTTACCTACACCGTCAACGACAATGACGGCGCAACCTCCAACCTGGCCACGGCAAGGGTCAATGTGACCAAGTAATCGAACCACCGGCCCGGCATCCTGCGCCCTTCCCAAAAGGAGGGGCGCAGGCCGGGCAGAAAGGATCAACCGTCGCATCGGCGGTTGCGTCTACCAACCAACAGAGAGGAGCTCCCATGCAGCCTTCAATGCATAAAACCGTAAGGATGAGACAAATACCCCTATTGGCCATTTTCGTGGTGGCGGCCCTCACCCTCGCGACCCTGGCCGGTGCCGTGACACAAGAACAGAAAAAAGCCACCCATCCCCGGATCCCCGCGTCCCTGTCCGAGAAATGGGGCATCGACATCACCGGCATCCATATGACGGCCCACAACTACATGGTCGACTTCCGCTACCGTGTCCTTAACGCCGACAAAGCCAAGGCCCTGTTCGATCGTCAGACCAAGCCCTACCT
>JBFXKG010000042.1:0-10087 GCA_050174015.1 Candidatus Krumholzibacteriia bacterium
CGGCCTGGTCCTGCGCTTCGGGCGTTACGTGCGCGGCAGCGACCCCGGGCTGCATTTCAAGGTCCCCCTGGGCGTCGAAAGGGTCCTGAAGGTCCCCATCCAGCGCCAGCTCAAGGAGGAGTTCGGCTTCCGGACGGTCAAGGGTGGTATCCAGAGCGAGTACTCCACCCGACCCTACGCCGACGAATCCAACATGCTGACCGGGGACCTCAACGCCGCCGTGGTGGAGTGGGTGGTCCAGTACCGGATCGTCGATCCCTACAAATACCTCTTCCAGGTCCGCAACGTGGAGGAGACCTTCCGCGACATGAGCGAGGCGGTGATGCGGCGGATCGTGGGCGACCGCACCGTCAACGAGGTCCTGACGGTCGGGCGCGCCGAGGTGGCCATGGAGGTCGGCGTCGGGTTGCAGGAACTGTGCGACAAGTACGAGACGGGGATCAAGGTGGACCAGGTCGTCCTGCAGGACGTCAATCCGCCCGATCCGGTGAAACCGTCCTTCAACGCGGTCAACGAGGCCCAGCAGGAGAAGGAGAAGCTCATCAACCAGGCCCAGTCCGAGTACAACCGGGAGATCCCCAAGACCGAGGGCGAGGCCCTGCAGCGGATCCAGGAGGCCGAGGGGTACGCCCTGGACCGGGTCAACCGGGCCCGGGGAGACGCAGCCCTGTTCACCGCCCTTTACGACGCGTACCGCCAGGCCCCCGAGGTCACCCGCAAGCGGATCTACCTCGAGACCATGAACGAGGTGCTGCCCCGGGTGCAGAAGAAGGTCGTGGTCGACGACGGGCTCGAAGGGTTGCTGCCGTTGCTGAATCTCGGCGGCGCCGCGACCGAAGGAGGCAAGTAGCATGAAGATGCTGACGATCATCCCCGTCCTCGTCCTGGTGCTGCTCGGCCTCAACGGGGTCTACGTGGTGAGCGAGCCCGAGCAGTGCGTCATCACCCAGTTCGGCAAGCCGGTCGGCGACCCGATCCTGACCCCTGGCCTCAAGTTCAAGGTCCCCCTGATCCAGAAGGTGCACCGCTTCGAGAAGCGGTTCCTTGAATGGGACGGGGATCCCAACCAGCTCCCCACCCGGGACAAGCGGTTCATCTGGGTCAACACCTACGCCCGCTGGCGGATCACGGACCCCCTGCTGTACTACCAGCGGCTCAACAACGAACGGGGGGCCCAGACACGGCTCGACGACATCCTCGACGGCGAGACCCGCAACGCCATCGCCAAGTACGACCTGGTGGAGGTCGTCCGGAGCACCAACCGCCAGGCCCAGATCGGCGAGCTCATCGCCGACGACGAGACGGTGCTCGAACAGATCAGCCAGGGACGCGGCCTCATCCGGGAGGAGGTCCTGGCCAACGCCCGGTCCAGGACCGAGGACCTCGGCATCGAGATCCTCGACATCGAGTTCAAGCGGATCAACTACGTCGAGGAGGTCTCCCGCAAGGTCTACGAAAGGATGATCGCGGAGCGCCAGCGCATCGCCGACCGCTTCCGCAGCGAAGGCCAGGGGGAGGCCTTCAGGATCAGGGGTGAAAAGGACCGGGAGCTGCTGCGCATCCGGTCCGAGGCCTACCGCAAGTCCCAGGAGATCAAGGGCAACGCCGACGCCGAAGCCACCAACATCTACGCCGAGGCCTACAACCGCTCCGCGGACACGCGCGCCTTCTACGAGTTCCTCAAGACCATGGAGTCCTACAAGCAGACCCTGGACCAGGAAAGCACCCTGGTGCTGACCACCGACGGGGACTTCTACCGCTTCCTCAAACGGAGCGGCGGATGATGCTCCGGCCCGTCATCCGCGCGCGCGGCCCGATCCTGCTGCTGGTCCTGGGGGCCGCCGTCATCGCGACGGCGGCTCCCGCGGCCGTGGTCACAGAACCCCTGTTCGCCTGGCAGGTCCGCTCCGACTCCGCAGTCGTCACGATGATGGGGTCGGTGCACTTCGGGCGCGAGGACTTCTATCCCCTGGCGCCGGTCATCGAGGAGGCCTTCGAGCAGGCCGACGCCCTGGCGGTGGAGGTGGACGCCCTGGACCCGGCGAAGGCCGCCGCAGCGGCGACCCTGATGATGACCGCCGGCATGATGCCCCAGGGCCGGACCCTCGAGGACGTCCTGCCCGACAGCACGGTCGCCCGGATCCAGGAAGCCCTCGGCCCCCAGAAGGCCATGTGGTCCGTGTACAAGTCCCTCAAACCCGCGTTCCTGGCCCTCATCCTGGCCACCGCCGGCTACCAGGAACTGGGTCTGGATCCCCAACTCGGCCTGGAGACCCACTTCCTGGGCAAGGCCCGCGGCGCCAAGGAGATCATCGAACTGGAGACCATCGAGCAGCAGATGGCCCTGTTCACGGGGCTCGACGACGCCATGGGGCTGGCCCTGCTGGACGACACCCTGGACCAGCTGGGGGACATGGAGGGGGTCCTGGAGGAACTGGTGGAGGCCTGGCTGGCCGGGGACGTGGCCCGGGTGGACGCCCTCATGGCCGACCAGGTGGGCGAAGACCCCGCCATGGTCGCCTTCTACCGCCGGCTGCTGGACGACCGCAACGTGAAGATGGCCGAGGCCGTCGCCGCACTGCTGGCCGGGGACAAGGACGTGTTCGTCCTGGTGGGGGCGGGCCACTTCGGCGGGGAGAAGGGAATCATCCGCCTGCTGGAACAGGCGGGCTGGTCGATCGGTCGGTTGAGACAGTGAACGGATCCGCCCCGCGGCGGACGAAGGCCCGGTCCCTCCCCTCTGCGGAAGGCGCCGGGCCTTGGATTTGTCCCCGCTTTCAGGGCTGCATCCCCTGGGTCCGCAGCCAGTCGTAGGCCATCTGGAAGATCTCGGTGCTGGTCCGCAAGCCGAGCTTCTTCTTGATGTGGGACCGGTGCACCTCGACGGTCCGCGGGCTGATGTTCATGGCCGCGGCGATCTGGGCGATCTCCAGGCCCTGGCCGGTCAGCTGGAACAGCTCGAGCTCGCGGTTGCTCAGGGCGTCCACCGGGCTGGCGCTCGGGGCCGGCTTGCCGGTGCCAAGCTGGTCGACGGCGCACTGGGTCATGTCCGGGCTCAGGTAGGTGCGGCCGCCCAGGACGCAGCGGATGGCTTCGAGGATCTTCTCCGTCCCCTCCTGCTTCATGATGTACCCCTTGGCGCCCGCCTTGAGGCAGCGGATCGCGTAGGTGTACTCGTCGTGCATGGAAACGGCCAGGGTCATGACCCCCGGGTGGTTCTGGGTGATCTCCCTGATGAGATTCAGGCCGTTGCTGTTCTTCAGGGAGATGTCCACCAGGACGAGATCGGGCTCCAGGACCCCGATCATCCGCAGGGCGGTCGCCTGGTCCTCGGCCTCGCCGCAGACGGCCAGGTCGGGTTCGAGCTGGATCAGGGCCTTGATCCCCGACCGGACAAGAGGATGGTCATCGACGATCAAAAGCTGGGTCGTCTGGTTTTCAATAGCCACGGTCATCTACCTTTTCCCCCAATTTCAGCCGGGCATACCAAACAACCAGCGGGTATGGCCGGCAAAGGCTGAAATCATCGCTTACCGGGGATTCTAGCACGATCGGCCGGGCTATTGCAAAATCGAAAATTTACCCAGGGGGGGATAAGGATTTCCGGAGCCCAGGCAGGCGGGGAAGGGCCGGGCGCAGGGCGGCCTCCAAAGGGGGGATGAGGTCGGGAATCTCCCGGTCCCACCCGCCATTCCGCAGGGAACCCAGGAATTCGCGGTGGAGGCGGCCCTGTCGGTATTCCGGTTCGCGGGGAGGATGAAGGAGATAGCGTTCGATCAGGCCCAGGTCCGGATCGACCAGAAGGGTCGTGGAATAATAGAGGAGGTTACGGGTCCGGTAGATGCAGGAACCGCCGATCTTCCGGTCCCCGATGGCCAGATCCGAGACGCCTCGCTGCTCCACCCCGGAGACGCCGCAAGACTCCAGGCCGGCGATCATCCAGGCGCTGAGGGCGGCGAACGAGCTGGTGATCGCCCCGATCCCGGGCACCGGCAGGACGGCCGAGACGATCAGGTTGCCGGGGTCCAGGACCACGCTGCAACCGCCACCCGGACGCTGGAGCAGGGGGATGCCGTCGGCCGCGATGGCCTCCCGGACCAGTTCCAGCTCCTGCTTGCCGCCCTTGCCGATCACCACGGCGGGGGCGCCCCACCGGATGACCCGCAGACGCGGAAGGCCGTCCCGGCGGACGGCCTCCAGCAGATCGTCATCCCGGTCGTAGGCCCGGGCGGGCAGGTCGGCGGCCGGGCCGGCGGGGGCCAACCCTACCGCACCTTGCGGGGCGGGTTGACGTGGACGGCCTCGCCGGCTGCGACCTCCGCGGCTTCCATGATGGCCTCCGACAGGGTGGGGTGGGGGTGGATGGTCACCATCAGATCCTCGAGCGTGGCGCCCATCTCGATGGCCAGGGTGCCCTCGGCGATGAGTTCGCTGGCCAGGGGGCCGACGATGCCCACCCCCAGGATCAGGTTGGTCCCCGGGTCGACGATGACCTTCACCAGACCGTCGGTGCGCCCGAGAGTGCGGGCGCGGCCCAGGGCGCTCAGGGGGAACCTGCCCACCTTGATCTCGATGCCCTGCCCGGCGGCCTCCCGCTCGGTCAGACCGGTCCAGGCGATCTCCGGATCGGTGAAGACCACGGCGGGGATGGCGCGGTTGTCGAAGGCGGCCGGGGAGTCCTTCCCGCTCGCGGCGATCACCTCGGCGGCGACCTTGCCCTCCCGGCTGGCCTTGTGCGCCAGCATGGGCCCGGTGGCCACGTCGCCGATGGCGAAGATGTTCGGCTCGGCCGTCCGGCATTCCTGGTCGGTCAGGATGTGCCCCCGCTCGTCCACCTCGACCCCGGTCTTCTCCAGGCCGATGTCCTCGCTGTTGGGCCGGCGGCCGATGGCCACCAGGACCTGGTCGTAGCGCTTCTTCAGGACCTCGCCCCGGTATTCGATCTCCACGTCGAAGCCGTTGTCGGGTTTCCCGTCCGTCTCGACGATCGACAGGACCTTCGACTCGGTCATGATCTCCTTCAGGTGGGTGCCGGCGTGCTTGAGCATGATCTCGACGAGGTCCTCGTCCGCGCCCATGAGCAGGCGGGGGAAGAACTCGACCACCGAGACCTCGGCGCCCAGACCCTGGTAGACCAGGCCCATCTCCAGCCCGATGTAGCCGCCGCCGACCACGAGCAGGCTCTTCGGGACCCGGGGCAGCTTCAGGGCGTCGGCGCTCGACCAGACGGACGAGACGATGCCCTCGGGCAGGCGGTTCAGGCTCGACCCGGTGGCGATGATCGCCTGTTCGAAGTCGACCCCGCTCACCTCGCCGCCCTCGATGTCGATGCCCGTGGGCGAGGTGAACCGGGCATGGCCGCGGATCACCTGCACCCCGCGGCGCTTCAGGAGGCTCGCGATGCCCGAGGACAGGCCGGCCACGATCTCCTCGGTCCAGCCCCGCAGCTTGAACAGGTCCACCCCGATGTCCGACACCCCGAGCCCGAAGGCGCGGGCCTCCATGGCGGTCTGCTTCACGTCCACGGCGTGGATCAGGGTCTTGGACGGGATGCACCCCTCGAGCAGGCAGGTGCCGCCCGGCCGCTCGCGCTTCTCGACGAGCACCACGTCCTTGCCGAGGTCGGCCAGGCGCAGGGCGGCGACGTAGCCGCCGGGACCGCTGCCGATCACGACGACCTGGGTTTCCTCACGCAGACTTCCCATCACCATGGCGGATCTCCTTCGGGCCGGCTCAGGTCTCGAGCAGCAGCAGGTTCGGGTCCGAGAGCTGGCGGACGAGTTCGGCCACGAAGCGGGCCGCGTCGGCCCCGTCGGCGATGCGGTGGTCGAAGGCCAGCGTCAGGGGCAGGATCTTGCGGATGACGATCTCGCCCTCGCGCACCACGGGCTTCTCCTGGACCTTGCCCATGGCCAGGATGGCCACCTCGGGGTAGTTGATGGTCGGCATCAGGGCGGTCCCCCCCAGGGGGCCGATGTTCGTGATGGTGAAGGTGCCGCCGCGCATCTCCTCGGCGGGCAGCTTGCCGTCGCGGGCGCGCACGGCCTTGTCGTACACCTCGTCGCTGATCTCCACGATGCTCTTCGTGTCGGTGCCCTTGACCACCGGGACGACGAGCCCGCGCCCGGTGTCCGCGGCGAATCCGATGTTGTAGTACTTCTTGAAGATGATCTCCTCGCGGAAGGGATCGAGGCTCGCGTTGAACGCCGGGGCGGCGCGCAGCCCCGCGGTCACGGCCTTGATCACGAAGGCCAGCAGGGTCAGGTTCCCGCCGCTGCGGCCGGCCCTGCGGTCCTTCTCCCGCTTGCGGAAGATCTCCAGGTCGGTCACGTCGGCGTCGTCCATGTGCGCCACGTGGGGGACCAGGGCCATGGACGTGACCATCTTGCGGGCGACCTTGCGGCGGATCGACCGCAGGGCCTCGACCTCGACGGGTCCGTCGTGGCTGAAGTCCGGCAGCGGTTCGAGCTCCAGGAAGGGGATGGTGGCCGAGGCGTGGGCCGCGAACTCGGCGAAGGCCGCGTCGTCCCGGACGGTCCGGGCGGGGAGATGTTCGACCGGGGCGGCGGCGGCCGCCGGGGCGGCGGCGGGACGTCCCGCGCCCTGCTCCGCGAACCGGTGGACATCCTCGGGGGTCACGCGACCGCCGGGCCCGGTGGGGGTCACCAGGTTGACGTCGATCCGCAGCTCGCGGGCCAGGCGCCGGGTGGCCGGAGCGGCGGGCACGGGCCGGCGCACGCCCGGGAGGGAGGCGGGGGCCACGGCCTCGGGCACGGGGACGGTTTCGGGAGCGTCGGGCTCGGCGAAGATCTTTCCGGCGGCGGCGTCCTCGTCCGCGGCCGCGCCGCTGCCGTCGTCGATGACGACGACGACGTCGCCCACGTTGATGATGTCCCCGACCTTGCCCTTCAGGGAGGCGATGATGCCGCCCCGGGGCGAGGGGATGGTGACCGCGGCCTTGTCGGTCTCGACGTCCAGCAGGGGCTCGTCCTCGACGACCGGGCCGCCCGGCTCGACGTGCCACTTGAGAATCTCGCCCTCGGCGATGCCCTCGCCCAGGTCCGGGAGCTTGAATTCGAACACGGCGTCCTCCGTGTGGTTGGCGGGCCGGGCCGCTGCGATCAGAAATCCAGGGTCTCGATGATCCCCCTGGCCACCCGGGCGGCGCTGGGGATGTAGTTCTTCTCGCGTCCGAAGTACGGCGTCACCACATCATAGCCGGTCAGGCGCTTGATGGGGGCCTCGAGATACAGGAAGGCCTTGTCGTTGATCTGGGCGGTGATCTCCGAGGAGACCCCGAAACTGCGCGGGGCTTCCTGGACGATCACGCAACGCCCGGTCTTGCGGACCGAGGCGGCGACGGTGCCGGCGTCCATCGGGGCGATCGTCAGCAGGTCGATGATCTCGATGCTGGCGCCCCGCGACTGCTCGATCTCCGCCGCGGCCTTCAGGGTCGGCCTCATCATGGCGCCCCAGGACACGAGGGTCAGGTCGGTCCCTTCCTGGACGATCTGGGCCTTGCCGATGGGCAGCGTCTCCTCCTGGTCGGGCACCTCCTCGCGGAAGGCCCGGTAGGAATGCTTCGGCTCCATGAACACCACCGGATCGGGGTCCCGGATCGCGGCCAGCAGCAGGGCGCGGGCGTTCCGGGGGCCGCTGGGGATGACCACCTTGGCCCCGGGCAGGTGGGCGTACGTCGCCTCCCGGCTCTCGCTGTGGTGTTCGAGGGCGCGGACGCCCCCGCCGTAGGGCATCCGGATCACCATGGGCAGGTTCAGCTGGCCCTGGGTGCGGGAGCGCAGGCGGGTGGCGTGGGCCTCGAACTGGCCCATCATCAGGTAGCTGAAGCCCGAGAACTGCATTTCGCAGACCGGGCGCAGCCCGGCCAGCGCCATGCCGATGCTGCTGCCGATGATCCCGCTCTCGGCCAGGGGGGTGTCGACCACGCGCATGTCCCCGAACAGGTCGAGCAGGCCGTCGGTGACCCGGAAGACGCCGCCGTCCACCGCGACGTCCTGGCCCAGGACGAGCACCGTGGGATCCTTCTCCATCTCCTGCCTGAGGGCCAGATTGATGGCCTGCACCATGTTCAGCTTAGCCATGGTCGGCCTCCTTCCGGACGTTCTCCAGGAAGTCCTCGTGCTGTTCCCGGATGCTGTCGTGGCCGGTGCCGTAGACGTGGCGGAAGGGTTCGTCCACGGCCCATTCCCGGGGCTGCTCGAAGTCCTTGACCGCCTCCTCGACCTTCGCCTTCACCTCTGCCAGCAGGGCCTCCTCCTTGCCGTCGTCCCACAGGCCCTTGGCTTCCAGGTACTTGCGGGTGCGCAGCAGGGGTTCCCTGGCCCAGGCGCACTGCTCGTCCTCTTCGCTGCGGTACTTCTTGGGGTCGTCGGCGGTGGTGTGCATCATCAGGCGGTAGGTGACGGCCTCGATGAGGGTGGGCCCCTCGCCGGCGCGGGCCCGGTCGATGGCCTCCCTGGCCGCCGTCCAGACCGCCAGGGGGTCGTTGCCGTCCACCTGGATCACCGGCATGCCGTAGGCGAGGCCCTTCTGGGCCAGGGTCTCGCTGGCGGTCTGGGTCCCGCGGGGGATGGAGATGGCCCACTGGTTGTTCTGGACGATGGTGACCATGGGGGCCTTCCAGACGGCGGCGAAGTTGAGTCCCTCGTGGAAGCTGCCCTCGCTGGTGCCTCCGTCGCCGATGAAGGCGACGGCGACCTCGCCGGTCCCCTTGTACCTGGCGGCGTAGGCCAGGCCGGCGGCGTGCTCGATCTGGCACCCGATCACCACGCTGGTCGGCAGTATCCGCAGGTCCTTGTCGGGCAGGACGTTCCCTTCCTCCCAGCCGTTGTAGTAGTGCAGGGTGCCGGTCAGGGGTTCGCCCCTCACCAGCCGTCCGCCCAGCTCACGGAAGGCGCCGGCGAACCAGTCCCCCTTCTCCATCAGCATGGCCACCGGAATGGAGACGGCCTCCTGTCCGGTGTTGGGGGGGAAGGTGCCCAGGCGACCCTGACGCTGCAGCTTGAGCATGCGCTCGTCGAGCTCGCGGGCCAGCCGCATCCAGCGGTACATCTCGACCAGGGTCCCGGCGGGGATGTCGGGTTCGAGCTTGGGGTCGACCTTCCCGTTCTCGTCCAGGATCTGGAGGAAGGGGACGGTGAACTTGGCGATCTGTTTCCTGGGCATTCCTCGATTCCTTCGTTTCGGAGCGGGACCTCGGGTCCGGTCGATCCTGGGGATGGCCGGGCCGGCGGGTTGAGGGTTGGCGTGGGTTAACCCGGATGATGCAGCGGACTTGCAGGCTGAATGACCCGGGTCGAGGGTGGTGGACCCCAAAAAAAAGCCGGATGGAAGCATCCAGTCCCTGACATGATAGCAGGAGGTTCAGGATTCGCAAATCCTGCAATTGCAAGTGGCTTTTGGGCCGGTGGCGATACTATCTTGTAGGGGAGAAAGCTGGTTCCGGCGCCGCCGGACGATTGCCTCAGCCAGATCGGAGGATCGCCATGCTCAGCCCCAAGCTCCTGCAGGCCCTGAACAAGCAGATCAACGAGGAGTACTACTCCAGCTACCTCTACCAGGCCATGGTCGCCTACATGGAGGATCTGAACCTCGATGGTTGCGCCCACTGGATGAAGATGCAGGCCGAGGAGGAGCACCAGCACGCCCTGAAGATCTTCGACTACGTCATCGAGCGCGGAGGCCGGGTCAAGCTCATCGAGGTCAAGGCCCCCCCGATGGAGTGGGATTCGCCCCTGGCCGCCTTCGAGGCCGCCCTCGACCACGAGAAGCTCATGACCAGGAACATCTCCGCGCTGGCCGATCTGGCCCAGGACGAGAAGGATCACGCCACGAACAACCTGATGCAGTGGTACGTGACCGAGCAGGTCGAGGAGGAGTCCACGGTGGACGACATCGTCAAGAAGTTGAAGCTGGTCGGGGATAACGGCCCTGGCCTGTTCATGATCGACCGGGAGCTCAAGACCCGCCCGGCCCCGGTCCCGGCGGCGGACGCCGGCGCCTAGAGCCCGACTGGAGTGGACCCGAAGGGCCCCCATCCGGTGGGGGCCTTTTTTCGTAGGACGAC
>JBFXKG010000043.1:0-10080 GCA_050174015.1 Candidatus Krumholzibacteriia bacterium
GTGCTCTTCCGATCTGGGGCACAGGCTCCAGCTCTCGACGATCTGCCACTGCGTGTAGGGGCCCCAGTGCATCAGCAGGCCGAACTTCTGGTCCTGGAACCATTCCAGCTTCGCCTGGACCAGGGGATCGGGATGCGGGGCCGACGACCGGGGAGGCTCCGCATGGCTGCCCGTCCCCGCGGCCAGGAGGAGACCGGCGACGCCGGCCAGGAATCGGAGGCGTGGTGCGACCATGATGCGGCGACCTCGTGCGGGAATCCCGTGAGAGAGTGCAGGCCCTGCTGGCCTCGTCTCGCCGCCCGCGATTGTCCCCCACCCCCCCGGTCAAGTCAATCGGGGGCAGGTTTCCCGCGGAGTCCGTTCGGACTCCTTGCCGCCTGGAGACCGCCGATGGTAGGATCCGCGTGCGTCCCCGGTTCGCTCGCCGGCCCTTTGATCCCCAGCCCGGAGCCCGCCATGAAACGCCTCTTCCTCTCCGGACTGCTGGTTGCGATGATCGCCAGCCCGGCCGCCCTGGCCGCGTCCACTGACAAGCCTGACCCGGCCAGGATGCAGTGGTTCGCCGACGCCAAGCTGGGCATCTTCATCCACTGGGGCATCTACAGCGTGGACGGCGTCGACGAGAGCTGGTCGTTCCACAACGGCAAGATCTCCCACGCCGATTACATGGAGCAGATGGATCGCTTCACCGCCGACCTTTACGATCCGGCCGCCTGGGCCGACCTGATCAGCCGCAGCGGCGCCCGCTACGCCGTGATCACGACCAAGCACCACGACGGGGTGGCCCTGTGGGACACGGAACTGGTTCCCGGCGCCGAGCCCGGACGGCCGGATCCTCCGGAGCCCCTCTCCGTGGCGGCCCGCTCGCCCGCCGGCCGGGACGTCATCGCCCCCTTCTTCGCCGAGTTGCGCAAGCGGGGCCTGAAGGCGGGAGCCTACTTCTCCCTCAGCGACTGGAGCGATCCCGACTATCCCGGGTTCACGCGGGACAGCACCCGGTACCGGATCGCCGAGGATCCGCAGCGCTGGCAGGAATTCCTCGGTTACTGCCAGGGCCAGATCCGGGAGATCGCCGACCGGCTCGATCCCGACCTCTGGTGGTTCGACGGCGACTGGGAGCACGACGCGGAGGAATGGCAGGCCGAGCGGGTCCGCAGCCTGATCCTGGAAGCGAATCCCCGCGCGATCATCAACGGCCGCCTGGCCGGCCATGGCGACTACGAGACTCCCGAGCAGAACATCCCCGTCGAGACTCCCGCGACGCCTTGGTGGGAACTGTGCCTGACCATCGGCGACGAGTGGGGCTGGCAACCCCAGGACATCGCCTGCAAGAGCTCCCGCGATCTCATCGCCATCTTCGCCGACGTGATCGGTCACGGCGGCAACCTGCTGCTGGACGTGGGTCCCCGCGAGGACGGGACCATCCCCGCGGGCCAGGTCGAGGTGCTGGAGGAGATCGGCCGCTGGAACGCGAAGCACGCCGAGGCCGTGTTCGGCACGCGCGCCGGCCTGCCCGGCGGGCACTTCCACGGCCCTTCGACCCTGAGCCCCGACAGCACCGCGCTCTACCTGTTCGTCCCCCAGGGCGCCGGGTGCAGCGTCTGGATCAAGGGCCTGGAAAACGCCGTCACAAGCGTGCGGGTGGTGGGGATGGACCTGGAACTGCCGCACCGGGTCGTCGGCAAGATCTCCTGGAGCCGGATTCCGGGGCTGGTCTTCATCGACGTTCCGCTGATGGCCGCCGATCCGATGCTGACCGTGCTCGCGGTGGAACTCGAGGGGCCGCTGAGGCTGTATCGCGGCGCCGGAGGGCTGTACTGACGCCCCCTCGGGGGAGGAGCCGGCGCCCCCGTGCGCCGGCCCTCGTCCTTGCGTTCCGGTCCGCCGGATCCACGCGCGGGTGGAGTCCCGGCGCCTATTCGCTCCTGCCGATGAACCGGTAGATCATCGCTCCCAGGATGCCGCCGACGATCGGGGCCAGCCAGAAGAGCCACAGCTGGGACACCGCCCAGTCCCCGACGAACACGCCGACCCCCGTGCTGCGGGCCGGATTGACCGACGTGTTGGTGACCGGAATGCTGATCAGGTGGATCAGGGTGAGGCACAGGCCGATGGCGATGGGGGCGAAACCCTGGGGCGCCCTCTTGTCCGTCGCCCCCATGATGACCAGCAGGAACATCATGGTCATGACGATTTCCGAGACCAGCGCCGCGAGCAGGGAGTACCCCCCGGGTGAGTGGGCGCCGTACCCGTTCGCGGCGAATCCGGCAGCCACGTCGAACCCGGTCTTGCCGCTGGCGATCACGAAGAGGACGCCGCCCGCAACGATCCCGCCCAGGACCTGGGCGACGATGTAGGGCAGCAGCTGATTCGCGGGGAACCGGCCGCCGGCCCAGAGCCCGACGGACACGGCGGGATTGAGATGGCAACCGGAGATGTGGCCGATGGCGAAGGCCATGGTCAGGACCGTCAAACCGAACGCGAGGGAAACCCCGAGCAACCCGATGCCCAGGCCCGGAAACGCCGCCGCCAGGACCGCGCTCCCGCACCCGCCCAGGACCAACCAGAACGTCCCGAAGAACTCGGCGCCGTACTTCCTCATCGCCAACCCCTTCCAGTGATGGCCCGACGCCCCACCCCGCCGTTCACCCGGCGAGAGACCCGGCGCGGGCCGAGGTACACCACGCTCCCGTCCGGGATTGTGGCGCATGGGGCCCGTTCCAGCCAATTGAAACTTGCACTGGGGAAATCAATCGGAGGGGGGATCGGCAGGAGGGGGGGGGCGCGCAAATCGCGCTCTTGCAGCACCGGCGGTCTGTCGCGCCCTGCCGTCCTACTTCGGCCGCCACACGACCAACAGAAACGTCGCAATGGGGCCGAGAAGCAGGGACGACAACCACCAGACGAGGCCACGCCGGCCTTTGCACTGCGCCAAGCCCGCATTGAGAAGCGCGAGGGTCAACCATCCTACTGCGTAGTCGCTCGGGGGAATTTGCATTCGTCGCCTCCAATCGTCGTTCGTTTATCAAAACCCGACTGCCCATCTAATTCGGGCAAGCAGGGGGATCGAGTCCAGAATATTCGACCAAGGAGATCAACGCCATCGTTCAGCGGCGTTGGCGTAGCCTTGTCCGCTGTTTTACCATTATATTCGATTCTATCACCAGTATCTTGCCTTCAAATAATTCAACCACGATTCAGTGTCGGGCAGGGAGCGCGTGCTTTTGAGTAGGTCAGACGGATCAATGGGAACATACTTGTATGGAGCCTTCAAAACCTTTCTCCACGCATCGTGAATGTTGCGCCCTCTGAGGTCGGGAGAGGTGACAGACGCCTTGAGGTCCCTGTTCCCCTTGGGGACAACATGTACATTCAGACAACGCACGCAACCCATCTCTCGGTGCTTTTCAAAAAGCGAGGCGAGCAGGGTCTGGCGCATCATTTGGTAGAAGGGTTCGTAGTAGAGAGACCGCGCTTTGATACCAGGGACAAAGGGGCCGTCCGCACATGTAATCAATGGGTCATACACACTCGCCCGCCTGCCGATGTACAGGTCTTCAGGGTTGTAGGACTCGGTGAATTTCCACTCGATTAGAAACAAGATGTGTTGCTTCTCTGTCGTGACCCCGAGCATGGCCGCGTCCACTGATGTGCAGTTGGAACCCCTTGTAAATCCTCGTTCTTTCAGGTACTGCCGCGATCCGATGTACTCGAAGGCAACAAATCCTGTGTCCATAGGCAGAACATCACAAATTGTCGGCTCAACGGTTGCTAGCACAGCAATAGCAGCGTCTCTTCTCTGGCGCAGAGAATACAGGTGATTCACACAAGCGACCTGCGATGAAAGCAGATGACCGTTCGGGTCAGATTTTGACCCCTTCCACCAGGAAATGCGGTTTTCGGAGAAATAACGTTTCGCATCATCCCGTATTCCGGCCCACAGATTCAACGATGGATCTTTGAGTACGAAATCGCGCTGCTTCCCTAAGAACATGCCGGTTCCGGGATCATTGAACAGCGCATCCCGGGCCGCTACAGCTCGTCGTCTCTGGTCTTCTTTATAGCTCATTGCGATGCTCTTTTTCCCAAGCACAATGTTGTACTTCACCCTCACATTCAAAGGCCCGATGGGCCGGGCCGGAGCGGTGCTTGCCTCGCAAGCGGGGTGACGGCCGCGGGCGGCCGGTGCAAGCGACCGTTACATGGTACACTAACACCAACCTTCATTGGCTCTTGGCAAGCACTTAATAGATAGGCCAGAAACCATTAGGAAATTGGCCATAAGAACTACTGAGAGAGTAAACATATCTCTAGCACTTCTTAGTTCTGGCCCTTCTCCTGTATCTAAATATGGCACTTTGACGGTTTTCCCAGATTCATCCTGTTTGTTCACGAAAGGAAATGTAAGCGAACCACACATCTTGGTGATTTCAGGGTCGTCAAACGAAAGAGATAGATGACTGTGAGCGAACCGATTTCTGATTGTCCCAACTTGCTTGAGGTTCGAAAAAAGGTTCTTCGAAATCAATCCGAGAGCATAGCATAAATCGGTTCGTGAAGAGAATGATCCCAGAATGCCCCCTCGAGGGTCCAGTATTTTTTCCGAGGTTTTTCCTTTAACGAGGAACCGGCCAAGAATTGACCGGAGGCACTCGTCGAGAAAACTGGTAGACACCAGCACGCACGGCAACGCCGCCTCTTTGTTTATAGCGTGGAAAAGGTCACGAGTCTCAACTTCAAGTGCTTCAATTCCCAAAAGCGGCTTTTTTGCCATAATCTCCTACCCATTTAACGTCCTGGCTTTCAGCTGCAGGCGATCCTGGCGCGGACCGTGCTCTGCACGGGCCGTGACAGGGCCGACTGTCCGCTGGAACGGCTAGTTATGCAGGCCGGCCCACGAATCTTTTCTCTTCCCCAAGCGTGTTTCTCACGCAAGGCGCAGTGCCCCGGAACTGGCTAGCGGTCCACAAAGCAGCCAGATCTCCTCAAAAGGGCCATCGGCGGGAACGGTGATCTCGTCCCTGTACCACGTTGCGTAATCCGCATATTCCAAAAGCGGTGACCCCGAACGAATCAGGAGCCAGACGGGTGCCCTTGCGTACGTCTTTCGCGCCTTAGTGGCGAGCAACTTATTCAGCGGGCCGATGACGCGAGACCCGAGTTCCCTAAGAGCGTCCCTCTTGTGCTCCTCCGGGTCCCCCGCACTTCGGCCTTGTCGCCCGAGCAGGAGCTTCGCGTCTGTCTCAGTGCCGTAGACATGGGCCACCTCCACGAACACCTCTTTCCCATTTAAGGAGCAAAGAGCATCCGGCGCGGGTGGCTCCAGCATCTCGTGCACCTCGAAGTTACCGAGGCCCGCCTGCGCTAGGGCAATCCCAAATTCCCGGAGCGCTGCTTTCTCGAGGTCTCGCTTTTCGCTCATCTCGTCCTTTGCATAACGCAAATTACCGGGTTCCTGTCAATCCCCCCCTACCTCGCCAGATCCGCGAACCGCGTGAACTCCTTGTGGAAGTGCAGGTCGAACGCCCCGATCGGACCGTTCCGCTGCTTGCCGATGATGATCGAGGCCATGTTGCGCACCGTCTCGTCCTCGGGCTTGTACACTTCCTCGCGGTAGATGAACATCACCAGGTCGGCGTCCTGCTCGATGGCGCCCGACTCGCGCAGGTCGCTCAGCATGGGCCGGTGGTCGGTGCGGGCCTCCACGCCGCGCGACAGCTGGCTCAGCGCGATCACCGGCACGCCCAGGTCCTTGGCCATCCCCTTGAGGTTCCTGCTGATGTTGCTGATCTCCTGCTGCCGATTCTCGACCCGGCCGGGGGAGCTCATCAGCTGCAGGTAGTCGATGATCAGCAGGCCCAGGCCGTGCTGCTGCTTCAGGCGGCGGGCCTTGGCCTTCATCTCCAGCACGGAGATGCCGCTGTTGTCGTCGATGTAGATGGGCGCCTGGGACAGCTGCTCGCAGGCTGCCGTCAGACGGGGCCAGTCCTCGGCCCGCAGCTTTCCCCGCCTCAGGTTGTGCAGGTTGAACCCGGCGCTGCTGCCCAGCATGCGCATCACCAGCTGCTCCCGGCTCATCTCCAGGCTGAAGATGCCCACGCCCTTCTGCTCGTGGACCGCCACGTTGTAGGCCAGGTTGAGCGCCAGCGAGGTCTTGCCCATGGACGGGCGCGCCGCCAGGATGATCAGGTCCGAGGGCTGCAGGCCTCCCGTCTTGCGGTCCATTTCTGCGAATCCCGTGCGCAGGCCGGTGACGTCCGAGTTGCTCTGGAAGGCCTCCTCGATCGACTTGAAGGTGCGCGGTACGATGTGGTCGACGGGGCTGAATCCCTCGGTGCGGGTCTGCTCGGTGATGTCGTAGATGCGGGACTGGGCCCGATCCAGGATGGCCTCGGCCTCGTCCGCGGCCTCGTAGGCCTCCCCCGCGATGGCCGACGAGACGGTGATCAGGTGCCGCAGCACCGCCTTCTCCCGCACGATCCCCGCGTGGAAGGTCACGTTGGCCGCGGTCCCCATCATCCCGGCCAGGTCGATCAGGAAATCCATGCCCCCCACGAGGTCCAGCAGGTCGCGGCCCTTCAGGGCCTTCAGCTGCTGCTTGTCCAGGAACTCCTCGGCCGACTTCTCCAGCAGGTTGGCCACCGTGATGGGATCGACGGCCTGGTCGTTCTCGTAGAGCTTGCACATGGCCCGGAAGATGAGCTGGTGCTCGAGGCGGTAGAAGTCGCCGTGGGTGATGACCTCGCGCGCCAGGCCGACGGCCTCCCGGTCCACCATCACCGCGCCCAGGACGGCCTGTTCGGCTTCCTCGCTGAACGGCGGGCGACGGTCCTTGGGCAGGCGGTCGTACCCGTACACGGACTGAAGGTCCTCGCGGCGCTGGCTCTCGGTCTGGGGCTTCATTTCCAAGACGATACCTTTCGGGTCGTATACCAGGGGAGGGGGCTACCAGGATACGCCCCCGCGCCGGCCGGGACCACCCCCTCGTTGGGAGCGGCTCGGATTTGCTGCCGATAACCTGGGGAAAAACCCGGGGGACATCCCCTCGGCCCTTGGGAAAAACTGGGGACAACCGCCGATTCCCGGTGGAAAAGCCCGCCCGGGAAGCCGATAATCCACCGCGGTCCGCGTCCAAACGGTTTCCACCCAAGGGTTCCGGTTATCCCCAGGCCTGGGGATAACTCCGCCCGCAACCGAGGTCCCCCATGTCCCGAGCCGATCGGTCCCAGTCCCCTCACGCCGCGGCCCTGCGTCGCCTGCTGACCATGTCCCGGCCCCTCCAGCCGTGGCAGGGGACCGGCCGGTTGCCCTGGGGAGACCCCGATTTCAGCCGGCGCCTGCTGGAGACCCACCTGGATCCCACCACCGACCAGGCCACCCGCAGGCCGGAGATCGTGGACCAGCACGTGGCCTGGCTGCTGGACCGCCTGGCCGAGGATCTGGGCTCCGGCCCCTTCCACGTCCTGGACGCCGGCTGCGGCCCGGGCCTGTACTGCCACGAACTCGCCCGGCGCGGCCACCGCGCCACCGGCCTGGACATCGCCCCCGCGGCCCTGGACTGGGCCCGGGAGAAGGCCGAATCCGAGCAGCTGGCCTGCCTGTTCCTGGACGCCGACCTGGACCACCTGCCCGGCGACCTGCCCGGACGCATCGCCGCCGGCTTCGGCCCCGCCGATGCGGTGACCATCTGGTTCGGCGACCTGCACGGGTTCGCGGCCCCCCGGGCCGAGGTGCTCCTGGCCGGCCTGGGCCGCTGCCTGCGCCCCGGCGGTCTGCTGGTCGTCGAATACCAGCCCTTGGACCACTTCGTCACCGAACAGGGCAGTTCGTGGGAGGCCTGCGAATCCGGCCCCTTCAGCGACGAGCCCCACCTGTGGCTGCAGGAGTACGCCTGGGACGAGGACACCCTGACCGAGATCCACGGGCACTGGATCATCGAGGTCGGATCGGGTACGATCCGGGAACACGTCCAGTGCCACCAGGGCTGGTCCGAGGACGACCTGGACCGCCTGCTGGCCCGGTGCGGGTTCGACCGCCCCCGGCGCCATCCGCCGGTCACTGGCGTCGATCCGGAACTCGAATTCCCCATGCTGACCGCGCGCCGCACCGGAACCGGAAGGGACGACGGACACCGATGATCCTGCGCAGTCCCAAACGCCTGGCGCCGTTCCTGCTCGGGCTGCTCCTCTTCGGGGGGATCCTCTGGGCGCCCGCCTTTCCCGACGCCGTCGATCCCTCCGGCCACAGCGTCCCCCTCAGCCACCAGGCCAAGGCCGCCCTGGGCCTCTTCCTGCTGGCCGGCGTGTGGTGGGTGTTCGAGGTCATCCCCGTGGGCGTGACCGCCATCGCCATCGGGGTGGTGCAGTCGCTCTGGCTGATCCGCGAGCCCCGCACCGCCCTGACCGACTTCATGGACCCCTCGGTCTGGTTCATCTTCGGGTCGCTGCTCATCGGGTCCGCCTTCGTCAAGACCGGACTGACCCGCCGCATGGCCTTCGCCGTGCTGACCCGCATCTCCGAGAGCACCCGCCTGATCTACCTCGGGGTGTTCGCCCTGACCGCCTTCCTGACCCTGTTCATGGCCCACACCGCCGTGGCCGCGGCCATCTTCCCCCTGCTGCTGGTGATCCACAACCAGTACGAGTCCGGGGGCCGCCGGACGGTCTTCGGCAAGGGACTGTTCATCGGCATGGCGTACACCGCCGGGGCCGGCAGCATCATCACTTTGCTGGGGGCCGCGCGCGGCGCCGTGGCCATCGGGTTCTTCCGCGAGCTGACCGGCCAGGAGGTCTCGTTCTTCGAGCTGAGCCGCTTCATGTTCCCCCTGGGTGCGGCCATGGTCCTGCTGCTGTGGGGCTTCATCTGCCTGGTGTGTCCCCCCGAGCGGGACCGTCTGCCCGGCCTCAGGCAGCGCGCCCGCGATCTGGCCCGGGCCCAGGGACGCATGACCCGCAAGGAGTGGGCCACCCTGGCCATCACCCTGGCCGTCATGGGCCTGCTGACCCTGCGGTCGTTCGCGCCGGCCCTGGCCGGCCTGGACAAGAGCGCCGTCATCCTGTCGGCGATCCTGCTGTTCTTCATCCTGGACATCCTGACCCTCAAGGACCTCGAGGCCGTGCCCTGGAACATCGTGCTGCTGTTCGGGGGGGCCATGAGCATCGGGTTCTGCCTGTGGCAGACCGGGGCCGCCGAGTGGATGGCCATCGGCTGGCTCTCCTGGTTCGAGGAGGCCCCGTGGCTGGTGTTCATCATGGGGATCGCCGTGTTCGTGCTCGTGATGACCAACTTCATCATGAACGTGGCGGCCATCGCCATCACCCTGCCGGTGGCCCTGGTGATGGCGCCGCACATCGGGGTCGAGCCCGAGATCGTCATGTTCGCCGCCCTGGCCGCCGCCGGCATGCCCTTCATGCTGCTTGTCGGCGCCGCCCCCAACGCCATCGCCTTCGAGAGCGGACAGTTCCGCACGCGGGAGTTCTTCCTCTACGGCATCCCCGCCAGCCTTCTGCTGCTCGGGGTCCTGACCCTGTTCGTCTGGAAGATCTGGCCCTGGATGGGCATGCCGGTCCTGATGGGGTCTTGAGCAGGATTATTTTGTTTCATTGTCCGCTTTTCCTCTTACCCCATCCCCTGAATCTACTCTTCAAAGTCCCTCAACTCAGAAAAATCCATTCCCTCTCGTGGGTTTGGAATCTGTCCGGATTGGATCGGACCAGTTTCCGGAATCCGTCGGGATAGATGTCCGGAATCGCCGGAATACCCAGCCGGCGGGACAGAAGGTTTCAATCCACGCCCCCGCGCGGGGGGCGACCTCCGGGCGCCCGAACACGCGGCCGTGGAAGAAGTTTCAATCCACGCCCCCGCGCGGGGGGCGACGCCTGCGACAACTTCACCATGGCCTACGAGCCGGTTTCAAACCACGCCCCCGCGCGGGGGGCGACAACCACCGGGTTTCGAAGGGCATTCCCTCATGTTTCAATCCACGCCCCCGCGCGGGGGGCGACGAGCAGGTCGTCGCGCATCACGCCGGAGACCGTGTTTCTATCCACGCCCCCGCGCGGGGGGCGACCGGGCCGTCTT
>JBFXKG010000044.1:0-9093 GCA_050174015.1 Candidatus Krumholzibacteriia bacterium
CCGGCGAACCGGCCGCTCTTCTGTTCCATGATTCCATGCACGACGGCGGTGTAGTGCTTCTCCACGGCGCCCCAGTTCTCCTTGAGCTGCTGCTGGACGGACGCGTTCTTGGCGAAGATGAGCAGGCCCGAGGTTTCACGATCGAGCCGGTGGACGGTATAGGCGCGTATCCACGGCCGGTTGCTTCCCTTGCGCAGGTAGCGGGTGAGCTGGCTCTCGGCGGTCGCGTTCCGGTCGCCCGGGTAGCTGTTCGTCAGCAGGCCCGGGTCCTTGCAGATCACCAGGAGGTCCTGATCCTCGTGGAGGATCCGGAGGCCGCCGCGGCTGGGTGTTTTCCGACCGTTTCTCATGGGGGACATCGTATCCGTCCGGGGGAGGGAAGTCCAGGCGGCACGGGTCCCGATGACGGCCCCGGCGGCCCGTCCGTGTGCGAAGTCGGGCCGAAGTGATATATTGAGTCCCGGTTCGCGCAGGAACGGGGCGAGGCCGGGCTTCCCTTCCCCCCGGGCACAATCGATGAAGGGCATGGCCTGCATTGTTGAGAATCGGTCGGTTCAATAACCTGGCGGTCGTCAAAAAGGTCGACTTCGGCTTTTACCTCGACAGCGAGGACGACCGGTGGGGCGAGATCCTGTTGCCCTACGACCAGGCCCCAAAAGGCTGTTCGGCAGGCGACCGTCTCGACGTCTTCATCTATTTCGACTCCGAAGACCGGATCATCGCCACCACCCGGCGGCCGCACGCAGCGGTCGGGCAGTTCAATCTGCTGCGGGTCGCTTCGGTGGAGAAGGTCGGCGCCTTCATGGACTGGGGCCTGCCCAAGGACCTGCTGGTGCCCTTCGGCGAACAGAAGATCCGGCTGCAGGCCGGCCGCTCCTACATCGTCCACGTCTTCATCGACGAGGGCACGGGCCGGATCGTCGGCTCGACCCGCATCAACAAGTTCATCGGCAAGACGCCGGCCGACTACGAAGAGGGCCAGATGGTGGAGCTGCTCATCGCGCGGGAAACCGAGCTGGGGTACACGGCCATCATCGACGATGCCCACTGGGGCTTCCTCTACCACAATGAGATCTTCAAGAACGTGCGCATCGGCAAGAAGGTCCGCGGCTACATCCGGAAGCTGCGGGACGACGGCAAGATCGACGTGTCGCTGACGTCCACGGGATATGAGAAGGTGTCCGGCATCGCCGAGACGATCCTCAACCAGCTGGCGAGGAACAACGGCTTCCTGCCCGTCACCGCCGGGACCTCGCCCGAGGAGATCTCGGACCGTTTCGGCGTGAGCAAGAGGAACTACAAGAAAGCTCTCGGAGCCCTATACAAGAAGCGGCTGCTCTCCATCGATCCCGACGGCATCAGGCTGTTGCCGTCTTCGCCGGCGCCGGCCAGGGAGAAATCGGGGCTGCCGGGCGGATCCAGGCGATAGGCGGCGTCGTTGAAGCGTCGGCGTGACCGCAACCCGCCTTCGCCTCCTGCGTAGGATTCCCGGCCCAACGCAGCCGGACCGCTGCGCCGCGTCCGGCACCACCGCAAGCAGGGGGATTGGAACATGATCGGAACCAACCGTACCGTCCGGCCGCCGGAGGCCGGGCCATCCGTCGCGATGCCGTTCGCCTGGCGCCTGGCGGCATGCCTGCTGCTGGCCGCGTCCGTGCTGACGCCCCTGGTCGCCGGCGCCCAGGTCGCCCGGCCCGGCCAGCTGCCGGCGCTGGACCCGGCGACCCGCGCCGCGGTCCTGGACAGCCTGGCCGCGGTGATCGACTCGGTGTACGTGCTGGCCGAGCCCGCAACACGCATCGTGGCGGGACTGCGCCGGAACCTGGCCGAGGGGGTCTACGACGAGCTGGCCGACCCGGCCGAACTGGCCGCGCGGCTGGAGCGCGATTGCCAGGAGATCAACCACGACGGCCACTTCGCGATCGCGGCCTTGCCGCCCCGCGATCCGGAGGTGGCCGCGGCGGGGCGCCAGCGGGACCCGGCGGACATCGCGCGCGACGAGCGCCGGGACAAGGCGCGCAACTACGGCTTCCGCCAGGCCGAGATCCTGCCCGGCGGCATCGGCTACCTCCGCTTCGACCGTTTCGCCGACGGGGGCGAAGCCTTCGTCGCGGCGGCGGCGGCCATGAACTTCCTGGCCAACAGCGAAGCGGTGATCCTGGACCTGCGCCACAACGGCGGCGGCAACGCCTCGATGATCCGCCTGCTCTGCGGCTACCTGTTCGCGGAGAGCACGCACCTGATCAACTGGGACATCCGGGCCGAGGGCCAGACGGTCCAGTCCTACAGCCTGGACTACGTGCCCGGCAAGCGGCTTGTGGACCAGCCGGTGTACGTGCTCGTCAGCGGCCACACCTTTTCGGCCGCCGAGGAATTCACCTTCGACCTGAAGCACCTCGAACGGGCGACCATCGTGGGCGAGACCACCGGCGGCGGCGGGCACACCGTCGCCTCGTACACCTTCGATTTCGACGGCTTCCGCATGGGGATCCGGGTGCCTTACGGTCGTGCCTACGATCCGAAGACCAACCAGGGCTGGGAGGGCGTGGGGATCCGCCCCGACATCGAGGTGCCCGCGGACCAGGCCCTGGAGGCCGCCCGGGCGGACGCCCTGCGCAAGCTGATGGAGCGCGAGGAGGACCAGGAGTACAAGGCCGGCCTGCAGTGGGTGCTCACCGACCTGGAAAGCCGCCTGAGCCCCCTCGCGGTGTCCGGGGACGAGTTGAGGCAGTACGTGGGCGTCTTCGGTCCGCGCGAGGTCATGCTGCAGGACGGCGAACTGTTCTATCGGCGCGGGGACGGTCCGCTCATGAAGCTGACGCCCATGGGGCCGGATCTGTTCCGCGTCGGGGACCTGGACTATTTCCGAGCCCGGTTCGAGCGGGACGACGACGACCGGGTGGTGCGCTTCATCGGGCTCTACGACGACGGGCGCGAGGACGTCAACGATCGCAGCGAGGGGTGAGGGGGAACCTCGGCCCGTGGCCGCGGGGGCGGTTCCTCTCGAGGTAAGATCCGGAACGGGCGCCGACGGAGGTTGAGCCGTGACTCCTTTGCAGTCTGTGATGGTACCGTTGGCGGCCGCGATGGCCGCCCTGCTGGTCCCCCCGCTCCCGCTGCCCGCGCAGGCGGCCGCGACGGTCACGCTCCCCGCCGCGGCGCCGGCGCGGCGGACCGTCGCCCTCGAGGAGGTATGGCGCCTGGGCGCCGACGACGACGGGGTGCTGATCGGACTCGTCGCCTCCGGTGTGCTCGACCGGGATGGCAACGTGCTGCTGGCGGACCGGCAGCTCGCCCATGTCCTGGTCGTATCCCCGCAAGGCGAGGTCATCGCGACGCTCGGTCGCGAGGGTGACGGCCC
The DNA here is from genome assembly GCA_050174015.1 of Candidatus Krumholzibacteriia bacterium. Taxonomy (GTDB): domain Bacteria; phylum Krumholzibacteriota; class Krumholzibacteriia; order LZORAL124-64-63; family LZORAL124-64-63; genus JAHJTW01. The sequence continues at coordinate 3,362 of JBFXKG010000044.1, forward strand.
GGGCGAGCTCCGCGATCTGCAGAGCGTCTTCATCGCGGGAGACCGGGTCGGCCTGGTCCAGGGCTTTCCGGGCAAGGTGGTCTATGTCGACCGGGATGGCGTGCCGGCCGGCGGCTTCACGCTCGGCGGCGGGGAAGCGGGCGGCCACTATTCCATCCGCGCCCTGCGCAGCATCGGAAACGCCCTGGTCGGGCACACCGATCGCAGCAGCATCGACGTCGACGCGGATGAGGCCAGGACGCGCGCGACCCTGTCGGTGCTGGACTTCGACGGCGTCTCCGGAACCGAGCTCATCGCGCACGAGGTCTCCCGCGGCATCATGACCATCGTTCTCGACGAGGCGGCCGAGTGGGCCGAGTTCGCGACCTGGGCGGTAGGCCCCGGCGGGGTCGTGGCGACGGTCGCCGAGCGGGACGCCTGGGCGATCCGCGAGCGGAGCCTGGCCGGCGAGCTCCTGCGAACGCTGCGGCGCCCGTATGAACCACGGATGCGAAACGGCGAGGAGATGGCGGAGGCCGCTGCGCGGATCCACGTCGCGGTTGCGACCGGCAGGTCGACCATGGAAAGGAAGGCCCTCGATTCCGACCCGGCCATCGTCGACCTGCAGTACGCAGCCGACGGCCGCCTTTTCGTGACCACCAGCCGCAACGCCGCCCGGCGTCTCGCGGAGGGCGTCGCCGGTCGCTTCGACGTGATCACGCCCGCCGGGGAGTTCCGGGAGGAATTGACGGTCACCTTCCCCGGCCACGACCCGCAGCAGGATCTCCTGGTCTTCCTGGACGGCACCCGTTTCCTCATCCTGCAGAATTACGAGGACGCGGAGAAGGCCATCCATGCGGCCTTCCTCCCCGAGGAGGAGCAGGGGGATTTGAGCGCGGCGGAGCCGCTCGAGGTCGTGCTGGTGAGGATGTCGGCGCGGTAGGCGGAGGCGCCCGCTGGGCCGTCTCGGGCCGCAACGCGCTCTTCCCCTGCGCTTGGAGTTCAGCGTCGGCGGGCCAGGCCCCGCTCGAGGATGAGCGCCATCCGGGCTTCCTGCCGTTCGATCCGTGCCGACACCACGGCGATCCTGGCCGTCAGGGCCCGCCTTCGGGATTCGAGGTCGCGGAGGCGCGCGTTGTCCGCAGTCGGGGCTGGTGGAGGCGTCGCGGCCGGCATTCCGGCGGGGGCGCGGTCGACGGCAGGGTCGACCCCGCATTCGACCGTGAGGATGTCCACCCCGAAGAGTTCCGAAAGGTCGGTCCCCGTCAGGAGGCGCTCCGAGCCGCTGGTGCCGGTCTCGTGGACCAGCTTGGCCTCGGCATGGGCGATCAGTTCGGCGGGGTCGACGCCGCGCAGCTTGAACAGCAGGCCGGGTTCGTCGTCCAGCCGCACGCCGACGCCGTACAGCGCGGCCGCCACGTGCTTGCACATGGTGGCCCAATCGGGGCAGGTGCAACGGCAGGAGATCTCCCGGGAGGAGGGGAACAGGCCGCCCTTGTCGCCGCAGATCCGGTCCATGACGGCGCCGGACAGGTTGCCCTGCAGGAGTTCCACCATCGAATCGACGGCGCCGCCGCAGTCTCGGAGGATCGATCGCCACTTGGCGCGGGAAACCGGCTCGATCTCCACGTCCACGCGGTAGATGTCGGTCCCGCTGACCAGGGCGGTGACCAGGCCGGGCTCGACCTGCAGGTCGATGACCGCCCCGGTGCGCAGGTAGGTGCGGGCCCGCGGCAGGCGGTTGTGGAAGTCGCTGTAGCGCTCCAGGTTGTCGCACCAGGCGCGGCCCCAGAAGGTGGTCGCGAGGGTGCGGCCGGAGGCCGATACGGGATTCAGGGGGCGATCCCCCCTTCCCAATCGTTCCAGGTCTTCAAGGGCCTGGAGGCGCCGGTGGATCTGGGGCAGGGAAATCGTCCGGCGGGGAGGGCGCCAACTCACGTCTGCTCCTTCAGGGCGGTCTGGAGGTCCAGGGACACCAGGTCGATCAGTTCGTCGTCGGACATCTCGGTGAGCAGGAGCTCGGGTCCGCCTTCGAGAAGGTCCCGGGCGATCTGCTTCTTCGATTCGATCAGCGTGTCGATCCGGTCTTCCACGGTTCCCCGGCAGATGAACTTGTGCACGAGCACGTTCCTGGCCTGGCCGATGCGGAAGGCCCGGTCGGTGGCCTGCTCCTCCACGGCGGGGTTCCACCAGCGGTCGAAGTGTACCACATGGGAGGCGGCCGTGAGGTTGAGCCCGGATCCGCCGGCCTTCAGGGACAGCACGAAGAAGGGGACGTCCTCGTCCTCCTGGAAGCGCCGGACCAGATCCCGGCGCCTGCCGACGGGGGTCTGGCCGTGCAGGACCAGCCCCGGCCGGCCGAAAAGTCCGCCGAGGTGGTCGGCCAGGGGCGCGGTGATCTCCCGGAACTGGGTGAAGACCAGGACCTTCTCCTGGCGGGCGGCGATCACCTCGGCGATCTCCCTCAGCCTCGTCCACTTGCCGCTGTCCTTTTCCTCCCAGGCCCCGTCGCCCAGCCACTGGGAGGGATGGTTGCAGATCTGTTTGAACCGCATCAGGAAGGCCAGGACGAGACCCCGGCGTTCCATTCCCGTCTTGACGGCCAACTGGTGCCGCAGGTCCCGGACCGACTGCTCGTAGAGCGCCGCCTGTCTCCGGCTCAGGTGGCAGAAGGCCCGCATCTCGGTCTTGTCGGGCAGATCGGCGATCACCGAGCGGTCGGTCTTCAGGCGCCGCAGGATATAGGGCCGCACCAGATCGCGCAGTGGGGCGTAGGGGTTCGGCGACTCGCGGTCCAGGTCGCCGACGTACTGCGAGAACTGCTTCTGCCTGCCGAGCAGGCCGGGATTGATGAAGTCGAAGATCGACCACAGGTCCCCCAGCCGGTTCTCGATGGGTGTTCCGGTCAGAACGATGCGGGCCCGGCCGTGCAGCTGCTTGACCGCCCTCGTCTGGCGGGCGCCGGGGTTCTTGATGGCCTGGGCTTCGTCCAGGATCACCAGGTCCCAGGACCGTTCGGCCAGGGCCGGCAGACGCAGGAGGGTGGCGTAGCTGGTGATCACCAGGTCGGCGCCTTCGATCCAGGGCGCAGCGGGATCCTTGAGTTCGTTCCCGGGCAGGGACGACGAGTGCGCGATGACCGGCTTGAGGCCCGGCGTGAAGCGGGCGATCTCGTCGGCCCAGTTGGCCAGCAGGGAGGCCGGGGCGACCAGGAGGCTGGGCGTCGGCCGATCGCAGGAGGAGCGGGCGCCGGGGGCGCGGCGGGCGCGGGCTCGCCGGACCAGCAGGAGGGAGAGCACCTGGATGGTCTTGCCCAGGCCCATGTCGTCCGCCAGGCAGGCGCCCAGCCCCAGTTCGGACAGCAGGTGGAGCCAACGCACCCCGACCTCCTGGTAGGGGCGCAGGGTGGCGTGGAGATCGACTCCGGGCCGAACCGCCGCCAGTCCCTCGGGGAAGCGCAGCCCCGCCAGGGTCTTCTCCAACCAGGGGCCCGCCGTCACCGACATCCAGTCGGCGACCTCGGCCGCCGCGGCCGTCCCCGCCCCGCCGGCCGGGACCCGGGCGCCTCCGGTCGGACCGCTTCCGGTCAGATCGGCCCCGGCCAGCATCCGCATGGCCTCGCCGAAGGACAGCCCACCCCGGTCCTGGAGCGATTCGAGCTGCCGGAACCGTTCCAGCATCCCGGACACCTTGGTGCCGTCGATCTCCACCCACCGCCCCCGGATCATGGCCAATCCTTCGGATCGTTCCAGCAGGTCTGCGATTTCGGCGGGGGTCAGGGTTTCCCCGCCGAGGGTGAACCGGATCTGGAAGTCCAGCAGGGCGTCCGTTCCCAGGATCGAGGGAGGGCCGCCGCCCACCGTGGCCGCCAGTCGGGGGGTGAGGGGGCGGCCGCGGGCCCAATCCGCGGGCATCCGCACCAGCACTCCGGCCCTCTCCAGCAGGGCGACGTCCTTCAGCAGGGCGAAGGCCTCGTCGGCCGTCCAGCGCAGGGGGTGGTAGAGCTCGCCTGAGGCGACCAGCTCCTTCAGCCAGGGGCAGCAGCCCGCGGCCCGCTGGACGGGCAGCAGCAGGTTCAGCAACCGGTCCCGCTTGCCCGGCCCCGCGTACTCGCGCAGGGCCTGGCCCAGGGGCTGATGCTGGGGGCACGCCCCGGTGGCCAGACGAGGGGTGTAGGTGGCCAGGAACGCGAAGGGGAACTCTGGATCCTTCCGGTTGACGGCCAGGTGGAAATGGATCCGCCCCACCAGGTTCCAGGATTCGTCGAGGGATTTCAGGAATTCCTGGAGGGAGGTGCCCGAAGCGGCGAGCCCGGCCCGGAAGACGGCGTCGAGCTCGTCCCACAGGGCTGCCAGGACTTCTGGCGTGGCGTATTCGGCCCCGGGCATGACGGGCGGCGCCAGGGCCAGTTCCGCCAGGAAACCCGGGTCGGGAGTGAGAGGGCCGGGTCCAAGGGAGGGGGCGTCGCCACCGGACCTGGTGCAGACCGCGGTCAGGTAGTGAACCCCCAGCCGGCGCCAGTACCCGAGGGCGGGCGGCAGGGCGCCGGCGACCTCGACGCCGCCCAGATGCAGGAGGGCGTGACCGTTGCCGCGTTCGAAGGCCCGCAGCAGCCGAACGGCGAGGTCGTCCGCGAGGGGAACTCCGTCGTGGCCGGGGGCCAGCCGGAGGTGGCCGGCCGGGGAGAGGGACAGGGTGTAGGTGGCGCTCGCCATGGGTCCCGCTTGTCGGGTGGGGGTTCCAGGATCGAGGGGAAGCGCAATGATGGGTCCTGGGCGGCTCGGTGTCCAACCGGGCTTCCGGTTCAGGCAATTCTGAACCGGGATTTTTCCGCGCCAGCGTATCCGCCGAGCCTCCGGTTCTCCGCCCTGCGGCCGGAGGGCTGCGACCCGCCCGCAGGAATGGACTACTGCACCAGGCTCATCTTCACCGTGTGCCTGGAACCGGGCGTGACCATCCGGCAGAAGTAGACGCCGGTGGCCAGGGTGCGGCCGCCGTCATCGCGACCGTCCCAGCGCAGGCTGTGGCGGCCGGCCGGCTGGGGCCCGTCGACCAGCAGGCGCACGCGGGCCCCGCGCGCGTCGTAGACCGCCAGGGTCACCCGGCCGCCTCCGGAGGGGACCTCCCACCGGATGCTCGTGGCGGCGTTGAAGGGGTTCGGCGAACAGGGGTGGAGCGCGAACGCGTCCGGGCCCGGCGCCACCTCCCCTCCGCTGACCTGCTCGGGGGAGGCCGGTTCGCTCTCGTTGCCCGCGTGGTCCACGGTGGTCACCTGGTAGCAGTACCCCCAGGGGGAAGGCGCCGCGTCGTTCCAGGCCGCCGTGGCCGTCGCGCCCACCAGGTTCTCGGGCGCGGGTTCGAAGCCCGGCCAGGTTCCCCGGTACACGCGGTAGTACTGGAAGTCCTCGTCGGGAGCCGGCGACCAGACCAGGGCAGCTCCCGTCGACGAGTACGTCACCTCGAGCCCCGCGGGCACTCCGGGGGCGATGTTGTCGACCGACCGGCCGCTGTCCGGCAGGCTGGCGTAGAACGAGTTCGTCGAACTCTCCCAGGCCAGCACGTAGTACGCGGTCCAGGCCGGCACCTCGGGCGTGTCGTCGGTAACGGTGGGGACGGTCACGATGTAGTTTTCGGACCGGGTCGGCCAGAAGCTGCCGACGACGCTCCAGACTCCCGGCGGCGCGACCTTGTCCGCGTCGCCGTCGACCAGGTAGGTCTCCCCCTCGAGGACGATCTCCCGGCCGGTGGCGAAG
>JBFXKG010000045.1:0-8363 GCA_050174015.1 Candidatus Krumholzibacteriia bacterium
CGGGTACGCCGACCGCCTGCGAATCCTGCCACCTCGACGACTACAACGGGACCACGGACCCCGATCATGCCGGCAGCGGCTTCCCCCTGGACTGCGCCCAGTGCCATGCGACCACCGGCTGGGAGGGCGGAGAAATCGACCACGATCTCACGGCCTTTCCCCTCACCGGGGTCCACACGACCGTCGATTGCGCCGGTTGCCACACGAGCGGCTATACCGGCACCCCGACCGCCTGTGAATCCTGCCACCTCGACGACTACAACGGGACCACGGATCCCGATCATGCCGGCAGCGGCTTCCCCCTGGACTGCGCCCAGTGCCATGCGACCACCGGCTGGGAAGGCGGAGAAATCGACCACGACCTCACGGCATTTCCCCTCACCGGGGTCCACACGACCGTCGATTGCGCGAGCTGCCACACGAGCGGCTATACCGGCACCCCGACCGCCTGTGAATCCTGCCACCTCGACGACTACAACGGGACCACGGACCCCGATCATGCCGGCAGCGGCTTCCCCCTGGACTGCGCCCAGTGCCATGCGACCACCGGGTGGGACGGCGGGGAAATCGACCACGACCTCACGGCATTTCCCCTCACCGGGGCCCACACGACCGTCGATTGCGCGAGCTGCCACACGAGCGGCTACACCGGCACGTCGACCTTGTGCCAGTCGTGTCACATGGACGACTACACCGCGACCACCGACCCCGATCATGCGACTCTGGGATTCTCCCTGAGCTGCTCGCAGTGTCATGAAACCGCCGGGTGGGACGGCGCGACGATCAACCACAACTTGACCGCATTCCCCTTGACGGGATCCCACCAGGCCGTGGACTGCGCGAGTTGCCACACGAGCGGCTACACGGGCACCCCGACGGCCTGCGAGGCCTGCCACCTCGACGACTACACGGGGACCACCGACCCCGATCATGCCGGCGGCGGCTTTTCCCTGGACTGCGCCCAGTGCCACCAGACGAGCGGCTGGGACGGTGCGACGATCGACCACGACCAGACAGCGTTTCCCTTGACCGGGGAACACGTCACCGTGGACTGCGCGAGCTGCCACACGAGCGGCTACACGGGCACTCCGACGGCCTGCGAGGCCTGCCATCTCGAAGACTACAACGGTGCCGCGGATCCCGATCACGCTGGCAGCGGTTTCCCCCTTGACTGCGCGCAGTGCCACCAGACGAGCGGCTGGGACGGCGCGACGATCGACCACGACCAGACTGCGTTTCCCTTGACAGGGGAACACGTCACCGTGGACTGCGCGAGTTGCCACACGAGCGGCTACACGGGCACTCCGACGGCCTGCGAGGCCTGCCACTTCGACGACTACAACGGGACCACCGACCCCGATCACGCTGGCAGCGGTTTCCCCCTTGACTGCGCGCAGTGCCACCAGACGAGCGGCTGGGACGGCGCGACGATCGACCACGACCAGACAGCGTTCCCCCTGACCGGGGAACACGTCACCGTGGACTGCGCGAGCTGCCACACGAGCGGCTACACGGGCACCCCCACGGCCTGCGAGGCCTGCCACCTCGACGACTACAACGGGACCACCGACCCCGATCATGCGGCCAGCGGCTTCCCCCTGGACTGCGCCCAGTGCCACCAGACGAGCGGCTGGGACGGCGCCCAGGTCGATCACGACCTTACAGGGTTCCCCCTGACGGGCGAGCACACCGCAGCAAGCTGCCTGGATTGCCACAGTGCGGGCTACACTGGCACCCCCACCGCCTGTGAGGCCTGCCACCTCGACGACTACAACGGGGCCGCGAATCCCAACCATGCCGCCGGCGGTTTTCCCCTCGATTGCGCGCAATGCCACACCCCCAGCGGATGGGCGCCCAGCACCTTCGACCACGAACCCCTGTTCCCCATCACCACCGGGACGCACCGCGGGGAATGGAACTCCTGCACGGATTGCCACATGACGCCGACGGACTTCTCCCAGTTCGAATGCATCTTCTGTCACGAGCACAACCGGACCGACACCGACAATGACCACAGCGAAGTGGGCGGGTACGTCTACCAGAGCCAGGCCTGCTACTTCTGTCATCCGCGGGGGAACAACTGATGAAACGGCGTCTGTTTTCCCTCCTTTTGACCTTCACCGCACTCGCGGCGGTCACCCCGGCCGGAGCCCGGACCGTGACTGCCAGGATCCGTTACGTCAGCTCCGAGCACTTCTACCTCGACGTCGGCGCGGTCCAGGGATTGCGGACCGGCATGACGGCGGAGGTGCATCGCAACGGCACGACCATCGGCGTCCTCGAAGTGCTCCACGTCGCGGACCATTCTGCGTCCTGCCGGCTGGTGGGGGAGGCGACGCCCCCGGAGGTCGGCGACGAGGTCTCGATCACCGTCGCCGAGGACGAGGCCGGGGGGGAGGAAGTCCCCGAGGCTCCCCTCCTCGTGTCCCGGGTCCGCACCTTGCCCGCGTCCGCGGACGACGGGAAGGAAACGCCTTCCCGCGAGCTCAAAGGTTCGCTGGGGGTGACCTGGGACCACACCGAAGGCGGCGGGGACGACGACTTCCGGACCGACTACTGGTCCCTCCCGTTCCGGCTCGAGGTCAAGGGCCTGGGAAGGGGCTGGGACCTGCGCACCAGGGGGTCTCTCAAGCGCTTCGAGAGGTCAGGCTATTCCTCGTCCACCCCGTCGGGGGAGTGGCGGAACCGGATCCGCGAGGTCGCCCTCGTCCACGACGATCCCGAGGCCGACTGGAACGTGTCCCTGGGCCGGGTGCGCTCACGGGCCACGGCCACCGCGGGGCCGTTCGACGGGTTTCATGCCGAGCGGCGGACCGGATCAGGGTCGTATCTCGGCGCCTTCGGGGGATTCGCACCGGAATGGGGCACCCTCGCCTTCGGGACCGACGACCACGTCCTGGGCCTGACCTTCCGCCGGCGCCTGCGGACCGAGTCGGGGCGGTTCCTGGACTTCCACCTGGCCGGCATCGGACGCTACCGCAGCGGAGAGATCAGCCGCGAGTACCTGACCTGGACCGCGTCCTGGCGCAACGGGACGCGCGTGAGTCTGATGCAAGCCGGCGAAGTCGATCTGAACCGGGGATGGCGCAAGGACGCGCGGGGCGGCTCATCCCTTGACTTGACCAGCGTCTCCCTGACCGGACGCCTGCAGGTGTCCCGGCTGCTGGCGGTGGATCTCGGGTTCGACGACCGGGATCTCGTGCGCACCTGGGAGTCGCGCTCCCTGCCCGACAGTCTCTTCGAGGATTCGGGACGGCGGGGCTGGCGGGCCGGTGCCGACCTCCGGTTCACGGGCGGCGTCCGGCTGTCGGCTTCGGGCAGCGTGCGGCGGGATGACAGGCTGGACGCGGACGTGACCTCGTGGAACTCCCGGTTCTTCGTTCCCCGCCTGGCCGGATCGGACCTGGCGCTGAACGCCATGGTGAGGGGCTTCGACGGCCCCTACCTGAAGGGCTGGGCTCCCCAGGCCGGGCTGTCCACCCGCGTGGGGGGCAGCCGGGTGGGATTGACGGGGGGCGGGTACTTCTACCAGGGGGTCGCCGGCGCCGGGGACCGGTCCAACACCTGGTCCGAGGTGCGCTGGTCGCGGGATCTTTCCCCGGCCTGGTCGGCGACCGCCGAGTACCGCAAGGACTGGGGCGACGACATCGTGGGCGATCGCTGGTGGCTGGAAGTCCGCCACAGGTTCTGACCGGGGACGTCATGGAAACTCTGCTGATCTGGACGGTGGTTCTGCTGGGCGTGGGTGTCGGGGTGACCCTCTACACGGTCCGGTTCCGCCGCCAGCGCGAGGCCTCATCGCGCCGACTCCAGCAGAACCGGGAACTGGGGATGGACCGCGCCAGCGGCCAGTATCCCCTGGTGGACGCCGGGGCCTGCATCGGTTGCGGCACCTGCATCGACGCCTGCCCCGAGGGCGACGTGCTGGGCATCGTCTCGGGCAGGGTGGTGGTCATCAACGGGGTGCGCTGCATCGGCCACGGCAAGTGCGCCGAGGCGTGCCCGGTGGGCGCCATCCAGGTCGGCCTGGGGGACATCACCAAGCGCGACGACATCCCCCTGCTGGACGAGACCAACCAGACCAGCGTCCCGGGCATCTGGATCGCCGGGGAACTCAGCGGTTTCGCGCTGATCCACAACGCGGTGGATCAGGGCCGCAAGGCCGCCGCCGCCGTGGCCGCGGCCCTGCAGGGAGCGGGGCCGGCGGGTTCCGGATCCCATGACCTGATCGTCGTGGGGGCGGGCCCGGCGGGGATGAGCGCGGCCCTGGTGGCCAGGGAGATGGGGGTGTCCTGCCTGGTGCTGGACCAGCAGGATCCCGGCGGCACCATCCTCCAGTATCCGCGGCGCAAGCTGGTCATGGTCCAGCCGGTGACCATTCCGGGGTACGGGAAGCTGGAGCGTCTGGAATACACCAAGGAGGAGCTGCTGGGCATCTGGCAGGAGCTCCACGTCGATGCCGGCCTGGACATCCGCACCGGGTTGCGGGTCACGGGAATTACCGGGGAGGACGGCGCCTTCAGCGTGGAGACGGGCGAGGGGACCTTCGCCTGCCGCAAGGTCATCCTGGCTCTCGGCCGCCGGGGTTCTCCCCGCCGGTTGAACGTGCCGGGCGAGGATCTGGCCAAGGTGGCTTACCGCCTCATCGACGCCGAAGCGTACAAGGGCAGGCGCGTGCTGGTGGTCGGAGGCGGCGACTCGGCCGTGGAGGCGGCGATGGGCCTTGCCCATCAACCCGATTGCACGGTCACCCTGTCCTATCGCAAGCCCGAACTCCTGCGCATCAAGCAGCGGAACGCCGAGCGCATCGCCCCCCTCATCGCCGAGGGGAGGATCCGGTTCCTCGGGGGAACCACGGTGTCGGCGATCCGGTCGGACGTGGTGGCCCTGGCGGGTCCTGAGGGCCCCATCCTCGTCCCCAACGACGACGTCTTCGTCCTGGCCGGCGGCATCGCGCCCTTCGGCCTGCTCAAGGGCATGGGCGTCAAGTTCGGCGGCGACCAGCGGGACCGGGCCATCCTGGACGCTGCCGCCGACCGGGCGGGCTGAATCCATCCGGGCCAGGGGAGGAATTGCCGGATCCGGCGTCCCCGGCTATCCTGGACCCGTTCCGGAAATCCCCAGCAAAGGACGCCGCCTTGCCCCTGGTCGTGCACAGCCATCCCCACTGGACCGAACTGGTCCTCGACGAGCCCCCCCGCAACGTCCTGCACGCCTCCCTGCTGGAGGACGCGGCCGCCCACCTGAGGGATCTGGCGGCGGGCGAGGCTCCCCTCCTGCTGATCGGCTCGCGCGGCAAGCACTTCTCGACCGGTTATCCCATCGGGGAGATCCCCGAGGCCATCTTCCATCGCGATCCGCGGGTGCGCGCCGCCCATCCCTTCGAGCAGGTCATGGATCTGCTTTCCGCCTACCCTTCACCGATTGTGGCGCGGGTTCAGGGGGACGCCTGGGGCGGCGCCGTGGAGCTGCTGGCCTGCGCGGACATCCGGATCGCGACGGACCGGGTGCGGGTGGCCTTGCCCCCTGTGCGGCTGGGGCTGATCTACAGCCACACCGGCTTGCGGCGGTTGATCCGCGCCCTGGGTTCGCCGCTGGTCAGGGAGATGCTGCTGACCGGCGAGCCGGTCGGAGCCGCACGCGCCTCGGGGACGGGATTCTTCAGCCGGGTGGTCGCTCCGGAGGACCTCGACGCAACGGTGACGGGGGTGATGGAATCCCTGGCCAGGGGCGGTCCTTCCGCTCTGCGGGGGACGCGCCGCATCCTGAACCTGCTGGAGGACCACGAGACCCTGCCGGCGGCCGTCCTGGCCGAGATCGCCGACCTCAGGCACGAGTCCTGGACGGGGGAGGAGTTCAGGCGGGCGCAGGCCGCCTTCCTGGCGGGGGAACCGTCGCCGTTCCCGCCCCGGAGCGCGGCCGATTGATCCGGGCGGGTCAGAAGTTGAACGTATCCATGAATTCGAAGCGCCAGTCGCCCTCGCTGGTGCGCGCCCCCTCGAACCGCAGCTGCAGGGTGTCCAGGTTGAAGTGGACCCCCGCCCCCAGGCTCTGGATGGCCCGGCCCGCCTCGGCGCCGTGGAACCAGGCGTCGCCCGCATCCCCGAAGAAGTGGATCCCGAACCCGACCAGTTCGCCCTGGGGCGAGATGGGCAGCAGGAACAGGGGGATGCGGTACTCGGCGGACAGAAGGTAGCCGCTGTCGCCTTCGCGCGCTCCCAGGGGCAGCCCCCGCACGGAGCCCGGCCCGCCGAGGAACAGGAGGTTGTCCAGGTGGGCTGGCCGGTCGGTGGTGCGGCCCCAGGCATGCAGGGCCAGCAGATGCCGACTCCAGGGCAGCGGCAGGAAAGCCCGGGCGTCCAGGCTCGTCTCCAGGTAGGTGGGCGTGGCGTCGCTGGTCCAGCGCCGCGCGCGGCCCTCGCAGAAGATCCCGCCCTGGGGATAGTAGGCGTTGTCCCGGGAGTCCCACCCGCCGGCCAGTTCCAGGACGGTCAGGTCGTCGATTCCCGGCAGGAAAAGGTCGGTCGCTCCGGCGGGTTCATCGCTCCGCACGGGCGAGGGCCAGGCGAAACCGTCCCGCCGCTCGAACTGGCCGACGCCGAAACGGGCGTCCAGGAAAAGCCCCCCGGGGGAGCTCCAGCGCACTTCGGCCGCGGCGTCCCACTTGCGGAAGCGGAACGGCCGGTGGACGAACCCTCCCTGCCGGCCGGACACCTCGACCCGGGCCTGCAGGCCCTTCCGGCCCAGGAACCAGGGCCGGTCCCAGGAGACCAGGGCGTGCTGGACGTAGGCGGCCGCCGCCTCGATGCGCAGTTTCTCGCCCTTGCCCCTCAGGTTGCGCAGTTCCACCTGGCCGCCGGCCAGATACTTGAATCGCCTGTCGTAACGGAGCAACGGCCCGTAATAGGTGGACAGGTCCTCCTCGAGGGTGACCCGCAGGACGACCTCGCCGGGCTCCTCGTCGTCGTATTCCATCTCCACGAACCGGAAGAACCCGCAATCCTCCAGGCTGTCCCAGGCCCGATCCATGTCGTCCAGGGTCAGGGGCCGGCCGATTTCCAGTGCCATGATCCGCAGCACCAGGGAGCGGTCGCTGTGTTCGTTGCCGCTGATCTCGATGGCCGTCAGCACGGGGACCTCGTCGCTGCGCGAGGGGAAGGTGAACTCCTGGGCCAAGGCGGACGGAATCCCGACGGCGGCGGCCGCGAGGGCGATCAGGGCGAGGGAGGCGAGCGGCGGGCGGCCGAACACGGGCTGGAAGAGATGGGAAAACACAGGGTCGGAACGCTCCCCGAACGGGTTGGACCGAAGATGGACTGTCCCCGCAATTATTGGGCGGGGCCGGAGAATTGTCCAGCGATCTCGGTGGGATCGGCAAGCAGGCTCTTCCCCGGGCCCGCCGGAGCGGCCGTGTAGACCGCCAGGCCCGTGCAGGTCAGGCCGAACACCGCGAGCTGGTCCTGGAGCAGTTCGGGACCGAGGCGGGTGATGCGCGCCTGGAGTTCGGGGAAGGCCACGGCCGCGGAGTCGAAATCCGCTCCGGTCAGGACCTGTTCCAACAGGCCGCGCACGGTCTGGTCGATCAAGCGTTGCAGGAACGCGGGTTCGAGGTGGCGGCTGCCGGCCATGAAGGTGTTGAAGAAGGCGGCGGGACCCCGGATGCCGACCGTGCATTCCCCGAGCAGGGGTCGGCAGGGTTCCGGGCCCCAGGAAACGGGATTCAGGCGGGTCCAGTTCAGGGCGAAGACCTGGTCGAGGACCATCAGGACCAGCTCATGTTCCGGAGCGATCCGGCTTCTCCCCTGCCCGATGTCCAGCAGATGGCGGCCGCCGAGCAGGATCCTCTCCAGATGACCCTCCCGGGTCAGCAGGCCGACCTGGTCGGCCTCCAGATGCAGCAAGAGCTGGTGATCCCGGAAGAACGCCAGATCCAGAGGCCCCTGGATCGTCCCCTGGGCGGGGTCCAGCGACCACTCCACCGGATTCGGGTACTCGCCGGCCCGGGAGGCGGGGGAGGCCGCCGGCAAGGGGGATACTGTCTGACGTCCGGTCCTCATGGTGCATCTCACTTCATGGCGAATTCGGATTCCCAGCCCAGCCCGAGCAGGTAGTTGCGCTCCTCGGTCATCTCGCTGAAGGTCGCCAGGTCGCGCGAAAGCCGGGTCGCCTCGGACTGGAACCAGCTGGCTGCGGGCACGTCCGCCTCCAGGTTGTGCACGAGTTCCATGGTCTCCTCGACCAGGAGGATGAGGCGGGCGTCCAGTTCCTCGAGTTCGGCGATGGTGGTGTCGTGGTCGCCCACCAGGCAGACCATGCCTTCGCGATCGAGACGGCGGAAGATCACGCTGATCCGGTCCACCAGC
>JBFXKG010000046.1:0-5017 GCA_050174015.1 Candidatus Krumholzibacteriia bacterium
GCTCGATGCGGATCAGGCCGTTGGCCCGGGGCAGAGCCAGCAGGTGAGCCGACCCGTGATATTCCACCGGTTCCACCCGATCGCCGCAGCAATGCACCGGCCGGAACTCGGTACGCTCCGTTTTCCGCCGGCTGACCTGGGCGGCGAGCCGGCCCACCGTCTCCAAGGGCGGCTCGACACAGTTCATCAGCCGGTTCAGCGCCGGCTTGACCAGGATCTCGGTGATGATGAATGTGGACACCGGATTGCCGGGCAGACCGAAGATCAACTTTTCACCCAGGGTGGCGAACAGGGTGGGCTTTCCCGGCTTCACGGCCACCTTGTCGAAATGCACCCGGCCACCGAGTTCTTCGACGGCCCGGGGTACGAAATCGAAATCCCCCATGGAGACACCTCCGGAGATGACCAGTACGTCGTGATCCCGGAGCAGTGTTCCGATCCGTTCTTTCAGGCCCGCCAGGGTGTCGGGGGCGCCGCCGCCGAAGCGGACTTCCATGCCCATGGCCCGGTACTGGCCGTAGAGGGAAAAGCCGTTGCTGTTGTAGATCTGCCCGGGCCGCAGCTCCTTTCCCGGCAGTACGATTTCATCCCCCGTGGTCAGAACGGCCAACCGCGGCAGGGTGAACACCTCCACCCGGTCGTGACCGCAGGCGGCCAGGCTGCCCATCAGCTGAGGCGTGATCCGGCGGCCCGCTTCGGCTACCAGGGCCCCAGCCCGGGCGTCCTCGCCCCGGGGGCAGATATGGTCTCCCTTTCTGATCTCGCCGCGGATCAGTCGGACTCTGTCACCCTCGGTCTCGGTGTCCTCCACCATGACCACGGTATCGGCACCCGGAGGCAGCATGGCTCCGGTCATGATCTTGCTGCAGGTTCCCCGGGTCACCGGTTTTCGCGGCGTCCCGCCGGCGGCGAGGGTCTCCTGCACCGTCCATTCCCGGTCCGGATCGTCTCCGGCGACGGCGTAACCGTCCATGGCCGACTTGTCGAAGGGCGGGTGATCCACTCTGGAACGGACCGGTGCGGCGGTGATTCTTCCCAGGGAATCGAGCAGGGGGATCGTTTCGGTGGTCCTTCTTCCCTCGATCACTTCCAGGGCCTTCAGGGCATCTTCAATGGCCAGCATTTCGTCTTGTCTCCGTATCCTTCCACCGGGCGGATCAGCGCCGGAGGCAGGCTCTGATGATAGCAGACGATCCCCTTCCGGTCAATTTGAGTCGCCTCAGAAAGGTCCCCAGTTGAACAGGAGCACCGGAGGCAGAAGCAGCAGCACACTGAGTCCCACCAGGATCAGCATCAGGGGGAAAAACCATCGGGCCCAGGTGCTCCAGGAGATGCGGGCCATGCCCAAAACCCCCATGGTCACCGCCGACGTGGGCAGGATGGGCAGGATGAATTCGCAGAGCTGGAAGGCCAGCACCGAAGTCTGGCGCGACACCCCCACCAGGTCTCCCAGGGGAGCCATGACCGGCATGGTCAACGCCGCCTGGGCGGTACCGGAATGGATGAAGAAGTTGATCATGGACTGGGTGAGAAACATGATCTGGGCAGCCAGGGCCTTGGGGAAAACGGAAATCAGGCCGGCGGTGGATTCCAGCACCGTATCCAGGATCCGGGCCTCGTTGGCGATGATCAGCACGCCCCGGGCGCAGGCGATGATCAGGGCCACTCCGATCATGTCCCTGGCTCCGGCCACAAATTGTCGGGCCGTCTCGTTCATGCCCACCCGCCCCACCAGGCCGCACAGCAGTCCCAGGGCCAGGAACAGAGCGGCGATTTCCTCGATGTACCACTGGTAGCGCAGGATACCGAAAATCAACGCCGCCACCCCCAGAGCCAGGACCAGCAGCACCAGCCGGTGGCGCCCGTTCCACTGACCGCTCTTCTCCCCGCTCTCCTCGGCCCGCTTGCGCCAGAATTCGTCGTGCTCGTACACCGGGCTGAGACGGGGATCACGTTTGATTTTCCGGGCGTAGATCATGACAAAGGTAATCATGACCCCGGTGCCCAGCACCCAGGCCACGATGCGGTAGGCCAGTCCGGAGTAGAGGGGCAGTCCGGCGATTCCCTGGGCGATGCCCACGGTGAAGGGATTGAAGAATGCGGCGGCGAAACCGGCGGCGGCGCCGAGAAAAGGGATGGACAGGCCGACGATGGAATCGTAGCCGAGACCGATGGACAGGGGGATGAAGACCACAATGAAGGGAATGGTCTCCTCCGACATGCCGAACACCGATCCGGCCAGGGAGAAGATGACCATCATCACCGGAATCAGCCAAGGGGCCAGGGCCGGCTTGCGACCGAAGAAGGAGGCCAGGCGCCGGATACTGAGATCCACGGTGCCGGTGGCCGTCAGTACGGCAAAGGCACCGCCCACAGTGAACAGGAAGATGATGATGGGCGCGGCATCCACGAAGCCCTTCAATGGCGCGGTGAGCAGCAGGAAGGGGGAAACCGGGGGTTTCTCGATCTGGCGGTAGGTTCCCGGAACGGTGAGGCTGCGTTCGCTGCCGGCCACAGTGACCGTCTGGCGTTCGAAGGCGCCAGAGGGCACCAGCCAGGCGGCGATCCAGACCAGGACCAGCAGGGCGTAGATGAGGACCAGGGTATGGGGCATGGAAAAACGGCGTTTCGTTTGCTTTTTTTCGGTTGACATGGGCCTTATTATTCAACAAGCGGAAAGAGAAAACAAGAGATACGGGATTCGGGAATCGGGATTCGGGATTTGGTGGAAAACGAAAGATTTGGTAACGAACAAACACGAGCTATGGTAGGAGTTTGATTCATCAAACCCTTTTCACCAAGAGATTGTTGCTTTTACCTCCCCCGGACAAAAGTCTGGATTTTATCTTTTGTTCGTCATGGTTCGTTTTGGTTCGTTGCCAAACCAATCCAATTTCTTCAGTAACCCAGTAAACCAGAGCTTTTCTCTCTTCTCCCACCAATCCCTAATCCCGAGTCCCGAATCCCATTCCTCTCAATCCCGTCTCTTTGACTCTTCTTTGACGATTCGCTACCATAAACCTGCAGCCCGGCCGTCAGCGCCGGATCGGAGGTGACCATGCACCGCGGGATCATTTGCACCCTGTTCGCCGTCCTGGCGACAACAAACTTCGCCTCGGAACTGGGAGAAAAGGCAAAAGCCCTGACCCGGACCGAAATGCAGAGCGTCATCGAGCTCCTGGGTCACGATCTCTTCGAAGGACGGGCTCCCGGCACCCGGGGCGGCGATCTGGCCGAAATCTGCTGCCGAAGCATGTTCAAGTGGATGAACCTGCAGCCTGGCTGGAAGGGGGATTATTTCCAGCCCTTCACCATGCAGGCGGTGACCACGGAGGAAATGACGGCCACAGCGGAAGGGCAACCATTCGACCATCCCGGTGAACTGGTCGGCAGTTCCCTCAGCGGCACGGAACACTACTCCCTGGAGGGCGAACTGGTCTTCACCGGTTTCGGCATCCGCAGCGACATCTGGAACTGGGACGATTACAAGGATTCCGACGTAAAGGGCAAAATCGTGGTGGTCCGAGTGAACGACCCCGGCAGCATGAACCCGGACCTTTTCGAGGGCTCCATCATGACCTATTTCGGCCGCTGGATCTACAAGATCGAAGAAGCGAGGGCCCGGGGGGCCCGGGCCATCCTGCTGATCCACACTGACCGCAGCGCAGGTTACGGCTGGCCGGTGGTGCAGAACTCCTGGGGCGGCGAGGAACTGTACCTGCCCAAGGACATCGGCGGCGGACTGGAGTTCTCCGGCTGGATCCGGGAAGACGCCCTGCGCCGGCTGCTTTCTTCCCGCCGAATCGACCTGGACCGTCTCTACAGGGCCTCCATGAAAAAAAGCTTCCGCCCCGTGCCGCTGAAACTGCGCATGAAGATCGAGGGCAAGAGCCGGCTGCGGGAGGTCCGGGCCAACAACGTGGTCGGCGAGATTCCCGGAAAGAGCGGCAAACGCATCGTCCTGCTGGCCCACATGGACCACCTGGGCCGCAATCCGGCCATGGAAGGAGACCAGATCTTCAACGGAGCCGTGGACAACGGCAGCGCCGTGGCCGCCCTGATGCTCACCACCCGCATCCTCGGCCAGTGCCGTGACCACCTCCGGCACACGGTGACCGTCCTGGCCTGCCAGGCTGAAGAGGAAGGCCTGCTGGGCTCCATGCACTACGTGATGAACACCGACCGTTCGAACATCCTAGCCGCCGTCAACTTCGAATCCTCGCCAGTCTGGGAGGAAAGCCGGAGCCTGATGGGTGTGGGCGCCCGTTTTTCCACCATCGAGGGGATGTTGAAGGAAATCGCCGCCGCCGAAGGAGTGGAGTACACGGAGTTCTCTCTCAACGACCGGGGCTTCTTCTACCGCTCCGACCAGTACTCCTTCGCCCGGCACAACATCCCCGCCGTCTGGATCTCCGCCGGGGAGGAGACGGTGAACGGAACGAACACCCTCCGCAACTTCTTCACCGGGAATTACCATACACCGAAGGATGAATTCGATCCGGACTGGGACCTGGGCGCCCTGCGCCAGACGATCCGGTACGCCTTGATGCTGGTGGAAAAGATCGATCAGGAGGAAGATGCGCCCCGCTGGGTGCGCAAGCTGACCTTCCCCGTCCTGCAGTAGCCGCTATTTCCCGTCGAAGAGGGCCTTGCGCCGCTTGTTGCAGAAGGGGCAGAGGCCCACCAGGTTGATGGCCGCCCCCAGGATCAGGATGTAGACGAACAGATGGCGCTGGTTCATGAGGAACAGGCCGCCCATGGCGGCAAACAGGAAGACCGAAGCCAGACGGATCCCCAGCCGTCCGGTCTTGTCCCCCGCCGCCGCCTTCTCGGAAAACAGGATCAACATCAGACCGCAGAAGACGATCAGGGCGCCGTAGGCCACGGCGGTCACCGTCAGTCCCCGGCCCAGGTAGGCGGTGATGAAGTTCAGCCGGGGGCGGAATACCGAGAGCAGCAGCCAGGAGAAGTAGGGGCCGGTGAGGAGAGAAAAGACGCCCACCATGCGAAACCAGTT
>JBFXKG010000047.1:0-4368 GCA_050174015.1 Candidatus Krumholzibacteriia bacterium
TTCTTCCCGCTCGCCGACATCGAGTACACCATCTACGAGGCGATCGCCGGCAAGATCATGCGGCCGCCGGGCAACGCCGACGCCGGCGGCAACCGCCGGCCCATGCCGGGCGCGGACGACGACGACGACGGGGCCGAGGACGAGGAGACCCTCAACGGCTTCGACGAGGACGGCGACGGCCTCATCGACGAGGACTTCGGGCAGATCGGCAACCAGATGATGGTGCTGACCATGCTCGACAATACGGCGCTGGCCCAGGAGAGCTTCACCGACCACACGCCGATGAACCTGGAGCTGGTGCAGACCTCCTTCCAGTGGGAGAACGACCAGGTCGACGATTTCGTCGGCTTCGATTACAAGATCACGAACATCGGCGTCACCGACATCGAGCGCGTCTACATCGGATTCTACGCCGACGCCGACATCGGCCCGCGCGCGGCCACCGGCACCGCCCTCGACGATCGGGCCGGCTCCTGGCGGGGCGTGATCCTGGCCTCGGACGGCGGCTACGTGCCGGTGGAGGTGAGCTACATGTACGACGCGGCGGTGGCCAACCCGCTGCCGGGCTACTTCGGCATCCTCTTCCTGGGTCACGACGTCGACCCCACCGGCAACCGCGCGCCGACCAGCGTGGGCATGCGCACCTTCCAGAAGTTCCAGGGCCAGGCCAGCTTCCCCCAGGGCGGCGACCCGACCAACGACGACGAGGCCTACCAGCTGCTGAGCGCCGAAGCCGAGGACTGGGATGACGACACCGCCCCCAACCGGGTGGGCGATTTCCGTTTCCTGGTCTCGGCGGGCCCCTTCAGGGTGCTCGAGCCCGAGGCCACCCTGGACTTCCAGGTCGGCATTGTCATGGGTCAGGGGCTGCAGGGCCTGCTGACCAACTGCGCCGAGGCCGCGCTGACCTACTTCGGCGTCTGGGACGACCAGATCACCAACCAGACCAACCTCGATGGCGATCCCCTGATCACCGGCCATCTGGGGCGCGAGACGATGCTCTGCCGGGAGGATTTCGCGGTCGGCGGCAGCCAGGAGAACCCCTTCAACAACTTCTTCCCCGACTTCATGGACACCAGCTGCGTCGACGCGCAGTGGGTCCTGGCCCAGGGCACCGTCGCGGACGCCGACCTCTTCACCTACGAGTTCGGTCCCGGCGACGTGCGCACCTGCGGCATGTTCAACATGGACAACTGCTTCGAGTGCCTGCGGCAGACCGGCCACGTCTGCGGCCCCATGGACTTCGAATCCGGGATCTGGCGATGCAACGACCCGGACGCCGAGTCCTACGCCGGCTGCACCGGCGTCGAGGGGCTGGACACGCAGATCAACTGGCTCGTCGGCATGGCGCCGCCCCCGCCGGAGGGGCTGCGGCTGCTGGCCGCCGACAGCCGCGTCCACGTGTTCTGGGACGACCTGAGCGAGCACACCGCGGACGTCCGCATGCAGGTGATCGACTTCGAGTCGTACCGGATCTGGCGCGCCGACAACTGGGACCGACCCTTCGGCTCGTCCCTGATCAACGGCCCCGAGAGCACGCTGTGGCAGCTGGTCGCCGAGTACGACCTGGTCAACAGCTACCTCTCGACGCGGGGCGACACGATCGCCCTGGGCGCGAACACGGGACTCGACGTGATCTCGTACACGCCGGTCTGCCTGAGCGACCCCCGCTTCGCGGGGCTGGCCGAGGCGATGCAGGAGATCGTCGACGCCGACACCCAGAACCTGCTGGCGGTGCGGCCGAGCGTGCGCGGCCCCGACGGCCTGCCCGTCTACCCGGCGCTGGTGCCCTGGGAGACCTACACCCAGGAGCTGGACACCTTCTTCGCGGTGGCGGAGCGCCTGGAGGACGACGAGAACGACGTGAAGGCCAAGCGCGGGGTGAAGTACTACGAGTACATCGATCGCGACATCCACAACGGGTTCATCTACTTCTACTCGGTGACGGCCAGCGACCACGAGCTGCGGCCGGGTTCGGCCGAGACGGACCTGGCCGTCGGCCCCGGCCTGGTGGGCGATCCGGGCTCCTCCTTCGACAGCACGGTGCCGGGCACCGCGGCCCAGTCGGCGGCGGACCGCGAGAAGGACGGGGCGAACATCTACGTGTACCCGAATCCGGCGACGCGCGACGCGCTGGCCGAGTTCCAGCAGCTGTTCCCCAACGGGGACGATCCGACGGGCGTGCGGGTGGAGTTCGCGAACCTGCCGATGGCCCGCAACACGATCCAGATCTACACGGCGGCGGGCGACCTGGTGCAGACGATCCAGCACGACGGGACCTCCGGCGTGGGCCACGTGAGCTGGAACCTGATGAGCCGCAACGGCCAGGAGATCGTCAGCGGGATCTATCTGTACAGCGTGCAGTCGGACAACGACCGGTTCGAGGATTTCATCGGGAAGTTTGTGGTGATCCGGTAACTGCCGTAAAGGGGCAGATCTTGTGTCAACTCCGTCTGCGGACGGACCTGGAGGTTTCCATGAAGCGCATTGCCATCCTGACCACCCTCCTGCTGGTTCTGCCTGGTGCGGCCCTGGCCGCCGGCGGTTTTGCCAAGGTAGGTACCTTCGGCGGTCAGTTCCTCAAGATCGGCACGAGCGCCCGCGCCACCGGCATGGGTTCGGCCTACACCGGCGTGGCCGACGACGCCTCGTCCGTGTTCTGGAATCCGGGCGGCCTGGTCAACGTCCTGGGCAACGAGGTGCTGGTCAACCACGTCAGCTGGCCGGCGGACACCAATCTCAGCTCCTTCGTGCTGGCCTTCAATCCGCGCTCCATCCCGGGCACCCTGGCCTTCTCCATGCGTTCCTTCTGGATGGACCCGGACCTGGTGCGGACGGCTTACCTGCCCGAGGGGACCGGCGAGACCTTCGACGCCGGCATGACCTCCTTCGGGTTGAGCTATGCCCGCTTCTTCACCGACAAGTTCTCCGCGGGATTCACGCTGAACTACCTGCACATGGGCCTGGCGGAAACGGCCGTGAACACGGGGGCCCTGGACTTCGGCATCATGTACCGGATCGGCATCCGGGACCTGAAGCTGGGCATGACCATCCAGAACCTCGGCGGCAAGTACAAGTACGACGAGCGCGAGTCCAAGCTGCCGGTGATCTTCAAGGTCGGCGCCAGCTTCTCGGTGTTCAAGAACGAGCGCCAGGGGCTGCAGGCCGCCTTCGAGTTCCAGCACCCGGCCGACAACCTCGAGCGCGCCAACGCGGGTCTGGAGTACGGGCTGAACCGGTACTTCTTCCTGCGCGGCGGCTACAACATCAACTACGACTCCGATGGCCTGGCCTTCGGCTTCGGAGCCGCCCTGCCCACCGGCGACACCACACGCCTGCAGGTGGACTACAGCGCCGTGGACATGGATGCCCTGGGCTACGTGCACCGGATGAGCCTGTCCATCCAGTTCTGACGACCCGACGCCTCCGACACAAGGCGCCCCGGCCGCCCCGCATCCGCGGGGCGGCCTTTTTTGCACGTTCCCCTGGAAAAGCGGGCGGAGTTTCCTTAATATCATGCCATGCCGGGTCGGTCCGGCTCCGGTCGAGGGGGATCGGTCACGTCCATCCAACAGAAGGCCTGACCATGGCTTTGGCATCCGTTCGCCCCCGCCGAGCGTCCCTGACCCGCCCCGCCTGCCTGCTGGTCTGCCTGCTGCCGGTGGTCGGCTTCGGCGGCAGCCCGGCCCGGGCCGTCCTGCTGGAGAACCTGGACGGGGGCGGGCATTTCCATACCTACGTCGACGTGGTCAACCGCTGGCGGGACGATGCCCGCCTCGACGTGGCCGTCCTGGTCGAGGTCGCCAACTCCGATCTGGCCTTCGAGACCGAGAGCGGGGGGCAGGTGGCCCGCCTGCGGCTCGACGTCGACCTGATCGGTCCGGACGGCCAGGTGGTGACCCGCAGCAAGCCCGTGCGTTCGCGGGCCCTGCCCCGCTCCGAGACCCGGCAGCCGGCCCTGTTCCAGGTCTTCGGCCTGGTGCTCGAGGACGTTCCCTTCCGGACCGGCCGCCTCGTCTGCCGCGTCTACGACATCAACCGGGTGCAGGTCAGCGTGGCGAGCCTGCTCGCGGCCGCCCATCCGCTCAGCAGCTGCGCCGCCCAGTGGTACGCGGAGGATTCCCCCCGCGCCCCGCGCGGCCTGGCCCTGGGCGACCCCCTGTTCCTGGCCCACGCCCCCCTGTCCACCTGGAACCCCCAGCTGAACCCCGCCGCGGCCGACCGCAACGGCGGCTGGGTCAACGACTACAT
The DNA here is from genome assembly GCA_050174015.1 of Candidatus Krumholzibacteriia bacterium. Classification (GTDB taxonomy): domain Bacteria; phylum Krumholzibacteriota; class Krumholzibacteriia; order LZORAL124-64-63; family LZORAL124-64-63; genus JAHJTW01. The sequence continues at coordinate 4,252 of JBFXKG010000047.1, forward strand.
GCACCCGTCGCGTCGCTACGGCCTGGAGGAGGACCACCTGCAGCTCTTCCTGCAGGTCTGGCCGCCGGCCGGCGGCATCGATCCGGCCCGGGCCCTGCCGGGCGTGCTGGCGACGGG
>JBFXKG010000048.1:0-4366 GCA_050174015.1 Candidatus Krumholzibacteriia bacterium
GGGTGGGGAAGGTCAGCTTGCGCACCCAGCGGGGCGCATCTTCGGCCTGATCGATCTTTTCCACCAGCATCAAGGCGTAGCGGATCGTCTGGCGCAGGGCTCCCAGGTCCCAGTCCGGATCGTATTCATCCTTCGGGGTATGGTAATTCCCGGTGAAGAAGTTGCGGAGGGTGTTCGTTCCGTTCACCGTCTCCTCTCCGGCGGAGATCCAGACAGCGGGAATGTTGTGCCGGGCGAAGGAGTACTGGTCGGAGCGGTAGAAGAAGCCCCGGTCGTTGAGAGAGAACTCCGTGTACTCCACTCCTTCGGCGGCGGCGATTTCCTTCAGCATCCCCTCGATGGTGGAAAAACGGGCGCCCACCCCCATCAGGCTCCGGCTCTCCTCCCAGACCGGGGAGGATTCGAAGTTGACGGCGGCCAGAATGTTCGAACGGTCGGTGTTCATCACGTAGTGCATGGAGCCCAGCAGGCCTTCCTCTTCGGCCTGGCAGGCCAGGACGGTCACCGTGTGCCGGAGGCGGTCACGGCACTGGCCGAGGATGCGGGTGGTGAGCATCAGGGCGGCCACGGCGCTGCCGTTGTCCACGGCTCCGTTGAAGATCTGGTCTCCTTCCAGGGCCGGATTACGGCCCAGGTGGTCGATGTGGGCCAGCAGGACGATGCGTTTACCGCTTTTTCCCGGAATCTCGCCGACCACGTTGTTGGCCCGGACCTCCCGCAGCCGGCTCCTGCACTCGATCTTCATGCGCAGTTCCAGCGGCACGGGGCGGAAGCTTTTTTTCATGGAGGCCCTGTAGAGACGGTCCAGGTCGATTCGGCGGGAAGAAAGCAGCCGGCGCAGGGCGTCTTCCCGGATCCAGCCGGAGAACTCCAGTCCGCCTCCGATGTCCTTGGGCAGGTACAGCTCCTCGCCGCCCCAGGAGTTCTGCACCACCGCCCAGCCGTAGCCGGCGCTGCGGTCGGTGTGGATCAGCAGGATGGCCCGGGCCCCCTGGGCCCTCGCTTCTTCGATCTTGTAGATCCAGCGGCCGAAATAGGTCATGGTGGAGCCCTCGAAAAGGTTCGGGTCCATGCTGCCGGGGTCGTTCACCCGGACCACCACGATTTTGCCCTTTACGTCGGAATCCTTGTAATCGTCCCAGTCCCAGATGTCGCTGCGGATGCCGAAGCCGGCGAAGACCAGTTCACCCTCCAGGGAGTGATTTTCCGTGCCGCTGAGGGAACTGCCGACCAGTTCACCGGGATGGTCGAATGATTGCCCTTCCGCTGTGACCGTCATTTCCTCGGTGGTCACCGCCTGCATGGTGAAGGGCTGGAAATAGTCGCCCTTCCAGCCGGGCTCCAGTCCCATCCACTGGAACAGGCCGCGGCAGCAGATTTCGGCCAGATCGCCGCCCCGGGTGCCGGGAGCCCGTCCTTCGAAGAGATCGTGACCCAGGAGCTCGATGACGCTCTGCATCTCGGCCCGGGTCAGGGATTTTGCCTTTTCCCCCAGTTCCGAGGCGAAGTTCGTTGTCGCCAGGACGGCGAACAGGGTGCAAAGGATCCAGCGGCGCATGGTCACCTCCGGTCCGGCCTGACGGCCGGGCTGCAAGGGGTATGGTAGCGGATCGGGGAGAAAGAGTCAAAGAGACGGGATTGGATAGAGACGTGAGTCGTGAGTCGTAAGACGACCTGACCCCTCCTTCGACCTTCCTCCCATTTCCCCCCTTCCGGCCTTCCCCCCTATACCCCCCTTCCTAAAGGACGGGGGGCTTAAGAACAAAGTGATAACACGGGGCTTTCAGCCCCCTACCCTTCAGGGGAGGGGGAATGAAGGGGGTGAGGCCGGACGGGGGGCTTAAGAGAAAGAGGATAACACAGGGGCTTTCAGCCCCCTTCCCTTCAGGGGAGGGGGATTAAAGGGGGTGAGGTCGAGGAGTGGGGAAGACAGGAAGATGTGAGACGTTAATCGTAACTTATGACGGATGAAGAAGGAGAAATGCATGAATTGGGAGGACTCATGAATGGAGAATGGTTCGTGAATGGCGTGAAGGGCGTGAACAGCGTGAATGGCGTGAATGTCGTAAATATCGTGAATGGCGTGAATGTCGTAAATAACGTGAATGGCGTGAATGTCGGTAATGATGGTTTTACAGCATTCCACCCGAATTCACACATTCCCGTTGTTCCCGCTATTCACGTATTCCCGCTATTCACGTTATTCACGCCTTCACGCCGTCCCCCCTCCCTTGTTTTCTCTTCCCGCTTGTTGAATAATAAGGCCCATGTCAACCGAAAACAAGCAAACGAAACGCCGTTTTTCCATGCCCCATACCCTGGTCCTCATCTACGCCCTGCTGGTCCTGGTCTGGATCGCCGCCTGGCTGGTGCCGTCCGGATCCTTCGAACGCCAGACGGTCACCGTGGCCGGCAGCGAACGCAGCCTCACCGTTCCGGGAACCTACCGCCAGATCGAGAAGCCCCCGGTTTCCCCCTTCCTGCTGCTCACCGCTCCATTGAAGGGCTTCGTGGACGCCGCGCCCATCATCATCTTTTTGTTCACCGTGGGCGGCGCTTTCGCCGTTCTGACGGCCACCGGCACCGTGGACCTCAGCATCCGGCGCCTGGCCTCCTTCTTCGGTCGCAAGCCGGCCCTGGCCCCCTGGTTGATTCCGGTGATGATGGTCATCTTCTCCCTGGCCGGATCGGTGTTCGGCATGTCGGAGGAGACCATTCCCTTCATCGTGGTCTTCATCCCCCTGTCCATCGGTCTCGGCTACGATTCCATCGTCGGTCTGTCGATCCCTTTTCTCGGAGCCGCCGCCGGTTTCGCCGCCGCCTTCTTCAACCCCTTCACCGTGGGCATCGCCCAGGGCATCGCCGGCCTGCCCCTCTACTCCGGACTGGCCTACCGAATCGTGGCCTGGGTGCTGGGCACCGGGGTCATGATCGCCTTCGTCATGGTCTACGCCCGGAAAATCAAACGCGATCCCCGTCTCAGCCCGGTGTACGAGCACGATGAATTCTGGCGCAAGCGGGCCGAAGAACGGGGGGAGAAGAGCGGAGACTGGAACGGACGGCACCGCATGGTGCTGCTGGTTCTGGCCCTGGGCGTGGCGGCGCTGATTTTCGGTATCCTGCGCTACCAGTGGTACATCGAGGAGATCGCCGCTCTGTTCCTGGCCCTGGGACTGCTGTGCGGCCTGGTGGGACGGGTGGGCATGAACGAGACGGCCCGCCAGTTCGTGGCCGGAGCCAGGGACATGATCGGTGTCGCCCTGATCATCGCCTGCGCCCGGGGGGTGCTGATCATCGCCAACGAGGCCCGGATCCTGGATACGGTGCTGGAATCCACCGCCGGCCTGATCTCCGTTTTCCCCAAGGCCCTGGCCGCCCAGATCATGTTTCTCACCCAGTCCATGATCAACTTCTTCATCCATTCCGGTACCGCCCAGGCGGCGTTGACCATGCCGGTCATGGCCCCCCTGGGAGACCTGGTGGGGGTGTCGCGCCAGACTTCGGTGCTGGCCTTCCAGCTCTGCGAATTCATCCTGCCCATCCTGCCCACGTCGGCGGTGACCATGGGGGTTCTGGGCATGGCCCGCATCTCCTGGAGCACCTGGGCCCGATGGTTTTTCCCCCTGATGCTGATCCTGGTGGGACTCAGCGTGCTGCTGCTTCTGCCTCCGGTGCTCCTGTTCAACTGGGGACCTTTCTGAGGCGACTCAAATTGACCGGAACGGGATCGTCTGTTATCATCAGAGCCTGCCTCCGGCGCTGATCCGCCCGGTGGAAGGATACGGAGACAAGACGAAATGCTGGCCATTGAAGATGCCCTGAAGGCCCTGGAAGTGATCGAGGGAAGAAGGACCACCGAAACGATCCCTCTGCTCGATTCCCTGGGAAGAATCACCGCCGCACCGGTCCGTTCCAGAGTGGATCACCCGCCCTTCGACAAGTCGGCCATGGACGGTTACGCCGTTGCCGGGGACGATCCGGACCGGGAATGGACGGTGCAGGAGACCCTCGCCGCCGGCGGGACGCCGCGAAAACCGGTGACCCGGGGAACCTGCAGCAAGATCATGACCGGGGCCATGCTGCCTCCGGGTGCCGATACCGTGGTCATGGTCGAGGACACCGAGACCGAAGGTGATAGAGTCCGACTGATCCGCGGCGAGATCAGAAAGGGAGACCATATCTGCCCCCGGGGCGAGGACGCCCGGGCAGGGGCCCTGGTGGCCGAAGCGGGCCGCCGGATCACGCCTCAGCTGATGGGCAGCCTGGCCGCCTGCGGTCATGACCGGGTGGAGGTGTTCACCCTGCCGCGGTTGGCCGTTCTGACCACGGGAGATGAAATCGTACTGCCGGGAAAGGAGCTGCGGCC
>JBFXKG010000049.1:0-2420 GCA_050174015.1 Candidatus Krumholzibacteriia bacterium
GTGGCCTGTCACGCCTCCCGGCGGAAACGCGCCTGAGTATCGCGTTGGAGAGGAAGGGGCGGCCGTGAACGACCGGGCCGCCTTCGAGATCGTGGTGGGTGCCGTGCTCACCCAGAACACGGCCTGGCGGAACGTGGAAAAAGCCCTGGTCAACCTGGCCAGGGAGATCGGGCTGGACCCCGCAGCCGTGGCCCATGCCGGCCCGGACCTGGAATCCGCGGTCCGGCCGTCGGGCTACTTCAACCAGAAGGCCGACCGGTTGCGGACGATTTCAAGGCACATCCTCGATTGCGGCGGCATCGCGGCGTTGCGGGGATATCCCACCGATGCCCTGCGCCGCCTGCTCCTCTCCTGGAAAGGCATCGGCCCGGAAACCGCCGATTCCATCCTCTGTTACGCCTTTACCCGCCCAGTCTTCGTGGTGGACGCCTACACCCGCCGGCTCTTCAACCGCCTCGATCTCCCCCACGCCTCTTACACGGAGATGCAAACCCTCGTCCACCAGTCCATTCCCCCAAACACAGCCCGATACAACGACCTCCACGCCCGAATCGTGAAGCTGTATGTATCGAAAGGGCAGGAGGGGTTTGTGGAGAGGCTGAAGGCTGAAGACTGAAGGCTGAAGGGGTGCGTTTGTGGCGATCGCGACAGTTTGCCCAGTAAGGTTCAATTGATAATTATGAATTATGAATTATGAATGATGGTTGCTAACCCCATAACCACCCTGAAACTCTGAAACCCTGACCACATAACCCCAATTTTAACCACCCGATGCCCTTATCCCCTTCAGCCTTCAGCCTTCAGCCTACTCTTCTTCGTTTTTCAATCGTTCTTCGATCGTCTTCATCGCATCCATGAAGGCGCGCCGGCTATTTTCCGCGTAGGGATTGTAGCGGTTCATGTCGACGAACAGCTGCCAGGTATCGTGGGTGACGACTTCCAGGATGTGGAGGAGCCGTTTGTACCCCTCGGTGTCGATGATGAGCTCGCCCGTGCCCGAGGCCTCCAGGGACCGGCCGATGAAATGGGTCAGGCAGAGGCTCATGGCGATCTGGCGGTCGTGCTCCTCGGGGGTGGTCTCGATCACGACCAGCCCCCGGGCCTTGAGATAGGACTTGATCTTGTCGTAACGGGCGTCGGAGATCCGGGTTTTGCAGAGGACGATCTTCCGGTCCAGGAGGGATGTGGCCGCGCTGTCCGGACCGAACATGGGGTGGGTCGCCAGGATGTCGACGGAAGGCGGCAGCAGTGTCGTCATCCATTGGACCGGGTAGACCTTGACCGAGCAGACATCCACCACCACGGCGTCGGGGACGACCAACGGCGCGATCTCCTTCAGGAAATCCGCCATCCGGGATATGGGGACGCTCAGGATGACCACCCGCTGGCCGGCAGCCTGGGCCAGATCCGCCGGGACGGCCCCGATCTCCGAGATCTGCTCGGCCTTGTCGCTCCTGTTGTAGACGTATACCGTGTAATCCTTGGCCAGATACCCGGCCATAAGCCTGCCGAACCGTCCGAATCCGATAATTCCGATCATGAGTTGATGCTTTCGGGGTTTTAGGCTGAAGGCTGAAGACTGAAGGCTGAAGGGGAGACATTTTGTGCTTTCTTCAATTTGAAGCTCTTCACCTTGTTTACCTTCAGGCTTTAGTCTTTGGTTTTAGTCCTCAGCCCTTGTCATTTCAGGCTTCGGACTGTGCTCTCCAGCCTATTTTACCTTCAACCTTCAGTTATAGCCTTTAGCCTGCCCTACCTTCAGTCTTCAGCCTTCAGTCTTCAGCCTTTAGTCTTCAGCCTGTCCTGCCTTCAGTCTTCAGCCTTCAGCCTTCAGTCTGTCCTCCTGCCTTCAGCCTGCCCTCCCGTCCGTCAGCAGGCGGTTTCTGGGGGGCATCAGGCCCTTCTGGTCCACCACGTCGACGCCGGCGGCGGTGATGGCGAAGCCGCCGTTGTCGGTCCGCTGGATCCAGGCCTTTTCCTTCAAGTACCAGACGTGAAATTCCAGAACCTTTTCCGGCCATCCCGTCAGCTTTTCGAGATGCCACAGGCCCACGTTGGAATGGTCGTTATTCTCACGCCGGTCGACATAGAGCACCGAGAGAATCCGGTTGCGGATGGCCTGGTCGTCATCCCAATCCTCCGCCGGCGCACTTTCCGAGAGTGTTCGCCACACGTGCGCCTTTCGCTGCTCGTACGACACATCGTAGGCGGCACGTTTTTCCGGATCCTTCAATACGTTGTAAGCATGGGTCAGCGCTTCGAATTTCTCGATGCTGCCGGTTTTTCGGTTGTCGGGATGGTACCGCTTGGCCAGCAGCCGGTAAACGCGCTCGATGGTTTCGAAATCAGCGTTGGGGCTGATCTGAAGGTCCTCGTAATAGTCTTCAAAGGATTTGCAGTTCATGAGGGGGCTTCCATAA
>JBFXKG010000049.1:2520-3863 GCA_050174015.1 Candidatus Krumholzibacteriia bacterium
GGTTTTAGAGTTTTATGGTTTTAGAGTTTTATGGTTTTAGAGTTTTATGGTTTTAAGGTTTTACGGTGGTTATGTGATTAAGTGGTTAAGTGATTATGGGGTTGGTAACCGTCAATTCAAAATTCATAATTCAAAATTCATAATTATTATTGAAGCTTGCTGGCTAAAGTGTCGCAGTCGTCACAGACGCACCCCTTCAGCCTTCAGCCTTCAGTTTCAAGCAGCGCCTCTTCCATCCTTCTGAACCCTTCCACCAGCGTCTCTTTCGGCACGGCGTAGGAGATTCGGATGTGGTTTTGGGCGCCGAAGGCTTCGCCGGGGACGACGGCTACGCCGGTTTTCTTCAGGAGGGCGGCGGCGAAGTCCTCGGCGGTTTCACCTTTTCGGAGGCGGGCCGAGATGTCGGGGAAGAGGTAGAACGCGCCCTGGGGGCGGACGCAGGTGAACAGCCTTGCGGCGTATTCATGGGCGATGTCCCTTTTTTCCGCCAGCTCGCCCCGCCATTTTTGGACGACCACGGGGTCCAGATCCAGGGCTGCCAGGGCCCCGTGCTGGGCAAAGGTGCAGACGTTTCCGGTGAGGTGGCTCTGGAGTTTGCCGAGGGCCCGAATGAGCGGTTCGGGTCCGGCGCCGTAGCCCACCCGGAATCCGGTCATGCTGAAGCTTTTGGAGAAGCTCCGGACGACGACGAGGCGGTCCCGAATGGCTTCATACGCGAAAAGGCTCTGGTGATCGAGGTCGTCATACACGAAAAAGGCGTAGGCCTCATCCGCGATGATCCAGAGGTCCCGCTCCCGGGCCAGGTCGGCGATCCATGCCAGATCCTGTGGGGGATATACCGCGCCCGTGGGGTTGTTGGGAGAGTTGACCAGGATGGCGCGGGTTCGGGGCGTCACGGCCGCGGCAATGGCCCGGCGATCGAGCTGATGGCGGTGTGTATCCACCATCACCGGACAGGCTCCGGCCAGGCGGATCTGCTGGGAGAAGCTCACCCAGTGGGGGTTGGGCAGAATCACCTCGTCGCCGGGGTCCAGAAGCACCTGGAAGAGGCCGTAGAGAATCTGCTTCGAGCCGTTGGCGATAAGGATGTTCTCGGGACCCCACCCCGCGAAGGATTCGGCGACGGCCGACCGGAGGCGGGCCATGCCGGCCACCGGGCCGTACCGGGTCTCTCCCCGGGCCAGGGCCGCCTGGGTGGCGGCGACGATCGCGTCGGGGGTGGGGAATTCAGGTTCGCCCACGGCAAAATTGACGATGTCCCGCCCCCCGCTGCGGAGCCGCTCGATCAGGGCGGTGAACCGAACGGTGCGGGAGGCCTCGACAGCCTCGATGCGTCTGGAAAG
>JBFXKG010000050.1:0-3399 GCA_050174015.1 Candidatus Krumholzibacteriia bacterium
GTCTTCCCGGACAGGCGGCCACCGAGCCCCATCCGGACGTCTCTGAGGAACGTGAGGCCGTAATGGAGCCCGGCCAGACCCTCCTCCTCCCCGGGGATGCCTATCCGCTTGCTCGCCTGGGCGCCCGCGGCGATGAAGACGGCGCTGAAGCCCTCCTTGAGGAGGTCGTTGATGGTGTGATTGGCGTCGATGGGGTGGTTGCACTCGATCCGCACGCCCGCGTTGGCGATCGATTGGATCTCGAGGTCGATGACGGCGCGCGGCAGACGGAACTCCGGGACGGCGATCCCGAGCATGCCGCCCGACACCGGCTGGGCCTCGAAGACAGTCGCGGCGTACCCCATTTTGGCCAGGAAATAGGCGCAGGTGAGGCCCGCAGGACCGGCGCCCACCACGGCCACCTTCTGGGGGCGGGTTACGGGGAATGACCCATGGGCCGCGCCGTAATGCTGGTAGTACCAGTCGGAGGCGAAGCGTTTGAGGGCGCGGATCGCCACCGGCTCGTCGAGTTCGCCGCGCCGGCACTTGTACTCGCAGGGATGGATGCAGACCCGTCCGCAGACGGCCGGGAAGGGATTGCGCTCGCGGATGATTTCGACCGCCGCCCTGTAATCCCCTTGGGCGATCGCCGCCACGTAGTTGGGGACGTCGATGCCGGCCGGGCAGGCATGCTGGCAGGCCGAGATCACCATGGCGTCGCAGACCGCCCCTGCGCAGCGGTGCTCCTGGATGTGCTCGCGGTACTCGTCCTCGAAGTACATCAGGGTGGAAAGGGCCGGCTTGGGGCTCGCCTGCCAGAGGCCGCACAGGGACGCCTCGGTCATGGTGCGGCCGATCGACTGGATGGTCGCGATGTCCTCGGCCCGGCCGCGCCCGTCGGTGATGCGCGTGAGGGTCTCGAGGAGTTGGGTGGTGCCGAGGCGGCACGGGGCGCATTTGCCGCAGGATTCGGACTGGGTGAAGTTCAGGAAGAAGCGCGCGATCTCCACCATGCAGTTGTTTTCGTCCAAAACCACCATCCCGCCCGAGCCCATGATGGCGCCGATCCGCTGGATGGTGTCGTAGTCGATCGGCAGGTTCAGAAAGCGCGCCGGGACGCAGCCGCCGGCCGGCCCGCCCATCTGGACCGCCTTGAAGCGCCGGCCCTTGGGGATGCCGCCCCCGATGTCGAAGACGACCTCCTTGATGGTCGTGCCGATGGGGACCTCCACGAGACCCGTGTTGTTGACCTTGCCGGCCAGGGAGAAGATCTTGGTCCCGCGGCTGGCCTCCGTGCCCATCTCCGCGTACCAGGCCGCGCCATTGCCGATGATGAGCGGGATATTGGCCAGGGTCTCCACGTTGTTGATGTTGGTCGGTTTGCCGTCCACCCCGGCCTGGGCGGGGAAGGGCGGGCGCGGGCGCGGCATGCCGCGCCGGCCCTCGATGGAGGCCATGAGCGCCGTCTCCTCGCCGCAGACAAAGGCCCCCGCGCCCTTCTTGAGCGAAAGGTGGAAGTCGAAGCCGGTGCCGAGGATGTCCTCCCCGGCAAGCCCGAGTTCCAGGCACTGTTGCAGGGCCAGGTTCAGGTGCTCGACGGCGATCGGGTACTCCTCGCGGACGTAGATGATGCCGTATTCGGCCCCCATGGCGTAACCGCCGATCATCATCCCCTCGATCACCGCGTGGGGGTCGCCTTCGAGCAGGGCCCGGTCCATGAAGGCCCCGGGATCCCCCTCATCCGCGTTGCAGACGAGGTATTTCGGGGTGTTTTCCGACTGTCGGGCGAAGCGCCACTTGAGGCCGGTCGGAAATCCCGCCCCGCCGCGGCCGCGCAGCTTCGACCGAACGACCTCTTCGATCACCGCCTCCGGGCTCATCTTCGTCAGTGCCTTGACGAGGGCCTTGTAGCCGCCCGCGGCGATGTAGTGCTCGATCCGGGTGGGGTCGATCCGGCCGCAGTGGGCCAGGACCCGCCGCACCTGCTTCTGGTAGAAGGGAATCTGGTTGCGGTAGTAGATGGGCTGTCCGGTTCGGGGGTCGCGGTAGGCCAGACGCTCGATCAGGCGGCCCTCTTTCAGGGTGCTCTGGACGATCTCCACGGCGTCCTTCGGGTCGACCTCCTGATATTGCACGCCCAGGGGTTCGACGGCTACGACCGGGGCCTTGGCGCAGAAGCCGTGGCAACCGGTCGAACGGATCTCCACCTGGTGATCGAGGCCGGCCCGGGCGACCTCCTCGAGCAGGGCGTCACGGACGGCGGCCGCTCCGTAGGCCCGGCAGCCGGTCATGCAGACATGGATCTCCGTCCGCCTGGCGCCCGCCTCGGCCAGGATCTTGTTCCGCAGCCACTCCAGTTGACCGATGGATGCGAGCTTCTGCATGGGCTTAGGCCTCCTCCCTGTCTTTGCGGTACTCGCTGAGCACGCTCGTCACCTTGGTCGGATTGAGCCTGCCGAAATAATCCCGATTGACCATCATGGTCGGGGCCAGGAAGCAGGCCCCGAGGCAGGCGACTGTCTCGAGGGTGAACTGATAGTCGGGGCTGGTTTCGCCTTCCTTGAGGTCGAGCTCCTTCTGGATCAGCCGGAGGATGCTGCGGCTGCCCTTCACGTGGCAGGCCGTGCCGCGGCAGACCTTCAGGACGCAACGGCCTTTGGGCTTGAGGGAAAAGCCCGAGTAGAAGGTGACTACCCCCTGGACCTGCGCCGGGAAGAGCCGCAGGGCCTCGGCGATGGGTTCGATCGACTCCGGAGGGACGTAGCCGAAGGCCTCCTGGACCTCCTGAAGGAGCGGGATCAGCCCCCAGTTTGCCTCGCGGTGTTTTTCGATGATCCGGTCGAGTGCCTCGCTGTCGAAACGGGTCGTGTCTTTCATGGGTGCGCTCCTTGATCCTCGGGAAAGGTCCTGCGTCAATGGTTCGGAATTCCGGCCTTCCGTCTGATGTTCATGTGCGGTTGCTGCCGTCTTTTCACGCCTGGTCCCGGCCCGATGCTCCTGCATCAGGGAGGCTGCAGCCGGTTGTGGACGGTCGGTCCGGATGGCCGCCGACGGGATGCTGCTGTCGGATCCGTTCCCGGCCGGGAGAGGGACGCGGCGCCCGTGCAGAGATGGCATTCCTCCCAAGGAGGGCCTTCGCCCGGGCACGGGGCTAAACCCGTTCGATTCTGACCCTGCAGGTCCTCCAGCCTTTTGCCGGGGATGACAGGCGCTCGAGTCCGACCAGCCGCATGGCGTCGTTTCCGTGGAATCCCTGGGGGATGAACACCCGGCCGGGCGGCAGGCCCCGGTTGACCGTGAAGGGGCGTTCGACGCTCCCCGTTGCAGAGATGATGCGGATCCTGTCCGCCGCAGTGAGGCCGAGCGCATCCTGATCCTGCGGGGACAGTTCGGCCTCTCCGAGCTTGCCCGAATCGCGGA
>JBFXKG010000051.1:0-3204 GCA_050174015.1 Candidatus Krumholzibacteriia bacterium
ACGTCGGCGCCCAGGAGCTGGTCACCGCCTGTCCCTACTGCATCACCAACTTTGAGGAAAGCCGCCTGAACATGGAGATCGAGGATAGCCTGACAGTCAAGGATATCACCGAAATCGTCCAGGAAGTCCTGTAGCCAACCGGAGTAACCTGACAAGGACAAGAAAATTGGAAAAAGAACCAATCGACGGGTTGATGGACAATTATTCCGAGAAAGCGAAACGCATCGATGTCATGGTTGTGGGTGGCGGGATCAGCGGGATCCAGGCGGCCCTGGATTTGGCCGAGACGGGATTCAAGGTGTATCTGGTGGACAAGTCGCCGGCCATCGGCGGCAAGATGGCCCAGCTGGACAAAACCTTTCCCACCAACGACTGCTCCATGTGTATCGAGTCGCCGAAGTTCATCGAGTGCAGCCGGCATCCCAACATCGACATTCTGACCTACACGGAAGTGAAGAGCGTGGAGGGCGAGGTCGGTGAGTTCCTGGTGACCCTGGTCAAGAAGCCGCGCTACATCATCGAGGAGAACTGCACGGGTTGCACGGTCTGCGTGGAGTACTGTCCTGTCAAGGTACCGGACCCCTACAACCAGAAGCTGTCGCTGAACAAGGCGATTCATATCTACTTCTCCCAGGCCGTGCCGCTGATCACCTATATCGATCCCGAGACCTGCCTGTACCTCCAGGACGAAAAATGCACGATCTGCCAGGGCGCCTGTAAAAACGACGCCATCGACCTGCACCAGAAACCGGAGAAGATCGAGGTCGAAGTGGGCGCCATCGTGCTGGCACCGGGCTACGAGGTGTTCGATCCCAAACCCAGGGGCGACTACGGCTACGGCAAGTTCGCCAATGTGGTCACGAGCCTCGACTTCGAGCGCATCCTCTGTTCCACCGGTCCTTACGATGGCGAGATCCGACGACCGTCGGACGGCAAGCATCCCCACCGCATCGCCTGGATTCAATGCGTCGGTTCCCGCCAGGTGACCGAGGGCGGCAACAGTTACTGCTCGGCCGTATGCTGCGCCTACACCCAGAAGCAGGTCATCCTGGCCAAGGATCACGACGAGGATATTCAGGCCACGATTTTCCATAACGACATCCGGGCCTTTGGCAAGGACTTCGAACGCTTCTACCAGCGTGCCGAAAAACTGGCCGACACCCGTTTTATCCGCAGCTACGTCTCCATCGGCCGGGAGATCCCCGAGACCCAGAACGTCACGATCCGCTATTCGACCGTGGATGACGGTGTCAAGGAAGAGGAGTTCGACATGGTGGTGCTCTCCGTCGGCCTGGCCCCACCGGCCGACGTGCAGGGCCTGGCTACCAAGTTCGGCATCGAACTCAACGCCCACCAGTTCTGCATGAACCAGATGACCAACCCCATCGCGACCTCACGCCCGGGCATCTTCGTCAGCGGCGCCTTCCAGGGCCCCCTCGATATCCCCGAGTCGGTCATGAGCGCCAGCGGGGCCGAGGCCCAGTGCGGCCAACTGCTCGCCTACCGCCGGGGCAACCTGGCCAAGGCCCGCGAGTATCCGCCAGAAAGGGACGTCTCCAACGAGGAACTCAAGGTGGGGGTGTTCGTGTGCCATTGCGGAGCCAACATCGGCCGCGTGGTGGATGTGCCCGATGTGGTCGAATACGCCTCCAGCCTGGGTCATGTGGTCCACGCCCAGGAGAGCCTTTTCGCCTGTTCCACGGAGAACGCTCAGCAGATCACCGACACGATCCGCGAAAAAGGACTCAACCGGGTAGTCGTGGCAGCCTGCACACCCCGGACCCACGAACCGCTCTTCCGCGATACGGTGCGCGAGGGTGGCATCAACCAGTACTTCTATGAGATGGCCAACATCCGCGAGCACTGTTCCTGGGTTCATTCCAAGGAGAAGGAGAAGGCCACCCAGAAAGCCAAGGAGATCATCCGCATGTCGGTGGCCCGCTCGACCCGCCTGGAGCCCTTGCAGGAATTCGAGCTGCCGGTCAACAAGGCGGCCTTGGTGGTCGGTGGCGGCATTGCCGGCATGACCTGCGCCTTGAGCCTGGCCAACCAGGGGTTCACGGTGCATCTGCTTGAAAAGGAGAGCGACCTGGGCGGCATGGCCCGCAGACTCCACTTCACCCTGGAGGGCATGGACGTTCAGGCCTACCTCGCCGATCTGATCGGAAAGGTGTACAAACACCCCAACGTGCGGGTCACCCTGGATGCCACCATCACGACGGTGGACGGCTATGTGGGCAACTTTATCACCACCGTCAAATCGGGCTACCAGACCAAAACGATCAAACACGGCGCCGCGGTCATCGCCACGGGTGCCGAAGAGTACCAGCCATCCGAATACCTGTACGGCGAAAACGAGAATGTGGTCACCTCAATCGAGCTGGAAGAGATGATCGCCGGCCAGGATGAACGGCTGGCCGGTGCCCAGAGCCTGGTGATGATCCAGTGCGTGGGCTGCCGCAACGAAGACCGCAACTACTGCTCCCGCGTCTGTTGCAGCCACTCGATCAAGAATGCCCTGAAATTGCGGGCCATCAATCCCGAGATGGATATCTACATTCTCTTCCGCGATATCCGTGCCTACGGGTTCAAGGAAGATTATTACCGCGAGGCTGCGGACAACAACATCCGCTTTATCCGCTACACGCCCGAGGACAAGCCCGAGGTGGAAGCCGGCGATCCCGGCGTGGTCGTCACCGTCACCGATCCGGTACTGGGCGACCGGCTGATGATCGAGGCCGAGCTGTTGACCCTGGCCGCCGCCGTGGTGCCACCGCAAACGAATCCGCAGATGGCCAAGTTCTTCAAGGTGGCCATGAACCCGGACGGCTTCTTTCAGGAGGCGCATGTCAAGCTGCGGCCGGTGGATTTTGCCGCCGACGGAGTTTTCTTGTGCGGAACCGCCCAGTACCCCAAACACATCACCGAGACCATCAGCCAGGCCTATGGCGCCGCCGGCCGGGTGGTAACGATCCTGAGCAAGGATTCGGTGCTGGCCTCGGGCGCGGTCTGCGAAGTCAAGGAGAAGGAATGCGTGGCCTGCGGTGCCTGCATCACCGCCTGTACCTATGGCGCCATCGACTTCAAGGAGACGGCGATCGGCAAGAAGGCCACGGTGAACCCGATCTTGTGCAAGGGGGACGGTCTATGCAACGCCGTTTGCCCGGCGGATGCCATCGTGCTCAAGCATTTCACCCAGGATGA
>JBFXKG010000052.1:0-2874 GCA_050174015.1 Candidatus Krumholzibacteriia bacterium
TGTGGTTCTTCGGCTCCTTCATGCCGGTCTACTACACCAACACCCGCACGGTGAACCACCGTACCGGTGCCACCGAAGACTACATCACCAAGGACTACAAACGGACCGAAACCTACTGGAACTACAGCTTCAAGCTGACCGGTCAGCTGGCCCCCAACCTGCGCGTCAGCGCCGGTCTGGTGTCCAACACCTCCAAGTACAAGGGCAACCTGGCCACTTCGGCCGATGCGGCGGAACCCACCGTCAGCCCCGACGATTACGGTTCCACCTACCCCAACTACTCGGCCAACCTGACCCTGGACTGGAACGTGGGCAGCCTGCAGGTCAACCTGCGCGGCGGCTACTTCATGACCAACGAGACCGACCCCCTGGTCAAGCCATCCGAGCCCTACTGGCGCTTCGCCAACGAGGCCGGCTACGCCGCCACCAGCAATGCCCAGCTGGATATTCCCGATGAATGGAAGAGAACCACCGGCTGGCGCAGCGCCTCGGCCTACCCCTACATGCTGCAGAAGGCCAAGAACGAAAAGATGAGCGTCAATCTCGACCTCTCCTACTACCTGACCCTGGCCGGCGACCACGCCCTGAAAGCCGGTGTCCAGTTCGTGCGACAGGGACAGAACTACGACAACACAGCCGCCTACCCCATCGTCTGGCTCAGCTGGGACCGTGACTGCATCGTGGCCGGCAACAACTACGGCCGCGGCACCTACGGTTATTACGCCGTTCGCGGCAACGACGATGCCGGTCCCTTCGGCGATTACTACAAAGCCTACGCCAACCGCTGGGCCCTCTACCTGCAGGACAGCTGGACCATCGGCGAACGGTTCACCGTCAACTTCGGTGTCCGGGCCGAGTCCGAGTACATCCCCTCCTACAGCGCTCTCGAGGAATTCTCCGACGTCAAGGCCATCGAATGGGGCTTCGGCGACAAGCTGGCTCCGCGGGTGGGCTTCATCTGGGACATCAAGGGAGATGCCAGCACGAAAGTGTTCGGATCCTTCGGCATCTTCTACGACGTCATGAAACTCTCCATGGCCGCCGGCTCCTACGGTGGCTTCATGTGGTCCTCCGCCTACTATCCGCTGAACACCTACGAGTTCACCCAGATCGGCCAGGAAGGGTTCAATTACGGTACTCCCTTCGTGGTTCAGAACTATCGCATCCCTTCATTTGACAGCACCGACCCCGACATGAAGGCCATGAGCCAGCGGGAACTCTCCCTGGGTTTCGAACAGCGCGTAACCAGCGATATCGCTTTGAAGGTCCGCGTGGTCAACAAGAAGCTGCTCTGGGCCATCGAGGACATCGGCGTCCAGACTCCCGAAGGTGAACACTACTACACCACCAACCCCGGCAGCGACTTTCTCAAGGAATCCTGGATCATCGCCAAGGAAGCCGGTGTTCTGGATCCTCGTACCCCGGATATCCCGAAGGCCAAACGGGACTATTGGGGAGTCAACCTGTCCTTGGAGAAACGGTTCTCCAACAACTGGATGGGCGGATTCGCCTACACCTGGAGCCGTCAGACCGGCAACTACTCCGGCCTCTCCTCCGGTGACGAGGACGGCCGCACCGACACCAACGTGCAGCGCATGTTCGACCTCTGGTACCTGGCCTACGACAAGAACATCAACGAGATCGACGGTCCCCTCAACGTGGACCGCACCCATGTCTTCAAGGCCTACGGCTCCTATATGTTCCCCTTCGGCCTCACCGCCGGCCTCACCCTCAACGGCATGACCGGCGTACCCATCTCCACCTTCTGGGACATCGGCGCCGAGGGCTACATGCCCTTCAACCGAGGCACAGAGGGTCGGACCGACTTCCTGGCCCTGGTGGACCTCAACCTGTCCTACGATCTCAAGCTGGGCAGAAACACCCTCCAGCTCAACGTCAACGTGGAGAACCTGCTCAACACCCGTACCGCCATGTCTGTACACCAATACTACAACCAGGGCGAAATCGCGGTGACCGACGAGGAACTCCTCACCGGCAACTGGGACATCAGCACCAAGGATCCCGTCCTGGATCCCCGTTACAAGAAAGATCGCTGGCTTTACGGCGACGGCCTGCGCGGCACCCCGCTTCGCGTGACCCTCGGCTTCAAGTTCAGCTTCTGATTTCTTTTTTCAGGATTTCAGAACATCGAAAGCCCGCCCCTTCGGGGGCGGGTTTTTTTTATCAGTTTTTTTGTACGCCTTATCCAAAATATTGGATATTTGGACATCGTTTCTGCTCATTTAATCCCCAATCAAGAACAAATAACTCTCTATTCCCATTCGTTTGAAACATGATTCACAACTGAATTTTTCAACCCTTTCTGTGTGCATTTCATCCCTGTTTCGCAACGTTTTACAAACATTTATCACATTGGTACGCTTCATGCATACCATGTATCAGGCAACGAAAACATAAAACCATAAAGGAGGTTTTTATGACGAGCTTTCTCAAAAGAGCTTCTTTGCTGAGCCTTTGTCTCCTGCTCGCTACAGGCGGACTGATGGCCCAGTCGACCACCGGTAAGATCATGGGTACCATCCTGCTTGAAGATGGTTCCACGGTCCCCGGTGTCCTGGTGGAAGCCACCAGCCCCCGGCTGGTCGGTAAAGCCACTGCAGTCTCCGATGAAAACGGAGCCTACAAACTGCTCAA
Organism: Candidatus Krumholzibacteriia bacterium; assembly: GCA_050174015.1. Classification (GTDB taxonomy): domain Bacteria; phylum Krumholzibacteriota; class Krumholzibacteriia; order LZORAL124-64-63; family LZORAL124-64-63; genus JAHJTW01. The sequence continues at coordinate 2,656 of JBFXKG010000052.1, forward strand.
CCTGACCCCCGGCGTCTACACGCTGACTTTCACCCTCCAGGGTCTCCAGACCGTGGTGCAGAAGAACGTCAACCTGGTCGCCGAGCAGACCATCACCCTCAACGTTCCCATGAAGATGGGCGAGGTCACCGAGCAGATCACCGTCTCTGCGGTTGCGGCCCAGATCGACGTCAAGTCGGTGGCCAAGACCCAGACCCTCACCAAGGAGCAGTTCCAGAC
>JBFXKG010000053.1:0-2838 GCA_050174015.1 Candidatus Krumholzibacteriia bacterium
CTACAAGAGCGAAGGACAGATCCGGATCCACGAGTTCAAGGATGAAAACGGGGAAATCCGGGCCGAGGTGGGCGACACCGTCGAAGTGATGGTCGAGTGGTGGGACGACGAGAACGAGGTGGTGGTCCTCTCCAAGGAAAAGGCCGAGAAGGTCAAGGTCTGGGAAGAGATCAAGGAGACCTACGACAACGACGGCACCATCACCGGCATCATTACCTCGCGGGTCAAGGGCGGTTTCTCGGTGGATATCGGCGTCCAGGCCTTCCTGCCCGGAAGCCAGGCGGACCTGAGACCGATCCGCAACCTGGACGAGATGGTCGGCCAGACCTTCGAGTTCAAGGTCCTCAAGTACAACCGCAAGCGCAGCAACATCGTGCTTTCCCGGCGGGTGATCCTCGAGGCCGAACGCGAGGCCAAGCGCAGCGCCACCCTCGCTTCGATCCACGAGGGCAAGGTGGTGGACGGCGTGGTCAAGAACATCACCGAATACGGCGTCTTCGTCGATCTGGGAGGCGTGGACGGCCTGCTGCACATCACCGACATCTCCTGGGGCCGGGTCAAGCATCCATCGGATCTGTTCGCCATCGGCGACGAGATCCAGGTCAAGGTCCTCAACCTCGACCTGGAGAAGGAGCGCGTTTCGCTGGGCATGAAGCAGCTCACCCCCGATCCGTGGACCACGGCGGCCGAGAAGTACCCCGTGGGCTCGCGGGTCACCGGCCGGGTGGTCAGCTTGACGGACTACGGCGCCTTCGTGGAACTGGAGGAAGGCATCGAGGGGCTGATCCACGTCTCGGAGATGAGCTGGACGCGCAAGATCCGGCATCCCTCCAAGGTGGTGGCCGTCGGCGACGCGGTCGAAGCGGTGGTGTTGGATATCAAGCCGGACGCCCGGCGCATCTCTCTCGGGATGAAGCAGGCCAAGCCCAACCCCTGGGACGTGATCAGCGAAAAGTACCCGGTGGGCACCACCATCGAGGGGCGCATCAAGAATATCACCGATTTCGGTCTGTTCATCGGGATCGACGAGGGCATCGACGGTCTGGTGCACATCAGCGACCTTTCCTGGACCAAGCGCATCAAGCACCCCGGTGATCTGTACAAGAAGGGCGACCTGGTGCAGGCGGTGGTGCTGGACATCGACAAGAAGTCCGAGCGTTTCTCCCTGGGCATCAAGCAGCTTCAATCCGATCCATGGGAAACCGTCAACGAGCGCTACGACGTGGGCAAGGAGATCACCGGCACCGTGACCAACCTCACCGATTTCGGTGTGCTTGTGGAACTGGAAGAGGGCATCGAGGGGCTGGTGCACGTGTCGGAGATCAGCAAGGAGAAGATCAAGACGCCGGTGGGGATGTTCAACGTCGGAGACCTGATCACCGCCCGGGTGATGAACATCAACAGCGACGAGCGGCGCATCGGCCTGTCCATCAAGCGCCTGGACATGCCCGATGACCAGGCCATGCTCAGCGAGTATGTCAGCAGCATGCGGCAGCCGACCTCGGCCTTCGGCGAGATTCTGCGGGAGAACCTCCAGGAGAAGCTCAACAGTCAAAACCATGGAGAAGACGAAGAGGCTTGATCCCTCTGCGGCCGCCCGGCCGGCTTTTCTCCTGCGCCCTGTTGTAACGACCGGCGCCGGGCTCTGGCAGCCCGGCGCCGGTCGTTGTATTTGCGCCTGAAACCAGCAACTACCCCTTTCTGAGCCGCCGGCCATTGGCCTCGCCGGGGCGGCCGGCTCCCGGAGCAAGCCATGTTCTCCCGTCGCCATCCCTTTCTGTTTTTCATCCTGGTGCTGGCCGCCCTCGGCACCGCCTCTTCCTTCATCGTCAGTGCGATGGTGGCCTTCACGGTCCATCGCAGCGGCATGGGCAAGGCGGACAGCGACCTGCCCCAGGTGGGGATCGTCGAGGTCTCCGGCGTCCTCGCTGACGCCAAGGACGTTTTGGCGGATTTGAAAAAGATGCGCGAGGACGAATCCATCGAGGCCATCGTGCTGCGCATCGATTCGCCCGGGGGCGCCGTGGCGCCGTCCCAGGAGGTGTTTCGTGCCGTGCAGCAAACCGCCGAAGCCAAAAAAATCGTCGCCTCTTTCGGGGCCGTGGCCGCTTCCGGGGGCTACTACGCCGCTGCGGCCAGCAGCGGGATCGTAGCCAGCCCCGGCACCATCACCGGCAGCATCGGCGTGATCATGGGGTTTACCAATTTTCGCGAACTGCTGGAGAAGATCGGATTGACGCCGGTGGTGATCAAAAGCGGGGAGTTCAAGGACCTGGGATCTCCGATGCGCGAGATGGCGCCCGAGGAACGAGAGGTACTGCAGCGGCTCAGCGACCAGATCCATCACCAGTTCATCCGGGACATCGCCGAGGGGCGTGCCATGGAACCTTCCCGGGTGGAGGCCCTGGCCGACGGCCGCATCTACACCGGCGAAGAGGCCCGGGCGCTGGGCCTGGTGGATCGGCTGGGCAATCTGGAGGACGCCGTGGATTGGGCCGGGGAGTTGGCCGGGGTTCAGGGGCCGGTGGAGATGGTCTACGCCCGCGAAAAGCGCCTGTCGCTGATCAAGACGATCATGGAGAGCCGGTGGGGCGAGATCTTCGGCCTGCTGTTCCAGGGGCGGCCGGCGGCACTGATGGAGGGGGTGTATTAGTCATTAGTCATTGGTCATTGGTCATTGGAATTTGGTCTTTTGCAGCGGTGAGTTAGAGACTGCTGACGTCGCCGAGGCCTTCGCGCAGGATTTCCGGCTCGTCGTCGATGAGGGATATGACGCTGGAGGGCAGGCCGGAGACCGGTCCGCCGTCGATGACCAGATCGATCCGGTTGCCGAAGTAG
>JBFXKG010000054.1:0-2704 GCA_050174015.1 Candidatus Krumholzibacteriia bacterium
CTCCTGCCCCGGTTCCGCCCGGAGAATTTCGAATTCCCGGCTCAGGGCGGTAAACAGAGGCCGGTGGCTTTCCAGCAGAGCCGCCTCTCCATGCAAGGGCGAAGCAAAGCGGAAAATCGCGATTTTCGCCGGTTTCATTCTGATCTACGCCGTTTTCCGGATCAGCCAGCGGTTGTAGAGCCACATGCTCAGGGCCGACAGCAGGCCGATGGACATGAGCACCACCCAGCCCAGTCCGCTCCAGAAGGGATCCAGATTGAGCAGGCTGGTTTTACCGTCCAGCTGCTGCACTGTGGAGTTTTTGCACATGATTTCGTTGAAGATGACCGCTCCCACCGGGTTGCCCACCAGGGCACCGATGGCCATGGGCAGGTTGGCATAGCCCAGAAACAAGCCTTCCTGACCTTTCGGAGCCAGGGAGCCGATGTATTCGTAGGTCCGGGCCGAGGTGAACAGTTCGCCGAAGGCGATGAGCCCCACGGTCAGGGTGATGAACAGGGAGCCGATGGGCATCAGGTCACCCAGCACCATGTTCCGGACACCGCCCTGCAGCAGGATGGGCAGGATGTTGATGATCATGGAGAGACCGATGATGACCGTACCGACGACGATGGAGGCGATGGGCTTCATCTTCCCGAAGGTCTTGGTGATGAGCAGCTGGAAAAAGACGATGACGAAGGGGTTGGCCATAGTGATCAGGTCGATGGGGGCGTTGGGGTCCACCGATCGGCTCAGGTAGAGGGGAAGCACGTTGTAGACCTGGGCGTAGAGAAAGAAAAACCCGCTGGAGACCAGCAGGAACAGGGCGAAACGGCCGTTCCCCAGCACCTTGACCATGTCCACCAGGATGCGGCCGACACTCTTGCGCGGCTTTTTCCCTTCCAGCCCGGATTCCCGGTCCGGATCCCGGTAGAAGAAGAGCACGGCGAAGAAGGCCAGGATGGAGAAGACCAGGGCCACCAGAAAGATGTAGCTGAGGTTGTAGCGGGTACGGGTGACGTAACTGACGCCCCGGCCCAGCAGGGAGCCGATGTTGATGATCATGTAGAAGATGCCGAAGCCCAGGGTGGCCCGGCTGCCGGCGGTTTTCTGCACCGTTCCGGAGATGCAGGGCTTGACGAAGGAGCCGCCCAGGCCGATGAGCAGGATGGCCCCCATCAGGGGGATCAGGATATCGATGCCGGCCATCATGTCCGCCGAGGCCTGCTCGGCCATTTCGGCCCCACCGAACCAGACGGGGTAGCCCATCAGGAAGTAGCCGATGCTGAGCAGGACGAAGGCCATCAGCAGGGAGCGCTTGAAGCCGATCTGGTCGGCCACGGTGCCCGACAGGATGGGCAGGAAGTAGAGCAGGCCCCAGAGCAGGCCGTTCATGGTGCTGGGCCAGTAGGAGCCGAGGCCCAGTTTGCCCAGGTAGATGACCACGAAACTGGCCATGGCGTAGTAGGCGCCCCGCTCGAACAGCTCGGTCAGGTTGGCGGTCCAGAAACTGCGGGGAAATTTCTCTTGGGTCTGTTCGGTCATGTATCCACTCCTTTACGATGGTTTGATTTTTCGGGTATTTTCAGACATCCCACCCGCTGAGTGTAGGCGGTGGAGCAATCGTTGTCAAGGCTTTGAACGGTTCCTTATTGGATGGTGATTTTCAACTTGTAGGAGGCGTTGCCCCGGGTTCCGCCGACTTCGATGAGGTACCTGCCCCCGGCGGGCAATTTCGCCTCACAGTTCACGGCATCCTCCCCCTCACCGGCTCCGGTCAGGGTCGCTCCCTCGATGAAGGTCATGTCGTCTTCGGTCTTTTCCTCCCAGCCGGGCAGGTAGATGGTGAAGGCGGCGTTGTCTTCCTCGGCCGTGATACTCACTGTCATGGTCTGGCCTTCTTTGGCCGTCAATTCGTAACGGTCCACTTCACCGCGTATGACATTGCCGGTTATTTCGGCTGAATCCGTTCCGGGTTTGAACCGCACCGTCTCCCGAACGGCGGCTGCGCCGGAGCCCCAAAGCATGAACAGCAAGCAAACAAAAATCAAGCTGCGTTTCGACATGACGACAACTCCTCGGAATCCGCCATTTTCACGAAAAACACTCCGGTTGTCAATAAAGGGAACCATGCCTGGAGGATACCGGATGACCATTCCCGACAGGCCGATCTCCAACTCGACCAAAACCAGGTTCAGACAACAGAAACCTTTCACCTTCCGCCAACATTCTTCAATGGAGCCAAGGCCATTCGGCCTTCATGAGCTTCTAGAATGAACATCGGGCCAACCATCAAAATCATCATGTTTCAATCCACGCCCCCGCATGGGGGGCGACTTCGGGCGGCGATCGAGAAGATAGCCGAATCAAAAGTTTCAATCCACGCCCCCGCATGGGGGGCGACCTTTTGGGCAGATGCAATATCGTTTACCTCCATGTTTCAATCCACGCCCCCGCATGGGGGGCGACGCGCGGGCCGAAGATAAGGCCAAAACAGAAGCAGTTTCAATCCACGCCCCCGCATGGGGGGCGACTCAATGCGCTCCGGCTTGTCCAGTCCGAGAACATGTTTCAATCCACGCCCCCGCATGGGGGGCGACGGTGATCGCAAGGGCGCGGTGGCCCCGAAGAAGCAGTTTCAATCCACGCCCCCGCAGGGGGGGCGACTGGGGTGCGCTGGCTCCTGTCCCGGATCCCGTCAGTGGCGATCCACGCCCCCGCAGGG
>JBFXKG010000055.1:0-2690 GCA_050174015.1 Candidatus Krumholzibacteriia bacterium
GGGCCAAAGGCGTCCATGCCCGGGCCATCACCGTCAATATCCTTGGCGACGAGCGGTTGGACGACCTCTACGGCAGCTTTCACCACAATGTCATCTCGGATGTCCGGGAACTGCCGGCCAAGCTGCTCAGGATCTACGGCACGCTGACGCGATAGGTCTTTCGTGGCCGGGGGCATTCTGGAGTCCGGGATCCCGAAAGAGGGAGAGGCCCACCGGCCGGGAAATGATCCTTTCGGCATAGAGCCCCCGAAAGAACGCGGAGAGGCCCGCCATTTGGGCGGAATCGAGGGTGTAGCGGAGCCGGTGGTAGTAGCGCCGGCACATCTCCGGCGAGATCCCGAGGCGGTCCGCCGCTTCGGGAAGGATCCGGGAGAGGTGTCCGGCTCCGGCGCTCCTGGAGCGGTAAAACTGGTGGAGGACGGCCGACACCCGGTCCGGATGGGCTTCGGCAAAGGATTTCCGGACGACCCAGAGGGCGAAGACAAAGGGCAGACCGGTCCGTTCCCGCCACATCGCTCCCAGATCCCAGACGTGGTCGAACCGGGCGGCCCAGGGCTCCCGGAGAGCGGCGTCGCCGATGACCAGGGCGGCGCCGGTGTCGTCGGGCAGGTCGTCCGCTCTGCGAACGCGGCCGACGGTGAGACACGGGCGGATGCCGTCCGATGCCAGGAGGTATCGGGTGAGCGCCGCGGCCGTTGCGGATTCACGGGTCAGGACGACCTTTCTGCCTGCCAGGCCGGCGAAAGGGTGGCGGCTCACCAGCAGGACGCTCATGACCGGCCCGAAACAGGCGATGGAGAGGTCCGGCAGGATCAGCCATTTGTCCTGATGCCGGGCATAGGCCGCCGATGAGACCGGGCTGACGTCCAGTTCGCCCGCCGCCATCATGGCGTTCAGGGCGGCGGGCGGTGCGCAGGTCATCGCCATCCAGTCGGGTTTTTGCCCGTTGTTGAGACCGTAGTAGACGGGGGCCACGTTCATGTAGCTGATGCGGCCGACCCGAACCGGTTCGTATGAGCGGCTCCCGGTGTCTTCCGGAGTCCCGCCGGGGAAACAGGGGTCATGTCGTGGGGTCATGGACAATGCGCTCCATCAGGGCGGACGGGGTGGGTGCGGTGGCGGGCAGGTACTGGATGCCTGCCGATTTCCCCGGCGCGAGGCTGCCGAATTGATCCGACAGGTGCAGGGCGGCGGCGGCGTTTCGGGTCGCCATGGCCAGGATCGTTTCCGGCGGCACGCCGGGATAGGCCCGGGCCGAGAAGGCCATTTCGTCTCGGATCGAAAGGGATTCGGTGCCGGCCAAGCTGTCGGTTCCCAGGCAGGGAGCGAGTCCCGCGTCGAGCATGCCCGGCAGGTCCGGCAGTCTGCCGTGGAGATTCCGGTTGCTCCGGGGGCAGAGGCAGACGTGGACCCCGCGCTCCCGAAGGATGTCGAAATCCCCCGGGCCGGCATGGATCAGGTGGACGGCCAGGGTTCCGGCGTCCAGAATCCCGAGACGGTCCGCATAGGGCACCGGCCCGTCGGCCGGGAGGGGCCACCCGGAGAAGTCGATCCCCCGTTCCGTCAGAAAGTCGGCCCAGGCCCCCTTTCCCGTCGTGAGAAAATCCTGTTCGTCCTCCGATTCCCCCAAATGGATCGAGAACGGCCTTCCCCCGCGGCGCGCCGTGGTCTTGAGGCGCCTCAGAAAGGCCGGGTCGGTGGTATGGGGGCCGTGTCCGGCTGCCGCGGCGGTCAGAAGCGGCGTCGAATCGGGGAGGGCCGCCTCGGTTCCAGCTGGGGGGTTTCCCAGAAACTCTCGAAACCAGACCCCCGAAAGCCCCGAATCCCTGAGCGGTTCCCAGGTGAGGCCCAGGGTCGACACCTCCGCCGTCACCCCGCATCCCCCGGCCGCAAGGGCATCGATGCCCTCTTTCGCAGCGTCGACCAGGGCCTTGGGGCTCAGGGCCGCGCGTTCCGCCATGAGCCGGCGCACCCAGAACCGGAACCCCCGGTCCAACGGCAACCTTCCGGCCAGGGCCGACAGCTCGAGGTGGGTGTGGGCGTTGATCAGCAGCGGCATGAGCGTCCCGGGACCGTGGTCCTGAACCGGGAGGCCCGCAGGCATGGCGGCGCGCGGTCCCACGGCGATGATGCGGCCGTCCGCCGCGGCGACACAGCCGTTCCGGATGATCCGATCGGGAGCCGCGACCACCCAGCCGGCCCGGTGGGTCGCAGCGTCCTGTCGGGTGTCGAGGATCCTGGGGGTTGCGGCATTCATGGGGACGGGGATGCCGTCTTCAGGTGGGTGTAGAAGCAGTCCCGCTGAACCGCCTCAAATCCTGCCGTACCGATGAGCCGGACCATCTCGGATTTGGGGAGCCTGAAGGCGACGCCGGCGGCCGCCACCACGTTCTCCTCGATCATGGTGCTGCCCAGATCGTTGGCGCCGAAGGCCAGGGCCGTCTGGGCGATCTTGGGTCCCTGGGTCACCCAGGATGCCTGGAGGTTGGGGACATTGTCGAGATAGATCCGGGAGAGGGCCAGCACCTTCAGATACTCCGCCGATGTCCTGGGCGCGACGGAAATGGCGGTGTTGGCGGGCTGGAAGGTCCAGGGGATGAAGGCCGTGAAGCCGCCTGTCCGGTCCTGGAGCCGCCGGATCTCGTCAAGATGGCGGACGATGTCCCGGGGACGCTCCACATGCCCGAACA
>JBFXKG010000056.1:0-2546 GCA_050174015.1 Candidatus Krumholzibacteriia bacterium
TGGCCGTGGCCACGGCCAACATCCTGAACAAGGCCGGCATCGATTTCGGCATTCTCGGCGAGAAGGAAAACTGCTGCGGCGAGAGCATCCGCAAGACCGGCAGCGAGACCGTTTTCAAGAATCTGGCACGGGAAAACATCAAGACCTTCATCGACAACGGGGTCAAGCGCATCCTGGTCTCCTCGCCCCACTGCTACCACACGCTGAAGAACGAATATCCCGAGTTCATGGCCAACTTCGAGGTGGTCCACATCACCCAGTACCTGCTCGAGCTGATCGAATCCGGCAAGCTGGAACTGACCGGATCCTACGCGAAGAAAGTGGCCTACCACGATCCCTGCTACATGGGCCGGCACAACGGGATCTACGACGAGCCGCGGGCGGTGCTGCAAAAGATTCCCGGTCTGGAGCTGGTGGAGCTGGCCGACAACCGCGTGGACAGCCTGTGCTGCGGCGGCGGTGGGGGCCGGATCTGGATGGACACGCCCAAGGAGGAGCGTTTTTCCGACATCCGGCTGCACCAGGCCATGGACGTGGGCGCCCAGGAGCTGGTCACGGCCTGCCCCTACTGCATCACCAACTTTGAGGAGAGCCGCCTGAACCTGGAAGTCGAGGAGGTCCTGGCGGTCAAGGATATCACCGAAATCGTCCAGGACGTGCTGTAGCCAACCGCGTTAACCTGACAAGGACAAGAAAATTGGAAAGAGAACCAATGGACGGGTTGATGGACAACTGTACCGAGAAAACGAAGCGCATCGATGTCATGGTTGTCGGTGGGGGGATCAGCGGGATCCAGGCGGCGCTGGATTTGGCCGAGACGGGGTTCAAGGTGTATCTGGTGGACAAGTCGCCGGCCATCGGCGGCAAGATGGCCCAGCTGGACAAGACCTTTCCGACCAACGACTGTTCCATGTGCATCGAGTCGCCGAAGTTCATCGAGTGCAGCCGGCATCCCAACATCGACATTCTGACCTACACGGACGTGAAGAGCGTGGAGGGCGAGGCCGGTGAGTTCCTGGTGACCCTGGTCAAGAAGCCGCGCTACATCATCGAGGAGAACTGCACGGGTTGCACGGTTTGCGTGGAGTACTGCCCGGTCAAGGTACCGGACCCCTACAACCAGAACCTGTCGCTGAACAAGGCGATTCACATCTACTTCTCCCAGGCCGTGCCGCTGATCACCTATATCGATCCCGAGACCTGCCTTTTCCTTCAGGACGAGAAATGCACGATCTGCCAGGGCGCCTGTAAGAACGACGCCATCGACCTGCACCAGAAGCCGGAGAAGATCGAGGTGGAAGTGGGCGCCATCGTGCTGGCACCGGGCTACGAGGTGTTCGATCCCCGGCCCCGGGGCGACTATGGCTACGGCAAGTTCGCCAATGTGGTCACCAGCCTCGACTTCGAGCGCATCCTCTGCTCCACCGGTCCTTATGATGGCGAGATCCGGCGGCCGTCGGACGGCAAGCATCCCCACCGCATCGCCTGGATCCAGTGTGTCGGCTCCCGCCAGGTGACCGAGGGCGGCAACAGCTACTGCTCGGCCGTGTGCTGCGCCTACACCCAGAAGCAGGTCATCCTGGCCAAGGACCACGACGAGGATATCCAGGCCACGATCTTCCATAACGATATCCGGGCCTTTGGCAAGGACTTCGAACGCTTCTACCAGCGTGCCGAAAAACTGGCCGACACGCGGTTCATCCGCTCTTACGTCTCCGTCGGCCGGGAGATCCCCGAGACCCGGAACGTCACCATCCGCTATTCGACCGTGGACCAGGGGGTCAAGGAAGAGGAGTTCGACATGGTGGTGCTCTCGGTGGGTCTGGCGCCCCCGGCCGACGTGCAGGGATTGGCCGCCAAGTTCGGCATCGAACTCAACCACCATCAGTTCTGCATGAACCAGATGACCAACCCCATCGCGACCTCGCGTCCGGGCATTTTCGTCAGCGGCGCCTTCCAGGGCACCCTCGACATCCCCGAGTCGGTCATGAGTGCCAGCGGCGCCGAGGCCCAGTGCGGCCAACTGCTCGCCCACCGCCGGGGCGACCTGGCCCAGGCCCGCGAATATCCCCCGGAAAGGGACGTCTCCAACGAGGAACTCAAGGTCGGCGTGTTCGTGTGCCACTGCGGGGCCAACATCGGCCGCGTGGTGGATGTGCCCGATGTGGTCGAATACGCCGCCACCCTGGGCCATGTGGTCCATGCCCAGGAGAGCCTGTTTGCCTGTTCCACGGAGAACGCCCAGCAGATCACCGACACGATCCGGGAGAAAGGGCTCAACCGGGTGGTCGTGGCCGCCTGCACGCCCCGCACCCACGAACCCCTCTTCCGCGACACGGTGCGCGAGGGCGGCATCAACCAGTACTTCTACGAAATGGCCAACATCCGCGAACATTGTTCCTGGGTACACTCCAAGGAAAAGGAAAAGGCCACCCAGAAGGCCAAGGAGATCATCCGCATGTCGGTGGCCCGCTCGACCCGCCTGGAGCCCTTGCAGGAGTTCGAGCTGCCGGTCAACAAGGCGGCCCTGGTGGTCGGCGGCGGCA
>JBFXKG010000057.1:0-2516 GCA_050174015.1 Candidatus Krumholzibacteriia bacterium
TTCGGCGGCTCCCTGGGCGGCGTGATCAACGTCATCACCCGTTCCGGCGGCAACGAGTTCCACGGCGAGATTATCGGTTATTACCAGGGCGCCCCGCTCCGTGGCGAGTACAGCGACCGTCTCGACCTGGATCACACCGATCCGGACCAGCAGACCGCCCGGTACTACAAGTACAACGAGATCATCGGTGACAACAACGAGCACCGACTCGAAGGCGGCTTCAACCTGGGCGGCTACATCATCAAGGACAAGCTGTGGTTCTTCGGCTCCTTCATGCCCATCTACTACACCAACACCCGGACGGTCAACCACCGCACCGGTGACACCGAAGACTACATCGCCAAGGACTGGAAACGCACCGAAACCTACTGGAACTACAACTTCAAACTGACCAGCCAGATCGCCCCCAACCTGCGCGTCAGCGCCGGCATGGTGTCCAACACCTACAAGTACAAGGGCAACCTGGCCACTTCCACCGACTCTCCAGAGCCCACCGTCTCCCCCGATGATTACGGCTACACCTACCCCAACTACTCGGCCAACATGACCCTGGACTGGAACGTGGGCAACCTGCAGGTCAACCTGCGCGGCGGCTACTTCATGACCAACCAGACCGATCCGCTGGTGGCCCCCACCGAGCCCTACTGGCGTTTCGCCCAGGAACAGCCGGCCAGCTACGCCGTCACCAGCAACGCCCAGCTCGACATCCCCGCTGAATGGGTCCGGCCCACCGGCTGGAGAAGCGCTTCCGCTTATCCCTATTCACTGGTCATGGCCAAAAACGAGAAAATGAGCGTCAATCTCGACCTCTCCTACTACCTGACCCTCGCCGGCGACCACGCCTGGAAAGCCGGCGTCCAGTTCGTGCGTCAGGGACAGAACTACGACAACTCCGCAGCCTTCCCCATCGTCTGGCTGGGCTGGGATCGTGACTGCATCCTCTACGGCACCAACTACGGCCGCGGCACCTACGGCTACTACGCCGTCCGCAGCAACGAGGACACCGGCGGTTTCGGCGACCTCTACAAGGCCTACGCCAACCGCTGGGCCATCTACCTGCAGGACAGCTGGACCATCGCCGAGCGCTTCACCATCAACTTCGGTATCCGCGCCGAGTCCGAGTACATCCCGTCCTACAGCGACAACCCGGATTACGCCGATGTCAAACCCATCAACTGGGGCTTCGGCGACAAGCTGGCTCCGCGCCTGGGTTTCGTCTGGGACATCAAGGGTGACGCCAGCACCAAGGTATCCGGATCGTTCGGTATCTTCTACGACGTCATGAAGCTCTCCATGGCTGCCGGTTCCTACGGCGGCTTCAAGTGGAAGAGCGCTTATTACCCGCTGAACACCTACGAGTTCACCAACATCGGCACCGACAGCTGGGACTACGGGACACCGTACTATGTGTACGATTTCCGTCTGCCCTCCTTCGACACCACCGATACCGGTATGCATGCCATGAGCCAGCAGGAAATCTCCCTGGGCTTCGAACAGCGCATCACCAGCGACATCGCCTTCAAGGCCCGCCTGGTGAACAAGCACCTCATCTGGACCATCGAGGACATCGGCGTGCTGACCCCCGACGGCGAACAGTACTACACCAGCAACCCCGGCAGCGACTTCATCAACACCGCCTGGGATGCCGCCATTGCCGAAGGCCTCCTGCTGCCCGGCACCCCCTACATCCCCAAGGCCAAGCGTGACTACTGGGGTCTCAACCTCTCCGTGGAGAAACGGTTCTCCAACAACTGGATGGGCGGCTTCGCCTACACCTGGAGCCGTCAGACCGGTAACTACTCCGGTCTCTCCTCCGGTGACGAGGACGGTCGTACCGATCCGAACGTGCAGCGCTACTTCGACCAGTGGTATATGTGCTTCGACAAGAATCTCAATGAAATCGACGGTCCGCTCAACGTTGACCGCACCCACGTCTTCAAGGCCTACGGCTCCTACATGTTCCCCTTCGGCTTGACCGTGGGCGCCGTTTTCAACGGCATGACCGGCGTACCCATCTCCACTTTCTGGGACATCGGCACCGAAGGCTACATGCCTTTCGGCCGCGGAGATGCCGGACGTACCGGCTTTTTGGCCCTGCTGGACCTCAACTTCTCCTACGACATCAAGCTGGGTAAGAACACCCTGCAGCTCAACGTCAACGTCGACAACGCCCTCAACACCCGGACCGCCATGGCCGTACACCAGTACTACAACCAGGGCGCCGCCGAGGTCACCGAGGAAGAGTTGCTGAGCACCAACTGGGACATTTCCGAAAAGGACGTCGTCCTGGATCCCCGCTTCATGAAAGACCGCTGGTTTTACGGCGACGGTCTGCGCGGCAACCCCTTCCGCGTTCGCGTCGGATTCAAGTTCAGCTTCTGATTCTGTCAACAGAACTCAGAATATTTAAAGCCCGCCCCTTCGGGGGCGGGTTTTTTTTTGCTGATGGTTTTGCAACTTCAGTGAGCTGATCAGGTTTCTGTCCACTTCGTACTTCTTCATCTCCCGGTTGACAT